>NZ_JAAXCU010000032.1 GCF_012911845.1 Bacillus sp. RO2 | reverse complement strand
GCCCTCCGCGGTTAAAAAGGAGGAAACATTGTCCTCATAGAGAGCGAATGACGCCCTGGACGGTGTAAAAGGAGGGAACATTGTCCTCATAGAGAGCGAATGACGCCCTCCACGGTGTAAAAAGAGGGAACATTGTCCTCATAGAGAGAGAATGACGCTCTGCACCGTTGAAAAAGAGGTAACATTTTCATCATAAAAACAGAATGACGACCTCCAGGGAGCAAAAGTAAGAACCATTGCCCTCATAGAGAGGAAATAACGCACTCCAAGGTTAAAAAGGAAGAAACATTGTCCTCATAGAGAACGAATGACGCCCTCCACGGTGAAAAAGGAGGAAACATTGTCCTCATAGGGAGCGAATGACGCCCTCGAAGGTTGAAAAGGAGGGAACATTGTCCTCATAGAGAGCGAATGACGCCCTCCACGGTTAAAAAGGAGGAAACATTGTCCTCATAGGAGGGGAATGACGCCCTCCGCGGTTAAAAAAGAGGAAACATTGTCCTCATTCATACAAATCAATACTGTTCGGCAAATCCATCATATAACAATATAACTACTCTTTCTTACCAACCTTACCCCCAAGCAACGTCATCACCGAAATCACGGCAGCCAAGGCATACGCAACATAAGCGACATTGCTATACTCCTCCATATTCTTCACACCGATTCCAATAAATGCCCATACGAACACTAGTGGATAAATCCAGTCGCCTTGAGAAATTCGGAACCAGATAGCTAAAAGCGTGGCCACAACGAGCATGATGACCGTCCATGTCACATCTGATAATCCAAATCCATCCCAGCCCTTTTCAACCAAAACATAACTGATATTGGCAATGGTTGCGACACTAATCCAGCCAAGATAAATGGAGAACGTTGCAAAATCCAGCTTGCCGGGGTTAGATGCGCGCATTTTCGTATATAGTGCGATTAGTGTTAACAATAAGCTAATCATCACAACCACCGTTGTCACCCAGAATCCGTAATGCCACAATACCACCCACGCACTGTTCAATAAGCAGCTTAAGACAAAAAGGCCACTAGTGTTCACATATATAGGCAGGTCCCTCCGTGATTTCGGAAACTGACGAATAATCCAAATACCTAGCAAAAGATAGATTAAACTCCAGATGGAAAATACATAGCCTGCAGGTTGAAAAAGAACGGTGATACGGTTCGCGATATCGCCTGTAGTAAGCCCATTAAGCGGAAGGGCATTAGCAAGATAATTTACAACTATGACCAATATAAATGCTGCGATGTTCAATAAAAGTCTCCACATCCGAAACACTCCTTTCTTCTCTCTACTATTACTATTCCTTTTGAGGAACATCCATAACCTTCCGAATATGCCAGGGATGAAGAATAAGTAGAAGGACTCACAACATTCCAGCCATATTTTCACAACCTGTCTCATAAAATAGGAAATGGATTTTCAAGAGTGAGAGTTGGAGAGGGGACAATTTCATTTATGAATAAATTTTTCAAAGGGACACTCCTTCTGGCAATCGCCGCCTTTCTAGGAGAAAGCATAGAATTTATTGTAAATATGGTATTGGCAAAAAACCTTGGAGAAGAAGGTATGGGGCTTTATATGTCTGTCCTGCCAGTTATTTTTCTGGTAGTGGTCATCTCGAGTTTGGAGTTGCCAATATCTATTTCCAAATTTGTCGCTGCCAAAGAAGAGAAATATCACCAAAGTATGCTTCATCATGCCATGAGGCTGACCATTGTTTTTACCATGATGGTGCTGTTTGTTGCAGCTATCATTCTGCCATTTGTTCCGGTTTTTCAGCACTACCATCCACTTGTAAAATGGTTGGTTCTGATTTTGATACCGGTCATTTCCTTCTCTTCTATCGCGAGAGGATACTTTATGGGCCTTCAGCATATGGGTAAAATTGCGATCTCTAACTTTCTAAGAAAAATAGTGCAACTGAGTCTACTTGTTCTTGTGTATCATTTCTTCCATTTTACGTTGGAGGTTTCCATCCTTATCGCCCTTTGTACATTGGTGGCGACGGAGCTGATTGTCTGTTTGTATCTTCTTTATATGTACAGGCTCCAGTATATCGAATTAAAAACGAAGGCTGCGGCCCGAATTGATGGCAGAACAGTGAGGAAGAGCTTGCTTGAGGTCTCCATTCCTACAACAGGGATGAGACTTTTCCATGCCGTCACCAATGCAATTCAACCTTTTCTTATTAAAATAGCGCTTGTAAAAGCAGGACTCAGCCATACCATTGCACTCGAGGAGTTTGGGCTTCTTGCAGGGGTGGCGCTGACCATTGGCTTTTTTCCTGGATTTATTGCCCACTCGTTGTTGATAGTCCTGATTCCCACAGTGTCTGAGGCTCATGCGAATCATGATTTTAGGAAAATGCAGAGGCTGTTAAAGCAAGTGATGGTTATCACCTTTTTTTATGGCATTCCTATTGTGATGGTCTTTTATCACTTTGCTATCCCGCTGACCAATGTCTTTTTTGAAAATTCTCATGCTGCATCTTATGTGCAACTATTATGGCCATTCTTTCTCTTTCATTTGTTTGTCTCGCCATTACAGGCATATTTGATAGGTTTAGGGTTAATTAAAGATGCTTTCTTACACTCCATCTGGTCAACATGTAGTTCATTTATACTTATGTTTCTTCTCGGTTCACTTCCAAGTCTGCAAATGAACGGGGTGATCCTTGGCATGAATACGGGGATGGTGCTTTTAACGTTGATGCATTATTTTACTGTTTGCAACAAAATCCATGTCACCTTGTGGTTGAAACGGATAGATTCTCCCTCTGTTTAAGGAAGCCACTGAAAGAATCTCTTATTTAAGATATGGTTTTGACACCGTTGTTGATTTCCGCAAATGGCTTCGCTGTCCTAGGGGCGGTGCTTGAGCCTCCTCGCTCTGCTGCGGGGTCTTAAGCTACCGCTATCTCCCTTAGGACAGACAAGGAAGGCTCGGGCAGCGATACATCGCACGAAGAAAATGAGTAGCATTTTCGAGGAGTCTTCGCCTTTTGCTCCAATCAACAGCTAGAATTCACTAATTACATAATATTTAAGTTTTCAGTGACTTGCTTTTAAGCAAGAAGAAATGTTTAAACAAACGTTTGTTTCACGTGAAAAAAATTAATCCGCTTTCAATTGTGCAACTTCTTTTTTATGTGTTTACATGCTTGGTCAGGGTCTTTATAATCCCAACTAGACTGTAAAAAAATAGAGGGAGGCTGACCGTTATGAACAAACACTTGAAAACACTTTTATTCTTGCACGTAGGTCCTCTTTTTGTAGCGATACATGTACACTTTTTTCTTTCTCCCAATAGCTTGGCAACAGGGGGAGTAAGTGGGCTTTCCATTATATTAAACGATGTGTTCCCAATGGTTTCTATCGGTGTGTTAATGTTGATCGTCAATTTACTTTTATTTGTTGTGGGTTTTTTACTTCTTGGATTTGGATTTGGAGCAAAAACGATTTATGCGAGTGTCATGCTGTCTGTAATGGTATGGCTCTTAGAGGCTCTTTTTCCTATTAGCGGGCCATTTAGTGAGGACATTTTAATTCAATTGATCATAGGGCAATGCATTGCAGCGCTTGGAATGGCACTTGTATTTAATCAGCGTGCTTCCACGGGAGGGACCGATATTATTGCATTGATTTTAAATAAATATTTTTCGGTTGATATGGGTCGCGGCGTCCTGTTGGCAGATATCTTTATTGCTTTATCTTCCATTTTAGTTTTCGGACCAGAAGTAGGGATGTATGCCGTATTCGGCGTCATCCTAAATGGCTTGGTTATTGACTACGTACTTCAGCAGGTGAACGAAATGAGGGAAGTGGTCATCATAAGTAGTGAAAGTGATCAGATTCGCTCCTATATCGTGGGGCAGTTGGGCCGTGGGGCAACCATACACTATGCAAAAGGTGCCTTTACCTCTGATGAAAAAGAAGTAATTACCACCATCTTAAACAAAAAAGACTTCTCTAAATTGAAAAAGTTCATCGGTGCAACGGATGAACAGGCGTTTATTACCGTTCATAATATGAAAGAAATATTAGGACAGAACTTTAAACAATTGGTGACGAAGTGAGTTTGGGGGACAGGTTCCTCGACCCATTTGCGGTTGAGGGACCTGTCCCTATTTATTACCAGCACCCAAAAGTTTCATTTCCTATGCCAAAAAGCTACAATAGGAGAAGGGAAATTTAGTTGAGGTGGACATATTGTTAGAAAAAAAGGAAGTTCTTACAAAAAAGGCAGAGGAATTCATCCTGCAATGTTATCAGGAATTGGGAAAATCCGAGGACGAAATGAATTCCAGATTGCAGCTGATAAAAGATGAAATTGACCTTTATGGATATTATGAACATACATATGAAGAGTTGTCACATGGTGCAAAAATGGCTTGGCGCAACAGCAATCGTTGCATAGGCAGGCTATTCTGGAATTCGTTACATGTAATAGACCGTCGACACTTAGAAGACGAAGCAGATATTGCAGAAGCGTTGAAGCATCACATTGAATTTGCAACAAACAATGGAAAAATAAAGCCTACTATCACTGTTTTTCGTCAGCAAAAAGAAGAAGAGAAACAGTTGCGTATATGGAATCATCAACTATTGCGATACGCTGGATATGAGACCGATTACGGAATTATCGGGGACCCTGCATCCATTGAGTTCACTAGAAAATGTCAGGAACTAGGATGGGAGGGGGCAAAGACTCATTTTGATATTTTGCCATTGGTTGTGCAGGTGGATGGAGCGGAGCCGCATCTATTTACCATACCAGATAACATTGTGCATGAAGTGCCGATCGTGCATCCTACTATACCAGCGTTTGATGATTTGGGTTTAAAGTGGTATGGAACTCCACTAATTTCTGATATGCGTTTAGAGATTGGCGGCATCCACTATACTGCTGCCCCGTTTAACGGATGGTATATGGAAACAGAGATCGGTGCGAGAAATCTTGCAGATGTGGATAGATACAATATGCTTCCAAAAGTTGCTTCCCTTATGGAGCTTGATATGAGTACGAATGCGACGATGTGGAAGGATAAGGCGTTGATAGAGTTGAATTTAGCGGTGGTCCACTCCTTTAAGGAAAAGGGCGTCAGCATTGTCGATCATCATACGGCAGCGATGCAGTTTAAGCATTTTGAGGAGAGGGAAGCACAAAGCTGCCGACATGTAACAGGAGAATGGGCATGGTTGATTCCACCGGTGTCTCCTGCTGCCACACATATCTTCCATAAGTCGTATGAGAATAAAATAGTGCTGCCGAATTATTTTTATCAGGATAGGTTGTATTGAATAAGGTCTCTTCCCGTGGATGGGGAGGGGCTTTTTATTTTGATTAGAAAATATTATATGACGGCTGATTTCCGTTCCTGGCGCTTCGCTTGCCTGCGGGTGGTCCGTGAGCCTCCCTCACAACGCTTCAGGGGTCTCACCTGTCCCTTCCTCCCGCGGGCGTCTACGCGCCTTCCACTAAAATCAACAAGGGGACTTTATTCAACTTAAGGTCAATAAAGTTAACTAACCGAATTTGATAAGCCAATAACGTTTCTTTTACGTTATTTCTAGCTGTGGATTGGAGCAAATGGCGAAGACTCCAGCGGGGGAGAAACGGTAGGTTGAGACCCCCGAAACGAAGTGAGGAGGCTCAAGCACCGTCCCGCGGAAAGCGAAGCCATTTGCGGAAAGGAACAGCGGTAATTAACTAAACAACTAAAGTTTTATGAAGTTTTTAGACAAACAAAAACCGAGCCCTAAGAAGAGCTCGGTTTTTATCTTATTTTTTATAATCAAGTAGCAGCCTTTTGCAACTTATGAATAACAGTCAATGATTTTCCTGTCCCAATCGCAACAGACTCTAATGGATTTGGTGCAACATACACAGGCACAACAATTTCATTGCTTAACCATTCCTGCATGCCGTTTAACAGAGCTCCACCACCAGTGATGATAACCCCTCTGTCTACAATGTCCCCACTTAGTTCAGGAGGGCAATCTTCTAGTGTTGCACGGATTGCTTCTAGAATGTGCAACAAAGATTCTTTGATTGCTTTTTGAATTTCAGTAGAATGCAATTCGATTGTTTTTGGTAGACCTGTAACAAGGTCACGACCGCGGATTTCCATTGTGATTTCTTCGTGGTCCACTAGTGCATAACCAATCGTCATTTTGATTTGCTCAGCAGTACGTTCCCCAATTAATAGGTTGTAATTTTTGCGAACGTGGTGCACGATATCATCATCAAATTGGTCTCCACCTACACGGATAGAGTTACAAGATACCACGCCGCCATAAGAGATGATGGCAACCTCAGTTGTACCTCCACCGATGTCCACTACCACGTTAGCCACAGGCTCGTCTACCGGTAAGTCTGCACCGATTGCAGCAGCTACAGGCTCTTCAATCAAATGAACGTGCTTTGCACCACAGTTTTTTACCGCGTCTTGAATAGCACGACGCTCAACAGACGTAGAACCAGATGGTGTACAAACAACCACACTTGGCTTACGGATGGAGAAACCCATCGCTTTGCCCGCTTTTTTCATGATTTGCTTTAACATGCTAGTCGTAATGTCGAAATCTGCGATAACACCATCCTTCAATGGTCGAACGGCCACAATTCTTCCTGGAGTCTTACCAATCATGTTTTTCGCTTCTGTCCCAACAGCAAGCACGGCCTTTGTTTCTAAATCAATTGCTACAACGGACGGTTCATTGAACACAATCCCTTTACTTTTACTATAAACCAGCGTATTCGCTGTACCTAAGTCGATCCCAATTTCAGTTGTTGAAAACATAATCCATTCACCCAATCTTTTAGTTAGTTAGTTTAGGTCTCTTATATATATACTTTCTACGAAGAATGTCGTTTTGTGGGGGTGAATGCGCTAGAATAATATGGTAATATATTTAGGGGGAATGTGAAGAGTGGATACAGTATTAAACTATTAGAAACTCATGGATTTTACTGGATAGTTATGTTATATTCTAGAAAAAAAACGGGGATATACTGCCTATGATTTTTCGTAATGAGCAAAAAGAAATAGAAGAATTAGAAGACGATCGCTTTTGGGATATTAATCCTAGGACGGTTACTTTTTACTTAATGGCGTTGGCCCTAATTGTGGGGATCATCACTTTTCTAAGCTTTTATGATGGGATGAAAGTGAAGAGTCAGGAAGAAGTAGCGAATTATGTAAATGAAATGAATCAACTTTTGATAAAAAGTAAACATTATTCCGATTCTGTGGAAGACTCCCTTAAGAATGGTACCGTTTCTGTTTTCGCCAAAGAAGACGAACAGGAATTTCGTTCCCTTATGGTTACTGCAAGTAAATTGTCTGTTCCACTAAAGTGGAAAGAGCATCAAGAAGCAGCAATGGGTCTTATAACTGCCAGGTATATGTTTTTCTATCAATATCAACAGAGTGTTAGGCTGGGAGAAGAAGACATCGAGGAAAAGTTGTCTGAACTTGAAAAGCTTGAAAAAGTAGAAAAAGAAGTGCTCCTTTCTTCGTTTGATGCTTCAGGTATTACTTATCGTGAATCTGAAGAGGGTAAGATCACCTTCTCCATTAAAACCTATTAAAAAACCTGAAGTTCTCTCTTTTATAGAGAAGCTTCAGGTTTCTTTTAATTCCGTATAGACAACAAGCCGTTCTTGATGGTTGTTTGTTTTACGATCATATAGGCCTGTACAAGTAATCAAGTTCAATTGTTGCTTGTTTGTTGGTCCAAATATGGTCCGAATGGGTGCTTGGTTGTACGGATAGGCTTCCTTCCCTGTGACAACAAAGGTTAAGGTCTGGTCACCGTCTTCCACTATAATCTCGTCACCAATCTCCAAATCTTTCAAATAGAAAAAAATGGCGGGGCCGGTGTAGTCGTCAACATGTGCAGCCAAGACTGCATTACCTTTTGCACCAGGTTTTGTTCCAGGTTCAAACCAAGCGACAGTTTCCCCGTCTTCAGGAACAGCCATCGCACCTGATTCATCGAGTCCGTATGGTTTCACATTCGCATCAACATTGATGGCAGGAATGGTGAGCCGAGTAGGAATGATGCCTTTGGGAGGAGTTACAATTTCCGTTTTGCTTTGCCTTGTTTGATTTTCTTTGTCTGGTTTAGTAGGATTCTCATCTACCTGCGAAGCTATTTCTTCCGCCGGAGCTTTGACAGACTCCGGTGGAAGATTTGTGTCAGCTTCATTTTGTACAATGGGTGTACATGCTGTGGAGAAGATTAGAAGGCTTCCCAACAGACCAATTAATATTCTATTATTTTTGTGCCGCAAAGCGACGCACTCCAACAACCGCTGCTCCAACCACTAGAAGACCGGCAATCAAAGCCCAAGAGTTCATTCCATTAGATTGGGAAGCGCCACCCATACCTGTTTGAGGCATTTCGCTTGGCATCATCGTGTTATCTTCTAATAATAGTACTTCAATGCTGTCTACTGTGTTGATTGCATACACAGAGTAAACTTTATTTTCCTCAAGCATTGTACCAGACAAGTCTAATACTTGCTCTCCACCATCAGCAGTTCGAACTTCCAAATCATACGTTCCAGCATCCAGTGTCATGTAATCTGTTACTGCTTTAAATTCAGCACCAGAGAATACGTCATCTCCACCGATTAATCCAACATTTACTGCAGGTGCATCAGGTGAGAAGTGACCTACACGAATTTTTGATTGGCCTTCCGCTATCATGTTGTCATCAGAGGTAACGGATAATTCAAGGTTTTCCACTGTGTTGATTGCTGCAACAGTATAAGACATTCCTGCTTCAACTGTTAAATCAGTAGCGATAACCGGATCTGCTTCGCCCATTGTTCCAGCTGCATAGATTTCCACTTTGTGCGTTCCTGCTGGCAGGTTCATATAATCAGTAGCTGCTTTGAATTCTGCATTTTCCACTGTTGCTTCGCCATTTACATAAACATCAACTGCCGGGGCATCAGGTGAAGCGTGAATGATACGAACCATTGCGTGGTCATCTGCACTTGCAAAGCTTCCTAATACCGAGAATGCCAAAATACTTGCGATACCTGCAATCAATAAACGTAACTTCTTCAATCAAATCTCTCCCTTTTGTATAATTTATGTACAGGTGATGTTCATCTCCTGTATAACTACTATATACCACATTACTTTGAATTAAAACTAATTATATGCTCTTGAATGTGCTCTATTAAAAAATGAATTTGTTTTATGAGTGAGGAGTGCGGGTATTACAAGACTATAAAACAAGGAGGCGATAAAATGAGTAAACTATTTAAAAGAGTGTTTGTTGCGGTGTTGCCGATATTGGTGAAGGAAGGATTCCGATATTATAAAGAAAGAAAAAGCTCGTCCACCAGCAACACAAAAAGTGCGTAAGGTATTGGTGTTTGAAAGGAGGGAATCACATTGGATAAGTTTACTTATTATGTAACAATGGAAACAGGCCAGATTCACAGGGAACCTTTTGACGATCAGGTTAAATATTATGAAGTTCTTGCAACACAGGAAGAAATTCATGAGATTGAAAGACTTTTTGAGGAGTTGCATACGACAGAATATAGTCCAGATGCGTTCAAAAGCCCGCTAAATGAAAAAAGCACCCAAGAACATAGGGACAAACAGCAATTAATACTAGATAAAATTCTTGTAGCCATCTATGAGTTGGGTACGGAAGTGACCAAAGAAGAGATTCGCACAATGAATGGAATGAACCAGCGTGTTTAATAGGACGCTGGTTTTTTTATGGGGGTAGAGTGTAAGATTGGTAGCATCTAACCATAAATAAGAACAATATGGAATAATTTATTTGGAATAAAGACCTATTTTTGGCTATGCCTTGGGCTTTCCGTTGAAAGTAGCGTGAGACCGCGTTAGACTAGGTTAAAAAGTAGTGTTAGGAGTATTCCTATGATGAATAAACAAAAACCAATTAGCATGTATCCTGCAGTGGCAGTGATCATCTTTGATGAACAAAAAAGAATCTTATTACAAAAGCGAGCAGATGTGGGTTTATGGACCATTCCAGCCGGGCATGTAGAGCCCGGTGAGACAGTAGAGGAAGCGGCTGTGCGCGAGGTGTATCAAGATACAGGGCTGGTGGTCGATCCGTACCGCCTGATTGGAGTGTACTCAGATCCAGAATCACAAACTTTCGAATACCCGGATGGGCGCTTAGTCCAGTTTGTCACATCCTATTTTGAAGCGGAAATTACGGGAGGGACAACAACTAAGAAGGACCCTGCATTGATTGAACTAGAATTCTTCGCCCCAAACAAATTGCCGCATGACCTGTTGCCTATGCATCCAAGATGGCTCGTCGATGCATTTTCAGATCGACGTGAGGCGTTTGTACGATAAAGATAGAATACGAATAAAGGATAATTTGGTGCAACCATTTAGTATTCGACACTAACTAAAAAAATCCTTGAGGGGTCTGACCCCCTCAAGGATTTTTTTTTCATATCTTTCTACTCATATATATCAATCAATCTAAAATCAATCTTCGAACCATCAATGCACATTTGTTAGAAACGTCAGGAAGAAGAGTGCCGCGATCACATAGAGTGGGGCGGAGACTTCTTTTGCTTTGCCTAGTACCAGCTTCATTAGCGGGTAGGCGATGAATCCGAATGCAATTCCGTCTGCGATAGAGTAAGAGAATGGGATCATTACAATTACTAAGAATGCAGGGAATCCTTCTGATAGGTCTTGGAAGTCGATTTGCTTCACCGATTGAAGCATCAATACACCAATGATAATCAAAATTGGCGCAATCGCACTGCCAGGAATTATTTTAATGAAGGGAATCGCAAACAAGGAAAGCAAAAATAGGCTTCCTGTCGTTATTGCTGTTACACCGGTTCTTCCGCCAGCGGCGATACCTGCTGCCGTTTCCACTGTCGAAACGGTAGGGCTGGTACCGAAAAATCCACTTGTTAAAATGGAAATTCCGTTTGCCTGGAAGGAACGTTTGAACTTTTCAGGGCGGTTAATCATTCCAAGGTGTCCGTTGATAAGCCCGATGTTCTCAAACAGGAGAACCATCGTTAAAGAGAAGACAGCCACTAAAAATGTGAACTCTCCAATCTTTGCAAAAGAAACGGCACCAAATAAGGAAAGATAGCTATCCATCGGTAAAGCACTTCCTCCAACATCAGAAAAGCTTACCACTCCTAAAACAGCTGCAATAATTGTACCAGCAACAATACTAATTAAAAAGTTGGCTGGGACATTTCGCATAAATAACGTAACGGCTAAAATAACAGTCAGAATTGTGGCAACCACATAGGGATTAGAAACATCTCCAAGTGATAGTAGAGAGTTTTCACCCTTTACGATAAGACCGCCTTTTTCTAAACCGATCAGGGTCAAAAATAATCCTAACCCAACCGTAATCGCATGCTTTAAAGAGCTTGGAATTGCCTCGAGTAGCACTTGTGCAAGTTTTGTAAACGAAATAATCGTTACTATCACACCAGAAACCACTACAACGCCCAATGCTTCTTGCCAAGTTAATCCCATAGAGTGAACCAACGTATAGGTAAACATAGCGTTGATTCCCATACCCGGAACGAGGATGATCGGCGCATTTGCCCAAAACCCCATCAGCCAACAGCCCACTACACAAGTGAGGATAGTGGCGATGATTCCGGCTTCCATCGGAATACCTGCTTCTGCAAGAATCGTTGCATTAACAGCAATAATGTACACAATGGTAAAGAAAGAGATCATTCCGGCCATCATTTCACGCTTTAGAGTCGTCTCATGACCAGCCAAATCAAATGAATTCTTCATCCATTGAAGCATAATAAAACACCTTATTCAGTTTCCCTCTCCCACCCGGCCGCACAGGACCCACAAACATGTATTATAACGCGCAAACACCCTTCCGACAATAGTAAATTTCGTTGAGTGTTGTTAGAATGTTCAGAAAAAATACACATTCTTTTATATATAAATGGGGTAAACTGGTAGTAATGAAAAGGAAAAGGGTGAGTGCGGTGGACTTTTTTCGACTAACAGATGAAAAAATTAGAAAAGCTTATGAAGATGGAGAATTTGAAAACCTGCCAGGATACGGAAAACGTTTGGAACTTGAAGACTTATCCAATGTTCCTCCAGAAATGAGAATGGCCTACAAAATGATGAAGAATGCCGGAATGATGGAAGAACAACAAGTGCGGACAGAAATTGAATATTTGGAGGACCTTATCGAAGGAGCGCATAGTGATTTAGAGGAAGCCAGGTTGAACCAAAGACTGACTGAAAAACAACTTCGATTACAGCAACTCATCCAAAAGAAGAAAAAAGATGCCAACTCAGCAGTTTTTAAAGACTATCAGAACCAAATCATGAAAAGGTTTGATTAAACTATAAAATCCACAACCGAGTCACCTCTTGAATTAGGTGAACTCGGTTTTTATTTTACATAGACGTTACACCAACATTACACTTTCAATTCTCATCAAATTCTCATCCCACCAGCACCAATATTTAGGTAGTATAAAAGAGAGACTCAAAATTAGGCAATTCGTCTAAAATAAATCATAGAACCCACACTTAAAGTGGAGGTGCAACCATGTGCAAAGTACTTATTATAGAAGACGAAAAAAATCTTGCTCGCTTTATTGAGCTGGAATTACAATATGAAGGTTTTGAAGTTGCCACATCTTATGATGGGAGAGAGGGACTTGATCTCGCATTAAAAGAAGAGTGGGATATAATCTTGCTAGATCTGATGCTACCCGGACTTAGTGGGATGGAAGTTTGTCGGAGAATACGTGCAGCCAAAGAAACCCCCATCATTATGCTGACTGCAAGGGATAGTGTGATGGACAAGGTATCAGGTCTTGATAGTGGTGCAGATGACTATATGTCCAAACCATTTGCAATTGAGGAGCTACTTGCAAGAATTCGTGCACTTTTCCGCCGTATGGAAGGGAAGAAGGAAGAGGCACACAATATTCTTTCATTCAGAGAGCTGAAAGTAGACCTGGATGCAAGAACCGTCACGAGGGCGGATGAACAGATTGAACTGACAAAAAGGGAATTCGACCTTCTTGTGGTGTTCATAACCAATATTAACAGGGTGCTAACAAGGGAACTATTGTTAGATAAAGTATGGGAGCTAGGTTCTTACGCTGAAACAAATGTTGTTGATGTCTATGTCCGTTATCTGCGCAATAAGATTGATAAACCAAACGAAGAGAGCTATATCCAAACAGTACGAGGCACAGGTTACGTGATGAGAAAATGACTAAATTGCAAAGATATATTAAGCAACTGCCAATCAGATGGAAAATAACTATTTGGTCATCATTAGTATTATTTGTCCTCTTTGTAGCCTATAATTCTGTTCAATATTATGTAATGAGAACGTGGATGATTGAACAAGAGGAACGTAATATTCAGGAAAAGATGAAAGAAATACAAGCATATTTCTCTGAACAACCATTTTTTATAGGAAGGTCTGAGATAGTTAATAGCAGCGGTTTTATTGAGAAAGTAAATGAAACGAATGAACTTATCCGTGTCATCGACAGAGAAGGGACTCTGCTGGTTGCTGTTGCAACAAATCTCCCTCGAGAATTACTTATCACACCAGTGGAAAGCAAAAACCTTGAGCATGTGAAGGTAAATGGAAAACACTATCTCATTCATCGAAAACCCGTGATTACCAATGGATTTATTGGGTACATAGAAATAATAAGAGACTTAAAGAATTATGAGCGGCTTCGAGGACTGATTTTTCTTGTCACATGGTCTGCTGGTGCTGGAGCCATTCTTTTGAGCGGAGTCGGCGGTATGCTTATTGCCAAACAACTCCTTGCCCCAATCCAAGCGCTCACGGATACAATGAAACGAATTAAGATGCGCGGCTTTAAAGAACGGGTGCCGCAGGATAAAAACCAAAAGGATGAGATAGCAGATCTGTCCAATGTTTTCAATGAAATGATGGATGATGTAGAAATTTCTTTCCAAAAACAAAAACAATTTGTAGAGGATGCCTCCCATGAATTGCGTACTCCAATATCCATTTTAGAGGGACATCTGAAACTGCTCAATCGTTGGGGGAAAAATGATCCTGAGGTGTTGGAAGAGTCACTAAAGGCTTCACAACAAGAAGTAGAACGGCTCAAAATGCTTGTCTATGAGTTGCTGGAACTCACCAGACTGGAATCAGATAGATTGGAATTAGCAGAGGACTTCATACAACCTGTCCATGTGGTAGAAGAGGTTGTGAAAAAATTCACCTTGCTCTACCCTTCTCTCTCATTTAAGTATGAGAATAACTTAAATAGTGATATGAAAGTAGCCATAGCAGAAAGGCATTTGGAGCAGGTTCTCATCATTTTACTTGATAATGCCGTGAAATATTCTAATGGTTCCACAACAGTTGAGATTGTTACAGAACAAATAGAAGACCAATTTGCCTTATCCATAAAAGATTATGGGATTGGAATTCCAAAAGATGATCTAGAAAAAGTTTTTGATCGTTTTTATAGAGTTGATAAAGCACGGAGCAGAGAAAAAGGTGGTCAAGGACTTGGACTCTCCATCGCAAAAAGAATGGTGACGAATTACAAAGGTACCATTATAGCGGATAGTGTAGAAGGAGAATGGACGATGATTACTGTTAAGCTGAATGGTGTACTAGAAGAAACACAACAAGAGTAGCGTAACTGAAAATTTCTCATCATATTCTCATTTTTCTTTAAGATTACTTTCATCCTAATAGGGTTAAATAAAAGTAGATAAAAAACTGATGAGGTGAAGCGAGTATGGGTTATTATGACGATCATGTAACTCAAAAGAGAACTAGGAAAGAAAAAAGCTTCGGAAAAGTAGTCTTTGCAGCAGTTACAGGAGGAGTTGTAGGTGCGCTTGGAATTGTAGCCATGTTACCCGTCCTTTTGGACTGGGGATTTTACATGGATAACAATGAAGCAGGTGCAACTGAATCAACACCAATGAGTGTAGAAACCAACTCTGTAGTTCAAACAGACCAAGTGGAATATGAAAAAATACAAACAAACATCACAAATGCGGTAGAAAACGTTTCTGAAGCTGTAGTTGGGGTAGTTAATATACAAAGTGGCGGAAATTCCTTGTTTGACCCACGAGGCGCACAGGGAGATCAGGAGGCTGGAACCGGCTCAGGTGTTGTTTACAAAAAGGAGAACGGTAAAGCTTATATTGTAACTAACGCACATGTTATTGACGGAGCTTCGAAAGTGGAAGTAAGCTTGGTGGATGGAACGAGAGTGGAAGCTGAAGTGGTTGGCAGCGATGCATTGACAGATTTGGCTGTTTTGACGGTAGATGATGCAAACATTAAACAAGTTGCAACTTTCGGTGACTCTGATGCAATCACCTTAGGTGAACCGGTCATTGCTATTGGTAACCCTCTAGGACTTGAGTTTTTTGGATCTGTAACACAAGGAATCATTAGTGGAAAAGAGCGGATTATTCCCGTTGACATAGATCAAAATGGCCAGGCTGACTGGGAAGCAGATGTTATTCAAACTGATGCTGCCATTAATCCAGGGAACAGTGGTGGAGCACTTGTTAACCTTCGTGGGGAAGTTATCGGAATCAACTCCATGAAAATTGCTCAATCAAGAGTAGAAGGAATAGGATTTGCCATCCCTATTCGTGCTGTTCAACCGATCATCGAAGATCTGGAGAAGCATAAAGAAGTGCAAAGACCGTTTATGGGAGTAGGCTTAGCTTCCCTATCTGATGTGCCACTTGAAGCACAAAGGTCTACTTTAAAGCTTCCTGAAGAAGTGAAAAGCGGAATCGTCGTTACAGGAGTAGAACCAACTTCTCCTGCAGATAAGGCTAATCTTAAACAATACGATGTAATTGTAAAACTAGATGACCAAGAAATAAAGGACGCACTTGGTTTAAGAAAATTCCTTTATAGCCAAAAAAATATCGGCGATACGATGAAAGTTACTTATTATCGTGATGGCAAGTTGGAAGAAACTGAAATGAAACTAGTTAAGCAAATGTTCTAGTGTAGAATATAGATCAAATATGTATGTGTGAAAGTCCAAAAATCTAATGAATAGAGGGATTGAAACATGCAAAAAACTGTAGAAAAAGCCAAAAAAGGAATCGACGTCAGGAAGATTGTCGATAAGTACAAAGCTAAAGGAATTAAGGTAGAAGTCGTAAAACCCAG
Organism: Bacillus sp. RO2; assembly: GCF_012911845.1. Classification (GTDB taxonomy): domain Bacteria; phylum Bacillota; class Bacilli; order Bacillales; family Bacillaceae_I; genus Sutcliffiella_A. The sequence goes on along the minus strand of NZ_JAAXCU010000032.1, from coordinate 97,993 downwards.
GTTAGATCTTATTAAAGGATTAAGCCCACAATAACCATATATTCTCCCCCCTTAAATATATATAGGCGATCTGTTATCAAGAGTGGTAACTGGTCGCCTTTTGTGGTTCTTTAACAATTTTGAAAAAGATTATTAAATTTGGTCAAACTAAAAAACCGGACATTTGTCACGGTTTTGTAAGGGAAATCTATTTATTTCGTAATTAGTTCTTGAACCATGTATTTTTGGTAGATGTGAATGATTTCTTCATCATCCATTCCTAAAACTTCTTCACGCAGGTGACCTTTGTTAGCTAATGTTTGTTCTACACTTTCACGTTCCATGTCCGTTAAAAAGTATCTCTTTGAAACTATCATCTTCTAGCACCTCGTTTGTTTTTAGTATTTAATGATAGTATTCCCAGTTTAGTAGAATAATATACATGAAAAGCTAAAAAAAACGAAAATTTATGATATATCCTCAAACGCCGCTGTTGATCTACGCAAATGGCTTCGCTTTCCTAGGGGCGCTGCTGGAGCCTCCTCGGCTACGCCTGCGGGGTCTCCACCTAGCGCTATCTCCCTCAGGAGTCTTCGCCTTTTGCTCCAATCCACAGCTGTAAATTATTAAGTACCGCAGGAGTCTCGTAACTTTTTTTCAACAAGCAAGTGGGATATGTTAATACTTTACATTTACTGTTTTTCTATATATTCAAATAGGAATGATTGGCCGTTTCGGTAGAATCTTGGGTCGTAGATGCCCAGTTTTTCTTTGTCATCGACTATTACTACAAATGGAGACCATTCGTATAAGGTTTTTGCTTCTGGAACTTCGGCAAATAGTGTGTCCAGGTCGGCTTCTTCTGCGGATTTTAATGTGTATTGCAATTTAGGTTCTGTGAAAAGTGCATCATCAAAGATTTCCACGGTATGTTCATTTTTACCTATGATAGAAAAGTGCCAAGGGAGGAAACTTGCAGACAATGCGACTTGATCGTATTTATCTTCATATTGCTTATACAACAGATATCCCTGGCTAGTCTGTAAGGCAATATGAGCAATTATCAGAACCCACACCAAGCGATAAAGTTGATGTCTTTCTTTATTCCAAAGCTTTCTGGCGAAAAAGGCGAGAGCAATAACTATCCAGATAACAAAATCCACAATGGGGATGGTGCCAAAGGTTATTCTTATAGTGGAGAATGGCTCTAGGTATCCTGTTCCCCAAGCGTTGAACAAGTCTGATGTGTTATGGATGAAAACAGCAATAAGCGGGACCCAGAGAAAACGCCAATCTTTTCTCTTCAAAAACCAGATACTAATTAGAAAGAAAAGCAATGCCCAAATCGGAACCATAAACAATGAGTGGGTAATGCCTCTGTGCCACATTTGATACATGCCTTCTGTATCCCAGAGGCTGGAGATGACATCACTGTCCGGAATTTGGCTTGCCCCAACAGCTGAGACAAACATTGCTATTTTTGTTTTTTTGTCATCTTGGCGCTTGTCGACTGCACCGTATATGGTCATCCCAAAAAGTGTATGGGTAATCGTATCCAAATAAGCCACCTCATTGTATGTCTATTCCTTATTTATTTTACCTTATTAAGTCCAAATAAAAAAAGAAACAACCTTCTGCAGGTTGCTTCATTTTGCGTTTATTGATTCATTTTCTTCTGTCGGTTCTGGAGGCAGAGGATCAATTTCTATGGCGTCTTTTTTGTTAAGTCCTTGTGAGACATTATAGAGAAAGATGCCCATCAATAAAAATAATAATAAGACAAATCCTATTGTTGCTGCGTATAGAAAAGCCATGCTTATCCCCCCTCTGTACACTTATATGCACAAGGAAGTAGGGCTAGTACTATGTATAATTTAGGGTGAATGTTGAAACTGTAAATTTTTTAGCTGTTGATTGGAGCAAAAGGCGAAGACTCCTCGAAAATGCTACGCATTTTCTTCGTGCGATGAATCGCTGCCGAAGCCTTCCTTGTCCTGAGGGAGATAGCGCTAGGTGGAGACCCCGCAGGCAAAGCCGAGGAGGCTCTCGTCAGCCCCTAGGAAAGCGAAGCCATTTGCGGAAATCAACAGCGGCGTTTAGCAAAGTATTTTAGATAAAAAAACACCTACCGAAGTAAGTGTTTTAGAATTCAAGTTATTGTTTACGCAGGTTGCCCAGTTCTTCTGCGATTGCTTGCATTTCGTTCGGGCTGAATGATGGTTTTCTCATGACAAGTTCATAAATATCTTTTAACTCTTCATACATTTCTTCATCAAAATGGGAAGGCTTAATGGCGCCAAGGTTTAATACTTTGAGTTTGCCTTTGATGGCTTCAATCATATATTCTACATTTTCTGTTGATTTTTCTGTTAAGTTCATCTGAACCGTCCTTTCGTTCAATAGCTTTTCCTTATTTTATCACGAATGGAGAAAAAACAGTATCTTCTTATGGAAACTAGGGTATTAAACCATTACAAGATTCGTGAAAGTTTCAAAATATGTTTATAATAAAGGTATGTTTGACGGAAAATGTATGTAAAAGAAAAACTATTGGATAGGAGAGAGATTATTATGGGGAACAGAAATAAATTAGTGGATGGTATGTTGATTGGGGCGCTTATCGGTGGGGCCATTTCTTTATTAGATAAAAATACAAGAACCACAGTCATACATAATGGCAGGTGTGTTGGTTCAAAATTAAAGTATGCGATGCAGCATCCACAGGAAATTGCTGATTCAGTACGTCATCAAATCGAATCTGTAAAAACAAAAGTGGAAGATGTATCGAAGGATATTGATTATCTTCGTTCTAAAGTGAATGAGTTAAAAGAAACGACACCTCAGATGCTCGAGATAGTTTCAGAAACTAAAGAAGTTATTGCTAAGCATTTGGATTCAGCAGAGCGAAAGAATAAAAACTTGTCGTAAGGTGGACTTGCTCACAATAGAATAGAGTAAATGATACGTGCTGGAGGAGAGTGAATGGGGATATTACGTTTTGGAAAACAGCTGTTTCATCGCCTAGATCGGAATGAAGCATTGGGTATGTCAGCAGAGTTAGCGTATTTTTTCTTATTATCTCTTTTTCCGTTTCTTATTTTTTTACTCACCCTAATTGCTTATGTGCCGATTACACAGGATGATGTGTTAGGAATGATTCACCAGTATGCTCCAGGAGATACGATGCTTCTAATTGAATCAAATGTAGTTCGCATCCTAAATGAACAACGTGGAGACTTATTGTCTTTTGGGATCATCGCGACGATTTGGTTTGCTTCTAATGGAATTAATGCAATTGTTCGGGCGTTCAATAGGGCATTTGATGTAAATGAGAATAGACATTTCTTCATTGTAAGAGGCACGGCAATCTTGTTAACCCTTGCGATGGTATTTGTCATTATTGTGGCGTTGTTATTGCCTGTTTTTGGTAGGGAGATCGGTTTGTTTATTTTTTCCTCCTACGGCCTGTCAGAAGAATTTATCACCATCTGGAATACCATTAGGTGGGGAGTAAGTTTTGTCATTTTGTTTTTTGTTTTTACTTGTTTGTATTTGGCTGCACCAAACATCCGTCTTCACTTAAAGGATGTGTTGGCAGGTTCTTTTTTTGCAACAATCGGTTGGATGTCTGTTTCGGTTTTGTTTTCCTATTATGTGAGCAACTTTGGGAACTATACAGCGATGTATGGAAGTCTTGGAGGGATAATTGTTCTGCTTGTGTGGTTTTATCTTTCAGGTCTGATGATTATCATTGGTGGAGAAATCAATGCAATCTTGCTGCAATGGAAGAAAAGCTTTGTGCGATAAAAATTCCCAGACAAACTTTTCACTCAAAAGGGAAATCTATTGTTGAAAGACACTCTAACCAAATCGGAGGGACCTTTCATGACAAAGCATACGAAAAAAGATGGCGGTACAAAACAAAACTCTAAGCACAAACCGAAGAATAAAACTTCAGGAAGTGCAAACGGGCAAAACGGCTATCACTAGATAGCAAAAAAGCAGCGGGCATATGGCCTCGCTGCTTTTTTATGGTGAATCTATCGTAATAATCTTAATCCATTTAGGATAACAAGTATGGTACTGCCTTCATGGCCAATGACACCGAATGGAAGGTCAATGAATTGAAGGAAGTTGGAACTGATTAGAAGCATAATTACTGTGATAGAGAAAATGACATTTTGTTTAATGATTTTGTTCATTCTTTTCGATAGCTTTATGGCTTCAGCAATTTTCACTAGATCATTTTTCATCAGTACGACGTCAGCAGTTTCAAGTGCTACATCTGTGCCTTCCCCCATTGCTATTCCTACATTGGCTGTTGCGAGTGCCGGAGCATCATTTATCCCGTCCCCAACCATTCCGACCATGTTATATTCTTCTTTTAAATTTTTTACGGTTTCTACTTTTGTCTCTGGCAAGCATTCCGCTACAAATTTTCCAATAGCAGCCTGATCTGCAATGGCCGCAGCTGTGCGTTCGCTATCACCAGTAATCATAATGGTCTGAACCTCAAGAGTACGAAGTTGCTTGATAGCTTCTACGGTTTCTTTGCGGATAACATCTTTTAAAGCCAGAATGCCGACAATTCCTGCTTCATCTTTTACATAAACGACCGTTTTTCCTTCATTGGTGTAGGATTCTGCAATCCCATCCCCAAACAATTTGGCAGTATCTGTCCCAACATAATCGGCCTTGCCTACAAGATATTCCTTATCATGTAAGTTTCCTTTTACTCCCCAGCCTGCTTTATCGTCCAAGTGATCCGGACGTATGAGAGGTTTAGGGCTATTTTTTCGGGCATATGCTGTAATTGCCTGTGCGAGCGGATGGTTAGAATAGCTTTCAATGGAACCGACAATATATAAGAATTCGTCTTCCGTTATATTTTCACGGACTACCACGTCTGTTACTTCAGGCTTTCCTTTCGTTAGCGTCCCAGTTTTATCAAAAGCGATGGCTTGCAGATGGCTTAAATTCTCCAGGTGCACGCCGCCTTTAAACAAGATTCCTTTGCGCGCACCATTGGAGATGGCAGACAATGTTGCCGGCATAATGGAAGCAACTAGTGCACAAGGAGAAGCAACAACAAGAAGAATCATCGCCCGGTAAAAGGTTTCGTTCCAGCTCCATCCGAGAAGGAAATGGGGGAGAACCATCATGACAGCAACAACCCCAAGGACAATTTTCACATACGGTCCTTCAAAACGTTCCAAAAATTGTTGAGAAGGAGATTTTTCACTTTGAGCATTTTGGACAAGATTGATAATTTTTTGGAACAAGGTTTCTGTAGAGAGTTTGGTGACCTCCACCACTATTGAGCCGTTAACGTTCATGGTTCCTGCATAGACCCCATCGCCTTGTTTTTTCTCAAGAGGGATCGATTCGCCTGTGATGGCAGCTTCATCTATCGCGGATTCTCCTCTGACAATGTTTCCGTCTGTTGGAATACGTTCGCCAGGTTTAACAAGTACGTGTTCACCTATGGCAAGCTCGGAAATATGCACTCGTTCTTCCTTGTCACCCATTATTCTTAATGCTTCCTCAGGTTGAATGTCCATGAGGGCGGAAATTTCTTTTTGACTCCGGTTCATTGTGTATGTTTCTAAAGCGCCACTTAGTGCGAAAATAAAGATAAGAATGGCGCCTTCCATCCAATACCCGATGATTGCAGCACCAATGGCTGCAATGATCATCAGCATTTCTACATTCAGTTCTTTTTCTTCGATGGTATCTTGTATGCCTTCTTTTGCTTTAAAGTATCCACCAATCAAAAACGAAAGAATGAAAATAGGGACAGCAACGGTTTGGATATCAAACTTTAACAATATCCAACCTGTAAAAATTAGTACCCCTGAAATTATGGCGAAAATAAGTTCGATGTGAGTGGTGAACCTGGTGAGAACTGATTCTTTTTGTAGACTTTCTGTCATTTCTTTCATATTATGCAACCTCCTAATTGAGAAAAATAATCAACATCAGTAACCTAATTAAATGATGAAAGCTGCCATCTATGTGATAGCAGCAACACTTATAAGGAGTCTTTTCTACTGAGAGTAATTATCAATAAATTATATTAATTATTATCTAGTTATTATTATAGATTAATGCAATGGAGATTGCCAGTATTTTTTCTTTTCCAAGACTATACAGTATGTAAGATATAATTCTTGTGTGTATAATGTAGCTTGGAGAGAAGGTGAATGGCCGTGAAAGCTGAAAAATTTTTTACAAGCAAGCTTGGTATCATTGCAGCAGCGATGTTTGCGACATTTCTGTGGGGCAGTGCATTTCCTGCCATTAAACTAAGTTATACTGCTTTAGATATAGGGGCGAGTGATTATGACAAGCAGCTTTTATTTGCTGGCTATCGATTTTTCCTCGCTGGTGTTATGATCTTTCTATTTTTTACCCTATTGAGCCAACCGCTAAAACTGAGAAGAGCGACTATCATTCCATTGGCACAGCTAGGGTTAGTACAGACTTTCTTGCAATATTTATTGTTCTACTTTGGTTTAAGTTATTCAACGGGAATGCAGGGAGCAGTTATAGCTGGAACGGCTTCGTTTTTTCAAATTTTGTTTGCTCATTTTTTATATGCCGACGATTCCTTGTCTGTCAGGAAATGGATTGGTATAGCATTGGGGTTTGGTGGCGTGTTAGTGGTTAATTTGCCAAAAGCCGGTGCGGGTGTTCAATTTGGAATAGGGGAGTTACTTCTTTTGCTGGCGATGATGGCTTCTGCTTATGGAAACATTATGGCAAAAGAACGCGCGGCATCCATGAATGTGTCTTATCTAACGGCGTATCAAATGTTGTTCGGGTCGGTAGGGTTAATTGTCGTTGGTGGAGTTAGCGCAGGGTTTCTTCCATTTGCCTTTAATGGGTATACGCTGTTGCTTGTGGTGTATCTTGCATTTTTATCCGCAGCAGGCTTTATTCTGTGGAACAACGTAATGAAATATAACAAGGTTGGTAAAGTGTCGATGTACCTTTTCCTAGTACCTGTGTTTGGTGTAATGCTATCTGGTGTGTTTTTAGATGAAGTTATGCATTATTCCATATTGATTGGCTTAATGCTTGTGGTTGTAGGGATCATTATTGTCAATGGACAGAAAAAAGCAAAAGTAACACAAAATGAAAAACTGCAACCTTCCGCTTGATGTGGGAGGTTGCAGTTTTTTCTTTTTGGGTGGAACTTCGATTTTAGAGACTTTGATGAATCATCATTTGCTCGTAAACATTATTGTATAGATGCTCGATATCGGCATCCGTCATAAAAGCCAATGACTCACGATCTGCCTTCTTCATCACTTCAATAAAATTAATCATGTTTTTACGTTCCTGTCTGCTCATGTTCTCTTCTCCTCCTTTGTATTAGTACAGTGTATGTTCGATTTATATTATTATATAACAGAATATTTAGAAATGGAACAACTTTTTGAAAGTTTTTTGAAAAAGGGGTCAGACCCCTTTATGTCGCGGTAATAAGGTGATGCGACAAAGGAAAAGGTTGATGTAAGGGGGTATTCCAGAAGTTAGTGGTATGGTAGGATTAGACATTAGTTAGAGTTTTTTATGTCAGGAGGGTAATTTATGGTGAATGTTACAACAGAGGTTATCATTAACTGTTCGAAGATGCAGGTGGCGGACTATGCAGCCAATCCGGATCATGCGCCGGTTTGGTATTATAATATCGATTCATCCGATTGGCGGACACCCAAACCTTTGCAGCTAGGTTCACAAATTGCGTTTAGAGCAAAATTTCTTGGCAAGGAACTCGCTTACATATATGAAATTGTTGAATTTATACCTGGCGAAAAATTAACGATGAAAACTGCACAAGGTCCATTCCCAATGGAAACCACTTATACATGGACTGCAATAAATACCAATACAACTAAGATGACACTTCAAAACAAGGGAGAGCCAAAGGGCTTTTCCAAATTGTTTTCACCTATTATGGCAACTATGATGAAAAAGGCAAACGAGAAAGATTTGAAGAAAGTTAAGGAGATATTGGAAAACCAATAAATTCTGGGATAGGAAAAAGGAGACTAATAATGTTTTTCAAAAAGACATGTTATTTTTGTAAGAAAAAAGTAAGAACCTATTTCACTTACAAGGAAAAGAACAAAAAGATTTACTGCTGTCCCCTTTGCAAAACCTATGCGGATAGGAGAGCGTTTGTACCATATTAATTGGTTTATATTATGCTTCAACTCTTTCATTAAATCTCCTAGCTTATGGATAGGGATTAAAGAAGTGCCAAAAACACCTGTTGTCTAAATAAGTAGGACAACAGGTGTTTTTACTAGGGACTAAATATTGATACTGCATTTAAAGGAGCTTGCAAGTAATCGCATCTTGTTTATATCGATTTATCCTTTCACCGCAACCATCCCTCGTTCTCCAAAAGAATACGTCAACAAGAATATCACAAACAGCAAAAAGCTAATGATGTGGAAAAAGCTGATGTCAGAAAAGTATTGAATAAAAAGCCCTCCGAAAAATGGCCCGCCCAGACTCCCAATACTAAAAGCAATTCCACACATAAGATTACCAGTAGGGAGAAGGTTTTTAGGCATCAGGTCTGTCATGTAGCTGATACCGAGCGAGAAGGTAGATCCCACGAGCATTCCTGCGATGAAGATGCATACCGCCAATGCGATGAAAGTTTCTTCAAGGAAACTTGCGGTTACAAAACTTAAGCAACCCGTGGAAAGAATAACCAGTAAAATATTGCGACGACCAAATTTGTCGCTCAATATCCCAAGAGGCAACTGAAAAACGATTCCACCGATAGCAAAGGAAGCAAGTAATACAGAAACACTTCCAACCTCAATTCCAGTCCGCAAAGCGTATATAGGAAAACTACCGTTCAATGAAGCTTCCAAGAAGCCATAGCCTAGAGGTGGCAGGAAGGCAATCCATCCATATTTCCAGGCTTTACGGAAGCGTGCAATGGTTTCAAAGAAAGAGTTAACTCCAAGTTCCTGTTCAGGATGTTCATTTTTCAGAAAGAAGAGAAACACCCAACCTATCAAACAAAGTATGGAGGATAAAATAAATGGAAGTGCCTGGTTTATCTCAACCAATGGCGTCATTAGAGGGCCAGTTGCAAAACCAATTCCAAAAAACACTCCGTATAGAGAAATATTTCGGCCTCGTACATTTTCAGCTGAAAACGATGTAATCCAAGTTTGCGTTGCAAAGTGCAAGGCATGGTCTCCAATCCCAATCAGCAAACGTAAAATAAACCAGAACCAGAAGCTCTGCCATAATGGAAAAAGTGCGAGGGAAACAACAACTAGAAAACCGCCGACCAAGATTACTGGACGGTAGCCGTATTTACGCAAAGGTTGTTCCATAAAAGGGGATGCAAGTAATATTCCAATATATAAGGCTGTGGCGTTTAGTCCATTTAAAGTAGAGGATATGCCACTATTTTCAAATATAACAGCAATTAAAGGTAACAGCATTCCTTGGCTAAAGCCGGAAACTGCTACAATGGATACAAGGATCCAAAAACGGAAACGATTCATAAGATGCAACCTCGAAATGTTAGTATTTTTACCACCCCTAATTCTACATAACTTATTACGATTTTGGAATGGATAATATGTAGCAGACAAAAAACTGGCAAGGGTATTTGTAGATTTGCTATTCTAAATGTAAGAAGGAGATGAAAGCCAAATGGAATTCAAAATGAGAGAAGTCGGATTTAAGACGAACTTGGAATACGGAGAGTTACATGTTGCAGGCGATGAGCAATACGGTTTCCGTCCGTATCAGTTGATGGTATCTTCCATCGCAGTTTGCAGTGGCGGCGTGCTAAAGAGCATCCTGAAAAAGAAGCGCATGGAAATAGAGGATATCACGATTAATGCAGATGTTACACGTAATGAAAAAGAAGCGAATCGAATTGAGAAAATACATATTCATTACACGATAAAAGGACAAGACCTAGTGGAAAGTAAGATCGAATCTGCCATCGAGCTTGCCAGCAAGAACTGTCCGATGGTCCAATCTGTTAAGGGCAGCATTGAAATTGAAGAGTCATTTGAATTGGTTTAACACCATTAGAAGTACTATCCACTTGGTTGGATGGTGCTTTTTTAGGTTGTGGGATTAGGGGTGCCCTTACTAGAAGTGGTTTTAGGTAATTGATCTTTTATATTAAGAATGGATCTAAAAAACGGGGCTAAATTTGTACGAAATCAGCAAAAACTCATACTTTTAAATGTGTTCGGCCATTTTGGGCCGTGCTTCGGACACTTTGCTCGTATTTCAGCAGGACGTTCGGACAATTGAGGGTGGAGTTCGGTCAATTTTTTTTCACCTTTGGACACTAAAAAATTTCGTTCGGTCATTTAACGTCAATCTTCGGTCAACTTCTCCAAATCTTTGGTCAAAAATCCGAAATCTTCGGACATTTAGACTTACGAAACAAGTATATGGCACTCAAAACCCCACGACACACTTTATCACTGGTATTTTCATAAACTAACTATCAATATAAAAAAAGGAAAATTTTATAATATATAGAATACAAACAGAAAAGGGTGCAAACACAATGATAATTCTAAAATCAGAAAGGGAAATAGAAGCAATGGCAAAAGCGGGGAAACTTTTGGCGGCCTGTCACAGAGGATTGGCGAAAAAGATTAAACCCGGAATTACTACCATAGAAATTGATAAGTATGTGGACGCATTTTTAAAAAAGAATGGTGCTAAATCGGAACAATACGGATATAGGGGATACAAGTTTGCTACATGTGCCTCCGTTAATGATGAGATTTGTCATGGATTCCCTAGGGAGACACCTCTAAAAAAAGGAGATCTTGTCACGATTGATATGGTAGTGAATCTCCATGGTGCACTCGCTGATTCGGCCTGGACCTATGCTGTTGGTGAGGTATGTGATGCAGCACAAAAACTGATGGATGTGACGAAAAAATCCTTATATCTAGGAATTGAAAAGGCGGTTATCGGTAACCGTCTTGGAGATATCGGTCATGCAATCCAAACGTATGTAGAAAAAGAAGGCTATTCAGTTGTCCGTGATTTTACTGGACACGGCATTGGCAAAAGCATTCATGAAGAGCCGCAAGTTTTCCACTTTGGGTCACCGGGTCGTGGCGTCCGTCTAAAGGAAGGAATGGTCATCACCATTGAACCGATGGTTAACGAAGGCACCTGGCACAGTAAGATGGATGATAATCGATGGACGGCTAGGACAGTGGACGGAAAACTTTCTGCACAATATGAACATACCATAGCCATCACAAAAAATGGACCGGTTATTTTGACTGAGCAATAAAAAAAGGAGATGATACTGATTAAAAGATGGAATGATTTAACGGCATATGAGTGGATTGAAGAAAATACCGTAAGTGTTGATTTTGAAAATTGGAATGGCGGCAGAGTCGGCAATCTTATTCCGAATGGCTATACCCACTATTGCAAAATCATGAATTCAACCTTTTATCGAGACCAAAGTATCCAAGATGAGACACTTTTCTGGAGTCAGTTTCATCCGCTCCATGAAATAGAAATGGACCTTGGTGAAGGGATAACCCTAAAGGAGCTCGCTACAAAGTACGATATCTTATATGACAAAAAGATTAGCAGTAAGGCAATTGCCAAAAAGCTTGGAGGCTGTCCAAGATATTTAATTTATCCTGATGAAGGTCATATCAATCTGGATGTACTGAAGGAAATGACCAAGGTATTGGCACCCTTCGCGAATAATAAAACATGTTATTTCTTTTATCATATTATGAAGCTAATTGGCAGGATCCCGGAAGATGAAGTGGAAAACGGGCATCTGTATACAGGCAAACTCAGCGATATATTCACTATTTATAACAAGGGGGAATTGGACGGCTCCCCTACATATTGGTGGCCCGAAGATCGTAGCTGGTGCCTGTCCACCGACTATGACCTTGATTTCACGATTTTCGGAGGAAGTAAACGTCTATTCGATGCATTAATGTCCAATGATAAGTTAGAATGTATAGAAGTAGATTTGGAGACTAGGATTGATGAATAGTCTTTATTCTAAAGTAATATGGGGCAACCTTGTTGATCGAAGCGCCTGGAACGAAGATCAACCGATACATGATATAACCAAAATGGTTAATAGTTTCTAGGTTTGTAGACCACTCACCCCGAGTGGTCTTTTTAGAACCATTTTTGAAATTAAATTTCAACTTTAAAAATAATTGTTGACACTAAAAATCAGAAAATTTATACTTATATTAATAAAAGTGTTAGGGGATTAACAATGATTATAGGCATTGACGGGGGAGGAACCAAAACTACCGGAGTGGCTGTAGAAGAGGGTGGAAAGATCCTTGCGTTAAAAACGGTAGGTCCCTCTAACCCGAATAGTTCGTCCGAAGAAGCAGTTCGTCATGAAATCAATGAGTTGTTTTCTATTTTAACAAAAGGGAAAGCGCTTACAGAAGAAGATGTTGTTTTTGCCGGTATATCAGGTGTCGAAAGTGGTGGAAAAAAAGAGTGGTTCATCAAGTTGTTGAGAGAGTTTACAGGTCCGCTTGCCAACATTTTCGTTGATAACGATGCTGTGACAGCACTTTATTCGGAAACAAAAGGTCAACCAGGAATTGTATGTATCAGTGGTACAGGTTCTATCGTCTATGGAATTAACGACATGCTAGAACGTGACCGTGTTGGTGGCTGGGGGTACCTGATTGGCGATGGGTATAGTGGATTTGCCCTAGGGAAAAAAGCGTTGGATCATATTTTCTCTAACTATGATTATCAAGGCGAGTCACCAGGAGAAATGAGCGATAAAATACTCAACCAATTTAAAGTGGAGACGGTTCCTGAATTGGTACCTGTTATGTATGAGATGGGGAAAAGCCGTGACAGAGTAGCTTCCATTGCTAAGATAGTGATAGAGCTTTCAAGTATAGGTGATGAAAAAGCTATTAGTTTTTTACATGAAGCAGCAGACTCCATGATGAAAGACATTACTATTTTATTTTACAAATTATATGGGCAAGATGGTGAACATAAGCAAATTCCTATCGTCTTAACTGGCGGAATTAATCAACATGCCAAAGAGATTATAACTTATCTGAAAGAAAAAGGATTGAAAGAGCGTTCGCCGTTTTCTTTCAAGCGGGCAGCCCAACATCCTGTGGCAGGTGCTATATATGCTTCTCATAAGGAAATGGGAAAAGACATCACTCCAATCTTTATAAAAAGGTTGGAAGCAGAATTAACAAAATGGATGAAAACGGATGTAAAAGGATGATAGAAAATGAATGGTGGACTATTACGGTTACGTGAAGCATTATCAACAATCAATCCCGCGGAGAAAAATGCCGCAACTTTCATACTCGAACACCCTGAGGAAGTTTGCACTTTATCAGTGAAAGAATTGGCTGACAAGAGTAATTCCAGTCAAGCAGCCATCATCAGACTTTGTAAGAAAATTGGTCTGGATGGGTACAAAGAATTAAAACTTCGTATTGCAGGAGATGTTACAAGCATCTCGTCCAACACCCAAGAAGCCTATCATGAGTTTAAATATAACGCAGATATTCCAACTTTTATGAAAACCATTACCGAAAACAATATTAAATCTTTACGCGACACGTTGGAACTACTTGATAAAGAGGAAGTAACCAGAGCCGTTCAGTTGTTACATAAAGCACATCGAATAGACTTCTACGGAGTGGCTGCATCACAGTTAATCGCTCAGGATGCTCAACAGAAATTTATGCGAATTAATAAGCTGTGTACAGCGTACAGTGATTCCCACCTGCAACTTACATCTGCTACAACCATGACCAAAGGGGATGTAGCTGTTGGGATATCTTATTCAGGAGAGACAACACAGACAATTGAGGCAATCAGAGAAGCAAAGAAGGCCGGGGCATTAACAATCGCCATTACGAAATATGGTATAAATTCTTTGAAGGAGCTTTCTGATATTTCTTTATCCATCTCTTCCATGGAATCTTCCATTCGAAGTGCGGCTACTTCTTCTAGAATCTCGCAATTGAATGTAATAGACATACTATTCACAGCAGTAGCAGCGATTGACTTCGAGCAATCGGTCGAATATCTGAAAAAATCCAGAGAGACAATCAATAACATTTACAGATAATAAGAGATGCATAAAAAAGGTGATGGTGATGATGGGATTAGAAAATTTACAAGATTTAGTGACGGAACAACAAAACTTGAAAACATTGAAGATAGATCGTAAGTCTACCGAAGAAATCCTTGGAGTCATCAATGAGGAAGACCAAACAGTACCACTTCATATAAAAAGGGAAATCCCAAGCATTGCTGCGGTGGTGGATCAAGTGGTGAAATCCTTTGAAATGGGCGGAAGACTCTTTTATGTTGGCGCAGGAACGTCGGGTAGAATCGGAATCTTGGATGCCTCCGAGTGCCCCCCAACTTTTGGAACCCCTTCAGAAATGGTGAAGGCAATCATTGCTGGTGGGGAATCGGCAATTTTTAAAGCAGTGGAGGGTGCTGAAGATAGTGAAGAACTTGGAGCTTCCGACATGCAAAATAACGGGGTAAGGCTTCATGATGTGGTCATAGGCATTACGGCGAGTGGAAGAGCTCCTTATGTAATAGGTGCCCTAAAGGAAGCCAAAAAGCTCGGTGCCAATACGGTTTCCTTCACTTGCACAAAGGATTCTGCCCTTAATAAAGTAGCAGATTACAAGATTAATATAGAGGTTGGCCCAGAAGTTATCACAGGTTCTACAAGAATGAAAGCTGGTACCACGCAGAAGCTGGTTTTGAATATGATCACAACCACTTCGATGGTGAAACTAGGGAAAGTATACAACAACTTAATGGTAGATGTTCAACCGTTAAATAAAAAACTGGTAGATCGCGCAAAAAGAATTATTCAAAACGTGACTGGCTGCACATTTGATGAGGCTAGTGAGCTCTTTGATCAATCAGAAGGCAATCCGAAAATCGCTATTATCATTTTTACCTGTCAAGTCGACAAGGACAAGGCGGCAGAACTACTGAAGGACGCAAATGGATTCGTTTATAAGGCTATTAAGGCTTATAATAAATAAAAATTATCAAGGGGGAATTGGTTGTGAAAAGGGGTTTAAGTTTAATGATGGTCTTGTTGCTTGTAGCTGCCGTAGTTCTTGGCTGCTCCAACAATTCATCGACTTCATCAGATGGAAAAGACGTTGTAACAGTTTGGACATATCCGGTTCATGCAGAATATGAAGCGGAACTAGAAGAGTTAATTGCTTCATTTGAAAAAGAAAATGAAGATATTAAAGTAGAGTATGAAGTGCTAAGCTGGGCGGAAGGTCCACAGAAGTTTGATATAGCTTTGAACTCTGGTAATCCACCGGATGTTTATTTTGGAAAACCACAAGGTAAATATGTGGATTCCGGTTTAATTGTAAACCTTAATGACAAATTGAATGTTTCTCCAGATGATTATAATGAAGTTGCTTTGGATTATATGAAAATTGAAGACAATCTGTATGGTTTGCCAATTTATATGTTCTTGCATGTATGGGGCGGAAACAAACAAATGCTAGAAGCAGCTGGCGTTGATTATGAAAAGATTCAACAAGAAGGCTGGACTTGGGATGAATTTGAAGAGCTAGCATCTAAAGGTATTGGGAAAAAAGACTCTGGTGAAGATACTTACGGATTTGTATTCCAAGGAAATAACGAAGAGCTTCTTGTTCATTTAGCGATGAACAATGGTCTTCCAAGCCGTTATAATGCGGATGGAACGACTTGGAATGACGATAAAATCTTAGACACAATGAAGTATATTACCAACTTAGTTGATTCTGGGATCATGCCAAAAGAAACGGCAGCAGTTGACCCTGCAAAACGTATGGAACTTTTCTATAACCACCAAGCAATGTTCTTTGGTCGCGCTATCCCTTATTTTGACCCGGTAGTAGAAGCTCATAATGAAGAAATCAAAGCAGGGAAAATTGAAGGGGAAGAAGTAGATTTCGTTCTATTACCAATCCCTCATAACGAAGGGGAAGAGCAAGTATCATTTGGTGGATCTGAAGGATACATGTTATTCACACAAAAGAATGCGAAAGAAGAACACTTGAATAATAGCGTAAAAGTATTAGAGCATCTAACAAGTTCAGAAGCTGGTAAAGCAGCAGCAGCATTGGCGTTGCCACAAGTTCATAAAGATGCAGAAGGCAAGTTTGAAATGCCATTAGCTCCTTATAATGAAACGGCTGCAGAAGTTTTAGCTTCTAAAGTTTTACCACCTGCAAATGCAAATGCTGAAATGGCAGCAAAAGATGATCGCTTCCGTACAGAGGTAGTCATCCCAACATTCCAAGGTCTACTAAGCGGTGAATTGACACCTGAAGAGGCGTTAGAAACGTTTAAGACCAAGGGTGAGGAAATCTTTAAGTAAGGAAGAAGAAAAAGAGGAGGGGGTAACGCTCTTCCTCTTTTATTTTCAAGGAGGTGTAGACATGTCAGCGAAGCCAGCAGTAGCCGCAACTACCAACAAATTTAATTTCTCCCAGTTTATAAAAGATTATGGATGGTGTTATGCCTTCATAGCTGTTCCTATCATTCTCTTTTTAATGTTTACACTCTTTCCAGTAGGTTACGCCTTTATTATGAGTTTTCAAAACTATCATGTATTAGGCTCCACTTGGGTAGGGTTGGAAAACTATCAAACAATGGTAAACGATGATATCTTCTGGAAAGCGATGAAGAACACATTCATTTTTACGGTTGGTACCGTACCTGTGAATGTAGCCATCACCCTATTTTTAGCAGTGTTAATCTTTCCTCGTGCAAAAAAAGCTCAAACCTTCTTTAAAGCATCGTTATATCTTCCAACGGTAGCTTCAGGGGTAACTATTGCATTAGTATGGTTCTGGATTTATGATCCGACCACTGCGGGACTTTTTAATATGTTTTTAGGTCTTTTTGGTATCGATAACATCATGTGGCTCGGGCAGAGTAGTACAGCACTATTTTCTATCATGCTAATGTCTTATCTGACAGGACATGGCGCCGGTATTATTCTTTACCTAGCAGCACTTGGAGGAATTCCAAAATCGCTTTATGAGGCAGCAGACATCGACCATGCATCCGAGTGGTCCAAATTTCGAAATATCACTTGGCCATTACTGAAGCCTACCACTTTATATCTTTTAGTAACGGGAATCATCATGAGTTTCCAAGTGTTCATGAGCATCTATCTTATGACTCAAGGTGGTCCGAACTTTGCGACAACGACCATTGCCTATTTAATTTACACACATGCATTTGAATATTATAAATTCGGCTTGGCGGCTGCGGAATCATTTGTGCTTGGAGCAGTGATTATTGTGGCTTCTGTCATCCAATTTAAAGTGATGTCATCTGACGTAGAGTTTTAGGAAAGGAGGAAACATCTTTTGGAAACGACAACGGTAAGCAATCAACAATATGCAGAAATCGCTTTGAAAAAAGAAAAAGCAAGAAATCGCAAAAAGAAGATTTATAGTGTAATCAGTTATAGCATTCTTATTTTATGGGTAATTATCACAATCATCCCCTTATACTGGATGTTAATATCCTCCTTCCGGGATACCACTGTCAGTGTCTCCTTTAAACCTGAATGGTTCCCTTCCGAAGTGACACTTGCGACGTATGTTCGATTTTTGACAGAAACGGATGCATTACGTTGGTTATTTAATAGCATTTTCGTATCTTCCGTGTTAACGATAACCAATGTTATCTTCTCTTCACTTGCAGGTTATGCATTTGCAAAACTGCGGTTTCCGGGAAGAAACACTATTTTCTGGTTACTGCTTGGTACGATGATGATTCCAGCTCAGGTTACATTAATTCCTGTTTATATCATGATTGTAAACGTGTTCGGGCTAGTAGATACATATTTAGCCATTATGCTCCCGATGTTTACAGTAGTGGGCAACATCTTTTTGATGAAACAATACATGTCTACACTTCCTACCACTCTCATTCAAGCAGCCCGTATTGATGGGTGCAGTGAGATTGGCATATTCAGAAAGATTATTTTGCCGATATCAAAGCCCGGTGTGGCTGTGTTAGCGATCTTCACGTTTGTGTCTACTTGGAATGAATTCTTTTGGCCGTTCCTTGTTACACAATCGAGTTCCATGAGAACCATACAAGTTGGTTTGGCGAGCTTTAAATTCCAAGATGCAACAGACTATGGAGCAATGATGGCAGGCTCCATGCTTGCGGCCCTGCCAATGTTTATATTGTTCTTTGCATTACAACGTTACTTCCTTCAAGGAATTACAATAGGTGCAGTGAAAGGATAGGTGGAAGAAATGGCAAGTATCATTATGGAAAACATCACAAAAACCTTCGTGGACGAAAAGCGTGGCGGAACCTTCACTGCTGTTAATGATGCCAGCTTTGAGATAAAAGATAAAGAGTTTCTTGTATTTGTAGGACCTTCGGGTTGTGGAAAGACGACTTCTTTACGAATGATAGCAGGTCTAGAAAGACAAACATCAGGAAACATCTACATTGGAGATAAAGTAGTAAACAATATGCACCCAAAAGATAGAGATATCGCGATGGTGTTCCAGGATTATGCGCTATACCCGCATATGACCATTGAACAGAACCTTGAATTTGGATTGAAAAACATGAAGGTTTCCAAAGATGAAATAAAAAAGAAGGTTCAATATGCTTCAAGAATTCTTGGGCTTGATGAGATGCTTGATAGAAAACCAAAAGAATTGAGTGGGGGACAACGACAACGTGTGGCTGTAGGTAGAGCCATCGTCCGCGACCCGAAAGTCTTCCTTTTTGATGAACCTTTATCTAACTTGGATGCCAAGTTACGTGTGCAAATGCGTATTGAACTTGCTGAATTGCATCAGAGATTAGGAGCGACAATTGTATATGTAACGCATGATCAGGTGGAAGCAATGACACTTGGAGAACGAATTGTTGTCATGAATAAAGGGGAAGTCCAACAGATAGCATCACCAAGAGAGTTATACCGCAACCCTGCAAACATGTTTGTTGCGGGATTCATCGGTTCTCCACCAATGAACTTTTTTGATGGAGTACTTGAAACGGCATCTACCTTAAGGATTGGTGATATTACCTTCACTATTCCAGAAGGACTTGTTAAACAATATAAAGACTATATTGGCAAAGAAGTTATTCTAGGATTACGTCCAGAAGATATTTATGACGAAGAGTTTGCGTTTACCGTTCCAACTAATAATAAAGCGGCTATAAAGGTTAAGGCGATGGAACATTTAGGCGGAGAAAACCTTGTTTACTTCTCTATTGGAGACCGAATGATTACCGCGAAAGTAAATGGGGAAAGTTTCGTTCGTCCTGGAGAAGCTAAAAATTATGTATTCAACCTAGATAAAATGCATCTGTTTGATCCAACAACAGAGAAAAGAATATTTTAATCGAAAAGACAACAAAGAAAAGAGTTTAAAGGAGAGAGTGCAATGGATGGATTAACACAAATTATAAGAGTCACAGGGAGAGAATATTACAAGCATATAGTTTCTATGGTCATGATCAGCCTTATAATGGTGACGGTACTTAGTCCATCCTTCTTTCTTATTAAACTACCTTTTTCCATTGTATACGTCATGATTGTAATGGGGCCTTTGTTTGTGGGGGCTGCCTGGGCTGTTCAACAGTTATTGCTTGATAGAAGCACATCTGTTATCAAAAGTTTTTTTCAGGGGGTAATAAGATACTTTCTTCCAAGTATCGGCTATAGCTTGTTTTTATCCTTTTTCGTCATCATCATTGCAGCTTCCTGGTGGCATTACAATCAAGCGGGTGGAACCTTTTCCTTTGCATTAGCGTGCTTTCAGACTTATTTCTGCGGCATGGTTTTCTTAAGTCAGATCTATACGGTTCCTTTAGTGGTGAAATTTGAGTATTCATTAAAAGATAGTATCTTCACCAGTGTGAAACTTTTGGTGAAGAATCCTTTGTACACCATCCTATCGTTCTTTCAAATCTTATCGGTATTTGCTTTATTGTTATTAACCGTCGTGGGACTTTTTCTAATTTTCCCAGCTCTTGCGACTCTTTTTAATAACATCGTAACAAGTTCCGTCATTGCTACAGAAGAAAACATCGATAGTTGGGAAACGGTAAATATTTAGGAGGGGAATATGGCCAAAGTCTTTTATGGAATTGATTGTTTTGTAGAAGAAAACTCAGGGGCTTGGAGCGGGAAAAGAATTGCTCTTGTAACAAATCAAACAGGGATTACTTCTGATTTCCGGTCTACTATCGATGTGTTGAAAGAGATGGAAGGAGTATCTCTTCATAAACTATTTGCGTGTGAACATGGAGTAAGAGGAGATGTTCAGGCAGGTGTGCATATAGAAGATTTTATAGATGAGAAGACAGCATTGCCTGTTTTTAGCTTATATGGCCCATCCAAAAAGGTATCTACAGAGTTGTTGGAAAATGTAGATGCCATTTTTTTTGATATTCAAGATGTTGGAGTAAGATTTTATACATACTTGGCTACCGTTAAGTACATCATGGAGGCTTGTCATAAGACTGGGACGGCATTTGTGGTACTGGACCGTCCAAATCCAATTGCGCCGCTCATCTCAGGAAATATCATAGAGTCAGACTTTGTATCCTTTGTAGGCCCGTATTCCCTGCCAATATGCACTGGCATAACTATTGGGGAATATGCAAGGCTCATACAAAAGGAGTTATATCCGGAGGTTGAGTTGCATGTGTATGAGGTGAAGAATTGGGATCGGAGCATGTGGGGAGATCAATGGGAGCAGCAATGGATCCCGCCATCTCCAAATATTCCGCACTTCTCCACCACGTTGGCCTATCCCATTACATGCTTTATCGAAGGGACGAACCTTTCAGAAGGAAGAGGCACGACCAAACCTTTTGAGTGGATTGGTGCACCTTGGTTTAAACCGGAAGAGATGATTAAGCATTTTTTAGATAAAAATATTGATGGTGTGGAACTTATTCCAACGTATTTTACACCAAACATGAGTAAACATGCTGGTGCGCTATGTAAGGGAGTTCAACTCTTGATTACGGAACGGGACTCCTTACAAGTTTTCCAAATAGCATTTGAATTCTTGCATTCTATCTTTTCCGTTCATGAAGAGGCAGAGTGGTTAGAACCTTTTAAAGAAGGCATGCATCCTTTTGCTGACCTATTGTGGGGAACAGAAAAAGTCCGGAAGGGAATCGACGCCCTTTTGCCGTATGAGGTTGTAGGAGAAAGCTGGGAAAAAGGATTAGAAGACTGGAAGAAACGAATAGATTCCATATTACTTTATAAATGATAGAGGAGGACTTGGAATGAAGACAATTCACGAGATGACTTTGCGGGAAAAAGTTGGTCAATTGTTTGTTGCGGGCTTTCACGGTACTTCACCTTCTGAGGAAATAGTAAAACTAATAAAGGATTATCATGTTAGCGGAGTTATTTATTTTGCTCGTAATGTGGAAGAGCCTAAACAGGTTCATGCGCTGTCAAAAGGATTGCAGAGAGCTGCAAAGGATGCGGGAGCAGTTCCACTGTTCATTTCCATCGACCAGGAGGGAGGAATGGTTGCCCGTATAACAGAAGGTGTGACGTTAAACCCTGGCAACATGGCACTTGGCGCAGGACGTGATGAAGAGACAGTTTACCAGCTAGGAAAAATAGTAGGGGCGGAACTTCGCATGCTGGGGATAAATATGAATTATGCCCCATGCATCGATGTAAACAACAACCCTTTAAATCCTGTCATCGGGGTTCGTTCTTATGGCGAGAGTGCAGAGTTTGTTGCCAAGATGGGGGTACAGGCGGTGAATGGATTGCAGGATGCCAATGTATCTGCAGTTGTTAAACATTTTCCGGGTCATGGAGATACTAGCGTGGATTCTCATTTAGACCTTCCTGTGGTAGGACATGACATTAAGCGATTAAAAGAAATAGAATTGGTTCCATTTTATGAAACATTTAAGCATGAAGTGGATGCTGTCATGGTTGCGCACGTTGCCTTTCCTTCCATTGATCCAGAGAAAGTTCCTTCTACTCTATCTCGTCCTGTTGTAACAGGGTTGTTGCGAAAGGAAATGGGTTTTAACGGAGTCGTCATGACAGATTGCATGGAGATGAATGCCATTATTGATTATTATGGCATGGAAGAAGCAGCTATCCTGGCAGTCGAAGCAGGTATCGATCAAGTCCTTATCAGTCATACGTTTGAGCGGCAAAAAAGAGCGATTGAAGCGGTTATAGAAGCAGTGGAATCAGGCCGGATCTCCTTGCAGCATATTGACGCTGCGGTGAAGAGGGTTCTTAATCTTAAGGAAATACGTAAGCTTCAGGAAGACATTCCTGAATGGACAGAGATTAGTAGTGAAATTGGATCTAGGAAACATTTAGAGATTGCTCAAAAGGCTAGTGAAGCAAGCATTACTCTGGTGAAAGAAAGTAAAGGACTACTTCCTCTTCAATCTGAAGAAAAGATTCTCTTTATATCTGTAGATCCCTATGTCACTTCAGGAGCAGATGAAACCTTATATTCACAGGTCACGATTGGTAGCTGCTTAGAGGAAAAGTTACCAAATTTAACTGAAGTCATCATTTCTGTCACACCTGAGGAAGAAGAAGTGGAGAAGTTAGTCATTGCAGCTTCTCATGTGGATAAAATATTTGTGGCTACTTACCAAGCCATTCAGCACAATTCACAGGCAAAACTTGTTCAAAGACTTGTAAACGAATTTGGAAAAAAGGTAGGAGTCATCGCTTTACGGAGTCCATATGATGTGGAAAAGTTCCCAGAGGTATCCACCTATATTATTACGTATGAAAGCAGAAAGCTTGCCCTTCAATCTGTTGGCAAATTCCTATTGGGAGAGATAGAAGCAAAAGGGAAGCTGCCTATCACCCTTGGAACAGCACCGGTAAATTAATTATGCTTAACAAATTATTAAACGTTACAAGTAAACCAGAACGGATTGGAATTGGCATTATGTCTGGAACGTCTGTAGATGGCGTCGATGTGGCGATTGTATCTGTAAAAGGTAGCGGTGAAAAGTTGACGTATCGCCAACTTGCCTTTGATACGGTGGAAATCCCACAAGCATTGAGACGGAAGATTTTTAATCAGTTTAACCTTGTAGAAAGCTCTGTGGATAAACTGTGCAGTCTTAATTTTGAACTTGGCCAGCTTTTTGCTTTAGCCGCTCGCTCTGTTGTGGAAAATGCAGGCTTGCGCATGGAGGATATTGACTTCATTGGATCACATGGTCAAACAATCTATCATATACCTGTGGATCAGAGTGATTTGGGCTTAGTAAAATCGACCATGCAGATAGGAGAAGCATCCGTTCTGGCAGAGATGTTCCAATGTCCTGTCGTTTCTGATTTCAGGGTACGCGATATGGCGGTCGGTGGGGAAGGTGCACCATTAGTTCCATATGTTGATCATCTTCTTTTTAGGTCTGATACCGAGAATATCGCCTTGCAAAACATCGGTGGTATTGGAAATGTAACCTATTTGCCCAGAGGCGGCTCTGCCTCTGATGTGATTGCCTTTGATACGGGGCCGGGGAATATGATTATGGATGAGGCGATGAACATCCTAACTCAGGGGAAATTTCTGTTTGATGAAAATGGTGAGATGGCAGCGGAAGGGACGGTTCATCATGAAATTTTAAAAGAATTGATGGCTCATCCTTACTTTACGTTGCCTGTACCTAAAAGTACGGGCAGGGAATTGTTCGGGGCAGCTTTTACTAGGAAGCTAGTTGATAGAATGGTTGAGATGGGGCTTTCTTCAGCTGACATTTTGGCAACGGTCACGATGTTTACTGCTCTGACAATTGTAGATCAGACAGAACGATTCTTGCCAGGTGAGATTGATACACTTGTGGTGAGTGGTGGTGGGGCTTATAATGCAACCCTGCTTGGTTTCTTGAAGGAGTTAGGTAGTTTTGCGGTGAAGACGCAAGAGGATCTTGGTTTTTCCAGCGAATCTAAAGAGGCGGTGGCTTTTGCTTTATTGGCAAATGAGACGATGTTTGGGCTGCCTAATAATGTACCAAGTGCTACTGGTGCGGCCAAGCAGGTGGTGCTCGGGAAGTTGACGATTTGAAAAGCTGAGGCGGTTTCTCCTTTCTTAAAGACCTCTTTAGCGTGAAAATTGAAAGGAAGAGGTCTTCCCTCTCTCCGATGCCAGAAATCCTTGGTTCAATGTGGCTTTGTCATCGATGACGGTCACCGATGCCAGAAATCCCTGGTTCACTATGATTTTGTCATCGATGACGCTTACCGATACCAGAAATCCCTGGTTCATTGTGGTTTTGTCATCGATGACGCTCTTCAATGCCAGCAATCCCTGATTCACTATAGTTTCGTCATCCAAGTTTTAAAACAAAACCACTATTACCTGAAATTTCACGATTTCCGAAATTACTTGTTTCCTTTTAGTTGCCCCTCCAAACCCTCTAACAAAAAGTCCGCTATATGAACTGCTCGTAGCACCCCTGTCAATCCTTCTCGCTCTATTCCAAGCTTCATCTGCAGCAGACATCCCGGATTTGCAGTTACAATGGTCGTTGCCATAGTTTCTGCTACTTTCTCCATTTTATTGTCCAATATCTGCATGGACATTTCCGATTCTACGAAGTTGTAGATTCCCGCCGAGCCGCAGCAACGGTCAGCATCTTTCATTTCATAAAAGTCTGCACCAACAACTGCCTGCAATAGCATCCTTGGCTGAAGAAAGGTTCCCTGTACATTTCGAAGATGGCAGGAATCCTGATAGGTGACCCGTTGCGGTCGCACCGATAAATTTTTCTCATGAAACTTCAATTCTACTAAAATTGCGGACATGTCTTTGATTTTCTTTTTAAAGGTATGCGCGCGCTCCGCCCACTCGGGATCGTCTTTTAACAGATGGTCATAGTCGATAAGGAAGGCCCCGCAGCCCCCTGCATTGGTGATGATATAGTCAACATCGAGACCTTCAAATGCAGCAATATTCTGCTTTGCTAGCTCCTTGCCTCTATTTTTCTCCCCGCTATGGCCGTGTAGCGCTCCACAACAATTTTGAGAGGGTGGTATGACAATCTCACAACCTGCATGCTGGAGCAGTTTCATTGTGGCATCATTTGTTTTAAGAAACATCGTATCCATCAGGCAACCGGAAAAGAAAGCCACTCGTTTCTTCTGCGCTTGAAGCGCTGGAAGGTGAGAAGGGCGATTTTTCATTTCCTTCATAGTGGGAACTTTTGGGAGGACGCGCTCCATGCTTGACATGCTTTCAGGTAACAACTTTAGCAATCCTGTATGATGTACAGCGCTTTGAAGTCCAGAACGCTGATAGATTCCGAGAAAATTTGTCATCATCCTCATGCGATTTTGGTGTGGAAACAGCCCTTCAAAAATAGTTTTTCGGAGGACACGAATCGGAAGCGAGTGTTTTTTATTCTGATTAATGATGTCGCGTGCCTCCTCGAGAAGGTGGCCATATTTTACTCCTGAAGGACACACAGGCTCACAAGCTCTGCAGCCTAAACAAAGATCAAGAGTGCGTTCCACATCTTCATCAGGTTCTATCACACCATCTACCACCGCTTTCATTAAAGCAATTCGTCCCCGTGGGGAGTGAGATTCTTTAAAACCTGACTCCACATAGGTAGGACAGGAAGGAAGGCAGAATCCACAACGCATACAATTTAGCAATTCATCCTCGTCCATGCGACTTTTAAATTCGGCTTGAATGACTTGTTTTTCTTTTACTGAGGTCATCTGGATACCACCACCCGTTTTCTGGATTCCTTGGCAAAAACCTTGCCTGGATTCATGATGTTATTCGGGTCGAATGCCAGTTTAATAGCCTTCATGGCTGCTATACCTTCCTCGCCGAGCTTCCATTCTAGATAGGGTGCTTTCATCATTCCAACTCCGTGCTCTCCGGTGATGGTTCCGCCAAGTTCAATTGCCTTTGCAAAAATGTCTTCAAATGCCGCTTCGACCCGTTCCATTTCTGCGTGGTCCCGAGCGTCCGTTGCTACTGTAGGGTGGAGGTTACCGTCTCCTGCATGGCCGAATGTACAGATCTTTACCTGATGTTTTACGGCAATCTCATTAATTGCTTTTACCATCGTGGCAATTTCCGAGCGAGGGACTGTTGCGTCCTCGAGTATTGTCGTAGGCTTGAGTCTAGCAAGTGCTGAAAGAGCAGAGCGACGTGCGGTTCGTAATGCTTCTGCTTCCGTCTCCGTTTTAGCAACCTGAACCGAAACAGCCTTCTCTGCCAGACAAATTTCCTGTATTTTTTGCATATCTCTTGCTACTACTTCAAGCGGGCCGTCTTGTTCGATGAGAAGAACTGCCTGTACGTCTGTAGGTAGCCCGATTTTAGCAAAATCCTCGACCACCTCAAGGGTGGGCTGATCCAAAAATTCTAGTGTGGAAGGAATGATTTTATTGGAAATGATGGTGGAAACCGTTTTGGCTGCAGCCTCTATATCATGATAGAGGGCAAGCATGGTTTGTTTTGTTTCCGGCATGGGAACAAGTTTCAATGTGGCTTCTGTAATAATGCAAAGCGTTCCCTCTGAACCAACAAATAGTCTAGTAAGGTCATAACCTGCAACATCTTTCGCAAGTTTGCCACCTGTCCTGATGACATCGCCATTAGGCATGACAGCCTCCAGTGCAAGAACATAGTCACGCGTTACCCCGTATTTTAATCCGCGTAATCCACCTGAATTCTCGTTAATGTTGCCACCAATCGTGGATATTTTCATGGAGCTTGGATCTGGCGGATAAAATAACCCCTTTGCTTCAACAGCTTGAATCATATCAAGGGTTACAAGGCCAGGCTGAACGGTAACAGTCAAGTTCTCTTCATCCAACTCAAGTAGCTTGTTCATGTGAGTGAAAAGGACGACGATACCGCCTTCTGTTGGACAGGTTCCTGCACAGAGGTTGGTCCCAGAACCTCTTGGGACAAGCGGAATGCGATGCTCGTTGCACAGTTTCACAATGTTAGAGACATCTTCAGTGTTGCGGGGAACGATGATAGCATCAGGCATAGCTTGATAGTTTGGTGTAGCATCATAGGAATAAACAAGTTTTTCTGAAGGGCTGTCCTGATAGTTATACGGGCCGACAATATTAATAAATTGCTTTTTTAACAGTTCACTAATCATAAAAAAACCTCCCAGTCTATAAAACATCTTTTCTTTATTTTATAAAAAGGAAGGGAGGGGCACTATGTATGATTAACTAAAATAAAAGGTAGATAACTAGTGTTTATTTGTAGAATCATCCAAAAGAATGCAAGCTAGGTATAAAGTTGTCAGATCATGAGGCTTTTTGAGTTCTAACCCGGTTAAACTCTCCACTTTACGCAATCGATAATGAAGCGTATTGATATGAATGTGCATAGATTGGGCCGTGTCTTTCAACGATAGATGGTGGAAAAAATATTTCTGGATGGTCTCGAACAAGTCCTTTTCGGATAGGACGGGAGAAAGAAGGCGAAGTGCAAACTCTTTCTTCACTTTATTAGGGATTGCTTCCAAAATCATTTCCAGACGGAGGTCTTCTTCAAATGTAATGGGTACGTCAACAGAACAGGTGTTTAACGCTCTTTCTGCATCTGAATAAGAGTCTTTTAGCGAGGAAGGTTTGCATGCTTTTCCAACCCCCATATAAACAGGTGCACCAAAATAGCTTTGGAGTTGAACTTGAATTTTTTTCAAGAATGAAAGGAGCGACTCTTTGCTTGGGACGGTATTGCTTGCCAGTAGTAAAATCATTCTATTTTGTCCCCATTGCACAAAAATATCTTCTTTCTTCCATTCCACATCCAATTCGGAATGATGCCATCCTTTGGCTTTCATTAGGCTTTCATTTGTTTGGAATTCTATCAAAATTACTTGCCGGTTCACTTCCATGTTTACCCCTAGCACTTCTGCACGTTTTGTGATGAATGTAGAAGGTCCGTCCTTCAATAGCCAATCAAACACAAATGTCTCAAGAGATCTTGCTTCCCATTCGAACTGATCTTGGTAGTGATTTTCTTGGATCAGTAGCTCTGTCATTTTCTTGATCAATTCCCCGTACGGAAGGACTTTTTCTGGCGTTCCTGTAATGCCGATGACGCCAACAACTTTTTGCTGATGGAAGAGGGGAAGGGTGATGCCAGCTTTTACCCCTGATAGAGTGATTTCGTCCTGTTTAGAGATGATACGCATCTGTTTTTCAGAGGCTGCCAGATATGCTCCTTCATGGAAATTTCCTAGTCTATCAGGAGCTGTACTTGCAATGATGATACCAGATGTGTCGACCATAATTAAATCTTCTTCTATAAAATTTTTCACTTCTCGAATGATCTTTTTTGCAAGGGATGTTCGCAGCAAAGTGAGACCTCCTATGGAAAAAGCGGCCTATGAGGAAGGGCCGCTTTCTAGTCGTTATATTTAACTTACCATAAGAGCAGGAAGGCTTCTACTACTGTTCCAACACTTCCGCCTCACTACCAGCCTTTTCATAATAACGAATAACAGAAGGCGTTAGTTTTAATAGCAAATATTCCGGATCATCTGGGCTCTTAATCCATTCTGATAACTTCTCATCCCAGAACTTCTTTTTCAATTCCGCACTGTCTTCAAAGCTTGCCTGTGCCTCAATTTCCGCGTATGGTTCCTTCCAACTTGTACCTTCCATACCTAGAAGGATATGTACATGTGGATTGGCTTTAATATCCTCAATTTTGTGAGTGTGCTCGTTCGTTGCACAATACAACACCAAATCTTCATTGAAAAATAACATAAAACGGGAATATGGACGGTCGCCTCTAATGGTGGCCAGTGTGCCGATTTTATGATTGCTGAACATGGAAGTGATTTTGTTCTTTAAATCAGTATTCATGGTTAGCCTCACCTTTCATTTAAAAAGTACTCACTGTTAATGTGGCATGTTTAGGGAGATTTTAAACACAGATGTTAATTGGGTTATAAGAAGAGCTGGGGGATAAGATAAAAGTTAGAGGAGTGGAGGGGACATAAAATGGAGGCGTTTCGTTAAGGCACGAACTTGGCACACTTTGGCATGAACTTACTCGTTTTCCGCACGAACTCGGCTATTTTTGGCATCAACTTTGATGATTTTGGCACGAACTTCCGAAATCACACAAAAAACTCTGTGCGGTAGGCTGCACAGAGTCCCAAAAAATATAGGGCTAACTGATCGATTCTAAGTACCATGGCGTTAAAGCTTTGAACTAAGGAATAAAAAGCTTTATATGTGCACTGTGTAGGTGTAAATCACTCCTTCACTCTAAGGTGACTTCGCTTTATTTCCCTCCTTCGTTTTAAGGTATTGATAGTATATAGGTTGAATGTTATAAATATTCTGATTTATTTAATCTTTTTTTCTTTTTTTTCATATTTTGATGATTCACGCTTACAATGATAAAGTAGGACAAGTGATAGTAAAATGTAGAGGAGTTATCAGATTGGTTATACGAACATTATTTTATTTAATTGGACTTTTTGTCTTATCCTTCGGGATCAGTTTGACGATAAAATCGGATTTAGGGGCTGGTGCTTGGGACGCTCTGAACGTAGGGCTTTCTTCCACATTCGGGCTGACGGTTGGAAGTTGGGTGTTTATTGTCGGGATTATCCTGATTGCAATTAATGCTTGGTTGCATAAAAGCAAACCGGATTATCTGGCGGTCATTACGATTTTCCTTGTCGGAGTTTTTATTGATTTTTGGTTGATACAGGTCTTCGGTGCATGGATTCCAGTGGGAATGGTTTTACGTTTTGTTGTCCTTTTGGCCGGAATGGTCATCATGGCAGTGGGAATATCTGCATACCTGCAAGCAAAGTTCCCGGTTATTCCAATTGACAACTTGATGCTCGGAATTCAGAATCGTTTTAAGGTGAAGATGATGACTGCAAAAACGATTGGGGAAGTGTTTGCCCTAATTTTTGCTCTTATTTTCAAAGGGCCGATTGGGGTTGGCACATTTATCATTACTTTTGGGATCGGACCATTAATTCAAATTTTCTATCCGCGTTTAGAAGGCTTATATAAGAAATTACGACACGAGAGCTGAGATTAGCTTTCGTGTTTTTTCATTTTTGAAGAAGTGGCACTGTCCCATAGCCACCAAAGAAAGGCGTAAAGTATGGACAAAACGAACATATCCAAAAACGTTCTATTTGTAAAAAAAGGGTATGTCAGCAAATTCGCGATAAAAAAGATAATAAAATGAGTAATATATCTATTTCCGAAAATGGTTCTTACCACAATGGCTCCTCCTTGTTGCTTAGTCGATAGAAGAACGGCATCCCTATTACCAACACCACAACACAGATAATATACACCATTGCTAGATAGAAACTGCTAACACCAAAGGAAAGGAAAGGCACATTGATAATTGGAAAAATGATTGGAAGTAAGCATAATTTCTGCCGAGCACTCTTCGTTATATACTGTTTCTCTCCACAAAATGGGCACGTAATCGCTTGTTTAAATGTGAACGTCTTTTTCCAAGTCATCTTCCAACTCCACTGTTTATGGCAGTTTGCACAGGTAGGTGTTTTCATCCTATTCAGCTCCTTCTATATTTTATTTACGAATTACTCAGGTAAAAAGTTTCACCTTTCATGGATAATCTTAAATCGGTTCGAAAAAGATAACAGTACATAGATTTCAAGACGATTGAAAGGAGTAATACACATCATGCGCATACTTCAAATTGTTATGGCAATCTTTATTGCATTTGGATTCACACTAAGTAGTGTCCATGCGGAAGAAACAAAGGTGAAAACTGATAATAAAAAACTGGAGGTACCGAATTCTGTTTTAGACATCTCCAAGGACAATACGTATCCAAATCCGTCACAAGATGTTCCATACTTGCAGCCAAGTGAGCTATCTCAAGAACTGATTGATTCTTCCAATGTGAAAATTGAAAATCCAAAACTTATTAAAATTTTAAATGAGTCGAACATTTCGCCGTCCCCTGTGGCTATCGGTTATCGAGCCACCATCTACCTTGGTCAATGGCCGCTTTCCTACGAATCCACGGAAACGAGCGTTAACTGGGAATACCAAAAAATCAACACCAATTACACAGATAACCGCGGTGGAAAAGTCCCGCAACAGCTTCATTATCGTCAAGAAGCACAGAAAAGTGTCAAAGGCGGTTTGACTTCCAAAGTGGAGGCCGCTGATGATGTAAAAGAAATGATGATGTTAAAAGCGATGGATAAAACGAAGCTTCCCTTATCCTTCCAAACCATTGTTGGCGCTGGAACGAAAAAGGATCAGGTATACAACATACCTGTGAAAAAGTTAGGATATTTGTACGCCTATTCCCCTGCAGTAAGTGAAAAAGGGAAAGTTACGTATGGAGAAGTTTACCTAGTCTTAAAAGGCAAAGAGATGAAAATTGTTGTGAAGAATGTCACTTCACAAGGAATCGGTGCGTGGATACCGGTTCAGGACCATGTGAGCTTCATTTTTGCAGCTTCCGATCGCCCTAGATAGTACATTTTGTTACACCAGCCTAATTCGAAAGGCTGGTGTTTTATGTTGAAAGTTGTGCTTATTTTACTAGTTTCAATTCTTTTTAAAGCTGGGTAATAAAAGGTTACAGAACTTCCACTACCTTGTCGAACGAAAAGCCTGCCACAGACCGAAACTTTTTCCGCCTTCAAGCGTCTTAAAAAGTGAGAATAAAAAGGAGGTCATCAACAAGATGATGCACCTGGTATTATTGGTCTTAGGTTTAACTGTTTTGTTAGTTATTGTTCGGACAATGGTCACAGTTGAATTGAGGCAACAGCCATCTTATATAGAAAATGAAGATAAACATCATGCCATTTTACTGCTTTGGGGTATTGGAATTATTTTTCTGCTTTTATTCATCCCCTATCAAGCATGGCAATTGGCAGGAAGCTCGCGCGGATGGGACGGAGCGTTAATCTTGGGTTCAAGCTTGATGGGAAGTGTGCTGATCAGTTTAGGATTCTATTGTGCCTTAAAGGGGAAAAGACTCAAAGCGAGAGTACCGACAACTTAAATTTTTCGCACAGAAAGAAAGCCTGGGATTACATTTCCCAGGCTTTTGTTTATTTTGTCATTTTCGTTTCACGAACAGTGAAATCCATGTTTGGATAGTAAGCATTTTTTACTAATATGTTTGGTCCAAGACAAGCAACTGCCGGACAGTGGCAGTCTAATTCTTTTGCAATGGAAGTCTCTTTCCATTTTTCATATGCAGAAGGAAGATCCGTTGTTTGAATGTTTCCAAGGGGAGGCGTATCGCCAAAATCTGTGACGATGATATCTCCGTTAAAAATATTCACGTTCAAACGGGAGCGGCCGTCCGGATCATTCCGAACTGTCACATTCTTTGACTCATACACGCGTTTCAACAATGCTCTGTCTTCTAGATTATCACTGCAAGGATAAAACGGCAGTGTACCAAACAACATCCACGTATTTTCATCCCGCATGTCTAGTAAACGGTGAATCGCGTCCCGCATTTCATCAAGCGTGAGTACTTCCATGCCGCTAGCAAAATCGCTAGGGTACATAGGGTGCACTTCATGTCTTTGACAGTTCATTTCCTCGACAATTTGCTTATGAATATGCTCAATATGCGGTAGCGTACGTTTATTCAGCATCGTTTCAGCAGACACAATCACACCGGCGGCAGTTAAGGCTTTCGAATTTTCAATCATACGCTCAAAATACTTCGCTCGCTGCTCATACGTCGGTTTGCGGTCCATCATCGCAAATCCGCCTTCTACAAAGTCATCCATCGTACCCCAGTTATGAGAAATATGTAACACATCCAGGTAAGGAATGATTTTTTCGTATCTGGCTAAATCTAATGTTAAGTTCGAATTAATCTGCGTGCGCACACCACGTTCGTGCGCATATTTTAGTAGCGGAACGACGTATTCATTTACTGACCTCATACTCATCATCGGCTCACCGCCAGTGATACTGATGGAGCGAAGGCGTGGAATTTCTTCCAAACGTTGGATTAACAACTCTATTGGCAGAGCTTGAGGATCCTTTGGTTGTAATGTGTATCCGACGGCACAGTGCTCACAACGCATGTTACAAAGCGTGGTGGTGGTAAATTCTACGTTTGTCAGTTCCATCTGGCCGTATTCTTTTACATCTAAGTATGCTTCCCATGGATCATAGGAAGGGGTAATTGGTGGTAGTATAGTTGTCTTCATCGTAAACTCCTTTATTAAAAAACCTTACCCTTCATTGTATCATGATTCATGGAATTACAGACCGGAAAATTCTTTGAAGGTTGCTTGATGTGCTTTAGTGCGGTAGTATAAAGAAAAACTTACAGGAATGGCAGAAAGGTGCGATTATTATGGGCAAAGCAACAGACAATAAAGACTCCCAAGTCGATTACTTGAAAAATAGATTAAATATGTTTTTGGAGGTCGTGGATTCATTAGATCCGGAATCAACAGATGTAGAGGACATCGACCGTCTGATTCAAATGCTTGATGATTTGGAAGGGAAATACAATCAGTTTAAGAAGGATTGGTAAGACGTATAGGGATGGAGCTCATTAAGAACCTCATCCCTATTTCTTAACCACCCTATAAACCTCCAACAACTCTTTCACCGACACCCCATCAATCTTCATTCCGGAAATGTCGCAAGCGTTAATCTCCACATCACTCAACTTACAATTGGTAAACCTCGTTCCCATCAATTCACAGCGATCAAAGCTTACGGGAGCATCTTCAATCGTTGTATCCCTAAACTCGACGCCACTCATGTCAACGTGTTTTACTCTACTACCAGAAAGGTTCAAGTCAGCAAACAATGTTTCACGGAAATTAATGTTCTGGAACTTTGATCCTCTTAAATTGATATTGCTAAAATGTGCCCCAGCTAACGTGCTATTGTTGAAAGCACTATTTGCTAAATTCGCCTGATAAAAGGTCGCATCTTCCAAATTGCAGGATTCAAATGCATTTTCTAAAGCCGCCGTCCCCGTGCGAATGCGTTTGATGTAACAAACCTCATCTTCCGTTTCAAATGTGCGTTCAAAGCCCATCTTTTCATAAAAATGGAGGTTACCTTTTTGTCTTGGAGAGGTTTCCAAGTCCCAAGTTGTTACAGAAGGATGTGCTTTTTCTACTAACCGGATCACTTCAGATCCTAAGCCTTTCCCTTGATAAGCGGGATCAATAAATATTCGATCAATCCGGCCAAACCTGTTACCAGTCATCGTCAGAATAATCCCGCCGACAAGTTGCTCCTCCAACATTATCTTGTAGTAGGTAAGCTCTTCAATCATATAGCAGGTAGTATGAACGGAATCATAACCCGGTGGTTGGATGTTATAGTCCACGATATTTGAATCTATACTACCAAGCCAGTGAAGAGCTTCCTCATCAAATGTCTTTTTCATCATACCAGTCAATTGCTCTGCATCATCTAGTTTTGCTTGTAAAAGTCTAATCTGTGCCATGTTTGTGTCTCCCATCTCTCCTGTTTCTATATCCCACTTTACCACAAAAATCCAACAGGACTTAGGGTTTTGATGGAATCGGTTACAAAGTGCTTTATCCTTCTAATTAGAACAAGTATAATGAAGGATGTATAAAAGATAAAAGAAACGTAGATAACTTTTCAACTGGGGATAGGAGAGGGAGTTAAAGATGAATAAATTATATGAGAGCATGTATGACTTGATCGTAGAAACCTCTACAAAGCTGCCTAAAGATGTACGTCGTGCGATTGCTAAAGCAAAAGTTAGCGAGAGTGCAGGAACCCGTGCAGCGATGTCACTTGCTACAATTACAAATAATATTACGATGGCGGATGAAAATGTGTCTCCGATCTGTCAGGACACAGGACTGCCTACATTTAAAATAAAAACACCTGTTGGAGTAAACCAGCTGGAAATTAAAAAAGTAATCAAAGAAGCAATTGTCCAGGCTACAAAGGATGGAAAGCTGCGTCCTAATTCAGTGGACTCCTTGACTGGTGCAAACAGTGGGGACAACCTTGGAGATGGAGTTCCTGTCATAAAATTTGAACAGTGGGAAAAGGATTATATTGACGCGCGCCTTATTTTAAAAGGTGGCGGCTGCGAGAACAAAAATATCCAGTACAGCTTGCCATGCGAGCTTGAAGGCCTTGGCCGTGCGGGTCGTGACCTTGATGGCATCCGTAAGTGTGTCATGCATTCTGTTTATCAGGCACAAGGACAAGGCTGTAGCGCCGGAGTTATCGGTGTTGGGATTGGCGGCGACCGCACTTCCGGTTATGAGCTTGCAAAAGAACAGCTTTTCCGCAGCCTGGATGATGAGAATACAGTTCCTGAGTTGAAAAAACTTGAAGAGTATGTAATGGAAAATGCTAATAAGCTTGGTATTGGTACAATGGGCTTCGGTGGCGAAACGACATTGCTTGGCTGTAAGGTTGGGGTTGCGCATCGTATTCCAGCTAGCTTTTTCGTATCAGTTGCGTATAATTGCTGGGCATACCGCCGCTTAGGAGTGAAGATCAGTCCGGAAACTGGTGAGATTAACGAGTGGTTATATCAGGAAGGCGAAATGATCGATTTCTCAAAAGAGTTGGCAGAGCAAGAAGAAGTGGCAGCAACTTCTGAAGCAAGTGAAATTGTTCTGGAAGCGCCGATTACGGAAGAGAAAATTCGTTCGTTAAAGGTGGGCGACGTGGTTCGCATTAATGGCAGAATGTACACTGGCCGCGACGCGATCCATAAGCACTTGAGCGACAATGATGCCCCAGTTGATTTAGACGGGCAAATCATTTATCACTGTGGCCCGGTTATGCTAAAAGATGACGAAGGAAACTGGCATGTAAAAGCAGCAGGACCAACGACAAGTATTCGCGAGGAACCTTACCAAGGGGATATTATGAAAAAGTTCGGTATACGTGCAGTCATGGGTAAAGGTGGAATGGGTGCGAAAACATTGAAAGCCCTGGAAGAGCACGGAGGCGTTTACTTAAATGCCATCGGCGGAGCGGCACAATACTATGCCGACTGTATTAAAGGTGTCGATGGTGTCGATCTGATGGAGTTTGGTATTCCAGAAGCAATGTGGCACTTGAATGTAGAAGGCTTTACAGCGGTTGTAACAATGGATTCGCATGGCAACAGCTTGCATGCGGATGTAGAGAAGTCTTCTTTAGAAAAGCTTGCTCAGTTTAAGGACAGAGTGTTTAACTAAATTATTAAATTGACGGTTCGGTGACCAAGATGGTTGCCGGACTTTTTTATTTAGGGGATGGTCATCGATTGAAGATGGTCGTGTCATTATTTCCCGGTAAATGTCGATTGGCTTGTATTGCAGTTATTTCGGACAGTATTGCCTCATTTTCCGACAGTAAGTAAATGGTACCTTTCAATTGGAAAACAATACACCGTATCAATCCCTTATCCCCAACGAAACATAATAGTAGCTAGAGATATCATGGAAGGGAGGAAACATCATCATGCGAAAATTACTTAATATCCTAACCATTACTGTTATTGCACTTTTCATCATCCCGCATTTGAGTCAAGCGGACACCTATTCCACTACCACCCTGCATTGGGGATTCAAAAAGAGTCAAAACCATGAGCCGCCTGATGCAGGACAAAAATACAATGAACTTTTAAAGAAACATAACGCCTTTTACCTTGGAGATACAACCAAAAAAGAAATATATCTTACTTTTGATAATGGCTATGAGAATGGATACACCGAAAAAGTATTGGACGTACTGAAAGAGAAAAAAGTACCTGCAGCTTTTTTCGTAACAGGGTATTACCTCAAAGACCAGCCTGACCTGGTCAAACGAATGGTCAATGAAGGTCATATCGTTGGTAATCACAGTTGGCATCATCCTGATATGACACAAGTAAACGATGTTCGTTTTAAAAAAGAGCTCGACATGATAAAAGAAGAGTACAAAAACATAACAGGTCTTGATAATATGACCTATTTGAGGCCTCCCCGCGGAACGTTCAGTGACCGAACACTGGCACTTGCAAACCAAATGGGTTATCAGCACGTCTTCTGGTCTCTAGCTTATGTAGATTGGTATACGGACCAGCAAAAAGGTTGGAAATACTCTTATGATAATATCATGGCTCAAATACATCCTGGAGCGATACTTTTACTTCACACTGTGTCCAAAGACAATGCAGAAGCGATGGAAAAGGTCATAGACGACCTTCGCAAACAAGGGTATGAATTTAAAAGCCTAGATGAAATTGCTGCACAACATACTATTCCCAATCCGATATTGCTTATACAAGAAAGCTGACTCCTTCGCATACAAGCAAAGGAGTTTTTCTGCATGTTCTTTTTAGTATTTCTCTTCCCTCACCCACCCTGTTTGGCAACACGCCAGAAAGCCGTTATAATTGGGAAAGTATATAAAGGACGGTGGGGAAATTGGTTAAGATAAAGATAAATGGACCATATGATTTTGACAGAGTATTGCAGCGACTTTCCATTGATCCGCTAATGGTCGTCGATCATAAGGCGCGCTCTGTAAAAGTACCGATGTATCAGGGAGAAGCTCCAATTGTTATAGAAGTGCAGGCGACTGGGTCGAAACAAAACCCGAGCTTTCAATTATCTAGTACAGCAACACTGACAGATATGGAAATTCAGCACATAAAAACAATTTTCCAATGGGACAAGCCGCTTCAAGACATCGCCGATCATTTTGCCGAAACAGATCTCGCAACAATTTTCCAAGAGCACGAAGGGACGCCGCTCGTACTTGATTTTGACATATACCACTGTCTAATGAAATGTATTATTCATCAGCAGGTAAACATGAAATTCGCACATACGTTGACGCAACGTTTTGTCCATACATTCGGTTTTATGAAAGAAGGAGTTTGGTTCTATCCGAAGCCAGAAGATGTATCCGAGCTTGATTACGAACAAATCACCGAACTGAAAATGAGCCGCAGAAAAGCGGAATACATTATAGATACCTCCAAACTGATTGCAAATGGAGACTTGCCACTTTACAATTTGGAGCAAAAAACGGATGAAGAAATACTGAAAGAACTTGTAAAAATAAGAGGAATAGGCCCTTGGACTGTCCAAAACCTGCTTCTATTTGGACTCGGGAGGCCAAATCTATTCCCAATTGCTGATATTGGCATTCAGAATGCCTTGAAAAAATTAAAAGGACTCGACCAAAAGCCTACTGTTCTGCAGATGCAGGAGTGGGCGAAGGACTGGGAACCATATTTAAGCTATGCTTCCCTATACCTTTGGAGAAGCATCGAACCGCAAGCTGAGGAGTTAGTGAAATGAAAACGAAGAAACCATACAACAAGCAACAATCCAATATCGATATGAAAGTGGGCCAAACTTTTCCGTTAACGATTAAGCGTTTGGGGATCAACGGAGAAGGTGTGGGTTATTTTAAAAAGCAAGTGGTGTTTGTTCCTGGTGCACTACCTGAAGAAGTGGTCGTGGCGGAAGTGACAGACGTGAAAAATAAGTTTGCGGAAGCGAAAATCAAAAAAATCCGAAGCAAATCCCCACATCGTACCACGCCCCCATGCCCGATTTATGAGCAATGCGGAGGCTGTCAGCTGCAGCATTTAAAATACGACCAACAGTTAACCTTGAAACGTGATATCATCATTCAGTCTCTAGAGCGCCATACAAAACTGAATGTGAGTAAACTCGACATCAAGCAGACAATTGGCATGGAAGACCCGTGGTATTACCGTAATAAGAGTCAATTCCAGGTTGGCAAGCAAAAGGAAAAAGTGATTGCAGGACTTTACGGGGCAAGTTCGCACAAGTTGATTGATATTGATAATTGTATCGTCCAGCATAGTGCCACAACGGAAGTAACCAATACGGTGAAGAAAATATTGCAAGACTTCAACATACCTGTTCAAAATGAGAAAAAGGGACAACCATCCGTTCGCACCATCATGACAAGGATTGGTTTTTCTAGTGGAGAAATACAGGTAGTTCTAATAACGACAGATGAAAAATTGCCACGCAAACAGTTAGTAGTAGAAGAAATTCAAAAGCGTTTGCCAAAAGTGAAGAGTATTATGCAAAACGTAAACGGCAAAAAAACCTCCCTTATTTTCGGAGAGGAAACGATTCATTTAAGCGGAGAAAAAGTAATTCAGGAAACGCTAGGAGATGTATCGTTTGAATTGAGCGCAAGGGCATTCTTCCAGCTTAACCCTGTCCAGACGGTAAAGCTTTATGATTTGGTAAAAGAAGCTGCACAATTGACGGGAAAAGAAAAAGTCGTCGATGCTTACTGTGGAGTGGGGACCATCGGCCTTTGGCTTGCAGAAGGTGCAGGTGAGGTTCGCGGTATGGACACCATTGCGGAATCCATTGAAGATGCAAAAGAAAACGCCAAACGTCATGGATACACGAACATGAAATATGTTGCAGGCAAAGCGGAAAAATGGCTGCCAAGATGGGTAAAAGAAGGTTGGAGACCCGACACTATCGTTGTGGATCCACCACGTACAGGCTTGGACGAGACTTTCATGAGGACCGTCCTTGACGTAGAGCCGAAGAATTTTGTTTATGTTTCCTGCAACCCATCCACACTTGCTAAAGATATTCAGTTCCTTAGCAAAAAGTACAAAGTGGAATGGATCCAACCTGTGGATATGTTTCCACAAACCGCTCATGTTGAAAGTGTCGTGAAGTTGGTTTTGAAGTAATGTAACTAACCAATAGAAATCCTACAAAACACAATTAAATTTTTCTGCATTTTATCCACGTTTGGAATAAATTTCTTCAAAAAATGTGAAGAAATAGCTTTCATATCAACAAGAATGGGAAAAAGCGAATTTTTTTGATAAAGGGATTCATGATTCATTTCCCTATGCTAAAGAGATATTAAAATACATTCCTTCAAGAGAGAAGAAAATATTCGTAAATTAATTGGTGAATATAAGGTTTCCAAAAAAGAGCATCTTACAATGGATGCTCTTTTTTATTTACTACAATGATTTTGTATTCTTGTTACATGAGAGTGCAGTGACTCAGAGATTAATGGCATATTAAGAAAGATTCAGGGGTAAAAACAGATTCAAAAAACTTCATTTATTTAATGTAAATTACAATGCTTTCAATCATAGAGTGAGATGACATTTCTTAATTTGTAAAGTGTTTTTTGACGACTTAATTTGATACATTTTGTCATCAGCAATCTTAATTAACTCAAACAAATCCCTACTTTGATTAGGATAGATAGCCGAACCTATAGAAACTTTAACAGGAATTTTTAATTGATTAGAGAGGTTTTCGAGTTTATCCTCTAGTTTTTTAAGAACTGCTCCTATTCCCGTCTCTTCATGATAGTGTCCAATAATCAAAAATTCGTCCCCACCCCAACGAGCAACTATGTCACTTTTTCTTGTAGTATTAACAAGTATTTCACTTATCATTGTTAAAACCATGTCGCCCCTATGATGTCCATATGTATCATTAATAGTTTTGAAATTATCACAATCTACCACTAATACAAAGAGTTTACTATTTGTTCTCTCTGCCAAGGAAGTAATTTTTTCATATGTATTCATTACATATCTTCGGTTATAGATACCCGTAAGTTCATCTTTCTCAGAAAAAAATCTTACTTTATCGTATTGTTTACCTGCCCAATATCCAAATAAGATTAGAACAGGATAGGAGTAGAGATCAAGCGGTTCAACTGATTTATCACGGAAATAATAGTAGAAAATATAAACGAAGTGTAGTAAAAACAAGCTCAAACTTCCAACAATTCTGCCAGTATATTTCATGTTGAATAATCCTCCCTATAGTCTTAAAGACCTAATGAGAATTTTATCACATAATAGGTAAGGGTGTTATTAAAATCCATAATTAGTAGTAGTTGTAGTTGTTGTAAAAAAATGGAGGTTGTTCTTAATTGATTTTATAATAAACGCAACGGTACTAATGTTTAAGCTCAGCTACAGGACAATATTGGGACAATGTAATTCTTTACCAAGACTACATTAGATATCTTCCACTTCTACACCAGCAAGAACTAAGAGAGAATATGTTGGTGAAATACAGGAAGAAATTTTAGAACAAGTAGATATATAATAACTTTAGAAGCGAAGATAGAGAGGTGAAGGTCTATTACAAGTGAAGAAAAATGGAAAGCAGTTAGTACTTGTAATGATTATTATGATGGGTTGTTTTATTATGGAGTCATTACAACAGGAATCTTTTGCAGACCTTCCTGTAAGGCAAAGACACCTTTGAGAAAGAACACCATATACTTTGAAAATAAAGAGGTGGCGCTAAAAGATGGATTTAGGCCATGCAAAATGTGTAGACCAGATCTTAAAGAAACAACTTATGAACCTAATAAAGAATTAATAGAAAGAGCAAAAGACATCATTATTAACAGCTATAATATGCCGCTCAACCGCAAAAAAATGGCCCAAAAGCTTGGTGTGAGCAATAATCACCTTGCTAGATTATTTAAACATTATTATGGTATGACCATATCTGAATATATTATGGAATTAAGAATGGAAGAAGCAGCCAGGCTCTTGACACAAACAGACATAGAAATTACTGAAGTTGCA
The DNA here is from genome assembly GCF_012911845.1 of Bacillus sp. RO2. Lineage (GTDB taxonomy): Bacteria > Bacillota > Bacilli > Bacillales > Bacillaceae_I > Sutcliffiella_A. The sequence goes on along the minus strand of NZ_JAAXCU010000032.1, from coordinate 56,366 downwards.
CTTAAAGCAGGTGTTAAAAGCATGTCTAACTTTTATAAAGTTTTTAAAGATAGGACGGGTTTAACCCCAAAAGAATACAGAATGAAGAGTCTGTAAGGTAGATGTTTCACAGCTTTAAGAAAAAGGAGGGATAGAATAAATGAGAAATAACTTTCAAATCGTTGCGTTACAAGAGAAAGAATTTAGCAACCTATTTTTTATCAATGAAGAGTTATTAAAAAGTATTGGGGCATTAAAAATGATAGCAAATAAAAAGCCCGGATATCCCTGTAGGGTAAGTTTGAAGGATGCAGAGGTAGGAGAAGAGGTAATCTTACTGAATTACCAATATCATTGTGTTAATTCACCCTATAAAGCAAGCGGCCCTATCTTTATACGAAAGGGAGCAACTACCGCTAAGCTAGATGTAAATGAAATTCCCGAAATGTTAGATCATCGGTATCTTTCCTTACGCGGCTACAATCATGATTCAATGATGGTAGAAGCAAGGGGTACAGAAGGTGTAAATGTAAGAGAAAATATAGATGAAATTCTTGATAATAAAGAAGTAGAATATATTCACATACTTAACTCTAATCCAGGATGCTATAACTGCCTTGTTAATAGAGTGTGAAAAGTACGACATGAAAACATCAATAGTCCTTTTAGCATACTAATATCCTGCCATATGATAATGTGGCCTAATAAGAGCTAAGGAGGCCATACCCGTGAAGCCAAAAAGACGACAGGTGGGAGCGGAGATGACCGGAAGTTGAGAGTAGATTTTGATTTTGCGAGATAGTAAAAGAATTGTTGTAAACTTACCAGCAACCTGTGTTGCTACATACACTCACCACATGAGGAAAGTATGGCGAAACTAATAAAGAAAGAAGGCAACTAATCCAAAAGGTTGCCTTCTTTTTTCTAAATGGCATTAGTGTTCTGGGAGTTTTTTATGCTTTCTAGGAGGCCTTATAAGTTTTGGTCATTACTCCAATCCACCACTAAAACACAAAAATTTACAGTTGACTAATTTAACTGTAATGATTATATTTACAGTATAATCTTTAATAAGCTTGGTGGGCAAGAAGCATCAAAGTATTCTTTAAGTCTAATCCGTAAAAAAAAATATCCTTAAGGATTTATCTTGCATAAACTGTAATATAATTTGTTACATTTATTAATGAAACGAAAATATTTTTAAAGGAGTGTGTTCAAGTATGGTGACTATTTATACTACACCAAGTTGTACTTCTTGCCGAAAAGCGAAGGCTTGGCTGGAGGAACATCAAATTGATTATGTAGAAAAGAACATATTGGCGAGTCCACTTACTGTTGATGAAATTAAATCCATCCTTAGATTCACAGAAGATGGGACCAGTGAGATCATTTCAACCAATTCCAGAACTTTTCAGGAATTAGATATTAATTTGGAAGCTCTTTCGCTGAATGAATTTTATAACTTAGTAATGGAGAATCCAAAAATCTTGCGTCGCCCAATCATCCTGGACGAAAAAAGATTACAAGTCGGGTATAATGAAGAGGAAATCCGTAGCTTTCTGCCACGTAAGCTACGAACATTCCTGAATATAGAACTGCATAAAAAGGTAAATTAATTGGTTTTATTGAAAACAGTAATCTTAGGAGGCAGGCCATGAATAGTGATTTTACCCTTGCCGTTCATAGTTTAACTTATCTGGCATTGCAGCCGGACAGGATGTCAACAAGTGATGCAATATCTGAGAGTGCCGGTGTGCACCCTGTTCGCATCCGTAAAGTGCTAAGCTTATTGAAAAGACATGGATTCATTAAATCGAAAGAGGGTACAGGCGGCGGATTTATTTTTGCTAACGAACTCAATGAGGTCAATCTATGGGATATATACAGGATAACTTCTGAGGGAGCCCTTCAGCCTAAGTGCCCAGAATCCAGCGGGCAATGTATTGTTGGCGCAAATATGAAGGGTGTTCTCTTTTCCATTTTCCTTGGGGCGGAAGAACATCTTGGTGAGTATTTAAAGGAGTATACAATTAAAGAAGTGATCGATTTAGTTCATCAAAAGTGAATGGTTCCTTTTATATCACAGCCTGAATTCTTTAACCAGAATCAGGCTGTTTTTCTATCATCTCTATGTTTTGGACATATCTTCCCCTTCCTCACATATAGATTGTAGAAAATGTGGATTGTGAGGGTGGGGGTATGTGGTCGGAGTTTAAAGAATTTATCTCAAGAGGAAACGTTTTTGAGCTGGCGATAGCAGTGATCATTGGTGCTTCTTTTAATAACATCGTCAATTCCCTTGTAGAGGATATGATCATGCCGATCATCGGGATCATTGTAGGGGGAGTAAATCTGGAGGCTCTATATTTCCGGGTTGGAGGGGCATTTGTCTTTTATGGGAAGTTCATCCAATCGATGATGGATTTCCTCCTGATGTCGGTGGCTATTTTTACTGTCTGTCATTAAGATTTTTAATAGATACGGGCGGAGAAAAGAGAAGAAGGATTACAAGGTTAAGGCTATCACGAATTTAGAATAGCTTACAGAGATCAGGGACATATTGAAAAGACAAGAGCAAATCGGGAAAGATGCAAAGCCTGAGGAGACTATTATACGACTTAGAAGAAAAGTGAAGTAATAAATCGGGGGATGATTTTACCAAAAACAGTGGCCATTTTATCCGTTGCGCTTTGCAACTTCGCCAACCTTTCATCCATCGGACAATTGATTGTTGGATTAGATTCCCTCGAGCCTACCCAACAAAAGACCGTTTCTAAATTAAGCTTCAAGGCAATCGTGGCAGGAACCCTGGCAAGCTTTATTACAGCCATTATTATTAGTATCTTTCTATAAGAATCATAACGATTGGTAAGAGGTGCCTAGTAATAATGGAGGTAGCCGCACGATTTTCTCAGGAGGTACGCGATCATAAATATTCCATATTAATAGAAGGCGCCACTCATCTGAAGGAGTGGTGTCTTCTTTTATTGCTTCATTCAATTGATACAAGGACGTGGTGTGACAGTAATTATGAAAATTTATCCATGACATCATATTCATTCCTCTTTATAATTGTTATATAATATGTAGTTTAGAGGCTATACATCTGGAGTGTCTCATCGGAAGGTTGTGCTGTGTTGGATAAATATAAAACAAAATTAATTGCTACTATTTTAAATCAAATAGATCAGTGGGAAGCTAGCGCTAGCGATGTTCCCCATGAAGAAGTTTATCGGTTTGTTCACTCTATAAAGGGAACTGCTAGGACAGTAGGGCTGGATGAGCTTGGAGATATAACAGAAGCACTATATGAAAAGATAAACGTTGCTGAAAAGAAAACGTGGCAGTTGGAGGAATACCAATCATTTTTGCAAGAAGTTATCGTCTTTTGCAAAAAGGTAGGGACGACTCCTGAACAAACAAAAGATCAACCAAGGCTACTCATTGCCGATCGTGATCCGGCTTTACTTGTTGAGTGGAAAGAGTATCTGGAGAGTAAGTCTTTCCATGTATTAGTCAGTACAGATTTTGAAAAGACCATTGATACTTTCTATGATGTGAAACCGGATTGTCTGATAATGGACGCAGGATTGAAAGATGAAAAAGGGCTTTCATTGTTAGAGAGCCTTCAAGCAAGCGGTCAGCAAATGTTGACACCAGTTTTAGTGATTGGTGACAATCCAAACAGGGAAAACCGATTAGACGCTTACCGTGCGGGAGCAGATGATTTTATGTCCAAACCTTTGGATCTAGAGGAGTTTGAAGTAAGAGTCTCTAGGCAAGTGGGGAGAAAAAAGCAATATGACGATTTATTGTTGATAGATGAGCTCACAAAGGCGTATAACCGGAAGTACTTCCAGTCGTTTTTTGCGAAACAACAGTCAAATCTTACAAGAGTAAAAGAGCCGTTTAGTGTAGGAGTCATTGATCTCGATTATTTTAAACAAGTTAATGATACGTATGGGCATGTGGTTGGTGACGAGGTGTTGAAGCAGCTAGCATCGTACATGAAACAGAATATGCGCTCGGGTGATGTATTTGCCAGATATGGAGGCGAAGAGTTTGCTATGTTGCTGCCGAATACCGCTATAGAACAAGCAAAAAAGCTGGTTGAACGGCTTCTGAATGGTTTTATGCAATTGAATTTTCAATCGAATCAAGTATCTTTTACTTGTTCCTTTTCAGGAGGAGTTGTACAAGTAACAGAGGGTGGCTTGACATTGGAAAGAGTAATGGAGTGTGCAGACAAGGCTCTCTATGAAGCGAAAAAGAATGGGAAGGCAAGAGTTGAGGTATATGAAGGAGACCAGGAGGTTGTTACACAGAAAGTCAAGGTAGCTATTGTCGATGATGATGAAATTGTAAGAATGATGCTTTCTGAAGTGATTGGAAAACTGTCCCTTCCTGCAACTAGGACCATTGAAATAGAAACATTTCCGGATGGAAAAAGCTTTTTGCAATCGGAGTGGTTACAGAGTCAGGATCGCTATGTGGTCATTCTTGATGGAATGATGCCGAAAATGGATGGACTGGAAGTGTTACAAAGACTACGCTCGGAAAGACGCCATGACCAGTTTAAAGTTATGATGTTAACTTCTAGGAAAAGCGAAAGGGATATACAAAAAGCGTTGCAGCTTGGAGCGGATGATTATGTGACAAAGCCTTTTAAGCTTCTTGAAGTGGAAGCAAGACTTCAGCATCTGATAAAGCGGGGGATGTGACATTGATTAATAGTCTTGTTTCTATCGTACTGGTAATCATTCTTTCTTTTTTTATTTTACTCTCGATTTTATTTATCTATATGCTTTTCACCAAATTGATGCAGAACAGCCGACGTCAAAAAATTGACCAGCATAAAGAAGAATTAAGGGCTAAAGTTTTTGAATACTTATACAGGCAAAACCAAGACATTCTTGGACAGGAATGGAGCGGAAAACAGTGGAAAGCAATGGAAGAACTGTTTTGCGATTTTGCAGATGTCGTCCAAGGGGATGAAGTGCAGGAGCGAATTACGCTTTTTGCAAACACTCATTTTATGGGGAAGTATAAACGGAACCTTCTTCATCGTCGTTGGAGCATAAGGATGAATAGTCTTTATGCAATTGAAGATTTCCAACTTAAGAGCATGGTGCCTTACCTTCTTAATACCTATGAGAAGAGAAAACTGTCTCAAGAAGAAAGAAGACAATTATTAAAGATTTTAGTCCGATTTCAAACAAATCACTGGGAGGAATTAGTGAAAGAACCAAAGTGGCGTCTTTCGGAGTTTATGTACAGATCCCTATTTGGTGTAATGACAGAGAAACAGTTTCAGGCGATGGTTACAAATTTTGATGCCTTCCCTGGATACATTCAGCTTCCAGTGCTAGATATGATAGGGATTGAGGGGAAAAGGGAGTTTTTGCCCTTTCTCGAGGACCTACTTAGAATTTCTTCTGGAGAAAAGAAAATCAGAATTTTAAAAGCAATGAACGAATTGGGCTATTCAAAGATTCTAGGATGGATGAATCATGTAGACATGCCAGAGAGCACATGGGAAGAACGATTAATGCTTAGTAAATTACTAGGCAGGACCAATCGTAAGGAGAGCTTCTTTATTTTGACAGAGCTTCTAAGTGACAAAAATTATGATGTCAGAAATAACGCTGCCAAATCCATCTTATCCATCGAAGGAGGGGCAGACCTTCTCCATCAGGTACTAGAAACTTCAACAGACCGCTTTGCAAGAGATATGGCGGAAGAATGGTTGCAGAGAGGAGGGCAAATCCGTGGACTATAATTCTATTAATTTGCTATTACAGGGAATTGGTTTGTTTGTTATTGCTTATATGGGATTTGTCATTCTCTTTTACCTGTTCATGTTGCTGGTTTCCCTGTTCCAAGTCAGGAAGAATTATCAGCTGGATAATACAGAGCCATATGAGGACCTATTGGATGTAAGTTATTCTAAACCACTATCTATATTGGTGCCGGCCTATAATGAATCGCTTGGCATAGTTCCATCTGTTCGCTCTCTACTTAGCATAGAATACCCTCAATATGAGATCATTGTGATTAATGACGGTTCAAAAGATGATACGATGGAAAAGCTAATCGAGGAATTTCAATTGAAAAAAATAAAGAAAATAGTAAAACAAAAGTTAAAGACAAAAGAAGTAAAAGGTATCTACCAGTCTTCTATTTATGATTATTTATATGTGATAGATAAGGAGAATGGTGGGAAATCGGATGCATTAAATGTTGGAATTAACGTATGCACCTATCCATATTTCTGTTCAGTAGACGGCGATTCTATTCTGGAGAGGGACGCTTTCTTAAAAGTAATGAAGCCAATCATAGATTCTGATGGAGACGTTATTGCCACAGGTGGAAGTGTAAGGATCGCTAACGGTTCCGCTATCGAAAACGGATCCATCATGAAGGTGGGCCTTTCCTCCAATCCACTGGTCATCATGCAGGTTATTGAATATTTGCGTGCATTTTTAGTGGGGAGAATCGGGTTAAGCAGGCACAATCTTTTATTGATTGTATCAGGTGCCTTTGGGGTTTTCTCCAAAAAGTGGGTGATTGATGCAGGGGGCTATTCTCATACTGTTGGAGAGGATATGGAATTGGTCGTAAGGCTGCACCGGTATATAAAAGAAAAGAAGGCCAACAAGAAAATTGTCTATGTGGCAGATCCTGTGTGCTGGACAGAAGCTCCGGAAGAAATGACCTTTTTAAAAAGACAGCGGAATCGTTGGCACAGGGGGTTATTTGAAAGTTTGTGGATGCACCGCTCTATGGCTTTTAATCCTAAATATGGATCCATTGGTATGGTATCCATGCCATATTTTATCTTTATAGAGTTTTTAGGTCCAGTTGTGGAATTAACAGGCTATTTATATATAATCCTTTCTTTTTTTCTTGGTGGTATGAATGAAGAAATAGCATTGCTCCTTTTTTTGCTTTTTGTCATCTATGGTTCTATTTATTCCATGTTGGCCGTGTTGATGGAAGAGTGGAGTCTCAAACGATACCCTAAAGCAAGGCATATTGTTGTTTTATTCTTCTATTCTCTTACAGAAACCTTCTGGTATAGACCCTTAACCATAATCTGGAGATGCCAAGGCATCTTGGATGTATTAAGGAAGAAGAGAGGTTGGGGAGAAATGCAACGAAAAGGGGTATCCCAATAATCTGGAATCAAATGATAAGTGGAGGAGAAAAAGATGGCAAAGATATTACTTGCTGAGGACGAGAGTGTGCTTCGCATGCTCATAACAGATACACTAGAAGATGAAGGGCACCAGATAGTGGAGGCATCCAGCGGAAAAGAAGCGGTGGATATTTTGGAAGCGGGGAATACTTTCGATCTGGTCATCCTCGATTATATGATGCCTGTATACACAGGATTAGAAGTACTAACAAAAATGAAAACGATGGGGCTTAACCCTGTTCCTCCAGTCCTTATCCTTACAGCTAAAAGTCAGCAATCCGTTCGTGATGAGGTCGCAGCCTCGGGAGCTTCAGGATTTATGTCCAAGCCATTCAGTCCGATGGAGCTGGCAGGAAAAGTAGAGGCAATGCTAAATGAAGTGGAAAAATAGTATATCTACGAAATTTTTAACAATAAATGGAATCTTTTTTCTGGTTTTGGTCACTGGGATTATAACTCTGTTTGTTTACGAGTACTCCCTATCTGAAGAGTTTAAGGAAAGGAATAATGCGCTCGAAGCGAAGGAAGAGAAAATACAGGCTATCGATGATAATATTAATAGTTCTTTCCTTGATTATCGTGGATATGTGGCATTTTCTGACCGAAAGATGCTAGAAAAAGCAAAAGGGTATAAAAGTGAAATCGAAACTGATATTGAGATTCTAGCGAAGATGGCGGATAACAGGAATGATGAACAGTTTGTAAGTGAAGTAACAGACTTCTATCAATTCTATTTTGATATATATCTTCCGAAAATTGAGGGTTTATATGAACAAGAGAATATGAAGGAGCTTAAGGACTATCTGTTCATCCAAGGAACATCCGGGGATATCTTTGATTTTATGGATTACATGAAAGAATACCGGTATGAAGTAGACCAGGAAATAGAAAACAATGTGGATCTGATGTCAGATAAAATTCAAGCTAGTCAGCTTTTGTTTTCCTTGTATTTTCTGCTTGTGATTTCCCTACTGTTCATTATTACTTGGGTGCTTATTAAACAGGTAGGTAAACCACTGCGGGAACTTTCCGAGGCAGCCGATGAGATTACACATGGCAAGATAACAGAGCTTCCATCTCATCAGAATAGCTCCGATGAAATAGGTGTATTATCCAACGCGCTTCATACGATGGTAAATACGCTACAATACAATGAAGAAGAGTTGATGGCCCAAAATGAAGAACTGCTTGCTCAACAGGATGAACTGCACGCACAGCAAGACGAACTTCAAGCACAGCAAGTACAATTGGAAGAAAATATTTCAATAATTGAAGAGAGTAATAAGCAGCTTGAGGTAAGAAATAAGTTTATTCATGATATGGGAGAGACGTTAAGCAGAGAGCGTCTGCTAGAGAATGTTGTTCGAAACATGGGGAAGGTATTAAATGCAAATGTAGGCATTATGATGATGCTTAATGAAAAAAGGACAGTTGCTTCTATTGGTTTGTCAAAGAAAGCGGTAGAACAGTTAAGATTAGAAGAGAATAATGTATTCATTCAGCAATTGATGGAGGTTAAAAAAGCCTTTAATGTTGATAGAAAATGCAGTCGGATGGAGGCAACCTACCATTCTGAAGATATGGCAGCCTTTGATTTATTTATACCCGTCCTTACATCTAATGGAATAATATCGGCTTACATGCAGTTCACAAGATATGATGCGCCCTTTACTGAAAGAGAAATTGAAACAGGGGAAGCATTAGCCATGCAGGTCAGTATGGCTTTGGAAAAAGTTGATTTGTATGAGGATTCGGAAGAGAATCGCCTCTTTTACCAGGACATTCTAAACACCATACAGGAGGGTGTCCTATTAGTGGATGAAAGAGGTAGTATACTTCAGGCAAACACTAAAATGTGTGACGTATTGAACTTCCCAACTCCTAATCGGCTGTTGCAATTATCTTTTGAAGAATGGACAACGGTCCTGGTTGAAATGGCAGCCGACAAAGAAAAACTGCGAACAGATCTACTCACCACTTTTAGTGAGAAAGAGTCTGCTGATGATGCTTTAATATTTGAGTTGTATCAAAAGCATGAGAGATGTGTCTTTAAAATGTATAAGGAAAAAGTATCAAGACAAGACCTTTCCTACGGCTACATCTTGGTATTCCGTGATATGACAAAAGAGTATGAAGTGGATAGAATGAAATCGGAGTTTGTCAGTACCGTAAGTCATGAACTACGTACGCCATTGGCAAGTGTTCTTGGCTTTACAGAAAGAATGATTTACAAAGACTTGTCAGAAGAACGTAAAAAAACCTACCTGAAAACAATCTATCAGGAAGCAAAGCGTCTCACAGCGTTGATTAATGACTTTCTGGATGTACAGAAAATGGAAGCGGGAAAACAGATTTATCACAAAACAACAGAAGATATCGTGGAGATTATTCAGGAAGCAAGTGAGATTTTCAAACACAACACCAATACTCATCCAATAGTTCTTGAGATAGTGACGAATCAGACGAAGGTGGAAGCAGACAGGGAGAAGCTTGCACAGGTAATGGCTAATTTACTGAGCAATGCGATTAAATATTCTCCTGAAGGTGGTAAAATCCATATTACGGTTACTTCTAAGGGTGAGATGTTACAGGTTACAATAAGGGACCATGGTATTGGAATTCCTAATGAAGCGATTCCACATCTCTTTACTAAGTTTTATCGGGTTGACAATTCCGACCTGAGAAAAATTGGGGGAACAGGACTCGGGTTATCCATTGTGAAAGAAATTATCCATGCGCACGATGGAGATATAGGAATAACTTCACAGATGGAAGAAGGAACTGTTGTCACGATAGAAATTCCCTTGGCAAAATAAATGCTAAATTTATTGGTAAATGGTAATAAATATAGGGAATGAGCAATACAAAAAAGGAGTTTATACATGACTAACAACGATATACTAATTAGACTAAGATACGCACTAGACATTAAGGACAACGACATGGTCGAGATCTTTAAGCTAGGGGACATCGATGTAACAAAAGAGGATGTCCAGATGATGCTTACCAAACAGGTGGATAGCTATGATTATGAATCCGAGGAAGAATACGAGCAGGCGCTAGAGGAGGAAGAAATTCTTCCTATCAACAATAACAAGCTGGAATCGTTTCTAAACGGTTTGATTGTTTTTAAAAGAGGCAGACAGGAACCAAAACCTGGCCAGCCTGCAAAGCCCCCTTTTTCCAATGAACCGGCAAATAATATTCTTCTGAAAAAGGTAAAGATTGCCCTTACCTTAACAACAGAAGATATCATTGACATTATTGGTGAAGCTGGTGTTTCCATAACAAAGGGTGAATTGGGTGCTTTTTTACGTAAGAAGGGGCACAAAAACTACAAAGCTTGCATGGATAAGTATGCGAGGAATTTCTTAAAAGGTTTGGCAATTAAATATCGTCACTAATATACAATGTAGGACAGCACTTTCCGAATTAAAAAAGGAGAGTGCTGTTTTTTGTCGAAATTAAACTGGGAAGACCAATTACATAAAAGGGGAATCATCATGGAAAAAATAAGAGTAGGTATTATCGGAACAGGTTTTGGCGCAAAGGTTCACGTACCAGTGATGCAAAGTCATCCAGGGTTTGAGGTAGTATCCATTGCAAGTGTATCCCGCGGGAGACTCGATGAGATTAAAGAGGAAACAGGCATTGAGAAAATTTATGGGAACTGGGAGGAAATGCTGGAGTCAGAAGAGATAGATTTGGTTTCTGTCGCTTCTGCACCATTGTTACATCATGACATGGTAGTAAAGGCATTTACTAGCGGCAAACATGTTCTATGCGAGAAACCAATGGCTTTTGATGCGGCAGAGGCAGAGAAGATGATACAGGCAAGAGATACAGCTGATAAATTGGGCTGGATTAATTTTGAGTACCGCTTTTTACCTGCAAGACAGGTGGTTAAAGAAGTGATCTCAAGCGGGAAAATTGGCAAAGTGTTGCATGTGAATTTCTCGCTAAATATTGCTGGGTATGAAAGGTATGCTACAAGTAAACGCGGGTGGTTAAGTCAAAAGGATCAGGCAGGCGGGATGCTTGGAGCGGTAGGTTCTCATTTAATTGATTCACTGTTATGGTGGACAGACGCGAAGATAGAATCTGTTTCGGGCCAGCTGACTACTCATGTACCAGAGTTCACTGATGAAAACGGTGAGAAGGAAGTCCGTACAGCGGATGATGCTTTCCAAGCGATGGGTAACTTCGTAGGCGGGGGAACCTTTAACATCGGTTCCAACATTGCCGTTCGTCATGCAGAAGGATGGGAGCTAGAGGTTTACGGAACAGAAGGTACGATCAAAATGGTACAGGACAACAAAGTGCTTGTTGGATATGGAAATGATCCTTTGGAAGAAGTGGATATAGAGGAAGCTTTGTCGGTACCAGAAAGGATGAATCCGGTTGCTGCTGGTTATTACAATGCTTTTTATCGCTCGTTGGATGAGGTGTATAAAGCCCTATCTGGAGAAGGAGTAAACCCTCATTTGCCTGTATTGGAGGATGGCCATGGGGTTCAGGTAGTAATGGATGCAATTCGTCGGTCTCATGAGGAGAATAGAACGATAATAATTGATTGATTGATAAAATTGTTGCGATGGTGCAGTTGCTTTTAGGTGACTGCACTTTTACATTTTATGGGTTATATAAGACGTTTCTGATTAAATTTGGTGTGCTTCGGTCGTATAGAAGCGTTCTATAAGACGTTAGGAGCTGAGTGAGGCGTGCTTCGGTAGTATGGAAGTAGCCTAAAAACATTATTCTAAGAAGCTCTATCTAAAGTAAAGAAGTGATTTTTGTTACAATGCAAAAAGGAGGGATTCCATGAACATACACAACTTCCAAAACAATATAAATAAAAAAATACTACAAAGAGGTTATGATTATTTCTTAGACGGATATATCCTAGAAACCTATCTTATTGAAGAGAATAAATATGTCTTCCAAGTAGATGGGACAGAAATATATGAAGTAAAGGTTCAACTAAATAAAGAAGATGACATCACTCATTCCGAATGTGATTGTCCATATGACTATGATGCAATTTGTAAGCATCAAGTAGCAGCTTATTATAAGATAGGTGAAACGAAGAACAACGGAGAAGAACCATCCGGACAGAATGTTCAAACTAACCTACACTCAGTATTAAATGCTCTATCGAAGAAAGAACTGATTAACATCATTGAAGAACTATCCGAAAAAGACATAGCTTTAAAAGATACTTTAATGGTGAGATATGCAACACAGGATGAAAAACATGAATTGGACAGATGCAAAAAACTAATCTCTTCGATTGTGAGAAAACATAAAGATAGAGGCTTTATCAATTTCCGAAGTGTTTCTTCTTTTGCGATGGCAATGGATGAAGTATTGCAAAAAGTATATCGTACAAAGGATACACTTTTAGCCTTAGATATAGCTTTTTTATTATTAAGTGAAGCTATAGAAGCTTTTCAATACGCAGATGATTCTGGGGGAGACATTGGCAACTTAGTTACTGAAACAATCGAAGCGATTGAGGATACTGTAGATAAAGAAAGTTTATCTGCTGAATTGCAGTCAGAAGTATTCAATAGGCTTTTAAAAATTAGTGAGAGCGATATTTTTGAAGGATGGGATGATTTCAATACGAATATTCTTTCCATTGTTGCAGACATAGCTACAACAAATGAACTTAGAGAAAAACTTACCTCATATATTTATAAACTAATAAAGAAGAATGAAGAAGACAGCTATAAAAAGTATTATACTGAAAGTCTTCTCAATATCCTATTATCACTAGTAGAAGAACAAGGTGATGAAGATGAAGTAGAAAATTTTATCAAAAAGAATTTGAAGTACTCGTCATTTAGAGAGAAACTCATTGCCAAACATTTGGAAAATAAGGAATACGAAAAAGTAATAAGCCTAACATTGGAAGCAGAAGCAAAGGATAAAAGTTATGCAGGACTAGTGATACAATGGAAGAAAACTAGATATGAAGCTTATAAAAAACTATCATTAAAAAATGAACAATTACTCTTAGCAAAAGAACTTCTCTTACATGGTGAATTCGAATATTATGAGGAATTGAAAAGCCTCAATGATAAGGATCATCCATCATTTTATCAAGAAATAAAATCAGAATTGAAGTACGCACAGAGTTGGTCGGCACAGAGTGCTTTTATTAAACTAATTGAAACGGAAAATGATAATGCCGAAATTTTGGAGTATGTAAAAAAGAGTCCGCAAAGGATAGAATATTATACAAAAAGACTAGTGAGAGAGTTTCCTGAGGAAGTAGATGAGCTATATGTACAATATATCCTCGGACAAGCAAAAAGCTCTTCCAACCGTAAGCAATATAAACAAGTCTGTAAAGTTCTCCGTCAATATAAAAAAATTTGCGGAAGTGAGAAACAGGAAATTATCATAGAAGAACTCCAGCAACTGTATTCTAATAGACCAGCGTTTATGGATGAATTAAGCAAGATTTACATTAAAACAACATGAAATCCCACCAAGGGATCTCATGTTGTTTTTTCTTAATCATTCCTAATCAAAGTCCTCAACATTTCCAAAAAGAAAATACCTTCATCAATTTCCGTCGCAATTCTCACGCAACCTGCACCTGTGCATTGAGGCACGCCCGGTCTGAAGTCTGCAATGGAGAGGCCCTCTGCATAACCTTCCTTATATTCCACCTTCACCTCTTTACTTGTGTAGGTGAATAATCCAGGTATCTCTAGGCTTGCCATCACTGCAGCCATATCATGCTGTGGCGTCCCGGCAATCCCTGGTTCCAACTCTTGATAGGCCTCATAATAGTAATCAAGAATTGGTTTAATGATCTGCTGGAGGGGAGTAGTGGCAACTCTATCGATAAAGTCCACCACTCTAGGGGTAATGAGTGCTTTGCGGGTTACATTCAAGGGAATTATTGTCAGGTTGGGGGCATTTTGCGCAATGAAATTTGCTGCTATAGGATCTCCGAAAAAATTGGCTTCTGCTACCTCCGTAACGTTACCCGGCTCAATAAAGGCGCCTCCCATGATATACGTTTCTTTTACTAGCTCCATCACAGAAGGACTCAAAAACCAAGCCATAGCAAGCGATGTACAGCGTCCGACATTCACAATGGTTAGTTCATTCGGGTTTTCCTTAATAATGCGGAACAATTGACTGTAATTTGTTCGATTCATAAAACGGTCTGCAGGGACGGGGGGAATGATAGGGCCAAGTCCTTCTTCTCCATGAATTTCCGGGAAGAATTCCGGTAGCTCACCACTTAGTGGTCTTGTACTTCCAGCAATGACAGGAACACCTTCCTTCCCTCCCAATTCCAATAGATATTCTGCATTTCTCGCGCTTCGATCGCGATCCGTATTTCCATAACCTGCAACAATCGCTTTCAACTCTATCTCAGGATTTTTCAATGCATAGATTACGGCAATTGCATCATCAATTCCCGTATCCGCAAACAAGATAATCTTTTTCATTTTATATCACCTCCTACTATTATTAATGAAAGATTAGTAGAAGGTGCTTGTATGAAAGTACTAGAGTTAGTAGAGAAATTATTCCTCTTGAAGTATTCCCAATTATTAAAAAAGTACAGACAATACCAAAAGAGTGCTAGTGATAGCGCTTACAACCCTTTTAACCCCTGCCATATAATTAAGTTGTAATCAAATTAATGAAACAAGCCAAAACAAAGGGGGAGCAACAAATGAAGAAGACTTGGAAAGCTATGTCTTTATTACTGGTTTTAATGCTTTTTACAGTTATGCTTGCGGCATGTAACAGCAGTACAGGGGGAAGCGGCAGTGTAAGTGTGGGAATTGTTTTGCCAACAAAGGATGAGCCAAGATGGGTGCAGGACGAGCAACGATTCAAGGATGCATTGAAAGATTCTGACTATACAACAGAAATCCTCTTTAGCCAAGGTTCTTCCGCTAAGGAAAAAGAGAACGTTGAAACATTAATCAACAAAGGAATTGAAGTGCTGATTATCACTCCTCAAGATGGAGATGCAGCAGCTGCAGCAGTAGAAGCGGCTAAGAAAGAAGGAATCACGGTTATCTCTTATGACCGTTTAATTACAAACACAGATGCAGTGGATTACTATGTGACATTTGACAGTGTGGCAGTTGGTGCTGCTCAAGGACAATACCTGATCGATAATGTACAAGGATCTGGCGTTCCGCTTTACCTATATGCGGGTGCAGCTTCTGACAACAACGCTTTCCTTTTCTTTGAAGGAGCTTGGAGTGTGTTACAACCAAAAATTGCAGACGGAACGTTCAAAATTGCAAACTCCAGTGAAGCGGAGGCTTTAAAAGACACAGCTGAACTTACTCGTGACCAAATGAGTAAAATTCTAGGACAGGTAACAACTAACTGGGATCCAAACGAAGCGAAGAACAAAGCACAAACACACTTAACTGCAGTGGGTGCTGATATGAAAGGTGACGTGGCGGTACTTGCTCCAAACGACGGTACAGCGCGTTCTATCGCAGACGTGTTCGCAACTGATGGGGAAGTATCAAGCTACTTAGTAACAGGTCAGGATGCAGAAAAAGCTTCCATCCAATATATCATTGATGGCAAGCAATCCATGACAGTATTTAAAGATGTACGTACATTAGTGACGGATGCTATGGGGATTGCAGTAGAAATCCTAGACGGCAAAACTCCAGAAACAACTGGTTCTTACGATAACGGAGAAGTCGAAGTCAAAGCAAAACAAACAGATGTCATCGTAGTGGAAGAAGAGAATGTACAACAAGAACTAATTGACTCTGAATACTACGAAGCAAGCGAATTTACAGGACTATAAGTCAAAGTTAATTCTTTAAAAAAACATTTCCCTGTAGATTGCAGTGCAAGGTGTGAGACTCCAGCGGGAGGTAGCGATAGGTTGAGACCCCGCAACGGAGTGAGGAGGCTCAAGCATCGCCCCGCGGAAAGCGAACACCTGGAACGGAAATCTACAGGAGTTAAATCAGATACCTAGCGAAATAGTGATGGCAACTTTATCACTATTTCGCCATTGTCATTGCTTTTGTTAAGGGGGGAAAAGGATGGGCAACTATATACTGGAGATGAACGATATCTCTAAAGAATTTACAGGAGTCAAAGCGCTGAGTAATGTGAATTTCAAAGTGGAAAAAGGCGAAATTCACTGCTTGATCGGGGAGAATGGAGCAGGAAAATCCACACTGATGAAGGTGCTGAGCGGAGTGTATCCTTTTGGAACATACGATGGAGACATCGTATTTGAAGGGAATGTTCAGCAATTTAACAAAATCAGTGACAGTGTAAATACCGGCATCGCCATCATCTACCAAGAACTCGCATTGTTTCCAGATTTATCGGTCTATGAAAATATTTTTGCAGGAAACGAAATGAAGTTTGGTGGAGTGATTGATTGGAACAGAACGATTGTCGAAGCAAAAAGGTTATTACGGAAAGTAAAGCTCGAAGTTAACCCTGATACACTTGTAAAAGATTTAAGTGTCGGAAAACGCCAACTTGTAGAAATAGCGAAAGCTTTAAGTAAAGAAGTTAAGCTCCTCATTTTGGATGAACCGACGGCAGCACTTAACGAAGACGATAGTGAAAACTTGCTTGAACTTTTAAAAGAACTAAAAAATCAAGGGATAACGTGCATTATGATTTCCCATAAGCTGAAAGAAGTAATTAGCATCGCAGACAAAGCAACCGTCATTCGTGATGGCAAGACAATCTGTACGCTCGATGCTAAAGAAAAGGAAATAACCGAAAGTGTCATTATCAAGAATATGGTAGGAAGAGAAATTGAAGACATATACCCTAAAAGGACAAAGGAAGTAGCAGGAGAGAACCTACTGGAACTTCATAACTGGTCGGCTTATGATCCGCAACTTGGAAGACAGGTAATTAAAAACGTTAACCTTCACGTGAAAAAAGGAGAAATCGTTGGTATTGCTGGTCTTATGGGGTCAGGTAGAACAGAGCTTGCTCTCAGTATTTTCGGAAATGCCAAATCCTACAAAATCCAAGGCGATATGATGTGGAATAACACTCCTACTACCCTTAAGCATACTAGTGATGCAATCAAGGCAGGAATTGCTTATGTAACAGAGGACAGAAAAGGTGATGGACTTTTCCTTTTACAGGATATTAAAAGTAATATCACTGCGGCGAATTTAAAAGGGATAGCCTCGCAAGGTATTATAAATGACAATGAGGAAATCAAGGTCGCAGAACAGTACAAACAATCTCTTCACATTAAAGCCTCCTCTTTAGAACAGCTTGTTGGAAACCTTAGTGGTGGGAACCAGCAAAAAGTGTCCATTGGGAAGTGGCTATTTGTCGGACCCAAACTACTTATTCTAGATGAACCAACACGCGGGATTGACGTTGGGGCGAAATTTGAAATTTATACCGTGATGAACAAGCTTATTGAAGAAGGACTTAGTATTGTGATGATTTCATCAGAGCTTGGTGAGGTACTTGGCATGAGTGACAGAGTCTATGTCATGGCCCAAGGAGAAATAAAAGGGGAATTAGATATAGAACAAGCAGACCAAGAAAAAATTATGGAGCTTGCTACGCAATAGGGGGGTATTACAATGAATGTTATACATGAAGCCAGAACGCTTATACATGAAAACATCCGAGATTATGGGATGTATATCGCATTATTTGTTATTATATTAACTTTTACTTTTATGACAGACGGATTGTTCATGTCATCCCGTAACATTAGTAACCTACTGGACTCTGCCGGTTATATTGCTGTGTTGGCAGTAGGGATGACCCTCGTTATCGTTATTCGCCATATCGACCTTTCAGTAGGATATGCGGCAGGGTTCCTTGGGGCAATTGCAGCTATCTTGCTTACACAAGCAGGGGTATCAGTATGGGTAACGATTCCGGTTATTTTGTTATTAGGTGTTGCTGTTGGTCTATTTAACGGTGTACTTATTGCTCAAATTGGAATTCCATCCTTCGTCGCCACTCTTGCAGGAATGCTTATTTTTCGAGGGGCTTTGCTGCAAGTGACAGAGAAGACTGGTACTATCATCATTCAAGATGATGCCTTTAACGCGATTGGTAATGGCTATATTCCTTCACTTGTGGAAATAAACGGTTTGCACCTATTATCCCTTTTAGTTGGTTTGGTGGGTATCTTACTTTACATCTACAGTGAGATCTCGACCCGAAGAAATAAAATCAAGTATGATTTTGAAGTCGTCTCCAAGCCGATTTTTGCACTGAAGTTATTCTTTGTTTCCGCCATAATAGGTTATATAACTTGGATTCTAGCAGGCTATAACGGATTTTCCTGGACCGTCATTATTATATTATTAGTAGTCGTAGTTTATCATTTCCTGACTACCAAAACAGTGCTTGGACGTCATATCTATGCTGTCGGAAGTAATCCGGAAGCTGCTCACTTGAGCGGGATTAACGTAAAAAAAATTACCTATATAGTTTTTGGATCAATGGGAATGCTAGCAGCTCTTTCTGGTATTCTATTTACAGCACGTTTGCAATCTGCAACAACAACTGCAGGGACTCTTTTTGAGCTTGATGCCATTGCCGCTGCTTATGTGGGCGGGGTTTCTTCTGCTGGTGGTGTTGGAAAAGTAACAGGCGCCATAATCGGTGCGGTTGTAATGGCTTCCCTATCCAACGGGATGAATTTGCTAGGCGTGGGTATCTCCTACCAATACATGATTCGTGGAGGAGTTCTTGCTGGAGCGGTAATCTTTGATGTCATGACACGTAAAAAAAGATAATGAAAATATAAATAACTGGCAATCCCTGTTGAATCTGTTATTCACCAGGGATTGTACTATTTTCATTAGGTGCTATGATGAAATTAGTACACCTCAATTGGGGAGGCCACTGAAAAACTGATATGATTTAGTATTTGGTAATTTCGAGCTGTGGATTGGAGCAAAAGGCGAAGACTCCTAAGGAAGATAGCGCTAGGTGGAGACCCCGCAGGCTTGCCGAGGAGGCTCCAGCAGCGCCCCTAGGAAAGCGAAGCCATTTGCGGAAATCCACAGCGGTGTATAAAGAATATTTAAATTCAAAGACATTTTCAGTGGCCTTATTGGGGGAGGGGGATATCATTCTTGCGGAGAACAGGAATTCTAGCAATTTGTATCATTATTATTCTATTATGTCATCTTACTTTTTTATCCGCACAAAAAATCTTCCAATCCGATTGGCAATTGCCTCAAGCGCTAAGTTCTAGCAGAGAGGAACATCGTTTAGTTCTTATTACGCAAGATATGGAGACGCCCTTTTGGGATAAGGTTAGTGAAGGTGCCAGAAAGCAGGCAGAACAAAGTGATGTGAGCCTTGAAGTATGGGGGAGCTATGGAAAGAATCGAGAGGACTTCCTAAAAGACATAGAAATTGCCATTCAGTCCAAAGTGGATGGGATTATCATACAGGGGTTGGATTCAGAGGAATTCAAGGAATTGACGAAAGTGAAGGCAGGCTTCCATGGTATTCCAATTATTACGGTGGCAAATGATGTGCCGATGGAGGAGAGTATCCGACGTACTTATGTCGGTTCTGACCAGTATGAAGCGGGGAAAATGATTGCAAGACAGATATTGATTGATATGGGGAGAGTGGGGAATGTCGTCGTCATGTATGACAAGAACCAGGAATACTATCAAAAGCGGCGCATGGAAGGGATTCAGGATATTCTAAAATTTTATGATACTATCCATATGATTCATGCGACTACTGATGACACAAGAGAACAAGTCATTACCACCACACAAGATGTAATGAACAAAGAGCCAGAAATAGACGCGTTCATCGCCATTAATGCCAACGTTGTCGGTGCGATGATTGGGGAGATAAGTAAGCGCTCCCAGGTAGAACCGTACCATATCTATTCTTTTGACGATGGAGCTGAGACACTGACCTTGTTAGCGGAAGGGAAATTGGATGGGGTCATTGAACAGTCACCTGAAGAAATGGGAAGAAAAAGTGTAAAGCTTATGAAGGAATGGTTGACCGGGGAAACTGTGCCGCTTAATAAAGATGGCTATTTGACAGATATCAGAATTAGGAAAGCAGCAGACTTACAATGACAAGTATCCAAAAGAAAATTCTAACTCTTACTACGGTAGTATTGGTGATTATGTCGGCAATTTGGATAGCGCTTACATATTACAATCATAAAACCCATAAACAATATAACGATATTTTGCAACGATACCTGAGCATGAATGAAGTGACAAAAGCGAGTCAACAACTAGTTACAGATTTGAATAACTATACCATTGATCCAACACAAGACAGCCTAGACAAGCTTGCGACAAGCAAGGAACAAGTACAGCAAGCAAAATACGGCGTATATCATTTAAGAAACACAGAAAACGACTTTACCTTAACCAACTATATGAACTTGATTGATAGCTTGGTGGAAGCAACCGACAGATCAATTGTGTTTCAGTCGGAAAATGATACGGAGGCCTCCGCGCAGGAATTTGCAGAAGCCACTCGAATTACCACCTATATTTCCGAAATGACCTTAACATTAATAGATACAGAATTGAATACATTTGATAAATTTTACAGGGGAATCATTGAACAATCCGCTGAAGTTATTAAGCTCGGAATTTGGAGCCTGCTGCTGATCACCTGTCTATTGCTTCTTGTCACCTACTGGTTCTCTCTTACAATCACACGGCCTGTCTTTCAACTGACAAAAGCGGCAAATGAACTATCCAAAGGGAATTTTGACCAGCAGGTAAAAATAGAAACCAATGATGAAATTGCCTTTTTGGCAAGGACTTTCGATCGAATGCGTATTAATATTAACAACCTGATATCTGAGATTAAGCAGAAGGCAGCGCTTGAGCGAGAGCTTCAGGAAAGTAGGATTCTTTTACAAGAAAGCCAGTTTAGAAGCCTGCAGAGTCAGATCAACCCGCATTTTCTTTTCAACACCTTAAATACCCTTTCCAAAAAAGCCTATCTAGAAGGGTCTGAAGAGACGAGTGATCTCTTGGTAAGCGTTGCGGGAATTCTGCGTTACAACTTAAAACGGCAAGATCGCTCTGTAACGCTTCATGATGAAATTCAAGTATTAAAACAATATATGGACATTCAGAAGGCGCGTTTTACAGACCGGCTACAGTTGCATTGGGATATCGATGAATCATGCCTAGACTTGAAAATCCCAGCGCTGACTCTCCAGCCAATCATAGAGAATGCCGTCATTCATGCGGTGGAACCAAAGGAAGATGGAGGAAACATCTGGTTCCGAGTCAAAGTGGATGGTAACCGGATAGTAATAGAAATTGAGGATGATGGCATGGGGATGCCGGAGCAAAAAATCATTCAAATTTTAAACGAAGAATCCCCTCTGCCTACTGAAGGCCATTCAACAGGTATCGGTTTCAGTAATGTCGTAAAACGACTGCGACTTTTCTACGGCTATGAAGATGTCATTGATATAAAAGGAATACAAGGACAAGGAACAAAGGTTATTTTGAAAATAAAGTACTGAAAACAGAATTTACCTGTAGATTGCAGTGCAAGGTGTGAGACCCCTGCGAGGAATAACGGTAGGTGAGACCCCGCAGGCAAAGCCGAGGAGGCTCAAGCACCGTCCTCTGGATAAGCGAACACCTGAAGGGGAATCTACAGGAGTTAAATAGGATACCCAAATAATGAAAGGAGTCAAACTGAATGATTAAACTCCTCATTGTAGATGACGAACAAATTGAACGCGAAGGCATGCAAACTATTCTCGAAAGAAACTTTCCAGACCTACTAATCAAACAGGCCAAAAATGGGAAAATGGCAGTAGAAATGGCGGACGATTACACCCCGGACCTAATTCTGATGGACATCAAGATGCCTGGATTGAATGGGCTAGAAGCTGTCGAACAAATCAGCGCCAGGCATCCAAAAACAAAATTCATCATGGTCACCGCTTATGATACATTCGGATATGTTAAAGCGGCCATCAAACTTGGTGTCAAAGATTATATACTGAAGCCTAGTAAAATCAGTGAAATTAGAATGACAGTTGGAAAAGTCCTGGAGCAAATTCAAACGGAAAGGGCTGAACAAACAAAAAACAAGCTTCAGGAAGAGACATTAGAAAAAACCCTGACTCTTGTTGAGACGGATGTCGTAACACAGCTGTTGTTCGACCACGTGCATGAAGTACATGTGGACATGTTGATGGAGATGCTTGATATTCCCTCAACGAATGAGATGTTTGCCATGATCGTCCTATTGCCATCAGGATCTGAATCCAACTATTCCTTGATTAAGGAGAAAGTCAGGCAGAACAAAAGCGGATGGGTAGGAGCACTTTATGGGAATCAGCTTCCAATAATCGTGTTCCGTCAGCCAGATAAAACCTTCCGTTCCCAAGCTAGTACACTTGCACGAGATGTTTTAACTATTGCTAAAACAGGACACCATACAGATTGGTTTATTGGGATAGGGGAGGTTTGCAGCTCTCTTGACCAGGTTCGACAATCCTATCAGGATGCCCTCATGGCTACTTTAGATACTAAAGCTGTGACGAACTATCGTTTTTATGCAGATATACATACAAATGTGGATGTCCGTAAAAGTCATTTGGACAAAAATCAGCAAAAAGAATTGGCTGATTTAATTCGGCTTGGCCAATGGGAAGATGTTCAAATGTATGTCATGAACATCCTTCAATGCTTTGAGAAAGAAGCGGCCAATTTATTGCACACCCAGCAACGGATGCTAGAGATTCTTTGGATTACTTCACGTGTACTGAATGAAATAGGAGTGGAAACTGCCACGCCGCTTTATTCGGTACAAACCACACAGTATCGTCAGCTTCGTTCCGAAACAAAGCAGCTCTTGGAAAAGATGAAACGATCTTATGATGACCACTACAACCACTTGGAGGCAGACACCATTCAGCAGATTAAGCAATACATTATCGATCATTCCCATCAAGATATATCGCTCGATACACTTGCACAGAAAGTGGGCTTGAGCCCAATATATATTAGTAAAATGTTCAAGGAAAAGCAGGGTATCAACTATATCGACTTCCTCACAGAATGCAGGATGGAGAAAGCGAAACGGCTCATGAATGATTTGGAGAAGAGTATTAAAGAAATTACCTTTGAAGTGGGCTACCATGACCCTAATTACTTCAGCAAGGTATTTAAAAAAATGACCAATGTTTCACCGAAAGAGTATCGTAAAACATTGCTCCGAAATAAGGCTTAGAAGGCAGAGAGGATGGAGAAAATGGAGCTCGGAATACGTAAATTACTAACATTGATTGTTTCGCTGACTCTGTTTTTTGTAGCCTCAGGATGTGAGAAGGCAGATAAGTCCCTTCAGCAGGACAAAGGGGCAACTTCTGAGGTGGAAAAAATAAAAATCGGTTTTTCTATGGATACCTTAGAAGAAGAAAGGTGGCTGAGAGACCGGGCTTTATTTAAGTCAGCGGTAGAAAGCCTAGGAGCGGAAGTAGAAATACTAGCAGCAAACGGAGATGACGCACTGCAGGTGTTACAGGCGGAAACCCTAATAAGCAAAGGTGTGGATCTTCTTGTTGTAGTTCCGCATAACGCAGAAGCAACAGCAACGATCGTTAAGAAAGCACACCTGGCAGGAATCAAGGTTCTTTCTTATGATAGGCTAATAAAAAATGCAGAAATTGACCTATACGTTTCTTTTGACAACGAACGTGTCGGGGAGCTGCAGGCAGAGGCAATTACAAAAATTGTACCTAGAGGCAAATATGTTTATATTGGCGGAGCGGAAACGGACAATAATGCTCACCTGTTTAAAAAGGGGGTCTTCAATGTCCTTCAGCCACTGATTGATAAAGGAGAGATCACTGTCGTTTATGACCAGTGGACCAAAAACTGGCTCCCAAGTAATGCTTACGCCAACATGAAGGAGGCTCTTATTGCAAATGGGGGGAAAGTAGACGCGGTGATAGCAGCAAACGATGCGACAGCAGGAATGTCAATTGAAGCTCTCGAGGAAGCGGGACTTGCTGGAAGCATTCCTGTAGCCGGACAGGATGCAGAGCTTGCAGCGGCTCAGCGGATTGTGGAAGGCACTCAGACGATGACGGTGTATAAACCGATACCAACTCTCGCAGAAGAAGCGGCGAGACTAGCAGTTGCTATGGCAAAAGGAGAATTTATTGATACAGATCGCAAAGTAAACAATGGGAAAGTGGAAGTGCCATCTGTGTTGCTTCCTCCAATTGCCGTGAACAGGGCAAATATCGATGAAACGGTCATTGCAGATGGATTTCATACAAAGGAGGATGTGTATACAGGGGATTAGCGATAACGGGTGTGTGATGAAATCTCAGAGGTACTCTGTTTAGGGCACCCTTGAGATTTTTTTTATTCTGCATAATATACCATTTTTTCTAAAACTTCCAAACAATACAGTCGTCCTCCATAAGCACAACCGCCATCAATCCCAATGATATTATTGTCACCGAAGTAAACCTCTGGCTTTTTATGGAGGTGCTTTGTTGGGGTATGTCCAAAGACTACTGTCTTCTCACCTTTATATCCTTTATGAAAGTCTTCTCTGATCCAAACTAAGGTGTAAGGTTCAGTGAGTTCCAATGCTGTCTCAGGGTGTACTCCTGCATGGACGAAAACATGAGTATCTGTTTCATAATAGTAAGGAAGGGTTTTTAGAAAATCTAAATGCGGGCGAATTTCCTCATTTATGACAAGTGCTTCCGGCATCTCCTCTGTCTTATACCAATATTTCGCATCGTCTATTTCAACAATGTATCCATAATTCTCCAGGGTTTTAATGCCTCCGTTATAGTACCACCTTTTCAAATGAAGCGGGTCTTCAGGGTGTTCAAAAGCGTCAATCATCATTTTATCGTGGTTTCCGATCAGGGCTATGGCTCCTTCAGCAGTCAATTCCATCACCTTGTCCAAAACCTGACGTGAATGTGGCCCACGATCCACATAATCTCCGAGTAAAAGAAGTTTGTCCTGTTTGCTGTCAAAGTTAACTTTCTCAAGAAGTCTTTCGAATTTTTCTAAATCACCATGAATATCACTTATTGCAAGTACACGCCTCATTGTCATCGATTCCTTTTCTTATAATTATTTAAATTTTATCACAATATTCGAAAAGCGAAATATTCCGTACGATTTTCCTTTATAATGATGAAAAAGATAAATCGGAGGGAAGGATGTTTTCCGTGAAAGCAATTTTAATCGGCGTAATAGCTTCTATGTTTTTTGCTGTGACCTTTATACTAAACCGTTCAATGGAACTCTCAGGTGGTAGCTGGCTATGGAGTTCGTCCTTGCGCTTCTTTTTTATGGTACCGTTTTTGCTTTTAATTGTATGGTTGAGGGGGAATCTTGGGCCACTATTTCGTGAAATGCGAACGGCCCCAATCGATTGGTTTCTTTGGAGTTTTACTGGCTTTGTCCTCTTTTACGGACCTATTACATTTGCTGCAGCATATGGCCCGGGCTGGCTTGTTGCAGGAACGTGGCAACTGACCATTATCGCAGGTGTTCTTTTAGGGCCCGTCTTTTATAAAATAGTGCAAGGAGTAAAAGTTCGTGAACGTATTCCAATGAGAGGGCTTATCATTTCTATGGTCATTTTTGCAGGGGTTTTGTTGATTCAGACACAACAGGGAAGTGATCTTACTGGATCCATGGTTATCTATGGTATTCTTCCTGTCGCCATTGCAGCCTTTGCCTATCCGCTTGGAAATAGGAAGATGATGGAGGTGTGCGGAGGTAGGCTGGATACGTTTCAACGAGTACTTGGCATGACTTTGGCTACAATCCCAGTCTGGTTACTTGTCGCTGTAAGGGGATATATAACGGTAGGCATACCTTCTGAGGAACAGGTTCTCCAGACTTTTATTGTGGCCATCAGTTCAGGAGTCATCGCGACCACCCTGTTCTTTATCGCTACTGACATGGTGAGAGGCAGTCAGGAAAAACTAGCCGCAGTGGAGGCAACACAATCGACGCAAGTCTTGTTTGTATTAATTGGAGAGATATTTCTTTTATCAACACCAATGCCCAATGGGATAGGGCTGCTAGGGTTATTCATCATAATCATTGGCATGCTTTTGCATAGCTTTTTTACGAAGAAAAGAATAAAACCAAAACAACTTGCTGCTTGAAGAGTGATTTTCTAGACTGAATCACTCTTTTTTTATTTTTTTATAAAATATTTTACCATTTTCAGAAAGTGAAATCTCAAGTGTCCCAACGTTTTTGAAAGAGGTCTGACAATCCTTTACAAAAACTATATGACATTTGTCATACTCTACATATGACACCTGCTACTAACTAAATTTTTTATATTGGATATAATAAATTTTATCAAGTCAACAACGAAGGGATTTAATAAAATGTCAATTCAAAATGAGATGAAAAACCTTAGAAAACAAGTTGCTCCTTTCGAAAAATCACAAACTAAAAAGAGTATCTGGCAGTTGATCAATACGCTAACTCCATTTTTCCTGTTATGGTATCTCACTTATATAAGCCTATCAGTATCTTATTGGCTGGCGTTGGTACCAGCCATCTTTGCTGCAGGGTTCATGACACGTATCTTCATTATTTTCCATGATTGCACACACCACTCTTTCTTCAAAAATAGAAAGTGGAACCGTGCAATAGGAACCGTAACGGGAGTACTAACTTTATTCCCATTCGATCAATGGGGACATGATCACTCCGTTCACCATGCTACAAGTGGAAACTTGGACAAGCGCGGTGTTGGTGATATCTGGACACTGACTGTGGAAGAATATAAAGCAGCATCTTTTAAGACTCGTTTATCTTATCGTCTGTATCGTAATCCTTTGGTAATGTTCGGATTAGGACCAATTTACACCTTCCTGATCAGAAACCGTTTCAACCGAAAAGAAGCAAGACAAAAAGAACGCAACAACTTATATCTGACAAACGTACTAATCGTTGCTGTCGCAGTATTATTAAGCTTAGCAATCGGTTGGCAATCATTTTTGATTGTCCACGGTACCATCTTTATGATTGCGGGAAGTGTAGGAATATGGTTGTTTTACGTACAACATACGTTTGAAGACTCCTATTTTGAAATGGATAAAGATTGGGAATATGTATTAGCTGCAGTTGAAGGAAGTTCCTACTACAAGCTGCCAAAGGTATTACAATTCCTAACAGGAAATATTGGCTACCACCACATACACCATTTAAGTCCAAGGGTACCAAACTATGAACTAGAAAAGTGTCATCATAATACACCACCACTTCAACATGTACCGACGATTACGTTGGCAACAAGTTTAAAATCATTGAAGTTCCGTTTATGGGATGAAAAGAGCAAGAATTTTGTAACCTTCAGAGAAGCAAAAAAGATGGTACACAACACAGTATCTAGAACAGAGATGAAACCAGAAGTTTAAAGCGATGAAAACCAATTCCAATTAATCAGGGATTGGTTTTTTTTATTGAAAAGCAATAAAGAGAGAGAAGTCCCCTATATAAAAATCTTCGTTAGCCGATATAATGAATAGGACATGTAAGAAAAAACAAAATATTACAAAAAAACATAGATTTAAGCATGTGTAACTTGTATAATTATGGTGATATATAGGAAAAAAGCACGAAATTACATAACGTTACTTCAGGAGAAAGTCACAGAACACATCGAGAGAATAATATAAAAAATTTGAGGGGGATTAAAATGAAGAGATTAGGTTTGCTTGCTTTCTTTACCATTTTGTTTTTAGGGGTTTCATTAGGACTATCTTCAAATGCGCATGCAGCAAGTGATGCAGATGTGGAAAAAGCACTAGAAATTATTGACGCAGCAAATATTGAAATGGATATGATTATTGAAACGGGTGTACAAGACGCTGACGCTTTATGGGCTGTGTACCTGGAAGAATTAGCAGTATTAGAAGGCGAATTAACAGAGTTAAACACTGAAATAGAAGAACTAGAGACAGCATTGGTAAACTCCACAGACAGCGTGCAACAAGCTGAACTTGGAGAAACACTGGAAGCTCTGCAAGTAGAAAAAGGATTATTAGAGGAGCGAATCGCTCAAAGAACGGCTCAATTTGACCAAGAGGTTGATGCAATTATTAGCTACGTATTTGATATTACTTTGCAAATGACACAGGATACCATTGATGAAGTGGCAGAATACGGTGTCGTAGCGGAGTGCTTCTGGAAGTATGTTAGATTTGCTGACCGTTGGGCTTGGATTGATCCTGTGCGAGTTGTAGCAACTTGATGTTAAATAAGTCAATATAAATTCTTTTGGGTTCGGGCTAAATTGATAGAGGTGAGTGAGTAGAGTGGCTTTTACGATTGGAAAGAAAGGTACTAGCTTAGAACAAGTTACTTTGAATAATTATGACATGAGTCTTATTGCCAAAGGTAACGCAACTGAAGTTATACTACAAAATATAAACAAAGGTAATATTTTTTATGTTTATCCAAGCGAAAATGAAGGAGTAATGGAGTTCTTTTTCATTCTGAGTGGAGAGTTACTTTGTGAAGTAAAAGGGGAAAAAATATACCTAGGTCCTGAAGATTACTTTACAGCGACAGATATAGAAGTCCCTGTTCATTTCTCAGCTATTACAAATGTAACTTATTTATGGGTAATTACAGAACCAACCTTTCATCAAATGAGTAATAGTATCAAGTCACTTAAAGACGTTGTTCAAAGAGTTGAACAAAGGGATGTTTACACTTTCAATCATAGTGAGAGAGTTGCTGAGTATTCAATAAAAATAGCTAAAAAGTTCTCCTTGTCTACTGATAGACTTGAGAATCTTTTTCTAGCTTCCATTCTTCATGATATAGGTAAAATAAATATTCCATCAGAAATCCTTAACAAGCCTGCTAAACTTACAGATGAGGAATTTGACCTTATTAAGAAACATCCTGAAGACGGAGCAGAAATGGTAAAAGACTTGTACTATGGTGAGACCATAGCTAAGATCATCGAACAGCACCATGAACGTTTAAATGGAAGAGGATATCCAAGAGGCCTTAAAGGAGAAGAAATTGTACTCGAAGCACGCATCATTGCAGTCAGCGATACCTTCGACGCAATGACAGAAGATCGCGCATATCGTGGTGCTTTCACTCCTGAATATGCCATAGACGAACTCCAAAGGCTGTCTCCATCCCAATATGATTCAGAAGTAGTTAATGCCCTTATCGAAGTTCTTCAAGAAGAAGGAAAACTAAAAGAAACAAGCCCTAAAGCATAATCTTGCTTTAGGGCTAGTTTTATTTCTTCGCTTTCTCGGCTTCGTCGGCAAATATGACACTCGCCATTTTCATTGCTTGTACAGCTTTGGGGAATCCTGCATACCCAGAACATTGAATGATGACTTCTTTTATTTGGTGTTCTGTCAGGCCAACACGTAGGGAAGCCCTAATATGAACATCTAGCTGTTCAAACGCACCTTGTGTGATCAAGGAACTTAGTGTGACCAGTTCTCTTTCAGCCAAGTTGAGTCCTTCGCGAGGGTAAAGCTCTCCGTATCCGAATCCAACAATCATTTCCCAAAAGTCAGGTGAAACTTCTTTCATTTTCTTCATTCCTTCTAGTGATTCAGCAGGGAACATTTTTTCAAGTGTTTCTATTCCTAATTCAAATCGATTCTTTTCCAATTTTATTGCCTCCCCATGGTAGGTGGTATTTCATCAGGGTCAACGATAACTTCGATGACGACTGGCGTTTTTTTAGTTTCTACAATTGTTAAACCTAATACAATCGCATTTTTTAAATCTAGTGGATTATAGCATTTATATGATTCAAGGCCCATTGAATTTGCAAAGGCCGCAATATCGAGTGGAGAGCTGTAGATGGCTCCAATTGATTTTCCGTTCATTTTCTTCATGCCTTTTTCCACCATATCCAGCCTACCATTGTTCAATACAATAAATAGGACAGAAGATTGGTAATTTAATGCAGTGGAAATTTCCGTTCCATGCATGAACATGCAACCGTCACCGACAAGGCACACGATTGGCTTATTTGGGGCAGCTATTTTTGCTCCTATTGAATAGCCAATTCCATGACCCATAGCACCGAATATATCATCAAAAATAAAACTGCCTGGCTGAAAAATGTCAAAATGTTTGATTCCGTAAAAGGTGTGGCTGCCATCGTCTCCAAATACGATGCTGTCTTCAGGAAGTTCGTTGCGCATTACTTTTATCGCTGATTCAGCAGACATATATTCAGAGGCCTTATTAAAGGGTACATCCTTAAGTTGCTTTGGTAGCAAAAACTTCGAACTATTGGTGGTTTTCACTCCTGCAAGATCTAATAAATGTTGAAGGTTGGAACGGATATCCCCCATCACTGGTGTAGTTGGCACCTTAATGCTTTTTCCAATGAAAGTAGAATCATAGTCAAAGTGTATCAAATGGTTAGGATACATATCTGGTGTAAATCCTGCAGTGGACATATCACTTAATTTCGACCCAATAACGATAAGTAAATCTATACCGGAACGAAGGTAGTCGGTTGCTTCTTTTGTTCCTCCCAATCCAAAAGCTCCAAGTGATAGGCTATGGTTGGAAATAAACGCGCCTTTTCCTCCCGGGGTAGTCATAACTGGAATTTTCCAATGTTCAGCTAAGAGCTGGATTTCCTGATATGCCTTGCTAGAATGAACCCCTTTTCCTAAGAATAGCAAAGGTCTTGTTGCATTTTGTAGCTCCATCTTTACTCTTTCGAGGTTGGTGGAGATCATTTCGATAGGTTTTGGTAGGTTTATTTCAAACGGTTCTATCTCTTCTAGTAAGATATCAAAAGGAATGGACAAGTGTACAGGGCCTTTTACACCTGACAAAGCCTTTTCCAAAGCATGTTGGAGTAGTGGTTGTAACATATCCCCACGTTCCACTCTGGCGCTGAATTTGGTGACATGCCGGAACATTTCTACAAGATCCGTGCCAAATATAGAGGAATCCTGTCCCATTCCTTTGCCTGTGTCTTTCATGGAAGGATGTCCGGTAATAATTAATACAGGAATATGTGATGCTTTTGCTTGGCCAGCAGCAGTTAATAGATTCGTTCCTCCAGGTCCGGAAGTCCCAATAGCAACCCCTATTTTACCGCTCATGAAAGAGTAGCCTGCAGCTGCAAAGCCCGCACCTGTTTCATGCTTACATAATACAAATTCAATATCTTCTTTATCAGATGCGTAAATGATGGGTGATATAGCCTTTCCTGGGATTCCAAATATATGTTGGACTTCCCACTTTTTAAAAAGTTTCGCCAAGATGGCAGCAGCAGTATCCATTTTCAACATTGTAGCAGAAGTATTCATTTGTAAATCCGATCCCCTTATACGTATATTTTCTCTATCTCTTTTAATAGCATTGGGTGTAATTGTTCAAATTGTTCTACTGAGATTGGCTTACTAAAAAGATAGCCTTGAATGGTGTCGCAATTGTATTTCTTTAAAAAGTCTAGTTGATCAATCGTCTCAACGCCCTCGGCAATAACGCGCAAACCAAGGTTGTGAGCAAGCGTAATAATAGCTTTCACAATATTTACATCATGATTATCTTTCAATACATCTCTTACAAAGGAACGGTCAATTTTCAGATAGTCAATAGGAAAGCTTTTGAGGTAACTTAAAGAGCTGTAGCCTGTCCCAAAGTCATCGATACTGATATAAACACCCAGGTCCTTTAATTGCTGAAGCACTTTCAAAGAATAATCAAAATCCATCGCCATAGATTCAGTGATTTCTACCACTAAATATTGTGGATCAAGGCCGGTACGCTCTAGTACACCTTGAACATGGCTTACAAGGTTCAGTTTGAAAAATTGTTGGGTGGAGAGATTAACAGCCACTTTGAACGGGGGCATGCCGGCATCTATCCATTTTTTGTTCTGTGCACAAGCCTCTTCAATTACCCATTCCCCAATATTAGTGATTAGTCCAGTTTCTTCGGCGAGGTCTATAAACTTATCTGGATAGATTAGACCGAGGGTAGGATGATTCCATCTGATTAATGCTTCCACGCCAATCATAGCTCCAGTATTGTTGCAAATCTGAGGCTGATAATGAAGGACAAACTCATTTCGTTCCAGCGCTTTACGCAAATCGGTTTCCAATTGTAATTCTTCTATTGCATTATGTAACATATCAGATGAGTACACTACATAGCGGTTCTTTCCTTGTGATTTCGCTTTATACATTGCATTATCGGCATATACCATGAAATCTTCAAGTGTAATTGAATTGTTTGGGTATATTGCCACACCTATACTGACAGTGGTATGAAACTCATGGGAGTTCACGGTAAATGGCTCCTTAAATTGCTCTAGTACATTATTAGCCATTTCCGTAACATATTGTTCGGACTCAAAATCTCGCAATAAGAAAATAAATTCATCCCCACCCATACGTGCAACCTTATCCTTTTCACCAAGGCATCCAACCAACCGATTTGTCACCTCAACTAGTAGAAGGTCACCATTGGAATGACCGAACGTATCATTAATGATCTTAAATCGATCCAGGTCAAGGAATAGAATGGCCATCTTCGTCTGTTTTCCTGATCGATTGTCTTGGATAAGAGATTCAATTTCCTTTTGTATGTAGCGTCTGTTTGGAAGATCCGTCAGGTCATCATGGTATGCCAGATAATTAAATTTTTCTTCTATAAAATAACGATCCGTAATATCACGGAATTGACCGAAGGCACCAACCATTTTATCTTCTTCATAGATCGGTTGTGCGTCAAAAAGACAGACTACCGGGTCACCATTTGGATTATTGAACTTTATTTCAACATTCTCATATTTTTTTTGATTTTCAATCACTTGTTTAAAATATTTACCTGTCAGTTCAGACTCAAAAATGGTCCTTCCAATCACAGACTCCCTTGTGCGATTAGAAATTTGCTGAGCAAACTCATTGAATTCTGTTGTGACGCCTTTTTCATCTGTAACTACAATTCCATTTCTCGTCCTACTTAACATTATTTGGTTCATAATGTTGAGTTTTCTATTTTGTTTCCTTAGTAAAAGTTCGCGTTCAATAGAGTCCACCACTTGCGATAGCATGGTTAAGAAGAGCGGGTTTTGGGATTGAATTGGCATCATAATACATACGCTGCCAAGTAAATCATTATCATCAGTATAATGTAATGCCGCACCGTAACAGGCAATTTGATGGAAAGCTTTGTGATAATGGTGATCTCCAATCAGGCTGATAGGATGGTTCTGTTGTAATGCTAAACTGATCACATTAGTACCAGTATCCGCTTGAGTAAATTGACTCCCCTTTTTAATACCAAACCGTTCAATTGTAGATTTAATCATTTCGTCCCCATCAATCTCCAGTAAAAATCCCTCAGCATCAGAGATTACGACAAGGATTGGTGTCCCTTTTAACGAGTTCAGCAACTTATTAGAAAAAAAACTAACAACAGATAAAATTTCTCCATAAGCTCGTCGCTTTTCTGCCAACTCTCCCCTTGTCATGAATTTTTTCGGACTTGGAATTTCTTCCGGGTCCATACCGCTCTCCAAACATCTTCTTTTAGAAGAAGCAATAAAGTACGGTTCTTTTTCACTCATTTACCAACACCTCAAATAATTAACAGTTACGTATAATTTCATATTAAGTGTATTAAGGGTAGATAGCAAAGGATAATTTACACAAATCGACATAAATTGTCGAGTGGGTAATTAGGAATGGGTACTTAGAACTGTTTTTATCTAGATGTTAAAGCATAAGTGAGTTTAAAAATTTTTTATTGGGTAATGTAAATGAGAGAGGAGAGTGGGAAACTATAAAATTATTTATACATAAAGCGAAATTATCTAATTTGTATTATAGATAATCAGGTACTACAATGAAAGCTGTAAGAAATGAAAACAACTTTTAGGAGGAATATGAAATGAGTAAACATATATTAATGGTAGTAACTACTGCAGATAAAATGAAAGACGGACACGAAACTGGACTATGGCTTTCTGAATTTGGCGAGGCGTATATAGAGTTTGCTAATAAAGGTTTCGAGATAACTGTTGCAAGTCCACTAGGCGGGAAAGCTCCTGTGGATGATAGAAGCTTAGAAGGTGGAGAGACACCTCAAGAAATCTTAGAAACAGCTCAATATTTAGAAAACACGATTAAATTAGACGAGGTCACTGACGTATCTAAATTTGACGCGATCTTCTTACCAGGTGGTCATGGTACGATGTTTGACCTGCCTGATAACGAGAAATTACACCAACTAATTCGCGACCTTTATGAAGCGGACAAGCTAGTTGCAGCAGTGTGCCATGGTCCAGCAGGCCTTGTGGGTGTGAAGCTTTCAGATGGAACTCCACTTGTAGCAGGCAAAACAGTAACAGCATTTACTGATGATGAGGAGAGAGAAACAACATTGGACAAGTATATGCCATTCCTATTGGAAACACGCTTACGCGAATTAGGAGCGGAAGTTATTGTAGCAGATAACTGGACAGATCACATGCAAGCAGACGGAAACCTTATCACAGGTCAAAACCCACAATCCACGATCAGCGTGGCAAAAGAAGTAGTGAAAAAACTAGGTTAAACACATTTATCCTGTAAGCAAGACTGCTCTTGCTTGCAGGAATTTTTTTGAGAATAATTGGATAAGGAGATTATCATGGAAAACTTTCAATACTACAACCCTACGAAATTAATTTTTGGTAGAGGGCAATTAAAAGCTTTAGAAACTGAAATTCCCCATTATGGAAAGCGCATCTTACTAGTATACGGCGGAGGGAGCGTCAAACGTACTGGACTATATGATCGTGTAATGAACATCCTCAATGAAATGGGGGCGCATGTGGAAGAACTGGGTGGCGTAGAACCAAACCCTCGCCTGACAACTGTTAACAAAGGAATTAACCTTATCAAAGAAAACAACCTCGATTTTATTTTAGCAGTGGGCGGCGGCAGTGTTATTGACTGCTCCAAAGCGATTGCAGCTGGAGCAAAGTATGATGGAGATGTATGGGACATTGTCATGAAAAAACATGTGCCAACTTCTGCTACTCCAATTGGTACGGTGTTGACTTTGGCTGCGACTGGGTCGGAAATGAATGGCGGGGCAGTCATCACTAACTGGGAGGAAAATGACAAGCGTTCATTCGGTTCCATTCTTACCTATCCACGCTTCAGTGTACTTGATCCAGAATTAACATACTCTGTCCCACGTGATCAAACAGTTTATGGAATTGTTGATATTATGTCTCATGTATTTGAGCAGTATTTCCATACAACTGAAAATGCACCTTTGCAGGACCGTATTGGTGAGTCCATTCTACGGACGATGATGGAAACGGCTCCTAAGTTATTAGATAATCTGGAAAGTTACGAACAACGTGAAGTAATGCTTCTTAATGGAACGTTTGCCCTAAACGGAACGCTATCCATGGGAGTAAAAACTGACTGGGCGACGCATATGATTGAGCATGCGGTGTCAGCTGTATATGATATTCCTCATGGTGGCGGCTTAGCTATTTTATTCCCACACTGGATGGCTTATGTGGCCGAGCAGAAGCCGGAAAAAGTAGCGCAGCTTGGCGTTAGGGTTTTTGATATACAAGCAAAAGGGAAATCATTGGAGGAAATTGCGAAAGAAACGATCAGGTCTTTACGTGAGTTCTGGACAAGCATTGGTGCTCCTGTGGCATTGGCTGACTATGATATCTCAGATGAACAGTTGGACCTTATGGCAGAACGTGCAATGGTACGAGAAACAATTGGAGGATATGTACCATTGGAAAAAGAAGATGTGAAAACTATCCTTCGACATGCATTATAATTTTTTTAAGGAAGGTGAGTGTTGTTGATGAAACCTATCACAATTAATGCCATTATGACTGCCAAACCTGGTAAAGAGGATGACCTGTTTCAGGAAATGCAGAAAATGGTGGCACCATCGCGCGCTGAAAAAGGCTGTGAGGAATACTCCTTGCATCAGTCCGTTGAGCAAGAAGGTGTCTTCGTTTTCTATGAAACTTGGCAGGATGAAGATGCTTTAAAAGAACATATTGAAACAGAACACTATCAAAACTATCGACGTAAAATAGAAAGTTTAGTGGAAAAACGGGAAGTATATAGACTAACTAAGGTCTAAATTAATATATGAAATTGCACCGTTCTTCTTAGTGAAGTGCGGTGCTTTCGTATAGGAAAAGGAATGCAAAAAGTGTGATTGATTTTGAATGGTATCGCAGTTTTATAAGTATATACAAACATGGTTCAGTATCTGCAGCAGCCAAGGCGAGAATTCTAACGCAGCCGGCAATGAGCCAGCACTTGGCTGCATTGGAAGCAGAGATGGGAGAGCCTCTTTTTGTCCGTGCCCCTCGCAAAATGATTCCCACAGAAAAGGGGAAAGAGCTGTATACAAAAATTGTTCCTTTGATTGAAAAGCTAGAGATTACCAGCATGGAGTTAAGGAATGATTCCAACCAACCTTCCCTTGCACCAATAGTTAAGCTTGGTACCCCTCCAGAATATTTTACAAAAGCCGCAATTAAAAAGTTTAAAGGATTAGATCTTCGGCTATCTGTACAGTTTGGGGTGGCACAGGAATTGCAGGAAAAGCTTAGTGCAGGGGAGGTAGATTTGGTTATTACCACACAAAAAACCCCTTTCGCAGGCGTTGAATATAAGAAAATTGAGGACGAAGTGTTTGTAGTAGTGGCACCGGTAGATAGTGAGACTGATTCTGGTGCGAAGTCCTTGGAACAGATAGAAGATTGGTTAAAGGGACAGAAGTGGTTAAGTTATGGAACCGAACTACCTATTGTACGACGATACTGGCGTGAGCATTTCAATAAACGACCCGAAATCCAGCCGTCTCATGTGATTCCAGATTTAAGAGCTGTGTTGGGAGCAATAGAAAACAACATGGGGATAAGTGTGCTGCCTACCTATCTGGTAAAGGATTCAATAGAGGCAGGAAAAACAAAGATATTATTCCCGCAACTCTCGGTAGAAAACACTATTTACCTGGCTTTTAAAATGGAAAACAGTGATCATCCACATGTTCGGGAGATTTTGAGGAGATTGAAGCGGTAGGGGGGGGCTGGTGTCTCTCCGCCCGAAGTGCTGTTGGAAAGTGGGGAACGGTAGTAGAGAGAGCGTCTCTCCGTCCGAAATGGTGAGGAAAAGTGGGAAACGGTAGTAGAGAGAGCGCCTCTCCGCCCGAAATGAAGAGGGAAGATGGGAAACGGTAGTAGAGAGAGCGTCTCTCCACCCGAAATGAAGAGGGAAAGTAGGAAACGGTAGTAGAGAGAGCGTCTCTCCGCCCTAAATGAAGTGGGAAAGAGTGAAACGGTAGTAGAGAGAGCGTCTCTCCGCCCGAAATGAAGAGGGGAAGAGGAAAACGGTAGTAGAGAAGGTGTCTCTCCGCCCGAAATGTTGTTGGAAAGAGGGAAACGGTAGTAGAGAGAGCGTCTCTCCGCCCGAAATGAAGTGGGAAAGAGGAAAACAGTAGTAGAGAGTACGTCTAAAAAAAGTGGACACATAGCTAACGCCCATGTGTCCACCAACATTACCTAATGCAATAGAACCCAACCCACCTCATTAATACCTAACCCCAGTCCGCGTATGCGTCTTCTTAAACTCTTCCGGATTCGGATCAAAATAATCCTCATTAAAAGCAGCGACAAATTTATCATTACGATCAATATAGCCCGAACCCCAAGTTGGATCCATCTCGACCCACTCACCACTCAGATTCGCCTCTACCCATGCATGGTTCCCTGGCCATGGAGAGCCAGCACGACCCTCCACATATCTAGCCTCGACCCCACTCGCACGCAATATAGCTATTGCAAGGTAAGCATAATCTTGGCACACGCCTGTCATGGAATCCAAGGTCTTCAGTGCACTATCGTCCCACTCGAATTCATTGTTTTTATACTTTTGCACATCATAGCTAACATTCTTTGCTACATATTCATAAACAGACTTGGCCTTGGCGCGATCAGAATCCTTCCCAGCGGTCAGCTCTTCAGCAAGTTTGATAATCTCCGGCGCATCAGACTGGACACCTCGAGAAGGCAATAGATCCCGTTTATCTTCAGCAGAAGCAGTCACTTGAAATTTAGCAAAACCATAGTAACGGAAAAAATCACTATTTTCTTCTTGGATTTCTGGGACACTTAGTGTTACTTCATACTCACCAGGTCCGAAACGCAAATAGAAGGAACCATCAAACTCATAGTTTTCCACAGGAATTACATCAAGTGCCTCATCGTCCCCTTTTTTCGTACTAACATAAATGTGTGTCGTTTCCGGACCGAACTCGGCTTCAGGATCAATTTTCCCTTTTACTGAATAAGTACCTTCCGCCTCGTCCCCTCCGTATTGGGGAGATTCAAGTGTCACACCGCGCTCTTTATAAGCAGTATAATATTCTAAAGGCTGCATCACTCGTTCAGAGGCATTGTCTATATAAAAAGTTGATGCAAGCTGATAGTAGTCTTCCCTTTCACCATCGGGGACCATTACTTCAAGCTGGTGCAATCCTTTTCCGTAGAACAGTGGAATGTCCGTGGAAAATTGGCCATTTTCTACAGTGACCATATGCTTCCAAATGTCGGAGTCCTTTTTCAACTGCAGCATTATAGTATCTCCGTCCGATAGCGCAGATGCTTTCCCTTCAAAAGAGAATAGCTGGTTCTCCTTTAAATAACCAGATTCAACATCGAACTGAAGGCCCGCATCATGTCCAAAAGGAGTTAAAGAAATATCGTAGGTTGATTCAGGGTTCACATTATGGACGGTGAAACTAGCAGTATCGTAATAATAGTTTTCACGATCTGTGTCTGGAAGTTGAACGGTGACCCGATATTCCCCTGCGCCATTAAAAAAAGAAATGTTCTCTTTAAACTCGCCATCTTTTATTGGTGCATAATACTCCATCAGAGCCCCTGTAGGTCCGTCCTCATCAGAGCGCACCTTAATCCAAACGTACTCCCCTTTTAAATCAGCATGCTTCTCAACAGTACCGGCAATTTCTATTTGTCCGTTTGCACTGAATTCCTTGTATTCAGGTGCATGGAAAGTCGCATTCACTTCTTCGGCATAAGAAGTTAGCTCTAGGGCTTCAAGCTCCAATTCTGCATTCTT
Source organism: Bacillus sp. RO2 (assembly GCF_012911845.1). GTDB lineage: Bacteria > Bacillota > Bacilli > Bacillales > Bacillaceae_I > Sutcliffiella_A. Next base: position 17,043 of record NZ_JAAXCU010000032.1, on the reverse strand, counting down.
TTTATCCATAAGTTGTTCATATTGATCTTTCACTTTTTCTTGCTCAGCAGGCTGATTTTCCTCCACACTTGTATCTTTATCTGAACAGGCAGAGAGAATTAAACTTCCGCTCAATAACAATGCGGTCATGTATCGGCTTTTAACTGCCATTGTATCCTCCTCGGGACGGGTCTTTCTCGTCCAATTAAGTTGTATCTTTTATATACGTATGTACAAACTATAAAGTTTCTGATGCTATCTTACTATTAAATTGAAAAACTTTGAACAGGAACGGCAAAACAATGAAGTGGTAGAATTAGCCATTTGAAGGTGGTATAGTTAGTCTATAGGTAAAATGTTCCTTGGAGGTCGAACCATGCTAGAAGAATTAAAAGAAAATATAGATCAACTTTCCGAAAAAGATGCAAAAACTTGGCTCTACTTAACATTGCTTCGTTTGGATCAATTAACGGAAATTGATCTTCCAAAAGAAGAAATTATAGAAGAGATACAAAATATAGTAAAAACAATTGAAAACAAACCTCTTCCTCGAACAGATTATAGCATCATTCATATTGCGGGGAGCGAATCTATTGCTGGATCGCTTAAGGTGGGCTTAGAGCGAAACCACAAGGTGATTGGTTTCTGGGAAATGTTCGATATTGGCCCGTTATGGGATCCGGCTGCCAGACAAGAGTGGCTCCAAGATCATATTAATATTTTTGATGAATCCATAGAGGAAGAGTTTAATAGAAAATTTAAACAAGCAACCGAAGAATTAAACAAAATTCCTCCACATATTCCTGTAGTTTTGTGGACAGCTGATAACGCCCACGAACAAATTTTTCATAGATACATTCTTCACCACTTGCGTAACAGTGAAAATGACGTGGTTCTTATAAATGCAACCAAAGTGTACCACCAACTTTCTTTTTCCAATCAATTCGAGCCTACTTTTACAAGTGATATCATGCCAGAAATGTTGAAAGATATTTTTGAAAAAGAACGAAATAACCCTTTGTCATCAAATGCTAGAAATCAATTATCAGACGAGTGGCTTCAACTAAAAGAAGCGAAGAGCCTGCTTCGTATTTGGAAGAACGGGGAGATACAAGAGGTTCCGGAAGACTATATAGATCAAGAATTACTGCATTGTGCAAAACGAGTCCAAAAGGATTTTGCCGAAAATGAGTTTGTAAAAGCAGCACGAATTATTGGTGAAATGCATGGCCAGTTAGAAGGAAGATTCAATACTGCGTTTTTAGAATATCGCCTTCGAACTCTTGTCTATCAAGGGTATTTCACATTAAAAGGAATTCCGAAATCCATGCGTCATTATAGTGTTATGGTGAAAAATAAGGAGGAGGAAAATGCATGAAAAAAGTATTATCGTTTTTGTTTGTGCTCATTCTTTTAGCAATTGGGGCCACAGTTGTTTTTGGCCAATTTAAAGAAACGTTTAGTTTTAATTTTAATGCTACTTCTATTGAACAAGAAGAAACAGTGAGCGACAGTAAAGCAAAAAATTTAGAAATCCATACCACATCAACGGATATCAAGGTGGTTTCTGTGGATAGGGAAGACATTTATGCAAAGTTATCAGGAGATGTTAGTGAAAAAAATAAGGATAAATATAAATTAAAAGTAAAGGAAGTAAACGGAAACATACATATTGAAGTACAGCAACCTAAAATGGAATTTCAATTTGGTACTAACATCACCAGACTGAAACTTGAAGTGGAAGTGCCGGAAAAAACTTATACAGAGTTATCCACTTATTCCACATCAAGTGATATTCAAATTTCAGGTTTGCAAGTGGGTTCATTGAGAACAGAGCTGACTTCAGGGGATATTTTGATCGAAGGTGTTACCGTAACAGATAATTATTCAATTGATCTGACAAGTGGTGATGTGCGCATTGAGAACACCGAAGCTAAGGATATAGCCATTACTGGAACTAGCGGTGACATCACCTTCAAAGAAGTTCTTGCTGATGTTCAAGTGGATACCACATCCGGTGATATCAATGTTTGGGGTGTACAAGGAAATGTTGACGTCGAGACTACATCTGGAGATATCGATATAGAAAATGAAAGGGTAACAGGCAATATCGAGGTGGAGGTAACCAGCGGAGATGTAAGAGTCAAGTACGACGAAAACCCTGCCTCTCTAGCAGTTGACTTCAAAGGGCAATCAGGAAAAGGAACCGTAAACTTAGAGGGAATGCAATATGAGGAGAAAAGTGAGAAGGAAATAGCCGGTAAGATTGGAGAAGGAGAATTCTTCCTTAAGGTACGAACGACTTCAGGAGATTTTAGATTAAACTAATAATTTCATTATTATCCTTCTTCTCTCTATTGTTTGTCACCCGAGTGTAAGTTTAAAATAAAAGGAACATATAAATGAGAAAGGTGTCTGGTATGAATGAACAAGGAATCCTTTTTTCCTAAAAACATCAAAGCAGCCTTACAAAATAACCCGCCCGGCGAATGGTTTCCATCCGTTCCCGCTAAAGCAATTCTTTTGCATTCCGGATATCCGGCACCACCACTTGTTCCAAGTAAAGAATTAAAAGATGCAGTAGCTCAATTGCTCGAAGAAGAAAACGACCTTCCACTTCATTACATAGGAAGCCCAAGAATTGACAAGTTGAAAGAATGGGTGAGGATGAGGCAGGAAGAGCGAGGTATGCTCGCAAAGGATGACGAGCTTTTAATCACATCCGGTGCATGCCAGGCGATAGACCTGATTGCACGTATTTTTCTTGATGAAGAAGCAGTCGTAATAGTCGAGTCCCCAACATACATGGAGGCACTCGAGATTTTTCATAACTACACAGATAGAATAATAACAGTTCCAATTGATAAAGACGGTCTTCAAACGGAACTGTTAGCGGAGACGCTTGCGGAGAGAAAGAAAAAAGGGATGACGAAACCAACCTTTTTATACACGATACCAACGTTTCACAACCCAACTGGAACAACTATGTCCGATGAGCGGAGACGTCATGTTATAGATCTTGCAAAGGAATACGACTTTTTGGTGTTAGAAGACGATGCTTATGGTGAGCTTGGTTTTACTAACAACCCTCAGACACTCAAGTCCATGGATACAGAAGATAGGGTTCTCTATGTCGGGTCCTTGTCAAAAGTGGTGGCTCCTGGGATGAGGATTGGATGGGTTCATGCTACAGAAAGATTCATCCAAGCTTTGTTCTGGTTTAAAAAAGATTTGGAGCATCCTTTCTCACAAGCGACCATGGCCACACTTTTGGAGAATACAGATTTTACATCGCGGTTGCAGACTTTAAGTAAAGCCTATCAGAAAAAATGTCATGTTATGCTGGCAGCCCTTGAGAAGTACCTCCCAGAAAATGCGACCTGGTTTGTACCTGGGGGCGGTTATTTTATATGGGTGAAGGTTCCGGATGTAGACACAGAGAAACTACTTGTAAAGGCAACCGAGGGAGGGGTATCTTTCCTACCCGGCAAATACTTTTTCCTCGACCAGACAGAAGGGGCCGAATTCCTTCGTCTATCATTCAGTTATGAGAGTGAGGAGAATATTGAGAAAGGTATTCAGAGATTAGGAGATGTCGTTAAATCTTTTTCGAGATAAATGAACGGGGCGGCTCTGTTGCTATGGAAGCGATAGAGCCGTCCTTTATTATTTTTATATTTACTTGTCAAAAAGGTCTTCAGAACATATTACAAGCTGTTAATCACAGATTGTAATTGTCTATTTGTCTTCTAAATCCCGAATATCCCTCAACAACTGAAAAATCTGTCCCCGATGGTGTGCTTCATGCTCAATAAGGTGGTAAATTACCCACTCAGGAGTTACATCATATTCCTCGAGCACTCTAGCCCTGCGCCAGTCCTCCATATCCATAGAACTAAAATGGGAAAGCAGGGACTCTCTAACTTTATTTAACCGGTGAAGATGAATTTCAATAGTGTCCCCATCTATATGTACCAATGTTCCGTTAGGCCATCCATCCAATGGGAAAAGTTCTTCTATTTCCGAGTCCCATGCGTCTTTTTCCATTACTTCCCCATACAGCCAACCAGCTTCTACATAAGCAATGTGGTACAACAGAGATCCGATGGAATGTCTAGATTCTATTTTTCTATCAAGCTCACTTTGGCTGATTCCTATTAGTTTCTTAGTAAGGTTGCGTCGAACATCTTCTAAACACCACAGAGCACGTCCAATTTCTTGTTCGTAGCCTGATAAAGATGTTATTTGCAAAACGGTTTTGGTGGTCATTTCTTCTTTCCTCCTTTTTTATCCAATCACGAATAAGGTTACACTCAATAACAGTGAAAACAATCCAAAGCCAAAGGCTATCCGATATAAGTGAAATCCTTTGTTATTCTGGTGTTGAATCATAAGGTTCCCCATAGATAGTGTGACAACCAACGTTAGAAGTAGTGGGAAAATATCATTGTTGCCAGAAAGACCTGCCCAAATTAGACAGAGAGTTGCTGTTACAATCATAGCTAATAAGAACACCTTAAGTTTATTTTTCATCTTAATCACCTTCTCCAAAGTCTATTATGTGAGCTTAACCTTTGCCAAAACCGGATAATGATCTGACGGATACCTGCCAGCAAAACTGTCTCTGATAATGGAGGCTGTAAGAAACTCGACCCCGTTAGCACCAAATATGTAATCAATCGGACTCCCGTCAACTCCGCCATTATAGGCATGAAAAGTAAGACTGTTTTCCTTTTCTTCTTCAGTAAAACAAGAATAACAGCTTTCCATCCACGAAACTTCTGCTAATGCTTCACTCTCCGGCACATCATTGAAATCCCCGGTAAAAATAACTGGCAAACTTTTCTCGTTATCTTTACTTCGAATCACGTCACGAATTAGTTTCAATCCTTCCTTTCGCGCAAGCTTCCCCATATGATCAAGGTGGGTATTAAAAAAACGCAAAACTGGTGCGTTTTCTCCCTTTGGAACAAGCTCCACCCAAGAACAAATTCTTTCGCAGTGTGCATCCCAGCCCATACTTCCGATAATATCTGGAGTTTCAGATAACATAAAAGATCCTTTTGGACCTATGGTAAAACTGGACTTTTTAACAAATATGGCACTGAATTCTCCTACCTCCGTGGAAACGGTGCGATTGACTGCGTATACTTCATAGGACTCTTCGAATCTATCTGTTAGCCACTCTAGCATGGGAATGGTTGCTTCCTGTGTGCCGATAACGTCAGGCGTGTAAGTATTAATGGTTTCTGCAATCCAGTGTTTACGGTCTTCCCAGTTGAATGGATCAGAGGGTACGATAACACGGAGATTAAAGGACATGACGGTATATGTATGTTTCAAAGGGCATTCCTCCTTAAAAGTATTCGATAACAACTATTTCGATAAAACAAATAGAGTTCCTGCCACTGGATGGTTTAATAAACATGTAGGAGACAAAACAAAAAAGTGCCAAATTCAATTGGCACTTTTAACAGTATCTATTAACGGGAAGCCTTTGGTGGCTGACACACGTCACATTTGCGTTGGTTATTATTTTTGAATTTTGTAAATGTCTTTTCAAAGTTACTGCCACAAGCACATTTAAACAGTAACTTCTGAGAGAATCCGTGGTATTCAGTCGATAGCAATTTACTATCTGAATTCTTTTCCACAAATTCATTTATTTTACCAATAGTCCATCGTTTATTCATTTCCTTACACCTCACATCCGTTCCTATTATAACATGGTCATGGGTAGAAGCGACAGGCGGTTTTACCCGATACGTCTTAAGATACCTGTCCTGAAATAAGCTAAAACTTCTGTGCATATAGTAAAGAGGGAACAGATTGAACAGAAAAGGTGGGACAACGATGGCTAAAGAATCACGGACAATCAAGAAACCAAACTTTCTCATCCTTATGGTGGATCAGCAGCGTTATCCAAGTGTCTATGAAAACGAAGAGCTTAGAAAGTGGCAACGGGAAAACTTGCACACTCAACAGCTTCTTAAGAAGAACGGCTTTGAGTTTACGAAACACTATGCCGGAAGCACTGCATGCTCTCCAAGCAGAACTACTCTATATACTGGGCAATATCCTTCCCTTCATGGAGTGACACAAACGAGTGGTGCGGCAAAAACCTCGTTTGACCCTGACATGTTTTGGCTTGATCCTAATACTGTTCCGACGATGGGCGAATATTTCCGGGCGGCAGGCTACAAAACCTATTGGAAAGGAAAATGGCATGCCTCGGAGGAGGATATTCTCATTCCCGGAACCAAAAACTCTCTTCCAAGCTATACCTCTACAGGCAGACCTGACAGAAGAAATGTTGAAAAATATCTGGCATCCAACCGTCTTGGTGGATATGGATTTGATGGCTGGGTGGGACCGGAACCGCATGGCTCATCCCCTCGGAATTCAGCAAGCTCAGCAGCAATCGGATTGAGCGGAAGGGACGTCATCTATGCCCAGGAAACAGTGGAACTCCTTCAGTCGTTGGAACATGATTGTGATAGAGATTCTCCTCCTTGGTTTGTCATGTGCTCGCTTGTCAACCCGCATGACATTGCGATCTATGGCATTTATACAGAGCTAAGTCCATTGTTCAATTTTGAAATTGATCCATCTGTGCCTTTCATCCCGCCACCGCCGACAGCCAATGAATCTTTAAGTACCAAACCATCCGCACAAAAGAGCTACAAGGAAATCTATCCAAAGGCACTCCAACCAATCAGAGATAACGTTTCATACAGGCAGCTCTATTATTCCTTACAAAAGAAAGCAGACCAAGATATGGGCAGAGTTTTTCGTACCTTACAAGATTCCACTTTTTATGAAAATACCATAGTAATCTTTCTTTCTGACCACGGTGAACTGCTTGGTGCGCATGGAGGCCTTTATCAAAAGTGGTACAATACTTACGAGGAATCCATCCATGTACCGCTTATTGTCCACAGTCCGAAGCTTTTTTCCGGAAAAGAGGCCACTGACATGTTAACAAGCCATGTTGATGTACTTCCGACCATGTTAGGACTCGCAGACATCGACGTAGAAGAGGTTCAAAAACAACTCAAACGTGATCACACAGAAGTTCACCCACTAGTAGGGCGTGACCTAACACCGCTTCTCATGGGGAAGAACAAGTTTTATCGTGCCGACGAACCACTTTATTTTATGAGTGATGACGATTTTACCCAAGGTCTAAATCAAGTATCTGCAACAGGGGAACCCTATCATTCTGTCATTCAACCAAACCACACCGAAGCTATTATCACGAAACTTTCCACAGGTGAGAATGGGTCAAAAGAAATATGGAAACTGACACGTTATTACGACAACCCACAATTTTGGAGTGATCCGGGAGTCGAGAACGTCACAACTACTCAAGTCTCACAAACATCCACAGGTGATCATGTTGATTGTGCATTGTGTATCACAACTACTAAAACGAGACCAGTCCCAGATCAATATGAATTATATAATTTGACTAGTGATCCATTAGAAGAAACCAATCTTGCATATCCATCCAATCGAACACCGGAGACAATAGCGATCCAGAAGCTCTTGATGGTGGGCCTTGAGGAACAGTGTAAGCAAAAGAGGTTGGAGCCATCGAGCGGGGAAGTGCCTGGAATGCCTTCATGTAAAAACTAAAAAAAGCCAAACGGCCTAATCACATAGGTTGTTTGGCTTATTATTATTTTGATTATTATTACTGTGAACCCTTCTCCAATGCCAACTTCACCCCAAAACCAATCAACACGATACCTGTAATCGATTCTATCACTGTGGTTGTCCGTGGCCTTTTCATGAATGCACTAATTTGATCAACTAAATAGATATAAAGGACAAACCAAATGGCTGTCAAGATGGCGTAGGTAACTCCCATTAAGAGGAACGGTCCAATTGTGTTCGTTCCTGGGTCAACGAATTGTGGCAGGAAGGTCAGGAAGAAGACGGCAACTTTTGGATTAAGCATATTAGTTAAGAACCCTTGTTTAAAGTGGGATTGATTTTTAAATTTATTTGCAACGTTGCTGTTCATTGGAATTTCCTCTTTCTTGTTGCGAAGTGCCCAGATTGTTTTAACCCCCAAATAGACAAGGTAAACAGCACCAACATATTTAAAAACAGAGAACAGGAAGGCAGATTTAACAATGATTGCGGATAGACCAACCACGGCTGCAATGGTATGGATGAGGATCGCGCAAAAGGTACCTAAAACGGTTTTGAATCCGCCAATTCTCCCGGCAGATAAAGTGTTTTTCGTGGCGATGGCAGTGTCAGGACCAGGCAGAATGATAAGTAAGACACTCATAACGACAAATAGAAAAAAGTTTTCCATGGTGAAAACCCCAATCTCAGTGGAATGTATTTAGACTCATTCTATCAGATATCAGAATATTTTTAAAAGTATTTTTATGGGCTTTAGGGACAGGCACTGCGGCCTATAGTGGGCCGAGGTGCCAGTCCCCGTTACCCACTAACTCTCTCCAACACTTGTCTACTGAAGTCCTTCATTTTAGAATCTAAGAGGGGCTCAAAGTTGTCGACAGCTTTTTGAGCGGCAGTTACGGCCTCTTCTGTTTTACCAAGCTCCATCAGGATGAGAGCCTGATAGGATTCTTTTAGATAGAAGTTGGAAAGGTCAATGGGGTGGTGGATGTCGGGAGTAACCACCTTTTCAATAGATTGAAGTGCCTCCTCAAACTTGCCGAGATAGTAGAGTGCTTTTGCTTTTTCGAGAATGAACCACGGGGTATAAAACTCCAATAAATCTTCTGAAGAGAGGCATACCTCAACTTTTTCAAGTGCTTTAGTATATTCTTTACTTTCCGAAATCAATTCAATTATTTCGAACAGTTCACAAAAGTAGATGGAGGAGATATGGTCTGCAAATTCTCCATATTGCTTTAACTTCAAAAGGTAATAATCCTTTTCCCTCTTATTCCCCTCCATCATTGCATGTGCGGCTGCAAGGCGGTACAGGTCATCAATCAGATAAAATATCCTCTTCTCTTTGGAGTAGGCAAGTGCCTTTTCCATGGTTTCAATAGCAGCCTTCGAATTCCCTACTGCATATAAAGAAATCGCTTCACTGTAATCAAGGTCTAGCCTTGCCATTGGTTCAATGTATGTGTGTTTAGCTTCAATTTCTTTTCGTTCGGCCATTAAGATATGAAGCGCCTCATGATAGTTGTGCTCAAAAAAAGCGATGTTGGAACGAAATATTCCAATGGTAGTACGATTGGAAGAGATATTCATCTGATCGAACATGTCAGCCGCTGTAGCTAGAAGGCTTTCCCATCCTGGCTTTTTCTCGTTTTGAAGAGCGTAGCTGTATATTTCCATTAACCTTGCACTTTCATACCCATTGGAAAGCTTCCCGATGTGGGGCTCAATCAATTCAATTAGCAGGCTATATTTATCTAGAGAGTCCTGGTTCCTGAATGGAATGTTAAAAATCTTTTCCGCGCGTTCCAAAGTTTCCCTCAATTCCTCGGAACTAACCTCTCCCAATAGATCTCCTATTTCCACACCAAGCTGACGGGCAATATATGTAAGACTCTCCATAGAAGGGTTGGCCTTGTTGTTTTCAATAAGGCTAAGCATCCCTTTTGTCAGCTCTGTCCCAGCCATCCCTTCTAACGTCATTTTCTTTTGTTTTCTTAATTTTCGTATCCGATCTCCGAGCATTTGGGTGTGCACTCCTAGAAATGAAATATTTTGTTTAATTATATTAAACTTTTCCTTGAATTGGAATACCTTATTATGGTACGATTTGTTTAATTAAATTAAACTTTTAATAGGCGGGGTGCTTTTTATGGAAGAAACCTTAAAGTTGAAACGAGCGACATATCATCTTTACACCTTTATGATTAGTAAGTTAATCTCCACTTTTGGATCGCAGGTATATGCATTTGCCATCAGCTTCTATATATTACAGCTAACTGGATCTGCGACTAGCTTTGCGACAAATCTTCTTTGCAATATACTCCCACGAACGCTTGCAGGACCATTTGCTGGAGCCATCACTGATCGGTATTCTAGAAAAAAGATTGTTATTTTCTCACAAATAGCCACAACTCTTGCCATCACAGGACTTCTCATCTATACCTTAACATCAGGACTCTCCCTCATAGCAATTTACACAACAACTAGTATCCTTTCTTTGACTTCTATGTTTTCAGGAATTGCATTTTCTTCATCTATTACAGGACTAATTGATCAGGCTCGAATTCAAAAAGCAATGGCGATGAACCAGATGGCCATTTCATTTGCTGCAATCGGAAGCCCTGCTGTTGGTGGGCTGTTATATGGGACTGTTCCCATTCCTGTATTTCTTGTGATGTTTATTGTTGCTTCCATAATTGCGGTAATTTTGGAATCGACGATGAATTTCCGCTTATTTTCTGAGGTTAAGGCGAGCGAAGATGAGGGAAAGAAGAAGGAATCCATGTGGCAAAGCATGAAAGCAGGCTTAAGCTATTTACGATTCCAAAAAACCATCATGGTCATGCTTTGGATTAGTTTACTCATTAATTTCCTTTTCGGAGCTTATGAAGTGGGGTATTCGTATATCCTGATTGAGAAATTGAAAATAGAGTCGCAGCATTTTGGCTTGACACAAGGAGCTTTTTCTCTTGGAATGCTGCTTTTGTCGATTTATTTTTCTGCTAGAAAAGAAGTGCGATTTCCCCTGCTACTTTCAAAACGGGGAATTGTAGGTCTTGGGGCAGTAATGGGATCAATCGCTCTGCCACTTTTATTATCAATGGATTATTGGCTGATGTTTTCTTACTTTATGGTACTCATGTTCAGTTTTGGTTCGCTCATCATTATCGTTAATACGCCATTGCAAGTAATGCTTCAAAAGACCATTGCCGATGAATTCAAAGGTCGTGTATTTTCCATTATTGAAACGACGGCCATGGCGCTTATTCCACTTGGCATGGTGATTTATGGGGTGTTGTATGATATCTTTCCTGGCGAGTGGATCTTGCTCCTATCAGCAGGTGCACTTATCGTAATCACGCTTATCATGGCGAGACCGTCGGTTATACGAAAAGTACATCCTGAAATTGGTGAGAAGAAGAGGGGCCGTGTTGTAGAGGCGGGGAGTGTGGCACGGTAAAGGAGTATGAAGACCTTAGTTAGCGAGAATTAAGCTGAGAGCGGTCTTGATAGATGGAATGAAGACTTCATTTAGAGAGAATTAGGGTCAGAAAGGTCTTGATAGATGGAATGAAGACTTCAGTTAGCAAAAAATATGGTCAGAGAGGTCTTTATAAAGACCTCTCGCCATTCAAAAAGCATATATCACTTCTTCAAACTACTATACACAACCAACCGATCGGAATAATTCCTGCTTTCCCGATTAAACGTCCCTGTGCAGGTAATTAGGTTTAAATTGCTCTGAAACGAATAATCAAAAATTGCTTCAACAGGAGACTCATTCTCAGGGTAAGTTTCTATTCTATCCACCACATATGTCAGGGATTCGCCGTCGGCACTAGAAACAATGATTTCGTCACCGGCTTCTAGATTCTTCAGGTCAAAAAATACAGCAGGGCCGTTACGGCTGTCGACATGGCCGGAGATGACGGAGTTTCCACGCTCTCCCGGCATTGGGCCTTCATTGTACCATCCGACAGTTTCAAAAGATTCGGGTACTCCCATCTGACCGTTTTCGATAACGCCTACTTGTTCCACAAGTGCATCGACTCCGATTGAGGGGATTTCGATTCGGTGAGGTTCGATGCTGATAGATTCGTCTTTAATAACTTTCCCGTTTTCATTCGTGGTTTGGGTACGGGTAGGGAGGGGAGTTTTTTGATTTGCAGGGGCCGCTGTTTCGCTTGACGCGGTTGCTTCGTCGGTTGGAGTATCCATTTCAGTAGCCTGTTCACTCCCCGAACTACATCCGACCAGTAAAAGAAGCATGAATGATAAAGTGGTTAATAGTCTCATAGTTATACTCCTTCTAGAAAATGATAGTAGGAAAGAGAGGGATAAGCCCCTCTCTTCTTAGCTAAAACTATTATTCTTGTGTAGCTTTTCTTCTATATGCAATGATTTGCGTTAAAACAATCGCGGAAATCAGTCCAGCAATCGTCCATGCAATAGCAGCGTTCATTCCATTGTCAGCTGCACCACCCATACCTGCTGCAGGCATGTCAGTTGGCATGTCTTTTTCAAAGTTCTCTGGGAATTGATCAACAATAGCACCAGACATCATTTCGCCTACACCGAACATGTGGGCATATGACTCACGGATAGTGTTGTAAGTAGTTTCATAGTCTGCTTCGTTGTAGCTATTGAAAGCTAGAAGCAGCTCATCAACGTGCATTTGCAAGCCTTTTTCAAGATCTGCGGCTTTCAAACGACCCTCTGTAGCTGTGTCTAAGAATGCAGCTTGTTCAACTTTATACTCTTCTAATTCAGCGATTGCTGCTTCACGACCTTCTTCATTGTCCTCACCAGTTGCTACTACATAATCTACGAAATATCCGATATGGCTGCTCCAAATCTCTTCAAATGCAGCTCCGCCTTCTTCACCATAAACAGAAGCTACAGCAGCAGATAGGTCAGCTGTGTTTGCATTTAAAGCTCCAGCAGCATTTTCAAAATCTCCAGCTCCATCAATTCCTTTTTGCATCGAAAGTACTGCTAATGCAGCGTGCTCAGCAAAAAGGTGGTTCAGGTCAGCGCGTAAGTCTGCTGCTGGTGTGTCAACACTAGTATTCTCAAATTTGTCAGGGAATTGGTCAGTGATTGCCCAAGATAATCCTTTTCCAGGTGCGTACATGTGCTCAATTGCGTGACGCATGTTTTCGTATGCTTTTTCAAAGTCGCCTGCCACATAGTTGTCAAATGCCCATACTAGCTGCTCGACGTGCATTTTTAATCCAGCTTCTAGTTCACTAGCTTTTAGGCGACTTTCTGTAGCAGTATCAAGAAACGCGGCTTGTTCTACTGTATATTCATCTAATTCTGCTAACGCCTGTTGTCTGCCTTCTTCATTGTCTTCCGCTGTTGCCGTTACATAATCGACGAAGTAACCAATATGGCTGCTCCAAATTTCTTTGAATGCAGCTCCGCCTTCTTCCCCGTAAACGGAAGCGACTGCTGCGGATAAGTCATCTGTGTTTGCATTTAATGCGCCAGCTGCTTGATCGAAGTCTTCTGCTCCGTCAATTCCCTTTTGCATGGCTACGACTGCCAAGAAAGCATGCTCTGATAATAATGCATCCAAGGACGCTCTCAAATCCGATGCCGGGGTGGAAACGGATGCAGTGTGTTGATGTGCTCCATGGTCATGTGCACTTGCTACTTGAAAAGTCGGTACTAATAATCCTACGCTAAGTGGTACAGCTACCATTGCTTTTTTCCAGTTCATGTTCTAAGCACTCCTTTTTTAGTTGATTTCACTTACCTAACGGAGCGGATCAGAAACTGGATCACTTTTTTTGAAAAAAATAAAAAAGTCTCTAATTTTGTATGTATAATGGGAATAAGAGTTAGTCAAAAAATACATATCGTGGGAGAAATACCATGAAGCTACCTATTTCACAATTGAATGAAAATAATCTCACTGATGAGCAGATGACTGACCTGCTTTTTAGAAATATAAAAGATGACAAAAGAAATGGCGACTGTATTTTCGTGCCAGGTAGTAGCAAGGCTGTCGATTACCGTTTGCCTCCAGCCATTGAGCTGTATAAGGAAGGAAGAGCAGGGAAAATATTATTTTCCGGCGGAGTAGTTTGGAACGGTAACCAGCTTAGCGAGGCGCAGCTACTGGCAGAGAAGGCGATGGAATTAGGGGTGCCATCTGAGGATATCCTCATCGAGAACCAGTCACTTCATACGAAGGAAAATGTATTGGCTTCTTTACTAGTATTGGATAGAGCCCTTCACCTCCACAAAATAAGGCGGTTGCTAGTGGTAACAAGTCATTACCATATGAGGAGAATGAGCCTCAGTCTCAAAAGCTATATGCCAAGTTGGATCGACTATACTCTTTGTCCTGTTAATGATAAGACCACTCGGGAAACCAATTGGTTCCTTAATCCTTATGGTAGACAACGTGTCGAGGCGGAGTCTGCTAAATTGATCAGTTATGTGAAGCAGGGAATCATCATAGATCAGGAATTGGAATTTACAAATCACCCATAAGAGGTACGAACATTCTATTAGACACCTGGAGGTACACATTGAAAAAAAATATAACTTTTCAATTTCCAATCGAAAAACAAGATTATACCGAACTATTTCGGTATATGCCTTATTTTAAATCTATTTTCAAAATGGCGACTGTGGGGAATTTGGTCGCACTCTTTTTATTTTGTAGCTACAACATTATTGCTAACCTTCAGATAGCACAAGATGGAACGCAATTTCTTATATTGAACATTGTTACCGTCGTTATTGGATTTGTCATGTACTATGTCATTTTGTTCTTAATCCGTTTATTTTTCAGGAAGATTATTGAGAGTAGAAGCAATAAACTTCACTCTCTATATTTTGACTCCAATTCTAATTATCTTATTGGGTTTGATCCTCGTTTTGATTCCTTTATACTCGGTAAGGAAAAGGTGAAAATTCCTGCTGACCAATCCTTAACGGTTATTGAAACAGAACGTAATTTATTGTTTTATGTAGGTAAAGGAAAAGGGAAGGATGATAAGTTCTTAATTTCAAAAGCGGTAACTTCTCCCGACCATGCGCTAAAGCTCGAACGTGTCACCAATATGCTACAAGAGAAGGGACTCGCCATTCAAACTGCAAAACCAATCTAATATTACCGGTTTTAGAAAATATCAGAAACCAAACTAGGCGTTTTTTCATACTATGGTGTTGAGGTGAAATTATGGCTAGAGTTAAATTTACGGATTCAGATGTAGCGTTGGTGGCAAGGATGATGAGAGCGGAAGCAGAAGGTGAAGGCAAGCAAGGAATGCTCTATGTCGGAAATGTTATAACCAATCGTGCAGTAGCCGATTGTTTAGACTTCAAAGAGGTAAGAACCATTCCTCAAGTCATTTATCAAGTGCAGGGCGGAAATTATTCATTTGAAGCGGTTCAAAAGGGTAATTTATTTTATAACAGGGCAAGATCAGTGGAGAAAAACTTAGCAAGAAAGACGTTGACTTCTTGGAGAGAGCATCCAGCTAAATACGCTTTATGGTATTTCAATCCTTACGCACCATGTCCTCCAACCTGGTATGATCAACCTTTTTCCGGTCAATATAAGCAGCATTGTTATTATGAACCGATTGCGGGAACGTGTGCTAGTGTTTATTCTTAAAGTTCATTACGTATCAGGAACTCATTGTAAGCTTTGAGTTCCTTTTTTTATTTCCTGATATTGGGTTCATCATCCTGGAATGGTAGAATAATAGGGAGAGATTTACAGGAGGATGGGAGTGTAGAAGTTGGGTTTTTACTTGAGGTATGAGGGGAATATTATTGATTTGCTTAGTGTCATTTTTGCATGGGTAATTATTGCTGTGATTATTGTTCGTATCTACCGTATGCAGAATGTGGAAGAACGACCTAAAATATGGAAAATAATCATTGTTGTATTTTTAGGACTTTTTTCATTTTCATATACTTTTCCGCTGTTTAATGAACCTTTTTCTATTGCCATTCTTCCGCTAGGAGTTTGGATATTGTATGGACTATTGAATAGAAAAGAGCGTTGGGGAGCTTACAGAAAATATGCATGGACTGGATTTGCAGGGAATTTCATCTTTTTAGGAACGGCGCTTCTTGCCATTGGCTTGGCTGCTCTTTTTTATCCAAAGGATGAGGTAAGGACGTATCTTACAGATGTCTCGGGAGTAGAGTTGTTGGTGATTCATCCTTCCGGTGAGGTTGCAGAACTAGACCTGACAAGGCTGGATGACGATTTGTCAACTTTTATGTATGAAGACTCAGATGTCATCATGTGGTATGAAGAAATTAGAGAACAGATTTGGCCAGAAGAAGAGAGTGAAGAACCTGTGAACGTCCAAGAGAAGTTTCCTTATTTGTTAACTGGCGTAAAAACGAAAACTAGAGAAATGATGCAAGTGTATGTCGAACAGGATGGTAAGGGATTGCTTATCACGACAAAGAGTAACCAATACTATTTTAGATCTAAAACAGCTTCCTTTTTAGAAGTTAGGGGCATGCTGAATGAATAAAAAATTAGTAGTGATGATGTCTTCATTTGCTGTTTTACTAATCGGTGCAATTGTAATGTACTTAATGATGACTCCAAAAGCATTTTATACAAAAGATGAAATCCTTCATAAAATGGGTGTTTTGACTCAAGAAATGGAAGTCCAAGATGTTATGCAGTTGGATGAGAGAACTTATTTTGTACCCTTACTATCAAATGGTGAAGCATTTGGTACTAGCATATGGGTTTGGAGCGGTTGGAAATGGGAGTGTGTTAGTGAATCAAATGGATCTGGTCCACACATAGTAGTAAATGAGGGGAACTCTTATATTTATTGGAATGTTCACCCTGAAGACGAAATACGAAAATGGGAGTTTTATTTAACTTCTGAGCGAAATTACAATGTGACCTCGGTAGGGGATAATAAGCAAGTCGAAGTTTATCATCCTAAGATTCAAATGAAACAAACAGTAGAGTTAGGAAAAAGAAGTTATGGTTATGTGAAAATGCCAAGAGATTGGAAAGAAGTTATTGGATCCTTTGATCTGTATCCAGCCGAAACAGGTTACATCCCTTCTGGCCAATCCTATCTTTTTCAATGGCTAGCTTATAATAGTAAAGGTGAATCAGTCCGTCTTGAGCATACGTATCGTAATGGTGGGGGAGGTACTTCAACGGGGAATCATGTTCAATATATGCAACAATTAGATCCTGTAGGGTTGGAATAGAAGTGCTCTATAAGCCCGAAGCATGGTGGAAATCGGGTGAACGGTCAAATAGAAGTGCTCTATAAGCCCGAAGCATGGTGGAAATCGGGTGAACGGTCAAATAGAAGTGCTCTATAAGCTCGAAGCCCCGGGAAAATCGGGTGAACGGTCAAATAGAAGTGCTCTATAAGCCCGAAGCACCGG
>NZ_JAAXCU010000031.1 GCF_012911845.1 Bacillus sp. RO2 | reverse complement strand
CATCAAACGCATAAAAGAAAAAGAAGTAGAATCGGCTTCTCTTCTTAGAGTTGCACAAAAACAAAACATAAACACCTAGTTGAGTGGGGGCCTTGACAGTTTCGTTCATATCAGGAGGCTCCAGCAGTGCCCCTAGGAAAGCGAAGCCATTTGCGGAGATCAACAGCGATGTTTAAACAATTTCAAAGTCAAAGACTTTTTCAATGGCTTCCTTCGTAGCGGTGTCTCTTCACGCCTTCCACACCAATCAACAAACCATCTACATTTACTTCAGTTATACCCTCCAATCTTTTCGCAAAAAGACTATTTTAACCAAATATTTTTTATTGGATTATTACCCAATCCCACGGAGATACTACCATATAATCACATCAAGAATGCAGGAGGGTTTCTATGTCTTTTACAGGTATAGCACTGTTCATACAGCTTTTCTTCGGGGTCATCATTGGCCTTTATTTCTGGAACCTGCTCAAAAACCAACGGACGCAAAAAGTAACGATTGATAAAGAATCGAAAAAGGAAATGGAACAACTAAGAAAAATGAGAAGTATTTCACTCTCAGAGCCACTCGCTGAGAAAGTAAGACCAACAAGCTTCAAAGAAATCGTCGGGCAAGAAGATGGAATTAAGGCATTAAAAGCGGCCATTTGTGGGCCAAACCCTCAGCATGTCATCATATATGGACCACCAGGAGTAGGGAAAACTGCCGCTGCAAGGCTTGTTCTTGAAGAAGCCAAAAGGAATCCAAAGTCTCCTTTTAGAGGGTCTGCCGTTTTTATTGAATTGGATGCAACAACTGCTCGTTTTGATGAAAGAGGAATTGCAGACCCCTTAATTGGTTCTGTACATGATCCAATCTACCAAGGTGCTGGCGCAATGGGTCAAGCAGGTATACCGCAACCAAAACAAGGAGCTGTAACGCATGCGCATGGAGGAATGCTTTTCATCGATGAAATTGGTGAACTTCATTCCATTCAAATGAACAAATTACTTAAAGTGTTGGAAGATAGGAAAGTGTACTTAGACAGTGCGTATTACAGTGAAGAGAATAACCAAATACCAACGCATATTCATGATATTTTTCAAAATGGCCTCCCAGCAGATTTCCGCCTTGTAGGGGCAACCACCAGAACGCCGAATGAAATACCTCCTGCCATCAGGTCTAGATGTATGGAAGTTTTCTTCCGTGAGCTAGATCAAGAGGAGCTGGAAGCTGTCGCTAGGAATGCGGCATCAAAAATCAATATGATGGTCGAAGAAAAAGGTATCAGCCTGCTTGCTTCCTATACAAGGAACGGGCGTGAAGTGGTAAACATGATGCAGATTGCATGTGGACTCGCAATTACTGAAGACCGCGACACAGTAAAGGTTGAAGACATTGAGTGGGTAGTTCACTCCAGTCAATTGGCACCTAAATACGAAAACAAAATAAAAGAAGCGGCACAGCCTGGACTTGTCAACGGTCTGGCGGTTTTTGGACCTAACTCAGGAGCGCTTCTTGAAATAGAAGTGACTGCAATTCCTACTGAGGAGAAAAAAGGGACAGTGAACATAACGGGTATTGTGGAAGAAGAAAGCATGGGCAATCAAGGCGGAAAATCAGTCCGCAGAAAGAGTATGGCAAAAGGATCTATCGAGAACGTTATTACCGTACTTAGAAAGCTTGGTGTACCAGCAGCTGATTACGATATTCATGTTAATTTTCCGGGAGGCATTCCGATCGACGGACCCTCTGCAGGAATTGCAATGGCGACGGGAATCTATTCTGCGATCTTCAAAATTCCAGTCAGTAATCTTGTCGCGATGACAGGAGAAATCAGCATCCACGGAACTGTTAAACCAATTGGCGGAGTCATTCCGAAAATAAAAGCGGCAAAACAGGCTGGAGCAAAGAAAGTCATCATTCCAGCTGATAACATGCAATCGATAATAAAAGAAATCGACGGCATTGAAGTCATTCCGGTAAAAGAGTTCCAAGAAGTCCTTGATCTTACCTTATTAAGAGAAAAGATTACGGAAACGAACGTAGAAAGCATTTTGCATGCTCCAATGAGCATTCCGAAAACAGAATCCATGTAAATGGTGGGCAGGCCTTGCGATGGTCTGCCTGTTTTACATCATGAAGCCTTACTGATTGCACTAATGCCTTGAAAAAGGTAAAATTTTTACTACCATTTCTATATTAAGTTAGGCAAAGTTGTAAAAGATAATAAAACAAACTCTTTTATAAGTTAAACTGTCTCTTTAATTAGACAGGGCTATTTAATTAGGATAGAATTGAACAAAGATACATAAAGGAAGAGCGTACGGGGGTGTTACCATGGCAACAAATAAGGAATATCATGTTCCATTATTGCCTTTAAGAGGACTAATGGTCTATCCGACAATGGTGTTACATTTAGATGTCGGAAGAGAAAAGTCGATAGAGGCGTTAGAACAAGCGATGCTAGGAGACGATATTGTCGTTCTCTCTACACAAAAAGAAGTGGGAACGGACAATCCTACAAAAGAGGACCTATATACTTGGGGTACTTTGACAAAAGTGAAACAAATGTTAAAGCTTCCTAATGGTACGGTCCGTGTCCTGGTAGAAGGGCTAGAACGTGCAAAAATAGAAGAGTTTATTGAAAAAGATACACATTGGGAAGCCAAACTTTTGACCTATCCGGACACAGAAGAGAAAGATCCGGAAGACGAAGCTTTAATGAGAACTTTGCTGGACTATTTCCATACATACACAAAGCTCTCCAAAAAGACAACTGTCGAAACATATCATACCGTTTCAGATATAACAGAGCCTGGACGAATGGCGGATATCATTACATCCCACTTACCTATTAACATGAAGGAAAAACAGGATATTCTTGAAACGCGAGATGTAAAAGAGCGTCTGAACAAAGTGATCAAGCACGTAAATAATGAAAAAGAAGTACTGCAATTAGAGAAGAAAATCGGTTTGCGAGTGAAGCGTTCCATGGAACGTACACAAAAGGAATATTACCTTCGTGAGCAGATGAAAGCAATTCAAAAAGAGCTTGGCGATAAGGAAGGTAAAGGCGGAGAAATTGAGGATCTTAAAGAGAAACTTGAAAATATCGGCATGCCGGAAAATGTGAAAAAGACTGCATTGAAGGAAATCGACCGCTATGAAAAAATTCCATCGAGTTCCGCTGAAAGCTCTGTTATCCGCAACTATATTGACTGGTTGTTAAATCTACCTTGGCAAGAAGCTACAGAAGATCAATTGAATATTATCAGAGCGGAAGAAATACTTAATGAAGACCACTTCGGGCTAGAAAAAGTGAAAGAACGTGTGTTGGAATACTTAGCGGTCCAACAGCTGACAAAATCACTGAAAGGCCCAATTCTTTGTTTGGCAGGACCTCCGGGTGTAGGTAAAACTTCCTTGGCACGATCCATTGCCAAGTCCCTGGACCGCAAGTTTGTCCGCGTCTCCCTTGGCGGGGTTCGGGACGAATCTGAAATACGCGGTCACCGTAGAACCTATGTTGGTGCCATGCCTGGACGAATCATCCAAGGCATGAAAAAAGCGGGAACCATCAATCCGGTTTTCCTTTTAGATGAAATAGACAAAATGTCCAATGATTTCAGGGGAGATCCTTCCTCTGCATTACTGGAAGTATTAGATCCCGAACAAAACTTTAATTTCAGTGACCACTATATTGAAGAACCGTATGACCTATCCAATGTCATGTTCATCGCCACAGCAAATAATCTAGCAACCATTCCTGGACCTTTACGCGATAGAATGGAAATCATTACGATCGCAGGTTATACAGAAATAGAAAAGTTAAACATAGGGAAAGACCATCTGCTGCCTCGTCAGGCAAAGGAGCATGGTTTACAAAAGAATCTTCTGCAAGTCAGAGACGAAGCGCTAATGTCCATTATCCGCTACCATACACGTGAAGCAGGCGTGCGTAGTTTGGAAAGACAACTTGCTTCTATCTGCAGGAAAGCTGCCAAACTCATCGTTTCTGGTGAGAAGAAAAGGGTAGTCATTACGGATAAAAACCTTGCCGAATTCCTTGGTAAGCCAAAATTCCGTTACGGACAGGCGGAAGAAGAAGACCAGGTTGGCGTGGCAACAGGCCTTGCCTATACAACCGTCGGTGGCGATACGCTATCCATTGAAGTATCCCTATCACCAGGTAAAGGAAAGCTCATGTTGACTGGTAAGCTTGGGGATGTAATGAAAGAGTCTGCACATGCAGCATTTAGTTTTATCCGCTCACGAGCGGACGAATTGAATATTGACCCTGATTTCAATGAGAAAAATGATATCCATATTCACGTCCCAGAAGGTGCTGTTCCGAAAGACGGTCCATCCGCCGGGATTACAATGGCTACTGCCCTCATCTCAGCATTAACCGGCAGACCGGTCAGAAGAGATGTTGGAATGACGGGTGAAATTACGTTAAGAGGCCGTGTGCTACCGATCGGCGGATTAAAAGAAAAATCCCTGAGTGCACACCGCGCCGGCTTAAAAAAGGTTATACTACCTAAAGAGAATGAAAAAGATTTGGATGATATTCCAGAAAGTGTGCGAAAAGATTTAACGTTTGTTTTAGTATCACATTTAGATCAAGTGTTAGAACACGCATTAGCAGGAGAGAAAAAATGAAAGTAACACAAGCAGAAATAGTCATAAGTGCTGTAAAACCAGAACAATACCCAAGTGAGCTTTTGCCGGAATTCGCCTTGGCGGGCCGTTCCAATGTAGGAAAGTCATCTTTTATCAATAAGATGATCAACCGCAAGAACCTTGCGAGAACTTCCTCCAAACCGGGTAAAACACAAACATTGAACTTTTATCTGATCAATGAAATGTTGCATTTCGTAGATGTACCTGGTTATGGTTTCGCAAAAGTACCTAAATCCGAACGTGATGCATGGGGCAGAATGATGGAAACCTATTTGACAAGCAGAGAGCAGCTTCGTGCTGTCCTGCAAATAGTAGACCTTCGCCATCCGCCATCCAAGGATGATGTCACGATGTATGAGTACCTGAAGCATTATGAGCTTCCAGTAGTCGTCATTGCGACGAAAGCGGATAAAATCCCTAAAGGGAAATGGCAAAAACACTTAAAAGTAATAAGAGAAACCCTCGGAATGGATAAAGAAGACGAACTAATCCTCTTCTCTTCGGAAACAGGACAAGGAAAAGATGAAGTCTGGGGCATGTTGCAAAAAAGAATGAAGTAAAACCTAAACTGCGAATCAGAGGAAGAATGCTCTGAACGCAGTTTTTTGGTTTAAAGTGAGGAGTGACATAGGTGCAAAAATTATTTTACAAAGACCCATACATTCAGACATTTACGACAACGCTGTTGAGACAATCACAAGATGAATCAGGAAAATGGTATGCCATACTAGAACAAACCGCATTTTACCCTGAAGGCGGGGGGCAACCGTATGATATTGGAACTCTAAATGACCAAAATGTCATAGAGGTACAAGAAATCAATGGGGAAATCAGACATTACCTGGAGCACCAACTACCCGAAACATTAAAGGAAGTCAAGGGCATCATTGATTGGGAAAGACGATATGATCATATGCAGCAACACGCAGGACAGCACCTTTTATCTGCTGCGTTTGAAGAGCTATTTAACTATAAAACCAGAAGTTTTCATCTGGGCAAAGAAGTGTGCACCATAGATCTGGATACTACCGAGTTGACGGACCAAGAGGTGTTCGAGACTGAAACACTTGTAAATAAAATAATCCTTGAAAATCGTAAAATAGAGAGCAAATGGGTAACAAAGGAAGAGCTTGCAAATTATCCACTAAGAAAAGAGCTGTCAGTATCGGAAAATATCCGCCTAGTCATCATCCCTGATTTTGACTATAACGGCTGTGGAGGAACACACCCTCAATCAACGGGCGGGGTGGCTTCTCTTAAAATACTTGCTCTAGAAAAACAAAAGAACATGATTCGAGTATCCTTTGTTGCAGGGAATCGCGTCTTAAAACAACTTCATGATAAACAGCAGGTCGTTTCGGAATTATCCGCTTTATTAAATGCTCCACAAAACAGAATGGAAGAAGCGGTCACAAGAATCTTGGGGCAAAGTAAAGAACAGGCAAAAGAACTAAAAGACATGAAAGAAAAGCTTTTAGAATACGAAGCAGCTGCTCTTTCTTCTCAAAGGGAAGTAGTATCAGGTCGGATAATAATAAAGTCTGTGTTTCAACATAAGGAAATGGCAGAACTTCAGAGTATGGCACGGAAATTAGTTGCAGCTGATGACGACATTAACGTGTTTCTTTTAGCTGAAAATGATGGGAAGTTGCAATTTGTCGGGGCGAGAGGGAGTGAATCTAATCTCGATATGAGGTCTGTTGCCCAAAAAATCTTTGCCCTCATAAATGGAAAAGGAGGCGGAAGAGAAAATTTCGTCCAAGGTGGGGGAGAAACAACGCTAACAGGGGAAGAAGTGTTAGAAAAAATAACACATCTTTTATCAATTGATTAAAAAGTAGAATAGATTTCATAGCTTAAATGAGCAAGAGGCTATGGAATCTATTTTTTGTTTTAAAATAAGTAAAAATTTCGAAAAATATGTTTATTGAATTGTAAAATCAGGGAATAGGATGTACAAGGAGCAATTCTGAGCATACATACGATACACAGGTAGTGAGGTCTTCTGAAGTTGGAATTTACTGAATTATTAACAAATATGATTTTTAAGCTTATTTGTGGTAGTTTTCCGTAATTGTTAACATAAAAGGGAGACGAAAAAATGGACACTAAGGGGGATTTTGGAAATTGAAAAAAAGGGTATTGTTAGTCACACTGTTTGTGCTGTCTACGATTCTAGCTGCTTGCGGCGGAAAAGTGACAACAAGTGAGGGGTATGAGTTAGTAGAGGAAGGGAAATTCAAGTTTGCTTCTTCAGGAGAATTTGCGCCATTTAGTGTAACAGATGGAAATGGAGAAATGACCGGTTTTGATATTGAAGTCGGAGAAGCCATCGCTGCTGAACTTGGTCTTGAACCAGATCAGGAAAAGTACACATTTGCGAGTATTGTTGAAGGAGTAAAAAGCGGTCGTTTTGATGCCGCAGTAGCAAGTCACACCATTACAGAAGATAGACTTAAGGAAGTGGATTTCTCCACACCTTACTACTATTCTGGTGCTCAGATCTTTGTAAGACCTGACAGCGACATCCAAACATTAGCTGACCTGGAAGGCAAGGAAATCGCTGTATCCAGAGGATCTACATATGCAGACCTTGTAAGCGACATCTCTGACAACATCCAAAACTATGACAGCGATGTAGTCGCGTTAGAGGCATTGAACAATGGTCGTCATGATGCGGTGGTAACGGACTTTGTAACTGGCCGTGAAGCAATTGGATCCGGCATGGAGTTAGAAGGCCGTGAACTTCTGGACCGCAGTGAACAGGCAGTGGGAGTTGCGAAGGGTAATGAAGCACTTCTTGAAGCCATCAATGATGCATTAGAAACATTACGAGAAAACGGAAAGCTAAAGGAAATAAGTGAAAAGTACTTTGGAGAAGACATCACTACAGACCCGGATGCGCAAGAATAACGAGCTGACCTTCAGCTGATCATAAAATCCAGTTCAAACAATGTGTGGTGTTCATTCACCACACATTTTTTATCAGCGGCGCTCAATAGTAACAAAAAGGAATAATAAAAAGTTTTATAGCTGTTGATTGGAGCAAAAGGCTTAGACTCCTGCGGGGGAGAAGCGACAATGTTGAGACCCCGCAACGAAGTGAGGAGGCTCAAGGTCGCCCCGCGGAAAGCGAAGCCGTTTGCGGAAATCAACAGCGGAGTTCCACGAATTATATAAATAAGGAGAGTGAAACCGGCATGCCCAGTTTTTTGCACTTTTTTGAAGTATTTATGAATACATACGATATGTTTTTCAAAGGGATGATAAGAACCCTTCAAATTACCGCGGTTTCCATTGCCATCGCGCTTATCATCGGATTGTTTTTCGCTTTCTTAAAGATATCAAAGATAAAAGCGTTAGAATGGATTGCTAATACTTATATATTCTTAATACGAGGGACACCGCTAATCGTGCAAATCTTTGTTTTTTACTTTGGGCTCGTCACGTTAGGGATATCTCAATTCTGGTCTGTCACACTCGCTCTCGCCTTCCATAACGGTGCATATATTGCGGAAATATTCCGTGGAAGCATCCAGTCCATAGACAAAGGTCAGATGGAAGCAGGTAGATCACTCGGAATGACAGGAAATCTTACGATGAGAAGAATCATCTTGCCACAAGCATTTAGAAGAGCATTACCGCCACTGGGCAATCAGTTCATAATCTGTCTAAAAGATTCCTCCCTTGCTGCGTTTATCGGCTACTATGAGCTGTTTAATGTTGCACAAACGCAAGGTGCGAACTCATATGACGTTATGACATATTTATTAGTCGTTTCTGTATACTACTTGATCCTTGTCGGATTGATTGGAATTGTTGTAAATCTATTAGAACGTAAATTCTCAGCAAGTGAAAGATAGGAGGTAGGACATGAGCAATAAAATTGAAGTAAAAGACTTGAATAAATCGTTTGGGGACCTACATGTCCTCAAAGACATATCTTTGACTGTGAAAAACAAAGAAGTTGTGTGCCTTATCGGCGCTAGTGGGTCAGGAAAAAGTACTATATTACGTTGTTTAAACTTTCTTGAATTAAAAGATAGCGGTTCTATTGTTATTGATGGAAATGAAGTAGATGTGAAAAAAGATAATCTGAACAAAGTTCGTCAAAAAGTCGGGATGGTATTTCAGCATTTTCACCTTTTCCCGCATAAAACAGTACTTCAAAATGTCATGGAAGCCCCTATCCAAGTGGAAGGCCTAAAAAAGTCCGAAGCGAAAAAGAGAGCTTCCGACCTTCTTGCAAAAGTAGGACTCTCTGATAAGGAAAATGTTTACCCAGAAAAACTCTCAGGAGGGCAAAAGCAACGTGTGGCCATTGCCCGTGCCCTTGCCATGAAACCGGATGTCATGCTCTTTGATGAACCAACATCCGCCCTTGATCCTGAGTTGGTAGGGGAAGTACTGAAAACTATGAAAGAACTCGCAGAAGAAGGAATGACCATGGTAGTCGTTACCCACGAAATGGGATTCGCCCAAGAAGTCGCTGACCGCGTCATCTACATGCACGACGGCAAAATCGTCGAAGAAGGTCCCCCACAGGACCTCTTCAACAACCCCCAAAACCAACGAACAAGAGATTTCTTAGAAGCCGTTTTGTAATGAGAAATCAATTGAGAGATACAGATTCCCCCTGTTTTCTGGAGTGCAAGGTGTGAGACTCCTGAGGGAGATAGCGGTAGGTTGAGACCCCGCAACGAAGTGAGGAGGCTCAAGCCCTAGGAAAGCGAACACCTGGAACGCAAGAAAACAGGGAGTACAGGGATGATTTTTAGCTGTTGATTGGAGCAAAAGGCGAAGACTCTTGAGGGAGATAGCGCTAGGTGGAGACCCCGCAGGCGTAGCCGAGGAGGCTTCAACAGCGCACCTAGGAAAGCGAAGCCGTTTGCGGAAATCAACAGCGGCGTCTAAACAATAACCCGAAAAAGACCTACAACAACGGAATAAAACTCCATTGCTTGTAGGTCTTCCCTTATTTCTTCTTAAAAACAAAAAACGCACCAATCAAAATCAACAAAACCGGCCAAAAAGTATGTAAACTAGCAACACCTGTCTCTACCACACCCAGCATCTCCATAAACGTATCGTAGAAAAGAAAGAAACTAGCAAGAATGCACAACAGGACTCCCTCAAACATACCGCCTTTCGTCTTCTGCGAACGAAGAATAAAGCCAATGCCAATAATCAAAATGATTACAGCAAAGTGATCGGGCCAAACGTCTACCTTATCCTTAAGCTGAAAATGCAACCCAATTCCTAGTAAAACAAAACCAGGAAGGATGTTAGGATAATCACTCTGTTTATAAGCTTGTAATAACAGTGCAATTCCTGTAATAACGAGGATGGTGGACCAGTGCAGCATCCCTTCCCACAACACAATATTTAATTGTTGTAACAGGAAATATGCACCAAAAAATAATAAAAGCAAACCAGGCAGAAAGCTATTTTTCTTCATATTTTCCTCCTTGAAATCGAGGCTGAAACCTTGATTCTACAATGAAATTCTGTTAATGTACAAGTTGGTGAATAAAAGAATTGTAATGTTTGTAATATATAACTAAGAGAAACCATGAAAACGGTGTATTTTCATGTATCCTAATTACTTAATTGGAAACTATTTGTTCACATTTTAACAAAAGTATCTAGCATTAGTCATGTTATAATTTTAGTAGATGATATTATTTTTTGTGGGGGTGTACGAACAAGTGCATATCATAGTAGTCGGTGTTAATTATAAAACGGCCCCTGTTGAAATACGTGAAAAATTGACATTTAATCCAGCTGATCTGAATAAAGCAATGATAGCTCTGAAGGACCAAAAGTCCATCTTAGAAAACATCATTGTTTCTACCTGCAACCGTACGGAAGTCTATGCAGTAGTCGATCAGTTGCATACTGGACGTTATTATATTAAAGCTTTCCTTGCAGACTGGTTCGGTTTAGACAAGGAAGAGTTTTCTCCTTACTTGAACATATATGAACATGACGGGGCGATCGAGCATTTGTACCGGGTCTCCTGTGGATTGGACTCCATGGTGCTTGGGGAAACACAAATCCTTGGTCAGATCCGTACAAGTTTTCTTGCCGCACAAGAACATAAGACGGTCGGAACCATTTTTAATCAATTATTTAAACAAGCTATCACTTTAGCGAAACGTGCGCATTCCGAAACAGATATCGGTTCCAATGCCGTTTCAGTAAGCTATGCAGCAGTGGAGCTTGCGAAAAAGATTTTCGGGGATTTAAAAAACAAGCATGTATTAATTTTAGGCGCAGGGAAAATGGGAGAACTCGCCGTCCAGAATCTTCACAGCAACGGGGTAGAAAAAGTTACGGTCATCAACCGTACACTGGAAAAAGCAACAAACCTGGCGAATCGTTTCGCAGGCCAGGCAAAGTCCATGCAAGAGCTTTCCTGTGCGTTGGTAGAAGCGGATATTCTTATCTCTTCTACCGGTGCTAAAGACTATGTTTTAACTAAAGACGATATGACCTATGTCGAGCGTATGAGAAAGGGCCGTCCACTTTTCATGGTGGATATTGCGGTTCCACGGGATTTGGACCCAGAATTGGATAAGCTAGAGAGCGTCTTCTTATACGATATTGATGATCTTGAGGGAATCGTCAATGCCAATTTGGCAGAACGCAAAAAAGCGGCAGAAGAGATTGAACTGTTTATCGAAGAGGAGATTGTGGAGTTTAAACACTGGTTGAACACACTTGGTGTGGTTCCGGTCATTTCCGCATTACGTCAAAAGGCGCTGGATATTCAATCCGAAACGATGCAAAGTATCCAACGAAAACTTCCTCATCTTTCGGAGCGTGAGATTAAGGTCTTAAATAAACATACGAAGAGCATCATCAACCAGATGTTGCGCGACCCGATTTTACGAGCGAAAGAACTTTCAGCCGAATCTGATGCAAAAGAATCTTTAGAACTGTTCACTAAAATCTTTAATATCGAAGAGGCGGTTCAACAAGAAGTTCAATCACAGTACTATACTGTGAAAAAGGAGAAGAGTTCTTCAGCTCCTGTAGGAATTCCGCTTCCTCAAGCTGCGACATACAGGTCGTAAGAGAGGCTGTTAACTATGTTAGAGATGACAATCGCAAGGCTATACGAATTAACGATTCTTCTTTATGCCTTAAGCGTGCTCTTATATTTTATTGATTTTCTTCAACATAACCAGAAGGCAAATAAAACAGCCTTCTGGTTACTTGCAATTGTATGGGTATTGCAAACGGTTTTCTTATTTTTACGAATGCTTGATACCGGACGATTCCCAATATTGACGCTTTATGAGGGGATGTATTTCTATACGTGGGTATTGATTACCTTTTCTCTCGTCATTAACAGAATCTTACGCGTTGATTTCATTGTGTTTTTTACAAATGTAATAGGATTTGTGGTATTGGCACTGCACACATTCACTCCTGTACAACATGAATCGCAAGTGGTTGCGCAAGCCTTAGTATCTGAATTACTCATTATTCATATTACAATGGCAATCCTGTCTTATGGTGCCTTTTCCCTGTCTTTCGTATTTTCCTTGTTATATGTCATTCAATATCGGCTGTTAAAGGAGAAAAAGTGGGGCAAAAGGTTATTGCGGATTCAGGATTTGGCGAAACTTGATCATATGTCCTATGTTTTGAATGTAATCGGAGTGCCGATGCTATTGCTTTCGTTAATATTAGGTAGCATTTGGGCGTCTGTTAAATTGTCCGAATTCCAATGGTATGACATGAAAGTGATTGGCTCTTTCATTGTCATTACTGCATACAGTTATTATTTTTATCAAAGACTTGCCAAAGGAATTAGTGGGAAGGGTATTGCGAACTGGAATATTGCAGCGTTTCTAGTCGTCCTCATTAACTTTTTCCTGTTTGGCAGATTATCAAATTTTCATTTTTGGATCTTATAGGAATCCCATCGGCTTTGGGTAAGGAGGAAATATGAGAAAAATAATTGTAGGTTCTAGAAGAAGTAAGCTTGCTTTAACCCAAACGAACTGGGTCATCGACCAACTGAAGGCGTTAGGTGCGCCTTTTGATTTTGAAGTAAAGGAAATCGTCACAAAAGGAGATCAAATCCTTGATGTCACTTTATCTAAAGTTGGTGGGAAAGGTCTTTTTGTAAAAGAGATTGAACAAGCGATGCTTGATAAAGAAATAGACATGGCCGTTCACAGCATGAAAGACATGCCGGCTGTTTTACCAGATGGCTTGATGATTGGATGCATTCCTTTTCGTGAAGATCACCGCGATGCATTTATCTCTAAGGACCATGTAAAATTTGCTGATCTACCAAGTGGATCCATTGTGGGGACTAGCAGTCTGCGCCGTGGAGCACAGTTGCTTGCCAAACGTCCGGATCTCGAAATCAAATGGATTCGAGGAAATATTGATACGCGTCTTGCAAAGCTTCAAAATGAAGACTATGATGCGATTATTTTAGCAGCAGCAGGCCTTGCAAGAATGGGATGGTCAAAAGATGTTGTGACAGAATTCCTTGATGAAGATCTTTGCTTGCCAGCTGTTGGACAAGGGGCCCTTTCCATTGAATGCCGTGAAGATGATGCTGAATTGCTTGAAGCTTTAGGTTTGTTCACGGATTCTGTTACACAAAAAGCAGTCACGGCGGAACGTGCTTTCCTTCACAAAATGGAAGGCGGATGTCAGGTGCCTATCGCTGGATATGCCTCTGTTGGTCAGGATGACCACATCACGTTGACTGTACTAGTAGGTGCACCAGACGGATCTGTACTTTATAAAGAAAGAATTACAGGAACAGATGCTGTGAAGGTCGGATTGGAAGCTGCTGAAAGTCTGACTGAACAGGGTGGAAAGAAATTAATTGATGATGTGAAAAAGGAGCTGGATCAATAATGGATCGTACTTTGCCTTTAGCCGATAAACGCATTCTTATTACAAGAAGCAAAGAGCAGGCAAGGTACTTTTCCAAGCAGATTCAGTCACTCGGAGGGACCTCGCTTGAAGTCCCTCTTATTCAATTTCAGCATGTTTCGGATAACGAAAGTGTCGTTGCCGATATTAAGTCAAACATAGCAGAATATGAGTGGATTGTATTTACGAGTGTAAACGGTGTGAAGTATTTCTTTGAACTCTATCAAGGTCATTTGCCAAACAAGATTGCAGTGGTCGGAGCTAAAACAAAACAAGCATTGGAAGCGCTTGGATATAAAGTGGACCTTGTCCCCAAAAGGTTTTCTGCAGAAGATTTGATAGATAGTTTTGCAAAAGTGACAATCAGTTCTATTTTGCTGATTCAAGGCAATCTCGCTCGGCCCCTTTTACGTGAAGAACTTAATAGAATAGGGTACAATGTTAAGCAGATAGTCGTATATGAAAACATCATTCGAGTACCAGAGGAAAAGGAATGGAAATGGCTGAAAGAGGGAAAAGTTGACCTATACACATTTACCAGCCCTTCAACCGTACATAACTATATGGAACTTTTTGGGCTGCCAAAAGGTCCGGTGGCAACCATTGGCCCAATAACCAGAAATGCTGCAGAAAAAGCGGGAATTAATGTGGCAATCAGTCCATCTGAGTATACAATGGACGGTCTCTTAGAAGAAATCGTGCAATATTTTAAAAGGGAGGATACATAATATGAAAGACTTGCAATTTACTCGTCATCGCAGATTACGAAATTCAGATAACATGCGCTCATTGGTGCGTGAAACATACCTACATAAGGAAGACTTCATCTACCCAATCTTTGTGGTAGAAGGGGAAAACATTAAGAAGGAAGTTCCTTCTATGCCGGGCGTATACCACCTATCCTTGGATCTATTGAATGCTGAAATGGCGGAAGTTACGGATCTAGGAATCAAATCAGTTATTGTGTTTGGTGTGCCGAAAGAAAAAGATGAAGTGGGAACGCAAGCCTACCATGACCATGGCATTGTGCAGCAGGCTATCTCCCAAATTAAAGAAAGCTTCCCAGAGCTTGTGGTTATTGCAGATACATGTCTGTGCCAATATACGTCTCACGGGCACTGTGGAATTGTGGAAGAGGGTCGGATATTAAATGATCCAACACTTGACCTGTTGGCGCGCACAGCTGTCAGCCAAGCGCGTGCAGGTGCGGACATCATTGCTCCTTCTAACATGATGGACGGATTTGTGGCGGCAATCCGCGCAGGGTTGGATGAGAACGGCTTTGAAGATGTACCAATTATGTCCTATGCAGTGAAATATTCGTCCGCATTCTACGGCCCTTTCCGTGATGCAGCGCACAGCTCTCCTCAATTCGGAGACAGAAAAACGTACCAAATGGACCCAGCAAATCGCCAAGAAGCACTTCGTGAAGCAGAGTCTGACATGCTAGAAGGAGCGGACTTCCTAATTGTGAAGCCTGCCATGGCATACTTAGACATCATCCGTGATGTAAAAAATAACTTCAATGTTCCTGTTGTAGCCTACAATGTGAGTGGCGAATACTCCATGATCAAAGCGGCAGCCATGAACGGATGGATCAACGAACAAGAAGTGGTGATGGAAAAACTAATCGGCATGAAGCGTGCCGGTGTAGACTTAATCATCACCTATTACGCAAAAGACGTTGCACGTTGGTTGGATGAGAAGTAATAACCTGATTTACTAGGATGAGTGGATTGGAGCGGAAGGCACTTGACTCCTCGAAAATGCCTACGCATTTTCTTCGTGCGATGTCTTGCTGTCGAAGCATTCCTTGTCCTGCGGGAGGAAGGGACAGGGAAGACCTCACAGGCGCAGCGAGACCACTGAAAAAAGGAAATCTCATGTACTAACTGATTTATAGCTGTTGATTGGAGCAAAAGGCGAAGACTCTTGAGGGAGATAGCGCTAGGTGGTGACCCCGCAGGCTTGCCGAGGAGGCTTCAGCAGCGCCCCTAGGAAAGCGAAGCCATTTGCGGTAATCAACAGCGGTGTCTAAACTACATTTTAGAACAAAGGCTTTCAGTGGTTTTGCGCAGCCGAGGAGGCTTCCGGACCACCCGCGGAAAGCAAGTGCCTGCAGCGAAAAGGAACGGTTAAGTTTAGTTGTAATCCATTTCAGATAAAAGAAAGGATGATAGAAGAATGAGAAGTTATGAAAAGTCTAAAGAAGCTTTTATAGAAGCGTCCAAACTGATGCCAGGCGGCGTGAACAGCCCTGTACGTGCCTTTAAATCAGTAGACATGGACCCAATCTTCATGGAGCGAGGAAAAGGCTCTAAAATATACGATGTGGACGGAAACGAATACATAGATTATGTCCTTTCATGGGGACCACTAATTCACGGCCACTCCAATGACCGCGTAGTGGAAGCAATTAAAAAAGTAACAGAATCAGGGACAAGCTTTGGTGCTCCAACACTTATCGAGAACGAACTCGCAAAGCTAGTTATTGAAAGAGTACCTTCCATCGAAGTAGTCCGTATGGTAAGCTCCGGTACAGAAGCAACGATGAGTGCGCTTCGTTTAGCTCGTGGATACACAGGACGCAACAAGATTATCAAGTTTGAAGGCTGCTATCACGGCCATGGTGATTCCCTGTTGATTAAAGCAGGTTCTGGTGTCGCTACGCTTGGATTGCCTGACAGTCCAGGTGTCCCTGAAGGTGTCGCGCAAAACACGATCACCGTGCCTTATAATGACTTGGAAAGCATCCGTTATGCATTCAAGGAATTCGGTGACGACATCGCTGGTGTCATTGTGGAGCCTGTTGCAGGTAACATGGGAGTGGTTCCGCCGCAACCAGGTTTCTTGGAAGGCTTGCGCGAAGTAACCACGGAATATGGAGCTGTGTTGATTTTTGATGAAGTAATGACTGGTTTCCGTGTGGATTACCATTGTGCGCAGGGATATTACGGCGTTACTCCTGATTTGACTTGCCTTGGTAAAGTAATCGGAGGAGGACTTCCTGTTGGTGCGTATGGCGGTAAAGCTGAAATCATGGCTCAGGTTGCTCCAAGTGGTCCGATCTATCAGGCGGGAACATTGTCTGGTAACCCGCTTGCTATGACAGCAGGGTTTGAAACTTTAGCTCAACTGACTCCTGAAACGTATAAAGAATTCGGCAAAAAAGCGGATCGCTTAGAAGAGGGGATCGTCGCTTTAGGTGAGAAGTACAATGTGCCTGTATCGGTAAACCGTGCCGGTTCTATGATTGGTTTCTTCTTCAATAGTGAGGAAGTTGTTAACTATGATGTGGCGAAGTCTTCAGATTTAGGTTATTTCGCAAAGTTTTTCCGTGAGATGGCAAACAATGGAGTATTCCTACCACCATCCCAGTTCGAAGGATTGTTCTTGTCCACAGCTCATACGGATGAAGATATTGAAAAAACATTAGAAGCGATTGAAAAATCGTTTGCTGCGATAAAAGAATAATGAGATTTGTTCTCTCTGCCCGTTCTTATGCATTGTTAAAATGCGTAAGGGCGGGTTTTTGCATTTTGTTTTCGGGGAGGAGGGGCTGGTTGTGCATTTCCCAAGTTAGTTTCTACATTACCCGCGAGAGCTTCTACATTTCCCAAACCACCTTCTACATTTCCCAGCCCTACTTCTACCGTTCAAAAGAAACCTTCTACACTTAACCCCAAAACCACAAACAATATCAAACCAAAATACCACCAAGATCAAACAACCTAACATCAAACCACATACAAAAACATACAATCTACTAACCACCTCCATTTTCAAAGCCCCCTTCGAGATACACCGTAAATCTCCTGCAAGGGTCTGACCCCCCTTTCAAATTTTTCTTTTAACTATTCATATTCTCCCAAATTCCATCATACATCTTTATTGATATAGTAAATTTTTGATAGGTGTGAAAGGAGGAACCCCTTTGTCTTCAGAACAGCAATCGTGCTTGCGGTTTTCAGTAGAGGAATCGATATGGTTTCAAAAGGGACAGGAAGTATCTGAGCTCATCTCCATTGCGTTAGATCCTGATATACAAATTTATGAGCAGGACCAATATGTTTCCATACGTGGAGCTTTATTATTAGCGGGGGAATATCATGTGAATGCGGAAGCGGATGATGAGGAGGAGTATCAACCTCAAGCCCGTGTTGTACAGGAAGTAGAGCAGCGAGAAGATGGCGTCTGCGTATTGAACCATCGCTTTCCAGTCGATATTACGATACCAAAGAACAGAATCCAGAGTTTAGACGATATTTATGTGGCGATAGAGTCATTCGACTACAGCGTCCCAACTCGGGGCTGCCTGCAATTGGATGCGGAGTTGTCCATCTCTGGCATTTATGGGCATCAACAAAGCGCCCCAGCCTGGGAAGAGGATCAGGAAGAATCATTTGAATATGAAGTGGAACCTAACCGGGACCATGAAGAATCATATGCTTCACAAAACCAATCACATCTTTACGAACAAGAAACAGAAACAGAACAAGAAACAGAAGCTACACAAGAAGAACAAGATGAAACTCTTGAATACGAACCAATGTATCGCAGTGCAAACTCCGATAATGAATACGAAGAAGATACCTACCAGTACTATACCGAGGACGATGAAGAGGAAGAAGAAGAGATCCTCAATCAAGACGAGATAGATAGGAATATGCAATACAATTACAATGAGGATGGTGAATACGCCCCGTTTGAAGTAGAGGCACGAAAAACGCCTGTAGTAGAGGAAGAAGCGCCATATAATCCTGCTGACTTTATTTATCAAAATAAAGAAGAGGACGCGTATGCCCCGCTACATTCCTTACATGCAGGTAAACACTATCAGAACGAGGACGAATCATCAAACGTTGTCTCCTTATTTGATAAAAGGAAGGGCCAACAGGCGGTTGCAGATCCGCAGCAATATGAGGATTATTCCGATGAGCCAAGGGACGAGAATGATTTATCCCTGACCAAAATCTTTGCAGATGATGGTGGAGATGATTTCACCAAATTGAAAATATGCATTGTGCAGCAAGGGGAATCGATGGACCATATTGCTGAACGCTATGATGTTTCTATTCAGCAATTGATTAGGGTCAATAGGCTTTCCACAGATGACCACATCAATGAAGGGCAGTTATTATATATACCGGTAAAGGCTTCCTCTAAGGGTCAATAACCGGCTTTGGAGGAAAGTGAGGAAGGGGTAACCTTTTCTCACTTCTTTTTTACCTGAAAATATCAGAGGAAGTGAGTTTTCGCGATGCAGACAAACGAGCAAAGCGTAGAAGAGTTAGTGTACCAATATGGCATCGTACCTGAATATATAGAACAGCATAGTGGAGTTTGGAGAGTTGCAACGAATAAAGGAGCATTTGCCCTTAAAAAAATCAAGAGAGAACAGGCATATCCATTGTTCCGAAATATACATTCCCTCTTCCAGCGAGGAATCAAAACGGTGGTTCCCATCTATCAGACAAGACAAGGCTATTATTTTATTGAAAGTTATTCAGATGCATACTACTTGATGCCGTGGATTGAGGACAATGAGGAGCGGGAGCTTGATTTCAAGGACAGCTTGATGTTCAAAGAGCTTGCCAAACTTCATAGCATGACGGTTCAAGAAAAGGAGTATCCAGAAGAGGAGATCACCGCATTTTACGACCGACTTTCGGAGGAATGGACAAAAGAGCAAGAAGACTTAGAGAAATTTGTGGATGTATGTGAGAAAAAACTGTATATGTCCCCTTTTGAGCTTCAAGCTTGCACTTACGCCCATGAAATATCTCTTGCTCAGAAGTTTTCTCTGCAAAAACTGGAAAACTGGCAGGAGGCGGTAAAGGAAACGAAAAAACACCGTGTGGCCATGACACATGGAAGGGTTTCGTTTCACCACTTTGTAAAAGATACAGAGGGCAGGGGCTATTTTATTAGCTGGGAACGAGCAAAGCAAGCCGCACCTGCAAACGACCTTATCTCCTTTTATCAACGATATTTACGAACATATCCACTTTTTTGTGATGACTGTATTGACTGGTTTTACGAATATCAAAAGGGATTCAGCCTGCAAGAATATGAAAAAGATCTTACGTTAAGCTATCTTTCGCATCCCGCGTCTTTTATACAGGCAGTAACGCAGTTTCAACAGCCACCTAACCCAAACCAAAGAAAAGCATCCTCGGAGAGGGAGTTAGTGAAAAAAATTCAGGGAAGCTATTGGCTTGCCAAAAATATTGAGTATGTAGCAGGCAGGATCAATCAGATTGAAGAGCAAAATAAAAACAAAGAGGCCCAAACCAGTTAAGCTGGGATGGGCTTTTTTTAAGAAAAATAAGAAAGTATATAATTCCGGCGAATTCCGTTCCAGGAGCTTCGCTTGCCTGCGGGCGGTCCGTGAGCCTCCTCAGGCTACGCCTTCCGGGGTCTCACCTGTCCCTTCCTCCCGCGGGCGTCTGCGCTCCTTCCACTCCAATCACCAAGGGTATTTTATTCACCTAAGATTAATAAAGGTTTTTAGTAGAGTAAATGTTAATCCAATAACATTTTTATACAAGTAACTTCTAGCTGTGGATTGGAGCAAAAGGCGAAGACTCCTGAGGGAGAAAGCGCTAGGTGGAGACCCCGCAGGCTTGCCGAGGAGGCTCCAGCAGCGCCCCTAGGAAAGCGAAGCCGTTTGCGGAAAGGAACAGCGGCGACTTACAGAATACTGAGATTCTATGTAAGAGAAAACCGGGCGGCTTATGCCCGGTTTTACTTATGCTTTATGAATCGCCTTTTCTAGCAACGTATCAGTCAACACCGACAAGCTGACTGTCGATTGATTGATTTCTTTAAAAGAATTAACAATGATATCAAGGTCTGCTTTATTTTTGTTAAAACGGTCCAAATAGTTATCCATCTCCATTTTAACTGTGACAATGCCGCCCTTCACTTGAACGATATTCTGCTGAGACTGCTCGGTCACTTTGTGCATAGATGACATCATGCTCGTCACATTGGTGATTTGCTGATCACTTTTATCGATAAGTACTTTGATTTTGCTGCTAAGTTCCTTTGAGCTTTCGGCAAGTTTCCGCACTTCACTGGCAACCACCGCGAATCCGCGGCCTTCATCACCGGCACGTGCTGCTTCAATGGAAGCGTTCAGGGCCAATAGATTGGTCTGATCGGCGATATTATCGATGCCTTGTGTCATCGTGATGATTTCTTCTGATACAGATTTCAATGTGTGCATCTCTTCAAGTGATTGACTGACTTCTTTCATGACTTCCTCAAAATTCCCTACCATTTTCTCCATTTGCATCTCATTGTCATTTGTTAGGTGCAGTAAGTTTTGGCTGCTTTTTTGTGTGAGATCGGTGTCTTTTAAAACTTCTTCGGCTTTTAGGGTGACAGTTTGGATCGTCTCTTCCGTTTCTGTCACGGTACCGGCAACTTCTTCACTAATTTTCGTAAGCTCAGCCTGCAAAGTGCGGTTTGCTTCATTTGCTTGTTCAAGCAAGTCGATACGCACATGGATATACTCTTCCACGACAAGCTGTGAGTCCAAATTAATGATATGTGTCAACGCGGTTAACGTAGTGACAAGGTCTTTTGGACTGTCCTGAAGCAGCTCCACCACTTTAGGAAGGAGAAGGGTCTGCATGGCGGAATAGGTCGCCAAAAACCATGTGACAGGCAGATGTACCCCGTTGTGAGTTTGACCGATTCTTTTTCGCATCTTATAAAAGTCTTCATCAAGTTTTCCGCTTAACAAACTTTGAAAATAGAGAACAAATACGGCCTTCAGTCTTTCCTTACTAGAGTTGCTTGTGGCAACCTGTTTCATCGGAGGTTGTTTATATAAATGTACCAGTACCTTTTCCAGTACTTCATCTAGTAGTTCAAATATGACGGGTTTCGCATTTTGTAAAGCTAGCAAATGTTCCTTTGTGAACCCCATATAATAAAGTCGGCTTGCCAGATCCGCATCCTTTGAATGGCCGACAACATCTTTTCTTTCCGGAAAGTGCATCTCAGCAGTGTAAAGAACTTTTTTAGGTTTTTGCATAAATGAAATCATGGACGTCTCCTTCTGAAGTCGAAATTGGTAGAAAATTCATATCTTTATGTAGTATTATGGATGATTCTTAGGAAATAAGCTATAGGTAATGTGTCGAAAAACCAAATAAAAACTGCCTCAGACATTCTGGAGGCAGTTTTTCTAGGTGGCCTAAATCCATTCCAAATGAAAGCAAATGGCAACCACGATGCAGATGGCAAGTATGAGAACGTCAAAGGTAGTGGGAAGAAAGATGGTACGTATTCCTTGAAAAACACAGATAGGAATAATGAATTGTGCGCATACCCCACGGACCTGTCTCAACCAAGGCGGCAAGGAATAAGGGTTA
This sequence comes from Bacillus sp. RO2, assembly GCF_012911845.1. Classification (GTDB taxonomy): domain Bacteria; phylum Bacillota; class Bacilli; order Bacillales; family Bacillaceae_I; genus Sutcliffiella_A. The sequence goes on along the minus strand of NZ_JAAXCU010000031.1, from coordinate 103,709 downwards.
TATTTTCGCATATGGTACCTCCTTAAGCACACTTTTCTCGATGTATATATACCTAAGATATGATTTGGTGCGGAAAATAGTGCCCAGTTCGGAACAAATATTTCTTTTTGTGCATAACTTATTAAAAAATTGGAGAAGCTTATTGACTATTAGCATATCCTTTATGTAACATAGTAAGGTAATAAGATAAAGATCAAATACAGTGACAGGGAAGAGTACAATTGCAGACCCCTTTAGAGAGGGAAACCATCAGCTGAAAGGTTTCTCAGGAACGTCGGATTGGAAGGTCGCCCTCGAGTAGTTTCAGCGAACGCACTGCGTCTAGTAGTTGAAACCGGTGGAGAGCCGTTAACAGATTTGAGTGTACAGGGGATAGTCTATCTATTTTCACCCTGTAAAAAAAGGTGGTACCGCGAAACTTAACTCCTTTCGTCCTTTTATTTGGATGAAGGGAGTTTTTTATTTGGTTCTAAAGATTCACAGCTGGTGATTGGAGCGAAAGGCGAAGACTCCGGCGGGAGGTAGCGGTAGCTTGAGACCCCACAAGCGGAGCCGATGAGGCTCAAGCACCGTCCCGCGGAAAGCGAAGCCTGGCGCGGAAATCAACAGCGGAGTCCAACAGAACCACAAAAGAGAATAGGAGGAATCAGGATGGAAATGAATGAAGTAAACCTTCCGACAAAATACGATCCACAAACAATCGAAAAAAACCGTTATCAATACTGGTTGGACGGCCGCTTTTTTGAAGCGACAAACGACCAAGACAAAACACCATACACAATCGTTATCCCACCACCAAACGTAACGGGACGCCTTCACCTAGGTCACGCATGGGACACCACCCTGCAAGACATCATCACGCGCATGAAGCGCATGCAAGGCTTTGACGTTCTATGGTTACCGGGAATGGACCATGCAGGAATTGCGACTCAAGCGAAAGTAGACGAGAAGCTGCGCAACCAAGGAATCAACCGTTATGACCTTGGGCGTGAAAAGTTCATGGAAGAAGCATGGAAATGGAAAGACGAATACGCGAAACATATTAGAGAGCAATGGTCCAAGCTAGGACTTGGCCTTGATTACAGCCGCGAACGTTTCACATTGGACGAAGGGCTATCCAAAGCGGTTAACGAAGTTTTCGTAACGCTTTACAAAAAAGGACTTATCTACCGTGGCGAGTACATCATCAACTGGGACCCTGCTACGAAAACGGCTCTATCTGATATCGAGGTAATCCACCAAGATGTTCAGGGTGCCTTCTATCATATGAGATACCCGCTGGCTGACGGTTCTGGCCACATTGAAATCGCAACAACGCGTCCTGAAACAATGCTTGGGGATACTGCCGTTGCGGTTCATCCAGAAGACGAGCGCTACAAGCACTTGATTGGAAAAATGGTGACACTGCCTATCACTGGACGTGAGATTCCGATTGTTGCCGATGACTATGTAGACATGGAATTCGGTTCTGGTGCCGTGAAAATCACACCTGCTCACGACCCGAACGACTTCGAAATCGGGAACCGTCATAACCTTGAACGCATTCTAGTAATGCACGAAGACGGCAGTATGAACGAAAAAGCTGGCAAATACAATGGTATGGACCGTTTTGAATGCCGTAAGCAGCTTGTAAAAGACTTGCAAGAAAGTGGCGTTCTTTTCAAAATTGAAGAGCACATGCATTCAGTTGGTCACAGTGAGCGTAGTGGCGCAGTAGTTGAGCCGTATCTTTCTACACAATGGTTTGTTAAGATGCAGCCACTTGCGGATAAAGCGATTGACCTTCAATCTCAAGAAGACAAGGTTAACTTCGTACCAAACCGCTTTGAGAACACATATATGCGTTGGATGGAAAATATCCGTGACTGGTGTATTTCCCGCCAGCTTTGGTGGGGTCACCGAATTCCGGCTTGGTATAACAAAGAAACAGGAGAAATCCATGTTGACCATAACCCACCTGAAGACATCGAAAATTGGGAGCAAGATACAGACGTACTTGATACATGGTTCAGTTCTGCGTTATGGCCGTTTTCTACCATGGGTTGGCCGGAAACAGAATCTCTGGACTACCAACGTTATTATCCAACAAGTACCTTAGTAACTGGTTATGATATCATTTTCTTCTGGGTTTCCCGTATGATTTTCCAAGGGTTAGAATTTACTGGAGAGCGTCCATTTAAAGATGTTCTGATTCACGGACTCGTTCGTGACGAGCAAGGCCGCAAGATGAGTAAATCCCTTGGTAACGGTGTAGATCCAATGGAAGTTATCGAAAAGTACGGAGCGGATTCTCTGCGTTATTTCTTATCAACAGGAAGCTCACCGGGTCAAGACCTACGTTTCAGCTATGAAAAAGTAGAATCCACTTGGAATTTTGCCAACAAGATTTGGAACGCATCACGTTTTGCCATGATGAACATGGGTGACATGAAGTTTGAGGATATTGATTTGAGCGGAGAAAAGTCCGTTGCAGACAAGTGGATCCTGACTCGTTTGAATGAAACAATTGAAACAGTAACGAAGCTTGCTGAGAAATATGAGTTCGGTGAAGTAGGCCGTGCCCTTTACAACTTCATCTGGGATGATTTCTGTGACTGGTATATTGAAATGGCGAAAATTCCATTGTACGGCGAAGATGAAGCAGCGAAAAAGACAACACGCTCTATTTTAGCTTACGTATTGGATAACACCATGCGCCTGTTGCACCCATTCATGCCATTCATCACTGAGGAGATCTGGCAGCAGCTTCCTCACGAAGGCGAGTCCATCACAACTGCAAAATGGCCGGAAGTTCGCGATGAGTTAACGGACAAAGAAGCGGCAGCAGATATGCGTTTACTTGTAGACATCATCCGAAGCGTACGTAACGTTCGTGCAGAAGTGAACACGCCAATGAGCAAGCAGGTTAAATTGCTTGTAAAAGCGAAAACTTCTGAGATTGCCGGCAAGCTTGAGGGCAACCGTTCTTACCTAGAGCGCTTCTGTAACCCAAGCGAGCTGTTGATCGGAACGGATGTTGCCTTAGATGGCGGCGAAAAAGCGATGACAGCAGTCGTGACTGGAGCGGAGTTGATCCTTCCTTTACAAGGCTTGATCAATATTGATGAAGAAATTGCGCGTCTGAACAAGGAACTTGCGAAGCTTGATAAGGAAGTGGAGCGCGTGCAGAAGAAGCTTTCTAATAAAGGGTTCATCGCGAAAGCACCTGCAAATGTTATTGAAGAAGAGAAAGCAAAAGAGAAAGATTATGTAGAAAAGCGTGAAGCTGTTCAAGCTCGCATTGATGAGTTGAAGGGGTAAATGTTTTTTGAGATAGATTATCCTGGGTGGATGTCCTTTTTGAAGGGATGTCTGCTTGGGATTTTTTTGTTTGGAGTATTTGTCGGTGGTTTCAGAGCGGTCAGCGGTGTCGGGGGAGTGTATCGAAAAATGCTGAAAGGTCGAAGGTGGCGGGAAAACGGTAGAACATCGCAAGTTAATGGTCGAAGGTTTCGCCAAAACGGTAGAAGCTTCTCAGGGAAATGTAGAAGGTGATCCGGGAAATGTAGAACATCCAATCTACCCAACCTCAAATCCAACTAAAAAACGCTTCGGCGACCCTCATAGAGGTAACCGAAGCGTCATTCTATCCAATATCCATCAATAAATCCTTCCAAATCTCTTTGGCACTTCCGATCATCGACTGAGTTCCAACAACGAAAATAAGAGTAGGCTCAAAAGTCCGCACCAATGCAACAGCCTCTGATAGCAAGCCAACTTCCATCGCCCCAGCATGATATTTAAGGGCAACCTCAAGTGCATCTTCCGGAAACAGCTTATGAGAGTTATCTGGCGTCGTCACAACCAATATATTCGAAAACTCACTGCACACCTTGATGACTCCTTCATAATCTTTATTCGAAGGTACCGCAATGATAGTAGCGACCTTCCTGGAATCTACGAGAGGCAGGATTTCCTTTAAATAGGCAGCTGAAACACGGTTAATGGAACCGTCCAACACAACAGTCGGGTTGTCAGCAACCACCTCTAGTCTACCAGGCCATCTTAACTCCCGTAACGCTGCTTTCAATATGTCGCTCGGCACTGCTCGTCCTATCACTGTTTCACATGCCTGAATCGCAAGTGCTGCATTTTCCACTTGAAAGGATCCCAATAATGGGAGAAAAAGATCCTCATACCTCGAAAACAAGGTCTGTAAAGTAAAAGTACTTCCTCTCAAGCTAGCAGAAACGTTTGAAACCATGTACTCCTCACCAAAAAAAGCCGCTGACTTTCGAAGTAAATCACGCATCATCTCCAACGCTTCCTCCGACTGTTTTCCAATTACAGCATAGTCCGTACACTCTTTCACAATCCCAACTTTATGCCTCACGATATCTTCCAAAGAATGCCCAAGGAACCCTAAATGTTCTTCCATCACTTTTGACACAACAGCCCAATTATTTTCCAAAACATTCGTGTCATCATATGTACCGCCGCGGCCAATTTCTATGACATTGATATCGGTGGCTTCTGATTGAAAGTGGGCAAGAGCGACAGATAGCAAAATTCCCGTCGGCCCAAGATAATGTTGGGGATTTTCAATGGAAGCTGTAATGGTATCAATGGTAGGTACATGCCGGTTTATATAGGTTAGAAAGGCTTCATCGGAGATTGCTTTCCCATTCACCCGAATGCGTTCATTATAATCAATCAGGTGGGGGGAGGTGAATAATCCAACTTTTAACCCCATCTTTTTGAGGATGGCAGCCATCATGCGTGATGTGGAGCCTTTTCCTTTACTTCCGGTGACAAGGATAACTTTGTCACTGGATGGGATAAGGTCAAGAGTGTGCAATAGTTCCTTCGTTAAATAGGGCGCCCGTGTTAGCGCATCATTTTCCTCGCGTTGAAAGGGTTTTGCTTTAAGCAGGGAGGAGTAGATATAAGGAACAGCTTCCTTCATTGTATGAAATGTCATGTAGGATCCCCTCCATATCCAAGCTTTTGTAAAATAAATTCTAGGTACATTCTCACAATATTGATGTCACTTGTTAGGCATAATGTTCGACAACCCACCACATCTTCTATTTCATTAAAGAGAAGTCGTCCGTTTACATCAAATAAAAAATCAATGCCAACAAGGCCAAAATCAAACTGTTGAATTACTTTATTTACGACTGTACGTTCGACTTCATTCAGTGTATACGCTTCTGCCTGACCACCCAATGTAAAGTTGGCTTTAAAGCTTTTTGGATTAGAGCGAAGCACAGCTCCAGCGATGGTCCGCCCTAATACATATACTCGTAGATCTTTACCAGGTGATCCGGCAAGTGGTTGAAGGATAATGGAACGAGCAGATAATTGAGTGTGGACTGCTTCCAACTGTTCAACACCCTCCACCATAAAAACATCCCCGCCGCCTCTGCCTGTCCGTGCTTTTATGATAAACGGGAATGGGATAGGCAGGTTTCCTGTCAGGAGTTCATCAGTTGTAGTGAAATACGTATCCAACATTGGTATTCCTTTGCCTGCCAAGTGTTGATGGGTCTTCGCTTTATCATTACAAATTACGGAAACGTGGTGGGAGTTGAAGCAAGGGATGTTCATGCGTTCTAGCTGTTCATTAAAAAGTGGATCGATGTTTCTCATGATGACAAAGTCTGGTGGGTCGATTGTTTTTCCATCTAACACAATGACCAATTCATTATGCTGAACTCCAAACGCAATTCGGGACTGCAGGATGAAATCTAACTCCATTTCCAGCTCTTTTGCCTCGTTCAAAAACCATTGAATAAAAGCTTGATTCTTTTTTGCATGTTCTGTTTCGTATATAAGCCAGCCTTTGATTTTCATTGCTTGGATTCTCTCCACTTTTGTAAAATATGTGAAACGATATAGGTCGCTACATTAATTCCCGTGCAATCAAAGATATTTTTGATATGGGCATTGGAGTTGATTTCACAGACAAGTGGAGAGCCGTCATCAGCAAACAGGAGATCTACCCCAGCGAAGTCTGCACCAACAAGTTTTGCGCTTTTAATCGCGACTTCTTTTTCCGTGTCTGTTGGTTCATATTTCAACATCCTTCCCCCGTTACTCACGTTTGCCCTGAAATCAGTTTCAGAGACACGCATCATGGAGGCAACCACCTCATCTCCCACAACATTCAGACGAATATCCTTGCCTTTGCTGGAAGCGATGAATTCTTGCATAAGGAATGGTCGATTTCCTAACTCCTTCACTTTCATGAGCAATTCATCAATTGTTTGAATCAAATAAACCTGCATCCCAAATGAACCGTAAGCCTCCTTTAAAACAAGTGGAAAACCTAGGATTTCTGCAGCATGGTAAAAGGGTTCTACATTCTCATGAGCGTGAAATACCATTGGAGCTATCAGTGTTTTTGGCATTGGGATCCCTTGATCTGCTAGAGTCTGAAATGTGAGCGATTTGTTATCACAGATTTCAATGCAGGCGGCACTGTTATAAACGGGAATTCCCATCTTTTCCAGGTGGCGGGCAAGTAACACATCTTTATCAAGGAAGAAGACGAAATCTGGTAGCTCCTGGTTGTGAGGAGCACTTTTCAATATTGCCTTCCCATCAGTTACACTCGGAAACAGTTCATTATTTTTTACTAACTTAGTGGAAATATGATGTTTTCTAGCTTCCTTATCAAACCATTCTGCTAGTTCGATAAATTTTTGCTCAGGAAGATTTCCGTTATAAATAATCCAACATACTATATGTTTCATGTGTGATCCTCCAAAATTCAATAATAACTATTGTTGAAAACAGTTGTATCCAAATGTTTTATTAATATATAGTTTGAGAAGGGAAGAATAGTGAGTACCCGTTAATATTTATTATTAATTTTAACCTAACAGGGAAGATTAGAATATGCCTATTAGCAAAAAGGAGATTAATATGTTTTTGTCATTTAAAGTTTTGCAAGAGCAAGTGAATTTTACAATAAAAAATGAAATAAATCTTGGTTTGGACAGGATTATCCAGTTTTTAGAGCGAGTCGGTAATCCGCAAGATCAAATTCAAGTCGTACATATTGGTGGAACAAACGGGAAAGGATCTACTTTGCGTTTTTTAGAGGGGGTATTAATTGAAGCGGGATTAAAGGTAGGGGTGTTCCACTCACCAGCTTATCAATTTATCAACGATCAACTCTCTGTCAATGGAACATACATATCAGATGAAGAAATGATAGAAATTATTGAAGTGTTTACTAAACATGGGTTAGATGAAGCTGGGTTAACTGAATTCGAACTGCAAACAGCCATGGCTTTTTATTATTTTGCCACACTACAAAAGGTCGATATCGCATTGATTGAGGTAGGGCTTGGGGGAAGAGAGGATTCCACAAATGTGATGACACCAGTGCTTAGCATTATCACTAACGTTGGACATGATCATATTGGTTTCCTTGGATCGACGATTGAAGAAATTGCCTATCATAAAGCAGGTATCATTAAAAACGGGGTTCCGATTATTTCCGGGGAACATAAGTCTGCGGCAAAAGAAGTAATTCAAAAGGAAGCTCTGCTGAAAGAAAGTCCCGTCTATTTTATCGATGAAGATTTTTCTTATCAAATGGAAGAAGGTGAGAGATTCTCTTTTCGATCTGCAACGAAAAGCGTGGAGGAATTAGCGCTATCCCTGTTTGGAGAGCATCAGGCCGCCAACGCATCATTGGCCATCATGGCTTATTTCCTTTTAATAGAAAAGTGGGAATGGGAATACGATGAGAGTGTGTTAAAAGCCGGACTATTGAAAGCCGTGCACCCTGGAAGATTTGAGGTCGTCCAAAAAGTACCTCCTATTATTCTTGATGGTGCCCATAATGAAGAGGCTATTGACGCGTTAGTGAATTCTATAGATAGGAAGTTTTCCAATAAAAAAAAGGTAGTACTTTTCAGTGCCCTGAAAGATAAACCAATTGAAATAATGGTAGAAAAATTGGAAACTATCGCAGATGAAATTATTTTCACTTCCTTTGCTTTTCCAAGGGCGGCTCGTGCAGAGGACATTTGTAAGGTGAGCGAACATCATAAAAAAGAGTTTGAAGAGGATTGGGAAATTGCGTTACAGACTGCTATATCAAGGATTGGGACCGATTCTGTTTTGCTGATTACAGGTTCCTTATATTTCATCTCAGAAATTAGGACTAAACTCACAAAAGGCAGGGAAAAGAAATAAGGGATAATTATCCTATTTTTGTTGTGACAAATGTTAGAAAATTTGATAATATTTAATTATTGCGAAAGTGTGTCGAAAAAAGGATAAAGAAGGGAGGGGTTAGTTTGGTGGTTCAAGCAGTAAGTCGCCAAAAAGAAGTGGTAATCTGGACAAGCTTTGTTGTCATGGTTCCCGTCTTTTTATGGCTCGGATATCAGCTTTCTCCTGTTGTGTTAGAAGATTTGCCAATGTGGCATATTATTGGATTTCTGGCGTTGGCTATCATACTCGCCCTTATACCAATCGTCGTCGGAGAGGTACCTTTGTTTCTGGCACAGGGTGTTTCCTTGGCAGCCCTCTTATCCTTCGGTATATTCATTGAAATGATTGTAACCCTTGTCTCCGTCCTAGCATTGATGGCTTATATGCGCTTTAATAGGGAAAATAGACTTAGAATTCCTATCAATATGCTTATGTTTTCAAGCATTTCCTTAATTGCTGGTTTCGTATTTTATGTATTGGGAGGGACCCCAGGAGATACGAGGTTATTGAACATTGGTGTCATCACGCCGATTCTTGGGCATGAACTAGTTTATTTTACGCTTAATACAGTGGCACTTTATTTTATACAAGTACAAATCTATGAACGTAAAAGCAAATTCATCACACCTGATACCAAATGGGATGCTGTTACTAGTATCATGGTATTGCCCGTAGGCTTGATCCTATACATACTTTATGAACAAGTTGGTCCAATAGCACTACTATACGTAGGATTGCCTTTTGTCATCCTTACGCTTATTCTTCAACTCTATCATTCTAGCCAAAAGGTAAATGTTCACTTACAGCAAGCAGCAGATGTAGGACATCAGTTGACGGAAAGACTTGATACACAAGGAGTTCTGGATGTCTTCCTAGATAAAATATCGACGCTCTTTAAGGTGGATTATGCTGCCATCATTGATGTGAATGGAGAAAAAATCATGAAAGTCCTTCGCGTCATGGACATGCAGAACAGCGTGGAGGCAAATGCTGTTTTGCATACAGATGATGAAGAGCTTCTGGCTTATATGCTGAAACGTGGAAAAAGCGTATGCTATTCCACAAAAAAAGAGTGGAAGCATATGTCCAAAACGCATCTTCCCGTAAATATCGAAAGTCTTATGTGTGTTCCGGTTATCCGAAATCATAAGATTGAAGGACTTGTGCTACTAGCAAGCACATCCAAACGGACTTATGATAAATCGCAATTGATGATTGTTGATATCCTTTGCTCATACTTTGGAGTGGCAATGGAAAAAGCTCGCCACTATCAAGAGACCAAACAAAAAAGTGAACGCTGCGCATTAACTAAACTATACAACTATCGTTTTTTTGAAAGTGTATTAGATAAAGAATTCGATAAATTAAACAAAGGACATTCCAAATCTCTGTCCCTTATGATGTTAGATCTTGATCACTTTAAGAAAATTAATGATGTATACGGACATCAGAGCGGTAATGAGATTCTTATGCAGGTTGCAGAAAGGCTCAGCATCCTTGTTGGTAGTAAAGGGACAGTTGCTCGTTATGGGGGAGAAGAGTTCGTTATTTTACTCCCTGATATGGAACGAGGACAATGCTTTGAACTTGCCGAACGCATCAGGGTGAACCTTGCGACAAGATCCTTTGCATTGAAACAGCATATCCGAGAAACCCAAGGAGCTCAAATGGTGAAAGTAACGGCAAGCATCGGGTTCGCCACAGCACCAGACGATGCCGAGGACACACTTGATCTGATTCGCCACGCAGACAGAGCCATGTATGTTGGGGCAAAGAAAGCCGGCAGGAATAAAGTTGCGGAGTATCGGAAAACTTCATAAATAAAAAACTCTCGTCCATTGTTGGCGAGAGTTTTTTTATTAGTTACTCCAATTCCATAAGGCGACTTCGTCCACTTGAATTGCTCCGATCCACTTTTCACTTTTTAAGGAGAGAACTTCTTTGGTTGGCCCAGTTATCACCACTCCATGATGAGATATGTCATTTTTTTCGAGATAGCGGACCACTTCGATCAACTCTATATCATTATGCATCACTTGAATTTGGTTGAATTCCTTTTGGTAATCTTTCAGGAAGTGAAGCGTCTTTAAAAACTGTTCATGGAGCATGTCTGCATCGCCTATTGTATATGCAGGTGCAGACCTGCCTTCAGTAATGGTCGATGCGAACAGTGAACGTTCCTCTGTTCTAGAAGTAAGGGTCCAATCATCAGTGTGAAAGATGGGATAATTTGGGAAACCTATGTTAGATATGGAATGATAATCGTCCACTTCACCAGCTACATCCACTGGAAACCAAATTAATTCAAGATCTTTCCCTTTAAATTGTTCAAATACTTTTTCCGTTGACATTAGCTCATTAAAGGTAATAAAGGCGGTAGCAACTGTTCCTTCAGGAAGCATTTCAAGCCTTTCCCACTCTGGAGTAGAATCAAATTTATATTCTGATAAGAGGGAAGGGTGTTGAAATTCTGTTAGAGAATCTTCATTGGTTCCATAATACCTTTTCTCAACTGACCCCATTTTAGAAAACAGGAAATCTACATTCATTTCTCCAACAGTATAGAATTCTTTCCCGACCTGCTTTCTTAACTCCTTATCTACTCCCATTTTAAAGAAAGTTCCTACTTCCGTATCAGCCCCATACTTTTCCGCAAAAGGGTCTGTTATTAATAGAGAGAAGTTGATGATATCAGCCAACTTCTGAGATCGTGTATAGTCTTCTGATAAGCCCTTAGAAAAACCATGGTAGTAAATGGTTGTTACGAATGAGGAGGCCATCATTATTAAGAGTAGAATGGGGATGGCGGTCAATGCCGTCCCTATCCTCGCCTTCCACTTGCTTGCACGCAATATTTTTCGTTGCTTCGTTTTTTCCAAAGTGGGCTTCATCCATTGTTTTTCCTGGGCACTCATTTCTTTTTCAAACTCCATTTTTTCTTCGGGCGTCATTTCGCCTTTATCATAACGTTCTAATCTATCCTTAAAGTCATCACTCATTTATGTCGTTCTCCTTTCCTTGAATGGTTCTTACTTTTTGGCGAGCGCGGTAGAGCAGGACCTTAAAGTACGTATCCGTAACGCCCATCGCTTCAGCAGCTTCCTTATAGGTGAAACTGTGATAATCATAGAGAAGGATCGCTTGCGCCTGCTGCTCATTCAGCGTGTTAATCGCGTCCATCACCTCGGCAACCTCTGACTTCAAGAGGACTTCATGTTCCGTTCCTTTCCCCTTACTAAAAAGGCGTTGAAAAAAGCCTTGTTCCTTCACGATGGTCCGCTTGTGTTTCCTGTAGTGGTCAATAAACGCATTATGAGCAATTCGGAACAACCAAGGCTTCACTTCCTCACCTCGGTAATTTTCCAAAAATAAATAAGCTCGCAAAAAAGTCTCCTGTACAAGATCTTCCGCAAGGTGATGCTCCCTGCACAAAGAAAGGAGGTACCGGAATATATCCTGCATATGCTCTTCATAAATATCATCAATGGACTGTTTCATCTGGCCCCCCTTTCACAACACTAACGGCTGAAATGAAGAAATGTTTCAAGCAAAATGAAAAAACTTAGAAATCTAGAAAAATCTATAATAATTGTTGTATTTTGTAGAAGTCGTTCTGCTATAATTGTAGATATATAGGAAAATGTTACTAGGAGGATGGGGAGTTTTGAAATATATTATACATGTTACCGTCTGCTTACTGATAGTGCAGGTGCTATTTTCGTCACTTTCACCGATTTCTGTTTCAGCGACCACTCCAACCAACAATGACCAACTCTCATTGAATTTAAATAAAGTGGAACCTGCTAGAAAAGAATTAATTCTTCAAAAAGAAGGAAATCAAAATGTTGCAAGAACTTCATTGAATTTTGAATTATTCCGTGAAGGGATGCTCCTTGAAAATCCTAGGAAACCATTAGACGTGGTGTTTGTATTTGATAAATCTGCCTCCATGAATTTTTCGTTGCAGAAGAATATTTCACGATTAGAAAAGGCTAAGGAAGCAATGCAAACTGCAGCGACAGTGTTTAGTGCAGCTAATGCAGAAAGAATTAATAAAGATAGATTTGGTTTAGTCGAATTTAATAGTAAGGAAACAGTCAGGAAGTTTAATGGACAAGACCTTACCTCAAATATTAATCAAATAAGTGATGTTGTTAAAACCATTACAGCTCCTGAAGGTACTACGCTCAGTGGTACCAATTATAGTGCTTCCCTTCAAGCAGCAGAGGATCTACTTAAGAAGTATAAAGATGGCTCCAGGGAACAAGTAATAATTTTCCTGACAGACGGTGAACCGACAGTCCTTTATACCAAGGATAAACCTCTAGGGGAATATGAAAAAGTCATCCAAAAATGTGTATGGATTTTCTGTAGGGAAGAAACGGAAAGCTACTCATATGATTTAATAAAAAACCATAAAGACACATCAGATAGAGAATTTATAATATATACAAATGGAACATATAAGATAAACCCTAATACCTTTAATCATGCAGGAAATAAAATTAAGTTTGCTAGCGACGCCAAGGTCTATATAGAAAACCATGCTCAAGAAGTCGCAACAAATATTACAAAAAAAGAAAGTGGAATCATCCTATACCCAGTTGGTTTTGGGGAAGCCAGCATCAACTATTTAAACAAGCTTGCCAGCAAAACAAGCAATGGTGAATCGATGGCCATTGAAGCGGGAGGCACAGATCTGAATCAAGTATTTGAAGCATTGGTTAATGAAATTGATACTCCATCTTTAAATAATGTAGTAATTGAAGTGAAAATTCCAGAAACCGTTTCTGTTGAAGAAGCACCTGGAATTAAAGTAGAAAAAAGGAATGGGCAAACATACGCAATGGTTACTCCATCTAACGGTCGTGTCCAATATCATGTAGGAGAGCCTCCCGGGGTAGTATCCGTTCCAAACCTACCATTAAAGTTCAGTGCACGTGGTGATTATTTTTTTGAAGTAAAATGGAAATACACCGACATTAAAGGCAAACCAACAGGATACACCTATTCTAAGGAAGTAAAAGTGTCCGTACAGGATCAAGTTGCTCCATCTTTTGAATTAAATATGAGTTTATCAAGTGAAGCGCCAAAAAGTAATGACATCATTCGTTTGCAAAAATCAAATGTGGCGAATGAGAACTGGGACAGCTTTTCAATAGAATACACCATTAAACCTTATGGTAAGCTTGCAAACGGAATCAATGGTTCTTTAAAGAACATCCAGTTAAAGCAGAAGTTACCTGCTGGTTTAAAAGCAGAACTAAAAGACGGAATGATTGAAAATCAATTGAGTGACGGCTCTACTGAAATTGTCTATAATATCGATGCAATTCGTTATAACTCTGTTAATGGTAATCTTCAATTCTCAAAAGAAAATGAAAAGCTGTCTATGACAGTAAAGGGCATACACAGTTTCAATGCCCAACCTCTACCTGACCCAATCATATCTTTTGTAGACAATGAAAATCAGTCTAAAACAGCTGTTGTTACCAACAAGCCGCTAGAAAAAATAGAAATGGTTATTAAACTAGTAGATGGGGATATCAATCCTGTAGTGGAATATCGTGGCAACCATGCAGGAAATATTGGTAAATACAATAAAGGAACAGGACAATTATTGTCATCCATCACCCTTCGTGACAATAATAATGAAGCATTCATTAACCCTATCTATTCTATGGAGTTTGGGGAAGGGAAAAGGTCCATTACTATTAAATATGCCAATGGGACGACAAGGGAATTCCCGTTAACTCCTCAAGTAGCTGTCAGGTTAAAAGATTCTTTGAACAAACTGTCTATCGGAGATAACGGAGAATACGCATTCAATAAGCAAGCGGAAGTGTATTTTGATAAAGTTGTCCCTGGTTCTTCAACTCAGAGTCAATATGAAGTTCGCTTTAAAAAGCCAGGCTCATTAATCTACTCTAATTGGCAAACTATCAATCCGTATGAATATCTGTATTCTGTGAGCGAATACGGAAAAACCATTGTTCAAATTAAAGCAAATGGAGGATTTATAAGAACTCCCTTTGAGGAGACAGTCATCCTAAATTACAATGGTGTGAACGACTTAAGCCTTAATTATCTTGACGAAATGTTTATTGGAGAATCGCAGCAGATAGGAACTATTTTTGAAGGTGCAGCTGGTCTAATTGATTTAAAATTGAATTGGAACTCTTCTAATAATCAAGTGGCTACAGTTGACTCTTCTGGTGTAGTGACTGCAAAAGGAGTCGGAGTGGTAACCATTACTGCTTCGTTGCAAGGTCAGGAGCTTACGAAACAGGCCATCATTAGGGTGGTAGAGGTTCCAGACTATACGCTTGAATTCAAAAAGCCAGTCTATACTATCGAGGTAGATGATTCATTAAACCTTCAAGGTCAAGTAAGTATTAACCCTCCAGATTTAATTGGAAGAATACAAGTGGAGGTTGTCTGGAATTCGAGTGATCCTTCTATCTTTGCAATAGAACAAAATGGAAACGGAGTGGGTATGTCTAAAGGTGTTGTAATGGTGACTGTGACATCCACCGAGGATAGTTCTATACGTGCTTCTACCGTCGTTATGGTAGAGGAGAAAGATGATGGAGGGAGTCATCCTTCAAAATATGAATGGTGATTATAAATAAATCAAGGAGCTCCTACGCTTAAGGAGCTCCTTGATTATTTTACCGTTGAGTCATCTACTATAACTCTTAATCTGTCTGCTATAGGTAATCTTGATACTTGACTGACAAGTACATTTGGGTCATGAACTACTTGAAAACGTGTTTTCCTTCCTTCCTGAACTTGGGCTGGAGTAATAACTTTACTCCGTCCAGTATTGCCTCGGAAAGCGTTAACGATTAATTCCTTCTTGGCAAATAACCCTCCATGAATATGAAACATTGATCCTACACCATACAGAGTCGCTTTGTCTTCGGTATAGAAAAAAGCTTTAAGCGGGGTGGTTTCATTAGACAAGTCGTAGATGTTTTCATTTTCTTGTTCAATTTTAAATTCGTTGAACTCATTAATCCGCGTGATGGTTAACGGCCCGTTTGAGAAAAGAACTAACTGTTTTGACTCTTCAATCCCCTCGATATTAGTATTAGAGATAAAGCTTTCTCCATAAGCATATATCACACTATCAAATTTAATTGTATCGTTTTCTGTTATTGCGCCTAGGGGTTCTTCATTTCCATTAATTATTAGATCTCCATGTACAACTACTGTCCCGGTGATATCCACAGGAGTATCTGCCATGTCTATAGTTAGATCTCCTACAACCACAAGAGGTTTTTTGATAGAAACGGAGTTGTTGAACGCGGCAGTAATGGATAAATCTCCGTTTATCACCATTTCTTTATCTAATACTATGGGACCTACTGCGCTGTTAATGGCGACAGGTTGATGGTAAACAATGGGCCCGTTTATACTATTAATCGTTCCCATATCAAGCAGTATATTATCTCCTTGCATGACTTGGGGCAAGGTACTTTCATCTAACAAAATGACCTTGTTGCGGATAGCCTGTAGAGAATCTTCTGTATCAAGATCTGAGGTTAAGACAGGCTCAGGTAGAGACAATTGTTCATTTAACACCCTTAAATAAGTCTGTTTAAAATCAACATGAACAAAATCTTCGTTCCCTGGAAAAATTTCTGGCTTGTCAGATTGATAAAAAAATGATGGAAGGAGTTTGTCAGTAGGTAACCATTCTGCTGGGATATTAATTTCTGCTTTTGCAACGAGAGTGTCCTTTACAGTAATGTTTTTTTGCACATCAACATTTCCGTTAATTGCTGCAAAAGGAGTAGAAGCCGTTCCATCTCCGTTTAAATCTTTAAACTCTGCTTCATTTTTTATCAGTAAGTGATTTGCAATGACATCCCCATCCACATTAGGAGAGCCATGAATATTTAGTCGTCCTTCTTCCTCTGAAGCACTATAAGAACCAAGAGCATAGTCTAGAAAACTTGGTGCAGGAGATAATACAATCCGTTTCTTAACGGTTTTTGTATTGGGTGCTTCGCCATTTACAACGGAAAACTCATAAATTCTTGTAAAAAGCTCCTGTTTCTGGTCAGTATAAAGATTAGTGATATCTTTTACTGTGAAGTCAGGGTACTTTTTCTGAAGGCCATCTGTAATCCTATCTAGAGAGGTTTGATAATTAGATGGTAAATCTTCTGCTTTAAGGGGTATGTCTACGACTTGTTCTTTAAATGTTGCAATGAGGAAGTCAAGTTGTTCTTTTCCTTCATAAATATTTTCGTATCTATCAAGTTGAACTTGTGTTCTGATAGTACCACCCAGTGCAACGGTTAAAAGGGAGATTCCCAATATCATGAACACCGTAACAGTAATCAAAACCACTAATAGACTAGATCCCTTTTCATTCATCTGAACACACCTCATACACTATTAATATCCGAACTTGTTATAAAATTCTATTGGTTCTACATACAATCTATTTTTCTCATTACTATATATTTCATGAGAAAGGCTAAACTGAAAGGTTATTATGCCACCTTTACATGAAGATTTTTCCAAACTTGTACATTGGAAATCAAAAATAGGCAATTCTGCACCTTTTTCATCTTTAACCGCTTTGATATGATATTTATCGTTATTTAGTTTAACAGATCTTTCTGTCATTTCATCATCAACTAATAAAGTAGTGGTGAGAAGTATATCCTTTCCTGAAAGAGAGTTATCCACTAGTTGAAGTTCCACCTTTTGAATGTTAGCACTATCTTTTTCTGTTGAAGTAACAAAATCTTTATTACTTAATTGAAGTTCCGTTTTTCTAAAAAGAGATATCTCTTTTGTATTTTCATCAAAGACTACATCATCTGGCGAAAAAGCATAGAATTCGTTCAATACGTTGGCAACAATATAGTCTGCTTCTTCTTTCAGTTGACTTTCAATACCTATTTTTTTATATAAGTTAATGCCAGTGATAAAAACTCCATAGACTGTACTAAGAACAATACCACTGATTGCTAGGACAGCCAGTAGTTCAAATAACGTAACACCATCTTCCTGTTTCCAATCATCTAATCGTTTCATGGCTTAGTACTCCCTGGATTACGACATCATCTCTTTTATCCTTCCACTCTAGCACTACATACACTTTTAGTAGATGGTCATGGATAAATTCATTTGGCTGCAGCAAATTACTGAAGTTTTCTTTGTCATTATCAATCAATTCTTTAATACTTGCAGGAAGATTATGAACGGAAGGGTCATCTTTGGAAATTAGATTTGACAAAGATGATAGCGTCTCGGAATCATTGTATTTCATCAAAAAAATCGAAATGTCAGTCTTAGATGAATAAACTTCATTATTAATTAAAGGATCTAATATGGACAGGCAACGCTCTTTATTATCAAAAAGGACAATACCATCTGAGGTGGCATCACTTGCTGGAGAGTCATTGTTTTTTTTGATCGTAACTTCTTTGTCACAATAAGTTTTATCTAGTGCAATGATATGTACATTTTCATTTGAATCAACCTCGTGAGACAAGTACCCATTGAACTTATTGTAATTTTGTTTCTCCACGTAGTTCATAACATTACGGCCTATCTGCGCAGCAATGGTCTTATCCTCATTTTCATTCACATAATTGTAACTGTTATGAAAGAAGCTCATCATCCCAATAACAACAACAGAAAGTATAGTCAGGGAAAGCAATACCTCTAATAAAGTGAAACCATTTTGTTGATTAAAAAGTTTTTTCATCTATGATTCTCCTATTTCAAATTACCTATCTTTATTATACAATAACAATAGTCTACTTAGTTCTACAATTTTTGTAAAAATAGATAGAAAGTGGTGAGATTTTGGAGTTTTTTATTTATGGAATTGCATTAGTGTCATTTTTCCTGTTACTATTATTTTTCTTCCTGGTTCCATTAAAGTTAACGAAGACAGGAAAATGGTTGTTGCCTGGGATCTCACTTTTAGTTAGCTTAATCGGCTTATACATAATTGATATGTTTACTTTATGGCACAGTATTATCTTAATGGTGTTTCTTCTACTTCTAGCTGCAATTCTTCTTCAACGATTACCATTATTCATTAACACTACTCCTTATGATGAAAATAATTCAACTAATCAAGGTACAGATAATAAATAAATTTTTTTTAAAGAGAATAAAACGGGGGTTGCAGGATGCGGAGCTTAAAATTATTGATTGTCCTAATGGGTTGTACCGGATTTGTTTTTGGATTCTCACAAATAGGGGGGATATTGGCAGGAAAGTGGCTTCCAGAGAATACTTCTTTTGCGGAAGAGACCATGATTGCTACCGAAGAAGTAAGTAACCACTCAAAAGACGAAGCAGCTGCAAAACTGGAAAAAGCAAAAAATGAATGGGTTACAAATGACACGATCTATCTCGAATGGACAGGTGAACTTCTTCCATTTCCAAAAGACGCATTTATCTATCAAATACCCGAAACAATTGATTTTGTGGAAAGCGGATCGGAAAACGGGTTGAGAGTAAAACTACCTATAGGGAAATTACTCGAACAAATAGAGACGATTGCACAGAGCAGTGATATTTTTTCATCGCTAGATTCAGAAACTTTGAAAAAAGATTTGGAAAAGGTAGCTTCACAGCTAAAAGAAGGCGACCATACTTTTTCTCTAGCAAACTATTTAACAGAAGAGGGGATAGCTGGAGAAACATCTTTGATTGCCGAAGTATCTTTATCAGGAACATCTAGTGTAGAAGAAATGACGGAAGTGTTTGGGAATCTAGAATTCATTATTCCTGGGAACACAAGTTTTTCTGTTAATGAGTGGATAAAGAATGAACATACTAATCTATCAGATGAAGCAGCAAGTATCTTTGCATCTTTAGTATATGAACTTATTGGCTCTACAAACTTCCATATTTCAGAGAGGCACATTTCCATTGAGATGCCATTATGGGCATCTGAAGGGTACGAAGTCCTTATACAAAAGGATAAAATGGATTTTGTTTTCCATAACCCAAACCCTAATGATTATAAGTTATCATTCAAGACAAGCAACTCCAAAATTTCAGGTGAATTAAATGGTGGGCCACTTCCATATGAGTATGTTGTAACTCAGGTGGAAAGAAAGACCCTCTCTCCCAAAACAATTGTTCAATATTCAGCTACACTTCCAAGCAATAGGAAAAATGTAAAAGAAAATGGTCGGGACGGGACATACATCCATCTTGTAAGGACTGCAACGGACATGGAAGGAAATGTGGTAGAAACCACCGTCTACAGTGAGGATTTTTATGCTCCAATCCAACGAGTGGAGCAACACAGCCTGTCTAAGCCAGTGGTAGTAAATAATCCGATTGTTACTACTCCCCCTGTGAATATTGGTTCTAATACTGGTACGAATAGTAATACGATTACTCCTTCAGGTGCAAGTGGTCCTAATACCTCGAATACAGGATCTAATACGAACACAAGTAACAATACTAACTCGTCGGGAAGTACCCAATCCAACACTTCTGTAAGTACAGGTACTGAAAAAAACACTACCCCATCAAGTCCTGAAAATGGAAATGGAAGATCTAACACTGGTACTACTGCGCCATCTAATCCTGGGCAAGGAACAGGAAAATAAAACTAAAGGATGATCTGTTAAAATGGTTCAAATAAGAAAACGCCTCGGTGATCTCCTTGTTGATGCCGGAATCATTTCGGAGGAACAACTTCACAGCACGCTAAAAGAGAAAACAAAAGATCAGAAATTAGGAGATGTACTGCTTCAAAAGGGATATATCACCGAACAACAGCTAATTGAGGTTTTGGAATTCCAACTGGGAATTCCCCATGTTAGCCTATATCGGTATCCTTTTGATGAAAAGCTAATACATGTGATATCCAAGGAATTCGCTAAGAGAAACCTACTTATCCCTTTAAAGAAAGAACATGATAAGCTTTTCGTTGCGATGGCAGATCCAATGGATTTCTTTGCTATAGATGATTTAAGGTTATCGACTGGCTTTGAAGTGGAACCAGTAATCGCGACAAAAGATGATATTCTACGTTCCATTACGAAATATTACGATTCAACGGATTCTATAGACGATTTATTTATTGGATTTGACTCTATAGAGGAAGTAAAGGTTGTCCAAGAGGAGAGGGTGACAGAAGAGGACTCTCCAATTGTTCGTATCGTAAACCAATTATTACAGAACGCAATTCAGCAACGAGCAAGTGATATACATATTGATCCACACGAGACGAAGGTTGTGGTGAGGTATCGAGTAGACGGAGTTCTACGCACGGAAAGGACATTACCAAAACATACGCAAAATGTGTTGATTGCAAGAATAAAAATCTTGGGGAAAATGGATATTACCGAGCACCGCATTCCACAGGATGGCCGTATTAAGACAAACGTAGATTATCACCCTGTAGATGTGCGTGTTTCAACACTTCCAACCGTATTTGGAGAAAAGATCGTAATGCGAATTCTTGATATGAGCAGTACATTAAATGATATCTCACAGCTGGGTTTCAATGGGAAAAATTACGACCGTTTTATGGAACTGATCAATCGCCCAACCGGTATCATCTTAATTACAGGCCCTACTGGTTCCGGTAAATCTTCTACCTTGTATGCTGCACTCAACAATCTTAACAATGAAGAGGTAAATATTATCACGGTAGAAGATCCTGTTGAGTATCAATTGGAAGGGATCAATCAGATCCAAGTCAATACGAATGTTGGAATGACCTTTGCTAAAGGGCTGCGGGCAATCCTACGTCAGGATCCAAACGTTATCATGGTAGGGGAAATTCGTGACCGTGAAACGGCAGAAGTAGCTATTAGAGCTTCTTTAACAGGTCATTTAGTCTTAAGTACCTTACATACTAATGATTCGATTAGTACTATTACTAGATTAATTGATATGCAGGTAGAACCTTTTCTTGTAGCTTCTTCCATTAATGGTGTATTGGCACAACGTTTAGTAAGGAAAGTATGTCGTGATTGCGTTAAACAAGAAGAACCTACCGCAAGGGAAATAGAAATTTTTGCGAAACGCGGTTTAACGATTGACCATATATCAAGAGGCCGTGGTTGCGGGACTTGTAATATGACTGGCTACAAAGGCCGTCTGGCAATTCACGAGTTGTTGGTAATAAATGATGACATGAAAAAACTCATTATGAACAACGAACCTTTCTCAAAAATTAGAGACCTTGCAAATGAAATTGATACCATTTTCTTAATTGATGACGGTCTTGAAAAAGTGAAAAAAGGATTGACGACAACTGAAGAAATATTACGTGTCGCTTTATCAGAGTAGGTGAATGAGGATGATTGAAAAAATTAATAATTGGCTTCATGCAGCATATGAATCCAAAGCATCTGACATTCATCTATCGGTTGGTGTGCCTCCTGTCTTCCGTATCAATGGAGAACTCAAGCGATACGGAGAAGACACGCTTAGCCCTGAAGACACGGAAAAATTGTCAAAACAGATGATACCTGAATTTATGTGGGATCGCTTTGAAGAAAAAGGGGAACTGGACTTCTCTTATAGTGTACCTGGAATTTCACGATTCCGCGTAAATGCGTACAGGCAACGAAACTCTGTAGCGATAGCAATACGTATTATCCCAACTAGAATTCCGTCATTGGAAGAATTGCAACTACCATCCATTCTTCAAACACTGATGGACAAGCCTCAAGGACTGGTTCTTGTAACAGGCCCGACAGGAAGTGGGAAGTCGACCACATTAGCTTCCATGATTGACTTTATGAACAAAACCCAGAAAAAGCATATCATTACACTGGAAGATCCGATTGAATATTTGCACCGGCATAATCAATGCATGATTGATCAACGTGAGGTGGGTATTGATACAAGAAGCTTCGCATCAGGTTTACGTGCTTCTTTGCGTCAAGATCCAGATATCATCTTGGTTGGAGAATTACGCGACTTAGAAACAATACAAACAGCAATTACGGCAGCAGAAACGGGGCACCTTGTACTTGGTACTCTGCATACAACAAGTGCACCATCAACCATTGACCGTATTATTGATGTATTCCCTGGCCCTCAGCAGGCGCAAATCCGTATCCAACTTGCGTCCGTACTGGTTTCTATTGTTTCACAACGGCTGTTTCCAACCATCGATAGACAAGGACGAAAAGTGGCCACCGAAATTTTAGTCAATACACCTGCAGTGGCCAATCTTATCCGCAACGAAAAAATTCATCAAATTCAAAACGTGATGCAGACTAGCAAGGCTCAAGGGATGCACACACTTGATATGAGTATTAAAAGACTCATTCAACATGGAAATATAAGTCGTTTGTCAGCCGAAAGCTTTTTACAGGAGTCGATGCATCATGCCTAGGTTTACCTATACCGGCAGAAATACAGCCGGCAAACAAACTGGAAACATTACAAGCAGCTCACGCCGTGAAGCTTTTGTCGCCCTAAAAGAAAAAGGAATACGTGTTATGAATTTAGAAGAGGTACCTGAGTCTATTTTTACAAAAGAAATAACCTTAGGAAACCCCGTCAAACTTCGTGATTTTGTTATCTTTCTTCGCCAGTTTTCCACGCTAATCCGTGCAGGGATATCAGTGGTAGAGGCGACAAATGTTCTAGCTCAACAAACCTCTAGTAAGGTATTAAAACGGGTTCTTTTTGATGTGGAAGAAGAAATGAAGCAAGGAAATCCCTTATCAGAAGCAGCAGCCAAGCATCCGAAGATCTTTTCTACGGTGTTCATAAACATGATCAAAGCGGGGGAAGCAAGTGGAGCCCTTGATGATACGCTAGATCGCCTCGCAACACAGTTTGAAAAACAGAATGAAACAAGACAAAAAATAGTTTCAGCATTAACTTACCCACTAGTGCTAGGGGTAATAGCAATCGGCGTAGTTATATTCTTACTTGTTGGTGTCGTTCCAACATTCGTTGCAATGTTTAGTGATTTTGGAGCGGATCTACCATTGATTACGAGATTCGTCCTCGGCGCGAGTGAGTGGATGCAAAGCTTCTGGTGGCTATTCTTGTTGTTGATAATTAGTGCTGTAACAGGCCTGATGGCGATGAATAAACAGAAGCAAACAAAGTACTATATTGACTATGTTTTATTGCGTGTACCTATTTTCGGACCGCTACTTCAAAAAGCGGTTATTGCCAGGTTGACTAGGACTCTCAGTTCCTTATTTTCCAGCTCCGTACCTATTTTACAAGCAATATCAATCGTTGAAAAAATTGTCGAAAATGAAGTCATCGCGAAAGTGCTTGCTGATAGTAAAATGGAACTAGAAAAAGGGGAATCACTAACAGGCCCAATGAAAGAACACTGGGCGTTCCCACCACTCGTAACGCAGATGATCACCATTGGAGAAAGCACAGGATCACTGGATTCTATGCTGGATAAAATTGCGGAATTCTATGAAAAAGAAGTTGATTATGCGACCGATAGATTAAAAAGTTTAATAGAGCCATTAATGATTGTTGTGCTTGCGGTAATAGTCGGGACTATAGTCACGTCTATACTAGTTCCAATGTTTGATATTTTTAATCATATACAAATGTAGAAACGTGTAAAATCTTATTGAAATTTGAAAGACAGTATAATAGAATGATAGTAGAATATGATACTACATATTTCCATTTAGGGAGGAAAATTACGATGTTACAAAAATGTAGAAAAATGCTAAAGAACGAAAAAGGATTAACCCTTATCGAGCTACTAGCAGTTGTTGTTATTTTGGGGATTATTGCTGCGATTGCTATACCTAGTATTGGTGGTTTGATAGATAATAGTAAGAAGGATGCACATGTTGCGAATGCACAGCAGATGGCTAATTCTGCAAGATTAGCAATAACTGGGGAGTCGAAATATCAAAGCGGTGATTGGTACGTTAGTTTAAATTACTTGCAAGCGGAAAATTATATTGAAGATTTGAAAGATCCTGATAATGGAACTTATGCAGTAGGTACATCTACAACAATAGTAAATTCTGTTGCTGGCTTAGGAACAGGAGCATCTTACGTAAAGATTGTTGGAGGAAAACCTGAAAGTGTATACCTTGTAAATAGTAAGCCACGAGGAGTAAGAACTGGAACTACCTTAACTGATCCGGTTTCAATTAGCTCTTTAACTAGAGAATCAGTAAAATAACTTACATTATGTATCATATAATCATAATACTATTTGCCCTCCTCCTAGGCTCCTTCTACAACGTAGTCGGCCTACGAATTCCAAAGGGTGAATCAATCGTTACACCAAGATCACATTGTACAAATTGCAAGACCACATTGACGGGGCTAGATTTAGTACCCGTCCTTTCATATGTTTTTCTTAAAGGGAGATGTCGGCACTGTCATAAGTCCGTGTCTCCTATTTATCCATTATTCGAGCTATTAACGGCTGTACTTTTTGTCCTCGCTCCTCTTTTGATGGGATGGACGTATGAACTGATTGTTGCTTGGACCTTCATTTCTATGTTGATTATCATTGTCATATCAGATTTGCATTATATGATTATCCCAAACAAGATTTTACTTTTCTTTTTAGGACTTTTTATCATAGAACGTTTTTTCATTCCGTACCAAACGATACCCGAGCATCTAATAGGAATGGCAGTTGGATTCATGATTCCCTTTTTGGTCGCCATCAACTCCAAAGGCGGTATGGGTGGTGGGGACGTTAAATTATTTGCTGTACTTGGTTTTGTTTTAGGCTGGGAATTAGTAATACTTACATTCTTTCTTTCATCACTAATCGGCATGATTGCGGCACTAATTGGAATGCTGTTAGGAAAAGTGAAAAGAGGTGTCCCGTTTCCATTTGGGCCATCTATCGCCCTCGCTGCAGTTATTACTTATTTTAAAGGGGAACAAATACTGAATTGGTATTTTACTTTACTCTTCTAGTAAAACATCTTACATAAGGAGCTTTCTGGATGGAATTCTCGTTTCTGCAACCAAAGCAAAACAATTTCATAAATATTATTATCCGTGACCATGTCATTCGAATGGTAGAGTTGAAGAATTTGGATCCTCTCACCGTTAAACGCACAAATGAGCGTTTTTTGCCGCCTAATATCATTCGTGATGGGAAAATTGTCGACGAAAATGTTTTTCGTCTGATTTTAGAAGAATGTGTAGAGGATTGGGGACTTAAACGAAAGCATGTACGTTTTGTCGTGCCAGATCAATATGTTGTCACACGAAAACTGACCATCCCGTCTAACATTATGGATGATGAAATAATTGGTCACTTGTATTTGGAGTTAGGTTCCACCATTCACTTACCTTTTGAGGATCCAGTATTTGATGTGCATGTACTTCAGCGGTCGGAAAAGACAGAACTTGTCCTTTTCGCTTCCCCAGAAGAAGTCGTCACTCAAATGTCCACTTTACTGGAAGAAAGTAAATTAAAACCAGCAGTGGCAGATGTTTCATCTCTCTGTCTGTACCGCCTCTATTATGAGTTCGGTCAACGAAATGAACAGGATCACCTGTTAGTCGTTCATTTTGATGTAAGCTGTATTACGTTAAGCATCTTCGTCAACCATGTTCCTGTTTTTATGCGCACGGTTGCTTTTCCTCAGGACATGAAGGTTTGGGAAGTATCGGTTACAAATACGCAGCTGGAATGGGCAGGGGATATAGTTCAATTTAATGTCTTCTTAGAAGATTTTATTGTGGAAGTGGAGCGAATCATGAACTTCTTCCGCTACTCCTTAAATCAAGGAAATGAAGAGATAAATCGCATTCTTCTTCATGGCGACCATCCAAATTTCCCATTAATATTATCAAAACTCCGAGAAAAAATTTCTGTAAAAGTAGATACGTTTGAACAAGTTGTTTATACACAAGACCAAGAGACGGTTGACCCGAAATACTATTATTCTTTAGGGTTGGCATTAAAAGAGGTGCAATGATGCTAGTTGATATCGACTTATTACCAAAGAGAAAATCACGAAATATCACCACACCTCTTGTGTATGGCATTTGTGCCTTTTTCCTATTGTTTGTGGCAATCATTCTTTTTACTTTTTCTAATATGGTGAATAATGATGTGGAGACGGCGGAACAGGATCTTGAGATGACTCAGCAATTTAGAATTGCAAAAGAAGAGGCAATGAACCGCCCTCAAAATTCTTCCTCGGCACAGCGTCTAGAAGACACGGTAGCTTGGGCAGAAGAGTATCCTCTTGAAATGGTTCCGGTCATGCAGGACTTGATCAGGTTGCTACCAGAACGCGGATTCATCCAAAGCTTTTCTTATGATGAAACAGGACTATTAAATCTTTCCGTTCAGTTTGACGAGTCAAAAGATGCAGCATATTTTCTCTATCACTTAAATGAGTCACCTCAATATCACTCGATTGACCTTTCTTCTATTTCTACAGTTGAAGTAGGCGAAGAAGAAGCGGTGGATGTACTGCCTAGATATGTTGGTCAATTCACTCTTGGGTTTGACCGAACTGCATTTCAAGCAATGGATGAATTAGAAGAGGACGAAACAGAGGATGGCGCGGAAACTGAAACTGATACAGAAACGGACGAGGACGGAGGAGAAGATCTATGATGATTGAACTAGAACGCAAACATTATGTTCTTCTTAGTTCCTGTGTTCTCCTTATTGTATTGGGCATTGCAGGCTTCTATTATTTATCCTATGCACCAAAGGAAGTACGAGCTGAACAACTTCAACAGGAAAAAGCAATTGAAGAGCAGCTTATTCAAGTCCTGGAACAACAAGAAGAAACTGCGCAGGCAAATGGAAATACAACAGTTGAACTGCAACGAAAAATTCCTGTTACTCCTTTTCTAGAACAACTCATTTTAGAATTGGAAAAAGCAGAAGTGTTATCTGAGAGTACTATTGTAAATATGTCTTTTGGAGAAGGGGAATTTGTTCCTGCTTCTACTACTTTAGAAGAGTATGAGACGATGCATGATGACGAGGACGAGACAGTAGAAGAAGAGGCATATCTTCCGGAAGGGTTGAAAAAAGTAACAGTCAACTTGTCCGTCGAATCGGAAGTATATGAAGACCTGTCCTCCTTTCTTAGTTCTTTAGAGAGTTTAACTAGAATTACCCAGATTGAATCGGTGAGTTTCACCGGTCTGCCAGAAGTCACATCAACAGATCAGGAACTGCAACCATTAACTTATTCTGTTACGCTTACAGCCTTCTATCACCCTGAGTTGGATGATTTAATCGAGGAGCTGCCTCCTTTGTCAGTCCCTGAACCTGCTAACCGAATTAATCCATTTATCGACAATGATTAAATTATTTCCGTGGAAATGGTCGAAATAGTAACTCCGTCAAAGAAAGTGTCGGAAAAGAATTAGGACAAGACGACAAAAGTCTTGTTCTTTTTTTTATGGCCTATGATAGGATGAAACAAATCTGACCAAGACAAAAATTGTCAAATGTACACGGAGGTGGGAAAAGTGGACAATCACCAATTGAAAATAAAAATTAACGGGAAAGAAAGTTCATCCGGCCACGGCAAAAAGAAGAAAAAGAACAGAAAGGAAAGTGTCCAACCTCAACAAAAAGAGGTTCCGGTAAAGGAAGATCTCACAGAAGAGGAATTGCCGATTATCATTGTGGATGAATCCGCTGCGGCAGCAGAGAAAAAGGAAGAAGAATTTGAATGGGTTCTACCAAAAGAAACACCAACACCAACTAAAGACAGTAAAGATATTTCAACTAAGCCCTCTTATATTGAAGATCTCCGCCAACTTAATAAGGAAAAAGGAAAAGGATCGAAAGTGCGTCCAGCCCCATTTGGAAAAAAGAAAAAATTGATCCCTCCATCCTTCTCCAAACAGTTACTAGTATCCATTGGTATGGCTATCGGAATCGGTACTTGCCTTGGCTTTCTCATTCTTGGCGTCATGAACATGTCAGAATCACCAGTGAATCCTTCTATACCTACAGCTGCTCCTCCTACAACAGACACAACTAAAACACCCGAGAGTCCGTCTGTAGTCAATGGAGATGGAACTGCGACAATCCCTGCTCAAAGTATATCTGTTCTTCAAGCTGGTGCTTTCTCCACAATGGATGGTGCAAATGCAGAAATGGCCAGATTGAAAGCTGCCGGTTTCCCCGCAGTTGCTGTTGGATCTGAACCTACTTTTGTATGGATGGCGGTAGGACACAGTGTAGAGGGAATGAAACAAATTGCAACGGGGGTCCAGGCTAAAGGCTTTGAACCTTTTGCAAAAGACCTGACTCTTTCAGAAAAAACAATGGACTCCCTTACCGAACAGGACACACTGTTACTGCAAGAAGGTCAAGTGCTGTACAATCAATTAACGGTGGCAACTGCACTACTTTTACAAGGCGGCTCGCTAGACAGCGGAACAGCAGAAAGTCTAAATGCTTCCTTTAATAAGGTAGCAGCCATTAAAGAGGCAGAACTAACAGACGCAACAAAAGGCTGGAAATCATCACTTGCCGGCGCCTTTGAAGACATCAAGTCATACCAGGAATCCAATAACGCAGAAACACTATGGAACGCCCAACAAAAACTATTAGACGCAACCGCGTTTCTATATTAAAAAGTAGATTCAACGCCTCAAAAACCAATTTTTGAGGCGTTTTTTCTGTCCAAAAAACAATCTTTCCAAAACGCTATAAGATATTTGTTCTTACAAGTTTGTTTATGATAGGATTAACCTGTATCTCTCGAAATTTCTAACTATTTGCGGAAGGTGATAAATCATGAAACCTCTTATATTAGCCTCAGGATCCCCCAGAAGAAAGGAACTTCTTCAACAAGTACATCTCCCATTTACAGTGAAGGTCAGCAATATCGAAGAAACTTTTGACCCAGAATTAACACCAGAAGACATCGCCACTACTCTTGCCTATCAAAAATCCAAAAGTGTGTTCCAAGAAAATCAAGAAGCTGTTGTGATCGGCTCTGATACGATTGTCGTCCTTGGTGATAAGGTTCTTGGAAAACCGGAAAGTGAAGAAGAAGCAAGAGATACCTTAAGAACATTAAGTGGGACTACCCATCATGTCATCAGTGGAGTGGCTATTCTCAGTAAGGAAAAAGAAGTAACTTTTTATGAAAAAACATCTGTTACGTTTTGGGACCTGACGGATGAGGATATTGATTTCTATATTCAATCAGGAGAACCGATGGACAAGGCAGGTTCCTATGGTATTCAAGAAGTAGGAGCTCTTTTTGTAAAAGAAATTAAAGGAGATTACTTTTCTATTGTGGGGCTTCCGCTTTCAAGAACGGTTCGTGAATTGAAAAGTTTTCGATAAAATGACCGTAGCATGACCCTCCATTTACTTAAGGAGGAAAATGTATTGGAATCCACTAAATCCACCGCACTGATGATTAAAGATTACCCTGAAGATCAACGTCCAAGAGAGAGAATGATCCAGGATGGACCAAAAAGTCTGTCTAATCATGAGCTACTTGCAATTCTTCTTAGAACAGGATCCAAAGAGGAATCGGTTCTGCAGCTTGCAAACAAGTTGTTGGTGAACTTTGAAGGGCTGCGATTGTTAAAAGACGCTTCTATTGAAGAGATTACGGACACAAAAGGTATTGGGAAGGTAAAGGCTGTCCAATTAATGGCAGCGGTGGAGCTTGGGAGAAGAATTCACCGGCTGCAATATGAGGACAGGTATGTCATCCGGTCGCCTGAAGATGCAGCGAATTTTGTCATGGAAGATATGCGCTTTTTATCACAAGAACATTTTGTCTGTGTATAAGTAACATTAATACTAATAAAATGAAACGAGAGATACCAAGGCTTTTCGTTCTTCTGATATGGTGAATTGTATTTTCTCCACAAAAGATTGAACTAGCTCTCTCTTTTCTTTAGGGGTTAAAAACTGCCAGTTCTCATTGAGATTCTTTACAATATCTCTAATAACCTCTGGTTCATACACATTGACGTTATGCTTAAATCCGTTAGCCTCTTTCAATTCATCTTGTAATAATTTTAACTCTTTCATGGTATCGCTCATATGCTGAGAAAACTCTTCATCTGTCACCCAACCGTTAGCCCAAGCCTTTTGGTATTTTGCTCTTTGTTGCTCTACTTGCTTTATTCTTTTTAATAGGTCCGCTTGATTATCATCATGCTTTTCCACTTCATTTGGCTGAAAATTAAAACCCTCGTTTTTAAGATACTCCAAGAATGCTTTTTCAAATTTCTTCTCGCTTATTCCAATAGACTTCCTTTTGTTTAGGGTGCATACCTGGCATCGATAATGATTACTTTCCACAATCGCATTATCTCTTTTTCGTTTATACTTTGACCTTTCGCTAGTAAGGCGGCTCCCACACGTTGGACATTCAATTTTCATTTGAAAAATGAAGATTGAATAAGTTTCCCTTTTTTTGAAATTCTGTCTGTCGTGAAGTAACTTTTGTAAATTTTCAAACTCTTCTTTGGTTACGATGCCAAAATGTGTACCCTCAATAATTTCATCTTTCCACCTAGTAGCACCGTATAAAGCGGGATTATGTAAGATGTCTAAAATAGTCCTTATATGCCACTTATAACCCCTGATAGGGGGATAGGTATCATCCAAATGATGCGCTATCTTTCTGATAGTGCAACCTTCCTTCACCAGTCTGATGATGTTAAGAACAACTTGAGATTCGTTAGGGTCTTTTACTAACCTGTTATCGTTCTTATAATAACCGAAGGGTGCCTTTGCACTGTATTGACCCTGCCTTGCTTTTTCGATTTGTCCCATTCTTACCCTCTCACCTAAGTTTTCTCTTTCCCATTGAGCGAGAGCTGCCACTATAGTTATAAACATTCTACCCATTGCAGTAGTTGTATCAAATATTTCAGTTGCTGACTTAAAGGTGCAACTGTTCCGTTGAAACTCATCCAATAGTACATATAAGTCCTGAACAGACCTTGTCAATCTATCTAACCTATAAACAAGTACAGTGTTAATAATCCCTTGATTAATATGCTCTAGCATAGTTTTTAATTGAGGGCGGTCTGTACTCTTGGCTGATATCCCCTCATCTATATAAAATTTAAAGTCATTCCAATCCTGGGACTTACAATAAGCTGTTAGCTTCTCTCGTTGAGCCGATATAGAGAAACCTTCTTTTACTTGTTCTTCGGTACTTACTCTTATGTAAATTGCTACTGTCATATTAGTTGACCTCCTCTACAAAAAAAAGTAGGCTATTGCCTACTAGAAAGTAATTACGGTTCTTTTTAATTTCCCTAAAATTTGTATCTGTTTATTTGAATTAACAATTATAGGCGGGAATTTAGGATTCTCACTTTGCAAAATAATAGAATCTCCTTCTTTATAAACCCTTTTGAGCACAGCATCACCGTCAATGTTTACTGCAGCAATCTCACCGTTCTCAACTTCATGTTGTTTTCTTATTAAAAGTAAATCACCGTCTAATATTCTGGCATTAACCATGCTATCGCCCTTTGCTCTCAAATAAAAATATTCCCCTCCGTTTAACCAGGATTTTGGGGTTTCTTCATAACCTTCAATTTCCTCAAATCTAAGAATTCCATCTCCACAACTTATTGACCCCACAATAGGTAGTCTTACAAAACCAGATTTCTCAGAAATTTTGTATGGTGTAACATTTTCTTTAATCATGGTTGAGATTTTAAAACTAGGATCTATATCGGATTTATTAACGTTAAAAGCCGCTGATAACTTTTCTACGTTACCTGGATTAATTAGAGTTTTTGTATTTATGTAATCTGAAAGTGTACTTTTAGAGATTCCGGACAGTTCGCTAAGCTTCAATTGAGTCCAACCACGCTCTTTCATCAAATTCTTAATATTATTTGCAATCTCTTTTTTAAGAGGTAAGTCTCTATCTATCATAGTTATACAACTCCTTCCAAATAATATAATATCCGAATTAAAACGGAAAGTAAAGAACACTTCCGAAAAAATTCGAAAATCATAAATTTTGCAGTTTTATTACAATAATTCCGAATTTTCTCGGTTGACATTCCGAATTATTTCGGATAATCTATAACTACACCGAAATAACAAGGAGGTGAAAATATGAGAATTACCTTGAGAGCAGCTAGAGTGAATTCGGGACTAAAGCTTATTGAAGCAGCAAAGCTTTTTGGTATTAATAAGGACACACTCGCTAAATACGAGAAAGATTCAACTAATGTACCAAGATCTTTCTTTGTTAAAATTGAAGACATTTACAAGATACCAGTCGAGCATATTTTTTTTGGTTCTCAATCCGATTTTTTTCGGAAATTAAAAACTGCGTAGAAGGGAGGTGAAATAAATGAAGGCTAGTGAAGTAAAAGTAATTCCACCAAACATTAGTGATGAAACACGGAATGCAATAGGGGCTTTCCTCGCAAGAACGTCAGCTCCTCGTATTCTTGCTAAACGAGAAGAAGAACAAAGAGTAAGGAAGCAGGCAGAGAAAGATAATGGGAAAAACATAGCAACAAATTAGGAGGCGCACACTTTTAAAATACTGGATTTTATTATTTTAGAAATCGGTTATCCAAATGAGGGAGTAAACATGAAGAAAGACGTTACTCACCGGATTGAATATTACACTCGTAAGGTTGCACAACGAGCTGCTGTCCATCCTTCTAAGAAGCAACCACGATTTTATAAATACCGCGGCCAATGTTTACTGGCTTATAAAGAACTAATGCACGAAGAAATCCGGATGTACCAGGAGGCAAGGTCATGTTAGAAAACCACTTGGTCTATACAATCCGCCAGCTACAGAATCAACTGGTGGATATCTACTCCGGAATTAATTCAGGGGACATCGACTTGGAGCAAGTGAAGCTGGAACTTGAAACGATAATTCTGTCGATTGATCGTGAAAATCCCTTATATGATTTTAAAAATTAATTAACCAGGGCTAACCACCCTACTTTTTTCGGCCCTACTGGCGAAAATTGTCCGTTCTTCGTGGAGAACAAAGTCGGAATGTAATAGGAACAAATATTGTTGTCGCCTTGCGCCAAAGCAATGTCGAAGAGAGGAGAGACGATGGAGAATTTGAAAGTAATTGCGAATGAGTTTTTTCCGGTTTACCAAAGTGATATAGGAGAAAAGTTAGTGAATGCTAGAGACCTTCATACTCAACTTGTTATTGGAAAAGATTTTACTACTTGGATTAAGGACAGAATCCATAAATACGGTTTTCTGGAAGGTGAGGATTATATTTTAACGGTCACCAAAACAGGGGAACGTCAAAACGTCCTAAGACATGACTATTGGTTGGCACTTAACACTGGAAAAGAGATTGCCATGGTTCAGAACAATGAAATGGGCAGAGCCATCCGGAAATACTTTATCGAGGTAGAAAAGAAGTTTCGAGAATCGCAACCAAAAACTCAAGCCGAAATGCTCCTGCAGTACGCAGAGCAAATGGTGAAGAATGAACGAGAAAACGCAGAACGTGATCAGAAAATCCGACAGCAAGAAACAGGGATTGATACGCTTACTCACAATCTCACGGCAGTGCCAGACCACCGAAAAGTGATAGACAACGTAAATGAATATGCCCGTTGGACAAGGGTAGGACATAACGAAGTTTACAACAGCATTTACTCCATATTGAAAGCGCAACACGGTATCGATGTAAAGGCGAGGGTAGAGAATGAAAGGCGGAAGCTAAATGCTGAATACTACCAACGAACTGGCAAGCTATATGCAGTATCAACTTTAAAACAAAAAGTGAATGGAATTGACGTTATGGTCCGCATGGCCTGCCTGTATAAATTTAATAGTATCCTTGCCGTGTTTCTGACGAAAGTGAAGGTGCCAACATCATGAACTTACATACAAAAGTGCACCCAAACGATTTAAGACAAGCTATTAATCTATATGAATGTTGTTTCAGCTGCTTGAACAGAGCGCGGATGGAAATGTATCGAGAGAACTTGGATGAAAGTGAACGTTGGATGATTGAGTTCCAGCGATGTAAGAAAGAGCTGGATCAATTGATGGAAAAGAAAAAATTGAAGGATCGGATGGAGAAGTTGGTTAAGGATATGCAGGAACAGGGTTATAAGGTTGAAATTCAAGTTTGGAAAGGGAGAAGAGAATATGCAAATTAGTAAAGAACTTTTAAATTATGTAGCCGATGGAGATGCACATATCAAATTGGAGTCAGTCAAGCATTCTACGAATCTACGAGAGATTGTCACTGTGGGGTATATGGTGGACCACTATAAAACGGAGGATTAAAAATGAGCAGCTAGTGCGTCCAACACTTTAACAGCTGCTCGGGAATATAGGAATGTGTAAATAGTAGCATAAAATTTATGCTCCGGCAATGTCTGATGTGCCGGGCTGAGTATGAGGTCTTTGTTCCCCCTTTTCAAAGCCCCCTTGTACTTAGCCGGGTGCAACAGAAGCACCAAGTACATAAAGAAGGAGGAACAGGATGGAGCATCCGACAGTAACGAAATTGGAGAAAGAAGGCCTTCCAGAAGGGAAGATTTTTAGAACTGACGCATGTGGGGATGAAGTGTTTGAAGGGGATTACATCCTAGAACATGATGGTGAAGTCATCCTTGAGTGCAATGCCATGAATTACCTAGTGGACATTCTAGGGGCAGAAAGAAAGACTGCAGGAAAATAAAAGATCCGTGCTACAACACGGATCCGCTAAAGGGGTTGAACCTCTTAGGGTTATCCCCATGATATCGAGTTTATGCCTAAAAATCAATGGGAGGTAAGTATGAAACAAATTGCATTTAATAAGGTAGTATTAACCAATTTTAAAAACCATACTTCATTAGAGGTGAACTTCAGCGACATTACCAACATTCGAGGAAAGAATGGTGCAGGTAAATCATCTATAGGTGACGCTGCTACCTGGTGCTTATATGGGAAAGATGTAATGGGATCTAAGTTGGAACCGCAGCCAATAGGAACGGAGTTAGAAACGAAAGTGGAATTGCTCCTGCAGGTGGATGGCAAGCAATACTTGTTAGGTCGAAGTCAGAAAAAAACTGCCAAGTATTACATTAACGAAGTTCCAGAGAAAGCGACTGTCTTTAAAGAATTTGTGGATGCTGTCATAGATGAAAAATTGTTCTTTTCTTTATTCACACCAGGATTTTTCTCTTCTCAAAAGTGGACAGAACAGCGTGAACAATTACTCCAATATATCAGTGAACCATTGAATAAAGAAGTGCTTACCAAGATGGAGAAGATTGAAAGAGAAACACTTGAGGATAATTTGAAAAAACGCTCTTTAGATGACCTAGAGAAGATGCATAAAGATAAAATACGTCAATTGGATATTACCTATGAACGAGCAGCTGAACGATATCTGACATTGAAGGAGCAACTAGAACAAAGTTCTGATGAAAATGTAGATTTGGTTTTAGTGAAAAAAGAGTTAGAGCCTTTAATTGCTAAAAGAACCAAGATAGAAGAGGAAATCAACACTTTTTATGAAAGAAAAAGCGCCCGAGGTCGTATCGAATCACAAATTGAATCCTTGGTAGAACGTATTGATAGACAGAAATCAGTTGTACAAGGAATCAAAGATGAAGAAATTCTAGAAGCATGCCAAACATGCGGGCAGGATTTAGATGATAAGTCCAAATATAAAGTGAAAGAAAATAGAAAGGCCCGTTTCGATAAGGAAGTTTCAACTGGAAAAGAGCTTATAGAAAAATTAAATGCATTAAAAGAATCTCTTGCTGCAATGCCGGTACCAGAAGAAATAGACCGGACGGAACTTAGCGAGGTTGATAACCAGATTGTGAGTTTGCAATTAAAGCTGAATGGAGCTCGAAGAGTTGAGCAATTGCACCAAGATGTAACGGATGCAGAATCTAGTAAAGAAAAACTTCGCATGGATCGTAACACTTCAATCAGCATCTTTGATGCCATTAAATCATTCAGGTCTGTCCGTTCAGAGCTGATGGTTAACAAAGTAGATGAACTCTTTACCAAGATTTCTGTAAAGCTTTATGAAAAATTGAAGAATGGCGAGGAGAAAGCCACATTTCAAATTGAAATGGATGGAAAGCCATATAGCAAGCTCTCTACTGCAGAAAAGATTAAAGCAGGATTGGAACTCATAGAGGTGCTATCAAACCAGTCTCAGATAATCACACCGTGCTTTGTTGATAATGCGGAATCCATTCTTCACTTTATCTCACCGCCGGGTCAGCTGATTGTTGCGAGAGTGATAGATGAAGAATTTAGTATTAATCCAGTTTCCTTGAAGGGAGCCGGTGAGAATGAGTAAGGAACCCATTAATATATGTGCAAACGCAAACTGTGAAAAACCAATCTATGAAGGGGACTCAGTTTGGAAACGAGGGAAAGATTTGTTTTGCCATATTAAATGTGTATGCAAGCAATTGAAGGAGGAAAGAGCTCATGGTTAAGGATACCAGCGTTTTAGAAAATAAAACAGAAGTTTTCTATACAGTGCATATTAATGACACCTGTTGTGTAATTGATTACACCGGAAGAAGTGCAACAGTTGGAGAAAGCGAAAAAAGATATGCAAGAGAGTTTACTAAAATTGAGGAGGCTGGCAGGGCAGCAATGCTGGTTAATGGGAAAGTATTGAAGCATACAAAACATCGAATAATCACCATTGAAACTGAGGAGGTACCATTTAATGAGTAACCAATTGGCAGCCATCGATAAAAAGGAGTATGAAGACTTCTTTACTCAAAAGGAACTAGAAGTGGTGGTAAATAGTATCGCAAAGAATGCAACAAAAGAGGAGCTTGCTCTTTTTATTCAAATCTGCAAACACAATGGACTTGATCCTTTCAAGAATCACATTTATTTCATCAAGTATGGAAACCAGATGAGCATACAGGTTTCCGTGGAAGGGATTCAATACTTGGCCCAGCAACGTGATGATTACAAAGGGGTAACAACCCAGCTGGTGCATGAGAACGACGAGTTTGAGGTGGAGATTGACTCTGAAACACAGGAACTCAAGATTACCAAACACTCAATTAAATTCCCACGAGGGAAAGTAGCTGCAGCCTATGCAATTGCCCGCCGTGAAGGATATCCAGACAAGGTGATTATCATAGAAGCTGACGAGGTGGAACACTTGCGAATCAAGCAAGGGAGCCAATGGAAAACCTACTACAATGACATGTTCAAAAAGCATGCACTGAAACGTGCTCTTAAACTGCAGTTTGGTATTGAAGTAGATGACGATCAAACACAGCAAGATGCTTATGACCCATACGAACCGCGTCAGAGGGTAGATATTACACCTGAGACAAAATGTGTTGATACTGGTGACAATGTGATAAAACCGGATGAAGAGCTTGCAAATGTTTGGGCGGAAATTCAGAAAAAGACCAAAGAACTTGGTGTTTCTAAAAAAGATTTAAACGCATTTGTCCTGGAGAAGTTTGAAAAGAAAGGGAAGGATCTCACGCTGCAGGAAACAGTGGCTCTGAATAAATTAATAGATTTCCATTTTCCTAAACAAGAAGAAAAACAGGATGCAGAAGCAATGAGCTTTGATGATTTTGAGGGAATTACGCTGGACTAATATGGACAAGAAGGTGCTGATACCGTACACCTACAAATGGTTAGCAGCCGGAAACAAGAATCTTTATATCAGATATATAAAGGGGTACATAAACCTCTATCATCCCCGGCTGTACCCAATGAAGATTATACCAAGAGGCGAAAACTTGCCAGACATTGTAGTTTGCTTAAAAAAGTAAGGAGGTGTTGGGCTTGGCGAACGTTCAACCAGAGAATGGATTTACTAGAATTGCTCATGAAATTTTAGAGCAAACCATGAAAATAAAGTTAAGCCCAACCCAGCATAAGATAATCCTTGCAGTTTGGAGATACACTTACGGCTTTAATAGAAAAGATCATGATATGTCATTGTCATTTTTGTCTGAAGCAACGGATGTTCATAAACAACGAATTAAGCCAGAGTTGGACAAATTAATAGATAGGCAAATTCTAATCATTACCCAAGAAAATACAGCTAGAAAATCAAGGAGAATTTCCTTCAACAAGGATTATGACAAGTGGGATAAACCAGAGTCAGCAAAAATGCTTACAGTAAGCGAAAGTGCTTACTCTAGAGTAAGCGAAACTGATGACTCTAGAGTAAGCAGAACTGCTTACCAAGAAAGAAAGAACTTAAAGAAAAATATAAAGAAAAATAATAAAGAGGAGGGAAGCATCTTGGAAAAAATAATTGGTTTACTTCAAATTAGTGGATTAGTTCCTCCAAGAAAAATAAATCTGTTTCTAAGGGAAGATATTGAAGATGTCATAGAAAACTTTGGTTTTGAAACACCAATAGAAATTATTGAGGCAGCCATTAAAGACGCTGCAAGAGGAAACGGGGAAACATGGAAGTTTGTATATAACAAATTAAATAATTGGAGGAAGAGTGGAGTAAAAACTCTAGCTGACTTAGATCACCTTCAAGAAAATAAAAAAGCGCAACATAAAGCTAGTAACGTGGATTATGGTTCCTTAGCAAAGGAGTTTGAGAATGAATAAGAAAGAAGTCTTAGATATTATTCAACTCATAGAAAAGATGTATAACAACCCTTTCACAAAAAATGTTATACCATCCGAACAAAATAATAAGATTAAGAGCATTGTTGAAGCCTGGCATGAATTCCTTGAAAACCAAGACTTTAACCAAGTACGTGCAAAAGTAAAAAAACATGTTTTCACTAGCAAGTTCCCACCTACTATTGCTGACATATACGAAGAGCCATCTGATCTCAAAGTAAATCATGAGCACCTGGAATACATGAGAAAGTTACGGAGTGAATCGCGTGATTAATAACTATGAAGCAGAATGTGCCTTACTAGGTTGTATCTTAATTGATAACAGGATATTGAAAGAATTAGTAACGAAGCCTGAACACTTCCAGCATTATCAAAACAAAGAATTGTTTACGGCCATGAAAAAGATTGGTGAAAAGGATGAACCGATTAATGCCATCACCATTATTGAACTGATCGGGCGAAACAACCTTTCTCGACTAGGTGGAACGGGCCATCTTTCCCTCTTAAAAGAAAGTGTCCCTTCCATTCATGCATTCCGGAATTATGAAGATGCTGTCATTGATGCCTGGAAGAAACAAAATATCTACAATATCTTAAAGCCGATTGTGGAGAAACAGGAATTTGACTCAAGTGATATTCAGAAGATGATTAAGCAGCTGAACGACATAGATAAAACAGGTACTAAGGAAAAGTTCGACCTTAAAGAACACCTTGTTCAAATGTACGAGTTGCCACTGATTAAGAAGGAAAAAGGCTATTCCGGAATCCCGAGTGGCTTCCAGGATCTCGATGATATGACAGACGGTTTCCAAGATGAAGACAGTATCATCATTGGGGCAAGGCCTTCTATGGGTAAGACAGCCCTCATATTGAACATTGCAGCCAATGCTGGATATAAAGGTGCCATACCAGTTATCTTCTCCTTAGAAATGAGCGCAGAGAGCCTTATAAAGCGCATGCTCTGTCTGCTAGGAGGAATAGAAGGTATTAAGGCTCGAAACCCTTACCATTATTTTGACGATAAAGATCATGAAAATTGGGTTGCAGCCATAGGTGTATTGGAACGAATCAACATGCAAATCTTTGATAAACCTGGTCAGACAGTGAATGAAATGCGTGCTCAGATTCGAGACGTCAAACGGGAGAATCCGAATAAAAAGATTCTGGTTATGATTGACTATCTCACCTTAATCAAGCCGGAAGAA
This sequence comes from Bacillus sp. RO2, assembly GCF_012911845.1. Taxonomy (GTDB): domain Bacteria; phylum Bacillota; class Bacilli; order Bacillales; family Bacillaceae_I; genus Sutcliffiella_A. The sequence continues at coordinate 63,776 of NZ_JAAXCU010000031.1, read as the reverse complement.
AGCCATAACGGAAACGCTCATCTACAAGTATCAGAAATAAGTGCTGCATTAAAGGGAATGGCCAAGGAGTTTAAAAGTCCTGTCCTTACCCTTGCTCAGTTATCACGGGGAGTGGAACAACGATCCAATAAAAGACCTGTAATGTCCGACTTAAGAGAAAGTGGAAGCATCGAGCAGGATGCGGACGTAATTGGATTCCTTTATAGGGATGAATATTATAATGCCGATTCTGATAAAAAGAGCATTTTAGAAATTGATATTGCTAAACAGCGTAATGGTCCAACTGGAAAAGTAGATATTTTCTATAACAAAAAAACACAGAGAATGCGGGATCTCCATGACAGACACGCAAACGCAAATTAGAGAGTGGTATCTGGATGCAGTTGATTTCAACCAGGAGCCTCTTTTATTACTTCTAGATTTCCTCATCTATGAAAAAAAGGTTCTTAGCTTTGATGATCCAGAAGAAAAGCTGCATTTCTACTTCCAAGATAAATTCCGGGGGAAAATGAACGACCATCTTTCCCAATACAAAGTCAAATTAGAGGAGGAAGCCAGTGGAGTTAAGGAGACAGGTAATGCTTCATGAACTCTCTTTAAAGGGGAAACATGAGGCCGAAGACGGCCGGCTATTAAGAGAGCTAACAGTGGAAGAACTAGAAAGTGAGTTTAAAAGAATGCAAGAGGAGGAGAGTAATTGAGATTTTTAGGAATTGACCCATCTAGTAAAACGGGGTTCGTTGCCTTAGATGAAAATGGCGAGATTCTCCGTGCGAAGGAACTAAGCGGGGTAGGGGCGCAGGACCCCAAAAGAATGGTCACTTTAATAAATGAGGTTGTGGACCACCTTCGTCCTGGTGACATCATCTGTATCGAGGGATTCCCCTTTGACACGCAGAAAGCGATGTTCGCAGGGGGATTGCACCACGGTATTAGAAACGAGCTCTACAAGCGAAAATTGAGCTACTACGAGGCTGCTCCAAATGCCGTGAAGAAGTTTGTCAATGTGACCGGCTGGATTGGGGAGGTAGGCAGCAAGAAACGTCTTACCGGTCCTCAGAAAAAAAAGGCAGTAATCAAAGCTGTTGAGGAACATTATGGATTTACTCACTCCAGCGACAATGTGGTTGATGCCTATATCATGGCCCAGATAGCTCGTATATCCTGGATTATAAGAACAGGAATAGATTGTAGTGAAAACGCTGGAACTCTAGCAAAATATCAATACGAAGTAATCCATAAAATCCTAGAAGGGGCGTGCTAAGCATGCAAGTAACAGTTAAAGCTAATTTCAATAAACAAACAAAGGACAGTAAAAAGGAACTCGTTCAATTTTATGTAAAGGGTGAGGACGAGAAGAAGCAAGAATTGTCTCAAATGACCCGTGAAGTGGTGGAATTGCAGATTGATGGTGTGGAGGAAAAGCTTACATGCGAGTTCAGTAAAACAACCAAGGATGGTAAGAAAACCACTCTTGAATTCATTGTGAAAGGTGATACTTCTGCAGAACAGTCTTTCAACTTTTACAAGAAGGCTGGCACTGATGTTACGCTGCATATTGTCGAGTCTCAAATGAGTATTGATGAGTTTCACGAAGATCATGAAGGAATTGAATACAAAGTGGACAAGGATGGATCGGTAAAGGTTGAAGATGGTCAGTTGACACTTGATGAGTATCAAGAGGTATAAGAGATAAATTCGCAAGATGTTCACTAATGGGGTGTAGGAAAAAAAGAAAAGACAGTTGGCCATAGCACTTGCCCACCGTCATTAGCAGAGTGTAGCCAGGTCAAGAGAAACATATTTGTTAAGGTTGAAATGTTGAAAGGGTAAGGTAGATATGTTATAGGTTTTCTTTCAAAATGTCAAATCAATAAAGTTATAGGAGGGTAATTTACTAAGAATTAATGCTTTGTTTAAAAGCAGGATATCGCTTAATATCATTTCCTTGATTACAGGACTATCACACTTGTAAAAGTCGCATGTTAATTTTTTTAATTCATGATAAATAAGACGCATATTTCACCATCCTTTAAAAGGAGTATTTAAGATATGTCTATTGTGTAACATACTTGCAATAAATAATAGAGTTTCGACAAAAATAATAAAAAGAAAAAATTCAACGTAACAGATTAGAAGATGTCTTCAGAGGAATTAGAGGCATACAGGAAGAATAGTACCACCTAAACCGGAACAGATGAAACTAAGGTAAAGTGCAGATGCTTATACTGACATTCATACTTATGGCATTCGCAGTTAGAAAAATAATCTTTCTTGTTTGTAGGCATACTGCTCTTGAGGTGATAAATAAATGGACTTAGCACTTAAAGGACAAATAGTACATTTAAAATCAAAATTGGTAAGCTTAGGACTGAATGTAAGAGAGGATTGGCAACAATTACACTCACCAGAAAGGTGGATGAAGGACATAGAATATATTCTTCAAATGCTGGATGAAATGGAGCCAAGATAATAAGAATCATTCAGAATTATTTCTTTTAATTAATTCCTGGAATTCAAAGATCAATTGATCAAGTTCCTGACTTAACTGAATAATACGTTGACTTGTTAATCCAATAATTAAACCAAGCTCAATTAATTCTCTTCTGCGATATTCGATTTCAATAAGTAATTCTTGCTTTGACATTGTGACCATAAGAGCCTCCAAGGGACTGGGATAAAAGCACTATATAAACATCATGTAATAAATAAATGTAAAAAGAAATAGTTTCGACAAAAGAATAGAAAAAACGACAGAAAAAAGACCAGGATTCCTCCTGATCGCCTAAATAAATTATATCATAGGGGGAATCTTGGTGTCTCAATTACAGTTTAATTTGCCCGAAATAGATAGAGAAAAGACAAGAAAAGCTGTTGAAAGTGCTCTTGAGAAGTATCGTTTTTATCTCCTTACTATTCCAGAAGAGAAACTGCCTAGAATAACAGCGTCATACTCAATAATACCACCTTCACACACCAATGAGTTTCATTCCTCTACAGAAGATGCTGTGATTGTTCTAGTAGATGGGGAAAGGGAGCGTATTGAGTATATAGAGCGTATTAGAAAAGCAGTGAATCGTTTGAGTATTAGAGAAAGAGAATTGATAATAAAACGGTATCTTGAAGAAGATGAAGTGTATGATTATGAGATTTATAACGAAAAAGGAATGAGTGAAAGACAGTTCTATCGATTTAAAGGCAGGATTTTTTATAAATTAGCATTTATACTAAAAATAGAAAAATATAAAAAGCCATAAATCCCTTTATGGCTTTTTAGAATATTAGCTAGTAAAATCTGAAACTTGCACCAAACCAGGACCACGGGTAAATCTTAATCTATGAGTCCCACTTTTTTTAATTTGCATATATTTTGTAGAGGATCCAGGATTAAATGAGTAAGTACTAACGTCATTATAAAATCCAAGAGAGTATCTTTCTAAAGTTACATGAGTCGTTAAACCTGAATCGTTTCTAATGTAGACTTGTATAGTTGATCCGGCAGGTTTAAAACCACTAGTATATCCTCCTGCAGGAAAGGATTGATTAATAAGTAGCGTGTTACCACCACCCATTAATGGAGTAACCTCCTCTGCGGAAATCTTCGAACTAAAACTAAATAACGAAACTAATACTAATCCGAAAAAAATAAAAAAGTATTTTTTCAATTTTTTCACCTTCCTAATAGTTTTTGTGATATATTGTAAATTATAGTATAATATTGAAAGAAAACAAGATTTATTTTCCAATTTTTCAAAAGAGAGGTTTTACAATGAAGAAAAAATCTACTATATACTCAGTCATTACTTTAATTATTTTCATTTGTATTTTGGTTATCTATGGGGTTGTAAATAATATTCTAGTTAGTAATAATAGAGCTCTAACCCCTGAAGGAGTAGTTGAAGAATACTTAACAACACTTAGTAAAACGGGTGACTTTAGTGAAGTTTTAACCATTGTCGACAATGATAGTATGACTCCTGATTTACTCAAATCCTTTCAAAATGATGCGAAAGATTTTAAAGTCTTAATTTATGATGTAAATGAGGCACTGTGTAACGAAAACGCTTCAGAATGTGTAGTACCTACATACCTTAGGTTAGAAAATAGTAGTGGTGATATGAATTATATAAATGTCATAAAAAAAGAAAATCAGTGGCTAATTAGCTTTGATGATATTGATGAGAATATTGATAACTAATCTTGAAAAAATGCTCCAAAAGGTGTTTATTAGTTTCTACCAATATAAAAAGACGTCTCTAAAATTAGAGATGTCTTTTTATATGCAATGAATACATTCCTAACAAAATTATTTTAGAAATTATTATTCTACTGTTAGTTTTATTCTTCCACTGAAAATGTAAATAGATAAAAATATTCAAATAGATAGAGAAAAATGTCTTAAATAAATAGAGCTTTTTAGAAGAGCAGATTATTAGAAGGTACCTGGAAGAAGATGAGGTATTTGACTATGAGATTTATAATGAATTAGGAATGAGCGAAAGAAGGTATTATAGGTTCAAAGGGAGAATTTTTTATAAGTTGGCGTTTATTTTAAGGATTGAATTGTACAAAGGACACCCATAAAGGGTGTTTTTTTATATAGCTTAACTTTTTGTATTTAAATCAAGTTATTTATACTATAATTTGTAATAGAGGTGAAATTATGGAATTCAATTTAAATGATTATACTTTTAGTATCCCCGAAATTCTATTAATAATTTTTATTATTTATACTCTTGTACTAACAGTAAAAGTATTGCCAAAGATTAAATTTGTCAAAGAAAAAGAAAAAACTAACTTAGAAAATTTGATTGAAAAGAAAGATTTAGCTTATTGGATATTAATCTTATGTTTAGGCTCAATAAGTGTGTTTACATATGAGTATAGTGGCGATAAAGAGGCAATCAATCACTGGAGTTTTGCTGGTACTATAGTTTCAATAATTCTTGCAGTAATTGCTATTATCTTTACATTCTACCAATCGTTTTCAAACGAAGTTTCAGCTAACAAGATAGAAAAGGCAGCAGATAAAATAACAGCTGCAACAATTGATCTAGATGTAAGTGAACTAAAGCAATCAAGTGATGTTATAAATAATTTAGCAGAGAATATGAGAATACATAATGAAAATCTTCAATCAAAAATTAATGCCATTAGTAATGAGTTATCTGGTCTGAAAAGTGATCAATTCGAACATCAAAATTATATTAAATCACTTATTAAAAGTAATATAAACATTAATAAAGAAGAGGATAAGAATAATAGTCAATTTACGTTCACTAAGGAATCATTTGATTCTTGGTATATGTACGCACCTTTTCGATTGAAATTAATGTTATATGCAATTTATAGACTTCATGAAAGTGGTATAGAAATAACTAAAGATGCATTAACTACATATACTACGAAAGTATCAGAATATGAGTTCACTGATGAGAAAAATCAAACAAATTTTACTAAAGGTTTAACTTATGGAGTAAATTTACAGGTTGAAATGAGTATTTTACATGTAATTGCAGTGCATAAAACCAATATTGAAAAAGAAAAAATAATAATAAATCCAGATATTTATCATTATTTAGCTAGTAAGTACTCGCAACAAGATCTTGATGATCAATTTGTTAATTATGAACAAATTATTGTTGAATTGATTGATGAATGTAAATAAAAAAATGGAAGACTTTTGGCAGAATCACGGCAGAACATTTTACAAGGTGTTATTATGATACTAACGAAATATATCAAGAGGGCATCACTCAGGTTGAGCGGTGTCTTTTTATGTCTAATATTGACGAACGATAGGAGTTGTCCTTGTAGTTCCTTTTGCTCATAATTATGGGTGAAGGGGTGGAAATATGAATACTAGAGACAGAATACTTAAAGATGGAAATTACAAAAATGAGAAAACTATAGATAATACTATGAGAAAAAAATACTCTCCTCAAACTTTATCTTCTAGGTATATACCTTTAAGAGATTTTATTTATCTATGCATTATATTAGTTATAATTTGTATAGCCGTAATATCAATGACTCTATCAGATTCGAGTAGGGCAGGAGAAAATTTAAATTTTGCTGCCACATCAGTTTCAATTGTTTTAGCTATTTTAGCAATTGTTATAACACTAACTGATTCTTATGGGCAAAAGGAAAATATAAAAAAACTAGAAGAAGTTAGTCACGAAATGGATAGCTCGGTAAGAAATACTCAATTAATTTTATCAAAAACCTTTGAGAAATCTGAGGAGCATATAAAAGAGTTGATAACATTAAAGGAGGAACTAAAAAAACATTATGAAGAGTCAATTAATGAATTGCAAAATAAAATACATGATGCGTATGATCAATCAGGTGTTATTGATAAAGACAAATTTGATAAAATTGTTGAACAGTCATTAAGAGAAGCGAATAAGAAAATAAAAAATGAAAGAAATTACAAGAAAGAATCACGTGAAGATATAGCATCATACGTTGTAAAAGAAATTGAATCCAAACATGGGTATGGCAACATACCTAAGGAAGATATTGAAATTGCCATTAAGGATACACTCACAATGATAGATTATATCGAACCAGATATTTTGAAATATGAAGTAGAAAAGATGTTTAAATATATGTTAGATAAAGGATACATTCATCAATTCAAAAATGGATATTCAACTTTACCTTTTTGAATGACAGATTTTTGGCAGAAACTTGGCAGAGCATTTCACTTTAAAGGTGTTATTATGGTATTAATGAAATATATAAAGAGGGCATCACTCAGTTTGAGTGGTGTCTTTTTGAGTGACAAGAAGGAAAAATGTCTCTTTTTGAAGAATTTTATCTTTAAGGGGGAGATTTTATGGATGAAAAAGTATTAGAGGTTAGGATGTATCCAAGAGAAGAACACGATAGCAGTTTTCAAATTTACGTAGATGAATTATTGAAATATGGTTTGTTAGAAGGTCCTGCTGTTATTGGGATAGCTAAACAAATTGTCGATAGGGGAGTAGATACTTTAAGCCAAAATCAAATTAAAACGTTTATTGAACACGGATTAACAAAAGGGAATTATGTATAGCAATGTGAAAGGTGCGCATTTGAAATTCCTTGGTCTGAAATGTTCACAGCACTAGATCATGATTATTGTGCCTATTGTAGACATATCTTAGAAAAAGAAGACTAGGTTGTCATAATTTGACGAACGATAGGAGTTGTCCTTGTAGTTCCTTTTGCTCATAATTGAGTGGAAGGGAGTGGAAGTTTATGAAATTTACTATTGATGTATCTACTATGATTAGAACGGAACACAGACTAAAGAAAGACGGTTCTTTTAAGAAATTTACTGGGGCTGAAGAAAAAGAATTACTTGAAGATGATATGACTTTTGATAGCTATAATGACGCTAAATATTGGAAGAGTAATACTGAATATATAGAAGTGGAAGAAGAAAGAATAGAGGTTAACCCAATAATATCTAACCTTACTGATCCACATGTAAGTATTAGGCCGCATAGAACAGGTAAACCTAGGTATAGTTTTTTTTCTGAAGAAGAACTAAAAGAAGTATTATTATCTGGAGATGATTCTACAAACAATTCTTTAATTGTTGATTTTGAAGGAAAACTACATTTAATACCTTTTGAAGAAGCAAAAACTAGAGGTTATGCTGCCAGGTTTGAAACTTATATGGCTGGGAACGGTTATGTTGGTGCAAGAAGTAGTTTAAATCACATAACAGATACTTATTTAAGTTTACTAGAGGCATGGAGCATTCATTTGTCAAGTCATGATATGATTTATAGAGATTATCCAAGTAGTCATACTAAGGAGCAATTAATATCAGAGATTAAAGAGAAAATTTCAAAACTGTAGTAGTAATATTCAATAATGTAATAGGAATTTTTTTATAGAAACATTTGATCCAGGTACAGGTGGTCATAAAGTTATGGACTTGGGAACGTTAGGAAACTAAATAGGTATTCATAAAAGCATCCTTTCGAGGGTGTTTTTTGTGCAGGAAAAACCTTCCTTTTGTAGAATGGTTAATTATAACAATTAAAGGGAGTTTAGTATGGATGAAGGTACATTATTTAGTAAGGGTAAGCCAAGTTGCCTAACAGTGAAAGACTATAAAAGATATATACTATTGATAGAAAAATACAGCAATCATGATGTTTTTTTAATAATTGATATGATAGTTAAAATTTTTGAAGCAGAGTCAATGAAAGAAGCTAAACAGAAGTATAAAGCTTCTTTGAAACAAATTAAGAATTTATCGTTTGGAAGTTATACAAAGCAAGATTTTTATGGGCTTTCTCACATTGCCTACATCTCTAAAATCACTGTTTATAGAAAATAGAAATTCATTGAAGGAAATTATTCTTATAAGAATATATACACACATATTTTATATTGCGTAGTAAAATAGTCTCATTAATATGTAAAAGGAAGATGAGACGTGAACTATGTTGACTATATAGATGCAGTAGATATTCTTGGTTGCTTACATGATAAAATTGAATCTATTATTGAAAAACTGGAATCATTTAGACTTACTCAAGGTGCTAAAGAGAAAGAGATGGTTAAAACTGAACTACAAGACATCAAAAGAAATGTGAAAAAGCATTTGGACTTGTTTCTGCATAACGATGCCAATATATATATTAATGAATATCTAATACCAACTTTAAGTATTTGTAGTTACATTCTTTCTAAAATTGGTACTAACCGAATCAATGCTAATAGTTACAAGAATGTGATACAACATTTTCACCAGGTCCAATTCTATGTCCAGAAATACTACAAATCTATTTTAAGCAAATCGTATTAAATATGGACTTGGAGAAGGAGAGAAAACATGAATTTGAAAAGATCATTTATTACAGCGTATTTGCCAGTTGAAGTGAGATTTGATGTGTTTCAAACAAACGAGAGTATTGACGTGTTTCTTTGGAGCAAAGGACTACGAGGTGCCCATATAAAAGGTACAGATGAGGAGGAAACTATTCAATTAGCAATTAAGCAGTTTGAAGAGGAAAATGGTGTAAAGGTGGAACTGCCAAAAAATAAATAATACATAAAGCATTCTTTCGAGGGTGTTTTTTTAAGATTTCTTAATGTGGAGCCGATAAAGTATTTGGAGGTGGTGCATGTATGAAATGGGAAAAATGTAGAAGATGTGGAAGTAACAGAGTTGTTAGTAGATCATCAGGTGGAACGGGCATAAAGCTTATAATATTAAGCTTTATTCTATTTGGTATATTAAATGCTAGGAATACCGAGAGTATGGTACTTTCATTGCAAAGTATGGCAAATTCATTGCCAAGTATTGTAGTTGGTGGAATAGGAGTAGTATTACTTCTATTCACAGGAAGATTGGTTTGTAAGGACTGTGAATTGCAATGGGTACCAAAAAAGGCTATGAATAAAAAAGCATCCTAATGAGGGTGCTTTTTATTTTGGAGAAAGTGAGGAGTCAAATATGATTAGGTTGGTTCTAATTGATTGAATACAAAACCAAAGAACAAAAGAGAAGGTTCTATCGTTCAAAAGAATGGGAGTCATTAAGGCAGCAAGCTTTGAAACGAGACAACTATGAATGCCAACACTGCAAGCGTGAGGGAAAGGTTCATATAAACTCTCGAAAGGTAGATGGAGAAAAGAAATCTATTGAGATAAATGTGCATCACAAGTACGAGATAGAGTTCTATCCTCAGCTTGCTCTTATGCTAGATAACTTGGAAACACTTTGTTTAAACTGCCACAACAAAACACATGGCCGAGTATTTAACCAGGCAAAGAAAAAGAAATGGGATGACGAAAGATGGTAACACCCCCCCATTCAAAGGTTAGTGAAATATATTCAACCCGGGGACCGGGGAGGGGGGTGTTCTGTCCAGATTTTAAGAGAAAATCTTCACGTAAGGGGGGTGGGTGAATGGCGGTAAGTGTATCAAAACTTCAAAAACAATTAATGAGCCGAATCGATACAGAGGATCTTGTGGAAGTTGAAAAAGTAGAACGTTATATTAGTCTTGTGAAGCTCAACAAGCAGCTGGATAGAGAAATAAAAAAAGAGGGGGCTACGGTCGTAACGGAGAACGGGGCTCAAAAATTTGTAAAAAGTCATCCTGCAGTAAATGACAAATTGAAAGTGAACGCTCAACTTTTGGCTATTGAAAAATCATTCAATTTTATAAGCGAGGGAACCCACCTTCCATCTGAGGAATATTCGGAAGCTGATTTAGTTTGATTGTTAATAAGTATGTAGAGGAATATATTAACCTCTGGAAATCAGAAAAAATAAAGCTAAATAAAGAACGTATTATGCTTATAAAATATTTAGAAGAACATGTGTTAAGTAGAGAAGATTTATATTTTAATGACGAAATGATTGAAAACTGTATTCGTTTTGGTGAGAAATGGTATTTTCCACTGCAGCCATTTCAGCGGTTTTTAATTGCTTTCGTCTTTTTGTTTTTCAAGCAAAACAATCGTGTATTTTATAGAAAACATTTTTGGATGAAGGGGAGAGGGGCAGGTAAGAATGGATTAATTTCTGTTGTTACTCACTTTCTAATAAGCTCATTACACGGGATAAGAGAATATCACATATCCATAGTTGCAAACTCAGAAGACCAAGCGAAAACATCTTTTGATGAATCTTACAATGTTATTGGTCGGTCAGGACCCTTAAAGGCAATGTTCAGAAGAACAAAAACACAAATTACCTCTAAAAAAACTGATGCAGTATTAAAGTTCCGAACTTCTAACGGTGAGACAAAGGATGGCTTGCGTGATGGGGCGGTTGTGTTTGATGAAATTCACCAATACGAGTCAAACAAAGATGTTCGAGTCCATATTAGTGGTCTTGGTAAGAAGCAACCACCGCGAGAATTTTATATTGGGACTGATGGATATGTTCGCGATGGATTTCTTGACAAGATGAAAGAAAAAGCAATGAAGGTATTAAAAGGAGAAGCCAGACCAAACGCTTTATTTCCTTTCATATGTAAATTGGACGCAGAAAGGGAAATAGATGACCAGGACAATTGGGAAAAATCAAATCCCATGTTAAGTCATCCTCGAAGCCAATATGCTCAAGGTCTTTTCGATACAATTCTAGAAGAGTATGAAGACTTAGAAGATGATCCAAGCAATAGAGAAGAATTTATGACAAAACGTATGAACTTACCTGTCACTGACCTGGAAAGATCGGTTGCTAAATGGGAGGAAATTGAAGCGACTAATCAGCATTTTCCTGAATTATCGGGGAAAGATTGCATAGGAGTTTTAGACTTTGCAAGTATTCGAGACTTCGCAGCTTGCGGTCTATTGTTTAGGCACGAAGGGAAATACCCGTTTTTAACCCATTCATACGCCAGAAAGGAATTTGTAGATAAATACTACAGTTATTCTAAAAAGCACGAAGCAGAAATGGCAAGAAAAAAGAAATTTGCACCTATTCGCGAATGGGAAGAAGCTGGCCATCTAACGGTACTGAATGAGGAAACCATCAATCCTAAACATATTGTTGACTACTTTATTAAACAAAGTCAGTTTTACAACATCAAAAAGATAATTGGAGATAACTTCAGGATGGAGGTCCTAAAGGTACCTTTAGAAAAAGCTGGTTTTGAAGTAGAAGTAATTAGAAATCCCAAAGCGATTCATAGTTTACTAGCACCTAGGGTGGAATTAGGTTTCGCAAATGGACAATTCATTTTTGGTGATAACCCTTTAATGCGATGGTACACCCAAAATGTATTGGTCAAAATTAAGAAAGATGGTAATAAAGAATACGAAAAGAAAGAACCAATCCGCAGAAAAACAGATGGGTTTCAAGCTTTTGTATGTGGGCTATATCGAATTGATGAAATCAGTGAATACAAGATTGAAGACACATTTGATGCCCTCGAATCCCTGAACTTCTAAATGGGAGGTGATATAAATTGGGATGGTTAGGTGATATTTTAAAGAAAAATAGTGAGTTGGAGTCCCTATTCGACTTAGACTTGTTTACGCAAGAATCCAGCAACAGAGCATATCTAAAAAAAATAGCGCTGGAAACATGTATAAGCTTTATAGGAAGAACCATTAGTTTAACGGATTTCAGAGTTTTGAAAGATAATGTGAGGCAAAAAGATGAATGGCATTACCTTTTGAATGTCCGTCCTAATACGGATCAAAGCGCAGCATCATTCTGGCAGGATTTTATATATAAGTTGATTTACCAAAATGAAGTTCTGGTTATTCTGACCGACACCAACGACCTTCTAATTGCAGATAACTTTGAAAGAGAAGAATATGCGGTGTATGCCGATCGATTTAAAGATGTAACCGTCAAAGATTATACTTTCCAACGAACCTTCTCAATGGATGAAGTCATCTATGTCACATTCAACAATGAGAAATTAACAAAATATATGGATGGTATGTTCAATGATTACGCAGAATTGTTCGGAAGGGTCTTTGATATCAACCTGATTAAAAATCAAGTGCGGTCAACTGTAGGGCTGGAGGCTACACAAGATTTAACGGATCAGAACAGACAAAGGCTTCAAGAGTTCCTAGATAAACTGTTTAACTCGTTCCGAAAAAATTTAGTGGCTATCGTTCCTAGATTGAAAGGGTTCGACTATAAAGAAGAGTATAAAGGTGAAGGAACACATTATACTGCTGAAGAGTTAGAAAAGATTAAGAAGTCACTAATTAATGATGTTGCTGAAATTTTAGGAATTCCTAATGCTCTTGTTCATGGTGAACTGACAGAATATGAAACTAGTATTACAGCATTCGTCAAATTTTGCATCAGTCCCCTTTTAAAAAAAATACAGGATGAACTAAACGCAAAGCTATTCGAAAAGAAGGAATATCTAAGTGGAAATCATATTGAAGCTAAATTCATACCGTACAGCAGCATCTTCGATATAGCACAATCATTTGATAAATTGGTAGCTTCCGGAGGCTTTACGAGGAACGAACTAAGAGTTGAAGTAGGTTATGACAAGTCTGATAATCCAGTCCTGGATGAATTTGTTTTAACCAAGAACTATCAAGCTGCTACAGAAACCGAAGGAGGTGAGACAAATACATGACAATAAGAATAGATGTTAAAGGTCCAATCATCTCTAATGATGAAGCCTGGATCTATGAATGGTTTGAAATTGAGGCAACTTGCCCAAAGACAGTGACATCAAAGTTGCTAGAAGCTAATGGAGAAGATGTGACAGTCTATATCAATAGCCCAGGTGGATATGTAGACGAAGGTTCAGAAATCTATACGGAATTAAAAAACTATTCCGGACATGTAGAGGTTCAAATTGTAGGTCTAGCTGCAAGCGCGGCATCCGTAATTGCGATGGCAGGAGATAAAGTGAAAATTTCACCGACAGCTCAAATAATGATACACAACGCATCGATGGGATACCGTGGTGACCATAGAGATATGGAAAAGGCAGCTGAAATACTAAAAGTTACAGACCGAGCCATTGTAAATGCATATGTCATTAAAAGTGGAATGTCAGAAGAAGAACTCCTGGGAAAAATGGCGGATGAAACCTGGATGGGTGCTCAGAAAGCTTTGGAGTACAAGTTTGTGGATGAAATAATGTTTATGGATAATGCAATCAAGCTAACAGCATCTTCATCTCCAAATATGATTCCTCCAAAAGTGATTAATAGTTTAAGAAACGGTTTTCCTAACAAAGCGGATCCAAACCTTGTGACACAAGATAATTTAAAAGAGATGCTAACTCATTTTAAGAAGGATTTCTTGGAAGAGACGAAAATGAATAATGAAAAGCCTAATGAACCTAAAGCGACTGTTACTGCAGAGAAACCGCAAATAAGGTTCATTTTTTAATTTTAAATAACGGAGGGAAATTATATGACCATGAAATTAAAGGGTACCATGAATAATTTTGAAGCAAAAAAAGCTGCTTATATGACGATGGTGAAGGAAGCAGAACAGGATACTGTAAAACTTTCGAATGCATGGGATGAAATGCAAACAGCCTTGGCAGAGGATTTAACGGAAACAATTACTGCAGAAGTGCGTTCTCAGCAAATGGATGCCCAAATCTTAACGGCTCGTGGACAAAATGTCCTTACTTCCAAAGAGAAGAAGTTCTTTAATGAGGTTATTGAGTTTGGTGGATTCAATGAAGATGCTATCCTTCCAGTAACAACTCAAGAACGAATTTTTGAGGATTTAGTGGAAGCGCACCCACTATTAGAGGCGATCGGTCTTCAAGATCTTGGAGCAGTTACTCGCTTTATTAAGTCTGATGCGACTAAAGCATATGCATGGGGCAAATTGTTTGGGGATATTAAAGGACAGGTTAGTGCAGCATTCTCTGAAGAGCAAATCGGTCAATTAAAGCTAACGGCTTTTGCTGTTATTCCAAAAGATATGTTGGAATTGGGGCCAGTGTGGGTTGAGCGTTACGTTCGCACCCTTTTAGTAGAATCCTATTCTGTAGGTCTTGAATATGGCCTAGTGAATGGACGAGGTCCATCACAAAATGAACCAATTGGACTTATGAAAAATGTTGATAAAGAAACAGGTGCTGTGACAACTAAAACTGCAACAGGTACATTGACGTTTGCGCCCTCTCAGTTTGGTGAAATCATCGCTGGAGAATTGCACGATGTAATCAAAGCGTTAGCAGTTAGTGAAGACGGAAAATCCCGAAAAGTATTAAATAAAATTGTGATGGTCGTTAATCCTATAGATGTAATCAGTGTCCAAGCTAGGAATACGATTCAAACAGCAAACGGTCAGTGGGTAACAGCATTGCCTTATAACATCAAAGTAGTTGAGTCCGAAGAGATTCCAACAAATCAAGCACTTTTCTTCGTAAAAGGGGAATATCTTGCTGCTGTTGCAGGTGGATACAAAGCTAACAAATTTGATCAGACACTGGCTATCGAGGATGCAATGCTTTACACGATTAAACAATTTGCAAATGGAAAACCGAACGACAACAAAGCGGCACTACTATACACTTTGGATATCAAGTTTCAAGCGCCACAACCAGCAGGTGCTTAAGGAGTTGGTTTGATTGGAAGTAACAGACCAATTGATTCAAGAATTCAAAGAAAGAATGCATATTAGCCATGATGAAGACAACAATCTAAAGCGCTTGTTGTCTTTTTCTATAGCTTATGTTAAATCAAAGGTAAAAAACATTGATATAGAGACGAACCTCCAAGCAAAAGAACTGGTATTTGAACGAACTCGATATGCTTACAATGATGCGTTGGAATATTTCGAGAACAATTTTATCAGTCAAATCAACTCTCTAATTTTAGAAGCAGCTTTGAAGGAAATGGAGGCAAGCGAAGATGCAACCATTTAAATACAAACCTCCAAAAACAACCTCAGGGAATCTTAGGACCCCTGTTACTTTCTATGAACCCAAGCCTAATGAAGGTCCTGAGCCTGGTGAGCAAGTGAATACCGTTCTTTATGAAGCTATGGCCAGTATAGATACGGTTTGGATGAAGGATATAGAAGTGGCCAAAGCAAACGGCACCCTTTCTGATCTCACCCTAACCATACGAGATTCGAAATCCACCTATATCCCAACCAATAAGCATTATATTGCAATTGATGCGGACGGTTATCGAGAGCATCGATATAACGTTAAGCATGTACAGCCAGATTTACAGAACCGACAGTTTATTAAAGTAGTCGCGAGCGTGGTTACATGAGCGTAAAAATCCATGGTTTAGATAAGTTATTGCAAGACCTTGAAAATCGCTTAGGTAATGTGGCCATGCAAAAAATTAGCGACAAAGCATTAATGGATGCAGCAGAAATATTTGTGGATGCGCTAATAAAAGAATTTGCTAGTTTCCGAGACACGGGGGGATCCATCGAAGAAATAACGATATCACCCATTATGGTTGTTAATGGTGTCCGAACTATTAAAATTCATTGGAGTGGACCTAAAGGTCGTTATCGCATTATTCATCTTAATGAGTGGGGGACCATTAAGAATCCACGTCCACGAGGGAAAGGCGCTATCGCAAGGACGCTGAACAATGCCAAAAAAACCTACCAAGACGCCTTGAAAAAGGCAATTAAGGAGGCTTTGTAGTGGATATTTTAGATGCGGTTTATCAAATATTAAAGGCTGATTCCTATATCGCTGAACAGATAGAGAACCGCATTAAATATTATGAATACCCAGAATCAGGCGCTGTAGACAAACCTTATATGGTTTTAGAGGAAGTTCAACCGGCGCAGCCTAGCACCTTCGCGGATGGGACGTGGCTCACATTGGATGTTCATTTGCATGTGGAAATATGGAGTCCTAATAGAACCATCACCCGGCTACTTGCCGAGAGAGTTCGAGATCTTATTTGGACGAAGTTTAAGATTGGCCAAAGAGGAGGAATTCCGGAATATGATAACGGCGTATTTCGTGATGCCAGAAGATATCAAGGCCTGATATATAAAGAAGATCTAAATTAATTAGAAGGAGAGATTTTGATGTCTGTAGAAAAAAATTACCGGGCTTCTACTGGTGTAGATGAATTTTATTACGGCCTAATAGGGGATGGCATTATAGCAAGTTCTATTGAACGTGTGAAATTCTTGCAGGAGATTACTGTTGAAATGCCTCAAGAAGTGGTGCGAGCTTATGGAGACAATACTACTGCAGAAATGGCCGTGTCAAACGGGGATATTTCCGTCAATTCTACGTTCCACAAAATCCCTATCGAGGATAAACAACGTCTATTGGGATTGGAAACGGTAGGGGGTTTAACCGCCATCGGGGGAACAGACAATCCTCCATATGTGGCAGTTGTTTTTGCCAAAACTTTTCAAGATGGGTCGAAGGAATATGTAGGACTACCAAAAGGAATCTTCACTCGTCCGAATGTTTCCGGTAGCTCAAAAGCTGGTGGAACTACTGCGTTTAATACAGAGGCAATTGTGGCTCAATTTATGGACAGAAAAGTAGACGGGTTTGACTCCGACAAGTCCGTCATCTTTGCAGCGGATGAGAAAGGTATTAATACAAATCGAGACGCATTATTTCTAAAAATATTCGGGACTGCTCACCCACTAGCAGGACCAGAAGGAGCGTAAACATGAAGGTAGCTGAAATTAAGTCCAAACTTACTACACTAGGCGTGGAATTTGATGATAAGGCAGGAAAAGAGCAATTGGCCAAATTGTTAAAGGAAAACGAAGAGAAGACGGAAGAACAACCTGTAGAACCCAAGGAAGAGACAGACGAACAACCCGAGGAGAAAGAGGAATCCGTAAAATACGTTGTTATCCATGACTTCAAAGATTTGGAGGATAACAATACCGTATATATCAAAGGGGATATCTTTCCAAGAAGAGCCGATGCAAATCCTAGCCAAGAAAGACTGCAAAAGCTGCTGTCCAAAAACAATAAGATAGGAAAACCATTGATTAAAGAACAGGCGTAAGCGCTTGTTCTTTTTTACTTTTTTTGAAAGAGAGGAACAAAACATGGCAAATTTAAAGCGAAACAGACTGGAACTTGTAAAAGAAGTGAACGGAGAAGAGGTAGTAACAGAAAACTACCTTACACCCGTCTTTATTCCGTTTGGGGTTGTGTACGAAGCGATGGACTTGAAAGACGAAATAGAGGGGCTTGTTAAAAAGTCCGATCCAGGAACAGAAAAAGAATTAATTGATAGAATGATTCTTTTTATTACAGAAAAAATCTACAATAACCAATTCACAAAGGAAGAATTGATAAACGGATTGCATGCGCCTAATGCCATGAGAGAGTTACAAGAACAGGTTGCTTTTGTTGCCAACGGTCACCAATCTGATGCTACAAAAAAGTTCTTAGAGAAGAAGAATTGAGTGATGAGGACTTTTCTTCTTCCAAACAAAAGGAATACATGGACAGGTTGATTCTTCAGATGATGAAGAATGGGAAGGACATCAATGAAATACTTAATATGCCCTTTCATTTCATAGTAGAACTCATGAGAGAAGAAAACAAGCCAAAAGAAGTTAAATCCTTATTCGCTGCATTTGGTGGTTAGGAAAAACTTGCATGGTTGGAAAGGAGGGTAAAAGATGGAGAAAATTGAGGGTCTTTCAATAGGGTTGGATTTAGATTCGATTAAAGTCGAGAGTGGTCTCAGTAGTCTAAATTCTAAATTAAAGCTCGTCAATAGTGAAATGGCTGCCAACATGTCCGCATTTGATAGAGGGGATAAGTCACTAGAAAAATATCAAACTAGTTTAAATGGTCTCAATAAGAAGCTGGAAGTACAAAAGGCTGTAACGGAGAGTGCATTGAAGACCTATCAAAAAATGGTGAAGGAATATGGAGAAGGTTCAAAAGAAGCAGAAAAAGCTGCACAAGATTACAACAAACAACGAGCCTCACTAAATAATTTATCGCGTTATATTGATCGCACAACTGAAGAAATGAAACAGTTCCGAAAAGAGCAGGAACGTGGAGAGTCCAAACTATACGCTTTTCGAAATTCCCTGGACAAAACAGGAGATTCACTAATCGGGATGGGAGACAAGATTAGAAATACGGGTCAATCCTTATCCATGCAGTTGACGGCCCCACTAATCGGTTTCGGAGTTGCAGCTGGTAAAGTTGCATTAGATTTCGATAAGGCTTCCGGACAGATCCAAGCAGAACTGGGGATATCTGAAGAAAAAGCAAAAGAACTTCACGAGACAGCCAAAGAATTGTGGGAAGACGGGTTTGGCGATAGTTTAGGTTCTGTTTCGGATAGGGTCGCTGGCGTCACCAAAGCACTTGGAGACTTGAGTAAAGTAGATCTTTCTTATGTTACTCAGGGTCTTGAGTTGTTCGAATCAAGAGGATGGGGAGACCAGCGTGAAACTTTAAGGGCCATGAAAGTCCTTATGGAACAGTTTGGTATGTCTTCACAAGAAGCGATGGACTACTTAACAAAGGGATTCCAAGAAAATCTGAACTATAGCGATGAATTTTTAGACACCGTTTCCGAATACTCAACTTACTTTGCTGAACTTGGATTTTCAAGTGATGATATGTTTGCAAAGTTGAAAAGTGGTGCGGAAACTGGCGCTTTCCAGCTGGATAAAGTAGGAGACTCCATGAAGGAGTTCTCTTTAAGGGCCAAAGATGGTTCCAAATCAAGTACAGAAGCCTTTCAACTTCTTGGTCTAAATGCTGAAAAAATGACAAGTGAGTTTAATAAAGGTGGAGACAGCGCCAAAAAAGCCTTTGAGAAGGTACTAAAAGCTCTCCAAAAAACCGAAGATGAGACTATTAGGAATCAAATTTCCACTGGACTATTTGGGACTCAATATGAAGATCTTGGAGAAAAAGCCTTTGATGCCATGCTAAAAGCCAGCAATGGACTAAATAATGTAGAAGGATCTACAAAAAAGGCTAGTGATGCTCTACGTGATAATTTTGGAACAAGAGCAACCAAAGTGTTGAGAGATTTTATATCTGACATGGAACCGGTTGGAGAAAACTTGCTTGTAATTGCTGAAGACATATTACCTAAGGCAGCAGATGCCATAGGAGATGTAACAGGAGCTTTTTCCGATTTATCTCCTGCAGCACAGGGGAATATCATAAAATTTGCAGGCTTGGCAGCTGCAGCCGGTCCGGCAGCCGTGGTGTTAGGCAGTGTGACCACTACTATCGGAGGATTGGCAAAAGGGGTTAGTAGCCTGTCGGGATTGCTTGGAAAGGCCGGAGGGACGGGCCTCCTTGGTCGAGTTGGTTTAATGGGAATCGCTAGTGGACCTGTTGGCTTGGCAATTACAGGGGTTGGCTTATTGGGGTTAGGTATTTATTCCCTAACAAGAGATACGGAAAAACTGCACGAAGTTAATTATAAATTGATTAATAGTGTCAACGAAGAAATTACCGCGATGGATAATTTATCTTCCAGTTTTGAGGATCTGCACAATAAAAACAAACTGACTACCGATGAAACACTTCGATATATGGATATCATGGACGAACTAAAAAAGGCGAAAAGTGAAGAAACTATTTCAGCACTGACCAAAGAACAAGAACGTCTACTTGAAAAATCAGGTTTTACAAACGAAGAAATGGCAAAGTTTCTTGAGTTAAATGATCAAATTGTTAAGAATACACCGAACGTCACTAGCGCGGTATCAGATCAAGGAAATGCCTACATTGACAATTTAAATACTTTAAGAGATTTGAACACAGAAAAACGTGAAGAGTTATTATTGACAGCTGAACGAGAACTGGAAAAGGCGCTAGAAAATGAAGTGCAATTACTCCGTGAAGAAAAAGAACTTATAGCTGACATAAATGTTACGAATAAAGAAATTGACGATACTTATCAATCCAGGCTTGGAAAAATCTCAGAGTTGGAACAAGAACAGATTAAACAAAAAAAGATTAATGATGAAATTAAAACATTAAAGGGTGAGCTGGATAATCTAGACGGAAATGCGCTAAATAAGGCAGAGTCCAAATTGGCCTTGCTCGAATTAGAAAAAGCAGAGCAGGATAGCATTGTAGAATCTATAGGTTTTGAAAAAAAAGAATTCGATAATGTTTATGATAAATTGCTAGAAAAACTTAAAACGAAAAACAAAGACCTGGAATTGACCCGGGAAGATATTAGAGAAGTAGGGAATCTAACTGCTGATTATGAGGAGTTAATATTAAAACAGGTTGGCTTAACTTCCGAAAAAGGAAGAGGGATTGAAAAGCTACAAGAAGAGCAAAGAAATATTGATGTTTTAAGAAAGAAGCTAGAAGAATTTAAAGGCCCTAATGGAGAAATAACTGACGAATATAACGAACAAAACGCAAAACTAACTGAACAGCAACGGAAAATAGACGCCGCAAAAAGAAAACTTGAAGATATGAACACCGTTGCTGGCAAGACGGTTTATAAGGACGTAAATATTCGTTCTAACCCCTCTATTATTGATTTCAATAGTGGTTTAGGTGCAACTATATCTAAACGTGTTCAATTAGCTCTTGGTGACGTTTACGGGCCACGTATTTCTGCTTTTGCAAAAGGAACCCGAAATTCTCCAGAGGGACTGGCTTGGGTAGGAGAAGAAGGTCCGGAGTTACTACATCTACCTGGAGGATCTAAAGTTATTCCGAATGAAGATAGCGTGTCACTCATGAAAAAATGGAATATCCCCATTGCCAATAAAGGCTTTGCAACAGGTGGTCTGGTTAACACAAGTGGACTCTATCCAATTGCAGAAAATGGTTGGCCTGAATGGGTAATACCTACGGATCCAAGTCGAAGGACAGATGCTATGAAACTACTAGCTTTGGCTGGAAGAGATATCAGTGGAAATAAGCGTCCTTCTCAGTTCCCGAATGTTGGTGGACAGGATGACTCTGTTCTAAAGGAAATTCTCCAAGCGACATTGCAACAGAACAAGATATTAGTGGGAATCCTTCAAAAAGGGAACTCTTCATCTGGTATTGATTTCTCAGAATTAGCAAGTAGATTATACGAACCAATGAAAGAAATTATGGATTTTGAAGAATACAGAACAAGCAAATTTTAAAAGGGGGTGAAGCGATGCTTTACTCTTTTTCCTTTAACTCTATTAAAAAATCTTATGTAATCTGTGAGGTAGGCAAAAGAAGGTCTGCATTTGCACCAATTAGACGAAACTTTGTAAGCCTACCGGGCTTACCTGGCGCGCATCTAGAGAGTACCGATACAGAAGTGAGAATTATTCAGCAGCCCATTGTGATAAACGGGAAAGATAGATTAGATGTGCGAAAACTTGAGGAAGACCTTGCGGATTGGTTAATAACCAAAGATCCGGTCAAACTTATTTTTGACGATGAACCTAATCGGGTATATTTTGCCGTTATTGACGGTTCGTTAAACATTGAAGACATTGCAAGGTTTGGCAAGGGAGTTATCACTTTCATTTGCCCTGACCCTTATAAATACGGTTCTGAACTAACTTTTGCATCCCAAGCGTCCCTAGAAGAAGTTAATACATTAGTAATGAACAACCCAGGGACAAGAGAATCCTACCCAGTGTTTACTATGATTGCGAAGAAACCCATCACACATTTGGATATTATCGGACCGGATGGATATATGAGGATAGGTCGCCCGGTATCTGTAGAGGAGACTGTAATCAATCCCAGAGAGTCTATTTTGAACGACACCATGTCTACATTAGTGGGGTGGACTACTGCTCACAACGTAGATGGTGGGGTTCGTACTGGAAGCTTTCAAGCAAGTAGCAAAGGTTTCTCTGTTAGTGACTATGGAACAGGCACATCATGGCACGGTCCATCCCTTCAGAAATCGTTGTCGCAACAGCTTGAAAATTTCGAAGTAGAGATGTATCTTACTCTACACTCATTAAGGAATACGGAAGTAGGGCGAGTGGAATTATATCTGCTTGATGAAAATGGACAACACATTGGAAAAGTTGCGATGAAAGACATTCTAACAGGTGATTATAGCAACCAAGTGGAGGCAAGAGTGGGACCGTTAGTAACTGGCACCTATATAGCCAGCAGAACACCAGCTAATCCTAATGACTGGTTGCCATTTAAAGGAATTATCCGCATAAGCCGTGTGGAGGGAAGATGGTTAATCTATGTCGCAAATATTGCAACCCGTCACCGTGGTCCTCTAAGTGGAACGTATTTGGAATCAGGAGATTTAAAGAAACTTGCAGCTATACAAGTTCACATTGGAGTGAGCAAGGATAGGTTACCGTCTAAGATGGAGATTCATTATGTAAAGGTAAATAAACGAAACGTCATAACAGATGATAATGTCCCTTATATCGCTCAAGCTGGAGATGAAATTATTATTGACCATAGAAATGATTCCATCCTTGTGAACGGTGAGGAAATGCAAAAACTTAAAGGAGACTTCTATGCGTCTTTCTTCCCCATTCAAAGTGGAGATACTGCCTTAGTAATCTCACCAGGTGATGCAGTGGATATTGAAGGGAAAGTAAGGGGGGCTTACCATTAGTCAGATTCACTTTTTAGACCATCAAACAGACGAGATACTTTGCACATTGGTAAACAAGGTGAATTCCCCTGCCTTTTTCGATGATAGCCACGTAGAGAACATTAAGAACCTAGAAACCTATGACTTTAGTATGTTAGCAACCATTCCAGCTGCAGCACATGCAACTAAACGAAATCGAGTAATCATTCTGGATGATGACGGGAACTTACGGGAATTTATCATCCTGGAAACGGCTCAAAGAGATAAGAAAAAAAAGATAAAGACAGTGGCATCTTACATCGAACTGAAGAAGAGCAAGCGTATCTCTCCGGTGGTCCTAGAATCTCAAACAGTCAACATGGGCTTGGATTGGACGTTAGCAGGAACGGGATGGCAACGTGGGATTACAGAGTACGCTGGCATACGAAAAGTAACGATTGACGGGTACAAGGATCCGTACCAAACGCTCAAACAATTAGCTAGTTTGTTTGAGTTAGAGCTTCGTTTCCGCATTGTCGTAGATGGCAGCCGTATTGTTGGTAGATACGTAGACATGATTAAGCGCAGGGGCGAGGACACCAAAAAAGAAACAAGACTTGGGAAGGACCTAATAGGTGTCGAGCGAATTGAAAACTCCGACATTGTAACTGCTTTGAGGGTACTTGGCCCTGAGCTTGAAGATGGCAGCCGATTAGTTGTCGAAGTGAAAAACGAAGAAGCTAAACAACGTTGGGCGAGAGATGGCGAACACCTATGGGAAGATTATGAGCCATCCATAAGTGAGGATAACCTAACAGTTGAACGGTTGACAGAGCTTGGGGAAGCACAGCTGGCAAAGAGGATAAACACCACGGTACAGTACACAGCTGACGTTGTTTCAATGGAGGAAATATTCGGGTACACACACGAGAAAGTTCGTTTAGGTGATACCAATAGGATAAAAGACACCTCTTACTCCCCACCTCTTTACTTGGAAGCAAGAGTCATTGAGATACACCGATCTATATCAGCCGGAAAAGTAAAGAGAAAGTATGTCCTTGGAGATTTTATTGAATATGCAGAAGAAGATTTGATGAAAACCTTTCTGCAGTTACAACAAATTTATGGAGCAAAAGTTATCCGGAGTGACACACCTCCACCTATTCCAAAAGCAGGAATGCTATGGGTAGATACGAGTGGAGAGCGTGATGTCATTTATACTTGGAATGCTGCTTCTCAACAATGGGATAAGGCCACTCCAACCTTTGCAGAAGAGGTTGGGGCATATGACAAGGAAACGGTAGATTCCAAAGACCAAAGTGTTTATGACGATTCTACCTGGTACACCGACATTGTTGCAGAGGAAAAGAAACAACAAGCAATTGGTGAAAGTAAAAGCTATACCAATGCAGAGTTGGAAGCTAAAAGTTTAGCGCTTGAAGCCAGTATGGACGTTATCAGGAATGACCTTTTAGCAGTCGAACAGCAAGCACAGGAATCTATTACCCAGATCATCACCGTTCAAGACCAATCTATTCTGGACATTAGTAATCTGCAAACAAGAGCTGATAACCTCCTTACTTTAGCAGAAACGAATAAAGCTGATTTAGTAGCGGCCAACGGAAAAATTGTGACGGTAGAACAAAACATCAATACGCTTGAAGGTAGCATGGTGACTACCATTGACCAATTGACAAGCATTGATGGAATAGTCTCACAGCAACAAACTACCATTGAGAATCACGCTGGCCTAATATCTGAAAAAGCTAGCCAAACTACAGTAAATACTCTCACCGGACGAGTTACGACAGTAGAAGGAAGTTACCAAACTTTAGCCGGACAGGTGACATTGAAAGCAAACTCAGCAGATGTTTATACCAAGTCTCAAATGAATACGGAACTGGGGAAGAAAGTAGATACAACTATCTACAACAATAAAGTGGCTCAACTTGATGTAAGCATTAATGGGATTCTGAACCGAGTTTCTGACACAGAAGTTTCTATAGATGACTTAAGTGGGGAAATTACAATCACTAAGCAGAGTGTTGCTACATTAGATATTAAAGCAAATGGGATTGTATCGGATGTGAGCCTTCTTACTCAAACCGTTACTAATCAGGGTAATCAAATTACTAGTGCGAACAGTACTATTTCTCAGCTATCTGATCAAATTACCCAGAGAGTAACTAAAACGGAGTTTAATGCTTTGGAAATTGGTGGGCGTAATTTGCTAGAAAATAGCAAATCACTGTACATGTTATCCAATAATAATAGTGTTTATCCAATAGAAGACCAAGCATATAGTGGGATAAGGAGATTCCGTCGTGTTGCGGGTACAAATAACGCGATTTCATGTTATACTCCTTCATTTGTTACTACAATCGTGGGAGAAACTTATACCGACTCTATAAAAGTAAAACCGGATAAAGATATCACTTTAAGATTGTATAACGGAACCAGCAAACTATGTAAGGCTGGTATATGGACTACATTATCCTTTACTTATGTTGCAACTGCGACAAGCACTAGATACTTTGGAATTTATGGTGACAATGGGTATGTCGGAGGTGTAGCAGTCTGGATAGAGTATAAAGAAGCAAAGACTGAAAAAGGTAATAAAATCACTGACTGGTCTCCCGCGCCAGAAGACGTACAAGGTCAAATTGATGGACATACAGGAAGAATCACAACTGCAGAGAGTAGTATTCAACAACAAGCAGGGCAGATTGCCAGTAAAGTAAGTCAAATATCTTACGATACGGACAAGGCTGGAATCGTTAGTAGACTCAATACTGCTGAAAGCACTATTACACAACAAGCTGGTTTGATTGAACAGCGCGTGACGACTACTACTTATAATGCTGGAATTTCAGGAAAAGAGGATACAGTATACAAACAAACAACCGCGCCATCCCATTTGAATGGTCGGTTATGGGTGGACACTTCGAAGACGCCTAATATTTTGTATAGAAGCACAGGGAGTGCATGGGTGAAAGCTACACCAACTACCGCTGGTGAAGTGAGTGCATATTCCTCATCTGATGGTACCGCCTTAGCTAGTCGTATAACCACAGCTGAAGCATCAATCACTACACAAGCAGGGCAAATACAGTCGAAAGCTTCGCAAACCTCAGTCGATACCTTAACCGGTAAGGTAAGTACGGCTGAATCGACAATCACACAACATGCTTCGGCTATCAATCTTAGAGTAGAAAAAAATGGTGTTATTTCGTCTATAAATCAATCTTCCGAAAGTATAAGGATAGCAGCTAACAAAATTCACATCGACGGGAGTGTAATATTTGCAAATGGGTATGACCCTACAGGGAAAATTTCAGAAATGGGCAGAAAAACTTCTGGAACGGGTTCCTCATACGGCAACCAATGGACGAAAATCGGGACGTTGAGTATAAAAGCCCAATATCATGCAGGAGATGTAGACATACACATCACAGGGAGTGGTAGTTCAAATGGTGATGGACGATGGGCGATTTTACATTGGCGTGTCAAACAGCAAGCACCTTTAGGCCAACTACCTTTTCACTCAATTGAATATGGAAGTGGCACCTATATAAAGCCAGAACACTTCAAATCCATCATTGTTACAAATACTACATCTGAAACAATAGCAGAATTGTGGATTAAGATTCCATCAACATATGAGAACTATGTTTATACCACTTCGAATATAGCGTATGCCGGAGGAGGCGGTACATTTACGTGGATCGAAAACTCTTCATTTGTTGTGGAAGGTAGTTTGCCAACTGGGAATACAGTAAAAGGGACAGATAAAAGTCATAATCCAACTACAAGTACAGTTGATGGTTGGCGAATGACAGGGAAAACAACAATTAATGGCGGACGAATTGAAACTGATACTATCACAGCAGTCCAGATAAAAGCCAATGAGATTTCAGTGGTCCATATTAAGGACTTAAACGGCCTAAATATTAACAATCAGTTCGTTGTGGATAGTTCTGGTAACGTAACCCTTAAAGGTAAGCTCGAAGGAGTAACAGGAAGTTTTTCTGGAAGTGTTTCAACTTCCGGAGCAGGCGGTAGTATCGTGTTATCTGGAGATAAATTAACCAGTTCCAATTCTTCTTGGACAAGTGAAATCACAGGTGGCAGGATGGTCTCTAGGCTTGGGACAGAAAGTGGTCTATCCACTACATTAAATCCAAATGGGGTTTTTCATAAACGCGATAACAGAACAATTTTTGCTTTAACTGACCGATTAGAAAATGGTAGGTATACTGCAGATCTTTGGGCGGAACAAGCTGATTCATTCGATTTAAAGGTAGGAAATTCGGGTGGAAATCCTATAGCGCGTTTTGGTTTTACTACTAGCACGGATGGACATTCCGTCTTACGAATAGGCAATGTATCCATTAAAGGTCTGGCTACAACAGCTAAAGTACAGATACGTGACTACAATGATAGTGTATATTCCGATTTACAGGTTGGAGCTTTCCAATATCAATCTATGAGTCAATTTTCTCGCAGGGATTACAAGAAGAATATATCAGATGTGGTTATCAATCCTCTTTCATTCTTGAACGAGTTGACCTTTAAAGACTTCCACTACAAAGAACAGTCCGATTTTGATAGGAAGCATCTTGGTTTAATCTTGGATGAAACCGACCCATATTTTCATGATGCCACTGGTGAGGGAATAGACACACTCCGGTTGTTACACGTAAATACGATGGCTATCCAAGACTTGGACAAGCGTGACAATCAACAACATCTTGAGATTGAAGCACTAAAGAAACAAGTGGCTGCGCAACAACAGCGTATTATTGCACTGGAAAACCAAAAAGCATCTTAAACAGACAAGGAGAAATCTTTGTCTGTTTTTTATTAACTTAAAATGGAGGAATACATGATGAAAGTAACGATTAAAAAAGGTTTAATGGTCCCTATTGCAAATTTTATGTATGAAATTGAGCTTGTGAGAAAGCAATCCAGAATGAGACGACAGCTTATCAAAATCTTGAACGAACATGAGGAAACACTCAAGGATGATAAACGTCACATGCTTGAGGAACATTCCAAGAAAGACGAAGAAGGAAAAGCCCTTATTAACGATGGCCAATATCAACTTACAGATAAGGACGCCTTTACAAAAGATTTAAAAGAATTAACCGAAGAAGAGATTGTCATTGAAGGGGAAGGGAATCGGGAGATGATTCGTTCCATCCGATCTACCCTAAAGAAACTAGAGGACAATGTATATAAAGGCTCTGATTCGGAGATTTACGACTACCTATGTGATCAATTCAGTGTGGATGAACTTGAAGGAGGTGAAAACTAATGCCAACAATCAAAATCCAAATTTCCCAAACTGCCTATTTGTATAATCAAGAAACTGGTGAAGTGGATGCAGTACATGTGCATTTTCACGGGTTTAACCAGGACAGAACTATCAACGTAAATGGGTTTATTCCTTTTACATTGGAAGAATTTCAGGGCAATGAGAGTCTAACTGTGCTAGCCGGGTTGGTAAGGCAGCAACTTGTGGCGCAATTATCAACAGAGTAATAGAAAAAGAAAAAAGGGGCAGAAATGCCTCTTTTAATGTTAGGGGGCGTCAAGTTGTTGTCATTGGAGGAGGAGCGAATGAGGGAGCAAGATGTAAGAGAAATGAAGGACGGAATTAAAGACATACAAAAGACCCTCCACGAAGTTGATAAAACGGTGTTCAGTCACACGGAGAAGTTTGAAAATCTTCGCAACGTAAAAGAAATGGCCGAACGTACGGACGAAAGCGCTAAGTCAGCTCACAAACGTATTGATAAGGTAGAGGACGATATAAAAAAGCAATTTGATGAATTTAAGGAACTGGTCGAAAATTCTAATAAAATGCATGAGGACAACTATAAAGGCATGAAGGCTTTCGCGTGGAAAGTCTTTTTTCTTTTTGCCACACCATTTGCAGCTGGATTCGGTGCTTTTTGCTGGATCATTTTTAAAAATGGATTAAGAATTGGAGGAAATTGATTATGTACACAAAACCACAAACATGGAAAGACTGGGGTATTTTATTAAGCGCTTGGGGTTCTGCGGTTGCTATCTTTCTAACTGCATTATTTGGATGGGATTTAGAGAAGTATGTAGGTCCCTTTGTAGCAGCTATCATGATGACAGCATTCCTTGCCTGGAACCTATGGGGAATATGGAAGAACACATATGTCAGCAAGAAAGCTCAACAAATGAAAGAGAACGCATTAAAATGCAAGGATTAGTCAAGAAGTAAAGCTGCCACTTGTGGTGGCTTTTTATTTTGGGGAGGTGAGGGAGATGTAGAAAATAGATTTTTAGTCTTAAAGGAGAAGTTATATATCAAAACAAAAATTTATGAGGTGATGAAGAATGTTAAAAGTATTTATTGATCCTGGTCATGGTGGAACAGACCCAGGTGCAGTCGGTAATGGTCTACAGGAAAAGAACTTAACTTTGCAAATTGGCACGCGAGTAAGAGATATGCTCGTTAATGAGTATAACGATGTTTCTGTATTAATGAGCCGTACTGGTGATCAAACTCTATCGCTTACTCAACGAACAAACGCAGCCAATGCTTGGGGAGCAGATTTCTTACTATCCGTCCATATTAATGCAGGTGGTGGAACCGGGTATGAAGATTTCATTTACCCAGGAGTAGGAGCCCCAACAACCACATATCAGAACCTAATTCATGAGGAAATTATGAAGCTCGTAAACTTCCGAGATCGTGGAAAGAAGACAGCAAATTTCCATATGCTGCGTGAATCTAACATGCCAGCTCTACTAACCGAGAATGGATTTGTGGATAATGCGGAAGATGCAGCAAAGCTTAAAACAGCTTCTTTTATTGAGAATGTTGCCCGTGGCCATGTGAATGGGATTGAACGAAGCTTTGATCTGACAAGAAAAACATCGGCCGTCTATCATACTGTAGTTTCAGGTGACACGGTTTATTCTTTAAGTCAACGATATGGCAGCACGGTCCAACAAATAAGAGACTGGAATAACCTCGATAGCAACTATACAATTGTTGTTGGCCAAGTACTATTGGTTGCGGGTGGGCCGAGCACTATTAGCAACACCTTCAAGGTAGCTCAAGGAAATTTACAAACTGATAGTATTGTTGAATACTTGAATTCCATTAATCAAGATTCTTCTTTTGCGAATCGGGAAAGGTTAGCGAAGAGATATAGTATCAATAATTACAAAGGGACTGCAGTACAGAACACTCAATTGCTGAATAAACTACGAAACTAAAATGAAAAGCCCTTCTCAATAGAGAGGGGCTTTAATAAATATAAATGAGGTGTTAATTATGTCTTTTATAAATGATGTTATTAATCTAACTCAAGGTCAATTATTAATTAAATATTGGTATGTCTGGATTACCGTTGTAATTATTTTTTTTCTGCTACTGAAATTTAATAACAAAAAATAAGTGATTATTCTAAGCAGAATTTACAAAATACTTGCCCAAAGGAACTAATACTGACGATTTCGTTAAGCATATTATCTAAACCACTACCGATAGTCATGCTACCTTGTCCAGTTTGTACAAAACCGTGTGATTTTAACTTCCCTATTGCCCCAACGATAGCATATTGATTAATGCCTGGTTTTTCTATAGCCCCAACACGAATATTAGAGCCATAATTATGATTTAAAAAAATTAATACTTCACATTCTAGTAAGCTCATTCCTCCTAATGTTTCAAGGAAAAACTTCCTCTCATCAAAGTTATTTGTTACAGGATTTATCAAAGTGTTTTTGAGATATTTTTTAAAGTATTCACGTTTTTGTGAAGTATGTTCTCTTTCTAAGGCTTCATTAAACTCTTCCATTATTGCAATAATTGCATCAGTATTATGCTCTTGGAAATCTTTAAATCCCTCTTTAAACCCTTCAAACTCAGCATATATTTCTTGATAAAAAGACTCGATTCTTTTAAATCTCTTCTCTTGTTTGGATCCGAAATAAGCAGTGGCCATTGCACCACCTACATAAGGTATTAATTGCATTCCTGATTGGACTGCTATTTCGAATTTGTCTTTTCCATATAATTTATCGCTCATAAACTCTTCTCCTTATCTATTGTAGGTTTACTGAAGGATGTATAGGATTTAACAACAACAGCATTTCCAATCCCGTCATATTAGGCAACTTTTCAAAAAAGTCTTTAGCTTCCTTGTATTTTTTAAACATAAATGCCTCTAGCTCTAAAACTATGTAATAACTTTCTGTATTGGTATCCTTTTGAATTCTGTATAGTCTAATCACTATTTCTTTCGAGAATTGGTTAAACCCTTTGGACAAAATTAAAACCCCTACACCAGGGTGCGAAGGACTAATTGCTGTCCCTTCAATCTGCATACCCTTTAACATTTCCTTTGGCACTTCAACTTTTACATCATTTAACCACATAATCATCCCCCCCATATTTACTATATTTCGACAATATAACAAATAATTCCTTTCTGATTTCCAAATAATATAAAAAGACAACCATCCTAAATGGAGGTTGTATCTATTTATATCTAAAATTATTAATCTACGACTAAAAAATGCTCCAGTTCTG
This sequence comes from Bacillus sp. RO2, assembly GCF_012911845.1. Taxonomy (GTDB): domain Bacteria; phylum Bacillota; class Bacilli; order Bacillales; family Bacillaceae_I; genus Sutcliffiella_A. The sequence goes on along the minus strand of NZ_JAAXCU010000031.1, from coordinate 32,263 downwards.
AGCTCACTATTGGATAAACATAAGTAAATACTTCTATGGCAAACTGTACTTTTAATCTTCCTCCTAAATAATAACCTGATTGATCAACATAGGTGGAAGTAGCATCACTCGAGCTGTGGCCATTAGAAATTATAAATTGATTCTGCTTTCTTCCCTCCCCTTGATAATATTCAATCTCATGTTCTCTCATATTCCTGAGGTCTCTAATTTCAGGTAAATCGTTATCAATTTTTATTAAGAGTTCCTTAAGAACAGCATTATATCGGGTACCTAACTTAATCCAATCTCTAGCTTTATTCAAGGAGATGATTAGAAAATATTCTTTAGTTCTTGATTTATCCCAAATTTCATCAAGTTGTTTTTTTATCGTTACAGGATTATTTCTTATTATTTGTATTAATTTAGATTGTTTTTTTTGAAGTTCAATTATCTCTTTCGCTTCATCTAATACAGCTTTGGACCATATCTTAGCTTCCCATAAAGACATATATTTCAAACCTTGGTCTTGGGTATCATGCATTTTTAAATTTCCTTTCTAAAGAAAAGTTAATAAATTTATTTAATCCTCGGCAAGTAGCCTTACCAGCAACTCTCCTGTCAACCTTAGCTTTTCCCACAGCATTTACATCTCCAAAATGTTTGGCTAATGTGTAAAAAAACCTCTTATTATAAGTTATTCGTAAAATCACTCGTTGACTTCATATTATCATGCCAAGCGCTGATGTGTAATTTTATTATTCCCTTTCTTATACAATTACCATTTCTGATAATCTTTAAAGATCCACCGGCAGTTTGCCACTTGCCAGCATACTCATGTTCCCCATCAACATAGTAGTTTTTTCTTCCTTCCTCTTTCTTTAGAATACCAACAAGTCCATTTTCAGGATTTCTTATTAAATCCTCAACTTCAATTTTATTTCTCAAACACTATCACTCTCTTTAACTTCGACTCTATCGTCTAACTTTACCCAAATTCGTTCAATTGGTCGATTTAACTCTGTGGCTATGGCATAGGCTATCTCAAAACTCGGGAGACTCCTTTCGGTTACCAGGGCGCTTAAGGCTGTCGTACTCAATCCTATCTTCTTAGCAAACTTGATCTGGGTAAAGGTAGGACTCTTCATTTTCTCCTCAGCAAACATCAATCGTAAATTACATGTAAATCCTTTTATCGGCATCGTAACACCCCCACATATTCCATTCAACATCCACAAAAGCAATTCCTTTTATAAGAGTGAAGTGCACAAATAAAAAATGTAATCTAAGTTGTAATAATATAAGTCCGCTTACATAGATTTAATTAAAGGCGTACAAAAGACGCTAAATAGACGTAAGGAGGGGATTTTGTTAATGAAGATGACTAAAGAGTTAGCAGAAGTCTTATTGACGCGTACAGACGTATATCTAGCGTCTGAGGGGCACACATTGCTTTTAGAAATAGTGGAGGAGGTGACGTCCGATAATGGTGTACCGTCCAACAGTAAGGTATCATGACGTCTTTCGAAAGTATGTGGATGACCTAAACAAGGTGACGTCTTTAGATCGTAACCAAATTATTAGAGCTGCATTATTCACGGCTGCCTTTTCTCCACAATTTCAACAGCTTATGAAACCCTATTTCTATGATCAAGAGGGAGGGATTGGCGTCCCTTTACCGCAACCTAAATGGTCCTTGAGGGAGGCTAAATATTGGTTGGAGCAAAATGCGGAAATATACGGACAAAATGCGGTAAAAGACGTCCCTACTCCCGCCTTAGAGTCGCAAGGGGAGGGGAGGAGAATAGAGATAAAAAACAGAGGTGGCATTAGCCTCTCCCTCCCCGGGTGAGATAGTTACACTGTAACACGGATGACATTGTCAATTGGTAATGACATTTTAGGAGGTTATGAGAGTGATAGAGGGGAAGGGGCTAGGTGGAAAGAAGGTAAATAGAGTTGGAATCTCATTGAATAATAGTTACCAGAAGAAACTAAATAGGCTGGCCATTGCTTGTCAGACTAAACCAACTACCTTGGCCGGTATGATTGTTGAGAGGTGTCTGGATGACGCCACAATGGTAGAACAGCTGCAGAATGAATTGGGTGTCTTTGAGGCGTATAGGGTACTGCTATTTAAAAGTCATGATGAAAGTGACGTCAAATATTTACTAAAGGGAGAGACGTCCATATGGAGTTAGTAAGCCTTATCACTGGAGTACTGGCGACGTCTTTTGCAGTATGCTTATTTAGTAACCAGAAAGACGCCCAGGAAAGGCTTGTGGATGATGATCAAATGGGGATTCCTAGACGTCTTGTAACATTATCATGCCAATCTTGTAGAAAACTTAAACATCACAGGGAAATCCAAGAGAACTTATTTGTGTGTACAAAATGTAGACGGCATATTGATTTGAGGTAGGGAATGTAATGGTATTTTAGAATATAAATAGAGCAACCTGATGTCGGTTGCTCTATTCGTATTTAAGTAAATTATATATGCCTTTACTTGAATACAAAAAATCAGGTTCTTCACCAGCAAACTGTCTTTATTGGAAGTTTGAATGCAAGCATCGTGCATCCTCGCGAGGTGTTCAAGGAAGCTTTCAGGCGATCAGCGGCATCCTTCATTTGTATCCATAATCATCCATCTGGAGACCCAGCTCCTAGTCGTGAAGACATAGATGTGACGAAACGACTCAGTGAATGCGGAAAGCTCATTGGCATAGAGCTTTTGGACCATTTAATCATTGGAGATCAGAAATTCATCAGTTTGAAAGAAAAAGGCTATGTGTAAGTACTATGCTTTTTTCATATCCTACGCTATAATATTACTCATGAGTTTGGAAGGATAACCTTCTTAATCCATCAAATTTCTACAATAAACGTTATCCACATGTTAATGAAAATATATGGGCATGCTTCGTCCGTTTAATCACTTTTCATTTACCACTATTACGCATTAGTATCAGAAAGGGAGATACACTTATATGTTTGGAACGAGAGATCTTGGTATTGACTTGGGAACAGCCAATACATTAGTTTTTATTAAAGGAAAAGGGATTGTTGTGCGTGAGCCGTCAGTTGTGGCGCTGCAAACCGACACACGATCCATTGTTGCGGTCGGGAACGACGCAAAGAACATGATCGGTCGTACCCCGGGGAATGTTGTCGCATTGCGTCCGATGAAAGACGGAGTTATTGCGGACTACGAAACAACGGCAACGATGATGAAATATTATATTAAACAAGCGTTAAAAAACAAAAGTTCCTTTTCTCGCAAGCCATACGTGATGGTATGTGTACCATCCGGGATTACAGCGGTAGAAGAAAGAGCGGTAATTGATGCCACTCGCCAAGCTGGCGCGCGTGACGCGTACCCAATCGAAGAACCGTTTGCAGCTGCAATTGGTGCGAATCTTCCGGTTTGGGAACCAACTGGAAGCATGGTGGTGGATATCGGTGGAGGTACTACAGAAGTTGCCATCATTTCACTTGGTGGAATTGTTACTAGCCAGTCCATCCGTGTTGCTGGTGATGAAATGGATGATGCGATCATCGCTTACATCCGTAAAAACTATAACTTGATGATCGGGGAACGCACAGCGGAAGCGTTGAAGCTTGAAGTTGGTTCTGCAGGAGATCCAGAAGGCATTGAACCAATGGATATCCGTGGCCGTGACCTATTGACAGGTCTACCTAAAACGGTAGAAATCACTGCTAAAGAAGTGGGAGAAGCGTTAAAGGATACAGTAACGGCTATCGTTGATTCTGTAAAAGCCACATTAGAGCGCACTCCACCAGAGTTAGCGTCTGATATTATGGACCGTGGAATTGTACTTACTGGGGGCGGAGCTTTACTTCGCAACTTAGATAAAGTAATCAGTGAAGAAACGAAAATGCCGGTTATCATTGCTGAAAACCCATTGGATTGTGTTGCTATCGGAACAGGGAAAGCATTAGATTATATTGATGAGTTTAAAAAGAAATCAAGAGATTATCGCTAAGTAGGTGTTAAGTCATGCCACAATTTTTCCTCAATAAAAGGTTGATTATTTTGTTGGTGAGCTTAATTTTTCTGGTGGCATTGATTGGTTTCTCTTTAAAAGAACGGGACGATTTGACATGGCCTGAACAGTTTGTAAAAGACACAACAGGCTTTGTCCAATCTATCTTTTATAGGCCCGCACATGTTGTCGCGGGTTTCTTTGATAATGTAGGATATCTAAAGGATACGTATGAAGAGAATAAAGTGCTGCGTGCTAGACTAGAAGAATATGCTCTCTTAGAAACGAAAGTCCAAAAGCTAGAACAAGAAAATGAAGAATTCCGCGAAGTGATCGGCGAACTCGATTCACTGAGCGATTATGAACCAAAACCAGCCACAGTGATTGGCAGAAATCCAGATCAATGGGTCGAACAAATTACACTGAATAAAGGTAAGCAAAATGGCGTGGAAAAAGATATGGCCGTTATCACATCAGGCGGTCTGATCGGTAAAATCAAGCAAGCCAATGCTTTCACTTCTACTGTGCAATTATTGAGTTCATTGGATCCTAAGAATCGAATCTCTGCATACATACAAGGAGAAGAAGATATCTTCGGATTGATTGAAGGATATGATGAAGAAAAAGGTGCCCTGCTTTTAAAAAGAATTCCTCACCAAGCAGAAGTAAAAGAAGGGGAGACCGTTTTATCCTCTGGACTTGGTGGTGTATTCCCTGAAGGATTAATGATCGGGGAAGTAACAGAAGTAGTGGCAGATGAGTATGGATTAACGCAAATGGCCTATGTGAAGCCTGCAGCTGATTTCTATGACATCAACCAAGTAATGATAGTTAAACGAACACTAATATCAGGTGATGAACCAGTCGAATCAGAAGAAGAAGCAACTGAAGAGGGGGGCTCTGAGTGAGAAAATATGTCTTACCAGCCCTGCTTCTTTTCTTGTTTATCCTGGAAAGCATGAGTGTCGACTTCTTTGGACTGCACAGTTTTCATGAAGAGTGGATTATTGTGCCGAGGTTTATGCTGATTGTCATTGTTTTATGTGCCATCTACACTAGCCCGTATGTAGGTTTGATTTGCGCGATGCTCTTCGGCTTTTTGTACGATGTGGTTTACACAGAAATTTTAGGTGTGTACCTGTTTGCATTCGGAATATCCGTCTATATCGTGTCTAGTATCTTACGATTTGTGAATACAAACTACTTGATCTCCTTCCTAATGGTGTTGGTGTCCATCTCTATTACAGAGCATCTCGTATTTGGCATTCACTCCCTAATCGGAACCACAGAATTGACACATTCCGACTTCCTATCCATGCGCATGGTACCAACACTCATCTTCAATGCCATCATCGCATTACTCCTGCTCTTCCCAATCAAACTGTTCATGGAACGCCTGGCAATCGAGCAGAAAGATGAGTTGACTTAAACTTTGTAAGTGGTTCTATTAAAGTTTAAAAGATTTCCCTGTAGATTGGAGTGCAAGGGGTGAGACTCCTACGGGAGGTAGCGGTAGACTTGAGACCCTACAGGCGAAGCCGAGGAGGCTCAAGCACCGCCCCTTGGAAAGCGAACCCCTGGAACGAAAATCAACAGGAGTAAAATGGAATCGTATAAATTTAGGAGTTTCCTAAAAAAGCCCAATCCCTATCAAATGGGACGGGCTTTTCCATTACATACTAATTCTAGCAATCTTTTTTTATTTTATGAGTATAGGAAAAAAGGAAATAGAAGGACGATGTCGAATTATATACTTGTTGAGGTGAACGTCGTGAATAGACAAAAACAACAGTATGTAACCATTAAGGGCACAAAAGAGGGCCTAACCCTGCATCTCGATGATACATGCTCATTTCAAGAGCTTTTAGCTGAAATAGAAGCAAAACTAACGTCGAATAGCAATCCAGACGAAACCCCGCTCCTAGGAGTACGTTTAAAAGTAGGGAATCGTTTTCTAACCAATAAGCAACAAGAAAAACTACGAGATGTAATACGAAGCAAGAAAAATTTTATCGTAGAAGACATCGAAAGCAATGTCGTCACAAAAGAACAGGCCATTCAGTGGAAAAAGGAATCAGAAATTGTTCCTGTTGCACGGATGATCCGTTCAGGACAAGTCCTTGAGGTAGAGGGAGACCTTCTCCTCATTGGCGATGTGAATCCTGGTGGAACAGTGAAGGCAGGCGGCAATGTCTTTATTCTTGGTGCATTGCGCGGCAGCGCGTATGCAGGACTTCAAGGGAAAAAAGATGCCGTCATTGCAGCGAGCTTAATGAAGCCAACCTTGCTTTCAATCGATAACACGATAAACCGCGCTCCAGATTTAAGTGAGCAACTAGAAGGAAGCAGTGAAATGGAGTGCGCCTATATAAATGATCAAGATCAAATTGTCATAGACCGCTTACAATTGCTTTCACAACTAAGACCGATGTTAACACGGCTTGAAAGGAGAATGTAACAAGTGGGAGAGGCTATCGTAATTACTTCTGGTAAAGGTGGAGTCGGCAAGACAACAACTTCTGCAAATATCGGGACGGCTCTTGCCTTGCAAGGAAAAAGAGTATGTTTAGTAGATACAGATATCGGGCTTAGAAACCTCGATGTTGTCATGGGACTTGAAAACCGTATTATCTATGACCTGGTGGACGTGATTGAAGGACGTTGTAAAACGCACCAGGCCTTAATCAATGATAAACGCTTTGAATGCTTAAAGCTTTTGCCGGCTGCTCAAACAAGTGACAAGTCGGCGGTAAAACCTGAACAGATGAAGAAACTAGTTGCAGAGCTAAAGCAAGACTATGATTATATTATTATAGATTGTCCTGCAGGAATCGAACAAGGCTTTCAAAACGCCATTGCCGGCGCCGACAGAGCCATTGTCGTCACCACTCCTGAAGTTTCCTCTGTTAGAGACGCAGACCGAATTATCGGATTGCTTGAAAAAGAAGAAAATATGGAACCACCAAGGCTTGTCGTTAACCGTATCCGTAACCACATGGTGAAGAACGGTGAGATGTTAGATGTTGATGAAATTGTATCCATCCTGGCAATCGATATTATTGGAATCGTAGCAGACGATGACAGTGTCATCCGTGCCTCCAACAGCGGCGAACCAATCGTTATGGATACAACAAGCAAAGCATCCATTGCCTATCGCAACATCGCAAGACGAATCCTAGGTGAATCCGTTCCACTACAATCCCTTGAAGATGAAAACAAGGGAGTTATGTTTAAAATTAAAAAATTCTTTGGTGTACGTTAAGGAATATGTGAAGTCGTCTCTTTTATTGTGACGGCTTTATTTTATTTTTGAGAGAAAACTGGGCTTTTAATAAAAACCGTGCCCTCCGTCATATCCTCCCGGGACAAGTCATAAAATGGTACAAACCTATTTGCGGGAAGGGTGTTTGTATGAACGATCGGATAGCGGAAATAAAGAGACGAGCCGCAAAGAGAAGACGGCAGCGGCAGAATCAGTTGGCGAAAAGGAACAATTTAGGATCATCGCAACAGTTGGTCCGGGATGAGGAAAGGTATGGGGGTTCTAGTTACACCTCTTATGAAGGGGGACCTGATGGAGGTGGGGGGCATCCGTTGTTCAACAAGGAGCTTTTCCTGTTTAAGATTTTGGCATCGGCGATTCTTGTGCTGGTGGTAGCCATCATGTTTCAGAATCCCACAAGTACTTTTGAAAAGCCGCGTCAGTTTGTTTCTAAAACGATGGAGCAGAGTTTTCAGTTTGCAGCGTTCACTTCTTGGTATGAGGAGAAATTCGGAAAATCGTTGGCGTTGTTGCCATTGCCGAAAAGTACCGATCAGCCAAACGTCAATGCGGATGATTATGTCATACCGGCTTCTGGACGAGTTTTCGAAAGTTTTGAAGCGAATGGCCAAGGTGTGATGGTGGAAACAATGGCTCATTCAAATGTAGAGGCGATGAATGGTGGGTTTGTATCGTTTGTAGGGAACAGAGAGGATACAGGCAAGACGATTATCATCCAGCATCCAGATGATAGTTATACGTGGTATGGGCAGCTTGGTGAAGTAGATGTGAAGCTATTTGATTTTATTGAAACAGGCGACGTGCTCGGGAAGACCACGGTCCTAGAAGATGGTTCCAAAGGGATGTTTTATTTTGCCATCCAAAAAGATAATGAATTTATCGACCCTATGCAGGTGATCTCATTTGAATAATAAATGGCTGAGGCTAGTACAGAAGATTCATGTACATCCACTAATGTGGTTTCTCGCCGGGTTGGCCATTTTAACGGCGAATTTCCGGGAGCTGCTTATATTATTTTTTATTGTATTTATCCATGAATTGGGCCATGGGATTGCGGCAACTCACTATAATTGGCGCATCAAACAGGTGTTGTTGCTGCCATTTGGCGGGGTTGCCGAAATGGAGGAGCATGGAAACCGTCCGTTAAAAGAGGAATTGGTTGTGACGCTTGCTGGTCCTCTGCAGCATGTTTGGCTTTCAGCAGGCGCATTTCTTCTTTTTAAGCTAGGCTATCTTTCTGCTGGTATGTGGGAAATGTTTTTTACTTTTAATATCATGATTTTCCTCGTGAACCTTTTGCCAATCTGGCCGTTGGATGGTGGAAAAATCATGGGGTTGTTGTTTAGCCGTACATCCGCTTTTGCGCAGGCGCATGAGCGAACGTTACAAGCTTCCTTTGTGTTCTTGGCGCTTTTTTGTGCAACATATCTGGTTATTGACCCGTTGCACATTAATATATGGATCATCACAGTGTTCCTGTTTTTTTCCTTATATACAGAGTGGAAACAGCGGCACTTTGTCTTTATGCGCTTTTTGATGGAACGTTATTATGGAAAGAATAATTCGTTTTCAACGATTACGCCGATTGTTGTGGATGAAAAAGAGAAGATTCACCAAGTGCTTCAAAAGTTTAAAAGGGACTGCAAGCACAATATTATTGTAATGAAAGGAAAGGACAAACAGCCTCCGCTTGACGAAAATGAACTGCTGCATGCTTATTTCAAGGAGAAGTTGACGACAATTGATATAGGAGATATCCTGTATTCATACTAAAAACTTCACTTCGAAAGCTGAGGCTAATTCATTGATAGAGTTAATTATGGATATGAAGGCGACAGAAAAAAGAGTCGCGATAAAAGAGGATGGTAAAATTTTCGAGTTGCTGATAGACCGGCCGACAACTCATCCGATAGAAGGGAATATTTATGTTGGTCGCGTTGTGAATGTCCTGCCAGGCATGCAAGCCGCTTTTGTTGATTTTGGACAAAAGAAGCCGGGATATCTTCACCGCGACCATTTGTGTTCCTATCAAACCTCCACACTTTCTAAAGCGGAAAAGGAACAGAAAGGGATTTCTCATTTTGTCCACCAAGGGGAAGCAATACTTGTACAGGTGGTAAAGGAGGGCGAGGGAACGAAAGGGGCAAAATTGACTGGGCTTCTAGAGTTTCCAGGTACACATATCGTGTATCAGCCTTATGGAAAATACAAAGCAATCTCCAAGAGAATGTCGGATGTTAAAAGGCAGGAATGGCGGAAGCTTCTGCAAGAATGGCTGACTTCGGATGAAGGGGTTATTTTACGAACGGCAAGTGAGCATGTTGAGGCAGATTTGGTAGAAGCAGAACTGCTAGAGTTGCAGCGACAGTTCCTTGAGGTGCAGGAGAAACAGAGTGCATCAGTAAAGGTGCCCTCTCTTGTCCATGAAGAGGATCATTTTTTATCAAAAATCATTCGGGAGATTCCACCTGCTGAGGTAAAACTTGTGGAGGTAGATCATGCGGGGACTTCGCAGTTTTTTAAAAAGAAGGGTTATCCTGTCCGATTTTATCAAGGCAAGGAAGGCATTTTTAAAAGAAGAGGCATGGAGCAGGAGCTCGAGAAAGCGTTGAAACGGATTGTTTGGCTGCCAAGCGGCGGGTATATCATTATCGAACATACTGAAGCGATGACGGTCATTGATGTGAACACAGGTAAATACATAGGGAAAACGGGGCTGCAAGAGACCGTGTTGAAAACTAACCTCGAGGCTGCTGTGGAAATTGCGAGACAGCTTCGGCTAAGGCAGATCGGTGGCATCATTATTGTTGATTTCATTGATATGGCAAGTGATTTGGAGCGACATCAGGTGTTAAGTCAAGTGAAGGCGGGGGTTCAGAAAGACCGCTCACATGTGAGAGTGATTGGATTTACGGAATTAAATCTGCTACAGTTGACACGTAAAAAAGTTCGTGAACCATTGACGAAGATGCTGTTGCAGCCTTGTTCGCCTTGTGACGGGAAAGGGGTTGTGTTCTCTGTAGATACCGTTACCTACCAGCTGGAACGGGAACTGTTGGAGTTTAAAGGGAGCGATGTGGAAGCATTGGTCGTGGAAGCAAGTCCGGAAGTGGTGGACAAGCTGATGGGTTTGCCTGATATAATGGAGCGTAGTGGTCTCCAGATTTATTTTATAGAAAAAGACGGGGTACCACGTTTTGATATACGTTTTGCCGGATCTGTTGAGGATGCGAAAGAAAGGGTAAAAACGCTGTGAAACCTTATTGACATAAGGGTTTGGAATATGCTAAGATGTTCTTTGTTAGTTTGTAGCACCCGTGCTACAACCGCACAGTCCAGGTTCCATGAAATATGGGCGTGAATTCGTTACATATACCTGACACTGGCGAGTCTGAGTCTATTGAGGAGGTGCAAGAGAATGTACGCAATTATTGAAACAGGTGGTAAGCAAATCAAGGTTGAAGCAGGTCAAACGATCTACATCGAAAAACTTGATGGTGCTGCTGGAGATGTAGTAACTTTCGACAAAGTTCTTTTCGTTGGTGGCGACAATGTTAAAGTTGGTAGCCCACTAGTAGCGGGAGCAACTGTAACGGCTAAAGTTGAGAAACAAGGTCGTGCGAAGAAGATTACTGTATTCAAGTACAAAGCGAAGAAAAACTACCGTAAAAAACAAGGTCATCGTCAACCTTACACAAAAGTTACTGTTGATGCAATCAACCTGTAATTTAAAGGTGATCGGATGATTAAAGTTACAATTAAGCGAGACGATCACAAACTGATCCAATCGTTTACCATAACTGGACATGCTAACTTTGCCAAAAAGGGTGCAGACATTGTGTGTGCTGGTGTTTCTGCTGTATCTTTCGGTGCAGTGAACGCGGTCATGTCACTATGTCAGGTTACTCCTGATATTGAGCAAGGGGCAGATGGATTTTTAAAGTGCTCGGTTCCATCCGGTTTGGATGAGGCGACACATGACAAAGTACAACTGTTGCTAGAAGGTATGGTTGTGTCTTTAGAGACGATTGAACGTGACTATGGAAATTATATAACCATTTCTAAGTAGGAGGTGGAATACATGTTAAGATTAGATCTTCAGTTCTTTGCTTCCAAAAAGGGAGTAGGTAGTACTAAAAACGGTCGTGACTCTATCTCTAAGCGTCTTGGCGCTAAGCGTGCAGACGGTCAACTAGTATCTGGTGGTTCTATTTTATACCGTCAACGCGGTACTAAAATTTACCCAGGAGCAAACGTTGGACGTGGTGGAGACGATACATTGTTCGCGAAGGTTGACGGAATCGTTCGTTACGAGCGTCTAGGCCGTGACCGCAAACAAGTTAGCGTATATCCTGTTGCTCAAGAAGCATAATTCCAAAGGAACTCTAGCCTATGTTTAGGTTAGAGTTTTTTTAATGCGCCGGATAAACGGCCAAGCGGTAGATAGCACGTGTTAGATAGAAGGTAACTTTATATTATTCGACGTCGTTAACGAAAATCCTTTGGGGGTCTGACCCCCTTTTCTTCTTTTTTTGTGCTATAATCGACATAGTTAAGTAGGATTTGGAATTAAAGTTTGGACTAGGGGTACGGTATTATGAGAAATAGAGGGACGTTGGATGTGTTGCGTCATTCGAGGCATGATTGGCTGAATCGGATTCAGCTGATTAAGGCGAATTTGTCGCTTGGGCGTTTGGAGCGAGTGAATAATTTGATAGAGGAGATTGTGCTTGAGGCCAATCACGAATCCAACTTGACGAATTTACAAGCCCCTGCATTTGCCGAATATCTGATTACATTCCATTGGGAACCTAGATTATTTTCGTTGGAATATGAAATTATCGGAGAGCCTGTAAATCTGTCAAAAGCGGATGAGTTATTATACAAATGGATTTCTTCTTTGTTTACCGACCTAGAAAATGCGGTAAACAAAAAAGCAGATAACCATTTGTTTTTAAGTTTGCATATAGAAGAGGCGGAAATTCGTTTCTTTTTTGATATAAATGGAATACTAGAAGATACAGACTTTTTAACGGCATGGCTGCAAAGACAGCCGGAGAGTTTCTCAGTGGTTGAACAAGAGATAACCCTTGAGCAAAGTACCATCCAAGTGTCTTACAAGTTTTAAAAAATGAACGCAAAAGGTTTTTTATTTACCTTTTGACATATCGGAGTGAATAATCAATGTTTGTCGATCAGGTCAAGATTTATGTTAAAGGTGGCGACGGTGGGAACGGAATGGTTGCCTTTCGTCGAGAAAAATATGTACCGGATGGTGGACCAGCCGGCGGTGATGGCGGTAAAGGAGCGGACGTCATTCTTCAAGTAGAAGAAGGCTTGCGCACACTGATGGATTTCCGTTACAAACGTCACTTTAAAGCAAACCGTGGAGAACACGGAATGTCCAAAAACCAGCATGGAAGAAATTCTGAAGCCATGATTGTAAAGGTTCCACCGGGAACTGTCGTTATGGATGATGATACAAAAGAAACATTGGCTGACTTAACAGAACACGGCCAGCAATATGTAGTAGCAAAAGGTGGCCGTGGAGGTCGCGGGAATACACGTTTTGCGACACCAAGAAACCCTGCTCCAGAAGTTGCTGAAAACGGGGAACCAGGTCAAGAGCGCTATGTTGTTCTTGAGTTGAAAGTGCTTGCAGATGTAGGACTTGTAGGATTCCCAAGTGTAGGGAAATCCACACTTCTTTCCGTTGTTTCTGCAGCAAAACCGAAAATTGCCGAATACCATTTTACTACTATTGTACCTAACCTTGGTGTAGTAGAAACCGAAGATGGCCGCAGCTTTGTTATGGCCGATCTTCCTGGATTGATTCAAGGTGCACATGAAGGTGTGGGGCTTGGACATCAATTCCTTCGTCACATCGAGCGTACAAGGGTCATCATCCATGTCGTGGATATGGGTGGATTAGAAGGCCGTGATCCTTATGAAGATTACAAAACAATCAATGAAGAGTTAAAAGAATACAACCTGCGTCTGACAGAGCGTGCGCAAATTGTTGTAGCTAACAAGATGGACATGCCGGATGCGGAAGAAAACCTTGAGACATTCAAGCAGCAAGTAGGCGAAGATGTAAAAGTCTTCCCTATCTCTGCGCTAACTCGCAGTGGTCTTCGTGATCTTTTATATGCAGTCGCGGATGAGCTCGAACATGCACCAGAATATCCATTATATGAAGAGGAAGCAATTGAGCAACGCGTCGTTTACAAGCACGAGGAAGAAGAGCTACCATTCATGATTACTCGTGATCCAGACGGTGCCTTTGTACTTTCAGGTGAAAAACTTGAAAAACTGTTTGTAATGACCAACTTCAACCATGAAGAGTCCATCAAACGTTTTGCCCGCCAGCTTCGTGGTATGGGTGTCGATGAAGCATTGCGTGCACGCGGTGCAAAAGACGGCGACATCGTTCGTCTACAGAAATACGAATTCGAATTTGTTGAATAGATTAGCCAGAGGGGATAATTCATTTTATCCTCTCTTCTTTACATATGCATAATATTTGCAGTGATTACCTCCTGTTGACTGTAGCACAAGGTGTGAGATTCCGACGGGAGGTAGCGGTAGACTTAAGACATCGCAGGCTTGCCGAGGAGACTCAAGCACCGACCCGCGGAAAGCGAACACCTGGAGCGAAAGTCAACAGGAAGATAACGAGATACTTAATAATGCCTTAAAAAAAGGAGAGATATCCGATGTTAGAGGAGAAGTTCTTTTTAGTGCGGGAAGACGTATTGCCAGAAGCGATGAAAAAGTCGATTGAAGTAAAAGAAATGCTCGCACGCGGAAAAGTGGATTCCATTGCAGAAGCGGTTCAAAAAGTGGACCTTAGCCGCAGTGCCTTTTACAAATATCGTGACACCGTTTTTCCATTTCACACCATGGTTAAAGAAAAAATCATGACCTTGTTTTTTCACCTGGAAGATCAGACAGGTGCGTTATCGCAACTTCTAGCAACGGTAGCAACAGTCGGCTGTAACGTGTTGACGATTCACCAGACCATCCCGCTGCAAGGAAAGGCAAATGTGACGCTTTCACTTGATATGTCTGGTTTAAAAGGTGATATCAACGCTTTACTTTCGATGCTGAAGCGATTAGAATTTGTAGATAAAGTAGAGATCTTAGGGACAGGCGCTTAACTTTAGGTCTACCCTTTGGAAGCATAGTGGAGATAGGGGAGTAGAGAGCATGACGAAAATTGGATTTTTAGGACCGAAAGCAACATTTACTGATATGGCGGTTACAAAATTTTTTCCAGAGTCTGGTAAAAAAGCATTTTCCACGATACCTGAGTGCATGGATGCGGTGTTAGATGGGAAGGTTGACATGGCGGTCGTTCCACTAGAGAACGCTATTGAAGGATCTGTAAATGTGACGCTGGATTACCTTATTCACGACTGTCCTTTGCCGATTGTAGGCGAACTGACCATTCCAATTAGTCAGCATTTATTAGTTCATCCTGATCATATAAAAAATGGCGGAGAGTTGGAAGTAATCTATTCCCACTCCCACGCAATTGCCCAGTGCCATAAATTCTTACATAAAAACTTTCCGAATGCAGTGTATGAAACCACTTCTTCCACTGCAGCTGCCGCAAAATTGATTTCTGACCACAGACTATCCAAACAGGCAGCCTGCATTGCCAACTCGCTTGCTGCAAAAGAATATAACTTAAGTGTGTTGCAAGAAAATATTCATGACTATGACAACAATCATACCAAATTTATTATCCTGCACCGTGATGAAACTGTAATGCTACAAAATGAAGAGTACAGCAATGTAGGGGAGAAGACTACCCTCATGGTGTCGCTCCCAACTGACCAATCGGGCGCACTTCACCAAGTGTTATCCGTATTTGCATGGAGAAAGCTGAACCTATCAAAAATAGAGTCCCGCCCAATGAAAACGGGTTTGGGTAACTATTTTTTCATTATTGATATTAATGAGGAAGTGGCTCATCCGTTGATTCCGCCAGCGATTGAGGAGCTGGAGGCACTTGGTTGTTCGGTGAAATTGTTGGGGAGATATAATAGTTATTTGTTGAAATAGTGTTGTATTGTTGGAAAAATCCGTCTAGGGGTGCTGAAGTAAGGGGCATCTTTGGGCGGTTTTTTTGTTGTTGATGGGGGCGGGGATTCTATACGACCGAAGGGAGATGGAAGCAAGAGGAAAAGTCAAATAGAACGGTTCTATACGCCCGAAGCGAGGTGGAAGCAGGAGGAAAAGTCAAATAGAAAGGTTCTATACGCCCGAAGCGAGGTGGAAGTAAGAGGAAAAGTCAAATAGAACGGTTCTATACGCCCGAAGACGGGAGAAAGTAGGGTAAAAAGTCAAATAGAAGCGTTCTATACGACCGAAGCGGGATAAAGAGCAGGTAAAAGGTCTAACAGAAACTTGTCTCTCCGCCCGAAACCACCGCGATTTTGGCAAAACGGTAGCAGAGAAGCCTTGTCTCCGCCCGAAACCGCCGCACCCTTCGCAAAAAGGTAGCAGAGAAGCCCTGTCTCCGCCCGAAACCGCCGCACCCCCCTTCGCAAAACGGTAGCAGAGAAGCCTTCTCTCCGCCCGAAACCGCCGCACCCTTCGCAAAACGGTAGCAGAGAAGCCTTCTCTCCGCCCGAAACCGGCGCACCCTTCGCAAAAAGGTAGCAGAGAAGCCTTGTCTCCGCCCGAAACCGCCGCACCCTTCGCAAAACGGTAGCAGAGAAGCCTTGTCTCCGCCCGAAACCGCCGCACCCTTCGCAAAACGGTAGCAGAGAAGCTAAGCCCTCCGCAAAACCACCCCGCCTTCAGCAATACAGTACGAGAAAGTCTCCAGCTCTCCTCAAGTCAGCTTCATAGCCACCACTCCCTACTCCACAACCATCCCAGCTTCCTTTAAAGCCGCACACGCTGCATCCAGCTTCTCCTCGGAATCGGCCTCTATCGTATGCAAATGCGTTCCATCCGTCAACTGAGATAAATAAGAAGCGTTCGTTTGCTTTATTTTCCGAATAAAAGCATCCACTTCTGCGCGGCTAGACACCATGACAGATGCGTTCAAATCGCCATAGACAGGATGCTCGATTCTCACGTCTTTGACTGTTACGCCGTGGTCGACGAGGATGTATAGTTCTTCTTTTGTCCGGTGGGGTTCGTGGAAGGACACGATAATTCGTTCTTTTTTTACCTGTTCACCGAAAGGTTTCATGTAGACGTAGCCTTGGCTGGTTGCAAGGATCGGTTCGTTTTTTGCTTTTAAGAGGGAGATGTCCTGGACGATGACTTGTCGGCTTACATTGGTTCGTCCTGCTAACTCTCCGCCGGTAAGAGGCTTGTCTTCTGTTTGCAGCCAGTGCAAAAGGAGGTTTCGTCGTTCTTCCCCAAGTACTTTCTTTTCTTGTGTCATAAGTTTAGTCGCTCCTTTTCATCTGTTCTTCTATAATTTCCTTAAGTGCCCCGACAGTAAGCTCAAGGTCTCTGATAGTGGTTTGTTTTCCAAATGAGAGGCGAATGAATTCCCGTGCCTCATCTGGTGTTTTCCCGGTGGCAATCATTGTTCTTGAAGGGGATTGAGACCCCATTTGACAGGCACTTCCTGTAGAGATGGCAATGCCTCTTCGGTTGCATTCAAGCATGACGTGCTGTCCTTCAATACCTGGTATTCTCAAGCCGAGGATATGAGGAAGGCCTTGTACGCGTTCTCCTTCGACTACAATGGGAAGCCAAGATTGTTGAATCAATCTGAGAAAGTGGATTCGCATCGTTTCATACTTTTCTTTTATATCCTGCATAGATGCTTCCATTTGTTGGGCAGCAGTTAGGAATGAAGCGATACCTGGGACGTCTACCGTGCCGGGGCGCATTCCTTTTTCATGACTAGCGCCTTCGTAAATGGATTTCCAAGTTGCTTTTGGATTGATATATAAAGCTCCGACGCCTTTTGGTCCATAAATTTTATGGGATGATATGGAGATGCTTGTAAGGTGGAGCTTTTCCACGTCTATAGGTATTTTACCAAATGTCTGGACACAATCGCTATGAAAGTGGATGTTTTTCCCCTTAAGGAGTTCCCCGATCGCTTCAAGAGGCTGCAAGATTCCCGTTTCGGAATTAGCATGATGGATGGACACAAGGCAAGTATCCTCGCGTAATGCTTCTCTTAATTGGGAAAGAGCAATAATTCCATTGGAGTCCACAGGCAGCCACGTTACTTCATAGCCCTCTTTTTCCAAAGTCTTGAAAAGTGAATGAATGGAAGCATGTTCTGTCTCGGTGGTGATAATATGCTTTCCTTTTTTCTCACAGCCTTTTAACAAGGTGCGTATAGCAAGAAGATTCGCCTCACTGCCGCCGCTTGTAAAATAAATACCTTCTTTTTGCCCCGAAATTATCCGTGCAAGCTCACCGCGGCAGGTTTCCAATAAATCCACTGCGGTGGTGCCTGTGTCGTGTAAACTGCTGCTGTTTCCGTAATAATTTCGTGCCACATGCTGGTAGGCCTCCAAGGCTTCGTTGCTCATTGGGGTAGTAGCTGCGTAGTCGAGATAGATCATGTTTGAATACTCCCTCCCCTTAGATGACTGCTACATTTAGTAATATCTAGCAATCTTTCGGTCTTTGAAAAAATCTCTTGTCATTAGTATAGAAATGTGTAAATATAGGTGTCAAGACACTTATATACACAGGAGGTTTTTTTGTGTCTAGTTTACAGCGAGATGTGATTGTAGTCGGTAGTGGACTATCCGCTTTGTTGACTGCAAATTATTTAAGTGAACATATGAATGTGATTATCTTCACAAAGTCGAGTAAAAACGATAATAATTCTTTTCTTGCACAAGGAGGAGTTGCTTGTGCTATCGAACATACAGATTCTTGGCAATTGCATTACGAAGACACGCTTGCTGCCGGCTGTTATCACAATGAGGAAGATGCGGTGGAATTACTGACAAAATGTGGGCCAGGTGAGTTGCAGGCATTAATCCAGAATGGGATGCAGTTTGATCGTGACGTTCTTGGTGAATTTTCCCTTGGTATGGAAGGTGCTCATTCAAAAAGAAGAATCCTTCATGCAGGAGGAGATCAAACCGGCAAAGAATTGATGGAATGGCTCCATTCCAAGCTGTCTAAAAAAGTTTTAATGGTAGAACATGAAACCGTTATCAAGTTACATGTCCAAAATAACCAATGCTGTGGAGTTCAAACCCTCAATTCTAATGGAGAACGGACAAATTACTTTGCCGGAAAAGTGATTTTGGCAACAGGTGGAGCGGGTTCCCTGTATCCTTATACTTCAAATAATGAGAGCATTACCGGCATGGCGCTGTCTCTCGCTTATCAAGCGGGAGCGACATTGACAGATTTGGAATTCATGCAGTTTCACCCTACGATGCTGTCTGTTGACGGAAAAGCGGTCGGACTTGTTTCAGAAGCAGTTCGAGGGGAAGGAGCATTTCTCCAGAGTGGAAAAGGCCATCGGTTCATGGAACATGTACATCCAATGAAAGACTTGGCACCAAGAGATGTTGTCTCCCGTGCCATTTTTCAAGAGTTGGACAACGGTGAAAAGGTATACCTGAATATCTCCAACGTGGAGCAATTCCAGACAAGGTTTCCTGCCATCACTAAGCTATGCACAAAGCATGGTATCGACTTAAAGTCTAATCTTATTCCTGTGGTACCGGGGGCTCATTTCTATATGGGCGGCATTCATACAACCGTTCATGGAGAAACAACGCTTCGGGGCTTGTACGCTGTTGGAGAAGCTGCCTGTAATGGGGTGCATGGAGCAAATCGGTTGGCGAGTAACTCTTTGCTTGAGACCATCGTTTTTTCAAAGACGCTTGCTGATCATCTTTTAGCAGAAAAAGTAATAAGCCATCATTTGCTTTGGCACCAAACATCTACTGACAAAATAGATATGGATTTGCTTCAGCAAAGGGCAGTGCCACTTCCACCAAAAGAAGAAATTCAACACATGATGATGAAGCACGCTGGAATTGTCCGGCATGAGGAAGGGTTACTGGAGTTAAAGGAATGGCTGGAACTTTTCCAACCATACTGCAAGGCGTTGAATCAACTAACAGATATATTACAAATAAAAGAAATAGAGGCCATCCACATGCTTCAGTTATGC
The DNA here is from genome assembly GCF_012911845.1 of Bacillus sp. RO2. Classification (GTDB taxonomy): domain Bacteria; phylum Bacillota; class Bacilli; order Bacillales; family Bacillaceae_I; genus Sutcliffiella_A. The sequence continues at coordinate 12,861 of NZ_JAAXCU010000031.1, read as the reverse complement.
TTTCTGATAACAGAAGCGGCCCTGCAAAGAAAGGAAAGTCGTGGAGCCCATTTTCGTTCTGATTTTCCAGTAGCTAAAGAATCTTGGAGACAGGTACGAATTTTGCATGTTCAACAGGGAGAGAGCGTATTGGGAAAGGAGAAAGTGATAGATGAATATAATCATGCTGCAAGAGATGCTGCGTCATTTTTATAAAGAGGATATAGGGGAAAAAGATTTAACTTCTGAGGCACTTTTTGCTGAAAACGAAATAGGATCAGGAACGTTTATTGCAAAAGAAAACGGTATTTTCGTAGGAGAACAGATTGTTATGGAAGCAATGCGTTTACTTGACCCGGCAGTCCAGGTAACTCTTTTCAAACAAGATGGAGACAAACTGGAAAAAGGGGAAGTGATTGCAAAAGCGGAAGGGAAAATGAGGGCTTTACTTGGTGCAGAAAGAGTGACGCTGAATTTGATGCAGCGAATGAGTGGGATTGCGACGCTGACTGCAAATGCCGTTTCAAGACTTGATAGCAGCCATACGAAGGTCTGTGATACAAGAAAAACGACTCCGGGCTTAAGAATGTTGGAAAAATACGCTGTTACTTGCGGTGGAGGAAACAACCATCGTTTTGGATTGTATGATGGTGTGATGATTAAAGATAATCATATCGAGTTTGCCGGAAGCATCACAAACGCGGTTCAACGTGTGCGCGAAAAAGTCGGACATATGGTCAAAATTGAGGTAGAAACAGAATCGTTGGCACAGGTTCAGGAAGCTGTTGGGGCTGGTGCAGACGTCATTATGTTTGATAACCGCACTCCGGAAGAAATAAAAGATTATATCGAGCATGTGCCAAAGCATATTACAACAGAGGCATCAGGAGGTATTAATTTAACCAACCTCGCATCCTACCGGGACACGGGTGTGGATTATATTTCCTTAGGACTGCTGACCCATTCAGCAAAATCATTAGATATTAGTTTCAATGTTGGGGCGAAAGGGGTTTACTAATGAACATACTAGATTTAGTGAAAAAAGATAACGGGCTGTTGCCTGCCAAATATCGTGAAATGACAACTGAGGAAATGAGAACAAGAGTTAAGGAAATAAAAGAGAAGCTTGGAGCGGATCTTTTTATTCCTGGACATCACTATCAGAAAGATGAAGTCATTGAATTTGCTGATGCGACAGGGGATTCCTTGCAACTTGCACAAGCTGCAGCAGACACAACGGCCACCTTTATCGTTTTTTGCGGCGTGCATTTCATGGCAGAGACTGCAGACATTTTGACAAATGAAAATCAAGTAGTGGTATTGCCGGATATGAGGGCAGGCTGTTCGATGGCGGATATGGCTGATATTCATCAAACGGAGCGGGCGTGGGAAAAGCTTGAAAAGGTTTTTGGCGACACAATGCTGCCATTGACGTATGTGAACTCCACTGCAGCCATTAAAGCCTTTTGCGGAAAAAGGGGTGGGGCTACCGTTACTTCCTCCAATGCTCACAAAATGGTGAAATGGGCATTCACACAAAAAGAAAGAATCTTATTCTTGCCAGACCAACATCTTGGTAGAAATACTGCTTATGATTTAGGGATTCATTTAGAGGAAATGGCAGTTTGGAATCCGATAACGGATGAACTGGAATACGATGGTGACCCTTCAAATGTAAAAGTAATCCTTTGGAAAGGGCATTGTTCGGTTCATGAAAAATTCACTTTAGGCAATATTGAACAGTTGAGAAGAGATAAACCTGAAATGAAGATTCTCGTACATCCAGAGTGTACTTGGGAAGTGGTCCAAAAAAGTGACCTCGCAGGAAGTACGAAATATATCATTGAAACAATAGAAAAAGCGGAAGCAGGCAGCCAATGGGCAATCGGAACAGAGATGAACTTGGTAAACAGAATCATTCAACAGCACCCAGACAAGGAAATTGTTTCACTAAATCCAAACATGTGTCCATGTCTCACCATGAACCGCATCGACCTTCCCCACTTACTATGGGCACTTGAATCCATCGAAAGCGGACAAATCATCAACAGGATCCAAGTTGAACAAGATGTAGCACAACAATCCATCTCAGCACTAAACAAAATGCTCGAACACGCCTAAAAAAGTACTGTTAGGGTTGAATTTTAAAAGAATGCAGTTTCTAGCTGTTGATTGAAGCAAATGGCGAAGACTCCTGAGGGAGATAGCGCTAGGTGGAGACCCCGCAGGCGTAGCCGAGGAGGCTCCAGCAGCGCCCCTAAGAAAGCGAAGCCATTTGCGGAAATCAACAGCGGTGTTTAAGCGAATAATAAAAATGGGCACCGTCGGAAAAAATTTATTTTTCCCTGCGGTGTCCATGTTTTTTATCATAAACTCCCTTTTTGACGCATAAGTTGATGTGAAGAATAGTGGCAAAATGCCTACACAACTCATAGACTGTAAAGACTTTGCTAAGGAGGGAAAATCCTTGAAAATCCATATTGTCCAAAAAGGGGATACATTGTGGAAGATTGCCCAGAAATACAATGTGAACTTCGAAGAACTAAAGAAATCGAATTCACAACTAAGCAATCCTGACATGATTATGCCTGGAATGAAAATAAAAGTGCCGATGGCAGGGGTACCTGTCAAGAAAGAAAGCCAAGTGATGGGTGTGAAGAAAGAAGCGCCAAAGCAAGTAATGGGAGTACAGGCGCCTAAAGCGCAACATCCTTATAAGGAGATGCCGAAAAAGCCTGCAGTAAAAGAGCAACCAGTAAAAGAAGCTCAGAAAACACCATACACTCCGAAAATGCCGCAATTGAAGCCGTATTTTCCCGAAGTGGATGTAAATAATTATTTGACGGTTAATGTTCCGCACAAGCAGCCTAATGAAAAAATGCCTAAGATGCCGAACATCAAAATGCCAAACGCGAAAATGCCGAACATAAAAATGCCAAATGTGAACATGCCTGTAAACATACCAAAGCCTAAAGAAGAGAGTCCTGAAAGTCCTGAACAGGTTATGGGAGTGCAACAACCAGCTATGGAAGAATGCTATCCAGTATCACCAGTATTGCCTGGAAGCGGGTTATGTCCTCCATGTCCACCACACCATCATCACCATCACGGATGGGGACCAGGATGGGGTGGACCAGGAATGGGAATGCCGGGGATGATGCCTGGAATGCAAGGAATGGGAATGCCAGGGATGATGCCTGGAATGCAAGGAATGGGAATGCCGGGGATGATGCCTGGAATGCAAGGAATGGGAATGCCAGGGATGATGCCAGGGATGCAAGGAATGGGAATGCCAGGAATGATGCCTGGAATGCAAGGAATGGATGGATCACAAGTAATGGGAGTGCAACAAGGGGAAGAATCTCCTGATGTTGATTACGGGCAAATGCAACAACAAATGATGCAGCAAATGCAACAGATGCAACAGATGGGCCAAATGCCGAATATGAGCAATGAAGAGATGGAAAGTGCCGTAATGGGTGTTCAAGATCAAATGGCTCAAAATGGAATGCCAGGAATGGGCATGCCGGGAATGATGCCAGGAATGGGCATGCCACAAATGATGCCACAAGGAATGCCTATGGGACCAATGGGAGGGTATCCGTGCTATCCGATGGGGCCAGTATCCCCAGGTTCAGGATTCGGACCAATGGATGGTAATCAGCAACAGGTCGCAGGAGCAAGCTCCGGTGGAGATTGTGGCTGTGGAGCACCTCAAGGTTATCGAAATGATGTTCCTTATGGTTATGCACCTTATGGCTATCCTGTTGCTCCGGGCTATTATAATCCTCAAGGTTATGGGTACGGAGTTTCAAATGAAGAGCGAAATGAAGGATCAGATTTTGAAGGTCCAGAAATTGATGATGAAAACTGATCAACCGATCTTTAGAGACGATTTCAATCGAAATCGTCTTTTCTTTCGTCTCTCCCTGGAAACAAAGCTTGCGATACATTCCTACAGTAAAATAAAAAATAATCTCTATAAAATACAAGCAGAAAATGGTTTATATATTTTAAAGGGCTATTCTGAACCTGGCAATTTGGAATCCATCATACAGGTTAGCCAACTTCTACATAAGAACGGTTTCCATGAAGGGCTTATGTACGAAAAATTTAATGATGGTCAATTCCTCCTTTTAGAGCAAGGATTAGTATGGGTGTTGTTAAAATATATCGTTCCTAAGCGAAAGTTCAGCTTCTCTAAAACAGAGGATAGAACTACTGGACTGAATACCCTGCAAAATTTTCATCATCACAGTAAAACAATCATACCCTTTTTGCCATTTGAGTTGCCAAAAGAAAACATGATTGTCAAATGGCAAAACCGGCTTAAAATTTTTGAAAGTCATGTCCCATTTTTATCAAAGTGGTTTAACCCTCATGTAATCGGTGAAATTGTATACTATAGTCATTTTGCACTGAATGGGCTGATGAAAGAATATGTGCAAACAGAGGAAGTGATTCTTCACGGTGATGTGGCGAGTCATAATTTTATTAGAGCTGCAGATAATAAGGTGTATTTAATTGATTATGATTTACTTTCAGTTGGAAGTGCTGAGTGGGATTATATCCAATATGCAAGCCAAGCAGCTTTGCCAACCTTTCCTACTTTATTTCTACTTGGGAATTGCGCAAACAATTTTTGACGAATTACAACAATCTGATACAATAATTTATATTGCTAATTGGAGGGAAGAATACGTAATGGAAGAAAAAATTTCCAAGTTGGTACAATGGATACAAGAAAAAGTAAAAGATGCAGGACTGAATGGAGCAATTGTCGGGGTAAGTGGTGGAATCGATTCCGCTGTTGTAGCTCATCTAATCAAAAGGGCATTTCCTGAAGATTCTCTAGGTGTCATTATGCCTTGTAAAAGTGACCCCAAAGATCAAGAATATGCGCTAGAAGTTATCGAGAGTTGTGGGATTTCCCATACGACTATCGACCTTTCTGAGACACACACTGTTCTTTTCTCTGCGATGGAAAAACAGCTAAAGGAAAAAGGCGAATGGAACGAGGAAACATCCAGACTTGGTGATGCAAATACGCGTGCGCGTCTTCGTATGACGACCCTTTATGCAGTGGCCAACAATTATGGTTATTTGGTAGTTGGTACAGATAATGCGGCAGAATGGCATACTGGCTATTTTACTAAATACGGAGACGGTGGAGTAGACTTAGTTCCACTTGTGAATTTAACCAAAGGTGAAGTTCGTGAAATGGCGAAAGTACTAGGAGTACCGGACAGCATCATCAGTAAGCCGCCAAGTGCAGGATTGTGGGAAGGCCAGACGGATGAAAATGAGATGGGTACAACTTACAACATGATCGACAGCTATCTTAAGGGCGAGGAAATTCCTGAAAAAGATAAGCAAATCATTGATAGAATGCATAAACGTACAGAGCATAAGCGTCAACTGGCATTCGGACCTCCAAAATTTTAAAAGCTTGGAGAGAACTAACAAAATAAAACACCCCTTAACTTGTCACCCTAATGGAGAGTACATCTTTTGTACTCAACTGACTCGTTAGGGGGTTTTTACATTGAGGAAGTCACTATTCACTGTAACCTCTGCGGCACTTTTAGTTGGCGGTCTGGCGGGATGCGGCCAAAAGGAAAGTGCAACAGACAATAGGTATTATGAGGAAACAAGACCTATTGGGTATTATACAAGCGAAAACAATCCTTATGTAAACAATGACCGTACACGTCGCGAACCGGAAGAAAGGGGAAATGCCCGTCTTCTGGAGGATAATGATGGTCCTTTGAATGAAATTTTGGACCGATCTGTGATCTACGACGAAAACAGAGTAAGACGTAACAAAGAAAATGGAGTCAGAAATGCAACAAACCGTAACTATGATGGCGGGGATTTGAATATTGGATATGATACGCCACATTACAGTCGTACAGATCAGAACTATCACGGACATCTTAACGGGATCGAGAATGTAGGGAATCCTTCATATTACAATAATTATGATGGCAACCTTGCAAATCGGATTGTTAAACGTGCTTCTAAGGTAGATGGAGTCGATGATGCCCGTGTTTTAATCAATGGGGATGAAGTGCTTGTTGCGGTAAATCCGGAAAATGGAGCAGATGATACACGTCAACTAAAACGCGAAGTTCGTGAAGCAGTTAAACCGCTTTTGAAAAATAAAGACGTACGCGTTGCCGTTGATGCAAGTGTGTACAGTACAGTCAGAAGTGTGGATAATGATTTGCGTAATGGAGAATGGCATTTGCAAGATTTGGACGAAACAATGCGGGGAATTTATCGCACCATGACAAGATAACTTTTTAGGAACAGCCTCTAATGATAGGGGCTGTTTTTTTTGTGTAGAAATTTTCCCCTTACTCATGGTTAATATTCCTAAATATGGTCAAACTAAAAAAGGATAAGACCAATAAATTGTTGGGATAGAAATTAAACTAATGAGAATGTGAGGGGGCAATGTAACAATGAAACCCATCATACTTAAAAAGTGGATCCTACTGGTAGTTGTCTTCGTTGCCGCATCTGGATTGCTTTATACGTTTGCCACTTATGAAGGTGCAGCAGATGAGAATGAATATGTGGATGAAGAAGTACTGGAGGATGCGTTTGAAGTAAACGGTCCATTGACATTGAAGGTTGTGTTGGAACGAATCTATCTTGATGGCGAGGTCAGTGAGGAAATTCTGGATGAGACCGTTTGGGCAATGGAAGACTTCTGGGCGCAATACGAGGATTGGCAGGTTATCGACCTGGATGGAGAACAAGTGGTGTTTCAACAATACATTGATGATATATCACCTTTATTGAAATCTAATGGATACTTTGGAATCTCCGATGATGGAATTTTAACTATATATGAAGGAAAGCCAACAGAGGCATCCAAGATTATACAATCCTTTTTCCAGATTGATGTAGGAAAATTGGAAAGCCACCAGCACGAGCAATTAAAAGGTGGAATTAAAGTGGGAACCAAAGATGATTATGTGCAAGTATTGGAGACCTTCAAGCCTTATACGACCAAAAAACAATAAACAGACCGGCATCTTGCTGGTCTGTTTTTCGCATTGGTCCGAATCAAGGTTAATTTACCTTAACAATTGCACTAAAATATGCTATCTTTTTCTTTTGAGCCGATAGTTTCTTCTATTCATGGTAAAATGGAGAGTAGAAGCTGAACGAAAAAGGAGAGTATTTTTACGTTGATCGATTTTATTAGAGGTTTTGTCGAATACGTGTCACCGGAATATGTTGTGGTGGAAGTGATGGGAGTCGGATATCAGGTGAATGCGCCAAACCCTTTCATCTATCAAGTGGACCGCGACAAAGAAGTGACCATTTATACATATCAACATGTCAGGGAAGATATTTTGGCCCTATATGGTTTTAAAACGAGAGAAGATAAAAATCTGTTTATGAAGCTTTTAAACGTTACAGGCATCGGTCCAAAAGGGGCACTTGCCATTTTAGCATCTGGACAGCCGGCACAGGTGGTACATGCCATAGAAAATGAAGATGAAAAATTCCTTGTTAAATTCCCGGGTGTGGGAAAAAAGACAGCAAGACAAATAATATTAGATCTAAAAGGCAAGCTCAACGACCTTGTACCAAGTGCTTTTCCAGATCTTTTTCAGCCTGACGTAGAAGTAAATGTCACGACAACTTCCAGTTCTGCATTGGATGAAGCATTAGAGGCATTGAAAGTATTAGGTTATGGTGACCGGGAAATCAAAAAAATTGTCCCTGCATTGAAAAAAGAAGACCTATCAACAGATCAATATGTAAAAAGAGCATTACAGCTCCTCTTGAAATAATATGGGACTTTAACCACTGACTTAGGAAAGGGGGAACCAACTGATGGATGATCGCATGGTTTCACAGGATGCAACCTTGGAGGAGCATTCTTTAGAATATAGTTTAAGGCCCCAAACCTTGCAGCAATATATTGGACAAGATAAAGTGAAGGAAAACCTGGAAGTGTTTATACAAGCCGCAAAAATGCGCCAGGAAACCTTGGATCATGTCCTGCTTTACGGACCTCCCGGACTTGGGAAAACGACGCTTGCAGCCATCATAGCGAACGAGATGGGAGTGCAACTTCGCACAACAGCAGGACCTGCCATTGAGCGTCCAGGCGACCTTGCAGCAATCTTGTCTGCATTAGAACCAGGAGATGTCCTTTTTATAGATGAAATTCACCGTCTTCATCGTTCTATTGAAGAAGTTCTTTATCCTGCGATGGAGGATTACTGTCTGGATATCGTGATAGGGAAGGGACCAACCTCAAAATCTGTCCGTCTTGATCTTCCTCCTTTCACGCTTGTTGGTGCTACTACAAGAGTGGGCTTACTAACAGCGCCTCTTAGAGACCGTTTTGGCGTACTGAGCAGGTTGGAGTATTATAACGAAGAGCAGTTAACGGAAATCTGCCTGCGCACTGCACAGATCCTGGAGATTGGATTAGAGCAGGACGCAGCTATCGAGATAAGCAGAAGAGCAAGGGGAACTCCGCGTATTGCTAATCGGCTATTGCGAAGGGTGAGGGATTTTGCCCAAGTATTAGGAAAAGATACAATTAGTGCATCTCTAGCAAAAGAAGCGTTAGATCGCTTGCAGGTAGATAAACTTGGATTAGATCATATCGACCATAAGCTACTGATGGGCATCATTGAAAAGTTCCGTGGTGGTCCTGTTGGGGTGGATACAATCGCAGCAACCATTGGAGAAGAATCCCATACCATTGAAGATGTGTATGAGCCATACCTCTTGCAAATTGGGTTTCTCCAACGCACTCCACGTGGCCGGATCGTGACAGATTTAGTGTACCGTCATTTCAATATGGAGGTGCCAAAAGAATAATGGAACTGCCTAAAATGCTGATGGTAATTGGAGCAGTACTTTTAATCGTAGGATTTCTCTGGCAAGTCGTTGGAAAAATCCCAGGAGACATCGTCGTGAAAAAAGGCAATGTAACCTTCTTCTTCCCAATCGTAACCTCCATCATCATCAGCATCGTGCTCAGTTTAATATTTTATTTCATCGGCCGTTTTAGATAAAAAATATTCTACCTGTAGACTGGAGTGCAAGGTGTGAGACTCAAGCGGGGGCGTAACGGTAGATTGAGACCACGCAGGCGAAGGAAGCCACTGAAAAACTGAATATTCATGTACTAAGTGATTTCTAGCTGTGGATTGGAGCAAAAGGCGAAGACTCCTGAGGGAGATAGCGGTAGCTTGAGACCCCGCAGCAAAGCGAGGAGGCTCAAGCACCGCCCCTAGGAAAGCGAAGCCATTTGCGGAAATCCACAGCGGTGTTTGAACAACACCTTAATTTTAAATACTTTTTCAGTGGTTTCCAACTCAGCGAGGAAGCTCAAGCACCGCCCTCCGGATAAGCGAATACCTGGAACGAAAAGATACAGGAGTTAAAGTACACTCTATGATATAAGAAAGCAAACAAGAAAAGGTGACACTATGAAGATAGATTTATTTGATTTCCACTTACCAGAAGAACTGATCGCACAAACTCCACTAGAACAAAGAGAAGCATCACGCCTAATGGTACTGAACAAACAAACCGGAGAACTAACACACGAACCCACTTTCCGCTCCATCTTGGACTACGTAAATGAAGGCGATTGCCTTGTCCTAAATGATACAAGAGTATTACCTGCACGTCTTTTTGGCGTGAAAGGTGAAACAGGGGCAAAAATTGAAGTACTACTATTAAAACAAATTGAAGGTGACACTTGGGAAACCCTCATAAAGCCTGCTAAACGTGTAAAAGAAGGCACTGTGGTCTCCTTCGGTGATGGTCGTTTAACTGCCATTTGCACCGGCGAAAGCGAACATGGTGGTAGAAAACTTGATTTCCGATATGAAGGCATCTTTTACGAAGTATTAGATAGCTTAGGAGAAATGCCGCTACCTCCATATATCAAAGAACAACTAGAAGACCGCGACCGTTATCAGACTGTCTTTGCAAGGGAAACTGGTTCAGCTGCAGCTCCGACAGCAGGTCTCCATTTTACAGAAGAACTGTTAGATGCTTTGAAGGATAAAGGAGTACACACTGCTTTCATTACCCTTCATGTAGGGCTTGGAACATTCCGGCCAGTTAGCGTGGATTCCGTAGAAGAGCATGATATGCATGCAGAGTTTTATCAGATGTCAGAAGGCACTGCAAGACTTTTAAACGAGGTTCGCAGCAATGGTGGAAGAATCATTACAGTCGGCACCACTTCGACACGAACACTTGAAACGATTGCACGAGATCATGGAGAGTTTAAAGAGGCAAACGGATGGACAAACATATTCATATACCCGGGTTATAAGTTTGCTGCCATTGACGGCATGATAACAAACTTCCACCTACCAAAATCCACTTTAATCATGCTTGTCAGCGCTCTTGCCGGTCGCGAACACGTTATGCACGCATATGAAGAAGCAGTTAAACAAAGATATCGATTCTTCAGCTTTGGCGATGCAATGCTGATTTTATAATGGAACTCTCTTGAAGAGGAGCAGAAAGAATGAACATTTTAATTCTTGATCCACAAGAGATTCCCGGGAATTTTCTTTCAGGCTTTAAGCGGTATCAGGAAACGAAGGTTGTTTATGTGGTCGATAACAATCAACTGCTGAAAAAAGAGGATGCGTTTGTAGATGATTGGAACGAGCAACAGAAACGGAACATTGCATCCCATCTTAGAAAAACCGCCGAAAAAGGTGGAGCAGTAATCTGTGTGAAAGAAGACGGGAAGGTACTAGGCTTTTCTGTCATTGAACCAGACCAATTTGGAACGGAATCAACCTATCTGGAACTTTCCTTTATCCATGTTTCAGCAGACTATAGAGGACAAAAGATAGGAGAAAAGCTTTTCCGAAAAACGATGGAAAAAGCAAGAGAGATGGGGGCGAACAAACTTTATATTGGAGCTCATCCAGCTGTCGAAACGCAACATTTTTACAAAAAAATGGGCTGTTTGCCTGCTCAAGAAATTCACCAGCCTATTTATGATCGAGAGCCCAGGGATGTGCAACTGGAAGTGACACTTTAGTTTGACCTGTGACATCAAAAGCTTTATATACTACCCTGCGAAAGCGAACAACCGGAGCGGAACTCTACAGGAGTTAGCCAAATCAATGAAATGCTTTATAGAAATCCTAAGGAGAATACAATGACAGCAATCAGATATGAACTAATCAAAACATGTAAACAGACAGGCGCACGCCTTGGCATCGTCCACACACCACACGGAAGCTTTGAAACACCAGTATTCATGCCAGTAGGAACCCTTGCCACAGTAAAAACAATGTCTCCTGAAGACGTCAAAGCAATGGGTGCCGGAATCATCTTGAGCAACACCTATCACCTATGGCTTCGTCCAGGTAATGAAATCGTCAAAGAAGCGGGCGGGCTCCACAAATTCATGAACTGGGATCGCGCCATTCTTACTGACTCCGGCGGCTTTCAGGTATTCAGTCTGAGTGACCTACGTAAGATTGAAGAAGAAGGGGTACACTTCCGCAACCATATGAACGGAGACAAGCTTTTCCTATCACCAGAGAAAGCGATGCACATTCAAAATGACCTTGGATCTGATATCATGATGGCATTTGACGAATGTCCGCCGTATCCTGCCACACATGAATACATGAAAAAATCTGTAGAACGTACATCTCGCTGGGCGGAACGCTGTTTAGAAGCACACCAGCGTCCACATGACCAAGGACTGTTCGGTATCGTTCAAGGTGGGGAATATGAAGATTTGCGTAAGTTAAGCGCACAAGACCTCGTATCCATGGATTTCCCTGGGTATGCAGTTGGAGGTTTATCTGTAGGAGAGCCGAAAGATGTCATGAATCGCACGCTTGAATTCACGACGCCGTGGTTGCCAACAGACAAACCGCGTTACCTCATGGGTGTTGGATCTCCAGACTCCCTAATTGATGGAGCGATTCGCGGAATTGATATGTTTGACTGCGTATTGCCGACTAGAATTGCTCGAAATGGGACATTAATGACTAGTGAAGGACGCTTGGTTGTTAAAAATGCAAAGTTTGCACGTGACTTTGGACCACTTGATCCTGAGTGCGACTGCTACACTTGCACAAATTATTCCAGAGCTTACATCCGTCACCTAATCAAATGTGACGAAACTTTGGGAATTAGGCTTACAACTTACCATAACCTTTATTTTCTGGTAAAATTAATGGAGGATGTCAGACAAGCGATCCGCGAAGATCGTCTGGGGGACTTCAAAGAAGAGTTTTTTGAGAAATATGGATTCAATAAACCGAATGCTAAGAACTTTTAAAATCTCTTCCCATACATGACTGATGAGAAAGGAGGCGTTACAACATGGATGGAATGTTAGGTGCTGTTTTACCTCTGGTACTTATGTTTGCTATTTTCTACTTCTTGTTAATTCGCCCACAACAAAAGCGTCAAAAGCAAGTTCGTGAAATGCAGACTAGCCTGCAAAAAGGGGACAAAGTTGTTACAATCGGTGGATTACACGGTATCGTGGATGCATTGGATGAGGACAAGATTGTCATCAAAGCAGGAGACGGATCTCGTCTTACATACGACCGCCAAGCGGTTAGAGATGTAGTTCAAGACTAATGAATAAAGAGCATGTTCCCTGTTGGGTTCATGCTCTTTTTTAATGAATAAGAAAGTATAAAAATTCAGTTGATTTCCGTTCCAGGCGCTTCGCTTGCCTGCGGGCGGTCCGTGAGCCTCCTCGGCTTGCTGTACTGACCCCTTAAAACTGGACACATATTTTCTAAGCAGCTTGCTCAAATCTAGCTCGATAAGCTACTGGACTTTTACGTTTTAATCTTGATTTTATTCTCAGGTGGTTGTAGTAAAGGATGT
>NZ_JAAXCU010000030.1 GCF_012911845.1 Bacillus sp. RO2 | reverse complement strand
GTTCTATTGGACTTTTCAAAGGGATTCTCCTTTCCTTCGGGCGTATAGAACTGTTCTATTGGACTTTTCAATGGGATTCCCCTTTCCTTCGGTCATATAGAACCACTCTATTGGACTTTTCAATGGGATTCCCCTTTCCTTCGGGCGTATAGAAAACAATAAGGAAAAAATTAAGCCCCGAATTTCCAACACAGTACATAACCAAAGAAAAAACCACCCTTCAAAAGGATGGCCTTACTCTGATAATGCTATTTTTCCACTCTTTCCAAATTTCCGTTACGATCCATTTGGAATTTCACTTTTTTGTTTTTTTCATCATCTTGGAGTACAACCATTTTCCTGGCCCGCTCCATAATTTCAATTAATGCACGGTAGTCCTCTTCTACCAAATTCATCGATGATTCCAATTCCAGCTTTGCCTCTGCTATATGTTTAAGGTCAGCTTCTAGCTGTTCCACTTGCTTTTTCAGGCTTTGATTCTCTTCTTTGATTTTTGTATATTCATTTTCTAATTGCTCTAGATGATTTAAGTAACTGATTACAGCTGAAATTGTCAGGTTATCTCCTGCATATAATTTATTATTAATTGCACCAAAATCATTTTCATATGCGACAGGTTGAGGAGCAGCTTGCTCTTTTTTCAACTCTTTACGTTGTTTCTTCGCCAGTTCAATTCCTGTTGCATATTGTTTCCTCACATATGAATTCCACCTAAAACCGCAAGCAGCAGATGTCCTAGAAAGCTTTTTTCCCACTTCCTCAAACGCAGTCAATTGGGTTCCACCTTCTCTTATATATCGTAAAACCACTTCCGCCAACAATAAATCTTCATCTTGAGTCCAAGCATCTTGACGAACAGTAGACATATTGCTATCCCCCTTACACACTTTTTTTACCTATACATATGCGTGTAATAGAAAAGATAGACTACGTGTTGACTAAAATGCCCTGTATTCTATTTTTTCTTACTTTCTAAAAAAGCTTTTACGGCATCGTGATGTTCATCTTGTTCCCAAAGGAAGGAACATTGCTCTATCTCAGCTAGCATTCTTTCTTTTAAAGCTGTCTGTTCCCATCTGGAGATAAAACTCTTTTTGTAGCTTCTCAATACTGCTGAAGAAACTGCGATTTCCTCTTGTAATGACTGGGGTTCAAAGAATGGAACCACTTTTTGGATAAACCCTAACTCCACTGCTTCACTGGCGGTATATGTTTTGGCTGACGTCAACATTTTGATAGCACTTGCATGCGGTATTTTTTCCATCAGCATGCTCGCTCCTCCCCAACCGGTGGTGATACCTAGTCTCCCCTGAACAAATCCAAGTTTTGCATGAGTCAAAGCCCAGCGTTGATCACAGGCAGATGCAATTTCACAGCCTCCTCCTATTGCAGTACCATTAATTAAAGCAACGGTTGGAACCGGCAGCGTCATGAGGTCATATAAGATCCCCCCCATTTTAGAAAGCATGCTGTAGGCGTCTTCTTTCGTATGTAATGCGTGAAATACAGACAGGTCCCCACCGGAGCAAAAAGATTGATTTCCACTGCCAGTGATGATGAAAGCTCGAATGTCCTGGTTCTCTCTTACTTGGTTTATGGCAGACTTTAATTCGTTCATTACATCATAATCAATGGCATTTCGTTTGTCGGGGCGGTTGATGGTAAACCAGTAGTATTGATCATCATCTATGTGAGTGTGGACTTTTGAATCTGTCATTTTTTGTGGACCACCTTTTTTTGGAGTATTGTGTTTATTTTAACTTATTTTTGGTGGGGCGTGGGGGATTTTGTAGTCATAATTATAGGAGGAGAGTGTTGCGTAAGTATCTCTTTTACTATTTTTAGTTTCCTCGATTGAGTTTCTGGCGGAGACTCGGCTTCTCTCCTACCGTTTCCCTTTCCACCACCGCCGTTCGGGCGGAGAGACGGTTTCTCTCCTACCGGTTCCCCTTCCTACACCGACGTTTGGGAGGAGAGACAGCTTCTCTCCTACCGTTTCCCCTTCCTACACCGCCGTTCGGGCGGAGAGATAGCTTCTCTCCTACCGTTTCCCCTTCCTACACCGCCGTTCGGGCGGAGAGACAGCTTCTCTCCTACCGTGCCCCCTTTCTCGACCGTATTCCGGGCGTAAAGAGGTCCCTTCCTTCTCCACATCCATTTTTCAGCGCATAAAAAAAGCACAAGGCAGCAAGCCTCATGCTTTTTTCATTATTTATTTACTACTTCTTTCCCTTTGTAAGTACCGCATGCCGGGCATACACGGTGTGATAACTTCTGTTCACCGCAGCTTGGGCATTCTACCATACCAGGAACTTGTAGTTTAAAGTGTGTACGACGCTTTCTTTTTACAGTTTTAGACGTTCTTCTGAAAGGTACAGCCATTCTTCCCACCTCCTTAAAAAATGAGCATCTACTACATCATGTAATGTCTACTCTTGGTCTTTCTCAAAAAACTTAGCCAGTCCTGCAAGTCTTGGATCCACTTTTTCTTGTGTATCCTCTTCTGAAATGACGCCCCAGTCTTTACCTGATTGGGGAGCTGCTTCTTCCTTATCAGGAGAATCACTGAAAACCTGCATTGGCACTTCTAGGATAATCGCTTCTCGAATAATTGGCATTAAATCGACAACGTCTCCTTCGACCGTATGCAACTCTTCTTCATCCGTTTCATACTCGCCAGGCTGAAATAAAAATGTTTCAGTTGTTTTTATCGTAAAAGGATAGTCCACATCAACCAACGTACGTGAACATGGTAAAACCATACTACCTTCCACAGTTAGATGAAACGTAGCTTTTCTTGAACTTAAATCAGCTCTTCCAGTTACGTGAACTGGTTTGACAGATCGAATTTCACTATGTGCCGTAATTTCACTTACATCAACTGTTTCATCGATTTCTAAACCTTTATGTTGTAACTGATTTAACTGGAATAATGTCCATTTCAACAAGATATTCACCTCAAGGCAACAAAAGTAATTATAGCTTTCGCAAGATTATTTGTCAATATTTTTTCTTTACACTATAATTATAGACATAATAACGTAAATTGAACAAGTATCCAAGTAAATAATTGAATGATGAAATATTGACGGAGTGGGTGTGAGATGAAATCCTTAGGTGTAATTGTGGAGTACAACCCTTTTCATAACGGACATTTGTTTCATTTGACAGAATCAAAAAGACTGACAGGTGCAGATGTTGTAATTGCAGTAATGAGCGGGCAATTTCTTCAACGAGGAGAACCTGCGCTTGTATCCAAGTGGACCCGCACAAAAATGGCACTTTCTAATGGCATCGACATTGTTGTGGAATTGCCGTACGCATTTGCTACCCAGAAAGCAGAAGTTTTTGCTGGTGGCTCGATTTCCATTTTATCTGGATTAAAATGCGATAATGTCTGTTTTGGTAGCGAACAGGGCAACATTCAGGACTTTGAACGTACGATTCATTTAATGAACGACCATAAAGATACGTACGATTTGTATGTTCAGGAGTATATCGCAAAAGGTTACAGCTTCCCGAAAGCTTCTTCTCTCGCCTTCAAAAGATTGACTGAAAACAGAGAAAAAGTGTTGGATTTGACTCAACCCAATAATATTCTTGGGTTTCATTATGTAAAGGCAATACAAGATCAAAAAAGTTCCTTGCAACCTTGCACCATTGAAAGAACAGGGGCTGGCTATCATGATCCTGAGTTCAATGATTCCCCAATTGCCAGCGCAACAAGCATAAGGAAACATCTTTTTGATCATAGTGGAAATATTGAAAAGGTCCGAAGGTTTGTACCGGAACCTACATATAATCTGTTAGGCCACTATAAAGAGCATGTAGGGAGTTTTCATCAATGGGAGGATTATTTCACTCTCCTAAAATACCGAGTTCTTTGTAGCACTCCTTCTGAGCTTTCAGAGATATATGAAGTGGAGGAAGGTCTCGAGCACAGATTAATCCACACTATGAAGGAAAGTTCTACTTTTCATGAATTTATGACCAAGCTAAAAACAAAGAGATACACGTGGACAAGACTGCAGCGAATGTGCACTCATTTACTAACCAACACGAAAAAGGATGCCATGCTGAATGTTTCTTCTTCTAAGCAAAGTGAGTATATTCGCTTGTTAGGTATGACAAAGCGTGGGCAAGCTTATTTGAAGCAAATTAAAAAAGAAGTGGAAATGCCTATTCTCTCTAAAGTGTCTGGTGTGGAAAGTGCGATGCTTGATATGGATATTCGTGCAACCAATACATATGCCATGAAGTTTCAAGAGCCTGCACGGAGTGATTGGATGCTGCAGGAATTTTCCAAACCACCGATACGTTATGATGAACAGGAACGTAGGTTTATATAAAAAGTCCGTCCAATGAACTTTCCCATTAACATTAGTAAAACATTGTTAAATCCCTCGCGATGATGATCTGAGGGATTTCTTTGCGGCTTATTGTGACAATTCGGAATTCGAAAGAATAATTCTTCCAAAAAAAACGCCTCACCACCATGTGTGAGACGTTTGATCTTTTTGACGTTTTCCCTTTATTCACTTTTTGCTTCCAATTGCTCCAAATACTCAATCGCATCTTCAAATGTATCTACAGGCACAATCTTCATGGATGTGTTAATATCCTCAGCCGCTACAAGTGCTTCTTGATAATTAGACCCTTTCACACCTTTTTCATTTGGGGCAAAGAAAATATCAACGCCTGAGTTATCGGCCGCAACAATCTTTTGAGCAATTCCACCGATTCGGAGTACTTCTCCTTTTTCATTGATTGCTCCTGTACCTGCGATTTCAAACCCTTTGGCGATGTCTTCATCCATAAGTTGATTATATATTTCCAAAGAGAACATCAATCCTGCAGATGGACCTCCTATTTGAGCAGTATTGATTGTAATCGGAGGATCCATGGTAATTTCGTAATCAGTTAATAAACTGATTCCAAGCCCAGCACGGTTTGGATCCTCGGGATGCTCTCCTAATGTAATGGAAGTTGTTTTTTCTTCCTCGTCGCGATCAAAAGTAAGATCTATTGTGTCCCCGATATTTTTTTCACCGACCACTTCCATCAATTCCTCTGCGGTCGCTGTTGCTTTTCCATCAATATGTGTTATACGGTCACCAATATCAAGCTTACCTTCAGCTGCTAATCCTTTTTTGACACTGAACACATATACTCCCTTGGATATGAGTTCAACTTCTTTGCCAGCCTTCTCATAAGCTATTTTTATTGCTGTTTCTTTAGAACTCTCCATCATATGTAACTGTCGGTAGTTATACTCTTCGTCTGTCTCATCCTCGGCACGGATCTGGTTGATAGGGAAGATATTTTGATATTCACTTACCTTTGCAAAAGCGTAGGTGAAAATGTTTGCTTTCCCCATTTTTACGGTGGTCAGCATAAAGCTACCTTCGTCTTCATCCCCGCCTTCTACCGATACAAGGGGTCTTAATTCCTGCGCATCACCAGGACGTGTTACATAGTAGGGTAATGTCACAAAATTTAAGACCACTGCTAGCACTATCCCAATTAAAAGTGACCTCATAAAATATCTACTTTTCATGTTGCTGTTTCTCCTTCCACTCCTCTATCGTCTTCTTAATATAGGGTATCTGCAGTCTAGTCGCTTCTTCACCGATTCGAATGATTTCCTCAATGTTGGTAAATGCCCGTGAACTATAGTGAGCAACAGAAGGCCTAATCATGATATCTGCTTCCGTTTCACTTCGTTTTACCAACTCGTTTTGCATAATATCTATTGTTTGCAAAATAACATCGAAAATCGAATCAACCGGTTCATTCGTTTTTACTTGTGAAACGTCAATCGCGATAACAATATCTGCACCCATTTCTTTCGCTACGCTAGCCGGCACACGGTCTACAACTCCACCGTCGACCAACAAACGTCCATTAACTTTTTCTGGAACAAAAATACCTGGAATGGAAATACTTGCCCTGACAGCATCAGATATTGGTCCACTTGTTAAGACTACTTTCTCCGCCTTTTCCAAATCTGTCGTAACGATGGAAAGGGGAATGTCTAATTCTTCAATGTTTTTGTTTTGAGTGAACATGCGGATAAGCTCTTTTACCCGGTTTCCACTTACAAATCCCATTTTCGGAACAGTAAAATCCAGGTAATACTTTCGTTTGAATGCAGTGGCAATTTTATATAGGCGATCCATATCATGTCCCATTGCATAGAAGCTTCCTACAAGTGCTCCCATACTGCTTCCTGCAATCAGATCCACGCTTATATTCTCTTCTTGTAATACTTTCAATGCGCCAAGGTGAGCAAAACCTCGTGCACCACCAGATCCCAATGCGACTCCTACTATAGGTTCATTCAAGTTATCACCTCAAGCTGTGTACAGCCACCTAAAGCTTTACAGCAACCAAATTATCAAGTCCTATACCATTATCCTTTGATTCTTCTAATTTATCATACGCTATTCCTTTTTCTTGGTGAACAAACTGTGAAGACTTGGGTCGTTTTTAGTTCTATTCCACTATCCCTTTTACGTATATTGAAAGGTAGGGTGGTGGGACAAACCTGGTTGCTAATCTAAGGGTAATTATTATTATTCTAACAAAAACCTATTCATTCTTGTACAAAAAAGAAATCAAGTCCTTCTTGATTATTTTCATATGTGAACATATTAGTTGTTTTTATTCTTATGAAGGGGGTTAATCGGTTGGACTATTCGAAGGTCAAAACAGTTTTCTTCGCTTTAATCATTTCCATGCTTACACTATCTCTTATTCTTAACCCTCAAGCATCTTTTCAAGCAAGTGTAAGAGGACTTAATATGTGGTGGGATATAGTATTTCCGTCCCTATTGCCGTTTTTAATAATCAGTGAACTGCTAATTGGGTTTGGTGTTGTGGCGTTTATCGGGGTCCTATTAGAGCCTTTTATGCGGCCACTTTTCAGAGTGCCCGGAGTAGGAGGTTTTGTATGGGCTATGGGCATGGCTTCGGGTTATCCTTCTGGAGCGAAATTAACCGTGAGGCTGCGTCAGGAAAACCAGATAACGCAAGTTGAGGGAGAACGCCTTGTCTCCTTCACCAATTCTTCTAATCCACTTTTTATATTCGGAGCTATAGCAGTTGGTTTTTTTCACAACCCTAAAGTTGGCATAATACTCGCCGCTGCCCACTATTTAGGCAATATTTGTGTCGGGTTGATTATGCGATTTTATGGTCCTTACTATGTTTCCAAACGTCAAGATGACCTGTCTAGAACTCCTCAAAAAATATCGATCAGAAAAGCATTTTCCGAGTTGCACAAAACACGTCTAAAAAACAACAAGCCTATCGGGAAACTGCTAGGGGAGGCAGTATTGTCCTCTGTTCAAACTTTACTTATGGTTGGCGGGTTTTTAATTCTTTTTTCGGTGTTAAACAGCATGCTTTCCATATTTTCTGTTACAGCTATACTAGCCACCCTTATCAGTGTGTTTCTAGGTGTATTTGATATTTCAAAAGACCTTAGCTATCCACTAATATCCGGATTGTTTGAAATCACTCTAGGCGGAAAACTGACAAGCGAAGTAAAAGGGGTCAGTTTAATGGAGCAGATTATCATAACCAGCTTCTTCCTTGCTTTCAGCGGGTTTTCCGTTCAAGCACAAGTTGCAAGCATTTTGGCAGAGTCTGATATCCGCTTCAAACCTTTCTTCCTGGCTCGAATCCTGCACGGTGTCTTTGCAGCTGTTATTACTTTTATTCTATGGCAGCCGTTAGATCAAAGGTTAAAAGGGTTTGAGACTGCTGACGGAGATTTGCCCGTTTTTTCGCCCTATTTGCCGGAAGGATTTTGGGAATCAGTATTTGGTCTGTTCGAGAAATATGGTCCCATTTTTACAATTGCCATGCTTTGGATTTACCTTTTGCTTCTGTTAAAAAAAGTTGTTAAAAATGAACATGCTTAAATGATGTGATTCAAAAAAAGCCGTCATGAAAATTGATTTTCATGACGGCTTTCCTTCTATTCTTTATTATGAAACTTTTTTTTCAGAGCTTCTTCCACTGTCGGCGGAACCAATTCTGAAACTGATCCATTATATTTCGCAACTTCTTTTACAATGCTTGAGCTTAAGAATGAGTACTGGTTATTAGTCATCATGAACAATGTTTCAATACTTTCATCTAATACTCTGTTCATGGATGTAATTTGCATCTCATATTCGAAATCAGATACTGCGCGTAACCCTCTTACAATGGAACGGGCATTTTTGCTGTGTGCATAATCAATAAGCAAGCCATGGAATTCTTCTACTTCTACATTCCCAAATTCTTTTGTCACCTGCTTGATCATATCAACCCGCTCATCGACAGAAAATAAAGGTTTTTTAGATGAGTTATTTAATACACAAACATACACCGTATCAAAAACTTTAGAAGCCCTCTTGATTATATCTAGATGCCCGAAAGTTACCGGATCAAAACTTCCCGGACAAACTGCTACACTTGCCACGTCATTCTCCCCCTTTTTCTCCACTGCTATGGTGGTAAACGGAGATGACCGTCAACCCATAGACTTCCTTTCTTGTTCTTTGAAATGTACCCATCATTTCAGGCAACTCCACTTCATTGCTATGTTCTGCCATGATCTGACCACTTGGTGCCAGAAGTTCAAATTCACTTATTTTATGTATCAACTCTTCTAAATGATGCTTTTTATACGGGGGATCTAATAAGATTAAGTCAAATTTGATTTCACGCTTTTTTATGGCGTTTAATGCTCTGACTGCATCGTTTCGATAAACTTCAACCTGCTCCCCTACTTGAAAGGTTTCTATATTCTGCTTGATTGTCTGGATGGATTTTCCATCTTTGTCGACAAAAATCACCTTGTCCACTCCGCGACTTAACGCCTCTATACCGAGAGATCCGCTCCCGCCAAACAGATCAAGTGCCAAACCTCCGTCAAAATAAGGACCGATCATATTAAACACGGACTCTTTCACTTTATCTGTCGTTGGTCTCGTATTCATTCCCGGAACCGCTTTCAATTGTCTACCTTTCCATTTCCCTGAAACTACTCTCATCTTCTCACCATACTTTGTTTCTAAATTACCAATCATCAATATCCTATCATATTCGACATGAATTTCAAAAGTATTTCTCAGGCTCCATTTTAGTTTTATCAATTGTGTATAGCTTTACACCTTTTTGTTCATACTTAGTGTTAACAACATCCTTTCGTGTGATGTTGTTGCCAACCGCGGAGAAGACTTACGTTTCCCCATAAGTTCTTCCTCCGGTTTCTCCTCTCCCTTTGCCTTCTTAACCTTGATTCGTTTCAAGGGATGGAAGGACCCTGCCCGGACATCCGAGCAGGGTTTTTTTGTTTGGTTATTATGATGGCATATCAATATCCAAGGCATTGTCATGTGTCTCACAGTGGGACAAGCATAATTTTCCCCATTCATGTTGATTCAAGATACCTTTCTGTGAAACATACCCTTCTATTTCCTCAAGACTTCTATCTTCTAAAAGTTTTTCTTCTTCCTTGGTTAAAAGCCCTTCTTGTACAAGATAGTATAAGATTCCTGTTACAAGCATTCCTTTAATAGGCAGCCCCTTATTGGGTGAGGTAGCATTCTTTCCGTAAAAATGATCATGAATATACAAAACGATCAAACATGTTATGAGGAACAAGGTGAACCAAAGCATCGATATACCTCCTTTAGACTGTATATTCGCTTCAATTTTCAAATGGAACATGGTAAAGTATGTGTGAGTAAAGCTCGTTGAGAGGAGAAATAAAATGATACAACGCTTTATTGAACTTGGAGAAGGCTATTCTGATATATATGAACTTATGGAGCTCGCAAGAAGTAATAAAAACAGACTGCAGCATCTCATAATGCTCCATACGGTGAAAAACGAACGAAATCTGTCTTCTTTTGTTGTTGTAATGAAACCTACAAACCCTGGTGATTTTCAAGCTCTTTATATTAGTTTGGAAGGGATTCCAAACCATCAATTCCAACCGAATAAACGCGCTGACCTTTTTCAAGAGCTGGCTAAGGAATTGGATAAAGAAATCATTCAATTCGAGGTAAAACCTACAGAAGTTTTTGCTGAAAAAGAGCTTTATTTTCAATATTTAATTGGAATATTGCGGTTAAATCATTATATTCCCGCTTTAAGGTAATCATGAAACATATCAGTACCATACATCTCTGTATAATAGAAAAAGCAGTACCAAACCTAATTTCTTAAGTTTGTACTGCTTTTTCTATAAGCCCATCTTATAGTCATATTCTTTTGCTTTGTCTGGTCTGGAGTTTTCATAATGAGTTTTAATGGAGGGCTTGTGTGAAACCTCTACCTTTTTGACATAAGATTGTCTATTAAGCTTTTCCACCAACGCTTCCGTATCCTCACTGTTACAATAGAACAGGACATATTTCAATTTTTTTGATATATAGATGACATTTCCATAGCGCCTTAGCAGTTTGGCTTGCTTCAAAGAATGTAGCCATACCACAATGCCTTGTCTTTGTGATAGCATATGATTTACCCCTTTAAAAATATTGATCCACGTTTTTATTATAGTTTAGCATGAATGGAAAAATTATGACATACTAAACGCACACCAATTGGGGAATATTCGATCATTATATAGAAGAAAGGGCGTTTTTCATGGAGTTGGAACAGATATGGGATGTTTTTTTAGAAGAGCTTGATAAAAATGATTTAGTCTTTAGCTGTTTCCGAAAACATGTAGCTGGAATTCCCTTTCTATACGTAGAGGTTGATCTTGAACATATTGATGGTTGGGAGGATAAAGGTATAGCCTTTATTGGAGTTTGTTCAAAAGTAGCGATGCATAAGAAGAAAGTGACAGTGGAAACGCATTTTGTGAGAAGGGAAAAATCTTTGTTTGTTTATAGACACCGCTTCTATGTTCCTCAAGAAAAGATGTTTTGTTGTGGCAATCTTTGTGATGATTGTATTCGGTTAAGAGTAAAATAATTTAGTTGATTAGTTATACTCCGCTGTTGATTTCCGCAAATGGCTTCGCTTTCCTAGGGGTAGTGCTTGAGCCTCCTCGCAACGCTTGAGGGGTCTCAAGCTACCGCTATCTCCCTCAGGAGTCTTCGCCTTTTGCTCCCAATCAACAGCTATGTGTATTTAGTTCCAAGCGTTCCCTATTTATCACAAAGAAAGAAGCTACAATTTATGCAGCTTCTTTTTTTATTAGCTTGCTTTACATCCGCAACCGCCGCCAGAGCCACAGCCGCCACCGCAGCTTGACATGGAATCAAAGAATGGGTTACCGGTTGGCACTTTTACATTTGTCGAAACTGCCTGTCCTATCATCACACTGATTTCATCAAGGGTTTTTTGAATGGCATCTTCAGCTTGTTTAAAAGCATGAATGGTTTCGTGGAGATCTACTTTACGTTTCAACTCCCGAGTTTCTAGTGTTACTTTGCGATAATCGGGGTGATATTTCCCGAATCGCTGAACTTCCTCATATCTTTCTTTTATAGAATCGAATGCACGGATAAGCTCCTGTGCTTCTTCGTCATGTTGTAAATTATATAAACAGCGATGATAGTCTTCAGCAAGTTCGGACTGCCAAATCATTTTCGCTAATTCTTCTGCTTTTTCAACCATTTGAACATGCTCAAAAGTTGCGATCATCATCGTATACACCTCCAAATCCATCATACCATGTTTTTCTAGAGATGTATAATACCCAAAGTGGCAATCAAATTTCTACCTGGATTGACTGTTCTATGCCGTATTCACTCTCATCATTATGGAGCAATTTGACGGTCAATTTGTGTTCTCCTTTTGGTACGCCTTTAAGGATGAATGCACCTTTTGCGAAGCTTCCCCATTTTTTATTATCTACGTACACAACAACCTGGCCTTCTCCATCTTTTTTTGTCTTGCTGTTTTCCTTGAATTTAAAATTTGGTGTAATGATACATTCTAGATAGAGATCCTGATCTTTCACGGAATGATGCAAGGTCATGGAGATGTCTTTTGTAGTTGATATTGTATTTCTAGAAACTACCTCCATCACCTCTACTTCTGTTGCTACTTCACTTTCAGGCTTTTTTTGATCTTCTTTACAGCCTCCAAGCGCAAGTGTTAACAGGCAGATTATAACCAACATTGATTTTTTCATATTTTTTGCTCCTTTCTAGTACTGCTATTTCTATAGTTTGAGAAAGGAGGATATATTCTATTCTAATAAAAAACGCCCACATAAAAGTGGTGCGCTCGAATTTCAAGTTTAGTCCATATTCTTCATTGTTTGAAACATGTGAACCATCATTGAAGCCATTTGAACGGAGTTTTGAAACTTCTCCACTTTGTGAGGAATCGTTTGCTTATAATAATGCATGGAGGATAACTCAAAGTCGTTAAGCTTCTCGGGATTTCTAGTAAGGGTACGATACCATATAGGTTGTTCGCGTAAGTAACTTTTTAACGTTTTCTTTTTTTGGATATATTCATAGACGTCTTTTCTCATTAGCCTCATCCATTCCTAGTCTTTTCTAAACGAAAACGGATTTTTTACTCCTTGGGTCGGGGAACTGCCTTTGGTTGAATTAGGAATGAACTGTTGAATTAACTGCTGAATATTACCTATAGCAGAATTGACATTTGTCAGATGATACTGCATCTGGTTCACATCCATCTTTTTCAAAGATTGCAGCAGTTGAGGAATAACATCGGATTTTTTTTCTGTTTTCTCCTCTTGTGTTTCGTCATCACGGTAGCTTTTCCAGCTCTCGTCCTCTTCTCCAAGCAAATACCATTCCTCAAACAAATCCTGCCAGGTCTTTTTCTTACTCTTAACTTCTTGTGAAAGCTTTGGATGTCGTTTTACAAAGTCTTTGAACTTTTCAATGCTAGGATGTTTTTGATTAGTTGCCATTCTCTCACCCCTCTCCTCGTTAATATGCCTAGTTTATTTTATTTGGAAAAAGTAAAAGCGTTCGCCTATTTTTCTTTTCTTCCTTGCCCGCCCTTGATAAGATGTAGGTAGACTTTTTCGAGAAAGAAGGACAGAGTAATGGATATTAAGCAACAATGGAACCACTTTTTATCAGATGCTACGGAGGAGGAAAAACATGTAGCTTCCTTATATTTAAAAAGCATTGAACGCATAAGAAACGGTTCGAACAGTACACATATCGGAGCACTTATGGAAATCAACAGTGAATTTCAAAAGCCAGATACTTTAACTATGACGATACCTAACACCGAACTGCTTCAGAACTCATTAGATATTTTACACGGAGGTTTAACCGCAACATTGCTTGACTCTGCTATGGGTACGCTTGCTTTTAAATTGATCCCAGAAGACAAGGCTGCAGTTACGACTGAAATGAAAGTAAATTACGTAGCAAAAGGCGTTGGGGATCATTTTACATGTGTGGCTTCTGTGATTCATAAAGGAACAAAGTTATTGGTGATGGAAGGCAAAGTCTATCGGAGTGATGGTGTACTAATTGCCCATGCAACAGGCAGTTTCTTTGTTATTCCAAAAAGAACCTAGAAAGGAAGGGTGAAATGGTTACTGCCATCGTTATTCCTATTCTGATTGGTTATTTTTATTGGATCACCAAAAACGAGGCTAAGAAACAAAAAGAACGTTGGAAGAACCTCTCACACGTACCTTCTGAAGCTAGAGTGGAAGGGAAACTCCTTTCTATACAAACAGAAAACAAACGGTTTTATCATCAATTGTATTTACTCGAAACTACTTGTCGGATACAAAATGATAATGGACTTTTAACAGTAGTTTATAGGCAACCATTTACTCCAACAAGTAATCCTCCTTCATTTAGTAAAGGGGACCAATTACAGATTGTTGGAAGCTGGGATGGTGAAGTTTTTCTTGCGGGCGATATGAAATTAGTGAACAGAAAAAGACAGCCTTGAATGACTGTCTTTTTTCTGTTCTACCATGTTTCAATAAAATTCTGGGTGTAGTATTTCTCCTTCACTCCTACGCCAAGGTGGGTGAACCTTGGATTTAATAATGTATTCCTGTGCCCTTCACTATTTAACCAGCCTTCCACCGCAGCAACTCCGTCCACATACTTTGCAGCGATATTTTCCCCAGCCAAACGAAATGCGACTTCTCCTACTGTAAGTCTATCAGTCAAGTTCCCTTTTGTGGGGGATGTATGAGAAAAATAGTCTTTCTCATACATATCTTTACTATGTAAGTAAGCAACCCCTGCTGTATCTTCATCCCATTTTACTGGTGATAACTCAAAGCGATGTCTAATAATATTTGTAAAGTCAATAATTTGCTTTGCATCCCCTTCCTCGACCCTTGCCCATTCTTCCTCGCTTAACTCTTTTGGTTCGACCAAAGGACCTCTATATAAAAGTTCATAAGGGCGTTGTTTAATCAAGGTAGAGCTGTCCAAGTAGCGAACACTTGAAAGAGTTTGTTCGAAATTGTCAAAATATAACTGAACATAGAAATCTTCTACTTTAAGCAAGGGTCTTGTTTTCAATTCTTCTTCTTTTAACTGAAAACGATAAGAACCTTCTTCATGGGAAACTGTCAAATCATTTGAAAAGTTGTATGTATCATTCAACTCATCGTAAGATTGCCCTATATTAAACAGTTCATTTTCACTTTCACTTCCTGTACTAAAAATAGTGACGACCTTACCCCCACTCACGCCAAATTGCATGTAATTCTCCAAATTCTCATTATAAATCCACCATTCGTAATCATAGGAGGAAAGATCCTTTCTAACCGGTTCTCCTAGCTTGTCCAATAAGACTTGTGAATCCTCCCCCATAAAAGCAGCTAGACCGCCTATCTCTTGATTCATTTGAATTTCAGATTGTACAAAAGCTTTGTCTTCTGATTGTCTTTTCTCTGTTGCAATTTGGCCAGTTAGTGGTTGTTCAGTAATAAGCTGTTCCAACTCATGTGGTTCAACATTAACAAATAAATATAAACAAAATGCAATAAATAGCAAAAAGAATAAACCCCTCATTTCTCTTTCCCCTCCCTTTTCTATCATTATATTTACTAGAATCACTTTCATTCACAATTTTACGTTTTAATAGACAATAGTAGATTTATTCTATCTATACCCTTTAAAAGTAGAATGAATACTTTTGTTATAACATAAATAAACCGGTTAATAATCAACCGGTAATTTTAAAGACTTTAGTTATTGGTTTTGCGCCGCTGTTCCTTTCCGCAAATGGCTTCGCTTTCCGCGGGACGGTGCTTGAGCCTCCTCTCTTCGTTGCGGGGTCTCAAGCTACCGTTACTCCCCCGCTGGAGTCTACGCCATTTGCTCCAATACACAGCTAGTAAGTCATTAAAAGAATCTTCAAGGGTACATTAATAACTCTGTTAGGTCGTCTTTTTGACCTATGGTGAATGAAGTAACCTTGTTGATTGGAGTGGAAGGCGCGAAGACGCCCGTGGGAGGAAGGGACAGGTGAGACCCCGCAGGCGAAGCCGAGGAGGCTCACGGATCGCCCGCAGGCAAGCGAAGGGCCTGGAACGGAAATCAACAGCGTACTATGTTTAGGTTATTTTTCTGAAATATCACTAAGCGCATCTCCAGCTTGGTCGTCTGAATAATCCCTCACTGCCAAATCTCCTAGTGATACTATTCCGATCAACTGCCCATTTTCCACTACAGGCAGTCTTCGGACTTGATGTTCTGCCATTAAATGAGAAGCCTCTGCAATAGAAGTATCAGGACCAATGGTAATTAAGTGATCGCTCATTACATTTGTTACTGGATTAGAACCTGGATGTTTTTCTGCAATACCTCTGACAACTAGGTCCCTATCTGTAATCATTCCCAATAGCTGTCCATTTTCCACAATTGGAATGGCCCCTACATTCAGATCCTTCATTTTTGTTGCCACTTCAAACACATTATCCAATGGTGTACAACAATCTACATTTGTTGTCATAACATCTCTTACCGTTTGCATTTTTTCTACCTCCGATTTATTTCATACATAGCTGTCCACTATTTTGAAGAGGATAAAGGTATCTTCTTCTACTACATTAGGTTCACCATTTTCTACAAAATCATGAATTTTTCCAAAAAACTTAATTGGACCAGCCTGAGATTGAGAACCTTTTATTGAAAGTTGTCCGCTTTCGTACTATTATAAAACAGGGAGCATACTTTATTTGGTTTCACAGTGATAGAAAAAGGAGTGTACATACATGAAAATTGAGAATACAGGCTTTGAAAATGAAAGAGTGGAATTATCCCGTTTAACTGACATTATGGAGGATTTAGGTTTTGACCTTGCTGGTCAATGGGACTATGAGCGAGTAACCTATGACCGTAAATTTGAAACAAAAGAAGGCACATTTTACCTTCGTGTTCAAGGATATGCTGTAGAAGGTGATATTGGTGGTTCACATGCTATCATTAACTTGTTGACACCGCTTTTAGGCAAGCATTACTATCCGCATGGCGTGGAGTATGGAGAAGGCGAAACATTTCCTTCCAATATAGTATCTACTTCAACTTCTTTGTTAAAACAAGCTAAAGAACGTATGGATACAATTAAATAATTGAAATGAGTTCTCAAGGTGAATTGCAGGCATAACGGGCTTGCTTCACCTTTTTTCTTTAAACTTTATTTGATCCATATATAATCAACGTATATATTTACTTCCGATACCCTCTCCCCTGTAATGACTTCAATTTCTTTTTTAATTAATGTTTGTAGTTCCTTGCATTTTTGTGGAATACATTTGTTGTATACGACAGCAACAAAAAGTTCAATACATAGCTTATTTTTATCATTATAATTAATCACTGCATGATTGATTTGGTCTCGATTTATGAAAGAGTACAATTTCCCTACCGAACGTGGTGGAAGGAGTTTGATATCACCAATATCTGAAACACAGATAGATATAACTGTTTGCAACAGCATATTACTCATCTCTTCCTGTCCTTTCTTCAGTAACAACATCATGTATACCTCCTCTTCTCATTAGGGGTTTTATTATTTTATGCTTTTATACAATAACTGTGCTTACTTAACTTTTATCTACTTTTTCCCTTTTACGAATAAAAGAATGTATAAATAGAAACCGTTCTCATATTTATTTTCATACATACTGTTATTTCAATAAAATCCATACTATAATTAATATAGGAGTATGGTATTAGAAAGGAGACATCCATTGTCAACGCTGTTTAGTATTCGAACACTTTTTATACTAATTATTATTGCTGTAATAGCAATGATTGCATTTTTTATATTGCCTGTATCAATTCCCATCATCATTGCTTTGATTACAGCAATGTTCCTTGAACCTCTTGTGAGGCTTTTACAAGCGAGAGCGAAATTACAAAGAAACCTTTCTGTTTTCATCGTTTTTCTGTTGTTTTTGACTAGTATCGGGATTGTAGGGTATTTTCTAACAACAAAAGTAATTACAGAAGGAATCAACTTGGTAGAGAATGCCCCTTCTTACATAAATGAAGTTAACAGGGTATGGCGTGACTTTCAATCCGATATGAATAATGCTTCTGAAGATCTTCCACCTGAATTTGTTACTGAAATCAGCCTGCAAGTTGACAAATTTCTTTATGAATTGAGAATATACTTGACAGATTTGTTTAATATACAAAATATCAAGAGTATTTTCACAAATATTCCAAATTATTTGGTCAGTTTCATCGTTTACCTGATTGCCCTTTTCTTGTTTTTAATTGACATGCCTCGCTTAAAAGCAGGTCTTTATTCACACCTTAAAGAAGAAACGGCAGCCAAAGTAAAATTCATGAGTTCAAGATTATCTTATGTAGTGTTTGGTTTCTTTAAAGCACAATTCCTTGTCAGTGTCATTATATTTTTCGCCAGCTTGATTGGATTGTTATTTATTTCACCCGAGGTAGCATTACTAATGGCTTTTATCATCTGGGTCATTGATTTCATTCCCATTATAGGCTCCATTGTAATCTTGGGACCATGGGCTATATTCCATTACATTACAGGTGATATCGGACTTGGAACACAATTGTCCATATTGGCTGTCGTTCTTTTAGTCATTAGAAGAACGGTTGAACCTAAAGTTATGGGAAGTCATATCGGACTTTCTCCACTAGCAACTTTGATTGCCATGTATTTAGGTTTAAAGCTGCTTGGCATCCTTGGATTTA
Organism: Bacillus sp. RO2; assembly: GCF_012911845.1. GTDB lineage: Bacteria > Bacillota > Bacilli > Bacillales > Bacillaceae_I > Sutcliffiella_A. The sequence goes on along the minus strand of NZ_JAAXCU010000030.1, from coordinate 117,233 downwards.
TTGTAGGACCATTATTATTAATTGCATTTAATTCTGCACGTGAAGCAGGTATTATTAAACTGAACTTTAAAATATAGCATCCAAAAAAGGTGATTGGACTATTGTCCAATCACCTTTTTTTGTTCTTATAGACCTAGTATAGCTTTGAAAACGGATGTAGTTTCGCCACCCTGATAAATAACATATAAAAGTAAGTAAACTGCAACACCTGTAATTGCGGTAGAAAACCAGATGATACTTGTGATCGGACCAAGCTTTCTATGCTTTTCCAGCTTGTTTTTGTAGCCTGTCCATAGGGTGATAATTCCCATGACAGCACCAACCGTAGCAAGGGTGATGTGAAAAAGTAAGAAGATTGTATAATACACTTTTATATCATCAGGTCCTCCGAAGCTGGTATTGCCAACAAAAATAGTTCTTGATGCATAAATGACAAAGAAAATTATTGCGAAAATTGCTGCAAAAAACATTGCTTTTTTATGTGCTTCTATTTTGCGTTTACTAATTAAGTACCAGCCTATTGCGACAAATATGGCGCTCAGTACGATAAAGAATGTACTGATTGTAGGCATTATTGGAATTGAGTGATCCATCTTGTTCTCCTCTCGTACTTCTTTTCATTCTTTTATTTTAGAAAACATTTCACGTTGAATCAACATGATTATCAAACGTTCATGATATTGTAAATAATGCTACATAGAAAAACAGCAACAGAAAAAGTTGCTGTTTTTCCTTTACTCCACCACTTTTGGTTGCATGGCTTTGTTTAGGTCGATTTCGTCTTTTTCTCGTTCACGCTTGGCCCAGCCGAAGAATACGTAGGCTAAAATGCTGCCGTACATGATTTCTTGGATGATTTTCATGATGACACCACCAAGCTGTTGATCTTCAACCAATGGCAAAGCATTGAACAACTCTGGCCCACCAAGATCAAGACCACTTAAGGTTCCGGCTGGTACACATAAAGCAAGTGCTGCCATCCATGCAGTCAACTCCGAATACGTAGAATATAGTGGCTGATCTGCGAAAATAATCAAGGCACAAGCAGGTGTCAATAACATTCCGTCTGCCATAATATAACCAATTTTCTTAATTCCTGAAAGCCGTTGTTCCTCAGGTAGTGGATTAACAAGAGGCCACCACATGATAAAAGCCCCTAAGAACATTACAGATGTATATGCCGTATGGTAGACCATATCAACCTTTATCGTGTCAAATACGACTGGTATATGGTAAAGAGAGAACAATACGTTAAAAACGAATAATGCAATAAGTGGTTTTGAAATAAACCGGAACACAGGTTCTACCACTGGAAGATTGATGAATTTTCTAAGAACCCAAGCAGGCATACCCATAAGTAAAATAGGTGGAATTACCAGATATAATATCGCCATTTGCGTCATATGAGCACTTAACATTAAATGAGATAACAAATCAACTGGTGATCCTTTTACAAGGTAAAACAGTATCATACTGATGAGGAATAGAGCACGTTGCTTGTTTGATATTTCCTCAGAGTCCTGGAAACGGTGTCTCCCTTTGCCGGTAATATAGAAATATAATGCTATGGTAAGGATAGTGAAAATTAATAAAAATGGACTCCATAAAGCTTGGAATCCAAACATATCCAAGTTGCCGATCATTATGCTGTCACCTCAATTTTATAGAGACCTAAATGGGTCTCCCTTTGCATAACCATATTATACTATACAAGAGCAAGCTCGTTCAATGTGATACAAAAAGGATAGTCCCCATTAACTGAAAGTGTCATGAATTAGACAATGTTACTCTTTTATATGGGCTTTAAGTTGTCGGTTAACGGTGCTGTTCCTTTCCGCAAATGACTTCGCTTTCCGCGGGACGGTGCTTGAGCCTCCTCGCTGCGCTGTGGGGTCTCAAGCTACCGTTACTACCCCGCTGGAGACTCCGCCATTTGCTCCAATCCACAGCTAGAAATTACGCAAAAAATAGTGTTATCACACTTTCAGTTCTGGTAATTGCCTTTACATAGAACCTCAGGTGAATGAAATAACCTTGTTGATTGGAGTGGAAGAACGCCTAGACGCCCGTGGGATGAAGGGACAGGTGAGACCCTTCAGGCGGAGAAAGCCACTGTAAAACTGAAAAATCATGTGCTAGTGAATATTAAGCTGTGGATTGGAGCAAAAGGCGAAGACTCCTGAGGGAGATCGCGCTAGGTGGAGACCCCGCAGGCTTGCCGAGGAGGCTCCAGCAGCGCCCCTAGGAAAGCGAAGCCATTTGCGGAAGTCCACAGCGGTGTCTTAACAACATCTATATTCAAAGACTTTTTCAGTGGCTTTCATGCTGTGTGAGCAGGCTTACGAACCGCCCGCAGGCAAGCGAAGCGCCTGGAACGCAAATCAACAGTTCTACGCTGTTATACAAACAAAAAAAGACAGCCACTATGGGCTGCCTTTTTTGTTTGGTTTTTACCACCAGATGATAGTAGTAAATGCCAAGATTGTGATTAAGCCAACTGCCAATCCAGAATATAAGAATAATGCTGGAGTTTCATGTCCTTTATGGTTCATGTGCATGAAATAATATAGTTGGAAAATACACTGTACAATTGCAAGCAAGATGATGAAAGGTACGATAAAGTACTTGGACATCTCTGCTCCTACTGCAAGGAATGCAAGTAGAGTAAGGAAGATCATTAATACGAAGGATACAACTTGGTATCTCATTTCTTCCTTATTCTTTTTGCGACGATATGCTAAGTCTACTTTTGGGTTACCTGTATTTGATTGAGTATTTGCCATCAGTCATCACACCAATCCCATTAAATATACAACAGTAAAGATGAATAACCATACAACGTCGATAAAGTGCCAGTATAGTGATGCTACATAGAACTTAGGGGCATTGTATAGATCCAAACCACGTCTCATGTTACGGATTAAAAGAGTTCCAATCCAAAGTAAACCGAAGAATACGTGGGCACCGTGAGTACCAACTAATACGTAGAATGCAGAACCAAACGCACTGCTAGTAATTGTATGGCCTAAATGGATATAATGATTGAACTCATAGATCTCTAGGATTAAGAATGATAATCCTAGAAGCCATGTGATACCCATCCACAATTGCATCTTTTTAAAGTTAAAGTTTTTCATGTGGTACATAGCGTACACACTTGTTAAAGAACTTGTTAAAAGAATCATTGTTGCAGCAAAAACTAGTGCTAGATCAAATAATTCTTTTTGATCAGGACCAGAAACAATGGAATCAGGTCCACTTAAAGCTAAATATGTTGCAAACAAAGAAGCAAAAAGTACAGTCTCTCCACCTAGGAAAAGCCAGAAGCCTAAAAACTTGTTTTTACCTTCAAGGGTCGCCTTTTCAGGCGAAGCGGGAAAAGTTTCTGCTGTGAATTTTTCTTCAGTATGCATTATAACTTCGCCCCCTTGTCATCATCTTCAGCAAGAAGATCTTCTTTATGAATATGATATCCATGATCGTCAATTATAGAACGGAAGAACATGGCACCAAATGTAACTAGTAATCCAATAATCATTACCGGAAGACCCCAAGTGTAATCAGTTCTATACATCACACCGAATGCTGCAATAAACAACCCGATAGAAATAATAAACGGTAGAATGGAACCGTTTGGCATATGAATGTCTCCAATTGGTTCTGCAGGCGTCATGCCTTTTTTACCTTCCATTTTCTCTACCCATAACGGATCAAGTCCACGAACAAGTGGAGTTTGCGTAAAGTTGTGCTCTGGTGGTGGTGAAGGAATGGACCATTCTAACGTACGGCCATAGCCCCAAGCATCGCCAGCAACTGTCTGCTTGCTAATAGCAGTTTTTACGATATTGATGAATAATACAACTGTTGCAAGTGCCATGAAAATAGCACCGATGGAGCTAACTAAGTTTCCTAGTTCCCATCCTAGATCTTTACCGAATGTGAATACACGACGTGGCATCCCCATTAGACCAAGGAAATGTTGGATGAAGAACGTTAAATGGAAACCTATGAAGAATAACCAGAAAGTAATCTTTCCTAAAGTTTCATCTAAAATTTTACCAAAAATCTTCGGCCACCAGTAGTGAAGTCCAGCGAAAAGACCAAACACTACCCCACCTACGATTACGTAGTGGAAATGGGCTACTACAAAATAAGAATCGTGGTATTGATAGTCAGCAGCAGCTGAAGCTAGCATTACCCCTGTTACCCCACCAAGTACGAAAGTAGGAATGAATGCTACTGACCATAGCATTGCAGTATTGATTTGTAACTGTCCGCCCCACATCGTGAACATCCAGTTAAAGATTTTAATACCAGTTGGTACGGCAATTGCCATTGTTGCAACCGCAAAGATTGCATTCGCAATCGGTCCAAGACCAGTTGTGAACATGTGGTGAGCCCACACCATGAATCCTAAGAAACCGATTAATACTGTCGCGAATACCATGGAAGAATATCCGAAAAGGCGTTTCTTAGAGAAAGTAGAGAATACATCAGAGAAAATACCGAATGCCGGTAAGATTAAAATGTAAACTTCAGGATGTCCGAAAATCCAGAATAAATGCTCCCAGATTACTGTGTTACCACCAAGGTTCGGATCAAAGAAAGCTGTTCCGAAAAGGCGGTCGAACATCATTAATGCCAGCCCAACAGTTAATGGAGGGAAAGCAAAAAGAATTAGTGCAGATGCTACAAACGTAGACCATGTAAACAATGGCATACGCATATAAGTCATACCAGGAGCTCGCATGTTGATGATCGTAACAAGGAAGTTAATACCACCAATTAGTGTACCAATACCCGATATTTGAAGTCCTAACGCATAAAAGTCAATACCATGACCTTCAGATGCCAGTGACAGTGATGCATAAGAAGTCCACCCAGCATCAGGTGCTCCACCTAAGAACCAACTCATGTTCAGGAATACTCCTCCAAAGAAGAATAACCAAAAACCTAAAGCGTTGATAAATGGGAATGCAACGTCACGTGCACCGATTTGTAAAGGAACAGCTGCGTTCATAAACGCAAACAATAATGGCATCGCTGCCAAGAAAATCATTGTTGTTCCGTGCATAGTAAGTATTTCATTATAAAGGCCTGCAGCTAAAAAATCATTATTTGGTACTGCCAGTTGGATACGAATAAACATCGCTTCCAAGCCACCGACGATAAAGAAGAAACCGCCGGCAATAAGGTAAAGGATGGCGATTTTCTTATGGTCTACCGTTGTTAGATAATCCCATACCGTTGCGCCAAAGCCTTTTTTCTGTGCTAACGTACTCACAATGTAACCTCCCTTTCTGTAAAATCTATTCTTCGTCCACTTTTAATGACATTAAGTATTCAACAAGAGCGTCAACCTCTTCTTGTTTCAAGTTACCGTAAGTACCTGTCATCAAGTTAGCCGGTTTTACTTCTTCAGGGTTTTTCAACCATTTTTCCAAGTTTCCTGGAGTATGTTCTAAAATACCAGCAATCTTAGTGCGGTCCCCGAAGTTTGTTAAGTTAGGTGCAACCCCAGCGTCACTTTGTGCATCCGCACCAACCGCGTGACATGTGATACAGCTTTGGTTGAAGATTTCTTCACCTGCTTGCGCAAGATCAGTATCTGCAGCATGCTCTTTTCCTTGCATTGTTTCAATCCACTGGTCAAACTCTTCACGAGGCATCGTTTTTACCTTGAAATCCATCAATGCATGTGAAGGTCCGCATAGCTCGGCACATTTACCGTGGAATAAATTTTCAGCTTGGCCAACACGCTTTGAATCAAAGTTTAACCAGAAACGATTCGTGTTGTCGGTGTTTGTATCCATTTTTCCTCCCGCAGAAGGAATCCAGAAGGAGTGTTTTACTTGACTTGCTTCCAAGTTGAAGTAAACATTTTCATCTGTAGGTACATATAGGTCTTGACTCGTTACTACTCCATACTCTGGGTATTCAAACTCCCACCAGTACAAGTGTGCAGTAACATTTACTACAAGCGCATCAGTCTCTTCCTTGTCCATTTCGCTGACATCAGCAAGGTTGAAAGTGTAAGATACAGTTGGAACTGCTAGGATTAAAAGTAATAAAATCGGAATAACAGTCCAGGTGATTTCAAGCTTGTGGCTTCCTTCCACTTGCTTTGGAATAATTTCTTTATCGCCTTTACGCTGACGGAATTTCACTACAACGTAAACGAAGATAATAGAAACCACAACTACTACAAGAATCATAATTGCTGAGCTTAACAAAATCAGTGATTTTTGCATATCTGCCACTTCACCAACTGGCTGAAGTGTAGATAAGAATGGTTTACCACAGCCTGCTAAGAATAGCGCCATTACACTGAAAAGTGATACTATACGCCAATTAGGTAGCCATTTCTTCATAGCCTAATCAAACCCCTCTTTCATATTTAGTGAGTGAAGTAGAATGTATTGATAAATTCCTTCAAAGCTTTGAGAAAGAATCTAATCACAAATTATAGAGCCAAATGGCTTTCACCATATCAGCTATACACGATTTACCTCAAAAGGACAAATTTTGCACCCATTGTTTACTATACCACAGGTTATGTAATTTCACCCTTTAATTTTGAGGTGTTTCGCGTGAAAACAGACAGCTACCCTCTATAAGCAATAGCTGTCATGCACTCTTATACCTTGATCTTAAAAAATAGTAACGATGATCATGGAAACAAATAAGATAGTTAAATAATTTAATGAGTAGACAAACATCAATGTTGCCCACTTCATTCCATCCTTCATCTTGAAACCAGCAATACTTAGAGCAAGCCAGCCTAGATTCAGGAGTGTAGCCAATACGATTAATCCTATCCCAAGGTCAAACAACCAGAAAGGCAGCGGCAACAAACAGGCAACCCATACAAGCATTTGTCTTCTTGTTATATCAAAGCCATGAACGACAGGAAGCATTGGAATGCCGGCATTTCGGTATTCCTCGCATCTTCGGATGGCAATGGCAAGGAAGTGTGGAATTTGCCATACAAACATGATGAAAAATAATATCCACGCAATCAACGATAGTCCCGGGTCAACTGCAGCCCATCCGATAAGCGGCGGCACAGCACCTGACACACTTCCTATTACAGTGTTAAGCGTATTTTTTCTTTTTGACCACATTGTATATAAAACCACATAGGTGAAAGCCCCGATAAGTCCGATTACAGCTGCTGTAATCGTTGTAAAACCTAAGATGATGGTTCCTACTGCAGTAAGAAACAACCCAAGATATAGAGCACCTTTAGGATTCATTCTTCCGGTTACGGTAGGACGATTCTTGGTTCTAGACATGAGATGATCAATATCTCTGTCAATATAGTTATTTAAACTGCAAGAACCTGCAACAACCAATGAAGATCCTATCATAGTCAGAAGTACGATTTCCAAATTAGCAATAAAACCATCAGTCTGGGTAAAATATATAGCTAACCAGAGGCCGGTAAACGTAGTGATGAAATTGGAATTCACTATTCCAATTTTAATTAGCGCTAAGAAGTCTTTCCATTTAGAAGGAGCAACTTCTATACCTTGAGGACGTTCATCTGATAATGAAGCAGGCGCTTGGTCCAAAGTCCTCAAATTTGCCATTTATATTCCTCCTTTGAACCTTTCATGCAATCATTTGTAAAACAAAAGAGCATGTGAATGCGTTTTCACTACCGCAGTATTATGCGGTTTTCATGCACAAAATGAGCAGCATGTGCTCATCAACATTCTCTCTGTATATTAAATCATATTTGCTAAATACTTTGTGAATTATATTTGAAGAAAATATGACTAATTTGTGTCACCTAAAGAGAATCCGACCCGTGCTTGATAAAACGGTATATAATAGGACTTGTCGAAGCTTTTCACAAAAGTGAAGAAGCTTATTACAAACTTCCCTTATATATTACTAGCAAACTCCACACCATTATTCAACCTTTTTCACGATAATAATTTCCTGATTGATCACTGTATGAGGATATTGTCAATTACCGTAAGATTGTGTAGTATTGGGAGGACGTTTATTATTTTACCATTTCTGTTTCTTTTTTAATATAAGGGAGATACAAATTCTTTCTGAGAAGGTGAATCTAGTGAATAAATTGTTAAAATGGTTCGCCGTTTGCACGTCTATTGTCATGCTTTTTGTTCTGATCGGGGGAGCTCTTGTTACTAAAACTGGATCTGGTATGGGATGCGGAAAATCTTGGCCTCTCTGTCACGGCGAGCTTATACCAAGTAATATTGACTTCGCCCTCATTGTAGAGCTTAGTCATCGCGTTGTTTCAGGGTTAGCCGCTCTTATGGTTTTGACTCTGGCAATATGGGCTTGGAGGGCAATTGGCCATAAACGAGAGACAAAATTTTTAGCACTTTTATCCTTTCTGGTATTAATCTTACAAGCTCTAATTGGAGCAGCAGCTGTAATGTGGGGACAATCTTCTGCAGTACTGGCACTCCACTTTGGAATTTCCCTCATCTCATTTGCGTCCGTCTTCCTTCTAACTTTACTTATTTTTGAAGTAGATAAGAAGTTTGATGCTGCAACGTTGATAGTGGATCGAAAGATGTCGTTTCATATTATCGGTATTATTGTTTACTGCTATCTAGTTGTGTATAGCGGTGCATTAGTGCGACATGTTGGCGCAAGCTTAGCATGCCCAAGTTGGCCTAGCTGTACACGGAACGGACTGGGGCTTCCCACCCAGATGCATGAATGGATTCAAATGGGACACCGAGCGGCGGCCGGACTTATTGTTGTTTGGATTCTTTATGTTACAGTCCTTGCCATTAAGAAATACAAACACCAGCCTGTCATAAAAATCGGCTGGATCATATGCTCCATTCTGGTACTTTCTCAAGCTACGACCGGAGCCTTAATTGTGGTTACCAAGCTAAATATCTTTGTAGCTTTATTACACGCTTTAATTATCTCTTGTTTATTCGGGGTATTAAGCTATTTCTTAATGCTAGTAACGCGGAATAAAACCAATAAGGTTAAACTAAGCAACCAAACAACTAAATCTATGTAAAAACGAGTGGGCTTAATATAGCCCACTCGTTTTTAATAGGTAATCACTTTAATTCTTGAAACATTTGAATTGCCTTTTTTCTTTGGAGGGCATGGTCTACCACAGGGCTAGGATAATCATTGCCAATCACACAACCTGCTTTCTTTTGATCATTTTCACTCATTTTCCATGGCTCATGAATGAACTTTTCCGAAACCCCTGCAAGCTCAGGAAGGTATTTTTTTATATACTCCCCATTAGAATCAAACCGGTTCGATTGTGTCATTGGATTAAAAACACGGAAATATGGTACTGCATCTGTTCCTACTGACGATGCCCATTGCCAGCCCCCAATATTGGACGCCTCATCATAATCGTGCAACATCTCCTCAAAGTACCTTTCTCCAAATCTCCAATCCATTAACAGGTCCTTAGTGAGAAAAGAAGCTGTGATCATTCTAATACGGTTATGTATCCATCCTTCTTCTTTCAATTGTCTCATGCCCGCATCGACAATTGGAAATCCTGTTTTTCCGTCTTTCCATTTCTTCAATAGATTTGTATTGTCATCCCACTTTAGTTCCCGATATTTATCATCTATTTCTTTTGATTTACTTTCCGGGTAGTGATGATAGATCATATTGTAAAAGTCTCTCCAGGCCAATTCTTTTATAAATGTATCCATCCCTGTGCTATAGGATGATTGTTGTTTTTCTTGAATGTGATACAGAACTGTCCTAGCGGAAATAGTTCCTGTCCTCAGATGGACAGATAACCTTGATGTCGCTTCTGCAGAGGGTACGTCCCTGAAACGATCATATTCATCTATTTTCTTTTGTAAGAACACGTTTAGCAAATCCCTTGCTGCTTCTTCATGCGCAACAGAGTTTTGATCTGAGAACATTGGTAGGTTCGATAACGCTTCTTGACCTTTAGAGTACAATGAATCATTTCTGACACTATTTAGCGTTAGGTCTTCCTCTGTTAAGATGTATGGATCTCTTTTTGGGAGAGCAATCCACTTCTTGAAATATGGCGTAAAAACTTTGTAAATAGAATCGTCCGCTTTTTTCACTTCAATAGCACCGTGAATAGTGTAGTCGATATAGGAAGAAACCTTAATTCCCCTTTGTAAAAAGAACTTGTCTATTTCTTCATCCCGTTTTTGACCAGCACCAACTTCATCCTGGTTGTAGTATAATGATGACATTTCAGGAAAGTGTTCTAAAATCTGAGAGAAGGCTTCCTGCCATGTCCCCTCTATTATATGAATGTATATTCCCAGCTTTTCACACCGTTTAACAAACCGTTCCAATACATCAAAGAAATAGCGGTGATTGGGTGTATCAATTTTAGTGAATACCGGATCTAGATGGTAGATGAACAGTAAAGGCTCTTTTCTTTGTTGTGCTTCCTTTACCGCGTGGTATAAAGCAGTGTTGTCTTGCAAACGAAAATCTCTGCGAAACCACATTACTGATAAAGTCATAAGTTAGTCACCTCACTCTCCATTATAGGTACATAGCTAACCTAATAAAAGTTTGGATGGGTTACATTCATATATTAGTGGAAAAACCGACCGGCCATTTTTAGTTACTTGGATACACTCCGCTGTTGATTTCCGCAAATGGCTTCGCTTTCCTAGGGGCTGACGTGAGCCTCCTTCAGCTTCGCCTTCGGGGTCTCCACCTAGCACTATCTACCTCAGGAGTCTTCGCCTTTTGCTCCAATCAACAGCTCAAGATTACTAGAACGAAACGTTATTACTTTTACAATTAACTCAGCCATATACCTTACCTCTTCAAAAATCCTAAAGGTTAATGAGGTCACCTTGTTGATTGGAGTGGAAGGCGCGCAGACGCCCGCGGGAGGAAGGGACAGGTGAAGCCCCGGAAGGCGCAAGCCTGAGGAGGCTCACGGACCGCCCGCAGGCAAGCGAACCGCCTGGAACGGAAATCAACTGGATTATATACTTTCTTATCTATTAAAAAAAGAAACTGAGAATGATGGACCATCACTCTCAGTTTCTTTTAATAGGAAAATATAATTATACTTTATCCACTTCAATCAATAAGTCTCCAGTTGCAATTCCCTCTCCAGCTGCTACATGTATCTGTTTAACAGTACCGCTGAATGGTGCTTGTACGGTAGTTTCCATTTTCATGGCTTCCGTAATCATCAGGTGATCTCCTTTGGAAACCTTCTCCCCTTTTTCCACCAATACCTTGATAACTGTCCCAGGCATAGTAGCTCCAATATGGGTAGGATTAGTTGCATCCATTTTAGGTTTTGTTACCACTTCGGATTTAACATTTTCATCTTTAATGTATACTTCACGAGGTTGTCCGTTTAATTCAAAGTACACAACCCTATTTCCGTCCCTTTGTGGTTCCCCAATGGAAACCAGCTTGACCATTAATGTTTTTCCTTGCTCGATTTCCACTTGGATTTCTTCTCCGAGCCTCATGCCGAAGAAAAATGTAGGTGTATCGAGAACGGATACATTCCCATACTGTTCATACTTCTTTTGGTAATCTAAGAACACTTTTGGATAAAGTGCATAAGCAATCATCTCATGACTTGTTACTTGGCGATTCAATGTTTCAAACAATTTTTTGCGAATCTCCTCAAAGTCGACATCATCCAATAGCTCGCCTGGACGAACCGTAATAGGCGATTTTCCTTTTAGGATAACTCTTTGCAGATCTTCTGGGAATCCTCCATGCGGTTGTCCCAAATATCCTTCAAACAATTCGATAACAGAATCCGGAAAATCAATTGTTTCTCCTTTTTCTAGTACATCTTGTTCAGATAGGTTGTTTTGAACCATGAATAACGCCATATCGCCGACTACCTTAGAAGAAGGTGTTACTTTGACAATATCACCAAACATATCGTTAACACGACGGTACATTTGTTTTACTTCTTCCCATCGAGCTCCAAGTCCTACAGCTTTTGCTTGTTGTTGAAGATTACTATATTGTCCTCCAGGCATTTCGTGCATATATACCTCGGAATGCGGGCTGTTCATACCACTTTCAAAATCACTGTAATATTTACGTACATCTTCCCAGTAATGAGATAGCTGTTCTAACGCTTTAACGGATACATCCGGTTTACGGTCTGTCTCTTCTAGAGCATAATATAGGGAATTGGCACTTGGCTGTGAAGTCAGCCCTGCCATGGAACTAATGGCCACGTCCACAATATCAACGCCTGCTTCAATTGCTTTTGCATACATATAGATTCCGTTTCCGCTAGTATCATGTGTATGAAGGTGAATCGGAATGTCCACTGTTTCCTTCAATGTGGATATTAAACGATAAGCTGATTGCGGCTTTAATAGGCCCGCCATATCCTTGATAGCAAGAATATGAGCTCCGCTTCTTTCCAATTCTTTTGCCATATCACTATAATATTGCAGATCATATTTCGTTCTGCTTGGGTCATTGATATCTCCTGTGTAACAGATAGCTGCCTCTGCCAATTTTCCAGAGTCTCGAACTGCATCAATTGCCAAGGTCATCCCCTTGACCCAGTTCAAGCTATCAAAGATCCGGAATACATCAATTCCAGCATAAGCAGATTTCTCGACGAATTCCTTAATCAGGTTGTCTGGATAGTTCTTATACCCTACCGCATTGGATGCTCTAAGTAACATTTGGAAAAGAATATTCGGCGCCTTTTCGCGTAATGTCAACAGACGGTCCCAAGGATTTTCACTTAAGAATCTGTATGCCACATCAAACGTTGCTCCCCCCCACATTTCCATCGAGAAAAGATTTGGCAGCAACTTAGCTGTTGGCTCAGCAATCTGCTTTAAATCATTTGTACGGACTCTTGTTGCCAATAAAGACTGATGCGCATCTCTAAATGTGGTATCTGTCAATAAGACTTCCTTCTGATCTGTCACCCACTTAACCAATCCATCTGCTCCACGCTCATCCAAAATTTGCTTTGTACCGCTTGGTACTTCACCAACATGGCTGACTTCCGGCATTCTAGGATTAGTAAAGATTGGTTTTTTCCTTTTTTCCACACCTGGGAATCCGTTGACGGTTACATTTCCGATATAGGTGAGCATTTTGGTACCACGGTCTTTACGTTTTGGGAAAACAAAAAGCTCAGGTGTTGTATCAATAAATGATGTATCATATTCCCCATTCATGAATTTTGGATGCTTTACCACGTTTTCTAAGAATGGAATATTTGTTTTGATTCCACGAATACGGAATTCTTTCAGGTTTCGCTCCATTTTGGAAGCTGCATGTTCAAATGTCAAAGCCCATGTGGACAACTTAACAAGTAAGGAGTCATAATACGGCGTAATGACTGCTCCTTGATAGCCATTCCCTGCATCCAAACGAACTCCAAATCCTCCACCGGAACGGTATGCCATGATCTTACCTGTGTCCGGCATGAAACCATTTAATGGATCTTCCGTTGTTACACGGGACTGAATGGCAAACCCGTGAACTCGGATGTCTTCCTGCTTTGGAATACCAAGTTTACTGCTATGTAAGGCATGTCCTTCTGCAATTAGGATTTGGGACTGTACAATGTCAACACCCGTTACCATTTCAGTGATGGTGTGCTCAACTTGCACACGAGGGTTAACTTCAATGAAATAGAATTCCTCACCTGCTACCAAAAACTCTACTGTACCCGCATTAATGTAATCTACATTTTCCATCAATTCTACTGCAGCGTTACAAATTCGTTGACGCAAGTCCTCAGATAGAGAAACACTCGGTGCAATCTCTACGACTTTCTGATGACGTCGCTGAATGGAACAATCACGCTCAAACAAATGAATGATTTCTCCATGCTGATCACCAAGGATTTGGACTTCAATATGTTTTGGGTTTTCAATTAGTTTTTCTACATACACATCATCATTTCCAAATGCCGCTTTTGCCTCTGATTTTGCACGATCAAACGACTCACGCAATTCAGATTTACTGCGGACGATACGCATGCCACGACCGCCGCCACCAAGTGCAGCCTTGATCATCAACGGGTAGCCGTACGTTGCAGCAAAGTCCATCACTTCATCCAACGAGTGGACGGGACCATCTGTACCCGGAATGACAGGAATATTGGCCAGTTGGGCTTGTGTTCTTGCTTTTACTTTGTCTCCGAACATATCCAGATGCTTGGATGTTGGCCCAATAAAAATAATGCCTTCTTCTTCACATTTTCTAGCAAAATGAATGTTCTCAGAAAGAAAACCATAACCAGGATGAATCGCATCTACGTCATTCGCTTTTGCAATTTCAATGATTCCATCGATATCAAGGTAAGCATCAATCGGTTTTTTACCTTCTCCTACAAGATATGCTTCATCTGCTTTATAGCGATGGAATGAGCCTATATCCTCATTTGAGTAAATAGCAACTGTGCGAATGTTCAGTTCTGTACAAGCTCGAAAAACACGAATTGCAATCTCGCCGCGGTTCGCAACAAGAACCTTGTTTATTTTTCTCGTCATATTGTCTCCCCCTAGTAGCTACTTCTCGCGTAGAAAAGTTTAGAATATTTTTTCAATTATAAAAGCCATTATACATTATTTTTCGATAACTTTCCTCTTTTTCGATACAATCCTTACTAATTATGTAGAAAAAATGAGATTAATGCTGATTTTCAGGACATTTTTATTTGTAATTTAATAAAAACGCTCAATCAGCTTTAATCGCATGATTGAGCGTTACTAGTATTAATTTCTTTCCCATGCTTCGTAAAGTGCGGAAAGCTCCTTTTCCAATTTAGACAGGATATCTTTCCCCTCTTTTTCAGAAATCAATCCAAGCCTAACAGCAAAATCCATTTCTCGAGAAAGTCCGAACATTTGCGTGTCCAACACTTCTTCGTAGAGCGGGCATTGGGGCATGGTTAAGTTGTCCATTTGGACTTGAATCAGCTTTAAAATTTTATCTGAATCAGCTTTTAAAAGCGTAATAGCTTTATCACGATGATCGACCACGATATCTGATGCCAATATCGATCCCTCCGTTTACGTACAATTACCTATCTTATCTATAAATTTTATCGTTATTTTTAAAAAATTGCAAGGAGGATACGTGTATTTACTATAACTGAATATTAAAACATGCTTAAATCATATTGATCTTGTAGTAATTCTAGTAATTTTAGGCCTGTGTGGCTGTTACCGACTTCATTTAATGGGGGGCCAAAAATTCCAATCCCCATCCGTCCAGGTACAGCTCCCATAATTCCTCCTGATACGCCACTCTTTGCCGGAATACCAATTTTAATGGCAAACTCGCCTGACGCGTTATACATACCGCAAGTCACCATAAATGTTTTACAGATCCTCGCCACTTCTTTAGGCATCACACGTTCACTCGTTAACGGATTTATTCCATCCATTGCAAAAACAGCACCCATCCTTGCCAACTGAAGGCAATTTAACCTGATGGCACAATGTTTCGTATATACTTCCATAATCTCCTCTACATTGCCATGTATGACCCTATCATTCTTCATGTAAAAACAAAGGGACCTGTTCAGAAAAGATGTAGTAAATTCTGAAATGGCTACTTCTTCACAAAAATCAATATCCGGTTCATTCGTAAGCTTCCGGACAAAATCCAATATATATTCTACTTTATCTTCTGCTTTACTGCCTTTCATCATGGAAGTGACGGCTAGGGCACCTGCATTAATCATCGGGTTCAGTGGTTTAGCTTTTGAGGAAGTTTCTAATTTGATAATTGAGTTGAAGGGATCACCTGTTGGCTCCATTCCTACTCTATGGAAAACATGTTCAGGTCCATAATCCATTAAAACAAGTGCAAGGGTAATAATTTTTGATATACTTTGTAACGTAAATCGTTTATCAATATCACCTGCGGATATGCAGTTTCCATCGGGATATACAATAGCACATGATAGATGCTCTGGATTTTCCTTTTGTAATGCCGGTATGTAGTTTGCCACTTTCCCTTCAAATGCTACCTTCTTGGCTTTTTCCACTAATGACTGAAGATCTTCCTCACTCCTGCATGCCAAGTGCACCTCTCCCTTCTATCCTTCATGATAGTCTACCATTAGATTCCCCGATAACATGACAAAAAAACATTCAAGTTATATAATAATGTAAAGGATTACAAATGAGGGGGACAACATGGAAAATATCATCAGAATAGAAGGTAAAGTCAATTTTTCAATTACGCTTGATCCGGGTGTCTGGATTTTCGACGATCGCAGAATAGATTTGGATACATATTTCATAGAAGAAAAACGAGAGAAAACAAATGAGCTTGAAGAGTACACAAAAGCAGTTTCGAAACATTGGGAACGCGAAATCAGGGAAGGTGCGATTTACCCTCCAACCTTAAAATCAGAACGTAAATTCGAAAAGGAAAAACTGCTGAACGGTACATTTGGTATCAAGTTCGGTCCATTTCTCCACAATGCAGAGCCACAACCGGATTCATCAAAAGTCGTTTTTGTTGGAGAAGATAGTGAGCTCGAGGTAGACATCCCTACTGCTCAGGAGATCATTCTTGCCTTTTCTAAAAACGGCAAACCTTTAAAAGAGAACGGACCTGTCCACATTTATTTAGAGGATGGTTCCAACCATGCAGAACCACTTACAGGTGTACACAAAATCATCGTAAAATAAGATGGGATTTCCCCAAAGTGCCGCCGTGACAAAAGTTACGGCGGCACTTTTTTGGTCTGTTAAAGTGAAATGTGCATTTTCAGGATCTCGAGCTGTGGATTGGAGCAAAAGGCGAAGACTCCAGCGGGAGAGAAGCGCAAGGTGGAGACCCCTCAGGCTTGCCGAGGAGGCTCCAGTAGTGCCCCTAGGAAAGCAAAAGCCATTTGCGGAAATTCACAGCGTTGTTTAACAAACCCATATATTCTATAATAGGTCTGCGGCAAGCTTTGCAAGCATGGAACGCTCCCCTTTTACAAGCTTCACATGCCCAGCCAACTTCTGATCCTTAAAGCGCTCCACCACATAAGTTAACCCGTTGTTATACTCATCCAGATAAGGATGATCAATTTGCTCGGGATCCCCCATCAGAACAATTTTACTCCGCTCTCCTACCCTCGTTAAAATAGTTTTTACCTCATGTTTCGTAAGGTTCTGCGCTTCATCAATAATAATGAACTGTTCCGGAATGCTTCTGCCCCTGATATAAGTCAATGCTTCCACTTCAATGGATCCCATACCAGCCAGTATCGCGTCAAGTTCTCCAGGTTTTTTAGTATTAAATAAATATTCCAAGTTGTCATAGATTGGTTGCATCCACGGCCTTAATTTTTCCTCTTTTTCACCAGGTAAAAAGCCGATATCTTTGCCAACAGGTACAATTGGTCGTGCCACTAGCAGTTTTTTATAACGGTTCAAATCCTCCGTCTGCATTAGTCCTGCAGCTAACGCCAAGAGAGTTTTCCCCGTTCCTGCCTTACCCGTCAACGTAACTAGAGGAATGTCTGACCGCAATAGCATTTCAAACGCCATCGTTTGTTGTACATTTCGTGGTCGGATCCCCCAAATGTGGTCTTGATCAAATACAAGTTTTTTGACTTTTTTACCTGTGGAATCAATAATACCTACCGCGGAAGCCGAACCTCCCAATGCATCTTTCATTATAATGAATTGATTGGCATAAAATGGGTGATTGGCTAATTCCGCGGCACTAATTTCTCCTTTTACATAAAACGTATTTAGGGTATCTGTTGGAACATAAATCTCAAGGAACCCTTTGTAAATATGGTCCACTTCTACTACACGATCATTTAAAAAGTCTTCAGAAATCAACCCGATTGCATCGGCCTTCACGCGCACCAAGGCATCTTTACTCACCAGTATGACGGTACGCCCATCCTCTTTTGTCTGTTCTTCCAACGAAAGATTTTTCGCCACCGCAAGAATCCTATTATCATTTGTCTTTTCTACAAATATTTCCTGCAGCTGATGAAAACTTCTATGGTTCAATTCAATCCGAAGTGCTCCACCGTTGTGCAAAGGGATTTTTTCATGAAGTTTTCCTGTAGCTCTCAAAGAATCGATTATCTTTGATACTTGCCTGGCATTCCTTCCTATTTCATCCATATATCTTTTTTTCGAATCCACTTCTTCCAATACCACCGCCGGTATCACTACTTCATTATCCGCAAAGGAATAGATTGCATATGGATCCTGTAACAATACATTTGTATCCAACACATAAATTTTACCCAACCTGCCGCCTCCTACTCTCAGCCCTTCTTTTGTCTTTCTGGAGTGAATCAAGGCATCCTCCCTTTCATTATATGGCCCCAATACAATTAGTGTGTTACTACTTGACCATAAAAGAGGGACGGACCGTTGTTAAAATATATGTCGGAATGAATAAAGATAGAAGAACAAATAAACAATAAAATCAAGACAGATGAAAATGGAATCATCCTAAAGAAGGAGTGAAATAGGTGAAAAGATATTTATTAGTGACCGCAATCGTTACATTGTCTCTTACAGGTTGTATGAATAATCAACCCAGAAATATTTCCAGCGAAGATGAAAACTCTCGAATTATTCATGTCAAAGATTCTGCAGATGTGCAGGTGGATAGAAAAACTGGACAGGAAGTGTCTGCTCATCTGGTGGAGCTTGCAACAAGAGTGCCAAATGTAAATGATGCTACGGCTGTTGTACTTGGTCCATATGCAGTAGTGGGCATCGACGTAAACTCCGATTTGGACCGCGAAAGAGTAAGCACTATTAAATATTCTGTAGCAGAGAGCTTAAAGAACGATCCTTATGGGGCTACAGCTGTCATCCTTGCAGATGCAGACTCCTTTGTTCGCTTGCAGGAAATGGGACGAGATATTCAGAACGGGCGTCCTATTACAGGTGTGATGGAAGAGTTGGCAGAGATTGTTGGCAGGGTTATGCCGGAAATCCCGATTGACCTTAAAGAACCAGTAGCTCCAAATCCTACGGAGCAAAATAACTCCAAACTTCCAAAAGATCAAGAAAAGCAGCTTGAACAGAAACAACAAAAACAATCCAATAACCAAAAGGACGAAGAACGATACAAGGAAGTAAAGCAGGACTAGGACTATGCATTTGCAATAAAATTACTTTGGTAACTGTCCCAAGGGGTTAAAATCCGCTTCGGGGCAGTTTTTTAAATGCATTGCAAGTTCCAGGTTGCATGGGATATCAAGAAAAAAATCAATATATCAATATATTCTGGGATTTATCAATAATTTTTGAGATATATCAATAATTCTTAAGATATATCAAGAAAAACCGGAATATATCAAGAAACCGACACCGGCCCATATAATTCGACAACAACAAAATCTACCCCTTTCTCCCCACATAAAAAACCAGGCTTCCACCTGGTTAATCCAATCATCCAAACTTATTCATACTTTCGTAACGCTGACATCACCTGATGATCTAATTTCTTAGCTGCTTCCACGTCGTAGGTCTTCTCGAATTTGGGCTCCACACTTATTTTAGCGCCGTAGAACATAACATCCCTTACTGTTTTTACATCAAGAGACAATAAAGCCAATTTTAATGGAACATCTTCCATTCTCTCTACTTTAACTGTTGCTTTCGTATGAATGGCATAAACGGAATCGTTGGCCATCAGGTTTACTACAAGTTCGCTATTATGTAACACATTCTTCACGATACGTGACTCCGATTTAACAGCAAGTAAAATAGACTTTTCATCAGGAGCATAAAGCCAAGAAATTGCACTGACATTCGGTCCCCCTGTATCATGGTCAACAGTACTGATTGTTACCAAGGTTTCTTTTTGCAGTGCTTTTTTAAGTGGTTCCACAAGAACGTTTTCTACAAGGTTAGGCATTGTCCAACCCCCCAGTGTATTTTTATTTATCTTACCATATCGCCATTTCCATAGAAAGAATCAGTAAGTTGACGATACTCGCGATAATGCTCCTGTTAGCTATTAATTCTTAATTTTCACCCTTTATGCTATACTAAAGAGTAAGATTGAATAAAGAGGTGAACCATGAGAGTCAAGTGTGTGATTTGTGATAAAATTGAAAGTATCAATGACGAAACGTTAGTTGCGAAAAGACTTCGCAATCGACCAATACATACATATATGTGCGATGAATGCAGTGAAAGAATTGAAAAAAGAACAAATGAGAGAAAAGCTACAGGTAATTTCAAACTGTATGAGCAAAAACAAAATCAGGATGAGTGGTAGACTTTGATACGAAGAGGCGCTTTTACAGGTTTAATAAGCGGGATACTGATGGGAGTGTTTATTAAAGCACTTGAAGCTCTATCCGGAAAAAAGGTATATGTACTTTTGTTAAACGTAGATTTCATTCCCGGTTTCAAAGAAGCAAATCTTTCGGAACTGACCGAATTCTCCCTTCACCTGATTGTTGCTGTTCTTATTGGGATTATGTTTGCTTTTATCATTGAACACTTCCATTTGGTAGATAAAAGAAGGCAGTACCTTGTCGCTATCGCTATTACTTTTCCTACCATCCTGCTGTATTTTCCATTAACGATATTGGCTATAAAAGAAACCCCTGCACCTACAGATGCCGTTTCAATACTTCTTTGGTCCATCGGACATTTGGCGTTTGCAGTATTTCTTCCTATTTTTTATAAAACTACAACCCAAAAAGGATAGATCCCTCACAAGTGACAATCACTAGGGAAGGAGCTATCCTTTTTTATTCATAATTATGGTACTTATCAGGTTCATTTTCTATTTGCTCAAGCATCACGTCAATCAGTTCGATTGGAAATCTTACTTTATGCCGTTCTTCACCTTGATCGTATTCCACGTAATACATAGGCTCTTCTTTAGAGACTATGATGTTTGTGAGCTTATGATCATCTAGGAGAATCCCTTCAAACAGTGCCTTGGTATCTTGTGCTGATTTATCCTCCGGCCTAGCATCTGCTACCACTTTAATGGTCAGCCAATTATAGAGCGTGTCTTGTAGAGACCTCATTAATACCGCCCCCTATGATTCCGAACTTTCTGTTTGCTTGGAACGATGAAGTCGTATTTTATAGATGATCAATATTAAAGCTGCCACTACCAAACCTTCTCCAACAGGAAGAAAGATTCCTAGAAACGTAAGCACTGTACTTCCTAAAGCCAGAAACAAATAAATAACTACTGACTTTAATACTGGCAGTTTCAAGGCGAATCCAAGCTTATAAACTAAAATAGACAACCCTAAAATGGTAAAATACAACAGCCACATGCCTAAATCCGCGTTTTCATCAACACGGTATAGACTAGCAAAAAAGGATAATCTTTGTGTTACATCCATTGCCTTTTCCCCATTTCTAACTTTATTGAATAGATATTATTTAGAAAAAGGGATGACAAAGGTCCTCTTTCAGCTCCCCTGCATCCCTGCTTCTAATTTTTATGCTTCAGCGTACTTTTTCTTTTTCGCTGCTCTTTCACGTTCGTTTTTATCAAGAAGTTTTTTACGTAAACGGATGGATTGTGGAGTAATCTCACAGTACTCATCATCGTTCAAGTATTCTAAAGACTCCTCTAATGTCATAAGACGAGGTTTTTTCATACTTACCGTTTGATCTTTTGTTGCAGAACGAACGTTAGTCGCTTGCTTCATCTTACAAACGTTCACGACAAGGTCATTTTCACGGTTATGCTCTCCCACGATCATTCCTTCGTAAACCTCAGTTCCAGGCTCAACAAAGATCACTCCGCGGTCTTCAATACCCATGATACCATAAGTAGATGCTTTACCACTTTCCATAGAAACAAGAACACCTTGTCGACGTCCACCTACTTGACCTGCTGCCATAGGCTGGTAGCTGTCAAATGTGTGGTTGATGATTCCGTAACCACGAGTTAGGGAAAGGAATTCCGTCGTATACCCAATCAATCCACGAGAAGGCACCATGAAGATTAGACGAACTTGACCGTTACCGTTGTTGATCATGTCTACCATTTCACCTTTACGGGCACCAATGGATTCCATGATAGAACCAGTATAATCTTCCGGTACATCGATTTGTACACGTTCAACTGGCTCAGATTTAACACCATCAATATTTTTGATGATAACTTCAGGTTTAGATACTTGAAGTTCAAAGCCTTCACGACGCATGTTCTCAATCAGGATGGAAAGGTGAAGCTCTCCACGACCTGAAACAACCCATGCATCCGGAGAATCAGTAGGATCAACACGCAAACTTACATCTGTCTCCAACTGAGCTTCTAAACGCTCTTCAATTTTACGAGAAGTTACAAACTTTCCTTCTTTACCAGCAAACGGACTGTTGTTTACCAAGAAAGTCATTTGTAGAGTCGGCTCGTCAATACGAAGAACAGGAAGTGCATCTTGTTGATCAACAGGACAAACAGTTTCCCCTACGTTAATGTCTTCCATTCCGGAAACGGCAACAAGATCGCCAGCTTTTGCTTCTTCAATTTCCACACGTTTAAGACCGATGAAACCAAATAACTTCGTTACACGGAATTGTTTAACAGAACCGTCAAGCTTCATTAGTGCAACTTGTTGGCCAACTTTCATCGTTCCACGGAAAATACGTCCAACACCGATACGTCCCACATAGTCATTGTAGTCAAGTAGCGCTACTTGGAATTGAAGCGGCTCGTTGCTGTTATCAACTGGAGCTGGAATATGCTCAAGAATGGACTCATAGATTGCTTCCATGTTTTCATCTTGTTTTTCAGGATCCATACTTGCTGTACCGTTGATCGCAGATGCATAAACAACTGGGAATTCTAGTTGTTCTTCGTTGGCACCTAATTCAATGAATAAATCGATTACTTCATCGACCACTTCAGTTGGACGAGCAAAGTCACGGTCAATTTTGTTAACAACCACGATAGGTGTTAATTTTTGCTCTAACGCTTTTTTCAAAACAAAGCGCGTTTGAGGCATACAGCCTTCATAAGCGTCTACTACTAAAAGTACTCCATCAACCATTTTCATAATACGTTCCACTTCTCCACCAAAGTCGGCATGTCCTGGTGTGTCCATGATGTTAATGCGCGTATCTTTATAGTTAATTGCCGTATTTTTAGCTAATATAGTAATCCCACGTTCTCTTTCTAAATCATTGGAATCCATGGCACGTTCTGCTACCTGCTCGTTCGTTCTAAACGTACCAGCTTGATGTAGCAATTTGTCCACTAACGTTGTTTTACCATGGTCTACGTGAGCGATAATTGCGATGTTTCTAATATCATTGCGGATGTTCACTATTTCATCTCCCTAATTATACAACTTAATAACTTTAGTATTATACCACAAACATGGTAGAAAAGAGAAAGAGACTTATGTAAAATATATGTTATATGTATTTAGCGTTATCCAAAGGAGTTGATTTTATGAAGGATATTAAATGGATCTTTATGCTTTACGCTGTTTTGGCAGCGGTTTCTTTAGGCATGGTAGGCATCGCGATTGGTGAAAGAAACACGCTTGGGATCGTTGGTGCGTTTGTATTGTTTGGTGTGGTGATGGGACTTGGATTCAAAACAAAAAGAAAAATGCGTGAAAATGGCCAATTATAAAATTGACAATATGTTCCTACAATAACTTATTCAAAATAATGAAAACCCACGGCCTTATTCACGGTCGTGGGTTTCATTTATTTCTTCAATTTATACAAGTAATCCTTGCTAATCACTTCATGCAACCCTGGCTTACATACAAAGACACTGTTCTGCCCAAGCAAGTTTAGAGGTTCACCGTGAAGTGTGGTCACTTTTCCACCGAGCTCGTTTACAAGTATTAGTCCCGCTGCAAAATCCCAAGGGGAAAGTCTCAAAGTAATATATGCATCAATTCGGCCTGTTGCTACATACGCCATTTCAAGTGCTGCTGATCCGTAAGATCTAGTACCTCTAACTTTCTTCACAAGAGGAGCCAAAATAGTGGGATCAATTCGTTTATTTTCCGTAATCCATGTGGCATTTAAACCGATAACAGCTCTCTCTACTGCCACCTCTTCCAATGGTGGAAGTTTAATATCGTTCAAATAAGCACCTTCCCCTGCTTTTGCATGGTATAGCTCATCATGAACCACATCATAAATTAGACCAATCTTCCCAACACCATCCTCATAGACGGCAACTGATATGGCAAAATTACGTTGCTGATGGACAAAATTCATGGTTCCATCAATAGGATCAATGATCCACACCGTCCCATCGAGTTTATCCAAATTATCTCCAAATCCCTCTTCTCCGAGGATTTGGTGTTCTGGATAGGTTTTTCTAATTTGTTCTATAAAAAATTGTTCCGTTTCCCGGTCAATATTAGTTACAAGATCATCAGGAGAGGATTTAGTATGTATCATCAATTCCTTGCTGAAAGAAGTTCGAATACGTTCTCCCGCTTCTCTCGTCCATTTTTTTGCATTATCATCAATTTCTGTCCAATTCATGTATTCTCCTGCCCTTCTGCTACGAAATTCAGTGCAACTGATAAAATATGTATAATCAAATTATGTATGTTTTAGCTTACTGAAACAAAAGGGTAAAATCAAGTAATAGGTCACACAGAAAAACGAACCTCATACAGGTTCGTCTAAGTAGCTGATGCCACTAAACCCCTAGACTTAACATTTCTTTTCTAAGTTGCTCTAATTTAGATTTCGTTTTCTTCATTTTTTCCTTATCACTCTCTTGTATTGCTTCAAACAAAACTGCCAGTTCATAGTCGATTTCCATCCGCAATACCGCGCGCTGATTTTCCTCTTTTTTCTTTTTCCAAGGTGTCGCCACTTGTTTCATTATAATTCCCTCCCTCTATAAAGTTTCTCGGTTCCAAAGGATTCAATTTTCTAATGGTTGCTATATCATATGAAGGGAATGAAAGATGGTAACTAAAATGTGCAGTTACCTAAAAAGAAACTAAAATGGGGGAAAACCTAATCTTTTGGCAGAGAAAAATGGCTATGCTAAAATGAGAAATATAAAAAGCTATGTTCAGAAATGGGGCGACTACATGAAAAACAAAAAATTTAACGGTTTTAAGAAAAAAGATTTCAATGTATTTACTATAGATGGATTAGAAGAAAGAATGGAAGTTTTAAAGTCTCAAATACAGCCGAAGTTTGAGTTACTCGGCCAATATTTCTCTCCCTCTCTAACTGCCATGACTGGTGATGAAATGCACTATCATGTTGCCAAGCATGCAAGGAGAACCAAGAACCCTCCAAAAGATTCCTGGGTTGCCTTTGCAAATAATGCACGTGGATATAAGATGTTGCCGCATTTCCAGATTGGCTTATGGGAAACACATGTGTTTGTCTGGTTTGCTGTTATCTATGAAGCACCAATGAAAGAAGCATTTGGCGAGATATTGGTTGAAAATCTGTCAACTATCCGTGAGCAGATCCCTTCGGATTTTGTCTGGTCCAAAGATCACACTAAGCCGGAAGTTATCAGTCAATCTGATTTGACAGAAGACGCCCATAAAGAGCTATTTGAGCGATTGATTAACGTGAAGAAAGCAGAAATACTTTGTGGCATTCAAATACCAAAAGAAGAGGCAATCAAGCTTTCTGGAGACGAAACGATAGCGCGCATAGAGGAAGCTATCCAAACAGTCAAAGGGTTATATAACCTAACGAAGCAGACAGTGGAAGCCTAAAATAGTTTGGACTCAAAAAGATCTCAGAACCATTGCGGTTCTGAGATTTTCTTATTAATCATTTTGACATCTTCACCTGTTCACCAGGGTTCATGTCTTTTGCTTTTTTTATCGTACGGTAAACAGAAAAACCACTCAATTCCTCATATTCATTTGCGAGATTTCGTTCTTCCGCCTTGCCTGGTACGATTTCTTTGAACCTGCGGTATAAGGATAAAAGCTGATCACGCTCCACACCTTTGCTGTAAGTAAGCTCGACCGCTTCATATAGTGCAATAACGTCTACAATTTCATCTGTAGACCAGTCATAAGAAATGGGATAAGAGAAATCCATAACTTCACCTCATTATATGTATAGTGGAAAAGTAAAGTATATCATCTTCCTTCTTTAGTTTGTCCACTTCTCCCGAATATTTTCCGCTTCCTTCACCATTCTCGACAGAAGTTGTTCCACACTTGGCACATCCTCTATCAATCCCATTACCTGACCAGCCCAAGCATAACCCGAATCCGTTTTGCCATCATAGATATAACGTTTGTTTGCAGTCCCACTAATAAAGTCTTTTAACCCTTCATAGCCTTTTGCTTCCTGTTCAATATTTAAAATCTGGTCAGTCCAAGTATTTTGAATGGCTCTTGCAGGTGCCCCAAGACTTCTTTTAATGACCACCGTATCGTTCTCGGTTCCGCTTACTAGCCTTTCTTTGTATATTGGATGAGCATGCATACATTCCTTGGTTGCGATAAATCTCGTCCCCATTTCTATCCCATCCGCACCAAGTGCCAAAGCAGCCATCAACCCGCGACCGTCACCAATGCCTCCTGAAGCGATGACAGGTATCTTTAAGGCGTCTACTACTTTCGGGACTAATACCATGGTTCCTAAGTCGTTTTTGCCTAGGTGGCCTCCTCCTTCTTGTCCCACGACCATGACCGCATCAGCGCCTAGTTCTTCCGCTTTTTCTGCTTGTCTTCGAGCTGCAACGAGAACTAATTTTTTGCAATTGGAGCCTTCCAGCCTTTTGAAGATCGGAGAAGGGTTTCCTCCTGTCATAGAGATGACTGGGACCTCTTCTTCTAAAGCAATATCCAACATATGTTCAAATGGTCTTCCATGTTGGCCTATTGCATAGTTCACACCAAATGGTTTATCTGTCATCCTTCTAACCTTTCTAATTTCTTCTCTTAATAAATCTGGACTTTCCAAACTCATGGCCGTTATTTGCCCAAGACCTCCTGCATTGGAAACGGCGGCAGCCAAGTCTGCGTATGCTAAATAAGCAAGTCCACCTTGTATTATTGGATATTTAATATCTAAAAGTTTGGTTACTCTTGTCTCCCATTTCATAATCAACTTCTCCTTTCTATGTCTCTTTATATGTTTCTTTAAAATATGACAAATTCCTGCTATGCAATGAGTAGGATAAATGCTATAATTTCATTTGTTTTATGTGAATGTTTGTTCTGCGTAATTAGATGCGTTAAGATAAACGAAACCGAAACTAAGCTAAATTAAAGAGGTGCATAAGTAAGTTGACATATTCTCAAAACGACACGCCATTATTTACTGGACTTTTAAATCACGCCAAAGGGAATCCGGTTCAGTTCCATATTCCCGGACATAAAAAAGGAGCCGGCATTGACCCTGAATTCCGAGAATTTATCGGCGAAAATGCTCTTTCCATAGATCTAATTAACATTGGGCCCCTTGATGATCTTCATCAGCCAAAGGGAATGATTAAAGAAGCTCAAGACCTTGCAGCAAAAGCTTTTGGAGCTGACCACACGTTTTTCTCTGTACAAGGTACAAGTGGAGCCATCATGACAATGGTGATGGCGGTTTGCGGGCCTGGAGAAAAAATCATCGTACCTAGGAATGTTCATAAATCTGTCATGTCTGCCATTGTTTTTTCAGGAGCTGTACCAATCTTTATTCACCCAGAAGTGGACAAAGACCTAGGAATCTCTCACGGCATCACGACAGACTCTGTTGAAAAGGCGCTTCAGCAACATCCTGATGCAAAAGGTGTACTTGTCATCAACCCTACTTATTTTGGTGTTTCAGCTGATTTAAGTCAGATTGTTGAAATTGCTCATTCATTTAACGTGCCTGTACTTGTAGATGAAGCGCACGGGGTTCATATCCATTTCCATGAAGAACTTCCTTTATCAGCTATGCAAGCCGGAGCTGACATGGCTGCAACGAGTGTCCATAAGCTTGGAGGTTCTATGACACAAAGTTCTATATTGAATGTACGAGAAGGATTGGTGAATGTAAATCGCATTCAAAGCATATTAAGTATGTTAACCACTACATCCACTTCTTACCTGTTATTAGCTTCATTGGATGTTGCCAGAAAACGCCTTGCCACCGAAGGACACTTGCTAATAGAAAAGACGATCCAACTTGCTAATAAAACACGGGATGCCATTAATGAAATTGAGCATTTACATTGTGTAGGGCCTGAAATTTTAGGCAGAAAAGCAACCTTTGACTATGACCCGACAAAGCTGATTATTTCTGTGAAAAACCTAAACCTTACAGGATATGATGTTGAGAAATGGCTTCGTCAAAAATATAACATTGAAGTGGAACTTTCCGATCTCTATAACATTCTTTGTATTATCACACCTGGAGACTCTGAGGTAGAGACAGGAATGCTGCTAGAAGCGCTTAAAGACTTGTCCGAAGAGTTTAAGCACCAGGCTGGTGAATCCGGCGAAAAAGTAAAGGTACTTCTTCCAGACATCCCAGTGTTGGCTATTGCACCAAGGGATGCCTTCTACTCTGAGACGGAAGTTGTTCCATTCGAAAAATCTGCCGGTCGAATTATTGCAGAGTTTATCATGGTGTATCCTCCAGGTATTCCTATTTTTACCCCTGGTGAGATTATTACGGAAGAAAACCTATCCTACATTACAAAAACACTTGAAGTAGGACTCCCTGTACAAGGTCCGGAAGATTATGAATTAAAAACATTAAGAGTTATAAAAGAACATAAAGCAATTCGATAAAATGAACAAAGAGCAGGTCCCCTCACTTACCGGGGACCTGCTCTTTCTATTAATATATGATTCTAGGCTAGGTCTTCGCTTTTTTCAGAGCACTGACAATCTGCACATTTTGCATAATAAGTCGTAACTTTTTCATCCTCAAAGTGATCTACTGCGCTGTTACAAGTTTGACAAATGATTGTACCCATACCCTTCAACCTCTTTCCTAAAAGAAATTTTTTGCAAAGTCGCCTTTTAATGAAAGCGCTTTATGATGTGTTACTTCTATCATAAAGCCTAAAATGTGTTATGTCAATAACTAAATTGTATAACACATTTAAAAATTGAGTTTATAGGTTGTTTCGCTTTGTTTCCGGTTATTGGACTATTATCAAGGATTTCATCTCCGTTCGGGCGTATAGATTGCTTCTATTAGACCGTTCTTGCTGATTAGCGGTCTGTTTGGGTATTGATATTCCACTTATTTCCTTCTATTGGACAGTTGAAGCGGATTTCTCCACTGTTCGGGCATAGAGAACGCTTCTATTTGACCGTTTTGGCTAATTAATGGTCTGTTTGGGTGTTGATATTCCATTTATTACCTCCTATTGGACAGTTCGCACGAATTTCCCCGCTATTCGGGCCTAGAGAACGCTTCTATTTGACCGTTCTTATCAATTTGCTGCTTGTTCGGGTGTTGAGAATCCACTTTTTCCCTCCTTTTAGACAGGTCCCTAGTTCTTCTCCGCTGTTCATGCATATAGAAACCCATTTTCCCAACCCAAAAGGCCAATACCCCCACTAACAGGACATTGGCCTCGAAAGAAATCATCTTTTATTCATATTGTTCTTGAAACGGACTTGCAGGAATTGCCTCAGAAAAAAACTCTGCAAGATCTTCTGCTTGTTCTTGTGAATCAATTCGGAATACATGTTGAAGGTGGTTAAGGTCGGTAATGTCTTTAGGGTCGAGGAGGGTAGAACGGCCGGTTTGCATACAGATGACAAGGGGCTTACCAAAAAACATATTCGTGTACACGATACCAAAATCATATCTAACATCTTTAGTCGTAAAACCAACAAAGCGAACAGGAACATTCTCATTGTTATCATAAAGCTTGTCAAATAAGTTCATAAGGTACCTCCTTTTTATTTTTTGGTTATTCAGAATTTTATTATAACTTAAAAAATGCCTGATTTGCAAGAATTTTCACTTAGTGATTGTCAGCAGATTTCTGATAATGCTAGAATAGAAATAATGGAATTGTCAGATTAGGAGTGAATACCATGGCCAGCAGCGCTTACATTAATTTAGTTCCCAATTCAAAAGAGAAAACGCTTACCGTTGAAGATGTAAAAGAGTTATTAAACTACTATAGAGAAATCACCTCCAAGACTGGAAAACAATTAGGATGGGAATACAGCCAGGCAGCGTTTCCCTATGAGTTAAAAGAAAAGCCTGACGGTAAGGGTCAGTGGTTTTATCTAAAAGGAACAGAGGACCGATACAAGATGATCCTTATCGGTGTGGGTACACAAATTGCCAAATCAGAAGAGACCATGCCCTTGTCCTACATACAAGTTACTTTGCACGATCAGAGTACGCACGGAGATAAAGCAAAGGCAAATGAGCTATGTAAGTTTCTTGCAAAAAAGCTAGAGGCTGAGCTTAAATTATTCACAGGCAGTATCATGTACTATTATAAGCGTTGAATAAAAAAATCCCGCTCTCATATGAGCGGGATTTCTTTATTTAATCAGTTTCTGTATTTGCATTATCAGTTCCTATCAAGTCCGGGTCAAGAATTTCGTATTCTTTTGCTTGAAGCCCTTTTACAATTTCCGCTAACGCATCTTTCGTCCATTCACGGTCATGCATTAACAGATTGGCCCCGCTGTTCAGAAATTCAGTGTTAACCATAATATCTGCTAATGCCTCAGCATCCATGTAATCTGCTTCCCAATCATAACCATACGTCCAATTCATAGGAATCATTCCTTCTTGCTTTACCAAATCTATCGCATAGTCTGTATTAGTGCCAAATGGAGCTCGGAAGAAACGGGGACGTTCACCAGTGATTTCTTCTATCCGGTCGCTAAGCATTACAATTTCTTCGTACTGCTCTTCTTCTGTTAGCTGTCTTAAGGACTTATGCGTCATTGTATGATTTCCAATTGGGAAACCCATCTCATAGATGGTTTTTAATACTTCTTGCTCTTCTTTCGTTTCTAGGAAGTGACCATTAACAAAGAAGATAGCTTTAACTCCTAGCTCTTTCAGGATCGTAGCCATTTCTAATGCGTACCTATCTGGAGCATCATCTATTGTTAATAGAACCACTTCGGAGTTTGCACCACCCAAAGATTCTATTGCAGAAGTGATGGGGTTTACTACATATTGGGGTTCTTGAGGCTGATTTTCTTGTACTTGGTCTTCTTTACCTGAGTCTTGTTCTTCTTCTTCCTCATCGGAGCTCACTGTTTCTTGTTCTGGTTCTTCAATCGGATCTTCAGTTTTTGACACAGGGACATCTTTTTCTTCCTCTTTCACTACAGAATCATTTTCTTCCGTATGAGCATCTGTTGCAGAGGAGTCTTGCTCTTTTTCAACTTGTCCATTTTGCCCGCAAGCTACAAGGAGGAGCAATAATGATGCTGATAGTATCCATTTTTTCATATTCTTTCCTCCATACGTAAGTTTCACCTTT
Organism: Bacillus sp. RO2; assembly: GCF_012911845.1. Classification (GTDB taxonomy): domain Bacteria; phylum Bacillota; class Bacilli; order Bacillales; family Bacillaceae_I; genus Sutcliffiella_A. Next base: position 85,889 of record NZ_JAAXCU010000030.1, on the reverse strand, counting down.
AATCATACTAGCATTTACTATATGAAGGCAATGTTTTTCCAGATATTTAAACTTTGAAAGGCAATTTATCCTCCAAAAACAAAATAGTAAAATAGGCTCTGAAAACTAAAATAAAATATAAAACTTATGGCAGTTGTTATCGCGGCATGCTTCTTTTTATGAATGATTGACATGGCGAGGGTATAACAGAGATAGATAAATATACCTAATAGAATAATTTTGGCCTGCATTTTATCCCTGACCGAAAACCATTCTATGATACTATATGTCCCCCAGAAAATATTTTGTATTAAAAACACCACATAATTTTTCATAAAAGCAGCTCCTTACTGCATATTTCTATTTATGTAACCGATTTTCCATGATCGAAAACCTTAATAATTAATATGCCAGAAAGGAGCTATCTATTTTTCAATTATGTAACATTTAGATGACAAGGCCTGATTACATATAATTTAATGGTAGAATAGCACCAAATAGCAGAACAAAAGTAACTATTTTTTATATACGTTGTTAATAGAAAGTGAGGATTGCCATGATTAGAGGCGCTGTTATCTTTTTCACTTTGTCTTTTTTCATTTTATCTTCCTGTCAAGAAAATCAATCGATAACTCACATTCAATTTCCTGATGATTCTCGCACGCTCGTATTCTTTACGGACGAAACTAATTTACAGGATGAGAGTACATATTATGATGCGATCATTGATTTGAAAAGTTCATTTCCAGATGAAGTAGCTAATTTAAAAGTAGTTCATTCTGAAGATGAAAAAATTCTATATAAGCAGTTCAATGTGAAGGAGACCCCTTCATTAATTGTCGTTCATGACAATGAAGTAGTTACGCAAATAGAAGGTTCTAAACCTAAAAAAGATATCGTCGTTTCCATTGAACAGGCGTTAAACCAAGCAGGGAATTCTACCTATTAGACGGTAGAATCCCTTTTTTTGTACAAAAAAAAGAAGAGCCTCCACATACATTGGAGGCTCTTCGCCAAAAGTTTTACTTAACGATATGAATCGGGCTTCCCATTGCCACTTCCGCAGCTTCCATTGTGATTTCTCCCAATGTTGGGTGCGCGTGGATCGTCATGGCGATATCTTCAGCTGTCATACCAGCTTCGATAGCAAGACCAAGTTCAGCAATCATGTCGGATGCACTAGAACCGGCAATTTGAGCACCGATAATTAATCCATCTTCTTTACGAGTTACAAGCTTTAAGAATCCGTCTGTTGCGTTCAATGCCAATGCACGGCCGTTTGCAGCAAATGGGAACTTAGCAGCTGTTACTTCGATTCCTTCTTCTTTTGCTTGAGCTTCTGTGTAACCTACAGATGCAAGTTCTGGCTCAGAGAATACTACCGCAGGAATACCTAAGTAGTCAATCTCAGCAGGCTCACCAGCAATTGCTTCTGCAGCGATCTTACCTTCGTAAGAAGCTTTATGTGCAAGTGGTGGTCCATCTACGATATCACCAATAGCATAGATGTTAGAAACGCTAGTGCGGCACTGCTTGTCAATTTTGACAACGCCACGGTCTGTCATTTCTACGCCAACCTGCTCAAGGCCAAGCTCATCTGTGTTAGGACGGCGGCCTACAGTAACTAGTACATAATCAGCGTCGATAGTTTGCTCTTCGCCCTTTACTTCAATCGTTACTTTTACGCCATCTTCCGTTTCTTCTACACCTTTAGCCATTGCTTTTGTGAAGATTTCTACGTTACCTTTTTTCTTCAGGTTACGCTTAACAAGTGAGCTCATTTGCTTTTCGAAACCAGCCAAGATCTCATCTGCAGCTTCCACAATAACAACTTCTGTTCCAAAGTTAGCATATGCTGTACCTAGCTCCGTACCGATGTAACCTCCACCGATAACAACTAATTTCTTTGGAATTTCTTTAAGTGCCAATGCGCCTGTAGAGTCAAGAACACGCTTGGAATACTTGAAAGTCGGGATTTCAATTGGGCGAGAACCTGTTGCAATGATACAGTTATTGAACTTGTATGTTTGCGCAGAGTTATCGTCCATGATACGAACTGTGTTGCCGTCTACGAAGTATGCTTCCCCTGAAACGATGTCTACTTTATTCCCCTTAAGTAGACCTTCCACTCCGCCAGTTAATTTTTTTACTACTCCAGCTTTCCATTCTTGAACTTTAGTGAAATCAACTGTTACGTTCTCAGCTTTGATTCCCATGTCTTCAGAATGTTGTGCTGTTTCATAGCGGTGACCTGCAGAAATTAACGCTTTGGAAGGGATACATCCAACGTTTAGACATACTCCACCAAGTGTGTTCTTTTCTACGATTGTTACCTTTTGTCCCAGTTGAGCCGCGCGGATTGCAGCAACATATCCGCCAGGGCCCGAACCGATGACAAGCGTATCTACATCAATTGCGAAATCTCCTACTACCATTTATTAACCCTCCATTAACAATAATTGTGGATCGTTCAATAGGCGCTTGATATGGTTAAGCGCATTTTGAGCAGTAGCGCCATCAATCATACGATGGTCAAAGCTTAGTGATAATGCAAGAACTGGAGCCACTACAATTTCTCCGTCTTTCACTACAGGTTTTTCTGCGATACGGCCGATACCTAGAATCGCAACCTCTGGATGGTTAATAACCGGTGTGAACCATTGTCCACCAGCAGATCCGATGTTTGTAATTGTGCAAGAAGCACCTTTCATTTCATCAGAAGCCAATTTACCGTCACGTGCTTTTCCAGCAAGTTCGTTGATCTCATTGGAAATGGAGAAGATAGACTTTCTGTCCGCATCTTTCACAACAGGAACTAGTAAGCCTTTTTCTGTATCAGCAGCGATTCCGATATTGTAATAATGCTTGTGAACAATCTCATCTGTTGCATCATCAAGAGATGTGTTAAGTACAGGATACTCACGTAACGCAGATGTAAGTGCTTTAACTACGTATGGTAAGAATGTTAACTTAATACCTTTGTCTGCTGCAACTGATTTGAATTTCTTACGGTGTGCAACAAGCTCTGTCACATCGATTTCATCCATCAATGTTACGTGAGGTGCAGTATGCTTAGAGTTAACCATCGCTTTTGCGATCGCACGGCGCATACCACTCATTTTCTCACGAGTCTCTGGGTATTGACCAGCAGGAATTGCTTGTTTTTCTTGTTTTGTTTCTGTTTTTGTTTCTTCTTTAGCTGCCGGAGCTGCTTCAGTAGTAGTTTGTTCTGCTTTAGCGCTTCCTCCGCTTAAGAATGCATCGATATCGCTCTTAAGGACACGTCCGTTGTCGCCGGATCCAGCAACTTGACGGATTTCAACGCCTTTTTCACGAGCATATTTACGTACGGAAGGCATTGCAATTACGCGTCTGTTTGGATCTACTTCTGCTTGCTCTTGTGTGCCAGCGCCTGTTTCAGCTTTTGGCTCTTCTTTTGGAGCTTCTTCTTTTTTAACATCTAGACCAGCTTCAGCTGTTGCTTGAACTTGTCCTTCTGTTTTTTCTTCTGCTTTTGCATCGTCGCTTCCGTGGTCGTCACCTTTAAATTTAAGGTCTTCATAACCTGGTGCGTCTAGTGTGATGATGGTTTGTCCAACAGTACAGACAGTACCTTCTTCCACTTTCAATTCCGTAACTTTCCCTTTAACAGGAGATGGAATTTCTACGACTGCTTTATCGTTTTGTACTTCACAAAGTACGTCATCTTCTTCGATTTCGTCACCTGGTTTTACGAACCATTTTACGATTTCACCTTCATGGATACCTTCACCGATATCTGGCAGTTTAAATTCGAATGCCACAGTATTCAACCTCCTATGATAGATAGCTTTATAAGGAATCTGTTTACGTCTGTAGATTTCCGTTCCAGGTGTTCGCTTATCCTTGGTCGGTGCTTGAGCCTCCTCACAACGCTTCAGGGGTCTCAACCTACCGGTACTTCCCGCAGGAGTCTCACACCTTGCACTACAATCTACAGAGAGATAAGTAAAACGAGATAGCCTACTTTTGCTTACTTTTGTATAAAATGGAGAGCCCACTCTTGGCTAGGCGAAGAATGGACTTCCGTATGGTAGTTCTATTGAAGAACTATTTATATTAGAAGTTCAGAACTTTTTTCGCTGTTTCTAGAACATCTTTATGATTTGGCAACCATACGCTCTCTGCTTGAGAGAATGGGAATACCGTATCAGGTGCAGCTACACGCAATACCGGTGCTTCTAGGCTAAGAATTGCACGGTCGTTGATTTCTGCTACGATGTTAGCGCCGATACCAGCTTGTTTTTGTGCTTCTTGGACAACAATCGCACGGCCTGTTTTCTCAACAGATGCAATGATTGTTTCGATATCCAATGGACTAATTGTACGTAAGTCGATTACTTCAGCAGATACACCGTCTTTTTCAAGTTGGTCAGCTGCTTTTAAGCACTCATGTACCATTGCTCCGTAAGTTATCATCGTGATGTCAGAACCTTCACGTTTAACATCTGCTTTACCGATCTCAATTGTGTACTCTTCTTCAGGTACCTCTTGACGGAAAGAACGGTATAATTTCATGTGCTCCAAGAAGATAACTGGGTCGTTATCACGGATTGCAGAAATTAAAAGTCCTTTTGCATCATAAGGTGTTGCAGGAATAACTACTTTTAGACCTGGTTGTTGCGCTACAAGACCTTCAAGGCTATCTGCATGAAGTTCTGGAGTATGAACTCCTCCACCAAACGGGGAACGAATTGTTACAGGAGCGTTCCAACGCCCACCAGTACGATAACGCATACGAGCAAGTTGTCCACTAACAGAGTCCATTACTTCGTATACGAAACCGAAGAATTGGATTTCCATTACAGGACGGAAGCCGGTTACACCGAAGCCGACAGCAAGTCCACCGATTCCTGATTCTGCAAGTGGTGTATCAAACACGCGGTCTTCCCCGAACTCAGCTTGAAGGCCTTCGGTTGCACGGAAAACCCCACCGTTTTGACCAACGTCTTCACCGAAAAGTAAGACGTTTTCGTCATTTTTCAATTCTGTGCGTAACGCATCAGTGATTGCTTGAATCATTGTCATTTGCGCCATGGCTTACTTCGACTCCTTCTCTTTGTAGATTTCATTTTGCTCTTTTAGGTTATTAGGAAGCTCTTCGTACATGAAAGAGATTAAGTCTGTGACTTTCTGTTTAGGTTGGTCATCTGCTTTCTTGATAGCAACCTTGATATCTTCTTTCGCTTCTTCGATAACTTTGTTCTCTTCGTCTTCGCTCCAGATTCCTTTGTTTTCTAGGAATTTGCGGAAACGTACTAAAGGATCTTTCTTTTCCCACTCATCATCAAGTTCAGAAGTACGGTAACGAGTTGGGTCATCTCCAGCCATTGTATGTGGACCATAACGGTAAGTTAATGTCTCAATCAAAGTAGGACCTTCACCATTTACAGCACGCTCACGAGCATCACGAGTTGCAGCGTAAACTGCAAGCGCGTCCATTCCGTCTACCTGAATACCAGGAATACCAGCTGCTACTGCTTTTTGAGCAATTGTACCTGCTGCAGATTGCTTTTCAACAGGTGTTGAAATTGCAAAACGGTTGTTTTGGACAACAAATATTGCCGGTGCTTGGTAAGCCCCAGCGAAGTTGATACCTTCGTAGAAATCACCTTGAGAAGCTCCACCGTCTCCTGTGTATGTAATTGCTACTGTCTTTTTCCCTTTTTTCTTCAATCCAAGTGCAACACCTGCAGTTTGGATGATTTGTGCACCAATGATGATTTGAGGTGGCAATAAGTTAACACCCTCTGGCATCTGGTTGCCGTGGAAGTGACCACGAGAGAATAGGAATGCTTGATATAAAGGAAGACCATGCCAGATCATCTGTGGCACATCACGGTATCCTGGTAAAATGAAATCGTCTGCTTCAAGTGCAAATTGAGAAGCCAATTGGGAAGCTTCCTGACCTGCTGTTGGAGCGTAGAAACCTAAGCGTCCTTGTCTGTTTAAGCTGATGGAACGTTGATCAAGTACGCGAGTATATACCATACGGCGCATTAATTCTTTTAATTGGTCATCACTAAGCTCAGGCATTGCAGCTTCATTTACTACTTCGCCTTCTTCATTTAAGATTTGGAACGTTTGGAATTGTTCTTCCACTTTCGCTTTCTGCTGCTTTGGATCAAATTTAGCATTTTTAGTTTTTGCAGCCATCTACGTCACCTCTTCCTTTCTATTAAGAGAACTATTTAATACATGATTACATACAAAATTAGGTTACCCAAAAACGGGTTTTAAAAGACATTTTTCTGTTTGTGATGCAAAAACGTATCTTTCCTCTTTAACTGTCTTCAGCAATATGCATGATAGACACATAAATTTATACTGTATTAATCTTTCCGAAGAAAATATTAATACAACTTTTCACCAAGGTCAAGTTTACAACACACTACTTAATCCCGTCAATCTCTTTGCTTATATTGACTTTTTAAACCAAAAAAAGTAAAAAGTATATTCTGAATCCTCATCTGTACTAATACAACGACATAATCTGTATTACAATGCAGAACAGGACAACTTCATGTTATCTCGTAATAATAAAAAACACTATGTATTCCATTCCCGATATGTCTCAATCTTAATCATTAACCAAACAATGATTATTTCAAAATAAGAAAAAACACTTTTAAACATCAAAAAAGACACGTAGAGCCTAGCTCCAACGTGTCATTTCACTTAATTATCATAGGTGACGTTAAGTCCCGCTTTTTTATAAAAATCCAATTTTGCTTTATTATATTGGTCTGTAAAGTCATTAAAAGACTTGTTAGCTTCATTGATTTTCTCGTACTTTTCATTTAGATCATTTATTTGTACTTGGAGTTGCTCCAATGTTAAATCCTCTGTCTGGAAAAGCTCATACATTTCTTTTTCTACTTCCATAGACTTCATGTAATGATCAGATAATGTCATGTAAGCTTCATAACGTTGTTCCATTAGTTGGTATAACGATTGTGCCTCTTTTTTTAGTTCTTCATCTTCTAATGTATCAATCGAAGTTTTTACTTCCTCAAATTGTTCACGTGCTGCCACTATGCTCTTTTTTTCATTTTCCATCGCCGCTTCCTTTTGTTCGACCAAAGCAAGCCCTTCTTGAGAAAGTTTAACTATCTGATCAAACTCTTTCATCCCAAGTGTCAAGATTTCTTCATAAATAGCAGATTCTTTTTTTTCTAATTCCAATAATGGTCCTTGTTGTTCTTCAAAGCTGGCTTCAAGTTCCACTACTTCCTCTAATGTCTGAAATATCTCCTGTTCTGGTGATTCTCCATTCACACATCCTGTCAGTAATAGGGAAAAAGCCAGAGTTCCCGTATATAAAGTCCTTTTCCAAAAACGCAATTTAAATCCCCCTAACATATCTTCTATTTAACTATAAATTTTATTGCTAATTTTTACAATATTAAATTCATACGATAAGCATAAAATTAAATAATCAAAACGAATTGTTTCAAGTAGCTTCTTGCTTTTGATAATATATAATGAGATACTTTGTCGCTACCATATATACGATTAAATGGAGTATAGTATAACTATAAAAGATAGGAGTGAAACCATGATTACAGCGAAAGACATCATAAAGGAAGGACATCCTACATTACGCGCCGTAGCTAGTGACGTAACCCTTCCCCCATCTCAGGAAGATTCCACTATTCTACACAACATGATGGAATACCTTCAAAACAGTCAAAATCCAGAAATGTCTCAACAATACAATTTGCGCCCTGGAGTCGGATTGGCAGCTCCCCAAATCAATATTCCGAAAAAGATGATTGCCGTTCATATCAGAGATGAAAGTGGGACATTACATAGCTATGCACTATTTAATCCAAGGATAGTTAGCCATTCTATTGAAAAAAGTTACTTAACATCAGGCGAAGGTTGTCTCTCTGTAGATAGAGACGTACCAGGGCTTGTACCGAGATATGCCCGAGTAACCGTTAAGGCTACCAACCTGCAAGGCGAAGAGCTTAAACTCCGCTTAAAGGGATTAGTGGCGATTGTTTTTCAACACGAAATAGATCATTTGAATGGTGTTATGTTCTATGATCATATAAACCAAGAGAATCCTTTCCAACCTCCAGAAGGAGCCATTCCTGTAGAAAGATAATTGTTAGAAAAGAAAAACGTAAGTAGTTTGGTAAACCACCGCTGTGGATTTCCGCAAATGGCTTTACTTTCCTAGGGGCGGTGCTTGAGCCTCCTCGCTCTGCTGCGGGGTCTCAAGCTACCGCTATCTCCCTCAGGAGTCTTCGCCTTTTGCTCCAACCCACAGCTGGAAATCACTTAAAAAAAACGATTCCTACAACAGATATTTTATATTTTTTTCTTTAATAACAAAGCAAGCCTGATCGTATGTTGATCAGGCTTGCTTCTTTTTGTTAACGTATTTTTTGTTTGAGTAAGCCAACTAGCTCAAGACCGTGAAGAATTCCGTCTTCCCCCACATCTTTTGTAACATGGTTTGCTACTTTCACTAATTCAGGATGCGCATTGCCCATTGCAACCCCTGTTCCTACGTAATCAATCATTTCGACATCATTTAATCCATCTCCAAAAGCATAGACATTTTCTTTCTTAAACGGCAATCTCTCCAGCATCTTTTGGATCCCGATTGCTTTCGATCCGCCTTTTGGGAGGATGTCAGTGGAGAATTGATGCCAGCGGATGAAATCAAAATCCTTATAAGCATCCACATAACTTTGCTGATGCTCATCTTCAATGAACAATAATGCCTGATAGATCTCCGTTTCATCGAGGAAGCTTGGACCATATTCCGGGTGAACAAACTTTAAGCTTCCCATGCTTTCATTAATAAACGGATGATTTTCTACATTTGCCTTCATCATTTCATGATTTAAATACACTAGTGGATGTGACACTTTTTCGGAATTTTGACGTAACAAATGTAATTTCTCTATATTTAAAGGGTTTTTATAAATAACTTCTCCTTCAAACACCACATATTGGCCGTTAAAGCTGACAAAAGTATCAATATCCAATTCTTTGCGAAGGTCCGCAAACATAAATGGAGCCCTTCCTGTTGCGATTGCCACATACACTCCTTGTTCCTTCAGTTCTTTTATTGCCTTTTTAGTAGAGGCAGGTAATTCTTTTTGATGGTTCAGCAGGGTACCGTCTATATCAAAAAACACTATTTTCTTTTCCATTTTCATCACCTTACTTCTTTAGACTGTGACATTTTTTATCACTTTTTGTTTTTTAGCTTTCGTTTTATACGAAGATAAATATACACCACTAAAGATCAGAATCAAACCAAAAAGCATATGAGGGGTTATTTTTTCACCTAATAATAGGCTACCCCATAGCATGGCTGTTATTGGCACAATATACGTGACAAGGGATGCAAACTCTGCACTGCCTTCCTTTACCATGTAATAATATAGTAGATATGCTATACCTGATCCGAAAACCCCTAAACCGATCAAAGATACGATAATAGACGTGCTTCCTATTGCTATAAAACCGGATGGTTGTAGCAATGCCATCATAATCCCCGACAAGATCCCAGCGACTGCTAGCGTACTAAATGAAATAATTGTGATAGGTGTGTTTTTCAAATGTTTTTTACTAAGGTGTGCACCAAAACCATAGCAAATGGTAGCACCCAACATCGTTCCTACCCCTAGGAGATTATCATGAAACAATTGAAGAATATTTAACTCCAATAAAACAACAATTCCCATAAAACCTACGCTAACACCAATCCATTGCATTTTTTCCATTTTGCTAGAAAAGATGGAAAAGCCGATCAGAATCGTCCAAATTGGTGTCGTAGCATTTACAACCGAAGCCAGACTGCTACTTATAGATGTTTCACTAACAGCAATAAGTGCCCAAGGAAGAGCATTGTTTAATAGTGCAATAAAAATAATGGGCAGTATTGGAAGGTTACGCAGTAGTTTTAATTTATTCTGTATTAGAAGTAAAATAAAAAGCGTTCCCGCCCCAAACATGCACCTCCAAAACACAACTCCCCAAACCCCTAAATCCACTACAAGTAATTTTATAAATAGAAAAGACATGCCCCAAATCAAACTTAACGTAAATAATGCTGCATACAGTCGCTTCATCCAACTTACCACCTTAATTTTAGGGTAACGAAATAAATATTTATTTTAACCTACACGAAGAAAACGTTTACTGTCAATGAAAATTTATCCTTTGCATCGGTTGTTACGACAGTCAGCAAAAGGCCTTATTCCCAATAGACCATTTATATGTTACTCTGAGGTTAACCATACTAAATTCTACGTATATTGTTTTGATGTGAAAGCCATTTCCTCATGTACTGAAATTTCGTATATTTACCAGCAACTATTTATTCTGTTTGACGCATATTAACTATTAACAAACAGATCGTACCTAAAGTACAAGGAGTGAAACGCTTATGCTAAGAAGGCTTAGAAAAAAAATACTGCGTAGAATGAACAACATTCTTAAACGAAAAACAATCGCCTAGTCCTTGCCTTTAATGAGTCCTCTTTAACTGGAGGACTCTTACATATTATTTATCCATGAATTTGTTCTCCCTCTGTTTCTAATCCCTTTCAATTGGAGAAAATAGAAAAGCACTTCTTTTCGGGAAAAACATGAAATTTCATGATGTATCGTATATAATATAGGGTAATAATGGCTTTTTAGCCAATGACCGGTTATGCTATAAGGATATTACTAGGAAGCATTATTAAAATTCGCGTTGTCTTTTTGTAAAGGAAAAAAGCATTGGAGCTTGACGCAAGATAGTGGGTCGACGGACACTTCCGCCTTTTTCCCTTACATAAAATAACTATATATACTGGCTCTTTCCCTTACTGCCTAAGGAGAGGCGAAGGACCAGACAGATTTTTTTAAGGAGAGATAGCAATGTTATTTAAAGTGTATTATCAAGAAGATGTAGCTGAAGCACCTGTTAGAGAAAAAACGGAATCTCTTTATGTGGAAGCATCTGCAGTATTTGAAGTCCGCAGAAAATTAAAGGACAAGCCATATAACATAGAATTTATCCAGCCCGTATCCGGGGATTTCTATGAGTATGAAAAGCAATCAGAAAACTTTAAAGTATTGGAGATATGATAGACAATGAAATTTGTTAAAAACAATCAAGCAGCAGTCTTCGCTTTAGGCGGGCTGGGTGAGATCGGGAAAAACACCTATGCTGTCCAATTTCAAGATGAAATTATCTTAATTGATGCCGGAATCAAATTTCCTGAAGACGAACTACTAGGAATCGATTATGTTATTCCAGATTATACGTATTTAGTAAAGAACCAAGAAAAAATTAAAGGCCTTTTCGTTACTCACGGTCACGAAGACCACATTGGCGGAATTCCTTACCTTCTTCGTGAAGTAGACATTCCGGTATATGGCGGCAAGCTTGCACTTGGTCTGATCAAAAACAAACTAGAAGAACATGGTCTTCTGCGCAAAGCAAAACTAATCGAAATCCAGGAAGATGATATCATCAAGTTCCGTAAAACTTCCGTGACATTCTTCCGTACCACTCACAGTATCCCAGATTCTTACGGTGTTGTTGTCAAAACACCTCAAGGGAATATTGTTCACACTGGTGACTTCAAGTTTGACTTTACTCCAGTTGGAGAGCCTGCAAACTTAACAAAAATGGCCGAAATCGGAAAAGAAGGCGTCCTTTGCCTATTATCTGATAGCACTAACAGTGAAATCCCTGACTTCACCATGTCAGAACGCCGTGTAGGAGAAAGCATCCAAGACATCTTCCGCAAAGTGGATGGTCGTGTGATTTTCGCTACATTCGCATCCAACATTCACCGTCTGCAACAAGTTGTGGAAGCTGCTGTAGCTCACGGCAGAAAAGTCGCAGTCTTCGGACGCAGCATGGAAGCAGCAATTAATATCGGTCAAGAGCTCGGATATATCCAAGCACCTAAAGATACATTTATCGAAACCAATCAAATTAACCGCATGCCGGCAAACAAAGTCACTATCCTTTGTACCGGAAGCCAAGGTGAACCTATGGCCGCTCTTTCCAGAATTGCCAACGGGACCCACCGTCAGATTCAAATCATTCCTGGTGACACGGTTGTATTTTCTTCTTCCCCAATCCCAGGAAACACACTAAGTGTAAACCGTACCATCAACATGTTATTCCGCGCAGGAGCTGATGTCATCCACGGTTCATTAAGTGACATCCATACTTCCGGTCATGGTGGACAGCAAGAACAAAAGCTAATGCTTCGCTTGATCAAGCCAAAATATTTCATGCCAATTCACGGTGAATACCGCATGCAGATTACGCATAAACAGCTTGCAATTGATTGTGGAGTACCTGAAGAGAACTGCTTTATCATGGACAACGGTGAAGTTCTAGCACTTAGCGAAGATGAAGCTTCTGTAGCAGGTAAAATACCATCCGGTAATGTTTACATTGATGGTAATGGTATTGGTGATATCGGAAACATCGTTCTTCGTGACCGCCGCATCCTTTCTGAAGAAGGTCTAGTGGTTGTTGTAGTAAGCATTAACATGAAGGATTTCCGCATAGCTTCCGGTCCAGACATCATCTCACGTGGATTTGTATACATGAGAGAGTCCGGTGACTTAATCAATGACGCGCAATCTTTGATTTCCAAGCACCTGAATAAGATCATGGAACGCCGTACAACACAATGGTCTGAAATCAAGAATGAAATAACGGATACGCTTGCTCCGTTCTTATACGAGAAGACGAAACGCCGTCCAATGATCCTTCCTATTATTATGGAAGTTTGATTTTTCGGTGAAACAGTTAAAGGAACTCCCCCAGACTTTTGGTTTGGGGGAGTTTTTTCGTTTGATATGGTAATTTGGGAAGGTATGAGGTCCCAGTTCGGTGTTCTCTGCACCCTGATGGCGGGCTTTTATGGTACAAATGAGATTATTGTAACTTTTCGGAGGTTTATTGTAACTTTTCACATGGTGATTGTGACATTTTTGAGCATCATTGTGACTTTTTTAAAGGTTATTGTAACTTTTCGGAAATCGAAATATATTCTCCATTAAAAAAAACCAGCAAGGTCTCCCCCTCACTGGTCCACACTAAACTACTTTTAATCTTCCACCACATTTTTCTCAAAACGCGTAATATCCGTATCAGCTCCAATAACAATCAAAATATCCCCTTGTTTAATAGGATCAGTGGCCTGAGGCGAGACTATGATATCCCTCCCCCGCTTGATTGCAACAATGTTAATTCCGTATTTAGCACGAATATCCAAATCAATCAGCGTGTTTCCATCCAAACGTCTGCTAGCAACGATCTCTACGATACTATGCTCATCAGAAAGCTCCAGATAATCTAGAACGTTATTTGATACAATGTTGTGGGCAATACGTCTTCCCATATCACGCTCCGGATGAACAACCTGATCTGCTCCTATACGGCTTAATACCTTTTCATGATAATCATTGGTCGCTTTGACCGTAATATGCTTTACTCCCAGTTCCTTTAAGATCAGAGTGGTTAAGATACTTGCTTGAATATTGTCACCAATGGCAACGATTACATGATCAAAATTACGGATACCGATACTCTTGAGCACTGCCTCATCCGTTGTATCGCCAACCACTGCATGTGAAGCTATATTAGCAAACTGGTTCACTTTCTCTTCGTCATTATCAATCGCAAGGACCTCTACTCCTTCGTCACTCAATGCCTGAACCATACTTCCCCCAAAACGACCTAAACCAATAACGGCAAACTCTTTTCTTTTCAACCTTGTTTCCCCCATTTACTTTGGTATATATAAATACTATTGTACCATAATCCTACCTTTTCTTAAGTTGAATATGATTTTCTATAAGAAAAGTTTTCAGAAAATTATTGAACTCCCTCCTAATAAAGTGTAAAATTACACATATATTATAAAAAAGGAGCATTTGCACCCAATGATGAATCAAGACGAAGCTATCTCTTTAATATCAAATAAACTTAAGCTTATACGAACGGAACATAACTATACACAAGACAGGATGGCGGAAGTGTTGGGAATCTCCAAAAAGACCTTAGTACAAATCGAAAAAGGCCGAACCACAGCAGGCTGGACCGTTTGCGCAGCTACATGTGCCTTATTCCGGGAAAGCCAAGTATTATCCTCCGTTCTAGGTGCTGATCCATTAGAAGTTATCGAAACGATAGCACACGAGAAAATAGAGGCACCAAAGGATAAGACAATGGGCGGAAAAGTATGGTGGAAAGAAATAAAAATGCAAGGGGCGTTTCGTCTTCAGCAAAACGTCATCAGTCAGCATTATAGAATTCTTGATGAAATGGATTTCCGGTGGTACAGCTCTTTTGAAAAAGAGGATGCGTTAGAGAGATTAAATGAAATATCAACGCAACAGAAAGGAGAATGAGTGAATGGATGTCAATATTATCGATTTGATTGCTGTCCTTGCCCCAATTTTTCTGTTTGTCTGCTATATTACTGAAAAACTTGAGTATCGGTGATCACATTATAGTATGGTAGTGGGCACTAGTTGGAGTTATTGAGATTTTTTACATATTATTCCACAAACGAAGTTTAAACGATGGGAATATATGGATTCTTGATAAATTGAACTGTTTTTTTGAATAATTGGAGAGGTTTTTTGACTGATTCAACCATTTTTTTGAATAATCTCCCTCGTTTTTTGATTAATTCCCTCTATGTGCATTCCGACATTCAACATTAAGTAATTGCGTCCACAAAAAAGACATCGGTCCAAAAACCGATGTCTTTTCTAATTTTTTATTCTCAGCTCACGTCCTGCATCGTAAACTGCGCTTTAACCAAGTGATAATAGATGCCGCCGTGTTCCATCAGCTTATCATGATTCCCCTGCTCCATGATATTCCCATGATCAAGAACGATGATGTTATCCGCTTCCCGAATAGTAGAGAGACGGTGAGCAATAATGATAGCGGTACGGCCTTTCAAAAGCTGTTTAAGAGCCGTCTGGATCTTCACTTCCGTTTCCGTATCAATACTAGCAGTCGCTTCATCTAAAATAATGATGCTAGGATCTGCTAACAAAGCGCGGGCAAAGGAGATCAATTGTCTTTCCCCGACTGAGAGGACATTTCCTCTCTCCTCCACTTCTGTTTCATACCCATTTTTCAGACGCTCGATAAATTCATTCGCGCCAACTGCCTCGGCAGCGGCTCTTACTTCTGCGTCAGTTGCAGTAGGTCTGCCAAAGCGGATATTATCATTGATGGTTCCAGAGAAAATAAAGGTATCCTGCAATACTACACTGATTTGAGAACGCAGGCTTTGAAGAGAGATGTCACGGATATTATGTCCGTCAATCTTCACTTCTCCACCAGTTGCATCATAGAAACGTGATATCAAGTTGGCAATCGTTGTTTTCCCAGATCCGGTATGACCAACCAATGCCACCGTTTGGCCTGCTTCCATTTTCAATGAAATGCGGTTCAAAGCGGTACGTTTACTGTCATAGGAAAATTCTACATTCTTAAATTCTATCTCCCCGTTAATGGAATCCAACTGAACTGCGTTGTCTTTCTCATCTACAATTGGTTTTTCATCGAGGAATTCAAAAATACGTTCAGAAGAAGCCATCCCGACAAGCAACATGTTATAAAGCTGACCTAATCGTGAGATCGGCTCCCAGAACATCCCTAAGTAAAAAGCAAAGGAAATGAATACACCGACAGTTAACGTGCTTGTGCCACCTGTTAAACTTTGTTGAATCAAGTAGGCTCCGTACCAAATAAGGATGGCGGTACCAACTGCATTTGTCATTTCAACGAACGGACGGAAAATGGCATTCTGTTTCGTTGCATTTTTCCAAGACTCAAAGTTTTCGGTATTAATACGGTCAAAGAAGCCCATGTTCTCTCTTTCTTGCGTGAAGGATTGTGTAACACGGACCCCTTGTATACTCTCATTTAAATGAGAGTTAAGCATCGCTTGCTTGATACGGACATCCTGCCACGCCCTCCTGATTTTCCTACGCAAGCTTGTGGAAATGAAGAACATGATAGGCAAAATAATTAATATTGCTGTTGCCAATTCAGGACTTAGTGTAAATAGAATCACCACGATACCAATTAGTAAAATAAAGTCCATAAGCAAATTGATTACGCCGTTAGTGAACAATTCTTGCAAGGAATTAATATCATTCATGATCCGAACAAGGATGGACCCAGCGGAACGTTTATCGAAAAAGCGATGGGAAAGTCCTTGAACATGTGTGAACAAATGTTTCCTTAAATCATAAATGACGTTTTGACCGAGCATATTCATCCAACGTATCCTCAATGCATTCGCCCCATAGGATATGACATATAACACGGAAACAATCAGAGCTAGTTGGATAAGCATATCCATATCTTTTTGCTTGATGGCAACATCATATAAGTATTTACCAATGATGATTGGAATTGCTAACCTTACAGCTGTTGCAATTAACATCGTAATAACAGCTAATGGGAGCAAAGTTTTCGAATATGGTTTCATATAAGAAAACAGTCGCCACATCTGTTGCCAGTTAAAGGGCTTTTCAATTGCATTATCAGTAGAATAGTAGAATCTCTTTTTCACATTATCGTTCAATTCTATTTTCAGTTTTTTACGCATTCTGTTTCACCTGCCTTCAGTTAGTCTGAGCTTCCAAAACCGTTTTTTGGTCCTTGTACTGGATATCATATATTCTTCGATATGCCCCATTCTTTTGGACAAGCTCGTCATGTGTACCGCGCTCCACTACTTTTCCTTCTTCTAACACGAGAATCTCATCGGCGTGTTTTAGTGAGGAAATACGGTGTGCGATGATAAAAGTTGTTCTGCCTGCCAATGCAGCCTTTAATTCTCTTTGTATATTAAACTCTGTCTGCATATCCACTGCACTTGTTGCGTCATCCAACACTAAAATACTAGGATCTAGAATCAATGCACGAGCGATGGCGATACGTTGTTTCTGACCGCCAGAAAGTCCCATTCCACGCTCTCCAAGCATTGTGTCGTAGCCGTCAGGAAGTTCCATGATAAAATCATGCGCCTGTGCCATCTTTGCTGCGCGAACGATTTCTTCCATGGAAGCATTCGGTCGGCCGTAAGCGATATTTGACTTAATAGTGGAAGAAAATAAAAAGGACTCCTGCAACACAAATCCAATTTGATTTCTCAGTGAATACAACGAGTATTTATTGACTTCTTCTCCATCAATTAAAATACGGCCAGACTGCGGCTCATAGAACCTTGTGATAAGTTGAGTGATACTTGTTTTTCCTGAACCTGTCGCACCGATCAACCCAATCTGCTTACCAGGAAGCGCATCAAAGGATACATTTTCAAGCGCCGTTTTATCTTCGTTTGGATAACGGAAGGTGACATCTTCAAACGTCACATGCCCATTTAGATTTGGTGCATCTTTTGCATCCGGTGCATCTTGGATATCTTCTTCTGCTTCTAAAATCTCCAATAATCGCTCCCCGGAAGCCTTTGCTTGTGAAAACTGATTGATTACAAAGCCTAAGTTGGCAATCGGCCAGACAATGTACCAAACCAAGCTGAAGAATGCCACTAGTTTTCCTTCTGATAATTGGCCTGTAATTACTAAATAACCTCCGAATCCAAGAAGACCTACCACACAGGCATTCCCGATGAACTCCATCAGCGGGAAAAACTTAGCCCATACATTAGAAGTGGTAATATATTTTTCTTTGTAGTCTACATTGGAATTATTAAACTTATTGATTTGATAATCTTCACGTGATAAAGATTTTACCGTGTTGATACCGCTGATATTCTCTTGTACATTCGTATTCAATTTTCCGAATGATTTACGAATTCCACGGAATGCCGGGTGAACTCTTTTATCAAAGCGATACGTGACAAACGCGAGAAAAGGCATAGCCAACAGCGTGACAAAAGTTAAGGCCACCGAGTAATAAAACATCAAACCTAAACTTATAGTTACTAGCAGGACAAACCTAATCAATTCGGCAAAACCAAATGATAGGAAAAACCTGAATCCCTCAACATCCGCTGTCAGCCTGGACATTAAGTCTCCTGTCTTGGCATTATCATAATAACGAAACGGTAAGAATTGCAGTTTTTCATACAGCTCATTTCTTAAGCGATACACGGAACGTATTCCAAATAGGTCGCCTAAAAATTGATTGAAATACGTAAATAACCCCTTTAAGGCCATGAGTCCAATGAATCCCAGTGCAATATATGGTACGTATTCGAATTGTTGTTTTTCAATAACTTCATCAATGGTAACCTGTAAGATCACAGGATAAATGACAGTGATGACCGTTACTAAAAGCAAAAATATCAATGAAATATAGAAATTTTTGCGATAAGGCCAATAAAACTCTTTAAGCTTCTTAAAAGTCTCCACATGTATTCCCTCCCTTTGTTAACTCATGCTGGAAAATATAAGATAGTATCTAATATATCGAGTTTCGAAATATTTATCCAGTCTTTTTTGGAAAAATTTAAATTATTTATACTATTATTTTATTAGGTTACTTAAGACATGGTAAGAGTCATGAAGACGGATGTTTTCTACATCTTTAGTCGGAGAAAAATGAACAACTTTAGAGTATATGAAAGAGGAGCCTCGAGTAGAATTTTTGTACAAAAAAAGGACCACCAATGATGGTAATCCTTTTTGTATCAATATCCTATTTTTCCATTTCACCTAAAACGCGGTTTACCCGTTTTTCTAACATCTTCATTCCGCTGCCTCCAGCTTGGAAATGACGAAGATTGCCTTCTGCATCAAATACATAATAAGCAGGAACATATTGATTTTCAAAGGCATCCGTCAATTTATGTTCACTGTCCACGAAAATCGGCTGCGTAATATCATGCTCGCTTGCCGTCTTTTTAATGGAATCTAAGTTCAAGTCGTCCTCAGAGCGTGGCATGTGTACAGCAATTACATTTAGCTTATCCTTGTAGTTATCGCGAAACTCATTTACTTGCGGCATTGCTTCTTTACATAAATGGCAGCTAACAGACCAGAAATGGATAAGCGTTGGCTTTTCACCAATTAGCTCTTCTTTTGTTACTTGACCGTTCAACCATTCCGTCGCACCTGTCAACTCAGGCATCGGGGATCGTAATTTCATACTAAAAACCTCCTATTAGATTACTATGTAGTGCAAAGAAAAGGCCTAACGAAAACCGTTAGACCTTATTCTAGGTTGGATCAAATTATAATGTAGCTTGTCCAGGCTTCCAGTTAGCTGGGCAAAGACCACCAGTTTGTAATGCTTGAAGAACACGTAATGTTTCTTCTACATCACGGCCGATGTTGTTATGGAATACTGTTTGGTATTGAAGTTCGCCTTCTGGGCTGATGATGTATAATCCACGTAGCGCGATACCTTCGTCTTCAATAAGAACGCCGTAGTCACGAGATACAACGTGGTTTGTGTCAGCAGCTAAAGGATATCTTAATTCACCAAGACCGTTATCTTTGCGATCTGTGTTGATCCATGCTAAGTGAGTGTGGATAGTATCAGTGGATACTCCAATGATTTCTGCATCTAAGTCTTCGAACTCTTCGTAACGATCAGACATTGCAGTGATTTCAGTCGGGCAAACGAACGTGAAATCCATTGGGTAGAAGAAAAGTACTGTCCACTTATCGTTTTTCATGTTCTCTTCTAAGCTTACTTTTCCAAATTCTTTGTTTGGTAATACAGCGTCCATTTCAAAACGTGGAGCTTGTTTACCTACCATGCGTTCTGCCATTTGTAAATCCCTCCAAGTTGTAATTTCAAATGAGAATATTAATAAAAGATTCTCATTTAGATATTTAATCAACATCAACTATTATAAAACACTCTTTATTTTTAGTCAATATTAAATGATAATTAATTTAAATAAGGAATTAGATGTAAATATTGAGATCCAAATTCACCTTGTTGGTATTCCCTTTATGAACCGTGTTGATAAATGGGAATTTTTTCACACATCTTATACTACCATTCTTTCCTATAAGAACAAAATAATAAGCTTATGCCATTCGTTTTCTGTAAATCATTTGGTTTTCACAAACGAATACTTTATAATGCGATATTAGGGCATACATAATTAATAGGAAGGGAGTATTATTCAAATGGTATTTGACTTATCTGACATTGATTTCTACGCAATATTAACTGCTTTAGGAATTCTTGTTTTGAAACTAATTGTTATCCTTATCGTATATGCGATTGTAAAATCAATTGGGACAAAGATTATCACACGTGCATTTGCTAGAGCTTCAGAAAAACAGGGTATTTCACCTGGAAGGGCAAAAACACTGGAAAAGCTGACAGTTAACATTTTTACATATGCATTAATCTTTTTCCTTGTCATAATGGTACTTGAAAATGTATTTGCCGTGGAAACAACCGCTATTTTAGCAGGGGCAGGAGTTGTAGGTCTTGCTATTGGTTTTGGGGCGCAAGGAATTGTCAGTGACGTTGTAACAGGCTTCTTCCTTTTACTAGAAAAACAAGTGGATGTAGACGATTATGTTACAACTGCTGGTTTTTCAGGCATTGTAGAAGAAGTTGGTCTACGCACAACAAAAATTAGGGATTTTGATGGTTCTTTGCATTATGTACCAAACCGTGAGATTTCTAATTTGACTAACCATTCTCGCGGAAATATGAGAGCACTTGTTGATATCGGCATCTCCTATGATGATAATATTGATCAAGCAATCGAAGTGTTGCAGCGTGTATGTGAACAGGTTGCTTCTGAAGATGAAACAATTATTGAGGGCCCTAATGTAGTGGGTGTGCAAGGTCTAGGAGCTTCAGATGTTGTCATCCGAATCATCGCAAAAACGGAAAACATGCAACAATGGGCAGTCGAGCGTAAATTACGCAAGACACTTAAAGAGGCACTTGATGCAAATGGCATTGAAATTCCGTTTCCACATCAAGTTTATATTGAAAAGAAGGAATAGTTTTTTGGGAAGTCTAGAGTGGATACTCTGGACTTTCTTTTTGTTCTGATGTTGAAATGTGATGGGTGGATTTGTGATACGTTTGTGTCTGGTCTGTTGCTTGGTTGCTTGGTTGCTTTTTGTGTGGGTGGTAATGCTATATGTCCAAAGATATTGCGAAATTGACCGAAGATTTAACAAAAATTGACCAAAGATTTTGCGAATTTGTCCAAAGTTTTGCCAAAAATGACCGAACCTCAAAACTGTTTGACCGAACCATATGTAAAAGTTGACCGAACTCTAATGAAATATTGACCGAAGCCCATCAATCGTCCCCCATTAAATGTCCGAAGACCGCTGGGTAATGTCCGAACTAAATTTTCCCAACGAAAATAAAGTCATTTTCCTTCATAAATAAACTTTTTTTCACTTTTCAGCCCTTAAAACTCCAAGACATCCACCGTAGGCACTTAACTAGACCGTCGCCACATACCTCATCTCACCACTAAAAAAAGAGCCATCTCGGCTCCTTTTTTAGTGGTTTATTCTGCTTTCCACCTGTTGGCAAATCTGATCAGCTGTCAGTCCGCTTGCTTCAATTACAGAACCAGCAGTGACACTATTGGAGATACCCATTACATTATTGTCGATTCCCGTTACAACGCAGCAGTCACAACCTTTTGCGTCGTTTTCATTCGTTAATTGAACAACATCGTATCCTTTTTGTTGCAACGCTTGTTGAACATCTGTTAAGGATTGTTCTACACCGATTTTTGGCATATGTAATCCACCTCCTCTTTGTTAATTTGGCTTGCAAACGCCAAATTATACAATGAGGAAAATAAAATGTCAGTTTCCTTTAAAATTGAAATATGAAATGATGGTGCTAATAGCTACACCAATTGCATCTTCATTAGGATTCAATTTTGAATGATGAAGGCCATATGGGGATTCTGCTCCTAACCAGAACATGAACCCAGGGATGTTCTCAATCATGTATCCATAGTCTTCTCCGGTCATCGCCTCTTTGCATTCCACGACGCGAACATTGGTGTTTTCCGATACGTACTGCATAAACTCTTCTGTAAGAGCCGGATCATTGTCCACCTGATGGTACATGCTTCCGTAATCAATGGTTGTTTGGCAGTTATACCCCACTTCGACCCCGTGAACGAGAGCTTCAATCCGCTCTTTTACTTTTTTCATACTTTCAACTGACAGGGTACGTATCGTTCCTTCAAGTCTGGCGCGCTCCGCAATGATGTTTTGAACCGTTCCGCCAGTTATTTTTCCAACTGTAATAACCGCACTGTCGAGTGGATCAACATTCCGGGCAATGACTGTCTGTAATTGTGTAACAAGTGAACACGCCGCAACCACCATGTCGTTTGTTTGGTGAGGATATGCTGCATGTCCACCCCTGCCCTTTAAGTCAACAAAAAGTTCGGATGTATTAGCAAAAAGAAGTCCCTGCTTCGTAGCAATAGTACCGACTGGATATTCTGGTGCGATATGGAGAGCTACAATCATATCCGGTTTCCAAGCCTTGAAGATTTCCGATTGTATCATTGGCAAAGCACCACCGGGTCCCTCTTCTGCTGGTTGAAACATAAACAGGAGGTTATCAGATGCAGGATTTTGAGAAAAATGAGTCAGGATTCCAAGGGCAATACTCATATGCATATCATGACCGCATGCATGCATCATTCCCTCATGAAGAGAAGGAAAGGATAAATCTGTTTCTTCTTCGATTGGCAAGCCATCAATGTCCGCTCTGTAACCAATTGTTTTAGAGGGATTAGTTCCTTGTACTCTTACAAATATTCCAGTTTCCCATGTTTTTACTTCTATATGGCCCTGTGGGAGGTTTTGTATATAATGAAGCAAATATCCTTGTGTTTTTGTTTCTTGGAATCCCTTTTCTGGAATTTGATGTAGGTCTCTTCTTATTTGTATAAAGGGATTGATTAGATTCGACACGACGATTCCTCTCTTTCTAAGAAAAAGACGTGGAGTTAAGCACCCACGCCTTTTTCATTTCTTCTATATTATAACTGACGAAGTTCTTGTTTAATTTCCGTTTTAGACTTCGTTTTTTCATCAATATCTTTAATTTTTCTTGCAGGTGTTCCAGCAACCACTGTATATGGTGCCACGTCATCAATTACAATGGCTCCCGCAGCTACAACTGCACCTTTTCCTACTGTTACACCTTCTAATACTACTGCATTTGCTCCAATTACAACATCGTCTTCAATGACAACAGGCTTAGCAGATGGTGGCTCAATCACACCAGCAAGAACAGTTCCCGCACCAATGTGGCAGTTCTTCCCGACTGTTGCTCGTCCACCAAGTACTACGTTCATATCAATCATTGTACCTTCCCCAATTACGGAACCGATATTGATGGAAGCACCCATCATGATAACAGCATTGTCTCCGATTTCCACTTGGTCACGGATGATTGCTCCTGGCTCAATACGTGCTTTGACACCCTTCATATCAAGAAGAGGAATGGCAGAGTTGCGTCGATCGTTTTCTACCACATAGTCTTCAATTTTTGCTTCGTTTTCTTTAAGAGCCACTTCAATTTCAGCCCACTCGCCGAATACGACTCCGCTATTGCCATTTAAGAAAGTTTTTGAAGAAGCACCAAAGTTGATACCTTCTACATCACCTTTCACATAAACCTTTACAGGTGTGGATTTTGTACTGTTTTGAATAAAAGAAATAATCTCGTTTGCGTCCATCATTTTCATTATGTAATTCCTCCTAAAACAATAAGTCTTTATCCCTTTACTCTATCAAACAACGAAAAGTGTGACAAGTAAAAAAATTATACATTTTTGATAAATAAAGAATATCCGGACAAAACAGCCCGGCTCAATAAAAAAGAAAACTTTAGTCATTAGTTTAACGCCGCTCCGAGTAGGCTCACGGACCGCCCGCAGGCAAGCGAAGCGCCTGGAACGGAAATCAACAGTACTATATATACTCTAATCCTTATGAAAAAAAGAGACCTATTCAGTCTCTCTTTTGGCAACCATTTTATCGTTTGTTCGTGCGATGAATTGAACAACTATTAATCCAATGATGAAGGTGATGATGCTAATCACGTTTGTAAGCATGCTTTGTGAAAATCCCGGGAAGACAATTAAAGTCGACCCCATCACAAGGCCAATGATCGCGGCAAATGTTATTTTCGGAAAATGCTCTAACACGTATTTGATTAGTTTACTGGAAATGATAAAACCAACAGCAACTCCTGCACCGATAGTGAGAATAATCGGGATGTTGATATCTTTCAGTGCCGCAATAGCTGTAGTATAGAAGCCCAGAATCAATAAAACCATTGAGCCGCTGATACCAGGCAGCAGCATCGTCATACTAGCAATCCAACCAGCAAAAAATAGACTGATTGCTGAACCTACAGTAAGTGTCTCAATCACAGGTCTTGTAGATTCCTGCAAAAATGCCATGGAACCAACTAATGCGAATGAGAGAATCAGAGCCAGATAGTGACGTTTCGTAAATGTATGAAACATGTTAGATTCTTTGGCTAGTAATGGAAGAACTCCAATGATTAATCCTAAAAATAAAAACATAGTCGGTTGTGGGTAGGTATGTAACAAGTAATCGAGTAGATGACTGAAAATAAGTAATGCACCCACAATACCGATACCTAGCGGAATAAGAAACTTAAGGTGTTTTAACCATTCTCTGCTGAAAATTCCGCTTATCGATTCAATAAGACGGTCATAAATCCCCAGAATAAAAGCAATCGTTCCACCGCTTACACCAGGTATAACATCACTGATGCCCATTAACATTCCGCGAAAAATATTTTTCCATTCCATAAAAGTGCTCCACCTTATTATTAAGTCTAGTATCTCAAAGTTTTATATTACTATTTCTTTTATATATAATCCAATATTATCTCAACAAGTTTTTTAATTTCCTCCGTGATGATATTCCTCTAATACTTCTAGAAATGCTTCCACCTGCTTTAAATTAAAGGAGGACTCATAACCAATTAACCATGTATCTCGGTGTAGGTTGGATACTTCATCCTCTTCTAGCGGAATTTTTTTGATGTTATCATAATCATCCTGTAATGTGATGGAAGGCAGGATGGCATAACCAATTCCATTCAGCGCCATTTGTTTACATGTCTCAATTTGATCTACCACAATGGTCCGCTTTGGTGGAGCCTGAAATTTTTTGTGCCACCAAACTTGAATTTCTTGATAATAGGTGGAATCGCTCTTAAATTGAATAAAAGGTCGTTCCGTAAGTTCCAGTTCAGAAAGCTCTTTTATTTCTGTATCCACTAGGTAAAGCTTGTCTCTAAGCAGGTGTTTCTTTACCCCTTTCCATTCCGGGTTTCCACGGATAATCCCCAAGTGCACTTCATCTTCATACAAACTTTTTACAATATCACTGCTCCACCCTGTCACAAGAGAGACTTTGGCATTAGGATATTTTTGAATAAACCTTTTTAATACTTTTGGAAGCCAATATTGACCGATAATGGTAGCCACAGCAATCTTTAAAGTACCGTAGATTTCTTTATCGAGTGAAGTAATTTCTTCTCTTACTTTTGCTTCTTTTGCCAATACCTCTTCAGCAAATTCCACAATTTTTTCACCAGCAGGTGTAATCAGTAACCCTTTTTGCGTTCTGATAAATATTTTGGTATTCCAATTTTTTTCAATGGATTGTAAGCGCTGGGACAAAGCCGGCTGGGAAACAAACAATCGTTCAGAAGCTTTTCTCATATTTTTTTCTTTTGCCATTACCGATAAAATTTGAAATTCTGATGTATTCATACACTACCCTCAATATAAGTTTTTCTTATAGTATATCTTAATTTTAATGTCATTTCATTATGACTTTTAAGCGCATAAAATGAAGTAGAAAGACAAAGTATTGTTGAAAGAAGGTGACAACATGGAAACACCATACTACTATCTTACATTAATCGGCTTTATCGCCACATTCATAGGCACCCTCGGTGGTGGAGGAGGCTTGATCAATTTGCCTTCTATGCTGCTATTGGGAGTGCCTATTCACACTGCTATCGCATCCAATAAATTTTCTAATTCTTTCAGTTCGTTTACCAGCTTTTATACGATTTGGAAAAAGAAACAAGTAAATTTGAAACTAGGATTATCCATTGTTCCATTTACCATCACTGGAGGCATTGCTGGTGCACTATTAGCATCCTTTCTTACAGAGGAAATTTTACTTAAGGTAGCTTTGGGTTTGTTGGTCATTGCCACCATCCTTAATATCGTAAAATCCAAAATAAAGCGAAATGATAACAATGGCACGCCGTCCCCGCTGTTTTATCCAACTTATATAGGTATTGGTGCCTTCGACGGACTATTCGGTCCAGGTCAAGCCACGCTGCTTATGCATTCTTTTTTAACTGCAGGACATTCTTTCCTAACCAGTATTGGACTCACAAGGCTACAAACTTTCGCCAGCTGTTTTGTGTCATTTATTGTATACTTCTCCATGGGGTATTTTGATTGGAAGGTTGGGGTGTCGCTTGGATTAGGCTCTTTTTTAGGTGCACAAACTGCAATAAAACTGGCCAACAGGCTGGCTTTTCTTCCGTGGCAGAAGATACTTAGCGCTTTTTCTATTTGTCTCATCGTCTATTTATTCTTGAAAATTATATATTAGCAACGAAAAAGCGCCAGCTCTAAAATATATTTACTTAAGAGCTGGCGCTTTTCTTAACTTTTCTTTGGTAATAGCAATATTAAGATGAAGCTGATGACAGCAAATCCTGCAACAACAAGATAAACTGTCTGAAGTGCGGATGTTAATCCATCCTGAAGCAACGCTCTCATGGATTCTGAAAGTTGATTGCGCTGATCCTCATTTAGAAGTAGTGTCGTAGAATCTAAAGAAAACTCACTCAAAGCTCCATTTTTCTTTAAATGCTCCTGTATTCTGGAATTCAATACTCCACCTAACAGTGCAGCTCCAATAGTACTTCCAAGTGTTCTCATAAACATATTGGATGCGGTTGCTACTCCTCGTTTTTGCCAAGGAACTGTGCTTTGGATAGAGACAATGAAGGCAGTTGTCGAAAAGCCCATCCCCACACCGATCATGAAGGAACCAAAAGCGGCCCAGACTGGTCCATCATCAGGGCTTAATGTCATGAAAATGATGCTCCCCAGTATCAAGGCAACTCCACCAATAATGGAAGTGGTCCGAAATCCAATTTTCAACAAAAGCCTTCCAGCTATCATTGCTGCAATCGGCCATCCAATGGACATGGTAGTCAAGGTGAAACCAGCAACAATCGGCGGCCTCTCCATAACACCTTGAACAAAGGCTGGTAAAAAGCTAGAAATACCTATTAACATGACTCCAGTGGTCAACGATGTAGTATTGGCTATTAGGATGGACCGTTCCTGCCAAATATCAAACGGCATCATCGGATCCTTCGCTCTCTTTTCTTGAAGAATAAAGAATATAAAGGCTATTGCTGAGACGGCTATAAGACTAAATACAGGAGCCGACATCCACTCCCATCTTACACCACCTTCCACCATGACAAGCATGAATGAACTCACAGATACAAATAACAATCCTGCTCCTGCATAATCAATCGAGTGTTTCTTCTTTTCCACTCCTTCATGAAGAAAGAGATAAAGACCGATAATGGCTAAAATTCCTAAAGGGATATTTACCCAAAATACAAATCTCCAGCTAACATACTGAACAAGCAACCCGCCAATAGCAGGTCCTAAGATTGCTGATATACCCCATACACTCGATAAATACCCTTGAATTTTTGCCCTTTCCTCTTTTGTGTACATATCCCCCACAATAGTCGATGCAATCGGCATAACGGCTCCTGCTCCGAAACCTTGAATAAATCGGAAAATGATTAACATTTCAATGGAAGTAGCCATTCCACACAATAAAGACCCAACTAAAAAGACGATGATTCCAAATGTAAGTATTGGCTTTCTACCAAACAAGTCCGATAGTTTACCGTATATCAAGACGGTTACTGCATTCATTAATAGATAGGAAGAGAATACCCAACTGTATAAAGAGAATCCCCCAAGATCTGCAGCGATGGCAGGCATGGCTGTGGACACAATGGTCGCTTCGATGGCTGCCATGAACATTGCAAGCATAATAGCTGCTAGCACAAATGGCTTTTTCGTTTTGTTTGGTGAGGCCTGTTTCACTTCTTGCCTCTCGAGCGTTGCAGTTCCCATTTCTTTCCCTTCTCTCTCTCATGTTTGGCAATATAAATTTCTTTAAATGAATATATATTTCGTGACTCTATGTAAATTGTACCCTTTAACAACTTTAATGCAACCTTAGACTGTAATAAAAAAAGACCCTATGCTTCCGGGTCTTTTTCCATTTCATTTGTTTGAAAATGTGTATTCAATCTGTCTAGGATTGTACGGCGTGTGAGGATACCTTCAAACACATCGTTTTCATCCTGCACACAAACAAAAGGATGGTCAACTAATAGCTCCAAACCTTTTTCCACAGTGTCCGTTACATTTAAACAAGGAAGCTCTTTATTCATAACATCTTCGACAATCATATGTTCAAGTTTATCAAATTCAATTCGCTCTAAACCAAGGATAGAATCCATAATGTGGGTAGTGCTGACAAGTCCATGCAACCTATATTTAGGATCAAGAACAGGCACAGCTGTATAACCTGTTTTAGTCAGAACCAATAATGCGTGTTCTAAATTGTTTTTTACTTGTACATGTGCCACACGTTCGGCTGGGATAATTAAATCTTTGATAGTTGCTCCTAATACTTTACTACTTTGGAGGCTGATCATAAATGTTCTTCCTCTCTTTATTTACTCTCTTATACTATATGCCACTTTGTGTAATTGACCAATATCATTGTAGCACAAATATGACTTGGACTCGAATTTTAACCTTAATAAAATAATCTTCTTTCTTCGACAAATATAGACTTATGATACGAAGATTTTAAAGTGAAATAAAAAAACTGCCCTTTACAAGGCAGCTACAGGAAGAAAATCACTAGGAGATTTTGTCATACAGTTCTATCAGTTTTTGGTATGTTATTTTCTCAAGTTCTTTTTCCCCCACCTCTATATCATTTATTTCACTGATTACCAATTCCTTGGCTACATCAGTTGATATCAATAAGGTTAACAGCAGATCTTTTTCTTCCTGAGTTAAAGTCTCCATTGCAACATTTTCACTCCTTTCCATGATTGGTTTTACTTTGTATAGCGGTTTGCATAACAAAAGGCAGTGTATGCATCCGGTTTTATTTTGGCATCCAAGCCCATGGCAGTAATCCTTCCTGTCATTTCCTGTATGAAATCTTTTGTAGCACCTTTTTGTCCAATATCGAGATGAATTTCAAAATGGAAATCCGCGCCATGCTCCAAGTGTGGCAGCAACAGATTTTGTATCTTTTCTAATTTTTCCATTGTAAATAACATCGCAATTTCTTGACTTAATGCAGTCTCAAGTGATATTTTTTCATGCAGGCTTCTAATGGCTCTATTAACGATGTATGGCCTTACACACCCCCATGCTCCTTTACCAACGCGATGGAGATGCACCGCTGTCATGAATTTTGTCTCTTGTTGATAAACATGTGAATCTGTACCGATCGATAGTAAGTATGGGGCCCTCACGTCTTTTTGGATAAACAAAAGGATTTTCTCATAAGCTTGTTCAAAAGTAAGGTAGCCGTGGGTAATATTAATAAATTTGCTGGGGTTATCCATTTATCCACTTCCTTTTCCGTACTTTCCCTTATACTTATATGTTCCTTTCTCCCAAAAAAGTAGTGTTTTCTTACGTTTAGCGTTGGATGACAAATATATCTACATTATTGTCGCGATTATCAAAAAATTATACGTGAATTTCGATGATTTTTCAGTTGTTATATGGACAAAACGGCATAAAAAAACCAGGCTGTGGATGGACAGCCTGGTTAACCTTTACTTGTTTGGATCTGTGACTTCGAATACGCACAATGCGGGCATCGATACATGACATTTTGATTTGAATGGGCAGTAAGTACTTTATCCATCTCTTCTTCCCGATTGCACTTAGGACAGTGAACCGTTGGCATCATGTAAACCACTCCTACTATAAATGACGTTGAAATTCTTCCCTTGAGATAAAAATATCATCTTTATCAATTGCTGTTGGATTTGCAAGCACTAGTCCGATATTGGTTGAAGAAGCTTTATCGTCGACAATGGTAAATGGGATATTATTTTCATTAGCAATCCGGATATATTTAGAAAGATGCATATAATCCAGATCTCCATCCAGATACAGCTTAGAGGAAGGATACCTCTTCATCAAATCCGAAATGGGTTTATAAGGCTTCTGTTGGATCACTTGGCCGTTTGTTAATGCAAGAATAATCCGTTCTCGTAGCTGAGAGAGGTATTCCCTTCTCTCACTTGGCTTTGTTTCAGGTGTTCCCTTTAACCCTCTATCTATATAATCATCAATGTTTTTCCCCATCTTAGATCCCTCCATGATGAAATTCAGGTTTCCCTGTTTTTCTTAGTGGATCAAGTCAAATATTTCAATGGCAATCATATCAATATTGTCAAATTGATACGTTTTAGGGTTTTCCCCTTTTAGAAATACTTCCAATTCATATGTATTGGTCTTATCGAAGAACTTCACGCTGCACACTTTTTCTCCATTTACTTCGAAAAAGCGCTGTGCTGGTTCATTTCCAGCTTCTGATGTTTCTTTTAAATCATTTAATCTTTTTACAATCCCTACTAATAGTGACATGTAACAACTCTCCTTCTATTCCTTCCTACCTATATCATTCACCTTGTTTTGTAAGGCCATTCGTATTTTTGTACAAAACCTTTCAATATCCGGTAAAATAAAGGTAGGAATATTAATATTATAGTGTTCGAACATAACTTCCCTTTTATTGTAGTCTAAAATGACGAATAAAACATGCGAAGTTGTGAAATTTTTCTTACGAGGAGCTGTATCCATGAATATAACCGTCTATACTCAACCTGATTGTCCCCCGTGTCAGGTGGTAAAACAATTTTTAACACACCATAATATCTCCTATAAGGTGATTGACATCTCTGAAGATCTTCAAGCAAGAGATTATTTAGTACATGAATTACAGTCATATTCCACTCCTACTGTAACAGTCGATGAGCAGGTTGTAAAAGGATTTGACCTGTCAAAGCTGCAAAGTTTATTAGGCATAGAGGAATAGGCTCCAAAGTGAATGTCGCAAGAGAATACATCATACCACTAATAGGATGATAGAAGAAAGCTTTTTATTTGCTTTCACCAAAAAAGAGCGTATGTTTACGCTCTTTTTTTAGTATGTCATCTTGTTACGAGGAAGCTATTTTTATCAAAATCATGAAATATATGAGAAACCATCACCGGAATGGTATTTGGAAAGGAATGAAAAAAAGGATTGGTTAACATGCCAAAGGAATAAATTTTGTTTACACTAACATTTGAGCTGGAAAATGTTTTGACTAAGTTTGCCTCTTGTTCCTTTTCATTGCTTTTCACAAATTCTGGCGTCTCATATTCAAAACCATAGTCCATCACTTTCCAGCCAGAGGATGTTTCTTGTATTTTTACATACTCATAGTGATCATCATAAAGGCTTGGCATATCCTCTTCGGAAGCAAAGAATTCATAAACAATAAGCTCTCCATCTTGCCCTTTTATCACTTTTGTTTCTTCATCATAGCTAAAGAAAGGAATGTAATATGCCGGAAAATCAGTACCGTATGTTATATAGCCTGCTTCTTCTTTAAATAAATGCTCTTTAAGGAAAGATTCCTGGTACTCTTTTGTAAAATAGGGATTTAGTAGCTGATCGATTTCTTCTAACGAATGATGTTTTTCACCCAGTGAAATCTGTGATTGAAACGCATCTTTCAAAAAGGAATAAACTTCATGGTCTACAGGCGATTGTTCTGCACTAGCATAGTTTGAGCCGAAAAATAGTATGGTTATGATGGCAATAATTCCTGTCATATTTTTAAGCAATCCATTCTCCTCCTCAGATGATGTGTTCTAATTGTATCAAGAACAGAGCGGACAAGGGTTTATAAACGTTCGTAAAATTACGTTGAAAACTGACAAATTATTTACTATCTTTATCTCTACCCTTCTGACTCAACTCCAAACACAAATAACCCTTACAATTTCTGTAAGGGCTCCTAGTACTACTACTACCAATTAGAATTAAGTGCAGCATATACGATATACAACAATATTAATACCGTTGCTATTAATAAAGCTACAAAAACAGGGTTTTTCAATACATAATGATCTTGAACTTTTTCACTTATGGATGAATCCTGGGTTGTTGCCTGTGTACTTTCCTGACGCCCTAATTTATACGTGTAGACCAAAGCGCCAGCAACAATAATCAATGCTAAAATAGCCAAAATAAAATCAAAAGAACCCATTTTAATCACCTCACCGAGCAATCTATACTCTTAAGGTAAACAAACGGATAAATTCTATTCACTGCTTATAAAAGATCCTGGTTTTCATATAGATACTCATAAGATATATCGACATATAAGAAGCGGTTTTTCGTAATAAGACAGGAATAGGTGCGAACACTTTCACCAGATTCAATATCACTGTACAAGTCCGATAATATTCCTTTTTTCTCCATGCTCATTTTCATAATATGTTCTAGAAAATAAGGCCTCCAACTCCAATTCTTCCCTCTATATTGGCTGTCTGCTGTCCACTTACCATTTTCTCTGAAGAGATTGGGAGAAAGCTGGAATCCATTCTCGTCACAAATATACATACGGAAACTTATATTGTTAAGTTCCCCTGCAATAGAGTGTAGCCAATCATCATAATCTTCTAGGTTATGCCCTTTTATTAGGAGAGGCTGAAGTCTAGCTTGGAGCATTCCGGTAAACTGATGAATAGCCCGTAATTTTCTTTTTTCATAACGAATAAATTGTTGGAACTTATCAACAAGCATTTTCTTTGCATGGTTAATCTCAATAAAAGCTGAACTAGGTCTATGTAGATAGTAACCCTGATAAAACCTCCCACCATTTCTCCAAGCATATTGCAATTGAAAAGATGCTTCCATGTTCTCATACATTAATGCAGCACCTATTTTTCTAGATAAAATGGATAAAGAGTGCAAGATATCTTGATGAGCTGCGACTTCATGTGATTGACGAAGAATTTCTAAATTAACTTTTAATATATTCGGATTCAAGCGTCCAATTCGATCCATGTTTGCACCCGTGTCCCCGATATTTGCTACGGAAAGTTGAATACCATAGGTTCTATAGTAACTAAAGAGGTGCTGAAGAAATTCTTCTCCTTCTTTAGAAGAATGTTCGTCTATTTCAATCACGATATTTTCTAGCTTTAATCCTTTTGGAACATACGACAGAAAAAGTTCAAGCAATGATTCTCCCTGATCTTCCAATAGAAGGTCTGCGTTTTGATTGAAGAATAACTTTAACGTACAATCTTGTTCAGTATAGTAAGTTAAGGCTTTATTGATAATTACCTTATCTACTTCTAGCTGGTATTCCCCAGGCACTGTATCGTCACGAAAAAATGACCCTAAACTTTTCACATCACCGTTTTCCAACTGAAACCTTCCTAGCACTTCATATCCAATTACTTCTTGGGCATCTGCACTAAAAATTGCTTGAAAATAAGGGGTGACCTTTTCGATATTCGTCATAATATCAAGTGGATCCATCTCGTTCTCCCCTTTGTCTTGTTTGGAACGATTATATCATGTTATAGGGCAAATTATGACGTGGAAATAGTGAGGTGCTAGGATTTTTATTGCAATCGTTTAGGAATTTTTAATTCTTGGCCAGTTTTCAAACAATCAGTATCTAAATTGTTTAATTGCCGGACTGACTCACGTGATATGTCATATCTCTGAGCTATTTTTAACAAACTGTCTGATGTGACCACCGTGTGTAGATAGCAGGGCACTCTAAGATTCATCCCAGTGAAAATGGTATCACTTTCAAGGTGATTAACCTTTTTCAAGCTGTTTTCGTCAACAGAAAACATTTGTGATATATCTTTTAACGTTTCATTATGTTTTACTTTGTAATTTCCACAAGCTTGACCTTCCAAAAGTTCTCTAGTAACTCCATTCTTTTCATCCAGAACAGCTATGAGAAATTGTTGGAATTTGACGCGATAGCTGTTTACAACCGTTCCTTTAGGCAATACTTCTGAGGCTAATCTTCTTGCTGATTCCAGTAGATTTCTTCTTTTTGATAATTTTTCATGGTTGCCAGCGTATTCAACAGAGAACTCATAGAACGCTTCTGTAGGGTTGATATACACTGTCAGTTCTTTATTTTGTTCGTCCCAGTCATACTTGTAATAGATACTCATTAGGTTTCCTCCTTGTTGCTTTTGCTTAGTATGAGCAAAAGCGGTATACAAGTATGAAAAAAAGCCCGGTAAAGCAAAATAAAAATTGCTTTACCGGGCTTTTAAATTATCGCTTTAACAACCGCTGTTAATTTCCGCAAATGGCTTCGCTTTCCTAGGGGCGCTGGTGGAGCCTCCTGGGCTGCGCCTGTGGGGTCTCCACCTAGCGCTATCCCCCTCAGGAGTCTTCGCCTTTTGCTCCAATTAACTGCTAAAAATCCCTATTATTTAAAACGGGAATGGTTGGAGCCATTGGCCGCCGTCCATTGTTACACATTCTCCGTTTATGTATGCGGCTTTTTCTGAGCTTAGGAAAAATGCTAATTCAGCAATTTCTTCAGGTGTTCCAAAACGCTTCAATGGTACACTTGCCGCAACTTTTTTAGCCTCTTCCTCTGATTGCATCAATTTGTCTGCACCGCCAGTTCTTTCGATTGGACCTGGAGCGATAGCGTTCACTCGAATTCCATATTTTGTCCCCCACTCCACTGCAAGTGTTCTTGTAAGGGATAGGACTCCTGCTTTGGCCGCAGCAGAGTGGACCACACCTGCCCCTGCATTCCAGGCATATGTGGCAACCATGTTGATCATACTGCCCTTAACTTTTCTTTCCATCCAATAATTACCTACTGCAGAGCTACAATAAAAGGTTCCATTTAAGACGATGTCAATGACAGACTTCCAGCCATTCACAGATAGTTTTTCGGCTGGACAGATAAAATTACCTGCTGCATTGTTGACCAGCACATCAATTCTTCCAAAGGCTTCATCCGTCAACTTGACCATTCTTTCCACATGCTCAGGATCTCTAACATCCATCTGCACAGTCAAAACCTCGCCATCGTGGCCCTCCATCTCCTTTTTAGCTTGCGCAAGTCGATCAAGATCACGTCCGGTAATGACCACATTATAACCTTCTTGAGCAAACTTCATCGCCATATATTTCCCCATACCGCTAGAGCCACCGGTAATGATGGCAACTTTCTTTTCTCCCATAAAATCTCCCCCAATCCTATGTCTCTATACTATTCTAACCTAATGTTCAAAATAGTCAAAATGTTTTATAAAATTTATTCAAAAAGTTTCCATTAAAAGTAGAATGATAGAAAGAGAAATTCATCTCTAATTGGTGCTATAATGAGTGATATTATGATAGGTTAGGTTGGTATAACTATGATTAAATTAACAAGAAGAGCCTTTTTCAAACGAATCTTTACAATAGTTTTCACTGCTTTACTTACAAGTGGTGCAGGTTATTTCTATGCTAGATATATAGAACCAAAGCAAATGAATAAATTAAAACATACCATCAAACATCCAAGTATCCCAAAAAGCTTTTCCGGAATAAAGATTGCTCAATTCTCTGATACCCATATTGGTCACCATTTTGGGCAAGCAGAATTGGAAAAAGTGATTCGTCTAATTAATGAAGAGGAACCCGATATCGTTTTTTTCACAGGAGATCTGATGGACAATCCATTAGAATACGATGGGTCATATAACCTAATAAATATTTTAAAAAAGATCCATGCTCCACTTGGGAAATTTGCGATTTACGGTAACCACGACCATGGTGGCTACGGGACGGAGACTTACGAGGAAATCATGGAATCTTCTGATTTCACCGTGTTGAAAAATGAAAATACTAAGATTGAATTAATAGATAAAAGTCAAATATTCATTGCTGGAGTGGATGATTTGATGCTAGGAAGACCTGATTTCAACGAAACGCTACGTGGTATTCCTGAAGACGCTTATACGATATTATTAGCCCATGAAGGGGATGCAGCTGACTCTATAGCAGAGCAGTTTCACGTAAATCTACAGCTGTCTGGACATTCTCATGGGGGACAAGTGCAGATTCCTTTTGTCGGCCCATTAATTACTCCACCGCTCGGGTCTAAATTTTATGAAGGTTTTTATCATTTGGATGATTTGACCTTATATGTGAATAAGGGTTTAGGCACCACTAGAGAACCTTACCGCTTTTTAGCGCCGCCAGAAATTGCATTTTTCACCCTTGAACGCCAATAAATGGGCTACCGCGTACAAGCGCATACCTATTAACATTGCCATACATTATAGTGACCCTATAAAGGAGGCATATGTCTATGTATCGAAACTATCAAAATAACAGATTGATCGGAGGATTTGGTTTCGGTTTTCCTTTTTTTCCGTTTTTAGGGGGATTGGCAGTAGGTACTCTCTTAGCTCCTAGACCTTATTACCCACCATACCCTTATTATGGACCGTACCCTGGACCTTACCCTGGGCCGTACCCTGGACCTTACCCTGGGCCGTACCCAAGACCGTACCCACCTTATCCTAATTATAGATAATGGACTGATTGAACCCTAAAGCCGCTGCACTCTTTGCACGGCTTTTTTATCATCATTATGAAAGAGGTGAGTAGGATGGCTGTACATGTAGTGAGACGAGGAGAGACACTTAGTTCTATATCGTTGGATTATCGGAGGCCAATAGCAGAACTTTTGGCTGTCAATGCCATTTCAAATCCCAATGTCATCTATCCCGGTCAGCAAATTATCATCCCAGGACTTCCTAATGCTGATACAATCCCCTATTCCATTGAAATATCCATCGCAAATAGGAAACTCGTACTGAAAGAA
Source organism: Bacillus sp. RO2 (assembly GCF_012911845.1). GTDB lineage: Bacteria > Bacillota > Bacilli > Bacillales > Bacillaceae_I > Sutcliffiella_A. Next base: position 48,829 of record NZ_JAAXCU010000030.1, on the reverse strand, counting down.
AATGGGGTTATCGTCAAAACATATCCCATTGCAGTAGGCAGGATGCTCTTTGAAACTCCTGTTGGCAACTATATTATCGTAAACCGACAACCTAACCCTGGTGGCCCATTTGGCGTAATGTGGCTTTCCCTCTCCAAATTATCCTATGGAATTCATGGAACAAACGATCCCAGCTCTATCGGAAAAGCTGTCTCTCGTGGATGTGTGCGTATGTATAACCAAGATGTCCTTCAGCTTGCATCTATCGTACCTAACGGGACACGTGTGGTAATTCGCCCTCAATAACATTTACTTTCCAAATACACCAAATTTACTAGAACATACTGATAAGATTGATTATAATTGAACTAGAAATATTTAGTGATAAAGGAAGGGATTTCTTGCATCAGCAAACATATACTCGTTTTGTGAAACAGCTTGTCATAAATTATATACTTGGTTCATCCATAGCAGTGCTAGGGGTAGGCGGCATACTCATATTCTCTACTTTAAACCTATCCCTTACAGAGATTAATATAATGATTAGTATTTTATTAACTTCTGCTTTCATTATGGTACTTTGTGAATTGTTCGCTTTTCATAAACAACTGCAACCGATCAAAATTATTCTTACTAAAACAGATCATACATATGCTGACTATCAGAAAGCTTTTTTACATATACAACGGTTTCCAATTTTAACAGTTAAAAGAATAATTGGCCCCCACCTACTTGGACTCTCTGTTCCTGCCATTACCCTTGCGATCATCTGTATACGGATCGGCTTGCTTAACATGCCTTTTAGATATGTACTTCTTGCTTCACTTGGTGCCGTGTTAATTGCTGGCATGCATGCGTTTATCGAATACTTTCTTACAGTCAGAGCGATAAGGCCCGTTTTGGATTGTTTACAAGAAGCCACACAGAACATCTATCACCATTCATTATCTATACACGGGGATATAATCGTTTCTTTACGTACGAAGTTTCTAGTAAGCGCATTATTTATCGGAATTTTTCCTGTTCTTTTATTCAGTCTGGCAACCGAAGTTCGCTTTGAAACCCTTACCTTAGAAGTAGATTTCTGGAATTGGGGAATATTAATCCTTTTCATTGCTGCCGTGTTTTCTTCTTTTGGAGCTTTCTTGTTATTTAAGGACATTTTACAACCTATCACTGAACTGTTAAAAGGGATGCAAGATGTAGAAAATAATCACCTAGCTCCTGCTAAGGAATTATATTCAGATGAATTTTCTCAAGTTATTCAAGGATTTAACTCCATGGTGCAGGGGTTGGAAGAAAGAAATGAAACAAATAGGCTGTTAATGGAAAGTTTTTATCAAACCCTCTCCACCACCCTTGACGCGCGAGATCCATATACAGCAGGACATTCATTAAGAGTAAGCAGATACTCTGTATTGATCGGCCAAAAAGCTGGACTGCCCCCACAGCAACTTGAATTGCTAAAAAATGCCGCTCTCCTTCATGACATTGGGAAGATTGGAGTGAAGGATGAGATATTATTAAAGGATGGAAAGCTTTCAGATATGGAATTTGAAGAAATTAAAAGACACCCGTTGCTTGGCGCCACCATCTTAAGTCAAGTGCAACCTAAAGAGGCTATGGCTCCATTAATACCAGGTGTCAGAAACCATCATGAACGATTTGATGGATATGGGTACCCCGATATGTTAATTGGTCATGATATTCCTCTTTTCGGCAGAATCATCGCAGTAGCGGACGCATTTGATGCCATGACTTCCGATCGCCCATATCGTAAGGGAATGAAAAAGGAGAAAGCTTTGTCTATATTAGAAAGCGGAAGAGGAACCCAATGGGATCCTGAGTTTGTCGATATCTTCATCACACTTATGGAAAAAGAGCAGGAGCATGCTCTAACTTCAGCCTAAAAATGGAGGAAGTTGGAGCTACCCTTCCATTTTGAGTGAAGGCACAGTATAATAAGGGAAAGGAAAGGAGCCAATTATGCATAATAAAAGTTATACAAACCAAAGAAAAACCGATTCCCCTATTGAATCTTCTATTGAAAACCTCTCTCGTGCCATCTTTACTGTTAATCGGCATGCAAAAACCGCGCCGGATCCAAAGTTTCTCTATTCGTTAAAAAGAAAAGCTTTAGAGAAACTTATCACCGAAGGCAAAGCTACAAAAAAAGGTTTGCATTTTTCAAGAAACCCAAAGAACAGCCGTCAACAATCTGACGTCCTTGTATTAGCAGGAGAATATTACTTCCATCTCCCTCCTACAAAAGATGATTTTACAGAATTACCTCATCTTGGAGAGTTAAATGATTATTATCGAAATCCAAAAGCTAATATGTCCTTATCTGTAGCGAAGAACTTACTTCAACGGTACACAAATTTCCATCCAACAGATGGGCAAAAACATCAACCTAAAAGACAGTATCAAAAGCCCGTATTTAAAAAACTAGGGGAAAGCTATCTATGATAAAGAAAAGACGAAAGCCCACCTACAAGTAGCTGGGCTTTCGTCTTTTTAAAATGTCATTTATTCAATAGTTGTTCATCTAGTAGTTCTACCAACTTTGTCAATTGTGGTTTGCTAATTTGAGCATTCGCTCCTACTTGGTCGCCTTTATGTCTAAGGTGATCTGTTATCAGGGAAGAAAATATGATAACAGGTATATTGGAGAGGAAGCTATCTTCTTTAATTTTCTTTGTCAGGTGATGACCATCCATTTGAGGCATCTCGATATCCGTAATTAACAAGTCTACACTTTGCTCTCCGTTTTTCACCACAGTCTCCATATACTCCCAAGCACTTTTCCCATTCTCAAAGAATTGAATATGTTCAAATCCCGCTTCGAGCAACGTCTCTTCTAGAAGTTTTCTAAGCATTGGGGAATCTTCTGCAATCATAATCTTTTTCTCACTGCGGGCAGGGTTTAGGTTTTCATGAAGATATGACGCTCTATTATCCAGGTTTGGATATATATCAAACATGATTTTCTCTACATCCAAAAGGAGAATCATCTGAGATGGTTGTTTAATAATTCCTGTTATGTGGTCTTCAAATCCATTTTGCAACGAAGCTGGTTTTTCCATCTCAGCCCATGTAAGTCGATGAATTTGTGTTACATGATCTACCCTTAGTATCACTTTCATGCCGTTGAATTCAGTCACGATAAATTTCTCTTCTGAGTAGTTACTCTGTTCTTCGATATTCAAAGCTTTTCTGAGGTTTATTATTGGCAGCACTTCTCCCCTTAATTCGATGATTCCTTCGACATTTTTATGGGAATGAGGGATTTTGGTCACTGCAACTGGTTTGATTATTTCTCTTACTTTTAAGACATTTATGCCAAAGCTGGTACTTCCTATATGAAATTCAAGAAATTCCACTTCGTTGGTACCAGAATCTAGTAGTATTCCATTTCTCTTTTCCATCATTGATACGCCCTTCCGTTCTTGACTATATGGTTCTTTCCTTTTTTATCGGATTATATAAAGAAATGTTGATAGACTACGCTGTTTCATTTCTATAAAAAAACACCTTATCTGTATGGAGATAAGGTGTTGGGGTGGTTTAGGAAAAGCTTTTTTCTAGTTCGTCTATTAAGGAGCCTACATACGCGACAGCTGTCTTAATAGGTTCAGTTGTTGTCATATCTACTCCGCCCAATTGCATTAATTCTAGCGGTTTCAACGTGCCCCCTGCTTTTAATGCAGAAAGCCAACGATCCACTGCAGGCTGACCTTCTTCTTGAATCTGTTTGGCTGCTGCTGTAGAAGCAGTAAGTCCAGCGGAATACGTATATGGATAGAGCCCCATATAATAATGTGGCTGACGCATCCAGGTCAACCCAGCTCCTTCATCCATATCCACTGCATCTCCCCAGAATTCAGAAAGCAAGGCAGTCTTTTGTTCACATAAAACATTGGCAGTGATAGGAGTTCCCTTGTCTGCTAGATCGTAGACCCTACGCTGAAGCTCCCCTTCGAGTATATGTGTTACAAAATTATGATAATAAGTCCCTAATGATTGTAAGATTACCCATCTGCGCATTCTCTCATCATTTGGCTTTGATAGAATATGCTGACTTAACAGCATTTCATTCATCGTGGAAGGCGCTTCTACAAAATATCTGGAGGGACGTGTGTTAGAAAGCTTCTGGTATCTGCCTGCTAAGCGGAAGTGCCCTGCATGCCCTAATTCATGGGCAAGCGTATAGGCATTTCTCATAGAGTCACTCCATGTCATCAGGATATAAGGATGGACACCATAAGGACTGGAACAGAAGGCACCTGAACCCTTTCCTACGTTATCAGCCAGGTCAACCCAACGATTATTAAGTCCCTCTTCCATTATTTCCATATATTCAGGTCCCATCACTTCTAATGACTCTAGAATTAATTCAGATGCTTCCTCATAAGTAATCTCAGGGTTAAAATCTGGATCTAGTGGAGCTTTTAAATCACAGAATTGCATCGTTTCTAAACCTAGCACCCGCTTTTTCAGTTTCGCATATCTGCGCATATGCGGTGCCAACTCGTTTTGTATAGTATCCAATTGATTATGATACATCTCTTTTGTCACCTGTTGATCGTGAAGCAGCATATCTGTGACGGATTCATAGTTTCGTAGACGCGCTTCTACCACCTGCTTTTTCACTTCTGTTGCATAAGTAGCCGCATATGTATGCTTGTATTGTTTTAGTGTATCAATATAAGTTTGGTACGCTTTTCTACGTAATTCTGAATTGGAAGACCCTTCATAATTAGGAAAAGAATTAAAGGATAAAGGATGTTCCTGACCATCATCTGTTAAGATAGATGGAAATCTCATATCAGATATTAAGCTCCTTTGATAGATAGTATATGGTGCATTATGCACTTCTCCAAAGGCAGAAAGTACTTCTTCCGCATCCGGGGATAGCTTATGAGGCTTTGATTCTAACACATCCATCAAGCTTTTTTTATATTCTTCCAACTCCGGTTCTTCGGCTATAAATTCATTTAATGTTACTACATCTAATTGAAGGATTTCAGAATGGATAAAGGATGTGCTGGCGCTAAAGTTCGAGATCATCCCCCCAACACGTGTCGAATTTGCTTGATTTTCAGGATTGGTTCCATCTTCGGATTGTTTTAGGGATGCGAAAGTCATTACTCTCATAACTCTTTCTGTTAAGGCATCCTTGTCCTTTAAACAACCAAGCAATGATTTAGCATCCTTTCCAACTTTTCCTTTATAACAAGTGACAGTTGATAGATCTTGTTGTACGTCTTGCAACTCCTGTTCCCAAGCTTCTTGGGAAACAAATAAATCTTCGAGGTTCCAAGTTTGCTCAACTGGGACTTCCTCCCTTTTTAATGCTTTATTCATAACCTTTGCCATTAACTTCCCCTCCATTTATTTCGATAATCGAATCTTTAATATAACCATTATATAAGAAGACCCGAGCAATTTAAATGATATTTTTGAAAATTACAATATTTAAGAAGAAATAAAAAACTGTCCGGTCTTTTTTTTAATTTGCCGGTTATTCTCCGTTGTTGATTTCCGCAAATGGCTTCGCTTTCCTAGGGACGCTGCTGGAGCCTCCTTGCAAGCCTGCAGGGTCTCCACCAAGCGCTATCTCCTTCAGGAGTCTACGCCATTTGCTCCAATCAACAGGATTTTATACTTTCTTATCTTTTTAAAAAAAGACACTCCCACCTACCGGGAGTGCCTTTAAGTCTTCCTTCATTTATTTCATTCTTCTTGCAAAGTCAACAAATCGGAATTTGTCCAACCGATGGCGCGATTCTGTGAATTGAAACGGGCTTGCATCATCAAGATGGACGATACTTTTCACCACTACCACATGGGTTAGTCCATTTAAGTCCAATAGCTGCCTATCCTCATCCGTTGCTTCCTCAACTGTTACCTCTTTATCGGCAAAAGCTATTTGCAATCCTTTTTCCGACTCCAAGTAATCATAGATGGAGTTCTTGCATATTTCTGTGTCTAGATAAGGGACTTGACTTTTAATGAAGTAGTCTTTATCCAATATAATACTTTCATCATCCACCCTGCGAGAACGGACCACCTTCCACAGCTCGCTCTCTCCCAACTTAGCCAGTAATTCAGAAGAGTCATCAACGATGTCTAGTTCGTGTACCACTGTTTCCCAAGGTTTTCCCATTTTCTCTGCTAATTCCTTGAAACTTACCAAGCCTGAAATGGGAAAATCAAATTTATCACGGGCTAGGACAATCGATCCTTTGCCTCGGACTTTTTGAATATAGCCGTTATGAGCAAGTTGATTCAACGCTTTTCTTACCGTTTCTCTTGATGTTGTGAAAAGTTCCATTAGCTCATGTTCAGAAGGAAGTTTATCTCCTGCCTTAAAATCCTGTTTTTCTATCTTCCTTATCAACTGCTGATAAATTACTTGATATTTATTATTTTTCATTTTCTACCACCTACAGTTATTGTAGCATTACTTTTTCAGGTGATAAACGATGGATTCGTATGGACGAAGAGTAATTTCATTATATTGGCTGCTAGAATCCTCATAGTTGCTTAGTAGCACTTCTGATTTATAGCCGTCCACATCAACATCCTCTGGTAACACAAAGGAACTTTCCTTGCCATAATAATTGCTTATTACAAGGAGTTTCTCATTTTCACTATTGCGGATATAGGCAAATATTTGCGGATGGTCTCCTGAAATCAATTGGAAATCTCCATGTGTGATAACATCATAGTTCTTGCGTAATTCAATTAACTTCTTATAATGATAGAAAACTGAATCTTTATCATTCAACGCCGTCTCTGCATTTATTTCTTTGTAGTTTTTGGCCACTCCTATCCAAGGTGTACCCTTTGTAAACCCAGCATTTTCTTCATTATTCCACTGAACCGGCGTTCTGGAATTATCGCGAGACTTATGGCGAAGGATCTCAAGGATATCCTCCTCGCTCTTTCCAGCTTCTTTTTTCAAATTGAAGATATTTAAGGATTCCACATCACGATAATCACTTATTTTAACAAATCCGGGGTTAGTCATTCCGAACTCTTCCCCCTGATAAATATAAGGGGTACCTCTCATCATATGCATGCTTGTAGCAAGCATTTTTGCTGACTTGTTGTGAAATTTGCCATCATCACCATATCGGGAAACGACACGAGGTTGATCATGGTTACACCAGAACAAGGCATTCCAACCGCCGCCTTTTTCCATCTCAATTTGCCATGTAGACAAAATATCCTTCAACTGTTGGAAATCAAAATCCGCAACAGACCACTTTTCTCCATTAGGGTAATCTACTTTTAAATGGTGAAAGTTAAATGTCATACTGAGCTCATTTCGATCAGGTCGAGTGTATTTAATACAATGGTCGATTGTCGTCGACGACATTTCCCCTACTGTCATACTGTCATATTTAGAAAATACTTTATCGTACATTTCGTTCATATATTCGTGAACTCTTGGTCCGTCCGTGTAAAATTTACGGCCATCACCTGGGGGCACCGATCCGTCATCATCAGGGAAACTTTGGTCTTTGGAAATAAGGTTGATCACATCTAACCTAAAACCATCCACTCCCTTTTCAAACCAAAAGGTCATCATATCGTAGACTTGTTTCCGAACTTCTTCATTCTCCCAATTCAAGTCTGCTTGCGTCACATCAAATAGGTGCAAGTACCACTGACCAGTTTTGTCATCATATTTCCAGGCGTTCCCACCAAACTTGGATTCCCAATTTGTCGGTTCTCTTCCATCTTGCTTGCCGTCCTTCCAAATATAAAAGTCGCGATAGGGGTTGTTATCTTTCTGTTCTTTAGATTTCTGGAACCACTCATGCTCTGTGGAAGTATGATTCACGACAATATCCATGATAACTTTGATTCCTCTATCATGAGATTCCGATAAAAGCTGGTCGAAATCTTCCATTGTTCCATATTCTTCATGAATGGAAAAATAGTCGCTGATATCGTAGCCATTATCTTTCTGCGGTGATTTGTAAATGGGAGTCAACCAAATAACATCCACTCCGAGTTCTTTTAAATAATCAAGCTTCTCAATAATTCCTTGGATGTCTCCTACACCGTTTCCAGTTGTATCATTGAAGCTTTTTGGATAGATCTGATAAACAACAGACCTCTTCCACCATGGTTCTTGTTCTATTTTACTCATTTTCATACACCTCTTTATTCGATATATTTTAACGTTAGTTCAATAAATAAACTCTTGCTTCATATGGCTGCATAGTAAATTCAGCTATATTACTTTGTTCTTTCACCGTATAGTTGCTGAGTAAAAGTTGTTTGGTCATAAAGTTAATACCTTTTGGCAACTTGAAAATAGGCTCCTTGTCATAAAAATTGCAAATCACAAGTAGCTTTTTGTCTTGAAAGGTTCTAACATAAGAGAAGATCGAAGGATCGTCCTCAAGTATCAATTGAAAATCTCCGTATACAATCAGTTCATTCTGCCTTCTTAATTGAATCAGACGTTTGTAATAGTTAAAGATAGAATGTTCATTATTTCTTTCAGCTTCTACGTTGATAGATTTGTAATTAGGATTAACGGCTAACCATGGCTTTCCGGCAGTGAAGCCAGCATTCTCCTCATCACTCCAGTGCATTGGCGTTCTGGCATTGTCCCTACTTTTCTTAGATAGGCTTTCCATCACTTCCTGTTCACTCCACCCTTGTTTTTTCAGGTCAGAATAAGCCTGCAGCGTTTCAATATCCTTATAAGAATCTATCGAATCAAACCTAACATTTGTCATGCCAATTTCTTCACCTTGGTAGACATATGGAGTACCTTTCATCATATGAAGAAGCGTAGCCAGCATTTTAGCAGATTCTACTCTGTATTTTTCGTCATTTCCAAATCTCGAAACGGACCTTGGTTGATCATGATTATTAAAATAGAGACTGTTCCAGCCACTTTCTGCTAAAGTGTACTGCCACCTTGATAAACTCTGTTTAAGTTCAATCAAATTCAGTTCCTGCACGTCCCACTTTCCATTAGAACCGTTATCCAATCCCATATGTTCGAATTGAAATACCATGTTCAATTCATTTCTTTCTTCACTTGTATAATCTTTAGCCTGATCTGGAGTGACACCTGGCATCTCTCCGACGGTCATGACATCATAGTGAGATAAAACTTTTTCATTCATTTCTTTTAAATAATCATGAATCTTCGGGCCATTACGGTAGAACTTGCTTCCCGAAACATATTTTTTCCCGGGTACCATCTCTCCATCAGGCATGCTATCTACCTTGGAAATGAAGTTGATGACATCCATTCTAAAACCGTCGATTCCTTTATCCAGCCACCATTTCATCATACGATACACTTCTTCCCGAAGCTTTTCGTTTTCCCAGTTGAGATCTGGCTGCTTTTTGGAAAATAAGTGCAGGTAATAATCTTTTGTTTCTTCGTTGTATTCCCAAGCAGATCCACCAAAATTAGATGCCCAGTTGTTCGGCTCGCTGCCGTCTACTTTAGGGTCCCTCCAAATATAATAATCACGATATGGATTCTCTCTGGATGTTTTCGCATGCACAAACCACTCGTGCTCATCAGAAGTATGATTGACCACAAGATCTATGATCAATTTCATATCTCTAATATGTACCTCTTGTAACAACTCATCCCAATCATCCATTGTTCCGAACTCATCCATTATTTTCATGTAGTCACTAATATCATAACCGTTATCATCATTAGGAGATTCATAAACAGGAGAAAGCCATATGGTATCGATACCAAGTTCCTTTAGATAATCAAGCTTCATGATTATTCCTTGAATATCTCCTATCCCATCACCATTAGAATCCATAAAACTACGAGGATAAATTTGATACACGACACTTTCTTTCCACCAAGAATGGTTCATCTATCAAGCTCTCCCTTCATAATTGAAAAAATTGCAAAAAGGGGGTCAGACCCCTTTTTACAATCTTTACGCTTCTTTTCTCATTTTCACTTTTGCAACTAAAAAAGTAATGACAAATGGTACGACTAATACAATACCCATACCAAGGAAGAAGATTGGCCAGAATTCCGCCATAATGGAGAAGAATGCTGGTATTCCGCCTACCCCGATAGAAGGAGCCTTTACACCTGCGATAGTAATGATGATACCCGCAATGGCAGATCCAATCATTGCCGCAAAGAATGGGTAGCGGAAACGTAAGTTAACACCAAACATTGCTGGTTCCGTAATCCCCAACCAAGCAGAAATGGAAGATGTTAATGCCAAACCTTTCAACTTCTCATCTTTCGTCGCAAGCATCATCGCAAAGGCAGCTGACCCTTGTGCGATATTAGACAGGGCAACCATAGGCCATAAGAATGTTCCACCAATTGTTGCAATCAGTTGGAAATCTACGGCAAGGAACGTGTGATGCATCCCTGTAATAACTAAAGGTGCATATAAACCACCATATATAAGTCCACCTAACACGGGAACAGCATCAAAGATTCCGACAAATCCGTTCGTCAGGAAGTTACCGATCGCGAATGTAACAGGTCCGATTGCGACAAACGTTACAAAACCAGTCAATAATAAGGTAATTGGTGGGACAATTAGCATATGAAACGCGTCACTTACACGTTTGGATAAAAATTGTTCCACTTTAGCCAGTACAAATGCTGCTACAAGAACAGGTAATACTTGTCCTTGGTATCCGACTTTTTCAATTTCTAATCCGAAGAATTTCCACGTTTCAACTGCTCCATCTTCCTGTGCTTCTGCATACCCCCACGCATTAAGTAAATCGGGATGCACAAGCATAAGTCCGAGCACAATCCCTAAAAGCTCGCTTCCGCCAAATCGTTTTGCTGCCGACCAACCAATTAGACCCGGCAAAAAGACAAATGCAGTATTCGCTATCAGGTTAATGATACTTGCAATATCGGCCCATTCGGTATGAACATCAATGACAGATTGCTCATTATAGAAAATACCCGGACCTGTTAATAAATTATTTATCCCCATTAGTAGCCCTGCTGTAACGATAGCGGGTAGAATTGGAATAAAAATATCGGCCAATGTTTTTATTGCACGCTGGAGCGGATTTAAATTGGATTCGGCTGCCTTCTTCACTTCATCTTTAGAAGCTTCTCCAACACCAGTAATGTCTACAAATTCTTTATAAACCTTATTGACAGTTCCTTGTCCGATAACAACTTGAAACTGACCATTTGTGGAGAAAGAACCCTTCACCACATCTATGCTTTCTAATGCCTCTTGGTCTACCTTACTTTCGTCATGCAAAGCCAAACGGAGACGAGTCACACAGTGTGTGGCTGCACTTACGTTTTCCTTTCCCCCTAAGGCTTGGACAATTTCTTCCGCCTGTTTTCTTACGTCCATATCTGTTTCCTCCTGTATGCCTTCTCTTTTTATATTAAGATTCTACTTCATTTAATTTTTCATTTTAATTTTTAAAAATTCCGTTTGTCCTTTCACTGCCTCTGCACTTGCTATCTTTTCGAGTATCTCCACATTTTCTCCATTTGTGATGACAACTGGAGTAATGATATCAGAAGCTTTTTCTTTGATAAGGTCGATATTAAAAGTAATCAGCTTGTCACCCGCTTTCACCTTATCTCCTTCTTTTACATGCCCTTCAAAACCTTCCCCATTCATGGACACCGTTTCCAGTCCTACATGAATTAATATTTCCGCACCTGTCAGCGAACGAATGCCAATTGCATGTCCTGTATGGAAGAACTGTACGATTTCTCCATCGACAGGCGAAACTACCTCACCTTCCGTTGGAATGATTGCCAGCCCATCTCCCATCATTTTTTGAGAAAACGTAGGATCTGGAACATCGCTTAGCTCCGTCACTTTTCCGCTTAAAGGAGCAAAGATAGTTTCCTCTGTTTGAGTCTGTGTGGTATCTTTCATTCCGAAAAGCTTTTTGAACATGATAATCCCTCCAAAATAATTAGTATTTTATGGGTTTAACTTTATTAATTCAACGAAAAAACGCTTACATTCACTAAACAACTTGTATATACATGCTAGCGGTATTAAGTTTAACTTGTATATACATGTTAGTCAACTAAAAAGTAGTCTGCTTCTTTTTTATTAAATAGAAAAGTGATCTAGTCGCTATTGCTAAAGAAATAAAGGCGAAAAAAGACTTCGTGTGTGACCATTCTTTTAATTCCAACATGTCTAGCATCAAAAACAGTGGTTCGAAAATAAAAGACAAAATTGCTGCACAAAGCACACTTCCTATGACAAATGTTTTCCAAGTAGACGCATACTGATATAGAAGCATATACATAACCGGTATAACAGCTATATCTGCTGGAAGCAACGTTTGAATGTCTGTGTTTAATTTAAAGGGGTAGCTCCACTTGCCATATTCGGTACCAAGTAAATCAAGCCACGTTGCCATTGTAGCCCAACAGAGACCATAAGCAAGAATTTCGAACATCCTTTTTTTATCTACTATCCACCACCATATTAGCCATGGGAGAAATATAGATGTGAACAATAACCACCAGCGGGGATCGGCGATTGAACTTAAAACCATCCAGTTGTATAGGTAGTTATAATTGGCAATCTCCATTATGTACATTCCCTCTCTTTATTACGTTAAACACCTTTAAAAACAGTCATAAGTTGTTTTATTTTCCCCTACTGCCCTTAATTTACTCAGTGCTTTAATGTACAAACAAAAAACACTGCAATGTGCCAGGTTTTTTCAATAAACGGCGCTGTTCCTTTCCGGGAATGGCTGCGCTTTCCACTGGGCAAGCAAAGCGCCTGGAAAGGAGATCAACGGATTTTATGATTTCAACTCCAAACAAAAAACACTGCAGATTAAGCAGTGTTTAGAGTGATATCGTTGTCGTTATTGGGAGGAAGGAGAATATTTTGAAGGTGATTTCGACTTTTTCTGCTGCTTCTACACTTCCTTTACTTTTTGGGTCAGTGATATATATGCTATAAATTTCTTCTTTTTTGGAAGTGTCACTTGGAATGGTAACCTCCTTCAATTCTTCAAACTCCTCTGTTTGAGTAGACATGAATGCCTGATCCACGTTAGAGTCACTACCAGAATACACTCCATTAAGTTTGATGCTATAAGCCGTGATGGGCAACTCGTTTTCTTTGCTGTCCATCATGGAGGCCCTGTAAACTTTAATGGGCATGACATAAGGGTTTTGCAGGCTTAATGATACGCCATTTTGATTTGTTTCCTTTACTGCTGAGGCTATAACTTCTTCCTTTGTAGTGTGAATATAGAGCATAAATAAGAATAGGCTTATGATAAGTGCTAGTGTAAGACGTACTGGTTTTTTTAATTTTTTCAATTGTAAGGCTCCTCGCATTGTGTTCTTTGAAAATAATATCTTTTTTACTTACATAACACAATTCGAAGCTATTGAAACCTATTCGTCCTTCACTCCTGCTTCATATTCATCCACTAAATCTCCTTGATCATCATATAGCTGGGCTTTATCTCCATTATTATTCCATAAATGGTCACTCAGCCAATGGATATATTTTTTGAAATGTTGTTTATGTGCGCCAGAAGCAATGTAAATGGTTTCTCCTGGTTGGAGCTTATAATTTTCAGGGAAATCATACGTTTGATAACCTTTTTTGCTTACTAATTTCCAAAAGGACATGTCAACTGTTTCTGCACTTTTATTTTCTAATGTGACCATTTCTTCTTTAACATCCAAATCAGTGATGACAATTGATTTTTTAGATTCTTGCTTTTGCTGATTGGCATAAAGCCAGGGACGATTATTGACGAATAATAACTTTCCATCTGTTGAAAATACGATGCTCCCAGATTCTGCAGTATTATATATATCCGACCCGCTCTCAATCAATCTGTTTAAGACTGGCAAATGGGGGTGGTGAAAATCATTATCTTTTCCGGCGGATATTACGGCTATTTTAGGTTGAACATCCTTCAAAAATGAAGCTGTTGATGAGCTATTAGAACCATGATGTGCGACTTTCAATATTGTCGATTGCAGGTTGTACTTCCTACTCATTCGCTTTTCTTCTTGCTCCTCCGTATCACCCATCAAAAGAAATTTCATCTCCCCATATTTTATATGAAGGACGATGGACGCATTGTTGGTTTCTTTTTCTTCCGACCCACTGTTTAACACTTTGATTTTCAACTCTGGATCAATGTCCAATTTCATTTTTTCCTTGGCATATTGTACGGGGACAATATTGTTCCAGACATATTGTTTGTATTGAATAAAAGTTAATGTTGTATGCGCCTTACCGCTGTCTAATATTTTCTTGACAGGTAACTTTTCTAATAAAGACGGTATTCCTCCGATATGATCAAAATCAGGATGAGTGATAACTAATAAATCAATGGACTTCACGTTTACTTTTTTCAAATAAGCAAGCAGCTTTTTAGAGGAATCCTTTGGGCCAGTATCTACAAGTACGTTTGATCCATTGGGGGTTTGCAATAGGATCGCGTCCCCTTGTCCGACATCAATGAAATGAACAAGTAATGGCAGCGAAACAATGTTAGTATTCTTAGGTTTTTCTATTTCATAAAGAAATGTTGGCGCGTCTGTTTGATTAATGGAAAGTGGTGTCAGAGTACTTGACTCGAATATATTTTGAGGTTGAAGAAGAATGGAGAGAAGTAGCAGTATGATGATTTTTTTCAAGTTCAATCTACTCTCCCCCTTGTGTAATGATTCTTTAATTACTATGAGGGAGAGTGGGTATTTTTATTCATTAATTAGTTGTTAAAGCCGATGTTATCTATGAAAACTAAACCACTGTCGGTCTGATTAAATTCAAAAATAACCTCTTCTATCTGAGTGTAATCTATGTCTGGAAAGTTCTCTTGTAGATAATTCAATGGGATACCGTATGTTTGAAGCATATGTTCAAACTGATTACCGTACCGCTCGTTCCACCAATCAAAACGGTACAAAGTAGTCGTATAAGTAGGTTCGATATAAATGGTTTTTCTTACTCTGCCATCGAAATTACCCGTCCCTTTTGCTTTGACACTTACTGATACAGGAATCGGTTTATTTTTATATCCCTCGGGTAGGTCAA
The DNA here is from genome assembly GCF_012911845.1 of Bacillus sp. RO2. Taxonomy (GTDB): domain Bacteria; phylum Bacillota; class Bacilli; order Bacillales; family Bacillaceae_I; genus Sutcliffiella_A. Next base: position 33,782 of record NZ_JAAXCU010000030.1, on the reverse strand, counting down.
TATGATAAAATTCATACCTTGATGGATGGGCCTGAACTGCATCAAACTTTAATACTGTCTGTTCTGAAAAATTGTTTGCAACATCTTCAGGCAATTTGATGGTAAATCGACTATTTTTATTCGTCCAACCCAACTTTACTACTTGATTATTTTGCTGTTCTTTGTTTCTTTGAAGTAAATTAATTTCTTTCCAGATGCGAAGATTGTACCCTTGTAGCTGTCCGCCATTTTGGGTTGTCTTTGTGACATCCACGTCCTCTTCGAATGTGGCAATAGGTTGAAAATCACGATCCTCATAACGCACACGAAGAGGATCGGTTGGAATCCACGTCGAAGCAATTTCCTTATCTGAGAAGACTCCGCGGTAATCACGTTTTCCTTTTAGCGTGGCGTCAAGAAAAGCAGAAACATATACCTTGGTGATTTCTCGTTGAGTTTCAGGCTCCATTATTTCTTTTCGGTTCATAAACCACCAATATGGGCTTGGCTGATCCACTTCCCAATCTGAATTAAATTGGCCATGGTTGGCCCCATAGATATACACACTGCTTTTGAACCCGTCAAAGTCTTCTGAAAAAGAAACACGCTGAAATTGCCTCATTCCAAGGTAATTTGTATGGTCGGTATCATTTCCTCCTTGGAGAGTAAGATAGTTCACATCTTGCAGACTGACTGGCTGATCTCCCGGTTTGAATCGACCATCACCAGGCGATAAACCAATCAATGATTTTATGGAAAAATCAAAGTTCAAACTCACTTTTGCGTTGTTCGGAAACCTGTCAAGTTCATTAAAAAGAGCCGCAATACTGACAGCTTCTCCACCCCTGGAGTGGCCGATGAGAGCGATATTGCCCATGTCTACTCTATTGTAAAGCGCATGTGTTTTGTCTTCGTTCCAGGACTGCCAAAGTTCCAAGTGCTTTAATAACAGCCATGCCCTCCCAGCATTATCCCAGCCGATATGACCTGTTTTCCCAGAGTTGATGAAATTTTGGTCGACCGACGCAACGATATACCCTTTACTTGCCAGCATTTCTCCCAGATAAGCGTAACCTCCATCTGAAAAATCAGCCATATTATGGTTACCATGAACGATTAATACAAGAGGATATGCACCTTCCTCTTCTTTTTTAGGCATCCACACTCGCCCATTCAACGGAGCATTGTATAAATCAAAGCCCCAAAACCATTCTCTATACCATTTATTCAATCCTTTAGGTTGTGAAACAAACGATGTCATATTGACAGTTTGGGTTTCATATTTAACATCTTTATACTCTTCCCTTCGTTCATCCTTGCCACTGCCATATGTAAAAAATTGAACCTTGGCACTTCCACTCTCGGCTGGATTTGTTAAAGTAGTGGTGACTTCTCCTACCTCAAGTGACCAAGGGCCTTCTTTTCCATCTGTAACTGCAAGATAAATAGCGGCTACGTGCAAGCCTATCGTAAGGAAACTAAAAAAGAGAAAAAGTGCTTTTTTCCGTTTACGATAAAGAAATACGGTGATTCCTAATAGTAAGGCGAGTACCATTACGGCAAAACCCATTAATCTGAAGAATGGGCCCATAAAAGCGCCAACACTGTATATTACAGCTATGCAAGCTATGATGACTGACACAAGAAATCTAGGTAAACTTCTTAATATATTAAAGAGGATCAGCGTAATCCCTATCCCTAAGACTAATGCCAATGCAGCAGTACCTGTAATCAAAAGTATATCAAACCACTTTCCTGCACCCGTAAAGAAAAAATAACTTAATACGACAACAAAAACGGAGATATAAAGAAGGAGACTGATCACCAGCTGCCTTTTGCTTTCCCTCATGAAGCTACTAGCTTTGTCTATACTGTTAATATAAAGCTTTTTTAGCTTGTTCATTTTAAACTCCTACTCTTTTATTAAAGCAAGTATTTATTAATAATTTCTTGGTGTTCCTGCTTCTTTCTATCACTACCTATAATGCTACATAAAATATAGGCCGCAAGAGAAAGTATGACTGGTACTACAACGCTGTGCATCCCAAATGCATCTGGAAAATATAAAGTAATATAAATGTAGGAAATTACCCCTACAAGTATAGATGCCAGGGCACCAACCGCATTGCCACCTTTCCAATAAAGCCCCAATACAACCGGCCAAATAAAGGCTGCTTCCAACCCACCGAATGCAAATAGGTTTAAGGTAATGAGAAATGCAGGTGGATCAATCGCCATAAAGAACACAAGTACACCTACGACCGCTGTTACTCCTATACTTATACGCTTGATATTTTTTTCTGGTGCGTCAGGACGCATATAATTTAAGTATACGTCTTTTACAATGGAAGAACTCACTATCAACAATAGAGAATCCACCGTCGACATAATGGCAGCCATAGGAGCTGCCAAGACAATCCCTGCCAACCATCCTGGCAAGACATGGAGGGCCAATAGAGGCATAACTGTATCTGGTGTATCTAAGCCAGGTAATACCGCTCTTCCAAACACACCTGCCAAGTGCATCCCTAGCATGATGAACCCAACAACGACTGTACCAATTATCAATGCTGCATGCATAGCTTTGGAATTTTTATATGACATGGCTCTGACAGCCACCTGAGGAAGTCCAACTACTCCAACCCCTACTAAGATCCAAAAAGATGATACATATAATGGCGTTAATGACCCATCCGCTCCAAAAGGAGTGATAAGATTAGGATTCTCCTTCAAGAGATCGCTCATAATTGCCGGTATGCCTCCACCGGCAATGACGGTACCTGCCAATATGACTATCGTCCCGATGACCATGATAATTCCCTGCACACCGTCAGTAATGGCCACCGCACGGAAGCCACCGATGATTACATATACCAGTACGGAAGCAGCAAATACAAACAACGCAGAGGTATAAGAAAGACCGGTTATCGACTCGATGAGCCTTGCTCCTCCAATCCACTGTGCTGCCATGGCGGAAAAAAGGAAAAGAATGATGCTGCAGGCCGATAATAACACGACCCATTTACTCTGATACCTTTCTTTTAAAAAATCGATCAGTGTGATGGCTTTCATTTTCCGTGCTACAATAGCGAATTTCTTTCCTAAGATCGTTAAAACAAAATATCCTGTCACCACCTGTATCATGGCCAATAGCACCCAACCGAGACCTGTATGGTAAGCAATTCCAGGTCCTCCAATGAAGCTGGAGGCACTTCCATACGTCGCGACCATGGTCATCGCAAGTAACAGTCCTCCAAGCTCTCTTCCTCCAAGGAAATAATCCTGTACAAATGAAGAGGAATTAGCTAATTTCCTGGAGGCAAACACTCCAATCAGGAAAATAATAATCAGAAATATTAACAAAGGAATAATCACTTGTATGTTCATCAACGATCTCCTTCTTCATCTGTCTCTAAAGGAAGATCCAAAAACAAAAACCTGACCACTAGAATGACGAGTATTATGATGATAATGAAACCTAGTATACAACTATAAAAAAACCATGCGGGAAAACCTAAAATATATGTATAGGTGTCAACCGGCTTTGATCCAAAACCATAAGCAAATCCGTACCACCAAGCAAAATGGAAAAGAACCAGCGCAACCCCAATCCATGCTTCTTTATGTGCAATGGGATAGCGCCAGTCACCTTTACCTTTGTTAGCTTTTTCGTGCATAAAATCACTCTCTTTTATTTCAGTCTGTATTCTCTAAAAACGCCTGTTTTGCAAGCATTTCCATTGTAATCTCATCTGCAGGAGGGTTATGTAATCCTGCCCGGACATCACGGTAATGGCGTTGAAGAGGATGTTCTGCATGTAGACTTTGTGCGCCAACAATCCTCATCGCTTCATCTACAATAGAGATGGCACTGTTTGTTGCAACCAGCTTGGCTGTCGCTAGTTCACCAATCAGATCATTGCGTTTATCAGGCTCTTCATCCCATAATCTAGCCACGCTGTATAACAAATGACGTGCTGTCATCAATTCCGTATCCATCCTGGCTACCCTTTCCCTTACTTTAGGTACTTCTTTTATCGGATGAGGTAGGCTGTTTGGATGGTAGGAATCGGCAAATGATACAGCCTCATTTCGTGCTGCAATGGCTATGCCTAAATAACATGCAGGTATATGAAGAAGCCATCCTTGTGGTTTCGGTGTTTTTTTCTTTTTTATATATAAAAGTACCTGTTCATCTGCGATTACATCCGTTAACACCAAATCATCACTTCTTGTAGCTCTCATACTCATAGAGTTCCACGTTTCTTCTATAGAGATTCCCTTCAGTTCGCGCGGAAGTAGAAACTCTCCTACATCATCCGTTCCTTCTATGCTTGCTGAGATAATGAAATAATCCAAAACAGGAGCTAGGGAAGTGAAATTTTTTCTTCCGTTAATCTGCCAACCGCCTCCGGAGAGCTTTTTGGCAACTGTTTCAGGCTTCCCTCCTCTTGCAGGGCTGCCAGTCTTTCTTTCACTATGCGCACTGTTAATCAATTTTTTGTGTTGTATAATATCCCCACAAATCTTATAATAAATTTCCTTCGGCCATGATTGATTTATCCCTTCGTTCATCATGATACCCAAGTGCCATCCAAGACTCAGAGCCGTTGGTCCATCACCTTGTGCAATGGTTTCCTGCAGTAATACAAACTCATACAACCCTGCACCTTTTCCACCGTATTCCTTTGGTATGGTAAGATCCAGTAAACCCGCATCCTTAAGTGCTTGAAAATTTTCAAAAGGAAATTCAGCATTCTGATCATACAGGCCAGCGCGGGTATAAAAGTCCGAAGCCAAAGAAGATGCTTTTTTTACCATCAGCTCTTGCTCTTGTGTTCTTGCAAAACTTCTTATTCCATTCATCTGAAATAACCACCCCTATGCGAATGAGGCCACTGAAAAAGTCATTAAAACTGTGTTTAGACACCGCTGTTTTCCGGAAATGGCTTCGGCAGCGAAACATCGCACGAAGAAAATGCATAGCATTTTCGAGGAGTCTTCGCCTTTTGCTCCAATCACCAGCTAGGAATCATTAAAAACTTTCCGTTATCAGTTTTTCAGTGGGCTCATGTGAATTCCCCATCATTTTACCATAAGGTGATGTTGTAGCCATTATTTAAAGTTGATAGTTGGGTTTTTTAAGTATTCTTTTTCTTCTTCTTCCGTCATTACGCCAGTTGCTTTACCAATCGTCCCATTAAGCAAGGACCAGACCCTATTATGATCTAGGTCTGCAGTGGAAAAATCACCGTTCTGCCATTTTGTTAGAATTTCCACATACACTTCTTCATGTTTATACTCGGCTTCTTGGACTTTTTCTAATAGCCAATCAATTCTTTCAGGGGTCATCTTATAGTGGGTCCATTTACTTTCCGCTTTAACCTTTTGATGAGACATCCAATGAATGTAATTAGCAACATGGACTTCATTCAGTTTCTTCTTGTGATTGAATGGATTTTCTTGTTCAACTGAAATCTTGTTTGATGTTGATAATGTCCCTGGGTTCTCATGTCCCCCTGCCGATCCTGTTTGCTGGAATGGGGACGTGTACACATAGTAAGTTATTAGTGCTCCGGCTAAAAGAAAAACAGCCACAAAGGGAAGGAGTTTGCGTTTGTTCGATTTAAACCAACTTTTCATAGAAACCCCTTTCATTTAGAAAAATTTAGTATTCTATTATTATATATGGAAATGAATGACTTTTCTATGTTTCTATTAACTTTGAAAGATTTTTTAAGGCAAATAGAAAAGGCTGCCCTCATAATATGGACAGCCCCATCAAGCCTTACATCAGCCTTTCAAAAGCGCATAAACTTCTTCATCTAACTTTTTGGCAAGGTCTTCGTCGTATGTTTTCACATAGTCGGGTTCTTGCGTTATTTTTCCGCCATAAAAAATGACATCTTCCACAGACTCAACTTCAACGGTCACAACGCGATACTTCATTGTTTTATCAATAACTTCAGATACAGATCCCTTACCGTTAATGGAATAACAGCTTCCGGCTCCTACAACACCTAAAATCAATTCCGGGTTCTCTTGAATGTTGAATGCACTCTCTGCCTTGTGGCCTAAAGCAAATTTAATCGTCTTACCATCTTCATGTGCGACCAACCATGACACGATGCTTAAATTAGGTTTGTTGCTATCCTTGTCTGTTGTAATCAAGGACACAATTTTCTCCCCTTGCAATAATTCAACCAGTTCTTTATTAAGCGCATTCTCTTTTCTCGGCATGATCTATCCCTCCTATTATCTACATATCTCCATTATATACAATCTTTGGACAACTCGCCAAACCCTTATTCATACTCTACCCTCTTTCTAATACAAAACAGCGGAACAACCTGATATTCTTTCAGGATGCTCCGCTGTTTCGATTACCTATAATAACTGCTTCTTCTAGAATAAACGAGAGAATCAGAGTAACGTTGTTGCATTTTCTTTCTCCTTCTTCTTCTTTGCAGCCCATTCATAACAAAAAAGAAGATTAATAGTGCAACGAAAATAAAAATAGTAGAACCCACACTGCTCTTTGTACTTGATTTTCCACCTGATTGATCGGTGGAATTTGATGAAGAAGCAGTAGGAACAGGAGTCAAATCATTTCTTTCTTGTTCAACCAACACGTTTTCTTCCACGTGTTTACGGTTGCCGATTTTCACAACCAAATCCTTGTCCTTGTTTACACGCAAGCTAACCGTTTCATCATCCCTTTTTGCTACATGCACATTTTTCGCAAGCATGTACTCTCTGCCAGCAGCATCTTTGACCATTTCACCTTTATTGATTTCATCTGTAATAAAATTTGCAAAACCATAATCCATTAAAGTCATGGTATCTTTGTAGATGTAATATTTTGAAGCTGCCTTCATGGTTACCACAATGAGATCCATTCCATCCCTTTGGGCTGAAGTAACCAATGTATGACCTGATTCAGGCACATATCCATTTTTCACTCCAGTTGTTCCCTTGTAATCCCATAATAATCGGTGATGATTGTACAATGTGGTCTCCCATCCTTCACCAATCCACTCCATTTCTTTTGTCCCGACAATCTCTCTAAATGTTTCATTCTTCATTGCATATTGGGCAATCTTTGCCATATCCTGTGCAGTTGTCACATGTTCAGGGTGAAACAATCCATGGGGGTTGGTAAAATTTGTATCCTCAACGCCTACTTTTTCCTTCAAAAATGTATTCATTCTTTTTGCAAAAGCTTTTTCACTGCCATCAAAATGTTCTGCTATGGCAGTACCTGCATCGTTACCAGAATTGATCATCAATCCTTGAACTAGCTTCTTCAGGGTTACCTTTTCCCCTTCAAGTAAATATACTCTTGATCCGTCTTGGTCCCTTGCATTCTTACTTACCGTGACTATATCCTGAAGGTTCCCCTCTTCTATTGCAATGATAGCAGTCACGATTTTTGTGATGCTGGCCGGATACATTTCACGTTTACTGTCTTTTTCATAAAGAATATGACCAGATTTTGCATCTATTAATATAACGGACTCACTAAATAAGTCTCCAGGTTCTTCTGCTTGGACTGCTACCGTATTCCCAAAAATCATAAAAAGTAATGGGAAGATGACACATAGTTGTAATTTTTTTATCATAAAAGAAGACATACCTTTCTAGTTTCTCTATTGTCGGTGTAGTGTTATGTCATAAAAACTCGAAAAATCTCACTATCTACTAGTTTATATTAATTTCATTGGATTTTCATGCAAAATTAAGGATTTGTTAGAAAAGTCATAAAAGCTTAACAAAAAATAGGGTAAGTAGAGGAGATATCTACTTACCCTAAACGATCAGTTATTCACTTTTTCATAGTGACAATAGGCTTTTATGAAGTGGTCTGGGTTTAGTGGCTCGCCCGTCACTTTTTCAATTTTTTCATTCCAATGGAAGGTTGCTCCTGGTGCCAGGAATTCATCACGGATAAATGCTCCTACCTTAAGGGAGAAGAACTCATCAGATACATTGTTTTTGATATGCTGATAGAGTTGTGCAGCAGTCAATTCCCCCAACAAGTAGTTCTGATAATAAACAGGTGCCAGTGTGAAATGAATCTTTGCCGCCCAATCCGGATTGCTACGGTCTTCAGGTGGATGAAGCAATTGAATCTTTTCCACTGTTTCCCACCAAAGAGCGTTAAGGTCCTGATCAGGATTTTCATATAGCTTTCTTTCAAAGAAAACAAATGTGATAATCCATCTTGCGGATATAAGCATTTTCAATTGTTCATGCTCTTCAAGGGACGGCATTAATGTATCAAGCTTTGCATCGTCTAATTTCAAGAACTTTGATAGCCACTCTCTATTTTCCGTCATTTTTCCAAATAACATGGCAATGGCCTCTGTTGTTAAGATATGCGCGAAGCTTCTTAATAAATAGGGAAGATCGCGATTTACATATTTATTGTACGCTGCATGTCCAAACTCATGAAGCATGGTCCCCATCCAATACGTATTATCTAGATTGTTGCATAGTACCCGAATATCCCCCTCACGGTTCATATCCATACAAAACGCAGTAGGGTTCTTTCCTTCACGAGGATTTAAGTCAGAAGAAGCATACAGTCCTTCAATTGGCATATCCATGGAATCAAACGTGTCTGCAGTCAATTTTTCTAGATCTTGCCCTTTGAAAAATTGATCCAGATTCGTTTGTTCGTTTGCCGGCGCTTCCTGGAAGAATGGATCCACATAATGCCATGGTCGTAATTCTTCCGCTTTCACTCCAAATTTTTTGGCTAGTTCGTTATCTAAATCACATTTCAAACTACGATAAGTAGAATCCGATTGTTCTACTAGATTTTCAAACATAGAAAAAACTTCTTCTTAATCTAGTTCCTGATTGGCAAACGACATTTCATAATAGTTATCATAGCCTAATTTCCTTGACGCTTCATTTCGCTTTTTCACTAGTGCCAACAGCTTTTCCGACACAACTTGACCTACTTCTTTGCTTGCCTTCCAAGCGTCTTCCCGCTCCTTGCTGTCTGTACTATTCAATAAAATATTTCTGATATCATTGGCGGATAACTTTTTTCCATTCACTTCAGGCAAGTACGTATTAAAAAGGTAATTTAGTTCAGAGGACATAGAAGACATTTCTTCAATTGTTTCCTTGTCCAATTGATTTTCTTTCATTCCATACTCGAGGATTTCTAACTGTCTTCTTTGTTCCAATGAAAGTTCTGGATCTTGCAGGTATGATTTCAACTGATTGTAACGATCTTGGTTGGCATAAAAAAGGCTGAATTCACTGGAAGCTTTACCGGCTTCCTCTGCCCATTTCTTTTCTCCAGTCGTTTGTGCCATCCAGCCAGCGTGGGTGGATTTTTTTAATAGTTTCTGAAACTGTTCATTTTGTTCATCTAAAAACTTTTCAACCATCATAATGTTCCCTCCAAAATTAAAACAATATGTAAAATTCGACTCTATCTTCTTAACTTTTATGCCCTGTGTCCACAGCAGCTGCTATTGTCTTCTTCATCCAAACTTGCTCTACCTTCATCGAAAAACCTTTGTCGATAAGATAGTCATACACCATGTTATTGGACGTTTGAAAAAATGCTACCGTACACTGGTAAGGGGCAACAGTCGGTGGAAAAAGATGAAAGAATAAAGCTTCCAATACTCTTTCTGGTTCTTTCTGTTCTTCTTTTAAAAAGCAATGGGTGACTACAATGGCCTTTAAGGTCCCATCAGGGCTATATTGCCTTTTGAACATTGCATATGCAGCAGTTTCGCCATCAGTACCCAGTATTTGCAACGTCAAACCATCTTTCATGCACCACCATTGACTTTGCCATGGTGTATCATGATGATAACTTGATAGATACTGAGCATCATGTGCCGATGTATATACAGGGTAATATTCCAATGAGTCATTAAATTCAAGTGACGTCTCTTGGGACAGGTGTACCACATGATCTACAATCTGATAACCTTTTGATTCGTACAGTGCGATTGCTTGTCTGTTTTTTGAGATAGCTTCCAAAGTTGCTGCATGTATCCCTTTTTCGTTATACAATTCACAGGCTTTTTCTACTAACAGCTTCCCAATCCCTTTTCTACGATGAGTCGAAGCTACCCCTGTACCTCCGTTCCAAGCAACAAGTTCTTCCCCAATCTTTTTGTACCCACTTAATAAAAGCCCTACAGGTTCCAAACCGTCAAACGCAATAATGGATAAGCTTGCGGATATATTTTCTTGACCCAATCTAGCAGCAAATCGGTCCACATCCATGGTTGCATCAAAAAAATAACCTTCAAAACCCTTGTTCCAAGCCTCAAGTGCTTGATTCAATGTACACTCACTCAAACGTTTTATTTGATACATATACATGCCCCCTTTGTTCCTAAATGCATGCCAAGCCAACCTAATTACTATCTTATAATAATAACAGAAAAACTTACAGTATATTCTAACAAATAGATTTTTCAGAAATTTATTTTCGGTATTCCGTCAAATCCTTAAAACCTGTGTTGATTGGTTCATCGCCGCTGTTCCATTCCGCAAATGGCTTCGCGTTCCTAGGGGCACTGCTGGAGCCTCCTCGGCAAGCCTGCGGGGTCTCCACCTAGCGCTATCTCCCTCAGGAGTCTCCGCCATTTGCTCCAATCCACAGCTAAAAATTTCAAGGACTTAATGGAAATATTTTCACGGTGGATGATATTACCTTGTTGATTGGAGTGGAAGGCGCGTAGTCGCCCGTGGGAGGAAGGGGCAGGTGAGACCCCTCAGGCGGATGGAGGCTCACGGACCGCCCGCAGTCAAGCGAAGCGCCTGGAACGGAAATCAAAGGATTAAAAAATTTTTTTTAATCTTTTAAAAAAAAATTACAGGTTGGAAAGTTGTTTTTCCGACCTGTAATTCTTTCAGTTTTATTGTTCATAATCTTCCTTAAGGATGGAAAATACATTTGCATCATGAAATTTGCCACCTTGATATAGATATCCCCTTAAAAGACCCTCATGAGTAAACCCTACTTTTTCTAAAACCTTTCTAGAGCCGACATTTTCGGGATAGACGTTTGCACCGATACGGTGGAAATTCATCCCCTCGAACCCGAAATGAACCAGTGCTCCTATGGCCTCTGTTGCGTAACCTTTTCCCCAATAAGGAATATCTATTTCATAGCCTATTTCTGCACGTTGATGCTTTTCCGAAATTGCATGAAAACCACATGTTCCTATGAGGCTATTAGTTTCCTTCTCGACGATTCCCCATCTATAAAGAGTTGTATAATCATCAATGAAATCTTTAATAAATTTATCTGCCTCTATTTTTGTCTGGAAAGGTTCCATACCATAGAATTTCGTCATTTCCGGTTGGGAAAAATAAGAAAAAATAACATCTGAATCTCTTAATGTTAGACTTCTTAATTGAAGACGTTCCGTTCTGAGCATTGGTACCGGCTTTAGCATGATCTCCCTACCCTTCTGTCATCTCTGCTACGATATATTGGTTTGTCCACATTTTCAACATAATCACGAGGCTCTCATCCCCTTTTGAAAAAAGAAAGGTAGAACCTAGTTGTTCTTCAAATTCCCAGCCATCTTCTTCAACATGGGCGAGAACATCCTGAAGCCCTGCACCATTATCCATTTTCGCCATGACTGTTGTGGAATCTTCTGCTGAGGTAAGAGTTACAATTGGTGAACCGGTCAATGCTAATTTCACCGCTCCCCTTACTTCTTCATTAAATGCAAGAAGTGTTCCTGTGACTAGTAGTATGCCTGTGAAAATGACGAGCACCCATTTCCATTTCATTCTACTTCCCCCTACTTTACTATTCTTCTCCCCATAATCACCAAATCCCTTTTTACAGAATCAAGTTCCGCGACACCAGGGAGGTATCCCCACTTTTCAAATCCATACTTTTCAAACAATCTTATACTTGGGACATTATGCGCAAAAATGAATGCCAATAGATTCTCAATCTGGAGAGCTGGACACTCTTCCATTGCTATTTGTAATATTTTTTCCCCTAGTCCCTTCCCTCTGATTTCTTCGCTAAGATAGATACTTACCTCTGCTGTTGCCTGATAGGCTGGACGACCGTAAAAATTTTGAAAACTGATCCAGGCGCAGATCTGATTGTTTATTTCCACTACTTTTAATGGTCTTTTTTCATTATGTTTATCAAACCATTCCTTTCTACTTTCCACTGTGACAGGAGAAGTATCTGCCGTCACCATCCTGCTTTCGATGGTTGAATTATAGATGGAAACTATTATTGGTAGGTCTTCTAAAACAGCATCTCTTATATGGATAGACAAGTTATTCATGATGATTCACCTTTCTAGTATTCTATGCTTTTATTCTGTTAATAGTATATTATTTCATAAGTAAAATGGATAGAATTATTTTGGAATTTAGGTGATAAGAATTGTATATACCAATACGAAAATTGGTATATACAACTAGACATTTTTTTGCTAAGCTAAACATATAATATGTAGGAAAAGAGGACACTGACATGGCTTTTCAACCAAATAGTTATTCCCTCCTCTCTATGAAGATAGTTACGGGAGAGGAAATAATCAAGAATGGATATTTGATCATCAAAGAAGGGAAAATCACTGACTTTGGTTCCATCAACCATTATTCTAATGATGAAAATTTGCCAGAAATTCATTTAGCGGAAAACTTATATGCCTCACCTGGCTTTATTGACATCCACATCCACGGCCTAAATGGTGCAGATGTGATGGATGCAACAAGGGATAGTATTATGACCATGGCAAAGACTCTACCAAAAGAGGGAACCACTAGTTTTTTAGGGACCACCATTACGCAAGAAAAATCGGCTCTAGAGAAAGCTTTACAGAATGTGAATAGTTTCATCTCTAGTCAACACTTGAATCATGTTGGGAGCGAAGTATTGGGTGTACATTTTGAAGGACCTTTTATCAATGAAAAACGTGCAGGTGCTCAGCCACCTGCCCATATATTAGAGCCCTCTGTAGAAATATTTCGTCATTTTCAGTCAGAGTCTGGGAATCATATTAAAGTTGTTACGTTGGCACCTGAGGGAAGAGATGGTTTGGAACTGGTCAAATACCTTTCCGATACCGGAGTCATCTCCTCCATCGGACATTCCGACGCTTTATATACCGAGGTAGTAAAAGCAATGGAAGCTGGAGCCGAGCATATTACTCATTTCTTTAATGGAATGCGGGGAAGTCATCATCGTGAACCAGGCGTCGCTGGTGCCGGCTTGGCTCATCCTAAACTTTTTTTGGAAATGATTGCAGACGGCATTCATATTCATCCTGCCATGGTAAAAGCAACGTTTCTTGCAAAAGGAGTGGATAACATCCTATTGATAACAGATTCGATGAGGGCAAAATGGTTGGAAGATGGAGAGTATGAGCTTGGAGGCCAAAAAGTGTTTGTGGAGAATCATACTGCCCTTCTTGAAGATGGAACCCTAGCTGGAAGTGTCCTGAAAATGAATGACGCTGTTAGGAACATGAAAAAATTCTCCGATTGCACGATCCAGGAAGCGATCCAAATGGCATCCGCTAACCCTGCCAAACGACTGAAGGTGTGGGATAGAAAAGGTAGCATCGCGATCGGAAAGGATGCAGACATTGTTATTTTAGATGAAGAAATGCAAGTAAAAATGACCTTTTGTAAAGGGAATCTTTCATATAAAGGAGAGTAAAAGCATGGATATCATCACCACACCTTCTTATGAGGCGTTAAGTATGGAAGCCGCATCTTATGTGTCAAAGAAAGTTAGAGAAAATCCTTATACTGTGCTTGGCCTTGCCACAGGCAGCACTCCAACTGGCATGTATGAGCATTTAATAAAGGACCATATAACGATGGGTACAAGCTACCGTCAAGTAACCACTTTTAATTTGGATGAATATGTGGGGATGAGCAGTAAAAATCCTAACAGCTACTATGCCTTTATGGAGAAACATCTTTTTCAGCATATTGACATTCAACATGAATTAACGTTTATCCCGAATGGAATGAGCGCTCATCCAGAAATAGAATGTAGTTTATATGAAGAGAAATTACAGAAACACGGGCGAATTGACCTTCAAATTTTAGGTCTTGGCGCAAACGGACATATTGGTTTTAACGAGCCAGGTACTTCATTTGAGAGCAGGACTCATGTTGTGGAGTTGACTGACTCTACTCGAAAGGCTAACTCTAGGTTCTTTAAGGATATAGAAAATGTACCGACACATGCCATCACAATGGGAATCGACTCTATCATGGATGCCAAGGAAATCCTTCTTCTTGTAGCCGGAGCCAACAAAAGAGAAGCATTTGAGCAACTGTTGTACGGAGAGATTTCGGAGAACTTCCCCGCTTCTATTCTGAAGAAGCACCCAAGTGTGAAGATCCTAGCAGACCAATCGGTCCTGGACACTTCCAGTATCATTGCTTGAAAGGAGCGAAATATCCTAAATGATAGATAAAACATCGCCTATTCCCATTTACTATCAATTAGAATCACATATCAAAAACCAGATTGAAGCTGGATTCATCTTGCCTGGTGAAACCATTCCATCAGAAAGGGAATACGCTGAGAGCTATGGAATCAGTAGAATGACGGTAAGACAGGCAATCAATTCCCTTGTTAATGAAGGTCTTCTTTATCGAAAAAAAGGAAGTGGCACTTTTGTTTCTGAAAAAAAAATCGAACAGCCCCTTCAAGGTTTGACAAGCTTTACAGAAGATATGAAGAAACGCGGCATGGAGCCAACTAGTAAACTTATTCATTTTGAATTAATACCTGCAAATAGTTTTATTTCAAATGAACTAAAGATTAGCGAATATGCACCTGTATATGAAATAAAGAGAATTCGTCTTGCAGACGGGGAACCAATGGCCCTTGAAACAAACTATCTGTCTGCAAACTTGGTAAAAGGCCTCACAGAGGAGGAGGTTAAGGCCTCTATATATTCTTATGTAGAAGATAAGCTGGGACTTCGAATAACACATGCTGAACAAGTGATAGAGTCAGTTAAGGCTTCAGAAGAACATGTGAAACTATTGAATATTGTGAAAGATCATCCAATGCTATATATTCAACGGAACACTTTTCTTCATGATGGAACACCCCTTGAACTAGTCAAATCCGTTTATAGAGGAGACCGTTATAAGTTTCAGATTAAGATGGAGCGGAATTAAAATTTTCATAGGAAAAGGCGGTACCATCTTGTGGAGTACCGCCTTTCGATTTATCTAGAGATGAACATTTGCGTCCAGTAATGACCATATTGGCCACCTTTCGCATAGCCCACTCCTATTTCCGTATATTGGCTGGATAAGATATTTTTACGATGCCCTTCACTGTTCATCCAAGCATTCATGACCTCTTGTGGTGTTTTTTGCCCAGCAGCAATATTTTCACCTGCTGATCGGTAAGAAATACCAAAGTTACGAATCATATCGAATGGAGATCCATATGTTGGTGATGTGTGGCTGAAATATCTTTTATCAATCATATCTTGAGATTTATATCTTGCGACTCTGGATAACTCCCAGTTAAGTTTCAAAGGCTTTAACCCATACTTAGCACGTTCCTGGTTTACTAATTTAGCAACTTGCTCTTCTTGCGTTTGCCCCTCCCCTTTTTCTGGAATAGTAATTCTTTGACCTGGGTAGATTAGGTCAGGATTGTTAATAGAAGAATTCGCAGCGATCAGTTCGGATACTCCAACTTGATATTTCACCGCAATCTTCCACATCGTATCACCGGATTGAACCGTGTGAGTAGTAGCTGCGAAGGCAGCTGAATTTCCACCTAAGACTAGTGCGACAACCGACAAAGTTATGAGGACTTTCTGTAAAGTTTTCATACTATTAATCTAATATGTTTTCCGCTCTTTGAAAACAAGTAATTATTGTAAAATAACGAAATATACTGTTAATTGCTTGTCATGTCTGTAATGAGAAATATATTCCATTGTTTTGGAGGAGGTTTGATTGGCGGCTCAGAGGAATACTACCGCCACACCTGCACCAATAGCAAAGGCTGTAAAAAGCGCCTCTGCTCCTTTAGATAATCCTGAAACGAAATGCCCCACCATCAGGTCACGAACAGCATTGGTGATAAGGAGGCCAGGAACCAATGGCATAACAGAACCAATGATAATTTTGTCTAACTCCATCCCATATCCAAACGTAACCATCCCCAGTGCAACAAGCCCAATAATCAGTGAAGCGAAAAACTCTGCAAAAAACTTAACCCTCGTGTAATGTTGTATCAATAATAAACCAGAATAACCCAAACCACCCGCTAGCATTGCGGGTAGGAAATCCGTCCATACTCCCTTGAACATTATTAGGAAAGAGCCGCTTACAAAGGCCGCAGCGAGGATCTGATAACTTATTGGAAAAAGCAGATGTGATTCCTCTAATTGGATTAGCGATTGATGAGCCTCTTTGACAGACAGCTGTCCAGCAGCAATTTTACGAGAAATCTGGTTCACTTGTGCGACCTTTTCTAAGTCTGTGGTTCTAGAATTTATTCTTACTAATCGAGTAGGATTGTCTCCTTGAAGCGATACAATGATACCGGTAGGTGTAACGAAACTGTGCGTTTCTGTAATACCGTATGCAGCAGCAATCCTTGTCATTGTATCCTCTACCCGGTACGTCTCTGCTCCCCCTTCCATCATAATTCTTCCGGCAAGCAGACAGACTTCCAGAATTCTCTCCGTTTCCCGCTCTGTCATTTCCTTCGTCACCTAGCTCACCTCACGTTTTGTATTCACAGATACTCGTTTTACGATATTCATGATAACCTGCATGATGACCTCAGCAAACACAAGCCCCATTGCAATAGCACCTGAAATCATAAATGCCTTTGCCGCTAAAGGAATTGCTCCAAGGTAATCATTTTCCGCAATTTGCCGCATTGTATTGTACGCCAAGCCACCTGGTACAAGCGGAATGATCCCAGCAACACTGAATATTATCATGGGCATCCGGAACCGCTTCGCCATAATATGACCCACAAGCGCCACCATAAACGACCCAACAAACGAAGCCACCACCGGATCCACCCCGGCATCGGCCAAAACTATGTAAAAAATCCAGCCAATCATCCCAACCGTGCCGCAATGGACCAAAGCCCTTCTAGGTGCATTAAAAAGAACTCCAAAACCTGCCGCTGCTATAAAGCTGAATCCCAATTGTGAAAGTATATATAGCATGCTGTCACCTCATTATTTCTAGTACTGCTTATTATATAGGAAAGTGTACATAGAAAAAACCTCCTTTTATGGAGGTTTCAGCAGGGATTTATGATTGCTTTACTTACTACAAGTTTATGGTCCATTACATCTTCTACTACTTATCAACCAACCACGTCTTTGCTACTGCAAAATACTCCCGTGACCATAACTTAAAAATTGCAATGGTAGGAGTCTTCCCAGCAAGTGTGTGTACCTCAGGATAGCCCAGTCTTTTTCCTATAACGGATGCCCGATACATATGAAAATCATTGCTTACAATGGCAACAGAAGCCCCTTCTTCCAACAGTGCTTTCGAAAAAGATAAATTTTCAAAAGTGGTGGTCGATCGGTCTTCCAAAATGATCCTATCCTCTTCAATCCCATTAGCAACAAAAAATCTCCTCATTGCCTCAGCTTCTGTAATATCCTCTCCAGGTCCCTGACCGCCTGATGCAATGACTTTCGTGTTTGGATTTTCATCAAGGTACTCAAGCGCTGCTTCCACTCTGAACAATAGGGCCTTCGTCATCATTTCTCCCTTCACTCTTGCGCCAAGGACAATCAGGTAATCTACACCTTTTGGGGGTTCTTGCTTAGCAGTTTGATAGATAAGGGAATGGACGATGATGACGTAAATTGCCAGGGCAACAGCAACCATTTTCAACACAAATGTCACTCTCTTTTTTGTTTTCATCTTCATTATTCCTTTTTCTTTTATCGTCATCTATATATTAGACGGAATAGTGATAGATTATGTTTACTATTTTTGGAGAATTAATAATTCAATTCAAAAAGCATTTAATGTGTGGTCATAAATTTTGTGGAATTTCCATGAACACAGAAAATGAAACTTGCTAATTTCTATGAATAATTCGGTAGGATTTTGGCAAACTACAAAAAAAACCCTGGAGCGATTTCTATGTCCTTCTTCAAGAAAAAATCCAGAAAATCAACATCTATAAATGACCAAATGGAATTACCGCAAAAAAACCTCGACTCTTCAGCGTTACATGAAAATTTAGAGCGGAATCTGGCTACTTTTAAGGATTTATATGGAAATAGTTCTGATTTGGTCATTAGAAAAATTAAATTTGGAGAAGATAAAAAGCTTCAAATAGGTATGATTTATTTAGATGGACTTGTAGATAGACAAATGATGGATGATCTTTTGGATGCCTTCATGTTTCAGATGAAAGACAGCCAAGTAACTTTAGATTCATTAGACAAGGACGATGTTGCAACACTTTTAAAAAACACATCCATTCCCATTGCAGAAACAACAGAATTGTATCAGCTTCAGGATATGGAAAGTGCCATTCTTTGTGGAGGGGCAATACTGCTAATAGATGGGGTAACTTCTGGGCTCAAAATAAATGTCAGTGGTTGGAAGGAAAGAGGGGTCACCGAGTCTTCCACAGAAAATGTGGTAAGAGGACCGAAAGAATCATTTACCGAAACCTTACGCACAAACACTTCACTTGTTCGCAGAAAGATAAAGGATTCCTCCCTAAGAATTGAAGAACTCCAAGTTGGCAAGATAACAAAAACTGATATTGCTATTGTTCATATAGAAGGAATTACAAATGAGAAAATTGTGGAAGAAGTTCGAAGTCGGATCAAACGAATTGAGATAGATTCCATTTTGGAAAGCAGCTATATAGAAGAGCTGATTGAGGATGAAACATACACCCCTTTTCCCACTCTCTATAATACGGAACGTCCCGATGTTATCGCTGCAGGACTACTAGAAGGGAGAGTAGCAATTTTTGTAGACGGCACACCCTTTGTTTTATTGGCACCTGCTTTGTTTACTCAATTTTTTCAATCGGCAGAAGACTACTATCAGAGATGGGATATTGCAACACTGTTAAGGATGCTCCGGGTGTTAGCTTTCTTTGTTTCGTTGCTAGGTCCATCACTTTATATTGCATTAATAAATTTTCATCAGGAAATGCTTCCTACTACGTTATTGATTGATTTGGCCGCACAACGAGAAGGAGTGCCTTTTCCTGCTGTTATTGAGGCACTATTGATGGAGGTCACCCTAGAAATACTTAGGGAGGCAGGTCTAAGACTACCAAAAGCAATTGGCCAGACTGTATCTATTGTAGGTGCATTGGTTATAGGACAAACCGCCGTAGAAGCAGGAATTGTTTCTGCGACCATGGTTATTGTCGTCTCTATCACTGCCATATCCAATTTCATCCTACCTTCTTTTAGCATGGGTATATCCATTAGGATTCTCCGTTTTGGTTTTATCATATTTGCCGCTACTTTCGGATTATACGGTATTACGATAGGATTGTTTTTCCTTACCCTCCACCTATGCAGTCTTCGGTCTTTTGGAGTACCTTTCCTGACTCCAATTGCTCCGTTTGTAAAGGAAGATCAAAAAGATACATTATGGAGAATGCCAACTTGGAAAAGGTATACCAGGCCTAGACTTGTCAGTAAACAAAATTCCATCAGAGAAAATGAAGTTACCAAGAAGAATAGTCAACTTGGACAAAGGAGTGAAGGTTAATGAAAAAAAGTGTTTTTTTTATTCTATTTTCCATTCCTTTTCTTCTTTTCTCATCAGGGTGTTGGAATAACAGGGAATTAGGTGAACTTGGGATAGCTGTCGCAATGGGGATAGATAAAGAGGGGGAACAATTCGTTGCAACGGTACAATTAGTAAATCCTGCAGAAATCTCTAATCTCCAAGGCAGTGGTACAAGGGCTCCTGTTGTGGTATATCGAGAAAAAGGAGCAACAATTTTTGAAGCGATTAGAAAACTAACAACGACAGCACCACGTAAAACCTTCTATCCTCACCTACGTGTTCTCGTAATAGGAGAAGAGTTAGCAAAAGAAGGATTCAGCAAATCACTCGATCTTTTAGTGCGAGATCAAGAAATGCGTTCAGATTTTTATATATTGATAGCGAAAAATTCGAAAGCTGCAGACATATTATCTGTTATGCCACCAGTAGAAAAAATACCTGCTCAAAACATGTTTATCAAGTTAGAAACTTCACAAGATGTTTGGGCTCCAACCTTGGCAGTTACACTTGGAGAGTTGATTGAAGAGTTGGTTGTTCCAGGCAAACAACCTGTCATTACAGGCATTGAAATTATAGGAGACTACCAGTCAGGAAAATTGATGGAAAATGTACAATCAAGCGACCCTCCTGCCCGCTTACGTTTTACAAGCTTTTCTATCTTTGACAAAGACAAACTACAAGGGTGGTTAAGCGAAGATGAAAGCAAAGGAGTTAATTATATAAATGGCAACGTAAAAAGTACAATCGTGGTAGTTCCCTGCCCTGGTGGAGAAAATGGTCACGTTTCCATTGAGTTACTTCGGACAAGCCAAAAAAGAAAGAGCAACGTAAAAGCAAACCATCCAGAAATGAATCTTACTTTAAAAGCGGAGGGCAACATTGGTGAAATAAGTTGTCCTGTGGATTTAACCAAACAAAAAACTATTAAAGACCTCGAAAAGCTAACGGAAAAAGATATAAAAGACGTCATGATGCAGTCAATCCACGTTGCACAAAAAGGTTATGCCCTAGATATATTCGGTTTTGGACTAGACATGCATCGGTCGGATCCGAAATACTGGAAAACCGTGAAAAACAATTGGGATGAACATTTTTCAGATATGAGAGTAAATATCGAAGTGGAAGTGTCCATCAGAAAATTTGGCAAAAGAACGAATTCCTTTATTAATGAATTAGAGGGGTGAAAATAATGTGGAGCATCATTATTGCAATAGCATCAACCCTTCTTATAATCAGCTTAGACGGAAAAATATTGTGGAAAAAAAGGAAACAGAACAAAAAGGAATTCTGGATATTTGTTATTCTGTTAAGTATCGGTTTTTCATTGTGGATTATATATGGACTGAATTACCAAATTCCCACCCCGTTGGACTTGATAAAAGTGTTACTAGAACCATTAAGTAAAAAAATATTAAATTTTTGAATGTTATTAAGTTGAGATTCGTACTATTTTCGTGAATGAATATAATCTAAATTAAAGAGGGATTCAATGGAAAGAGGGAAAATAAGCAATAGACAATTTACGATTTTAGTCGCCCTATATACTATTGGTACCGCTATATTAATAATCCCTTCCATTTTAGCATCTAGCGCAAAACAAGACAGTTGGATTGCAGGAATCCTTGGTTTGGGAATGGGTCTTCTGACTGTATTGCTTTACTGCTCGATTGCGCAAAGATTTAATGGGTTAAACCTAGCACAATACTTAGAGGTACTATTGGGAAAGTGGCTTGGAAAAACGGTGTCTCTTATATTTTTTACCTGTTTCACCTTATTATTGGCTAGTTTTGTATTAAGAGATATCGGAGATTTTATGACAACTGTAATGATAGTGGAAACACCGATTGATGCTATTCTTATTCTTTTTCTGGCAGTAGTACTCTATGCTGTTCGACTAGGCCTAGAGGTTTTTGCACGAGCATCGGAAGTGTTTCTGCCATTCCTCATCATCCTGTTTTTGGTTCTATTTTTCACTATTTCTCCTAAGATGGAAATTCAAAACATACAGCCTGTATATGAATTTGGGTTTATACCTATCTTTAGAGCATCTATTTCACTGCTCACCTTTCCTTTCTTGGAATTGATTGTCTTCTTAATGATCATTCCTTATACGAATAAACCTGAAAATAGGAAAAGTGGATTTTTACTCGGAACGTTGATAGGAGGGGGAATACTAATTATTGTATCCATGCTTTCTGTGCTAGTGATGGGAGTGAATGAAACAACAAGAAGTGTCTACCCAAGCTATGACTTGACAAAAGGAATAAATATCGGTGAATTCTTTCAGCGGATTGAAGCAATGATGGCATTAATTTGGTTTATAACTGTTTTTATTAAGCTAACCATTCTTACTTATGTTTGCACGTCAGGGCTTGCTCAGACATTACAAATTAGAGATTACAAACGCTTGACCTTTCCCATAGGAATCATCCTCTTTGTCTTATCTTTAATTATTTTTCCAAACTCTTCATACTTAATTGAATTTACACCGGTTTTTGAATTGTATACGTTAATTTTCGGATTAGGCTTTCCTTTATTGATATGGCTGGTAGGCTTTTTTAGGAAAAATTAAAGAATGATAATGTGGTATAAAGGAGTATGTTGCCCCATCTGTTTGACAATATGAACCCGTATTATTTTTCACCCTCTAACTCGATGCGCTATGTAGCACACAAAAGACTGCCTCATCCATTGAGACAGTCTTTTACTTAATTAAACGCCACTCACAGCATCCTTTATACTTTTGTCACCACCAACAACGTCAAAGGAAGCGCCATATGTGTTTTTTGCACCCAATACCGCAAGCAATACTTTCGCCACATCTTCTCTACCGATGGAACCAGGTTCAATATTATCCCCAATTTCCACCTTGCCAGTACCTGAATCATTGACTAAACCACCTGGTCGTACAATAGTGTAGTCCAAGCCACTCGCCATTAACACTTTATCCGCATAATGTTTGGCGACATAATAGGGACGAAGCTCATCATTCCAGTTTTCCCGATTGTCAGCTTGAAATGCACTTACCATTACATAACGGGAAATGCCAGCTTTTTCAGCTGCTTCCACCGTTTTCGCCGCTCCATCCAAGTCAATCAATAATGTCATATCTGATCCTGTACTTCCTCCAGAACCTGCAGTGAATACCACCGCATCACTGCCACTAAAAGCCTTCACAAGATCATCTACTGGACCTTCCAAATCAGCCAATACTGATTCAATACCTTCTTTTGCAAAATTATCTGCTTGCTCTTCTTTCCGTACCATCGCGATAGGAGTGTATCCATCTTCCTTTTTTAAAAAATGCACGAGTTGTTTTCCAATCTGTCCGTTAGCTCCAACTACAGTTACTTTCATCGATAACACTCTCCCTTACTTTTGTGTGCATTATTGCAAATGCATAAATGGATAGCAAATGAATTGCTCACAGATACTATTCCCTAAAACGTAAGAAAAGCAACATGCTATAGCACATGCTGCAATTTGGTGGCTATTATTTTTATAAAACTTTGTCTATAATTTCTTGTAGCAAGTCTAGATTTACTGGAGCACCTACTCTCTCAGCAAGAACACAATGGATTCGAATAAACTCTTCTGTCTGACTCCTTGCAATAGTAATCAATTCTTTCGCATCTCGCAATTTAGTATCCCATTGTTCTAGTAGGCTCAGCTGCCCTCCACTCAGTGGACTTCTCGGGCCTTCAACTTTAGACCAGTCCCCAAATGAGTTAGGAACTTCACCTGCTTCTACATACCAACCGATTACAATGGAATAGCTTAAGGAATTAACCATCTGAAAAGCATAATTATACTCACCACGTTGAACCCCTCGATATACTTCATGCAGATAAGCAAAGAACTTGCCTCGCCATACTTCAAATTCTTCTTCTGAAAATTGATAGTCTATTGATTGGGACTTGTCTCTTATCTGAGAGATAATCTTATTAGGATCATATTCAATCAAAAGGTACTTCAAATAAGGAGAAGGTTGCAAATCAGATTGCCGGTAATAAAATGTGTCCACTTTTATAAAAGAACGAAAATGAGCGATGGAATATGTTGCCCACGGAAAATCTTCATAATATAACACATCACCCCAGTTTGTTGCGCGTTCTTTTTTATTGGAACGATAAGTTTCATAGACAGAGTCCTCCACAACAATACGAAGATCTAAATCGGAGTACAAGTCTTCATTGCCTTTAGCAAGAGAACCTCCGTAGAAAAATGCTAGAATGTTTGCGTCTTGAACTAAGTCCTTGTATATCGCCTCTCTCAATTTCTGCCGTTCTGTCGGCAAGCAAACATCTCTTTGTTCATGTTTAGTTAAAAATCCCACACATAATAAATCATCTCCTAACTGGTTGTTGTATTTTTATTTCTACAAAAATATGTAAATTCCTTTAACAGAGATGGAATAGCGTATATGAATCTTAAGTTAGTTAAGAGAAATTAGCCTGATTGTATAAAATTTGATATTTATGGTAGAAGTACGGCTGGGAAATGTAGAAGCTAGTCCGGGAAATGTAGAAGGTCGAAAATTCGAGGTAGAAGGTAGAGATTAAAGTGTAGAAGCATAATCTGTGCTGCACAAAAAAGACAAATCTTATTACCCAACCCCGCTTTTGGTAAAACCAAACCTCAAACTCGTTGAAAATCAAAAAAGAGCAGAACAGTATCCGCCCCTTTATTTTGCCATATAAAAATCCTCAAACAATGATATAGAAATAACGATTACACCGGCCAAAAAAGACGCTAATGTAGCAATCCAGTGAAAATAATTAAACGAAATGACAATAGCCACAAACATAACTACTAGCCAAAAAAATGCATATTTGATTCCACTCACTCCTTTATCAAAACTCTCCTGCTTCCCTTTCCTCCCATACAATTTCACTATAAATATCTGCAAATGCCTTAATGGAGTTACGCGCCTCTTCCAGGTTATTGTCCACC
This sequence comes from Bacillus sp. RO2, assembly GCF_012911845.1. GTDB lineage: Bacteria > Bacillota > Bacilli > Bacillales > Bacillaceae_I > Sutcliffiella_A. Next base: position 9,077 of record NZ_JAAXCU010000030.1, on the reverse strand, counting down.
CCGCCAACTTCTAAAAGAATGGCCCTGTTGGAGAGATCCTGATTATATAAACCATTTCCAGTTGATTTCCCTTTAGGAATGACTCCTCTGCTCAGACCCGGATACTTTTTCTCAATAGCATTATGGATTCGTTCTGCAAATTCTAAATTTTTTTCATATCCTTTATGAGCTGTCCCCACCACAAACAAAAGTCTAGCATAGCTTTTTCCATCTATCATTTCGGTTGTCTTGTCTTTTCGTAAAGCGTCACGGTGAATATCAATTAAAAATTCCACATCACTATTAAATGTCATTGCAGCTTTCACAGTTTCTCTAGAATATTGATAGGAGTGGTTGTAATTCCATCCTCTTGCAGCAAGGTCCTTTGGAACATTTCTTGTATCCTGATTCGCTTTTATTCCTTTATCAGCAAGTTCGTTTTTGAGCATTTTTCCAACTGCTATAACATTGGCCTCAGGATTATTACTCGTTGCATCATCCGGTTCACTTACTCCCCTTAATAGCGGGAGGAAAGATTCCCAACTATGAGACTGATAGATATGCACAACGGTTTCATCCATAGACTTTTCCGGTGCAGGGGTTGGCTCATCCTCTTTTTCATCAACAAGAAGCATTTCCTCCGCAATCTCTCTCTCCTTTAACAATACTTCCATTGGTGCTACTGATTCAAACGGGATATCTGTATAATCAGTCCCTTTTCCTGCTACGTAGAACTGGGTGTCATAAGCATAAAAACCAGGAATCTCATTTCCTAGAAAACTTCTGATATCATAAGGCTTTAAATTGGTTGCGAGTTCAAACGTTAACTCCAAAATCGGGAGCTTGGGAACTTCAACATCCTTACCTGTCAGATAATGATTTTGTGATTGAATGGCATTTAGGTAAAGTTCAGTAGACTGTACCTTTCTTAATATATTGCCAATATACTCAGAGGAGAGTTTAGTAGATAAAAGGCTTGTAATGGTAGAAATAACAATGAATAAGATCAACATGAATAGGACGGTGTTATTTATAAATAGAAAAAATCCAGAACGCTTAGTTGTTTCTATCTTTCCCCCCTCCTTTCTATCTAATTTGTATGCCTTATTGATAGAAATTAGAAGGGCAATATAAAAAGATGATTCTATTTCTAGAATCATCCTCTACTTTTACAACCATCGCAGAAATTAGAAGCATTATTAAGGAATTCCCTGCCGCATGATACACACATGGAGGGACGCACGAACTTGCTGCCATAGATTTCATGATGTTTTTTTAATGATAGATTTAGAAAATAGAAGAAAATAGCGACAAGAACGGTAAAGCTGATAAAAAATAACCAGATCATCCCTATCACAACCTTTTTTTACTATATTCTACCTTATCAAAGCTTAAGAACCATAATCTCTTTACATCGCAATGATACTAAGATAATATATAAATCGTAATCATTACTATTTACAAATTAAAGGAGATAGCTAAAATGACGATAAATAAAATACCTGTCACTGTTCTAAGCGGTTATTTAGGAGCCGGTAAAACGACCCTCTTAAATCATATATTACATAATAGAGATGGATTGAAAGTGGCGGTCATCGTGAATGACATGAGTGAAGTGAACATTGATGCTGGGTTGGTACGGCAGGGTGGGAGCCTTTCTCGCACAGACGAAAAACTGGTGGAGATGTCCAATGGTTGCATATGCTGTACACTTCGAGAGGACTTGCTTGTAGAAGTGGAAAAACTGGCTACTGCCGGTGATATTGATTACATTTTAATTGAATCAACAGGAATAAGTGAACCGGTACCGGTTGCCCAAACTTTTTCTTATATTGATGAAGAGCTTGGCATTGATTTAACCAAGTTTTGCAGGCTGGATACGATGGTGACGGTTGTGGATGCTTATCGTTTCTGGCATGATTTTGAGTCTGGAGACAGCCTTTTAGACAGAAAAGAGGCAATGAGTGAGGAAGATACAAGGGAGATTGCAGATTTATTAATTGACCAAATTGAGTTTTGTGATGTACTTATTTTAAACAAATGTGACCTTGTATCAGAAGAAGAGTTGGAAAAATTGGAGAAAGTTCTAAAAACACTCCAACCTGAGGCAACTATTATTAGATCTACAAATTCCAATGTTCCTCCATCTTCTATATTGAACACTAGAAAATTCGATTTCTACAAAGCGAGTGCATCTGCTGGCTGGTTGAAGGAGCTTCAAGCTGGTCACCAACAGCACAGTCCAGAGACAGAAGAGTACGGAATCTCCTCCTTTCTTTATCAGCGTAGGCTACCTTTCCATTCCCAGCGTTTCAGTGAGTGGTATGCGGCTCTTCCTGAAGAAGTTGTAAGGGCCAAAGGGATTGTGTGGTGTGCTACTAGAAACAATGTAGCGCTTCTCTTTTCCCAAGCAGGGCCATCTGTTCAACTACAACCGGTATCCTATTGGGTAGCATCGCTTCCAAAATTGGAACAAGAAGTCGTGATAAAGGAGAATCCACACTTGTTAGAGGAATGGGATCCTGAATTCGGTGATAGAATGACAAAGCTTGTCCTGATTGGTTTGGATATGGACCGTGGGGAGCTGACAAGAGAGCTGGACAGCTGTCTATTGACTCCACAAGAATTCGAACAAGATTGGTCTTCACTTCCTGATCCTTTTCCATGGACAGTTAACAAACAAACAGTATAACATCTTAAAGCACCTCATGAGGTGCTTTTTCTATTACCCTTCTGGTAAAATACAATAATCAACTACTGGAGGTCCGTGATGCTCTATCTAGCTATATTTACCTTTCTGTTCTGGTTTTCTGTATGGCTGGATGCAAAGATAGGTATGAAGAAAATTGCAAAACTAGAACATGTAAAAGTAGATGAAAGTTTGCATAGTAGCGGTACCCTTCTTTCCATCATCGTTGCGGGAAAAGATGAAGAGAAGCATATCGAAGCAAGTCTGCAGTCTCAATTTCAGCAAACGTATTCCAATATAGAATGGATTGTTGTGAACGACCGCTCCTCTGACCGGACTGGCACCATAATTGATCAAATGGCAAAAACGGAACCAAGAATGAAATGTATTCATATTAAACAACTTGAAGATGGTTGGCTCGGAAAAAATCACGCACTGTATGAAGGATACCTTCAAAGTAAAGGCGAGTATATCCTTTTTACCGACGCAGACATTCTATTCAAAAGAGATACCATCTCAAAAGCATTAACATACTTTCAAGACAAGAAACTCGACCATTTAACCCTTGCTCCAAATTTAAAAGGATGCAGTTTCTGGACAAATGCGTTTGTCTCCTTCTTCCTTTTTGGTTTTGGTTATTTTAAAAGGCCATGGAAATCCACTGATCCTAAAAGTAAGTCTGCCATTGGTATTGGAGCGTTCAACCTATTATCTAGAGATGCTTATGAGGAAATCGGGACGCATAAAAATATTAAAATGAGACCAGATGATGACCTGATGCTTGGCAGGCAGATCAAGGCGGCCGGCAAGAAGCAACACTTGGCCCTGGCGCTGGAACACCTGCAAGTAGAATGGTACCCTGACCTGAGATCGGCACTTATCGGATTGGAGAAGAACACCTTTGCAGGGCTCTTTTACAGCTACTTTATGGTGTTATTTGCCCTTAGCGGTTTATTTTTATCACAGCTCTTCCCTTTTATCGCCTTGTTTATTACGACAGGAACCACTCAACTGGTTTACGCTTTCAGTATTTTAATGTTAGTTCTAGCTTACAACGAAACAGCAAACAAGATGGCAAAAGGGGCAAATATATATATAACAGTCTTCCCTATCACTGTCTTGCTTTTTATGTACAGTATTGCGAGAGCAACCATCCTCACTTTTCAGAGAGGCGGCATCATCTGGAGAGGGACATTTTACTCCATCAAACAACTAAAAAAGTGACGGGACTCCCCGTCACTTTAGTAATGCCGTACTAGTAAAATCAATTTTAACAACGGATATACCACTATCGCCATCGACAACTGTACATACAACACCATCTCCACCGAAATCCGCTCCATAATCAAAAGCAACACCGAACATACCACACTTGTAGCCATAAGAATGTAAGCAACATGTCCACTTTTTTGATTAATTTCAGCTCGCTTCCTCTTCGTCGGACGGTAATGCCGTCTCATCACAGCACGGATAATTTCGGATAACCCAAGCAGAATGAATACCACAGGGATATATTTCAGTTTCCCTGAATTATGTGCTTCCACAAGCAAAAATACTCCAAACAGCATAATAAGTATGGGCAAGCCAAAGGCTATTATTGGTTGATCATATAAGGAATGCTCTTCTTTTTCCAAAACCGTCCCTCCTACCAAAAACACTAGTATGTACAGTTCAGCAACTAAACTAAAAGCAATGATACAAATATAAAAAACAAAAGAAGAATCGTTACATTATATGCAACGATTACTAGGAAAAATGATAGATTCTTTATTTTACTTCTATTTCTTTTATGATTCTGGCTGGATTTCCTCCGACAACTACATTTGGAGGCACATCTTTCGTCACAACAGCGCCGGATGCGACAACCACGTTGTCCCCGATTGTGATTCCCGGATTAATGACGGCACTGCCGCCAATCCAAACGTTGTTGCCTATTTTGACTGGAATACCGTATTCAGGCCCTTTGTTTCTTTCAACTGGATCAATAGGATGAGTTGCGGTATAAATATGTACACCTGGCGCAAGCATACAATTATCACCAAACTCCACTTTGCACACATCAAGTATGCAGCAGTCAAAGTTGGCGAAAAAATTTTCCCCTACATGAATATTATATCCATAGTCACAACGGAAGTTCGGTTCGAGAAAGACATTTTCTCCCGTGGATCCGAAAAGCTCCTTAAGCAGTTCTACTCTCAGGTCAACTTGCGTTTCTGTAGTTTCATTGATTAGTCTACTTAGTCTTCTTGCATTGGCTCTTTCCTTCATTAACTCTGAATCCCATGGTTTGTACAACTCGCCAGCGAGCATTTTTTCTTTTTCAGAAATCACTTTTATTATCCCCTTCCATCGTGGAAACTTCTCTTATTATAAGGGTCTTGTTAATATTTGAAAAACTTCTTGCAAAAAATGCTCATAGTCGAAGCCTAAGGCGATGTGATGGTTACTCTCACTATCCACTTCCATATGACGGAAGTCAGCAAATGATTTCCCACGTGTTTTTCCTTCTACAACGACATGCACTTTTTTAGCCAAGTACTGCATCCTATCTGGATGAGCAGCAGAATAAACCGTTAACAAATCATGAAATGGCGCACCTTCTATTCCCGGTACCAGTTTTGAATAGGCATTCGCATAATATTTAATAATCGGAATGTACATTTCTTTAAATTTATTTTTAGTATAGTACTCAAGGGCCTCCGCATAATCATTCGTAAGTATTGCCTTTTGAGTGACATTTAAAGGAGTAAGAAAAACTTTTTTACCGTGAGCTAATAATAGATTGGCTGAGGTCGGGTCTCCAAAGAAATTTGCTTCGGCTACAGGGGTAACATTTCCAGGGACCATGAAAGCTCCGCCCATAATATGAAGCTCTTTAACCTCTCCCATTAATGCCCTATTTAATAAAAAACATGCAGCCAAAGTGGTCGATCTACCTAGGTCGGCAATGACTAAATCTTTATTACGCTTAATAATTTCAAATACCTCACCAAGGTTACGAATTCTAAATTGGTAGGATCCTTTTTTCACTTTTATAGGACCAATACCGTCCTCTCCATGAATCTCAGGATAGTAGTTGGCAAGTTCTCCAGAAACCGGCATTTCCGCACCATTGAATATTGGGATGTCCATCCTGCCAGCCAATTGCAAAATATGGGCTGCATTATAGGCAGCAGTGATCTTATCCACATTTCCATAGCTGCATACAAGTCCAAGTACTTCTATTTCAGGATGAAGTAGCGCATAGATTAAAGCTAGCGCATCATCAATTCCGGGATCACAGAAAATAAGCAGCTTCATACATCAATCCTCCCAATATCCTATTATTGTAAAATATTAGGCGGGATGTGAAATTATGTGATTCAAAAGATGTATTTCTTTTACGCCTTTATAGACAAGCCTAAAAACCTACATAAAATCAAAATAATACCGGATAACGTGAAAGAAAATCGGAGCAGAGTATGCAAGGCTATCCACCCTCGTTAGATAGCTTTTCTTCAGCACAGATGCTTTCTCATCATCACCTACTAACAGATCGCGCTTCAAAACCGATACTGCCAAACTACCTCCAAAACATGCAACACTAATAATTAGACCTGATAATAACCCGAACAATTCATTTAATGGAGTTAAGTAGGCAAATAGATTATAGGAAACTCCTGTTGTCACAAAAGTGGAAATCAGAAACCCCTCCCACGTGATGTTAGGGTTCGATGATGGGATAACCTTCTTTTTTCCGATATAAAGCGAAATTAAATATTGAATCACATCATGCAATTGTGTCAGCACAACCAAATATAAGACAAGGTTGGCACCATACTCTGGGGTTGCAACTTGATAAAATGCCAGGTGACTCAGGCCGAATACCATGAGCATCAATCCCCACTGTGTGGAGGAGACGGAGCGAAGGAAACCAACTGTTCCATTCCCAAGTATCCTCGGAAGCGGCAAGAAGAGGAATACATAGACTGGAATGAACACGATGAACATGCCGTACCATCCGATATAGATCCAATAAAACTGAATGGGAATGGAGAGATACGCCCATAAAAATAATTGCCTGTCGACCTTACGGGTTCGCAAGATCGAGAAATACTCTTTTAATGAAAAAAAACATAAGAACATAAGGGCAAATAAAGAAACCATTGGATGAAACAACGTCGCAATGCTAAATACTGCAAGCATTCCCCACCACGTTTTTACCCGCACTGATAAATCTGAGAAATCCTTAGAAGTTGTATTCCTTTTTACTATGTAAAAGATCGTACTAAACACACTTAATCCTAATGCAATAACCAATAATGTTATGACTGCCTCTTTCTCGAAAATAAACATAATAATCCCCCTATCTACCTATTATTATGAAATTAATGGTTAATTTTGGTCAAGAGAAATTATATAATATAATAGTAGAAATAATTCTTACAAAGGTGTGGGGAATGTTGGGAGATACATATGTATACATATTACTTACTGATACTGGTACCTTATTTACCAAATCCATAAAGAAGTACACGAAAGCACCATATAATCATGTCTCCCTTTCGTTTGACAGTGATTTAAAAGAGTTATACAGCTTTGGCAGAAAACGGCCAAGCAACCCTTTTAACGGCGGCTTTGTTCGGGAAGATGTAGAGAATGGAACATATAGAAAGTATCCCGGCACAACATGTGTAATATATAAAATGGCCGTTACTCAACGGGAAGTGGAAAAAATGCGGAGAATCATTGGGGTCTTTCAAAAGAAAGAAACAAAGTGGTTCTATAATTTGCTCGGCGTGATCGGCGTTTCTATAAACGAGCCGGTAGAAATTGATTCCAGTTATTTCTGTTCCCAGTTCGTCTCAGATGTTCTTCACCGCTCCGGTATTAAGTTATGGGATAAACTCCCCTCCCTTGTTACCCCTGATGATTTTAGGCAAAGCGACCGGCTAGAGTGGATTTATGAAGGAAAACTTTATGATTATCAACCTGTAAAATTGCGAATAACGTAAAAAAGGGAGGAACCTTTAAACTGGCTCCTCCTGTTCTTTTTTTTTAGCTTCCTTGCTGTTCCATTTGTTCAAGATCTTCTTGTGTAATTTCCTGTGCACTGTCAATAACTTCTTGAGGGACAGTAATTTCTCCCACTTCATCAAAGTTCGTTAATGTTGAATCCATCACCTGTATGCTTGACACCTTTTCCCCGTCAACTTCCATTTCCATATCCATATTTAATAAAACCTTTGTTTGATAGAAGCTTTCTTTATCAATATGAACCAAATAACTTAATTGGTTAACTGTCATCATGGAAAGCATTTCTTGCATCATTTCCCCCATGCCGTCTCCCATCATACCGCCGATCATTCCAGCCATTTCATTAAATTGTTCACCAGATCCTTCAAAATTCAATGCATAGTGGTCGTCTTCTTCTGTCATAGTAATCTTATCGGTGTAGTCTTTCAGCATCTCCAACTGTTCTGCCGGATTTCCTTGCATTTCGGACATTGCGTTTAACTGGGCTGTAAATTCTTCCGGCATTTTATACCATTGTCCTGCCATGGAATCGTATACGAAGAAACCGTCTTCAGAAAAATACGATTCATTTTCCATGCCATCCATCATTCCATCGGCATCTTCAATGGACGTCACCTGATACATGGCCATTGGATTCAAAGACATATCAGTTGTCGTGGTGGTAACCATTTTAATAGTCTCTTCATTTGCCATAGAAATTTCCTGATCTGAGATCATTTCCATTGAGTAGCTAGAAAGCCCAGCCATCGCTTCAGTGGATTTTTGTAGAACTTCTTCTGCAGTCAGCGTTTCTTGTTCTTCTGTTTCTTCTGTCGCATCCACTTCCTCTACCTCAGTAGCCGCATTAGTTGTTTCCTCACTAGTCGTCTCTTCCGCTTCTGCATTCCCCTCTACATTCCCACTGGCCCCATTGGAGGAGTTGCCACAAGCTGTTAGTAACATGACAGCCAGGATTCCCACCAACATCATTTTCAAAGCTTTCACATAATCCTCTCCTGTTCCCTGTTGTGATATAGACTATTTTCTTTTACCCCTTTACAGGATAAAAATAACAATACTAACAAAAAGTTATATTTTTCTAATAAACTCTTTGTTTTCCTATTGTTGATACGTGATGGGATGCTAATTAGTTTCAGAAATAGGGATAAATAGTAAAATGTACCCATCTTATGAATTTCTATTAGACAGTTCTTCCTTTTCAGACGGGAGTTCGGGCGTATAGAACGCCTCTATTAGACAGTTCCTCCGCTTCAGATGGAGTTTCGAGGCGTATAGAACGCCTCTATTAGACAGTTCCTCCGCTTGAGACGGAGTTTCGGGCGTATAGAACACTTCTATTAGACAATTCCTCCTCTTCAGACGGAGTTTCGGGCGTATAGAACGCTTCTATTAG
>NZ_JAAXCU010000003.1 GCF_012911845.1 Bacillus sp. RO2 | reverse complement strand
GCTAACATCAAACGCATAAAAGAAAAAGAAGTAGAATCGGCTTCTCTTCTTAGAGTTGCACAAAAACAAAACATAAACACCTAGTTGAGTGGGGGCCTTGACAGTTTCGTTCATATCAGGAGGCTCACGGACCGCCCGCAGGCAAGCGAAGCGCCTGGAACGGAAATCAGCAGGACTTTATGCTATATGTACTAATAAAAAATCCCTGCACAAAGTTTTCATTGTGCAGGGATTTACAGATTGATTATTTTCTTTTTGAAAAATGTTCTGTGTAAACAGGACGATGAGGATTCCTCGAGCGAGGTTGGCCAAGAATTTCCGACCACATAACCCCTTCCACCACTCTGTTTGGCTTTATGCGGTGACGGGAAGAAACTACTTTCCCTTCTGAAAGCTGTAGCTCCTGTTTTAGAATCGGACTGTCTTTGGAGATTTCTTGTCCTTTTATCGACAACTCCTTAACTTCGTCTTTCACCTGCTTCTGAATGGAGGTAACCTGTTCTTTCTTTTTATCTACCTTCTCCAGATAAGGGTTCACTTTTTCCCGGATTTTTTGCTCCAGTTCTTCAAGTTTCCCTTCTCCAAAGATATCTATATCCCAATCGAAACGGGGCTTTTCTTCTTTTTTTGGAGATGGTGCACTTTCACGCCGATAATCTTCATAATCTTCTTGCCTTTGAGGTGCCTGTGTCGCAGTTTGCTGTCTCTGACGTTGCTTTTGCCTTTGTTTCTGTTGCTCTTCTTGTTTTCCACCTTTAAAAAGGGTGGAGAAGATACCAAGCAACACAAATATTAGCCAAGGAGCCTGCTGAAGAATATCAAAAATCCATTCCATTTGCACATCATCCTCCCTTCCTTAAAAGGAGTTGCAGGAAAAGCGGTCATTCTTCTCCTGCTTCATCTTTTCTTGCTTATTTTTCACCGTCTTCTGGTTGATCTGTCAGCTTGCCGATAGAATCTCTCATATCCGTATCTGCGGTAATATTCTTGATATTCATATAATCCATCACTCCGATGTTGCCAGAGCGCAATGCTTCTGCCATTGCAAGTGGTACTTCTGCTTCTGCTTCCACAACTTTCGCACGCATTTCCTCTACGCGGGCGCGCATCTCTTGTTCTTGTGCAACTGCCATTGCGCGACGTTCTTCTGCTTTTGCTTGTGCAATTTTCTTATCCGCTTCTGCTTGGTCAGTTTGTAATTCTGCTCCAATATTTTTCCCGATATCAATATCAGCAATATCAATGGAAAGAATCTCAAACGCAGTTCCTGCATCTAGACCTTTTGACAAAACCGTTTGTGAGATCATATCAGGATTCTCAAGTACTTTCTTATGATCTGATGCAGAACCTATTGTACTTACGATACCTTCACCAACACGAGCAATAACTGTTTCTTCACCAGCACCACCGACAAGACGTTCGATGTTTGCACGAACCGTGATACGAGCTTTTGCTTTCACTTCAATCCCGTCCATCGCCACACCGGCAATGAATGGTGTCTCAATTACTTTCGGGTTAACGGACATCTGTACCGCTTCTAAAACGTCACGGCCCGCAAGATCAATCGCAGCTGCACGTTCAAATGTTAATTCAATGTTTGCACGTTGAGCCGCGATAAGTGCGTTCACTACACGGTCCACATTACCACCAGCTAAGTAGTGACTCTCTAATTGATTCGTTGAAACTGCTAAACCTGCTTTATGTGCTTTAATAAGTGGGTTGATGACACGACTTGGAATAACTCGTCTTAATCTCATCCCTACAAGCGTGAAAATACTTACTCTAACCCCAGCTGCTAATGCGGAAATCCATAGCATTACTGGTACAAATGTAAGTAAAACAGATAAAAAGATAATCCCAAGAACAACTGCTAACAAAATAATTAAAGTACCTGGATCCATAGTAAAATTCCTCCTAAATATTATTCAACAGAATGGATTTCTCGTACGACAATACGAGAGCCTTCTGCTTTTACAATCGTTACTTTTTTGTTTGCTCCGATAAAGTTACCTTCTGTAACCACATCAATTCTCTCGTCGTTAATGACTGCTGTACCTGAAGGCCTTAACGGAGTTAATGTTACCCCGTGCTGCCCTACCAATTCAATTCGTGATACATTTGATACATACCCTTGCTCTGTATTGGTGGAATCACGGAGAATGATCCGGTCAAACAATCGGATCTTCTTGCCAAATACCGTAAACAATAAAACCATCGCAACAATGGTTACAAGCATAGCAATCAATAAGGATAACCCCATTCCTGCAACATCATCTGTTGCCAAAAAGAAACTTGTGACCACAGCACCAAGGCCAAGTATACCAAGTATCCCTCCCGGCACAAATAGCTCTAAGACAATGAGCACGACTCCTACCACAAATAGTATAATCGTCTCCATTCCAGCAAGCCCAGCTACCATATGTCCGTAAAAGAACAACAGCAAGGCACTGATTCCCATCGCACCAGGTATCCCGAATCCAGGGGAATATAGTTCAAGTACCAACCCTAGCGAACCTATTGATAAGAGAATCGGTACAACAACCGGATTGGTTAGAAACCTAGCCACATTTTCAGCAAATGTAACTTCTGAGGTAACAACCTCGGCATCCTCATAGCCTAATTTACTAAGTAAAGCATCCAAATCGGCTACGGTCCCTTCTGAATACTTAACTTCTAGTGCAGAAGATGCCCCAAGAGTAACTAAATCCCCTTTAGGCGCTCCAACTTCAGGAAGGTCTAAATCTTTGTCCGCCATCCCAAGGGCATATTTAGGATCACGCCCATTAGATTCCGCAGCATTTTGCATTTCTCTTAACCAAAAAGATTGAGCTTTATCCTCTGCTGCACTTCCATCTCCCGTAATAACAGCCGCTGCTCCCATGGAAGCATTTGGCGTCATATAAATTTGGTCAGCGTACAAAGCCAAATAAGCTCCTGCAGACAACGCCTGACTGTTGACAAAAGCAACCGTCGGAATAGATGTCCCTTCGAACTTATTTGCTATTTCAGTTGCAGCATCCACTAACCCACCCGGTGTGTGGATATCAAAAACTATTAAGTCCGCACCATCTTCCTCAGCAGTTTGAATGGACCTGTTAATAAATGATAAAAGACCCTTTTCAACGGTGCCATTTACCGGTATAACATGGACAAGCTTTTCGGCACTGCTAGTGTGTGATGGAAAAAGCGGTAATGCCGATAAAATAAGTGCCAGAACAAAAGCGCTAACATAACTAATACGAAGAACTTTTTTCATCGTGTCCTCCTCTCCAAAACCTATTCATTTTATAATCACCTTAACCAGTATGTAATACGCACGGTAAACCTCAAAGTTTCACGATATTGAGTTTTTCTTGTAAGTAATTTTTAAAGTGTGGCGGTTGTGTGAACAAAATGAAGAAGAAATGGTAGGGTCAACTTGCTTGCTTAAAAAATAGCACCTTACATAGGTAAGGTGCTATTTTGGGTTTTTATGAAAGATGTTGTTGTACAAGTTTGTTAACAAGGCTACCGTCCGCTTTGCCTTTTACTTTAGGCATAAGTGCTCCCATTACTTTGCCCATGTCAGCTTTCGAAGTAGCGTTCACATCAGCAATCGTCTGTTGGACGATTGCTGAAAGTTCGTCTTCTGATAACTGCTCAGGCATATAATGTTCAACTATTGCAATTTCACCCTGTAATTTATGAACCAAGTCTTCACGACCGGCTTTATCAAATTCTTGGAGGGAGTCTTTACGTTGCTTTAATTCACGAGACAATACGGTAAGTTCTTCCTCTTCAGATAAGTCTCTGCCGTGCTTGATCGATTCGTTCTGAATCGAAGACTTAACCATTCGGAGTACGGAAAGCTTCTCTTTGTCCTTATCCTTCATAGCTTGCTTAATATCGGTATTTAAACGCTCGAGAAGACTCATTCTTACACCCTCTTGTTAAAATTTACGCTTTCTAGCAGCTTCAGACTTCTTCTTACGTCTTACGCTTGGTTTTTCATAGAATTCACGCTTTCTTGCTTCTTGCAACGTTCCAGTCTTTGAAACTGAACGTTTGAAACGGCGAAGAGCATCTTCAAGCGATTCGTTTTTACGAACAACTGTTTTTGACATTCTAATTCCCTCCCTCCAGAACAACCACTAACATTTTCAGAAAAAACATGATCCCATAAATGCAAAAAAGCATGTATAGAACATGTACTTACCAATTATAATATATTCACTATTGCTGGTCAACAATTATAAGGAAATGCTTTAAAACAATCTTGTTTAACTATTATTTCGATATAGGTTTATCACGTTGGAATCCTTATTTGCCAACATGTATGAAGATCTACCGAGGTATAAGGGAATCGAAAGTTTCTCCCAGTCCGGCAGTCCATTTTCGGCAAATAGACCTTTATCCTTGTAAAATCCGGTCATCTCTCCTACAAACCAGTCATGATCCCCATATGTTTGCTGGTCCATCAATTTACATTCATAAGCAATATACGCCTCTTTTAAGATAGGTGCCGATACTGTTTTTCCTTGTTGATACTCTATATTGAGTTCTTTAAATTTATTATGCTCTTTTCCTGTAAGCATGCCAGACTGTTGTATGTAATGAGCGAATTTTTCAGGTACAAAGTTGATCGCGAACTCTTTAGAGTTTTCTATTAGGTGATGCGTATATCTTTCCTTTGCTATGGCGACCCCATAGATGGGCGGTTCATATGATATGTAGCTATGCCAACCGGCAGCCATGATATTCTGTTCACCGTTCCATTTAGCTGTTACTAGAGCAACCATGCCTGGGTAGCTATGCATGACGGTATTTGTCGTCCATTCCCTCATGTGTGTGATCTCTCCTTTTCTTCTCTTACTTGTCATTCTTGTCCACCACCCGCCATATATTGAGATAGAGGTGATGGGCTTGTTTTCTATTATAACGTTATTAGCTGTTTATTTAGCGATATTTTTAATTGGCATGACCGTTATGAGGTCAGGGTTGCTTCAATTATCCGAGGAGAGGACAAAAGGGTACCTCACCAAATTCACAGATATGCCTTGGAAAGGTTTGTTGATTGGGATACTAATCACTGGACTTTTGCAAAGTAGTTCTGCTGTGATGGTTATTACTGTCGGTTTGGTGGCGGCAGGCTATCTAACCTTCTATCAGTCCATCGGCATCATGCTCGGCAGTAACATCGGGTCTACTTTCATTACAGAGCTCATTACTATAGATATTTCACAGCTGATATTTCCAATGCTGATTATCGGATTCATATTTTTGTTTTCTAAAAAGAAATTGCCTTTCAGTTTTGGATCTAGCTTGTTCGGGCTTGGATGTTTGTTTGTGGCGATGAATGGATTTGAATCTCTGGCTATACCTTTGGCAGGGTTCCCGTCTGTGCAGGATATGCTTGCGATGACAAATGATCACCATCTATTTGGTGTAGGTATTGGAACTTTGCTTACGGCTATTATTCAATCTAGTTCGGCTACAACGGGGATTAGCATGAGCTTTTTAAATAATGATTTATTATCTCTTTCTGCAGGAATTGCGATTATGCTTGGGGCTAATATCGGAACGTGTGTGACTGCTTATTTGGCTAGTATTGGTTCTATTCGGGAAGCAAAGTTAACGGCGTATGCGCATATATGGTTGAATGTGATTGGGGTGGCGCTATTTTTCCCTTTGATTCCTTGGTTGGGTGGGTTTGTGTCCATGCTTGCTTCTAGTGGGGATGTTCAGTTGGCTCACTCGAGCTTGATTTTTAATGTGATTAGTTCTGCGGCGGCTTTGCCGTTTGTCCGGCCTTTTGCGAGGTTTGTGGAGAGGGTGCATGGGTGACAAAGTTTATTGAGGTTGGTGGAGCAGGTGGTTGTTAGGACAATTGGGGGCCGTTCTCTTTGACCGTTTGTAGAGGTTTGTTGCCTGTTTGGGCGTAGAGGAGCGTTCTCTACTACCGTTTTTTGAGATCTGCTGCCTGTTTGGGCGTAGAGGAGCGTTCTCTACTACCGTTTTTTGAGATCTGTTGCCTGTTTGGGCGTAGAGAAGCGTTTTCTACTACCGTTTTTTGAGATTTGTTGCCTGTTTGGGCGTAGAGGAGCGTTCTCTACTACCGTTTTTTGAGTTCTGTTGCCTGTTTGGGCGTAGAGGAGCGTTCTCTACTACCGTTTTTTGAGATATTGTAACTATTCGGGTGTTGAGTTTCCTTTTATTTACTTCTATACGACCATTTGCCAAGGTTTATAACCTGTTCGGGGTTATAGAACTGTTCTATACGACCGTTTGCCAAGATTTCTACCTTTTTCGGGCTTATAGAGCCCCTCTATACGACCATTCACCAAGATTTCTAACCTATTCGGGCTTATAGAGCACCTCTATACGACCATCCACCAAGATTTCTAACCTATTCGGGCTTATAGAGCACCTCTATACGACCATCCACCAAGATTTCTAACCTATTCGGGCTTATAGAGCCCCTCTATACGACCATCCACCAAGATTTCTAACCTATTCGGGCTTATAGAGCCCCTCTATACGACC
>NZ_JAAXCU010000029.1 GCF_012911845.1 Bacillus sp. RO2 | reverse complement strand
AATGTGAAATGATGAAAGAAGAATTGGTGTGGTCCAGGAGTAATAAAGGAGGAATGAGGACAAGGTAAAGGAGTATTAGTGTTGTCCGGTAGTTATAGGGTGGAAAGGAGAACAATGTACAGTAGATATGGTGTGGCACTGTAGTCATAGGGTCGGAATGAGGAAAATGTACAGGAGTTTTAGTGTTGTCCGGTAGTCATAGGGTCGCAATGAGGACAATGTACAGGAGTTTTGATGTTGTCCGGTAGTCATAGGGTAGCAATGAGGACAATGTTCAGGAGTTTTGATGTTGTCCGGTAGTCATAGGGGCGCAATGAGGACAATGTACAGGAGTTTTGATGTTGTCCGGTAGTCATAGGGTCGCAATGAGGACAATGTACTGGAGTTTTGGTGTTGTCCGGTAGTCATAGGGGTGCAATGAGGACAATGTACAGGATTTTTGGTGTTGTCCGGTAGTCATAGGGTCGCAATGAGGACAATGTTCAGGATTTTTGGAGATGCCAGGTAGTCATAGGGTCGCAATGAGGACAATGTACAGGAGTTTTGGAGTTGCCCGGTAGTCATACGGTCGCAATGAGGACAATGTTCAGGAATATTAATGTTGCACGGTAGTCATACGGGAGATTCCGTGGCAAACAGAATCTAAGCGTTTGACACAGAAGCAAAAGCGATCCATGAAATGAATATGGGTAGCTTTCTTCTTATGACTTTTATATAATTCAAAGCAGAACGTATAGGAAGTGATGCATAATGTTGAATAAAAAAATCGGGTTTATCGGTAGTGGAAAGATGGCTGAGGCTATTATTGGTGGGCTAATAAAGTCAGAGCTTGTTCCTGCCAATCAAATATTTGCGAGTGCCAAAACAAAAGTAACGATAGAGAAGATGGCAAATAAGTACGATATTGAAACAACTATCCGAAACAGGGAAGTAGCAACAAAAGCTGATATGCTAATCTTGGCTGTAAAACCAGACCTGCACAAAGAGGTAATAGAAGAAATTACCGACGTAATAAAAAGTGACGCTGTCATCATTACCATTGCGGCTGGTATCTCATTGGAGTTTCTTGAGTCAGCTTTCGGAAAAAAAATAAAAGCGGTGCGTGTGATGCCAAATACACCATCTTTAGTCGGCGAAGGCATGAGTGCGATTTGTGCAAATGAGTCAGTAAATGATAATGAACTTCAAAACGTCATCAGTCTTTTTGAAAGTTTTGGTAAAGCAGAGGTACTACCTGAAAAGTTGATGGATGCTGTTCCTGCTGTAAGTGGATCCTCGCCGGCCTATGTGTATATGTTTATTGAAGCGTTGGCGGATGGGGCGGTCCAGCAGGGAATTGCACGAAGTCAAGCTTATACAATGGCAGCGCAGGCCGTCCTTGGTGCTGCGAAAATGGTTCTTGAGACAGGCAAGCATCCTGGAGAACTAAAGGACAATGTGTGTACCCCGGGTGGAGCAACGATTGAGGCGGTCACAACATTGGAGAAGAAAGGTTTCCGGTCTGCGGTAGTCTCTGCAATGGAAGTCTGTACGGAAAAATCTAAAAAACTGAAAGATACTAAATAAGGAAGAAACCCACTCACCATCAAGGGAGAGTGGGTTTCTTCCTTATTCAAACAACTCCAGAAATTCCACGTATCCTTCTGCTTCAAGCTGTTCTTTCGGTACAAAACGGAGCGCAGCAGAGTTCATGCAATATCTTAAGCCTGTTGGCTCGGGGCCGTCATCAAAAACATGACCCAAGTGCGCGTTGCCTAATTTACTGCGGATTTCGGTTCGTACAGAGAAAAGACTCCGGTCTTCAAGCTCTACTATATTTTCTGCTACTAACGGCTTGGTAAAACTAGGCCAACCTGTGCCAGAATCATATTTATCGGTAGAGCTGAACAATGCCTCCCCTGAAATCAAATCTACATAAATGCCTTCTCCTTCAAAGTCCCAATATTCATTATTGAATGGTTCTTCTGTTCCATCCTCCTGCGTGACGTAATACTGTTCAGCAGTTAAAACGGAACGTAAATCTTCTTTAGATAAATGGAGAAGGGTTGTGTCATCATCCTCTACTTCCGGAATAATATTGCGGTTATTTCCCCACACCTTATCAAGAAACTCGTCACGTCCTGAGTTTTCTCGGTAAAAGTCATAGCGGACAGGGTTTTTGAGATAATAGTCTTGATGATAGTCTTCTGCAATATAAAAGGTTTCTGCTGCCCTGATCTCCGTCAAGATTGGTTGATCAAAACGCCCAGAGGCGATTATCTCTTCTTTTGATTTCTCGGCGAGTTGCTGCTGCTCTTCGCTATGATAAAAGATTTCAGAACGATAAGGAGTCCCTTTATCGACAAATTGTCCCTTGTCATCAGTTGGATCGACTTGTCTCCAGAAAACGTCTAACAAAGTTTCATAATTTATGACATTAGGATTATAGGAAACAATGACAGCCTCCACATGACCTGTCTCTCCGGTTGTTACCTCATTGTAGGCAGGATTTTTCACATTTCCACCGATATATCCTGAAACAACTTCGTATACACCAGGAAGCTTTTCGAATGGCGGTTCCATGCACCAGAAGCAGCCACCTGCAAATGTGGCATAGGCAATGTTTTCACTTTCCTCAAGCTCATAAGGAAGACTCCCGACAGATTTTTGTGTTACAGTTGCATACATTTTGGGTATAAAGAAGTAGGCGGCAAGACAAGCAATTACAAGAAGTAGACCCCAGAATTTTTTACTCATCACAGACTCCTTTTTTATGTCGTTATTTCCATTATAACGTAAGCGTTTTGCAGACCTCTACTAATGATATGCTTCTTCAAAATTTTCCATGTTTTGATTTCGTGTACAATCTATATTACTATTGTAATAGATTTGATTGAAAAATCATCTTCAACAATGGAGGACTTCAATGAACATATTCTTAACTGGTGCTACTGGATTTTTAGGGGGAAGGCTGATTCGCAACCTCTTGGAAGGAGAGCACACGGTCTATATATTAGCTAGAAACATGAAAAAAGCAACGGCATTGAAAGAAGACTTACCTGTTTCTTTACAAGAGCGGGTTACCATCCTAAATGGGGACATTGTTATGCCGGAATTCGGTTTATCAACTGATCAATTTGCTGCAATTACCAACAAAATCGATATTTTCTACCATCTTGCAGCATTAGTGAAATTCGATCATCATTTACGAGATACACTTATGGAAATGAATTACAAAGGAACGAAACATGCCTTAGAAGTTGCTGCTTCCATTGGGGTGAAAAAATTTATTCACGTTAGCACGGCATACACGGTTGGAGTATCTAATGCAGGTAAGGAAGAACTTTATAACTTACAACAGGACTTCAATAATCCATACGAGGAGAGCAAGGCCCTTGCAGAACATGAAGTAATGAGATATCAAGGCGTAATGGACGTCTCCATCTTTAGGCCTGCTATCATCGTCGGAGATTCTAAGACTGGTGAAGCGGACTCAAACTTTACCCTTTATGGGTTTATGAGAGGGCTCGAGCTTTTCAAACGAAAACTTGAGAGAAAAAATTACGAGGAAAAAGTCCACCTGGTCGGTTCCAAAGATGGTACTTCCAATCTTGTTCCGGTTGATTATGTAGCGGATATTTTAACAATTGCAGCTAAAAAAGCGGAAAAGAACACCATCTATAATATTACCAATCCAACGCCGCCAACCAACAGGGAAATACTTGAGAGGATAAAAGAACACCTGCATTTCCATTCACTTGGGATCTATGAGAAAGAAACAAACTTCTCTTTAACACAAGTGGAATTACAGTTAAATAGTATGATTGATGTATTTGGTCCATATCTCGATCGAAGTATCTCATTTGCAGATCAAAATACTCAAAAACTACTAAAAGATAGTCCTGTTCCTCATTTGAATATGACGAAGGAAATATTGGAAATTATTATCCGTGCTTATTTCGAACCTGAAAAGGAAAAAGTGGAAATTTAAATAAACTTCAAGGAAGGAGTGATGACCGTTGCATAGGTTTTCACTCTTTTTTTGTTTATAATAAATGAATAACCTACATGCGATTTTCCGCTTTTTGGAGGGAGAAGGGAGCAGGTGATAGTATAATGATGAAAAATATTCTAGCAGTTTTTATAGGCGGGGCAATCGGTACCTTGTTAAGGTGTGGGGTTACTTTAGGTACTGCTGACTTTGCTTTTCCAGTAGGGACACTTCTTGTGAATTTCGTGGGAAGTTTCTTATTGGGTACCTTTACAGGATGGTTTATCCAAAGAAAAGTAAAAGATTACATGAAAGTTGGGTTTGGTACTGGATTGTGTGGCGGTTTTACGACGATGTCTACTTTAGCTGCAGATGTATTTTTACTTAAGGCACAGTCTACTATGTTCACTACTACTGTTTATCTGTTCTCGTCCATTTTAGGTGGGCTTTTATTTGCTTTTTTGGGTCTTCTACTAGGACATTCCGCTAGGAGGTTAGTATGAGTCAAACGGACTTGAATTTTTTACTAGCCGTTGGAGGAGGGGCTGGGGCCTTGTGCAGATATTTGCTTGGATTGGCGCTTATGAAAAAATTTCCTACCCCGCGTATCCCAATAGCCATGCTCATTGTAAATATCTTAGGTTCTTTTGGATTAGGATTGCTAAATGGGAATCTAGATTCAAAGGATCTTTCTAATGACGCTTTGTTTGTTCTTCTTGGATTTGGTTTCTTTGGTGCATTTACGACTTTTTCCACTTTTAGTGTGGAAGCTGTACAGTTAGTCATGGATAAAAAGTATCAACATGCCCTTATTTATCTAAGCTTTAGCATTTTTGGTTCTATTATAGGGTTTTTACTTGGATATTATCTAAATTAGAAAGGAGAACTCGTTAGTGCTGATGGAGTTCCCCTTTTTAGTTAGTACGAATAACGTTTCTGGTGACCAGGTCACTATTTTTTACTTGGGCAGGTAACGTGAGAATTATAGACTTTCTAAACCACTGATTTCGATATTGAAGATCCCCGCCATGAGCGAGTAAGATCGTATAGGCAGAATAGAGAGCGGTATTTTCTTCATTTGGACGTAAATCTTGCAATTGAAGCAATGTTTTTATTGGATCTTTTTCAGCGTTCCCGTCTTTTATGACTAACTCGAATATTACTTCTGTGTGCTGAAGATAGTGTCTAAGCTGAAGTCTTTTCGTCACTCCGTCTTTGGAATGGATACAAAATTTAATGATGGTTGAGATAGATTCTGCAAGTAAATTCAAGTTTCCATTTATCCTTAGATTTCGCTCGCTGTTAATTTGAAAATCTATGTTGTGATTGTTCGCATATAATTGGATGTCTGATGCGACAAGATCAAGTAATTCCTTTGACGATAGTGGCCTTGACGAGAATGTTTCTGTCTTAACGAGTTTAATATAGGAATCAATTATTTTTTCGGCACGGTTCAGCTCTGTCAGAATGATGGGGACATATTCCTTATTGGCCCTATTGTGTTCTGCTCCAAGCAATTGAATAAATCCTTTCACCATAGTTAAGGGTTGTTGAAACTCTTTGGATACTTCGTCAGCAATGGTGTTGATATGGTAGAGCTTTTTCATTTTTTTATATTGATTTTGTAATTGATCTAATCCACTAAAATACTCCACTACGTAAAATAAAAGCAAAGTAGAGCCAATAAACACGATATCTGTCCTTACGATACTCATCCATTCTTTGTCTAAAATCACAAAAGTAATGCCATGTAGTATAGCTCCAATCCCGGCAATGGTTAAAATCAATAAGTATTTGAGAGAGTTTGAATACACTCTCCACTTTGCTTGAACCAATAATGGCAACACAGATAGAAAAGGGATTAGGAAATAAGCATGTAAGTAGTTAATGGGAGATGGAAAAATTAAAGGATAAATAAATAAAGCAATGACCGTCAATATTCCAGCCAGATACCCACCATATAATATGGCCATGATAACTGGAATACCACTTAAGTAAAAAGTGGTGTCACTTGCGACAAGTATAGGAAATGTCGAACACAGAAGGGCTGAAATGGTACAATAAAAAAAGACCGCGACTTGCCTTCTAAATTCGGAAGGCTTCCTATAACGCTTATGTACCAATGAATAGTATAAAAGAAGAGGAACGAACAAAAAAAACAGTTGCAATAAAATATCTTTCAAAAAGTTCATGACGAGACCCCTTACCCGGATGCTATATGTATTTTTTTTCATTTACAAAGTACCATAAATTGAAAGAAAATTCTATACAATTATAAAGAAAAATGTAGAAATAAGGAGGAAAGATTATGCAGGAAAAAGGTGAACTACTAGAATTATATAGGCTCCTATGGAATAACCGCTCCTTGGAGAGCTTAGATGGTTGTGATGAAAAGGAACTAGTGCAACAGGCGATTAGAAGGGAACTAAAGGATGAATTGACACACCCAAGAACAAGAAAACAACCGATAGAAAAATATTATTTAGCGGTTAAACGCATAATTGAGTCGAAAATAAACGCATCTGAACAATTATTGCTCATTAAAGAATTTACGATCGCCTTGGATGAAATAAAAAAAGAAAGCTGACCATTCAGGCATCATGGCAGCTTCTTCTATAATCCAAATATGGAACGAAATACATTGCGGCGCTTTTGTTGTGGAGGTTGGTCAAAGATAAGTGGGGGTTCCATTTTTTTTACGGGGGCTTGCAATTTATCTAACATACTCTCTAGTCTGTCCACTTTCTTTGTAAGTTCTTCTATTTCTTTTCTCTGTTGCAGCAGTTGATAGGATACTACCTCATCAGCCTTTTGCTGAATCATTTGCTCTGTTCTGCTCACTCTCTCAGTCAAAGTTACCAGCTGATGATCAAATGCTTTGCTCTTTCCACTTCGAACATTCATGTTTTCGACGTGTACTTCTTTGATATCTGTGTCAAATTCGACGTCCAATGCACCTGCTACCTCAGAGTTCGCTTTAAGTGTTTCAAGACGCGCTAGTGCTTCTTCATCATAAACATAATGGCCATAATCATTTTTGCGACAAGGGATTTCGTATTTTTGGACCCACTTACGAACCGTTCTTGGTGCCATACCTAATTCTTTTGCAACTTCATGTGTCTTTAATTCCATTCAAACTCCCTCCCTTTACTAATTGTATTTCTTCATTCAAAAGCAACTTCCTTCATGGTAGACAAAAGTAGTGATTGTTCGGCAAAAATAGTTAAAATCTAGCAATGATTTATCTTTTGTCTGCAAAAAAAGGAAAAATTTCCTATTGAAATATGCCTAGATAACTATAAAAAGAGGTTACGAAAAAATGGATATCCTTTTATAATAGGAAGACAGGGTTCAGACGCTTTGACGAAGTGGTTTACTTATAGTAATCTGAATATTTAAAACAGAAAACAAAGCGAAGGAATGATCCATATGATAAATCTCGAACAACCAACTGTTAAGACAACAAAAATGGATATTGGGAGTAAGATTAAATTTTTTCGCATTCAAAAAGGGTTAAAACAAGACGATCTTGCAAGAGGAATAATTTCCGTATCTTACCTATCAAAAATTGAAAATAACCTAACCTCTCCTAGTGAAGAAGTGTTGAGACTGTTATGTGAGCGTCTTGAAGTAAGTCTTATTGAACAGCAGGACGATACGATTTTTCAAGAACTTATGTCATGGTACAAGTTAATGACTACAAGTGAAAGTCAGGAAATAAAGCGAAGGTACGAGGACCTGGTAAAAAAAATTCAATCCGTTAACACAAAGACATATATGTATTTTGTACTGTTCGAATTGCGGTATCACCTTTACCTTAAAAACATGGAACAATCGAAGGCGCTTATCGAGAAATTACAACAGTTTCTGGATATTTTTGATATTCACATGCATTACTATTTTCAAAAATTCTATTCTATTTACGAATATAGATTGAACAATTTTGTACAGGCACTTGAACACTTAAAGGTAGCCGAACAATTACTGCAAAGGAATTCCAATCTCGAAAAATCAGAAGAGGCCGACCTCTACTATCTCTTCGGTCTTACATATAGTCAAACGATGAAGGAACCACTGAGCATCACCTACACCACTAAAGCACTCCAAGAATTCCAAGCCATCTATGATTTCAAAAGAAGCGCAGAGTGCCAAGTGTTACTAGGCATCTGCTATCGTAGAATTGGAGAATACGACCGCTCGGAAAAAAGTTACCTTCTTGCTCAGAAACTGTCAGAGTCGCTTAATAATATGTATCTTCAATCCCTCATCTATCATAATCTTGGAAAGCTATACTCCATTCAAGGCCAGCATGTAGAAGCAATCAATGAATATGAAAAAAGCTATTTTCTAAAACAGCAAGATAGACCTCAAAGTAAGCTAACTTCTATTTATTGTATTTTACTTGAATATGATAAACTCGGTGATTACACGGAATGCAGAAAATGGCTGAAGCTTGGCAAAGAACTTTTATCGAATCCAGAAGATGCCATTGAATATCATTATTACTTCTCCATCCATGAATGCATTCTTGAAGGGGAGTATGAAAAATTTGATCAAATATTTTTAGAGCAAGCCCTGCCATATTTTCAAGACAAAGATCTTAAGGAGCCGCTCATCATTTATGCTGAACGTCTGGCTCAATATTTTGAAGCCAGTTATAAATATAAAAAAGCAAGTTATTACTATTCTCTAGGATATAAGGAATTAAAGAAACAAACTTTTCTATAAGAAGGAGATGGGTCATATGAAAAAACGATTGGTTCTGTTGGGGTTGGCGTTTTTCTTACTATTCGGAGGTGCTACGGTGTTTCAGGAGGCAGGTTTAGATCCAACGCAGGAAGTATTATTAGCTACAAAGGATCAGCATCCGGACCCTATTCCGGAAGGATGATTTTAATTGATGGACCTTACTCAATAGAGTGGGGTCTTTTTTTATAGGCTCTGTTAAACACCGCTGTTGATTTCCGCACTAGGCTTCGCTTTCCTAGGGGCGTTTGGGGAGCCTCCTCGGAAAAGCGCCTGCGGGGTCTCCCCTAAACGCTATTTCCCTTAGGACAAGGAAGGCTTCGACAGCGATACATCGCACGAAGAAAATGCGTAGCATTTTCGAGGAGTCTTCGCCTATTGCTCCAATCAACAGCTAGGTTGTTGCAAAAATCAACAATTTGCTTTAACAGAGCCTTTTTATAAAAAACATATTCAATAGTTTTGATTCGAGATATTCGGGTACAAGAAAAGTTAGAAGGTAATAGTATTCTAGAACTGCAAACATGAAAAAGCCTTTCAAAATGAGTAAAAGGAGTGTTTGAGAATGACTACGAATGTAAAATTGGCAATTATCTATTACAGTTCAACAGGTACGAATTATAAGCTGGCAAAAACGGCAGAAGAGGAAGCAAAGGCAAGCGGTGCAGAGGTAAAGTTGGTAAAGGTCCCAGAGCTTGCCCCGCAACAGGCAATTGACTCTAATCCAGCTTGGAAACAACATTTGGAGGAAACAAAGGACGTACCGGA
This sequence comes from Bacillus sp. RO2, assembly GCF_012911845.1. Taxonomy (GTDB): domain Bacteria; phylum Bacillota; class Bacilli; order Bacillales; family Bacillaceae_I; genus Sutcliffiella_A. Next base: position 911 of record NZ_JAAXCU010000029.1, on the reverse strand, counting down.
AGTAAGTTTAGACGACCTTACATGGGCAGATGCCTATATATTCAGTGTCCCAACTAGATATGGAACGGTTCCTGCACAAATGAAGCAATTCCTTGATACTACTGGAGGACTTTGGGCAGAAGGGAAACTCGCAAATAAAGTTGCAAGTGCCATGACATCTGCAAGCAATCCTCACGGAGGACAAGAACAAACTATCTTAAACCTTTATACCACTATGTATCATTGGGGAGTTATCATCGCCGCCCCAGGTTATACAGACAACTCCATTTTTGAAGCGGGCGGAAATCCATATGGAACAAGCGTGACAGCCGATCAGGACGGTAACTGGAAAGAGGATGTCACTGCAGCAGTCAAACATCAGACTAAACGGACCCTTCAGGTAGCAAGTGCCATCAAAAACGGCATGCAATAGACTACTACCAAATACAAATACCCATCACTAGTGTGGTGGGTATTTCATATATGTAAAAAAAGTCTTTGATTTTAGATGTCGTTTACACACCGCTGTTGATTTCCGCAAATGGCTTCGCTTTCCTAGGGGCTGACGTGAGCTTCCTCGGCTACGCCTGAAGCCACTGAGAAAGAGCTTGATTTTGAAATTTTACTAAACACCGCTGTTGATTTCCGCAAATGGCTTTGCTTTCCTAGGGGCTGACGTGAGCATCTTCGGCTACGCCTGAAGCCACTGAAAAAGAGCTTGATTTTGAAATTTCACTAAACATCGCTGTTGATTTCCGCAAATGGCTTCGCTTTCCTAGGGGCACTGCTGGAGCCTCCTCGGCTATGTACTGAACCCTTAAAACTGGACACATATTTTCTAAGCAGCTTGCTCAAATCTAGCTCGATAAGCTACTGGACTTTTACGTTTTAATCTTGATTTTATTCTCAGGTGGTTGTAGTAAAGGATGTAC
>NZ_JAAXCU010000028.1 GCF_012911845.1 Bacillus sp. RO2 | reverse complement strand
GCTCGACTTGCATGTATTAGGCACGCCGCCAGCGTTCGTCCTGAGCCAGGATCAAACTCTCCAATAAAGAGTCTGAGCTTTTGCTCAAAATTTGCTAGCTTGTGTTACTTAAAATCATTTTGTCGTGTTCCGTAGAACCGACGTTATGACGCTGTTGTTTTGTTTAGTTTTCAAAGAACTCTTTTATGTTGCCGCCTTTCAAAAGCGACTTCATTAATATATCATTTATTTCATTTTAAGTCAACATCTTTTTATTATCTTTTTTCGATAGTTATGTAAGATGCAACTCGTTGTCGTTGCTGACTTGATTGATTATAGCACGGGTCGATTAGGGATGCAATTACTTTTTTAATATATTTTTATTTTCTTGTTTATAACATAGAAAACGAAGGAAACCTTATAGATTTCCTTCGTTTTTTGTTGAGGCATATAGCAGTGGAGTTATTTTAAAACTTCTTCTATATGAATGTCTAATTCTTGATTTAAGGTGAGGAATTGATTGGAGTCAATTTCTCTCACCATTGGCCTAGACGGATATCGGGGATCGATAAAGGCAACCTCTGCAATTTTATTATTAGAAAGCTTTATCTTGTCACCTATGCTGAAACTGCAAACATTTGACGTGAGAGCTTGAACGATAGAAAGATCATATTTTCCAAAGGTTTCATGTTTCAGCTGTTCAATCACTTTAAATGGAGATTGTTTGCTTCGGTACTTCCTTGGTGATGTCATCGCATGAAAAACGTCTGCGACTGCAAGTATTTTTGTATAGGTGTGTATTTTGTCTTCTGAGAGTCCAAAAGGATAGCCGGTTTTATCGTAGCGTTCATGATGCTGCAATACAGCAAGCTTTATTTCATCCTGAATTACTGGTTGTTTGCTTACCATTTGATAGCTGAAGATAGGGTGTTCTTTTATTTGGGCAAATTCCTCTTTTCTTAGGGCCGCAACATTTTTCAAGATTTTCTGATCGATGCGGGACATGCCGCAATCCATTAAGAAGCCAGCTATGCCGACTTGAATGATATCTTTCTTTTTATAGCCAAGTGATTTCGCTATTGCAGAAGCAATGATGGCCACTGCTACAGAATGATGATAGATATAGTCTTCTTCGTTTGTGTAATGGTAGAGGGCAAAAACTTCTTCTTGATATTGAAGGGATTTTTCAATTAAAGGGATAATTGTCTTGCGGACGGCACTATAATCAATTGGGGCACCTGATCCCCATGCCTCGTACATTTTTTTGTAAGATTGCGTTGCTTTTAAGTACATCTGTAAAAAGGAATCCTCTTTTGGTTTATCTTCAATCATGGTTAACAATTGAGGGTTGAAGGGTTGTCCGTTTGAGAGGAATGCTTCTATCTCGACTTTTTCTACCAAGAAAGACTCTAAAATTTCAATGTGTTGATTTGTCAGAACGGTTCTCTTTGGCATAATTGGTTTTGATGTGAGTGCCTTTATTTCTTGTGCCAGAATACATCCTTCCACTAGCTGTTCGGTTTTCACTAACATGAACGCTCTCTCCTTATAAACAAAGAGGAACACATAAAAGTGCTCCTCTCTTAGAGTTGATCATTTACTCTTCTTATTCTTCGACCTCTTCTGTGGAATTTCCTTCTTCCATTTCTGTATCTTCCGTACCATCTTCTGGCTCGTCTTCTTTATCCACTCTTGCGACTGTCGTCACAAATTCGTTCTCTGCAAGACGAATCAGCTTCACTCCTTGGGTGTTTCGACCCATTTGTGAGATTCCATCGACAGACATACGAATCAAGACGCCACTTGCTGTAATCAGCATTAGATCTTCTTCAGTGGTTACGGTTTTAACAGAAACTAGCTCACCATTACGCTCAGTGATGTTACATGTTTTAATCCCTTTTCCTCCTCGGCTTTGGACACGGTACTCTTCGGCCGGAGTACGTTTACCGTAACCATTTTTGGTCACGACTAGTACATCGAGGCCTTCATCAAGAAGTTCCATTCCTACCACTTCATCATTTTCGGAAATGGAGATTCCTTTTACTCCCGTTGCCGTTCTACCCATGGAACGTACGTCCGTTTCATGGAAGCGAATGAGCATTCCGTTTTTCGTTCCAATGATCATCTCTTTCGTTCCATCAGTTAATTTTACTGAGATTAACTCATCGCTTTCGCGTAATCCTAGAGCAATTAAACCGCCCTTACGGATGTTGGCGAATTGAGATAGAGGAGATCGCTTGGAAATTCCATGCTTGGTTGTAAAGAATAAATACCAGTCATCTACAAAGTCTTCCACCGGAATAATGGCGTTGACCCATTCTCCTTTTTCCACCTCAAGCAAGTTGATGATTGGAATTCCTTTTGCTGTACGGCTAAATTCTGGGATTTCGTAACCTTTTGCTCGGTACACTTTCCCTTTGTTTGTAAAGAATAATAGCGTATCGTGTGTGGATGTGGTCAATAGATGTTCAACAAAGTCATTTTCATTGGTTCCCATCCCTTGAATCCCACGACCTCCTCTTCGTTGGCTGCGGTAAGTCGAAAGAGGCAGACGCTTAATATAGCCATTATGCGTAAGAGTGATCACGACATTTTGACGTGGAATTAAATCCTCATCTTCAATATTTTCAAAGCCGCCAACCATTATCTCTGTACGACGTGTGTCGTTGAAACGGTCTTTAACTTCTGTTAGTTCTTCGCGGATAATTTCAAGTACTTTTTCTTCATCTGCAAGAATCGCTTTCAGTTCAGCAATAAGCTGCATAAGCCCTTGGTATTCTTCTTCTATCTTTTCGCGCTCTAAGCCGGTTAGACGTTGTAGACGCATGTCTAGAATAGCTTGTGCTTGTTTCTCAGATAGAGAGAATTCGGTCATTAACCCTTCACGGGCAATATCAGCCGTTTGTGAACTACGGATCAAGGTGATTACAGCATCTAAGTGATCTAAGGCAATGCGCAGACCTTCTAAGATGTGTGCTCTTGCTTCCGCTTTACGCAGTTCGAATGCCGTACGGCGCTTAATTACGACTTTTTGATGTTCTAGATAGTAATACAGACATTGTTTCAGGTTCAATACTTTCGGTTCCCCGTTAACTAGTGCAAGCAAGTTGATACCAAAGCTTGTTTGAAGGGACGTCTGTTTGTATAAGTTATTTAAAAGGACATTAGCGTTTGCATCTTTTTTGACTTCCATGACGATACGCATACCATTACGGTCTGATTCATCGCGCAAGTCAGAGATGCCTTCTATTTTCTTATCCCGAACAAGGTCCGCGATTTTTTCGATAAGTTTTGCTTTATTCACCTGGTAAGGAAGTTCATGTACAAGGATGACTTCTCTGCCATTCGGTTTTGTTTCAATCTCCACTTTAGCACGAACCGTGATAGATCCGCGGCCCGTTTCATACGCTCTTCTGATTCCGCTTCTGCCCAGAATCTGACCTGCTGTCGGGAAGTCTGGACCAGGAATGATTTCCATTAACTCGGGAATGGTAATGTCAGGGTCCTTACTTACAGCAAGTACTCCGTCAATGATCTCTCCCAGTTGGTGAGGCGGGATATTGGTTGCCATCCCAACCGCGATACCGGAAGCACCGTTTACAAGCAGGTTTGGAAAACGTGCTGGCAATACAATCGGCTCTCTCTCGGAACCATCATAGTTATCTTGGTAATCAATGGTGTCTTTATTGATATCGCGAAGTATCTCCATGGAGATCTTCGACATTCTTGCTTCGGTATAACGCATGGCAGCTGCTGCGTCACCATCGACAGATCCGAAGTTTCCGTGGCCATCAATCAGCATATAACGGAAGTTAAAGTCCTGTGCCATACGTACCATCGTGTCATAAACCGCGGAGTCACCATGTGGATGGTACTTCCCGATTACTTCCCCTACGATACGGGCGGACTTTTTATAAGCTTTATCAGCTGTCATACCTAAATCATTCATGGCGTACAAGATACGTCTGTGTACAGGTTTCAATCCGTCCCTTACATCTGGCAGGGCACGGGATACGATAACACTCATGGCATAGTCCAGGAATGATGTTCTCATTTCCTGACTGATATTTATTTCTTTAACTGAGGACCTCTCAGACATAATAACGAACCTCCTTGCGAAATGTGAGTTCAAGACCACATTCGCTTTCGCTCTTCTCTATGTAAAAGACAGGATAGCATGACACGTCGCCACTGAATTATCACTAAATTCTTGGTGTTTGTTAACAACCGCTGTTGATTTCCGCAAATGGCTTCGCTTTTCGCGGGGCGACCTTGAGCCTCCTCTGCAAGCCTGCGGGGTCTCAACATTGTCGCTACCCTCCCGCTGGAGTCTTCGCCATTTGCTCCTATCACCAGCTAGAAACCATTAGAACTTTAGTTTTCATTTTTCAGTGGCTCGGCATAGTACTACCACGCTTTTTTATGGATACTTAAGTTAAATATCCAGATTTTTTACATAACGGGCATTGTCTTGGATAAAGTTTCTTCTCGGTTCTACTTTATCGCCCATTAGAATTTCAAATGTTTCATCCGCTTCGATTGCGTCTTGCAGGCTTACCTGTAGCAACGTTCTAGTCATAGGATCCATGGTTGTTTCCCAAAGCTGCTCTGGGTTCATCTCTCCTAATCCTTTATAGCGCTGGATGCCGGCTTTTGGTTGATCAGACATGGTCGCAAGAACTTCCTCAAGCTGACGTTCATTGTACGCATACTCAATCTTTTTACCCTGTTGAATCTTGTAAAGAGGCGGTTGGGCAATGTAGATGTATCCATGTTCAATGATCTGGCGCATGTAACGGTAGAAGAATGTCAGTAAAAGAGTACGGATATGGGCACCGTCGACATCTGCATCCGTCATGATCACGATTTTATGGTATCGGGCACGGGAAATGTCGAAGTCTTCGCCGATTCCAGTACCTAGCGCTGTAATAATGGCACGTACCTCGTTGTTGGATAAGATTTTATCTAACCGTGCTTTTTCCACATTGATAATCTTTCCACGTAAAGGCAAAATCGCTTGAAAGTGGCGATCACGCCCTTGTTTCGCTGATCCTCCCGCAGAATCTCCCTCTACCACATATAATTCGCTGATCGACGGATCTTTAGAGGAGCAGTCTGCCAATTTTCCAGGAAGGCTGGAGATTTCCAAAGCACTCTTTCTTCTAGTGAGTTCTCTTGCTTTCTTGGCTGCCATTCTTGCTCGGGAAGCCATTAAACCTTTTTCTACAATTTTTCTGGCTGCAGAAGGGTTTTCAAGCAGGAAGCCTTCAAATTTTTCCGTAAAAACAGAATCTGTAACTGTTCTTGCTTCACTGTTTCCTAATTTCGTTTTCGTCTGGCCTTCAAACTGAGGATCTGGGTGTTTGATCGAAACGATCGCCGTCAAGCCTTCTCGAACATCTTCCCCAGTTAGGTTGCTGTCTGCATCTTTGAAAATATTGTTCTTGCGGGCATAGTCATTGATTACTCTCGTCAATGCCGTCTTAAAGCCAGATTCATGGGTTCCACCTTCATAGGTATTGATGTTGTTGGCAAAAGAGTACAAATTGCTTGTGTAACTGTCATTATACTGCAGTGCCACTTCGATGGAGATTCCGTCCTTTTCTCCCTCCACAAACACAACTTCCTCATGAATGACTTCCTTTGTACGGTTTAAATGCTCTACATAAGAAGCGATACCGCCCTCATAATGGTATTCATTCTTTTTCGGCGTTTCTTCACGCTTATCTTCAATCGTTATTCGTATTCCTTTATTTAAGAACGCAAGCTCACGAAGACGGTGTGCCAGCGTATCGTAGTCATATTCTTTTGTTTCTGTAAAAATTTCTTCGTCAGGAACAAAGTGAATGATTGTCCCTGTGATGTCCGTTTCACCAATTATCTTAAGGTCCTCATTCGGTACACCTTTATTGTATTGCTGGTAATGGATGTTGCCATCACGATGGACATATATCTTAAGCTCAGAGGAAAGGGCATTAACAACGGATGCACCAACCCCGTGCAAACCTCCGGATACTTTATAACCGCCACCGCCAAATTTTCCACCTGCGTGAAGTACGGTCATAATTACTTCTACTGCGGGACGACCCATTTTTTCATGAATTCCGACTGGAATACCACGGCCATTATCTTTTACGGTGATGCTGTTGTCTTTTTCGACAATAACATTGATTTCAGAGCAATACCCCGCCAATGCTTCATCGATACTGTTATCGACAATCTCCCACACTAAGTGATGCAGTCCTTTGGCACTGGTGGAACCGATGTACATACCTGGTCGCTTTCTAACGGCTTCAAGGCCTTCAAGTACCTGTATATTACTTTCATCATAGCTGTTTTCTTGCAATTCTTTTTGGTCCATCGTCATATCTATCACCTTCACTTTTTATTTCTACACAATAGACTGGTTGTCCTTTTGGGCAACAAACACACCTATAACAGGCAGTTTCTCTAATAAAGGAACTCCTCCATCGAGGTATCCATTCTTTTTTTCAAGGTTGTTGAGGCTAACGGAGAAAGGTATATGTTTTCCTCGGTAATCACGATTGATTTGATGTCATGTTTACTGATATTTTTAATGGATTTGTCTGCTACTTCCGGGAGAGTACTCTTCCAGTCAGATTGCAGGAGCCTGCGGTCTAAAATAGCAATAATTTTAGAAGCGCGCACCATTACTTCTTCTCCAATATGCAAATACATGAGCCTTCACCTCAATTTCGTTTCTTGATCGTACCGGAGACCACCTCATATGTAGCCGCTTGTTTCAGGGTTTGATGGTCGATTCCATCCACACTCGTTGTTGTCACGAAGGTTTGAACTTTCCCCTGAATGGTGTTTAAGAGATGGGACTGTCTATAATCATCTAACTCAGACAATACGTCATCAAGGAGCAGTATCGGATATTCCCCAACTACCGAGTGAATGAGGTCTATTTCTGCAAGCTTCAGCGACAGAGCTGTCGTGCGCTGTTGTCCTTGTGATCCGAATGTCTGGACATCTTTTCCGTTCACTTGAAAGAGCAGGTCATCACGATGGGGACCAAATAGTGTCACGCCTCTTTCAATTTCTCTATCTTTTATTTTATCAAACTTTTCGTTATATGCTTCTATCATTTTCGACAAGTTTGTTGTTTCTGATACATAATCAATGGATGGTTTGTAGATAATAGTCAATTCTTCCAAATCACGGCTGATGCTTTTATGAATTGGCTGAGCCCAGCTTTGCAGCAATTGAACGAATTCCTGCCTCTTTTCCGTCACGCTCGCAGCCAATTCGATAAGCTGCTCTGTTAATACAAACAGCATGGTTTCGTCTTTTTGCTTTCTTGTCTGTAACTGCTTCAAGTAATGATTGCGCTGCTGAAGTACTTTTTGATACCTCGACAAGTCATGCATATACCGCGGTGATACTTGTCCTAGTTCCATATCTATAAAACGTCGTCTTACCTGAGGACTACCTTTTACAAGGGTTAGATCCTCAGGTGCAAACATGACGATATTCATATTTCCGATATACTGACTTAATTTGGTTTGTTCAATATGATTGATCTTTGCTTTCTTCCCTTTTTTACTTATGACTAGTTGCAGCGGCAACTCTCCATTCCGTTTATGTATCCTGCCTTCTATTTTACCATACTCTTCGTCCCATCTGATAAGATCTTTATCATTGGACGTCCTGTGTGATTTTGCCATTGCCAATACATAGATAGATTCCATCACATTTGTCTTTCCTTGTGCGTTTTCTCCTAATATGACATTCACACCATTTTCAAATACGGCATGCAAGCTTTCATAATTTCGATAGTGTCTTAACGTCAATTCTTCAATATACAATCCGTATCACCAACTCATCCGGAAACAACGACATATTTTCCATGACCATCTATTTCAATTACATCTTGTACTTTCAGTTTTCTTCCTCTTCTGTCTTCAAGCTCTCCGTTCACTTTCACTTCGTATTCTGAAAGAAACCATTTTGCCATCCCGCCTGATTGAATGACATCGGCCAACTTTAAGAATTGTCCAAGTGTGATCATTTCTGTAGAAATTTGAATTTCTGTCATTATTTCGCGCTCACTTTCTTTTTAGGGATAAGTATTACTTTTACTATTCCCTTATTGTCTACTTCCTATTGTACTAGAACTTTTCCATATAGAAAAGAAAGCCACTAGGAATGGTCACTAGCAGCTTTCTGATTCTATGTTTATTAGTACGTTCTGACTGGCAGGATAAGTTGAAGCATGGAATCATCATGTAATGTTTTGATGACAAACGGCCTCATCGCACCAGTGAAATTAATTAAAATCTCGTTTCCTTCAAGAGCCTTTAAAGCATCCATCATATATTTTGCGCTAAAAGAAATTTTCAGTTCTTCACCATCAATGGAATTACTTTGGACTTGTTCCACTACTTTTCCGACTTCTGGAGAATTAGAGGAAACTTCAAGTGTATCAGACTCTAAAGTAGCAAGCTTTACTACATTATTTCGTCCCTCTCTTGCAAGTAAGCTCGCGCGATCAATCGCCTGAAGGAACTCTTTCGTTGTTACCGTGATATCCGTTTTACTTTCAGCAGGAATTAATCGGGAAGTATCCGGATAATTTCCATCAAGCAGACGGGAGAAGAAAAGAATATTTTTTGCTTTGAAAAGTACTTGGTTCTCCGTCATGACGATATCAAGCAATTCGTTCGTATCATCTAAAATTTTATTTAATTCATTCAAACTTTTACCAGGAATGACTACATTGCATGTAATGTCATTTTCCGCTTCCACCTTTGCTTTACGTAAAGCCAGGCGATGACTATCTGTTGCAATACAGGTAAGTTCATGGTTTTCAAGCTTCCAGTTTACACCTGTCAAGATAGGGCGTGTTTCTGAGGTGGACACTGCAAAGACAGTTTGTCGAATAATGTTTTTTAGTAGATCGGTTGGAACACGGAATACATTTTGTTCCTCTACTTGTGGCAAATGCGGATATTCAGCAGCATCTTGTCCATTTAGGTTAAATTCCGATTTTCCAGAACGAATGGTCGTTACATACTGGTTTTGTACCTCGATTTCGACTGTATCCATTGGAAGTTTTTTAATAATTTCACTAAAGAATCGGGCTTGCAGCACAACACTTCCAGCTGTTTTTACTTCGACATTTTCCGATCCATCTTCTTCAGAAGGAATGAAGGATTCAATGGAGATATCAGAATCACTTCCAGTAAGTGTAACTCCTTCTTCTGTAGCAACAATCTTTATTCCAGTCAAAATTGGAATGGTTGTCCGGGAAGAAACTGCTTTTAGTACATCTTGAACGCTTTGAACTAACTTGTCGCGTTGGATAATAAATTTCATCGTAATCCTCCTTAATGGGCAGGTCTATTTATATATTTTATTAATAAAAAACTAGTAGAAGTAATAGTAGGGGCTGTGATTATGTGGATAACTCGTATTTTTGTTACGCAGAGTAAATATCCACATGTGAATAACCTGTGTTTAACCAAGTTCCACTTATACACAGTTTCCACTATTGTTCTATTTAACTTTTAAGGGAATCGGCAATTGATTGTATTTGTTTTTGTAATGTTGTATCTGTTTTTACGAGATTGGAGATCTTTTCATGGGCATGAATAACGGTCGTATGATCTCGACCTCCGAATTCTTCTCCAATTTTCGGCAAGGAATAATCTGTGAGTTCCCTTGAAAGATACATGGCAATTTGTCGAGGGAAAGCAACCGATTTCGTTCGTTTCTTTGCCTTAAAATCCTCTAATTTAACATTGTATTCTTCTCCAACGGTCCGTTGAATGTCATGAATGGTCACCACTCTAGGCTTAGAGCTTGGAATGATATCTTTCAGTGCTTCTGCTGCCAAGTCAGCATTAATATCCTTATTAATCAGGGAAGAATAGGCAACCACTCGGATAAGTGCCCCCTCCAATTCACGGATATTGGAATCAATTTGATTAGCGATATAGAGCATCACTTCGTTTGGGATATCTAACCCTTCTGCTTTTGCTTTTTTACGTAAGATAGCTATACGGGTTTCTAAATCTGGTGGAGTGATGTCTGTTATCAAGCCCCATTCAAAGCGAGATCTCAGGCGGTCTTCCAATGTCGGAATCTCTTTTGGAGGACGGTCACTAGAGATGACAATCTGTTTGCTTTCTTCATGCAATGTATTAAATGTATGGAAAAATTCCTCTTGTGTTTGTTCTTTTCCGGCAAGGAATTGAATATCATCAATAAGCAACACATCGACATTTCGATATTTATTGCGAAAATCGACAGCCTTGTTGTCACGAATGGAATTAATGAATTCATTGGTGAATTTTTCAGATGATAAATAGACCACCTTTGCTGCAGGATTATGCTCAATAACATAATGGCCGATGGCATGCATTAAGTGGGTTTTTCCTAGTCCTACTCCCCCGTAAATAAAAAGAGGATTATAGGCTTTAGCTGGAGCTTCAGCTACTGCCAAAGAGGCAGCGTGAGCAAATCTGTTTCCAGAACCGATGACGAATGTGTCGAATGTGTACTTCGGATTCAGCATATTTTGAGGAATTTCGATCATATCATCGTCTTTTTTTACTTTTGCAGGAGGAGTTTTTATCTCGATCTCTTCATCTGCTTGGTTTTGAGGAATAATAAATTTGATGGATAAATCTTCACCTGTGATATCAGAGATGGTTTCTCCGATAAGACCGGAATACCTCGACTCGAGCCAGTCACGTGCAAATTCATTTGGTGCAGTGATCACGAGATTATCTCCCTGCAAAGAATGAGCTTTTGTACTCTTCAACCATGTTTCAAAGCTGGGCTTACTTATTTTTTCCTCTATCTGATTTAGTGCTTTGACCCATAGATCAGAAATATTTTTCATCATGAATCCCCCTTTCGTTTGTGTCTGACACCCTTTTGACAATAGAAAAAGGTGCTTATCTGTACAAGTTTTGTTCAACAAACACTCTGCTAGAAAAACACCCGTTGTATGTTTATTCATTCGTATACTGTGAAAAAGATATTATATAGTAGAAAAGTAGTTTTCGACAAAAAACCGCACCTGTGGACAAATACTTACACACAACCTTGGATAACTATCCACACCTTATCCACAATCTGTGGAAAACTATTTTCTGTTAATCATTTATTAAGAGTGAAAACACAATAATAATATCAAAAAAAACCTTATGTTGCAATTGCTTTTTAATATTATCCACAAGTACCACAAGTTGTGGAGAAAAGTTTTCCACAACACAAGATACTGTGTAAACCTTGTCGATAAGTGTTGTGGATGACGAAAAATAGCGAAAAAAGTTATTCACAGGTTGAAAAAAGTTAGATGCATAAAGTGAAAAATTAAAACTTAGCTAATCGTAGAGGAAGGCGCGCAGACTCCTGCGGGAGGAAGGGACAGGGGAGACCCCGCAACGAAGTGAGGAGGCTCCCGGACCGCCCGCGGAAAGCGAAGCGCCTGGAACGGAGATTAACCGATCAACGCAACTTTTATTGAAGAGATGAGTGAAAGATCGGTTGTTAGTTTTTACTATATAAAAAGAAAGGGTTGCTTTGTGGGGCTGGGGAATTTATACTTACATTTGGGAAGTTGACATTCCGATGGTATATTCTCTATAATTATTAAGACTGTCTGTAAAGAAATTTTATATTATAGGAAAGCAAGACTTTCCAGTAGTGTTGAAAAACGGCTTATAAATGTCTATCGATCATATAGAGGTGTTTTTCCACTTAGATTTTGAAGTATCCTCAGGGAGGTGTCATAGTAATGAAAAGAACGTTTCAACCAAATAATCGTAAACGTAGTAAAGTACACGGTTTCCGTGAGCGTATGAGTTCTGCAAATGGACGTAAAGTTCTTGCACGTCGTCGTCGCAAAGGAAGAAAAGTATTATCAGCATAAGGCCACTGACTGTCAGTGGTCTTTTTTACTATTTCGGGCATATTCCGGTTATTTTTTCACAAGATTTGAGAAAGAATGTTGAAATAGGACCGAATTAGAGGATTTGTGTAAGGCAGGAGGAGACACATTGAGGAAAGAACAAAGAATCAAAAAAAATAAAGAGTTCCAACATGTGTTCCAAAAAGGAAAGTCGATGGCTAATCGGCAATTTGTCATATATGCTGTGCAAAAAGAGGACCAGCCCCTATTCCGGATTGGTTTATCTGTCAGCAAGAAAATTGGAAACGCTGTAACAAGGAATCGAATAAAGCGGCTAGTCAGACAAGCCATTCACGAAATGAACGAACAGCTACCTGGTGGCGTCGACATTGTCGTGATCGCCCGAAAACCAGCGGCGGACATGTCATTTGAAGAAGTAAAGAAAAGCCTACAACACGTAATAAGAAAACTCCCAACACTATCTGTTAAGAAATAAACTATAAGTGAACTATAAAAATTCTATTTAGTTTATAGCTTTTGATTGGAGCAAAAGGCGAAGACTCCTGAGGGAGATAGCGCTAGGTGGAGACCCCGCAGGCATAGCCGAGGAGGCTCCAGCAGCGCCCCTAGGAAAGCGAAGCCGTTTGAGGAAATCAAAAGCGGTGTTAATGGGACTTGAAAAAATGTGTTGGAAGTGTGACATATATTCAATTTGTCAGATAAAAATGATAGGATGTAAAAGGAATCATTTTTTTTGTGTAAAAAGGAGGAAAAAGAGGTTGAAAAATCGAATATGGCTACTAACGGCCCTTATCGGACTTGTAGTCTTACTATCAGGCTGTACAGAAATCAACCAGCCAATCACCAATGAAAGCGAAGGCTTCTGGAATGAGTTTGTGGTTTATCCATTATCTTGGTTGATTACGTATTTTGCTGAACTAATGAACAATGACTACGGTCTATCTATTATTATTGTAACGTTATTAATCCGATTTGCTATCTTACCGTTGATGATTAAACAAACAAAGAATGCAAAAGCGATGCAAGCTTTACAACCGGAAATGAATGCACTTCGTGAAAAATATAGTTCCAAAGATCAAAAAACACAACAGAAATTACAGCAAGAGACAATGGGTCTTTTCCAAAAGCATGGTGTAAACCCGCTTGCTGGATGTTTTCCGTTATTGGTTCAAATGCCGATCCTTATTGGATTTTTCCATGCGATTACTCGTACAACGGAAATTGCAAACCATAATTTCTTATGGTTTGACTTAGGAGATCCGGACCCATTCTTCATCCTACCTGTTGTTGCTGGTATCACAACATTCATCCAGCAAAAAATCATGATGGCTGGAATGGACAACAACCCGCAGATGGTGATGATGCTTTGGATCATGCCAATTATGATCGTTGTTTTTGCGATCAATTTCCCTGCGGCACTATCCCTATACTGGGTAGTGGGTAACATCTTTATGATTGTTCAAACTTACTTTATTAAAGGACCGGAGCTGAGAAAAGCAAAAGAAACAGCTGCTGGAACTGCAGGAGGAACGAAAAAGTGAAAGAAATAACTGCAACTGGTCCAACAGTCGAGGAAGCTGTCCAATCTGCTTTAGCTCAACTAAACACATCAAAAGACCGTGCAGAAATTACAATCGTTGACGAAGGCAAGAAAGGTCTCTTCGGATTGTTTGGCTCTAAACCTAGTGTTGTAACCGTCAAATTGAAGCAGGACCCAATCGAAGAATCAACGAATTTCTTGAAAAAAGTTCTTACTGAAATGAACATTGTCGCAGAACTAGATGTAAAAGTAGAAGGTAGAAATATCTTCATCAGCATCAGTGGCGAAAAAACCGCACTAATTATCGGAAAAAGGGGACAAACCCTTAATTCTCTTCAATATTTAACGCAAATTGTCGCAAACCGCTTTTCTAGTCAGTATCTAAATGTCGTCATCGATGCAGAAGGATACCGCGAGAAACGCCGGGAAACCCTGGAGCAGCTTGCAGAACGGCTTGCACAAAAAGCAATGAAAACAAAACAGGATGTACATCTTGAACCGATGCCTTCTTTTGAACGCAAAGTGATGCACTCGATCATCTCTGCCTATCCGGATGTAGAAACCTACTCCGTAGGAAAAGAACCGAACCGCTCCCTTGTCATCACAGCGAAAAAGAACAAAGTCGCAAGAAGATAATCCCAATAAAAAACGGCTGGCCCGATATCAAGGGCTAGCCGTTTTTTATTTATAAATATATTGAGACAAGTGGATTGGAGTGGAATACACTCGACTCCTACGGGAGGAAGGGACATGGAAGACCCCACAGGTGAAGCGAGGCTCCAGCAGCGCCCCTAGGAAAGCGAAGCCATTTGCGGAAATCAACAGCGGAGTTTAACCAATTAATAAAATCAAAGATTTTTTCAGTGGCTTTGCCTTAGCCGAGCACGCTCCCGGACCGCCCGCGGAAAGCGAGTGTCTGCAGCGGAAAGGAACGGCTAAAAAGAAAAGCGAACCCTAAAATTTTTGAAGAGGTTTTAGCTAATACAAACTTCGGCAAAACTGATGAAATAATTGTGCGAGATTTGTTTATTGTTATTCACATGTGGATAAGTTAAAATAATTGATGACAAATGAACCTTTCGGGAAATTTTTGTGGATAACTGTCGAACAGGAATACTTTAAAAGACACAAAAATTATGCTAACCTTAGTAAGTTAAAGGACGAACTATTTTACATTGATATAGAAGATACAAAAAGAAAAAGAAATGAGGTGAATGATATGTATGAGTTTGACACAATAGCAGCTATTTCGACGCCAATGGGGGAAGGAGCGATTGCCATTGTCCGCCTGAGCGGTGATGAAGCGTTCCGAATCATTGATGAAATTTTTGTCACCCCTTCTTCCAAGAAAATGAAAGACGTTGCCTCTCATACCATTCACTACGGACACATCGTAGATCCAAAAACGGAAAAGACAATAGAAGAAGTAATGGTGTCAGTTATGCGTGGACCTAAAACATTTACAAGGGAAGATGTTGTGGAAATTAACTGCCATGGCGGGCTTGTTTCCGTTAATAAACTACTTCAACTTGTATTAAGCAGAGGAGCGAGGCTTGCAGAACCTGGAGAATTTACCAAACGTGCCTTTTTAAACGGGCGTATTGATCTTTCGCAGGCAGAAGCAGTAATGGACTTGATCCGTGCCAAAACAGATCGTGCAATGAATGTGGCTTTAGGTCAGATGGAAGGTCGATTATCCAAACTGATCCAGAAACTTCGTCAAGAAATTTTAGAAACGCTGGCGCATGTCGAAGTAAATATCGACTATCCAGAATATGATGATGTCGAAGAAATGACCCATCAGTTATTGCTCGAAAAGTCGACATATGTAAAAGAAGAATTGGAAAAGCTGTTACAAACTTCCCAACAGGGTAAGATATTAAGAGAAGGTCTTTCTACTGTTATTATCGGAAGACCAAATGTAGGGAAGTCATCTTTGCTTAACAGTCTTGTTCATGAAAATAAGGCGATTGTAACAGATATTCCTGGGACCACACGCGATGTCATTGAAGAATATGTAAGTGTCCGTGGTGTACCATTACGCCTGGTGGATACTGCCGGGATTCGGGAAACAGAAGATATAGTTGAACGAATTGGTGTGGAGAGATCAAGAGAAGTTTTGAAAAAGGCTGACCTGATCTTGCTTGTTTTAAATAATAACGATGACCTGACAGATGAGGACAAGCAATTGTTTGAAGCGGTAAAAGGCATGGATGTCATTGTTATTGTAAATAAAACAGACCTGCCGACGAAAATTGATATAGAGCAAGTGAGAGAACTTGCTGAAAAGCACACCGTCATTTCCACCTCTTTAAAAGAGGAACAAGGAATTGACGAACTAGAAGAGGCCATTTCTTCAATGTTCTTCCAAGGCGACTTAGAAGCCGGTGATATGACATATGTCTCAAACTCTCGTCATATCGGTCTGATCACCCAAGCTCAACAAGCTTTGGAAGATGCGATAGTTGGGATGGAAAGTGGTGTGCCAATAGACATTGTTCAAATAGATTTAACTAGAACGTGGGAAATACTTGGTGAAATTATCGGCGATGCGGTACATGAAAGTCTGATTGATCAATTGTTCTCACAATTTTGTTTAGGGAAATAGTGGCTACTATCGTAAGTAATTGTGAAAAGAGCCTAGAATAGGAGGGAACACACATGGAATATCATGCAGGTTCCTATGATGTAATTGTAATTGGAGCCGGTCATGCTGGTGTTGAAGCAGGATTGGCAGCAGCTCGTCAGGGAGCGAAAACGTTAATGGTGACCATCAACCTGGATATGGTTGCTTTTATGCCATGTAATCCATCAGTCGGCGGTCCTGCAAAAGGAATCGTCGTGCGTGAAATTGATGCGCTTGGTGGAGAAATGGGAAGAAATATTGATAAGACGCATATTCAAATGCGTATGTTAAATACGGGTAAAGGTCCTGCGGTACGCGCATTGCGTGCACAGGCTGATAAGTTCCTTTACCAGCATGAAATGAAAAAAACCATCGAAAACGAAGAAAATATCACCTTGCTTCAAGGGATGGTGGAAAAGTTAATTGTTGAGGACGGAGTTTGTAAGGGTGTAATCACTCAAACAGGTGCCATTTATGAGTCCAAGACAGTCGTTATCACCACAGGGACATTCCTGCGCGGAAAAATTATTCTGGGTGAACTTCAGTATTTAAGCGGTCCAAATAACCAACAGCCTTCTATCACGCTTTCTGAGCATTTAGAGGAACTGGGGTTTGATTTGGTGCGTTTTAAAACAGGTACCCCTCCTCGTGTAAATAGTGCATCCATTGACTACAGCAAGACGGAAATCCAGCCAGGCGATGATGTGCCGCGCGCGTTTTCCTATGAAACAACGGAATACATTACTGATCAGCTTCCTTGCTGGTTGACGTATACTAGTGCCGAAACACACCAACTAATCGATGACAACCTTCACCGTTCTCCGATGTACTCTGGGATGATTAAAGGTACCGGGCCTAGGTATTGCCCGTCTATTGAGGATAAAGTGGTGCGTTTCAATGACAAGCCTAGACACCAAATTTTCTTAGAACCAGAAGGAAGAAATACGCAAGAAGTTTATGTGCAAGGACTTTCCACAAGTCTTCCGGAAGATGTGCAGCGTAAGATTCTTTCCACTATTCCAGGTCTAGAAAATGTCCGCATGATGCGAGCTGGGTACGCCATTGAATATGATGCCATCGTCCCAACGCAATTATGGCCGACACTTGAAACAAAAAGAGTACAGAACCTTTATACAGCAGGCCAAATCAACGGGACCTCGGGGTACGAGGAAGCGGCCGGGCAAGGAATTATGGCAGGTATCAATGCCGGAAGACGTGCCCTTGGTGAGGAAGATCTTATCTTAAGCCGTTCTGATGCTTATATCGGGGTACTAATTGATGACCTAGTGACGAAAGGAACAAATGAACCATACAGGTTGCTTACTTCCCGTGCGGAATATCGCCTGCTCTTGCGCCATGACAATGCAGACCTGCGTTTAACGGAAATCGGCCATAAAATTGGACTTATTTCCCCGGAACGATATGCAAAGTTTGAAGCGAAAAAACAAGAAATTGAAGCAGAAAAAGAACGCCTGCAATCCATTATTATTAAACCGAATGAACAGGTTCAGACCATCATCAGAGAAGCTGGCGGAAGTGAGCTGAAGGATGGCATCAGGGCAGCGGATCTCTTGAAGCGTCCTGAAATGAACTATGAACATATTCATCAAATGGTGCCTGCAGACAAGGAAATTACTCCTGATGTAGCAGAACAGGTGGAAATCCAGGTGAAATACGAAGGATATATTCAAAAATCCCTTCAACAAGTGGACCGCCTGAAGAAAATGGAAAATAAGAAAATACCAGAAAACATCGATTATGATGACATTCACGGACTTGCGAACGAAGCAAGGCAGAAGCTAAAAGAAGTGCGTCCTTTATCCGTTGCCCAGGCTTCCAGAATTTCAGGGGTAAATCCAGCGGACGTTTCCATCTTGCTTGTTTATTTGGAACAAGGTCGTATCGCCAAAGTATCCAACGAGTAAATCCAACGATAGAAAGGATACGAACATATGAATAAAGAACAATTCATTTCCCTGTTGGAGGAGAAGGGGATCTCCCTTTCTCCTCAACAGCTTTCTCAATTTGATACATATTACAAGCTGCTGGTGGAATGGAATGAAAAGATGAATCTTACTGCCATCACAGATGAAGAAGAGGTTTATCTTAAACATTTCTATGATTCCATTACCGCATCGTTCTATGTCGATCTAAACCAAGAATTATCTCTATGTGATGTGGGAGCAGGTGCCGGTTTCCCAAGCATTCCTCTGAAAATATGTTTTCCAAATCTAAAGGTTACCATCGTGGACTCGCTTAATAAGCGAATAACTTTTTTACAGAACCTTGCAAGTGAGCTAGGTTTGAAGAATGTTCATTTTGTTCATGACAGGGCTGAAACATTCGGGAAAAATGCCGACTATCGCGAGAAATTTGACTTAGTTACAGCAAGAGCTGTAGCACGTTTATCTGTGTTAAGTGAACTTTGTCTACCATTAGTTAAAGAAGGCGGTATGTTTGTGCCGATGAAAGCTGCGGCTGCAAGCGAGGAGCTTGAAAAAGGGAAAAAAGCCCTGCAAATATTAGGTGGGAAGCTAGAAAAAGTGCATTCTTTCTCCTTGCCATTAGAAGAAAGTGAAAGAAATATCCTGATCATCAATAAGATTAAATCTACACCTAAGAAGTACCCACGCAAACCAGGTACACCTAACAAACAACCGTTAGAATAAATGTTATTGTGCATATTAAACCTCGTTTCATGTGAAACATTTTGATCGGAAAAACAGGACTTATTAGCGTGAAAAGCGAATTACGTTAATAGGGATTCTATCCATAAGGTGGTGGAACTATGAAGTCTCCGTTCTCTCGTTTTTTTGGAATTGGCGAAAAAGAAGAACAGGAAATAGTAGAAAAGACTGATCATGAAAAAATTATGCAGGTAGCTGTAAAGGACATTGTTCCGAATAGATACCAACCACGTACTGTTTTTGTAGATGAAAGAATAGAAGAGTTATCTTTGACTATTCGGACGCATGGAATCATTCAACCTATTGTCGTCCGACAATTTGATGAGGGTAAATATGAAATCATTGCTGGAGAACGCCGTTGGAGAGCGGTTCAGAAGCTAGGTTGGGAGACCATACCTGCGATTGTGAAAGAATTTAACGACGCAGAAACAGCCTCTGTAGCTCTTATTGAAAACCTTCAACGTGAAGAGTTATCTGCCATTGAAGAAGCAATCGCTTATTCCAAGCTGTTGGAATTGCACAGTTTGACACAAGAAGCTTTAGCCCAGCGTTTAGGCAAAGGGCAATCCACTGTGGCAAATAAGCTGCGCCTATTAAAGCTGCCTTCTGAGATTCAAGATGCCCTGCTACAGAAAAAAATTACCGAGCGTCATGCTCGTGCCCTTATTCCGTTAAAGCTACCGGAAAAACAAGTGGCCGTTCTTGCTGAAATCCTTGAAAAGCAACTAAATGTAAAGCAAACAGAAGAACGCGTTGTAAAGCTGCTGGAAGCTGCTAATCCAAAACCAAAGGCTAAGCGAAAAGCCTTTAGTAAAGATATGCGTATTGCGATGAACACAATCCGCCAGTCCCTTACGATGGTAAACGATAGCGGCATTAAACTGGATTCGCAAGAAGAAGAAACCGAAGAATATTACCAATTCACGATCCGTATACCGAAAAAATAATACCTCTATCAAGATGGCCCTCGCCGTTAATTATCATAAACCTAGCAATCTAGTAATATCACTAGGCGCTACGACACGATAAGTAATAAGCGAAGCCATCTTTTTCTTGTCTTTACATTCAATTATTTCCCGAGAAACATTCTTCGACAATATTCCACTCCCCGCTCCCCTAATAATTATTCTCAAAAACAAGTTAAATTTCTGTCAATTCATGATAAAATATATGAGAAACAAAAGTCCTGTTAATTAGAATCATCAACGATAGAGTAGTTTCTAGCTGGTGATTGGAGCAAATGGCGAAGACTCCAGCGGGAGAGTAGCGGCAATGTTGAGACCCCGCAACGAAGTGAGGAGGCTCAAGGTCGCCCCGCGGAAAGCGAAGCCATTTGCGGAAATTACCAGCGGTTTTTTAAAGACCAACGAATAAAAAGTATGTTCTTTTCTGAAGGCAGGTGACAGCATGGGCAGAATTATTGCTATTGCTAACCAAAAAGGTGGAGTTGGAAAAACGACTACATCTGTTAATTTAGGTGCTTGTTTAGCCTACATTGGTAAAAGAGTGCTTTTAGTAGATGTGGACCCACAAGGAAACGCCACTAGTGGAGTGGGAATAGAAAAAGCAGAAGTCCATCAATGTATTTATGATATTTTAGTAGAAGATGTGGAAGCCAAAAAGGCAATTCTATCAACAAAGGTAGAGAACCTTTCCATCATCCCCGCAACAATACAACTCGCAGGTGCTGAAATTGAATTAGTTCCTACTATTTCAAGAGAAGTACGTTTAAAGAGAGCATTAGATGATGTGAAGCATCTTTTTGACTACATAATCATCGATTGTCCCCCATCTTTGGGCTTATTAACCATCAATGCTTTAACAGCTTCTGATGCAGTTGTGATTCCGGTACAATGCGAATATTATGCACTTGAAGGATTAAGTCAGTTATTAAATACGGTAAGGTTAGTACAGAAACATTTAAATAAAGAACTTATGATTGATGGTGTCTTGCTGACGATGCTCGATGCCAGAACAAATTTGGGTATTCAAGTGATTGAAGAAGTGAAAAAGTATTTCCAAGATAAAGTGTACAGAACCATCATTCCTCGTAATGTTCGTTTGAGTGAAGCGCCAAGCCATGGAGAACCCATCATTATTTATGATCCAAAGTCACGTGGAGCGGAAGTTTACTTAGATCTAGCAAAGGAAGTGGTGACACATGGGTAAAGGATTAGGTAAAGGCATAAATGCGCTGTTTCCTTCTATGGAAGCTTCTAAAGAAGAAGCCGTTCAAGAAATCAGTATCAAAGAAGTGCGACCAAACCCCTACCAGCCGCGTAAATACTTTGAGCCTGAAGCAATTGAAGAATTGAAAGAATCCATCCTGCAACACGGAATCCTTCAACCGATTATTGTTCGTAAAAGCATTAAGGGGTATGAAATTGTCGTAGGGGAACGCCGTTTTCGTGCCGCAAAAGAGGCGAAGTTGTCCAAAGTTCCTGTAGTAGTCCGCTCATTATCAGAACAACAAATGATGGAACTTGCGCTTCTGGAGAATTTGCAACGTGAGGATCTTACACCTATTGAAGAGGCTGCAGCCTATCAATCTTTGATGGTAAAGCTGGAATTGACACAAGAACAGTTAGCAAGCAGACTTGGGAAAAGCAGACCACATATCGCAAATCATATTCGTCTATTATCTCTTCCAAAATCTGTCCAAGAGCTGATGAATGATGGAAAACTTTCCATGGGACACGGCCGGGCACTTTTGGGTCTCAAAAGGAAAGAAAAATTAAAAGCGGTCATTGACAAAGTGTTGCAAGAGCACTTAAATGTACGTCAGTTGGAACAGCTGATTCAGCAGTTGAATGAAAGTGTTCCACGTGAAACGAAAAAGGACACAGAGGAAAAGGATATTTTCCTTAAGGATCATGAATCAGTGTTACGTGAACGTTTTGGTACATCTGTCTTTATAAAGCGTTCTAAAAACAAGGGGAAAATTGAAATTGAATTCTTCTCTGATGATGACCTGAACAGATTGTTAGAGTTGTTAGCTCAGACAGAAGAATAAAAAGCAGATCACTTCAAGGTGGTTTGCTTTTTTGGATAGGCGTTACTTTTAATAGAAATGGGGCTTTAGAGTGGTTTTATTAGGAACCATTGTTAATGGTATATGTATTGTGCTCGGTACATTCATAGGAAAAATTTTCACCCGCATACCGGAAAATACGAAAGAAACGGTGATGAAAATCATTGGTCTTGCCGTATTTTTACTTGGAACACAGATGGGTTTTAAGAGTAATGAATTTCTCATTGTCATTATTAGTCTAGTAGTAGGTGCTGTAATTGGTGAATGGATTAACCTGGACCGAAAGCTGAACAATGTCGGCAATTGGCTGGAACGTAAGATGGGGTCAAAACAGCAGGGCTCCGTATCAAAGGGGTTTGTAACGGCAACGCTCATCTTTGTTATCGGAGCAATGTCAGTTGTCGGTTCTTTAGATAGTGGACTTAGAGGCGATCATCAAGTGCTGTACACAAAATCTATCATTGATGGTTTCACTAGTATTGTTCTGACTACAACTTTAGGGATCGGGGTACTGTTTTCTGCCATCCCTGTCATGATTTATCAAGGTAGTATTGCTTTGTTTGCTACTCAAATTGACCTGTTTGTCCCACCAGATTTATTGGAGTTGCTCATATTTGAGATCACCGCTACTGGCGGGGTCATGATTATGGCAATTGGAATGAATATCATAGGTGTGACCGCTATTCGAGTGGCCAATCTGCTTCCAGGAATTTTAGTAGCAGCTGCACTTGTGCTTATACAATACTTTTTTATCATGTAACCTATTTCTTTCTTACAAGGTCGACTTTTAATGGGTCGGCCTTTTTTCTATTCTTGGCTTTGCATGAATGGTGGTTCAGAGTCCCTCGCAGCAGATGCAAGGAAATTCTTACGCTCGATAGACCGATCTAATTCTTTAATGGATTGCGCTATAACGGTCGCCATTTTCATAACCAAACTCAATCTCGTATTCTGTAAAACAAAAAATTCCATAAATCCGCTAACATTGACAATCCCCGTGATATGCATTTCTCCTACTGGCGGCAAGTCTTTCTTCACTCCAGCTCCAGGCATCACAGGACCTTCCCCTATGGTAATTTGTCCGACACTCTTCAACCTGCCAAGACAGGCATCGATTGCAATGATAAAAGGTGTAAGATGCTTTGCTTGAATATGTGCAAGCTTCTCTTCTAGGTTAACTGCATGAATAGGATCATCTAATGTGCCATATACATGAACATGGTCAAGCTTTATATCATGAAGTTTTGTACCGACTAGTGGTCCCAAGGAATCTCCGGTTGACCGGTCTGTGCCAATGCATACAATGACGATGGGGCGGTACACCAGGCTTGTTGGAAGGTTGGATTGTAAAGTAAGTGCAAGTTCCTTATAAGCATTTACTTCATCATGAGCAATACGAATATTGCCTCCCTTCTTCTCAAAAAAATTAGATTTAAGATTCATAGGTTCCACTCCTTCTTAATAGTAGTAACAGTATACGACTATTGATGGGAAACTATACGTCCACTTTTTTATTTTCGGATATTTTAGGGGGTTACATGTATGTGGAAAAGCGGGTTTCGCTGGATGTTTTTAATATTGGGTACAGTGATTGGTGCAGGGTATGCATCCGGCAGAGAACTTTGGCAATTTTTCGGTTCGGAAAGCGGACTAGCCATTCTTTTATTTACCTTGTTCTTCATCATTTCGTGCTATGTCATCCTGCAAATCAGCAGCAAGGAGCAGACGGAGCATTTCTCCCCCGTATTAAGAAAACTTGTCGGGCCGAGGGCATCGTATTTATACAATATCGTAATGGTCGTTTACTTATTTACCACTACCGTTGTGATGCTTGCAGGTGGTGGGGCTGCTTTACAGGTCTTTTCCATCCCTTATTGGGGAGGGATTGCGATCATATGCTTCTTATTAATTGCGTTGTTTGTTTACGACGTTAAAGGAATGGTGACGGTAAACGTCGTGATTATCCCAATAATTGTTTTGACCTTAGCCTATGTGCTGATAGATGCGGTACTTAATAGCCCGGATGTTATTCCTACTTCCGTACTTAAACAAAGCAATTGGCCCGCTGGATTTACCTTTACAGCATTGAATATTCTTCCACTTGTTGCTGTTTTATCTGCGATTGGAAAAGAAGTGAAAGGTAAAGGGGAAATTATCATCGCAAGTGTAGGAAGCGGGGTCATTTTAGGAGTCATCTCGCTTTTTTATAATCAAACTCTTATTCTCGTACAAAGTAAGCTGGGGCTATTCGAAATCCCGCTCTTTGCCATCATCCAGAGTTATCCTTTTTATATGTTGTTCTTTATGACCATCTTACTCTGGGTAGCCATCTATACTACGGCGGCCTCCGGGTTGCTCGGTTTAGTTACGAGATTTCGAAATGTCGTGCCAATTCCACTTTGGCTCATGTGTTTAGTATTCATATTATTAATGGTTCCCTTCACTGCAGTGGGCTTTTCCGTCCTCGTAGCAATACTTTACCCACTATTCGGCTTAATCAATCTCTATCTACTTGTTTGTATTCTGCTTTATCCGATCAAAAACCGTGAAAGCTCATAAGTAAACGTTGTGTATGTTTTAGTAAAATAGCAATTTGTGGGGAATCTAGATATAAACAAATGAAGATATCGAGGTAGAGCGATTATGGAATGGACAAACCGAGTGCTAATACAAATGAAAAATTCCTTACTAAATGAGGATCTCTGGGTTTCTATTGGAGAAGGATTTCTCAAAATCATTCTGATCATCCTTGTTGCAGCCATGATAATCAAGATAGGAAAAAAAATCATTCAAAACTTTGTGAAACTAAGAGAAAAAGGGCCAATACGCATATCAGAACGAAGAGAGAACACCCTTCTGAAGCTTTTACAAAATGTGCTAACCTACGTGGTCTATTTTATTGCCTTCATTATGATTCTCGAAATTGTTCATATTGATGTTAGAGCACTTTTAGCCGGAGCGGGAATCGTTGGACTTGCTGTCGGCTTTGGAGCGCAAAACTTGGTGAAAGATATTATTACAGGTTTTTTTATTATATTTGAAGACCAATTTTCAGTGGGTGATTATATTCGAACCGGCACATTTGAAGGGTATGTGGAAGAGATTGGCCTTCGGACTACGAAAATAAAAAGTTGGACAGGGGAATTGCATATATTGCCCAATGGCAGTATTGTAGAATTAACGAATTTCTCCATTCATAACAGTGTAGCCGTGGTGGATGTAAGCATTGCATATGAAGGGAAAATAGAAGAAGCGGAGCGAGTGATAAAAGAATTACTTACAGAAATGCCAACAAGATATGTGGAAATGACAGAACCGCCAGAGCTGCTTGGCATCCAAACGTTGGGCAGTTCCGAGGTTGTACTCAGGATCACATGTGAAACAGTGCCGATGAAGCATTGGTTTATCGGGCGTTCAATCAGAAAGGAAGTCAAAAACCGTTTAGACGAAGCAGGAATAGAAATTCCGTTTCCGCGATTGGTCCTCTATAACCGGGAACCAAAGCAAAATGGGCATGCTTCCAATTAAGGTAGAAAAGTAGGGAGTGTAGAAACATGACAGATAAAGAATTCGGCTTGAATGATGTAGTAGAAATGAAAAAAGCACACCCATGCGGGACAAACAGATGGAAAGTAGTGCGAATGGGAATGGACATCCGCATCAAATGCGAAGGATGCGACCACACCGTTCTCATGCCACGAAAAGAATTTACAAGGAAGATTAAGAAGATATTGGTTAGAAGTGAAGAATAGCCTTTACCTTAGGATTGGAATTGTGATTAGCGGAAAACTAGAAAACAGTTTATTTGACACATACAGATAACTTGCAAGAATTGACCTCGAAAATAGGTTTTTTTATAATATTATTACTTCTAAAAAACCATTCGGACAATTCTAAAGATGGTTTGGACATTTAGTCCCAGAAAAAGGTGTATGTTCGGACAATTTAATGCTTCGTTTAGCCAAGAATTAACGAGTTTCGGTCATTTGAAAATTTTGTTCGGTCAACTTATTCAAAACTTTGGACAACAATGTGAAATCTTCGGCCAACTTCGCCGAAACTTTGGACAAAAACCTGAAAACTTCGGACATTTGCAATCAGCAACGTACAAATCCCCCTTCTAGATGAATAAACCACTAACTTCTGTCGTGTGATGACATAGAGCAATTGGAATTCAAATAAACTTGTCTTTTCCTCCCATTCTATCTATAATTGTGGGAGGTTTAAATATGTGTTAACGGAAGTTAGGAGTGGATAAAATGGCTTTAACAGCAGGTATCGTTGGTCTTCCAAACGTAGGGAAATCAACGCTTTTTAATGCAATCACACAAGCGGGGGCGGAATCTGCCAACTACCCGTTCTGTACCATAGATCCGAACGTAGGTATCGTAGATGTTCCAGATGAGCGTCTGCAAAAATTAACAGAACTTGTAAATCCGAAGAAAACAGTACCAACACACTTCGAGTTTACTGATATCGCCGGTATCGTAAAAGGGGCAAGCAAAGGAGAAGGACTTGGAAACAAATTCTTATCTCACATTCGTCAAGTAGATGCAATTTGCCATGTAGTACGTTGCTTTGCAGATGACAACATCACTCACGTTTCAGGTGGAGTGAACCCAATCAATGACATCGAAACGATCAACTTGGAGCTAATTTTGGCTGATTTAGAATCTGTTGATAAGCGTCTTGAGCGTGTCGCAAAATTAGCGAAGCAAAAAGATAAAGAAGCGGTATATGAGCATGAAGTACTTGTACTAGTAAAAGAAGCGCTTGAAAACGAGCTTCCGGCACGTACGGTTGAAGTGACAGACGAGCAGGTAAAATACCTAAAAGGTATGCACCTATTAACAAGCAAGCCTGTCCTATATGTAGCAAACGTTGGCGAAGAAGATGTAGCCGACACTTCCGACAACGAATACGTACAACAGGTTCGTGAATTTGCTGCTAAAGACAATGCAGAAGTAATTACGGTTTGCGCGAAAATCGAGTCTGAAATTGTGGAACTAGATGCAGACGAAAAAGCGATGTTCCTTGAGGAGCTTGGCATTAAAGAATCGGGCCTAGATCAATTGATTCGTGCAGCATACAACTTGCTTGGACTTGCTACTTACTTCACTGCAGGAGTACAAGAAGTTCGCGCATGGACATTCCGTACAGGCATGAAAGCACCGCAATGCGCGGGAGTCATCCATACCGACTTTGAACGTGGATTCATCCGTGCAGAAACGGTATCCTATGAAGATTTACTAGCAGCAGGTTCTCACACAGCTGCAAAAGAAGCAGGGAAAGTCCGCCTAGAAGGAAAAGAATACATCGTAAAAGATGGAGACGTTATCCACTTCCGCTTTAATGTATAATATTTGTTAGATGAGAGGGTTGCTTTCCCTCTCTTTTTTTGTGAGTAATGCAGTAACCAAGTTGATCGTAGTGGAAGGCGCGCAGACTCCTGCGGGAGGAAGGGACAGGGAAGACCCCACAGGGCATTAGCCCGAGGAGGCTTCCGGACCGCCCGCGGAAAGCGAAGCGCCTGTAACGAAGATCAACCGGTATATGCAACTTTATTTAAGGGTTTGTACAGACTGAGAGAGGGGGATTCCTCTCTTATTTTGTTCAATTGACCTTATAACAGTGGATTCTGGGTATTAGAGTTGTTTACTGAGTTTTAATTTTTCATCATAGAGCCGTTTATCCATTACAATTCGGTTTTATCCATTCTAAAGCTACAGATATCCATTGTAAAAAAGATTTATCCATCGTAACGCACGGTATATCCACTCTAAAAAGAATTTATCCATTATAGTTGTTTCCTTAGTACCAAGTAGCTCATATGTTTGTCATTTTCGCAAACACGCTCTACCACAAAAAACCAACTCCAATAGGACATGTTGCAAAAATCCGACCCCTCTGGTATAATCTTAATTTGTGAGTAATGATTATTTATAATTGATTGCTCCTTGCCCACCAAGGGCCGCTTAGACCAAAAGGAGGTGACTGTGATGAACAAGTACGAAATCATGTATATCATCCGTCCAAACATTGAGGAAGACGCTAAAAAAGCTCTTACAGAACGTTTCAATACGATCCTAACTGACAACGGTGCAGATCTTTCTGAAGCAAAAGAGTGGGGCAAACGCCGCTTAGCTTACGAAATCAATGATTTCCGTGACGGCTACTATATGCTAGTAAACGTAGCTGCTGAGCCAGCTGCAGTTCAAGAGTTTGATCGTCTTGCTAAAATCAGCGAAGACATCATCCGTCATATCGTTGTGAAAAAAGAAGAAAAATAATAGTTGTCCTCTTTATGGACGTCGTCTCAAGGAGGAGTGGTTCTGATGTTAAATCGCGTAGTATTGGTCGGTCGTTTGACCAAAGATCCTGAATTGCGCTATACCCCAAGTGGAGTGGCGGTTGCTACTTTTACATTGGCAGTCAATCGTACGTTCCAGAATCAGCAGGGCGAACGCGAAGCTGATTTTATTAACTGTGTTGTCTGGAGAAAGCAAGCTGAAAACGCAGCAAACTTCCTGAAAAAAGGAAGCCTCGCTGGTGTGGATGGCCGTGTGCAGACACGCAATTATGAAGGCCAAGATGGAAAACGTGTATACGTAACGGAAATAGTGGCAGAAAGTGTTCAGTTCCTGGAGCCTAAAGGATCCGGTGGTACTGGTAATGCTTCTCGACCTAATCCAAATCAAAATCAAGGCTATGGTTCATCACCTAACTTTGGGTATGATCAGAACCAACAGCGCAGCAATAACAACAACCAAGGTTATACTCGTGTTGATGACGACCCATTTAAGAATGATGGCCAACCGATTGATATATCAGATGACGATTTGCCGTTCTAATTTTAGAAGGAATCGTTTTATAAAAATGGCTCTATAAGCCGAAAAATCCAAAAAAGAAGAGGTGAATAAAATGGCAGGAGGACGCAGAGGTGGACGTAACAAACGTCGTAAGGTTTGTTATTTCACAGCTAACGGTATCACTCACATCGACTACAAAGACATCGATGTATTGAAAAAGTTCGTTTCTGAGCGTGGTAAAATTTTACCTCGTCGTGTAACAGGAACTAGCGCTAAATACCAACGTAAATTAACGATCGCAATCAAACGCGCTCGTCAAATGGCATTACTACCATACGTATCTGGTGAGTAATACAGCCGAATTAATAAAAGGAAGGCAGTGAGAGAATATCTTGCTGCCTTCCTTTTTGCTAGTAAAACATTAATTGTAATTAAAATTCTACCCTGTTGTCCGGAGTGCAAGGTGTGAGACTCCTGCGGGGGATAACGGTAGCTTGAGACCCCACAGGCGAAGCCGAGGAGGCTCAAGCACCGTCCCGCTGAAAGCGAACACCTGGAACGAAGGACAACAGGGAGTTTACGCCACCACTCAACATAACATTTGATTGTAATAGAATCTTAAGGATAAACTATACATATTGTAACTAAGCGTTCTTGGAGGTTTATACTTATGAAGGAAACAAAACATATAACAGAAGGTGCAGCATTGCTCGGAATATACGTCCTGCTCCTTCTCATGACACTCTTCATCCCTTTTATAGGCCTGGTCGCCTTTCTCGCGCTCGTTGTCCCATTTGTCATCTATACAGCAAGAAACGGGTGGAAGGCAGGAATTTGGCTCGTTGTGGTTGCCGGAGTGCTTAGTATTCTGATTGGATCACCTGTTGCTTTAACATTCAGCATACCAGCTAGTACCGTCGGGTTGGCGATGGGCCATCTTATCCAAAAGAATGCCAGTCGTTATGCTATTTTAGGTGCTGCTACAGGGGTGTTTTTGCTGAATTATATTTTGGCATATGTGGTGGCCATCGTGCTTTTTAATATTGATTTTATTGAAGTTCTGCAAGAAATGATCAGGGAGTCCATGCGGGCATCAGAAGCAATTGCCACCTCCCTTGGTCAAGAGAATGCAAAAAAATCCTTGGAAGTGTTTGAGGATGCTCTAGGCTATATGAGCTACCTATTGCCGACATTGTTGGTATTGACCTCCTTTGTTCATGCATTTTTCTCGCAGCTAATAACAGTATTTATTTTAAAAAGACTGAAGATGAAGGTTAGTCCCTTCCCGCCATTTCGGGAATTGGTGCTTCCTAAGAGCCTGTTGTGGTACTACTTGATTGTCCTCATTTTATCGCTTATGGCACCAAAAGAAGGGACAACTTTATTTATGGCCGTCCTTAATCTTTCCTTCATTTTAATGCTATTAATGACGGTTCAAGGGTTCTCATTCATTTTCTTCTTTTGTCATATAAAGAAAATCTCTAAAGCAATACCGATTACGTTGGTCATTTTATCCTTCCTAATCACTCCTTTGGTCTATATAATAAGAATGGTAGGAATAATAGATATCGGTTTTCAATTAAGAGAAAGAATACAGAGAAATAATCAAGGAAAATAAAGAGCTAAACTATTAATTAGGAGCTGAACATACATGCCTAATTATTTCGAAAAACTGAATTTGCGTTATCCCGTCTATTTATTGTTTGTGATCGCTCTGATACAGCTGGGGATAATTGTGTTTTTCCAATGGCAAATAGGGATTGTCAGCTTTCTGCTCCTGGGCTTGGTTGTATATCTTTACATCAAAGTGGAACAAAAGGCTAAAAAAGAAATGGAAACGTACATCTCCACCCTTTCCTACCGGTTAAAAAAGGTCGGAGAAGAAGCGTTAATGGAGATGCCGATTGGTATCATGCTGTATAATGACGATTATCAAATCGAATGGACAAATCCATTTCTCGCTTCCTGTTTTCATGAGGAAACCCTCGTAGGCAGGTCGTTATATGATGTCGGGGAAAACTTGATTCCTCTTTTAAAGCAGGATATTGAAACGGAAACCATTGCTTTACATGATCGGAAATATAAAGTGGTCATAAAGAAAGCGGAACGACTCATTTACTTTTTTGATATTACGGAACAGACTCATATTGAAAAATTATACGAAGACGAGCGAACGGTGCTTGGTATTATTTTCTTAGACAATTATGATGAAGTGACACAGGGAATGGATGATCAGACGAAAAGTGCGATCAACAGCCAGGTGACCTCCATTATCAATAAATGGTCCACAGAAAACGGCGTATTCTTAAAAAGAACGTCGATGGAGCGTTTTATTGTGGTATTAAATGAACATATCCTTGTGCAATTGGAAAAGAACAAGTTTTCCATTTTGGATGAAGTGCGTGAACAGACATCCAAGCAAAGCATGCCACTTACTTTAAGTGTTGGTATTGGAACTGGAGTCCCTTCACTTCCAGAGCTTGGTCACCTTGCCCAATCAAGTCTAGACCTTGCTTTAGGACGTGGTGGCGACCAAGTAGCCATCAAGCAGACCAATGGAAAGGTCCGCTTCTATGGTGGGAAAACAAATCCGATGGAAAAGCGGACACGAGTACGAGCACGCGTCATTTCCCATGCGTTGAAGGAACTGATTCATGAAAGTGATAAAGTAGTTATCATGGGTCATCGCTATCCGGACATGGATGCACTTGGAGCGGCCATTGGAATTGCCAAAGTGGCAGAACTCAATCATAAGGATGCGTATATTGTTTTAAATCAGCAGGAAATTGATGCTGGAATTCACCGTTTGTTGGAGGAATTGAAAGTCCATAGTGAGCTATGGGAAAAGTTCATCTCTCCGGAAGATGCTCTCGAAATAGCGACGAACGACACATTATTGGTCGTTGTAGATACACATAAGCCTTCTCTTGTGATCGAGGAAAAATTGTTAAATAAAATCGATAATGTGGTTGTGATTGATCACCACAGACGTGGAGAGGACTTTATTGAGGATCCGTTGCTTGTTTATATGGAACCCTATGCTTCCTCCACTGCAGAGCTTGTGACAGAGCTCCTGCAATACCAGCCAAAACGCATTAAAATCACAATGCTTGAAGCGACCGCCCTGTTAGCTGGTATAATAGTAGATACGAAAAGCTTCACGGTCCGTACAGGTTCCCGTACATTTGATGCAGCATCTTACTTGCGTTCACAAGGAGCAGATACAATCCTTGTGCAAAAACTGTTAAAAGAAAATCTAGACCGTTTCGTAAAACGTGCCAAATTGATAGAAAGTGCGTATTTGTACCAAGAAGGCATTGTTATTGCCAAAGGTGTACCTGAAGAATCTTTCGACCAGGTGATGATTGCCCAGGCTGCAGACACACTGCTTGCGATGAGTGACATCAATACTTCTTTCGTCATCGCCCATCGGAACGGGGACCAAGTAAGCATCAGTGCAAGATCACTCGGGGATGTCAACGTACAGGTTGTCATGGAGAACCTTGGCGGCGGCGGGCATTTGACAAATGCAGCCACACAAATGAATACGACCATTGATGAAGCAGAAGAAAAACTGAAACAAGCATTAATAGAGTACTTAGAAGGAGGTTCCAAGGAATGAGGGTAATATTTTTAAAAGATGTAAAAGGTAAAGGCAAAAAAGGCGAAGTGAAAAACGTGGCAGATGGTTATGCCCATAATTTTCTACTAAAACAAGGGTTGGCGATGGAGGCTTCAAATGGTAACCTTAAATCATTGGAAGCTCAAAAGAACAAAGAAGCCAAAGAAGCAGAACAAGAGCTAGAAAACGCGAAGAAACTTAAAGAGACGTTGGAAAAGCTTACGCTTGAGTTCCAAACAAAAGCAGGTGAAGGTGGCCGTTTATTCGGTAGCATCACTACGAAACAAATTGCAGAAGAGCTTCAAAAGAAGCATAAAATAAAGATCGACAAGCGCAAAATGGAGCTAAATGATGCTATTCGCGCTTTAGGCTATACAAACGTACCTGTAAAGCTGCATACAGACGTTACAGCGACCTTGAAGGTGCATGTAACAGAACAGAATTAAGAAAAGTGCTCGGCTATCTCGCCGAGTTTTCTTTATGAGAGGCTATGTAGGTTTCGTTTTCTGGGAGGAGGAACAAGGATGAGTGATATTTTTGAAGATAGAATACCACCGCAAAATATAGAAGCGGAACAGGCGGTCATCGGAGCCATTTTCTTAGAACCGTCCGCCCTGACATTGGCGTCCGAGCTTGTCATGCCAGATGACTTTTACCGCGCAGCCCATCAAAAGATATATGACTGCATGCTGAATCTTTCCGACCGGGGCGAACCGGTCGATCTCGTCACAGTCACATCCGAGCTTGCAAACTTGAAGCTTTTAGAAGAAGTTGGAGGGGTATCTTACCTTAGTGATATAGCAGGTTCGGTGCCAACTGCAGCCAATATAGAGTATTACGCAAAGATTGTAGAAGAAAAGTCCATTCTTCGCCGACTTATCCGTACCGCAACCAACATCGCCCAAGAAGGCTACAGCAGGGAAGATGAAGTGGCGGGCTTATTGAACGAAGCGGAAAAACAGATCCTAGAAGTTTCTCAACGAAAAAACTCCGGTGTGTTCCAAAACATCAAGGATGTACTCGTTAAAACCTATGATAATATCGAAACTCTCCACAACCGTAAAGGGGAAGTCACAGGGATTGAGACAGGCTTTACGGAATTGGACAGAATGACGGCTGGATTCCAGCGAAACGACTTAATTATCATTGCAGCCCGTCCTTCCGTTGGTAAAACGGCATTCGCCTTGAATATTGCGCAAAACGTAGCTACAAAAGCTCGAGAAAATGTCGCGATTTTCAGTCTGGAGATGGGTGCTGAGCAGCTGGTCATGAGGATGCTTTGTGCAGAAGGAAACATCAATGCGCAGAACCTAAGGACAGGCCAATTGACCGCTGAGGACTGGAGCAAGCTTACAATGGCAATGGGAAGCTTGTCCAATGCCGGTATCTACATTGATGATACGCCAGGTATCCGTGTCAGTGAAATACGTTCCAAATGCCGTCGTCTAAGACAAGAGAGCGGCCTTGGAATGATTCTGATTGACTACCTGCAATTAATCCAAGGTAGCGGACGCGGTGGCGGAGAGAACCGTCAGCAGGAAGTTTCCGAGATTTCCCGTTCCCTAAAAGCATTAGCGAGGGAACTAGAGGTCCCTGTTATCGCCTTGTCTCAGCTCTCACGTGGCGTGGAGCAACGTCAAGACAAGCGTCCAATGATGTCCGATATTCGTGAATCCGGAAGTATCGAGCAGGATGCCGATATCGTTGGTTTCCTATATCGTGATGACTATTACGACAAAGAAAGTGAAAACAAGAACATCATCGAGATCATTCTTGCAAAACAGCGTAACGGTCCTGTGGGGACGGTCTCCTTGGCTTTCGTAAAAGAATATAATAAATTTGTTAATTTGGAGCGGCGATTTGATGATGAATCCGTCCCTCCAGGGGCATAATAAAAGGCATCTACGTCATGTAGGTGCCTTTTTATACTTAAAGGACTATAATTGTAAGATATCCGTCTTATTTACGAACAAACACAATATTAAATTTATGTAACGTTCGTGTTTTGATTGACTTTCTAGTGATCAGCTGATAAACTTACTTTGGTTCAAAAAGAATAAAAAGTTACATATTTAGTGGAGGTGTACGGACTATGGCATCAGTAGTTGTAGTAGGAACACAATGGGGAGACGAAGGAAAAGGAAAAATTACCGATTTTCTTTCTGAGAATGCCGAGCTGATTGCACGTTACCAAGGTGGTAATAACGCAGGACACACAATTAAATTTAACGGTGAAACTTATAAATTACACTTAATACCTTCTGGAATTTTTTATAACGACAAGATCTGCGTCATTGGAAACGGAATGGTTGTAGATCCAAAAGCATTAATCAAAGAGTTAAAATATTTGCATGACCGCGGTGTGAGCACAGATAACCTGCGCATTTCAGACCGTGCACATGTTATTCTTCCATATCACTTAAAATTGGACGAAGTGGAAGAGGAGCGTAAAGGGGCTAACAAAATCGGTACAACGA
The DNA here is from genome assembly GCF_012911845.1 of Bacillus sp. RO2. Taxonomy (GTDB): domain Bacteria; phylum Bacillota; class Bacilli; order Bacillales; family Bacillaceae_I; genus Sutcliffiella_A. The sequence continues at coordinate 50,155 of NZ_JAAXCU010000028.1, read as the reverse complement.
AAAAAGGTATCGGACCAGCTTATATGGACAAAGCAGCTCGTGTTGGTATCCGTATTGCGGACTTGCTTGACCGTGAACTTTTTGAAGCGAAACTTGCTCACAACTTAGCTGAGAAAAATCGTTTGCTTGAAAGAATGTACGAAACAGAAGGCTTCAAATTAGAAGATATTCTTGATGAGTACTACGAGTACGGACAGCAATTCGCAAAATACGTAACAGATACTTCTGTTGTGTTAAACGATGCGCTTGATGATGGCCGCCGCGTCCTTTTTGAAGGCGCTCAAGGGGTTATGCTTGATATTGACCAAGGAACATACCCATTCGTAACTTCTTCCAATCCTGTAGCTGGTGGAGTTACTATCGGTTCTGGAGTAGGTCCTTCTAAAATAGACCACGTTGTAGGTGTTGCAAAAGCATATACGACACGTGTTGGAGATGGTCCTTTCCCAACAGAACTAGACAACGAAATCGGTCACCAAATCCGTGAAGTGGGAAGAGAGTATGGTACAACAACAGGACGTCCTCGTCGTGTAGGTTGGTTTGACAGTGTCGTTGTACGCCATGCACGCCGTGTAAGTGGAATGACAGACCTTTCCTTGAACTCCATCGACGTATTAACAGGTATTGAAACGCTGAAAATTTGCGTAGCTTATACATACAAAGGCGAAGTGATGGAAGCATTCCCTGCAAGCTTGAAAGTACTTGCTGAATGTGAGCCGGTGTATGAAGAAATGCCAGGATGGACAGAAGACATCACAGGCGTTAGAAGCTTAAGTGAGCTTCCGGAGAACGCTCGTCATTACATTGAGCGTGTATCTCAGCTTACAGGCATTCCATTGTCCATCTTCTCTGTAGGGCCAGATCGCTCTCAGACGAACGTGGTACGCAGTGTGTATGCGAAGTAATTGATTTTTGTTTGGAGCCCTCCTTAGTGGGGGCTTTTTATATGGCTTGATGCTTGTTGAGCTGTTGATTTCTAGGCATGATAAGGTTTTGATGACATTTTCATAAGGAAAATTCATGTCAAAGTGTTTTCATTGAGTAGATGAAGACACTTAAGACAAAAATATCTCCACTAAAGTGTCTTCATTACATTTAGTGAGCTTTTTTTTATAGACGACAATTAGTAAGTTCTATAGAAGTTAATATTTTTTTAAAAAAGTTATTGCAAGATATGTTAATAGTATGCTATTATTAAAAACGTCGTCAAAAGAGATTTAAAGTTACATAAGGCGAAGTTATTAATAGGTGCCATTAGCTCAGTCGGTAGAGCATCTGACTTTTAATCAGAGGGTCGAAGGTTCGAGTCCTTCATGGCACACCATTTTCTTTCAAAAAGTTAGGCCCATTGGTCAAGCGGTTAAGACACCGCCCTTTCACGGCGGTAACACGGGTTCGAATCCCGTATGGGTCACCATTTTTAGTTTTAGGTCCCGTGGTGTAGCGGTTAACATGCCTGCCTGTCACGCAGGAGATCGCCGGTTCGATCCCGGTCGGGACCGCCATTTACATATTCATAGCTCTTTTAAAGTGTTAGGCTCGGTAGCTCAGTTGGTAGAGCACGATCGAGTAAGCTTCGAAGCTTTGCTACAGCGCACAAATTTTTGAACTTTAAAATTTGGGTGATGGTGCGAGTGCATATCATATTGTTACGACAACCAAATATACGGCTCGGTAGCTCAGTTGGTAGAGCAATGGACTGAAAATCCATGTGTCGGCGGTTCGATTCCGTCCCGAGCCATCTCAAAGCAGCACGTTCATTTGTTAATGAACGTGCTGCTTTTTTGTAGTAAAGAAAATGCTTATTGAGGGTGTAATTATTTTAGAAGCGTTCTATAAGCCCGAATCGGCATCAAACCTCCATCAAATGTCTAATAGAAGGGTTCTATAAGCCCGAATCGGTAGCAAACCTCCATCATGTGTCCAATAGAAGGGTTCTATAAGCCCGAATCGGCATCAAACCTCCATCAAGTGTCTAATAGAAGCGTTCTATAAGCCCGAATCGGTAGCAAACCTCCATCAAGTGTCTAATAGAAGCGTTCTATAAGCCCAAATCACTAACAAACCCCCATCATCTGTATAATAGAAGCCCCCAATAAGTCCGAATCACTAGCAAAGCCCTATCAAGTGTCTAATAGAAGCACTCAAAAAGCCCATCAAACGCCCAACAAAAACCCTCCACCACCACAACCCCCAACTCATCCTGTTATCCCTCTGTAACAAAACAGGGTAAATTCTCCTCCACTTCCAGAGCAAACGTCAAAACTATGTAAAATTACCCATGATTTATCCCTTAATAAGGAAAAACCCCTATAAATCGCCTAAATATGACAACAATAATACAGTTATATTACATCTTTTGTTCTAGTATTCTATTTGTTTATGAACCTATGGTATGGTAAAGTAGTCGGAAATTTTAAATGGGTATCAATAGTCCTAAAACCAGGAATCTGGGTTACCTAAATAAAACTGTTTAAAGAACGGGGAAGAAATCAGGGGGAAAGAAAGACCATGATGAACCGATTAAAGCGTATATATAGTACATACACCGAAAAACAAAATAGTAAACATAGATCTCAAAAAAATCGCCTTTCTACTTTTACAAAGAGAGTGATGGTTACCACTATTGCTGCTTCTACTATTACACTTGGCGCAGTGGCTGTTCATGCTAGTGAGAATTCACTGCTTGGAACGGTATATCACGTTTATTTGAATGGTGAGCGTGTTGGTGCAGTCGATGATAAGGCGCAGTTAGACAAGGCGTTAGAAGCTAAAGTTGAGTCTGTTCAGAAAGATCATAAGGACCTAGAGCTTTCAGTAGGGGAACAAGTATCAGTTATTCCTGAGAAAGTTTTTAGACCTTCTGCTCAGAACAAAGAGACAATCGATACAGTAGTTGAGCAAGTAGAAGTTAAAGCTAGCGCTTCTGCACTGACGATTAACGGAGAAGAAGTAGTACTCGTAAAAGACAAGGAAGAAGCGGAAAAGGTTGTTGAGTTGTTAAAGTTAGAGTTTGTTTCTGAAGAAGACTTGAAGGCTTTAGAAGAACGACAAGAGAACCAAGGGTCCAAGCTTCCTGAGCTGAAAGAAAATGAGTCTCGTGTATTAGACGTAACTATTTCTGAAAAAGTTTCATTTAGTGACAAAAATGTAGATCCTAAACAGGTTGTTTCTGTAAAAGAAGCAGTGGAATTGATTAAAAAAGGCAAAAAGCAAGCGGAGAAGTATGAAGTTCAAGCAGGAGATTCTTTAGGAGATATCGCGGAGAAACATGAGCTTTCTTCAGAAGAGCTTCTGGAGATGAATCCTGATATTGCGATGGATACTTTACTAAAAGTCGGTAAGGTGCTAAATGTTTCAGCGAAAAAACCTTATTTGAATGTACAAGTAAAAGAAGAAGCTTCTAAAAATGAAGAGATCCCTTACGAACAGGAAGTTGTGGAAGATAAAGAGCTTCCTAAGGGAGAAACGAAAGTGAAGCAACAAGGTGAAAACGGAGAGAAAAACGTCCGCACCATCACAACGAAAGAAAACGGCATGACCGTTAAGACGGAAGTAACTCATGAAGAAACGTTGAAGGAACCTGTGAAGCATATCGTTGTAAAAGGAACGAAAGTGATTCCTTCTCGTGGCAGCGGATCCCTTGCATGGCCAGCGGTTGGCGGTTATATTTCCAGTAAAATGGGTCACCGTTGGGGTAAGATGCATAAAGGTATCGACATCGCTCGCCCAAGCGACCGTACCATTAAGGCAGCGGACAATGGAGTAATCGAATCGGCTGGCTGGGACGGCGGTTATGGAAACAAAGTGGTCATCAACCACCAAAATGGGATGAAGACAACTTATGCTCACCTTGATTCGATTAGCGTTTCAGTTGGACAAACTGTTTCTCGCGGTGCAAAGATTGGTATCATGGGTACGACAGGACAATCTACAGGCGTTCATTTACACTTTGAAGTTTACCAAGATGGCAAGTTAAAAGATCCAATGCAGTATTTAAACAACTAAACACATACATGGAACCTCTAGCAACTTGATAAGTGAGCTAGAGGTTTTTGTGTTTCGTATGTACTTTTTGGAGCTTTCTCTTAATAGATGCGCTACCTCGCTGTACATGGTAAAGTAAGTAGTAGAATGTTTTTTTAATCATCATTACGGTTAGTTGCCGACTTTTTACTCTAAAATGGCAACAATCTTTGGAAAAGAGCCATACTAACTGATAAGAATAGATAGATGCTGAGAAGGAGCGAAACCATATGGAAAAGAAAATACTTGTAGTTGACGACGAAAAACCGATTGCAGATATATTGAAGTTCAATCTTCAAAAAGAAGGATACGAGGTGTATTGTGCCTATGATGGTGAAGAGGCGGTCAATAAGGTGGAAGAAGTGCGCCCTGACTTAATTCTTTTAGATATTATGTTGCCTCAGCGAGACGGGATGGAAGTTTGCAGGGAAGTACGTAAGAAATATGAAATGCCGATAATCATGCTGACTGCAAAGGATTCGGAGATAGATAAAGTACTTGGATTAGAATTAGGAGCGGATGACTATGTTACAAAGCCCTTCAGCACACGTGAATTAATTGCGAGAGTAAAGGCCAATTTGCGACGTCATCAACAGAAAGCTGCGGATACAGAAGAACCATCTGAGATTGCGATTGGTTCCCTTGTGATCCACCCTGATGCTTACATGGTAACCAAAAGAGGAGATATGATTGAGCTGACTCATCGTGAATTTGAACTGCTGCATTATCTAGCGAAGCATATCGGTCAGGTAATGACGCGTGAACACCTTTTACAGACCGTTTGGGGCTATGATTATTATGGAGATGTACGAACAGTGGACGTAACGGTTCGTCGCCTGCGTGAGAAAATTGAAGACAACCCAAGTCACCCGACATGGATTGTAACAAGAAGAGGAGTTGGCTATTACCTGCGACAAACTGAGCAGGAATAATTTACATGAAAAAGGTAGGTTTTTTTCGTTCCATTCATCTTAAATTTGTGTTGATATATGTCTTGCTCATCCTTATTGCGATGCAGATCATTGGGGTTTATTTTGTCAGCAAGCTGGAGAGCCAACTGACGAGTAACTTTAATGAATCATTAGAAGAAAGAATTCATTTACTTGCTTATAGTATTGAGCAAGAAATTAAAAAACAGCGTGATGATACAACACCAACCATTGAAGAGGATATCCGGACGGTGTTGCAGGATGTCACGATGGAAGATATAGAAGAAATTCGCATAACCAATAACCAAAGCAAGGTCCTTGGAACTTCCAATCCCTATAATCAGTCAAGTGTAGGGAAAAGAACGACTGAGTTGCTGGTTAAACGTGCGCTGGTAGTCGGACAGTTCTCAAGAAAGACTGTCATTGATCCGCAAACTCAAAATCGCATGAGGCTAATTGCAGCGCCTGTCAAATCGAACAATCAAGATATTATTGGCGCCATTTACCTAGAAGCGTCCATGGAAAAGGTCTATGCCCAAATGCGTCAGATCAACAGCATCTTTGCAACTGGAACAACCATAGCGCTTGCGGTCACAGCAGTGCTTGGTGTGTTGCTTGCCCAAACCATTACAAGGCCGATGTCTGATATGAGGAAACAAGCACTTGAAATGGCAAGAGGTAACTTCTCAAGAAAAGTTAATATTTACGGTAATGATGAAATAGGTCAGTTGGCCTTATCCTTTAATAACCTTACGAAAAAGCTTCAAGAAGCACAGGCGACTACAGAGGGTGAAAGAAGGAAATTGAGCTCGGTCTTGTCCCATATGACAGATGGGGTGCTTGCGACGGACAGAAAAGGCAGAATTATTTTGATTAATGAGCCGGCCCTTGGGATGTTAAACGTTTCACGTGAAACAGTACTGAACAAACCGATTGTAGAAGTACTAGGAATTGAAGAGACGCATTCGTTTGACCATCTCGTATCAGAACAAGAATCCCTCATTTTGGACTTTAGTACAGAAAAAGAGCGCTACATTTTGCGTGCTAGTAACTCCATTATTCAAAAGGAAACTGGCTTCATTAATGGTTTAATTACGGTTTTACACGATATTACGGAGCAAGAGAAAATAGATCTTGAACGGAGAGAGTTTGTTGCGAATGTGTCTCATGAGCTCAGAACGCCATTGACCACGATGAGAAGCTATTTAGAAGCGTTGGCAGACGGCGCGTGGCAGGATGATGAGATTGCTCCAAGGTTTCTAGATGTTACCCAAACAGAGACGGAGCGGATGATCCGATTGGTGAATGATCTGTTGCAACTATCCAAAATGGATTCAAGAGACTATAACTTTTATAAAAATGCCGTGGATTTTGTGGAGTTTTTCAATAAAATTATTGACCGTTTCGAAATGTCTAAGTCTCAAAAAGTAGATTTCGTCAGAAGTATGCCAAACCAAGAAATCTTTGTCTCCATTGACACAGATAAAATAACACAGGTGCTAGATAATATCATTTCCAATGCCATGAAGTATTCACCAGAAGGTGGAACCATCACGTTCACTGTGGATATCGAAGAAGCTGCTAATCAAATTTTAGTTAGTATAAACGACCAAGGGGTAGGAATACCAAAATCCGATATTAATAAAATCTTTGAGCGCTTTTATCGCGTCGATAAAGCAAGAACAAGGATGCTTGGGGGAACCGGTCTGGGCTTAGCGATAGCAAAAGAAATGATTCAAGCGCATGACGGAGACATCTGGGCCTCTAGTGTGGAAGGAAAAGGCACTACTATTTACTTTACCCTTCCAATCTCCAAGGAAGAACAAGAAGGTGACTGGGAATGAAATATGAAAATATTAAATCGCTTGTATTAACCATTCTTGTCCTGACAAGCTTGATTCTCACTTGGAATTTATGGACGTATCAGCCTGATTTTGATTATATAGACCAAAGCGATAGTACTATTAGTGAAGTGGCAATTAATGAAAAGCAGGAAATAGGTCAGCTTATACAACCTAGCAAACTGTTATATCATTTTGATGGTGTCCATCATGGAACAGAGGAACTGGCAGATCTTAATTTATTTATGGAAGAATTGAGAAGATGGAGTCTGTTTGATATACAGATAGCAACGAGTTATTCCGAAGACGATTTCTTTTCTTTCATGCATGGCAGTGAAAAAATGGAGGTTGTTTTTCCTACAACCATCCCTTTACAAACTTTTAGATATATTACTGGTTTTAGTGATAATGAAATCCCCCCGAATATTTCTATCAACCGGATCCTGATTGATTTTTCAGGAGAAACGTTTGGAAGTGAACCAATTATTTATTTGGTCCATTATGACGATCAGAAAGTGTATCAAGCAAGGGTTCGTAATCTGTCTACCAATGAGTTGTCTCGAACATTTTATCAAACGGCAAAAATCTTACCTACATTCATTTACGAAGAAGTCGATGAAAATCGGTATGTGTTTTTCCCAGAACAATCACCAAAAGTACGAACAGGTTACTACTACGCTAAACAATTAAATCCAGAAGATTTCAAGAATGCCTTATTTAGCAATCCGAGCATCGTGACACGAGACCAAGTAACAGATGGGGTAGTTTACCGTGATGATTCCAGCTTGATGAGTGTTTCTCGTCCTAATAACAACCTGCACTACGTTAATCCCGGGAATACAGGGCTTGGGAATTCTATGGACTTTAACGTGATCGAACGGGGAATTGAATTTGTGAATGAGCATAGCGGTTGGACAGGACAACCTGAGCGTTTCAAACTTGATAATTGGACGAGCAGCACGATAGAGCATAACGTTGTTTACAGAATGTTCATTGGAGATTATCCAATCTTCTATTTTGCAGAAAAAGGTGTTGCGGATATCTCACAGTCATGGAGAAATAATGAGATTTATGAATACGTGAGACCTGTTTATGAATTTCTCTCATGGAAATCAATAGCGACAACCATCCCGTCTGGAAGGGATGTTAAGCGGGAGCTCGACAACTTCAGTGATCTCAGAAATATCGAGGACATACGAGTCGGTTATGAATTGAGAAGGGAATCCGATGTGTATATCATTGAGCCGATTTGGGTGTACAAGGAAAATAATGCTTGGAACAAATTAAACTTTACCGGTAGCGATGATTTGGAAGGAGGAATATAAAATGGATTGGAGAAGAACCAAAACCATTTTCATCATCACCTTCCTCATCCTTAATATATTCCTTGTTTTTCAGATCCTTGAAAAAAGGGAGAGCAATCAGCTAGAAATCTTGGCGGAAGCTTCTATGGAAGAGCAGTTCAAGGTAGATGAAATATCATATGGCCAATTGCCAAAAGCGCCAGACAAAGCAAGTTATATTAGTGGAAACAGCTATGTATTTACAGAAGAAGATACGAAAAAGTTGATGGAAAAAGGGCAAAAGGCAGAGATTGCAGACGAAATCAAACTTAGTGCCACATGGGAAGAGCCCATTCCATTGCCAGAAGTGAATATGATTACGAGATTAGAGACCATCTTTAAGGAAGAATTATTATTTGGGGAGAAATATGAGTTCTGGGGATTTAATCCTCAAAACAAGAGTCTTATTTTTTACCAACAATATGACGGGAAAAATATATACAGTAATTCGAGTGCGATGGTAATCGCGTATTTAAACGACTTAAACGAGTTGATTTCCTACGAACAAACCTACATCGTGGACCTGGAAAAAATGGACGTAGAACAGGACGTCATACCGGTCTTGGATGCACTTTATAACTTGTATAATACAGGAGACTTGAAGCCAGGGAGCGAAGTTGGTAATGTCACGCTTGGGTATTACACCCTTGTGGACTTTACGAACTCGCATGTTTTAATTCCAACTTGGCATATTGTCGTCAATGAGAAAGAGGACTTCTTTGTAAACGCATTTGAAGGGTCCGTCATAAAAAAAGAAAATCGAACATTGGAGTGAAGTGACATGAGCCTGCATTTTAGCGTGCTTGCTAGCGGCAGCACAGGAAATGCAATTTATGTCGCAACAGAGGAGCATTCTTTATTAATCGATGCTGGTTTGAGCGGCAAAAAAATGCAAGAACTGTTTAACGGGATAGGCAAAAAAATAGAAGACCTATCTGGAATTTTGGTCACACATGAGCATAGCGATCACATTAAGGGGCTTGGCGTACTTGCGAGAAAGTACAAGCTCCCGATCTATGCCAATGAAAAGACATGGAAGGCCATGGACGGCCTGGTGGGCGTCATTCCAACAGAGCAAAAATTCAACTTTGAAATAGAACAGGTGAAATCATTTGGTGGACTTGATGTTCAGTCTTTTGGTGTTTCCCATGATGCGGCAGAGCCGATGTTCTATTCCTTCCATGATGGCGATAAGAAGGTCGTGGTCATCACTGATACAGGGTATGTCAGCGACAGGATGAAAGGCATTATTTCCGATGCCGACGCCTATGTTTTTGAAAGCAATCATGACGTACAGATGCTGCAGATGGGACACTATCCGTGGAGCATCAAACGCCGCATCCTAAGTGATGTCGGCCACGTATCTAATGAAGATGCGGCCCTTGCCATGGCAGATGTCATGGGAGACAAAACGAAGCGTATTTATTTGGCGCATTTAAGTAAAGATAATAACATGAAAGATTTAGCGAGGATGTCTGTCCAGCAAACACTTGCCACACGAGGAGTCATCGTGGGAGAACAAGTGGAGTTGTATGACACAGACCCGAACAAACCAACCGCGCTTGCTTTCGTGTAAAAATCTTAGGCTTAAGCGCCTTTCTTTTTGCCTTTTTTACACGATGCAGCGGACAGTTGTTGGTTGTGACGTGATAGAAAGGAAGGACAACATGGGATATTACGACAAACAAGATCCATCAAATCACTCTAAACAAAAAGGAAACAGGGGGAAGTATTTACTCCCTGGAATTGTAGCATTGTCACTTGGTGTTTTATTACTGGTTGTGGCGTTCCCTGGTCTAACAGGACGTGTGATGCCAGAGGGGAATGAAAGGCAAGCGGTAGAGGAGCGAGAACAGCTCCCTGAACAGCCTAAATCTGGAGGGACGGCAGCAGAAATCCGCAATGTCTCTGTTAATGTAACCTCAGGTGTCACCGAAGCGGTCGATAATGTCGCAGAAGCGGTCGTCGGTGTTATCAACTTGCAAAACGCCTCCTTCTGGAACGATACAGAAGTGGAAACAGACGAGGAAGGAGAAGCGGGAACAGGCTCTGGTGTTATATATAAAAAAGAGAACGGAAAAGCCTATGTGGTAACGAACTATCACGTTATTGAAGGGGCAACCCAGGTGGAGCTGAGCTTAATTGACGGGACAAGGGTACCAGCAGAGGTACTCGGAGAAGACCCGCTCACAGACCTTGCCGTGTTGTCCATGGCAGATGAAATGGTCACAAAAGTGGCAGACTTCGGCAACTCCGACAGCGTCCGCACAGGCGAACCTGTTATCGCTATTGGGAATCCGCTTGGACTGCAATTTTCGGGTTCTGTTACACAAGGGATTATCTCTGGAACAGACAGAAGCATTCCTGTAGATGTGAACAGAGACGGCACACCTGACTGGCATGCGGACGTTATGCAGACGGATGCTGCCATCAATCCCGGGAACAGCGGAGGAGCTTTGATTAATATCCAAGGAAAAGTCATCGGTATTAACTCGATGAAAATTGCACAGTCCGCGGTGGAAGGAATCGGCTTGGCCATTCCGGTTAACTCGGCGATACCAATTATTAACGACCTCGAACAGTACGGACAAGTAAAACGCCCTTATTTTGGTGTCAGCATTGGATCATTATCGGATGTATCAAGCTACCACTGGCAACAGACACTGAAGCTTCCGAAAGAGGTTAGTGCAGGAGTATATATTACCGGAGTGGCACCTGGCTCTCCTGCAGCAAATGCTGGTTTGCAAGAGTATGATGTAATCGTGGAACTCGATGGCGAGCAGGTTCGGGATGTTATTGAGTTGCGTAAACATCTTTATAATGAAAAACAAGTAGGCGATGAGATGAACGTAACATTTTATCGAGGTAAGGAACAGAAAACAACCACTGTAAATTTAACAGAAGATACTACCGGAGAATAGCAGAAATGGGGGAGGGATTATAGAAATCTCTCCTCTTTCTGTTTCCACACATGTGGATAAATGGTATTCTAGTGAAGTTAATGAAGGAATGGAAAGGATTGTGGATAAAATGAAATGCTGTTTAGAGCATATTGAATTAGCGATGGAAATGTACATAGATGAGCATGAAGAAGCACCAATACTGGAGATGTTACCGGAAGAAGAGAAGTTATCAACAACCTGTGAATTTTGTAAAGAAGCTGCAATATATATGGTGGGGAACTGATATTCGCCCACTAAATGTGGATAGAAATTGTTGATATGTGGATAACTTTTGTGGATAAACTGTTTGCAAGGTGGTATGACATGTGAATATCTCAATAATCACAATTGGAAAACTAAAAGAGAAGTATTTAAAACAAGGAATAAATGAGTATTTGAAGCGTTTAAGTGCCTATGCAAAAATTGAAATCGTAGAGCTTCCGGATGAAAAAGCACCCGAGCAATTAAGCGACGCCGAAATGGAACAAGTGAAAAACAAAGAAGGCGAACGGATCCTTGGGAAGATTTCTGATGACACGCATGTGATTGCGTTAGCAATTGAAGGAAAACAGCGTTCTTCTGAAGAGTTGGCTAAGGAAATGGACAAGCTTGCGACTTATGGGAAAAGTAAAGTGGCGTTTGTGATTGGTGGATCATTGGGTTTGAGTGGGGATGTTATGAAGAGAGCGAACGATACGCTGTCTTTTTCACGGATGACGTTTCCGCATCAGTTGATGAAGTTGATATTGTTGGAGCAGGTTTATCGGGGGTTTAGGATAATTAGGAATGAACCGTATCACAAGTGATGGTAAAGCAGCAAGTTGAAATTATTTTTGATAAAGATATTCTAGAAAAAATATTTCAATAGGTATAAAAATGGCTTGATAATTGATAATCAAGCCATTTTTGTCTGTAATGTTCTTCCAAAAAAAGATAGTGTATAATATTAATATGTTCAGGTATTTGTCATCAATAGATTGTGATAATCTATGTAACCAATGGGGGTGAGAATTTTTGTTCTGGGTAAAAGGTGTTTTACTATATTTTGTTTTAGTCAATTTGTGGACAGGTTTACTTAAACTTATTCAAATTGCTCTAGAGAAAATCAAGAGTTATATTTTAGATAAATCAAGAGAGAAGCAAATACAATACATAAAGAATAGTAATAGAAAGAAATTAGTGAAGTCTATCAAGTGTGAAATGTTTTTGGAAGATAAGTTAAATATATTAATTCCTTATTTTCCTTTTCAAAGTAAAATGGATTATTCTGATGAAGAGTTAATGTACGAGATTCGAAAAGACTATAAAATACTTTTTTTCTATCTGAAAAAGTTATTACCTTTTAAGATTAGTAGTATAATAATTATTTATTTGATAATTGAATATTACTTTAAATTTGATATTTCTAAGTATCTTCAGAATGTAGAATTAGGAGAATTAAGTACTATCTTTAATAATATTACCTTATTACCATCCTTAATAGTGGTTGTAATAATAATAGTTTCTATATTTTTTATAAGTAGGAATGGTGTTTTTAAAAAAGCTAAAAGTAAAGTTAAGGTAGAAGAAGTTGAAAATAAAATCAAATTTCATAAGGATAACAGAATCCTCTTAAACTCACTTTTGTTTGACGGATACAAAAATATTGAACATATCCTACTGAAAAGAAATTCATTAATTAAACAAGTAGATGAAAAGGATGATATAACTTCTCTACAATTTGATTGGCTAAACAACATAGAAGATATCAATGAACTTAATATGTATATAGAGAACACAGAGAGGCGTAATAGAGACCTCTTCCCGTTTGCATTTGGTATCTATCATATATCATTTTGGAAGTTATTTAATTTATATAGTGAAAAAAATAGGGTGAATAAGTTAAAAGCTATTTTCTTAACTAAGGAACACATGGAAAATGTAATTAAACAAAAGTGGATTAGTCCTGAAAATTTCGAGAAGATGTTAAATGATAAAATTTTGACAAGTGTTAAAACAATTATTTACATTGAAAAATACTTAGTAATTATTAATAGGAAACTCAATAAACAGCATTATATATATTCATTTTTGGCTTTTATTACTAATAAAGATAAGTAATATAGTTTTGTCTTTTAACAGGAAGGGTTGGTTATTTTAGTTGCCAAGCCTTTTTATGTTTAAACAAGATAAATTTAAAAAAATTGAGGTGTTTTTATTGAGTTCAAAGGTAATTAAATTTGTTGAAGAATTAGGAAAAATAACATCAAAAAATGATTTGCATAACATGTATTATGGTGTACAAGGAAAGCCTTTACGAGATAATTTAGTTCATTATTTAATAGAGATGCAAAAAATAAAACCCACCCATCTTTTTTTAGGGGAAGCAGCTGGACCTAACGGTGCATGTAGGACAGGTATTCCTTTTACAGATGAAATTACTTTAGTTACTAGCCCACATAGGATAGGTAAGTTCCTAATTTTTCAAGAAAATTATAATTTGCCGTTTGCTAATGAATTTGCTGTTTCAGAACAAAGCTCTGAAAGAGTATGGAATGTTTTTAGAAATACAGGAGTTCTACCATTAATGTGGAATGCTGTTCCTTTTTATCCTCATAAAAAAGATAATTTCTACAAAATTAGGACACCAAGAGATGGAGAAGAAATTAGAAAATATAGTAGCCTTATTAATGAGTTATTAGAGCTATTCCCAGCAATTAAACATTTTGGAGCAATTGGTCGAAAAGCTCAGATTGGGTTGGTAGAAGCATTAGGATTTCCACCTTACATAAAACATCCCTCGAGATCAGATACTGAATTCGACACTATGACTAGAAACTTTTTAACCGAAAATTAATAATAAAATAAATTAAATAATAATGTTAAAAAGGATTGGTTAATTGAAATTTCCAGTCCTTTATTTATTCAAAATAAAGTATGAAAAATATGGTAGTTATTTAGTATGATTAATCTAATAGTAAAAAAAATGGGGGCAATAGAAATGGAAGAATTATTATTATTAAAAATACACAATGGTTTAAAAGATGGAAAAAATCATTATGAAGCTACTAGAGGAAATTGGAGAATTAGTCAAAAGAGGTTCGACACAATTACCTTGGTTGCTGGTATCAATAGAGGAAAAGTTGAATGTCTGTTTAAACCAAAAAAATGGGGTATTGTTGAAGCTGGAACAGATAAGGGACGGAAATTTTTTGAGGGAGAGGAAGGACCAAGCGATTTATTGCTAAGATTACAAAATTCAGAGGAACAATTATTAAAAAAATTTGGAACTGGAAGTCCAGTTGCATACATAGACCTTAATGAATTAAAAGTTATTTAAATGGAGGATTTTAATGGCTTTCGAAACACCGATTACTATTAAGGAAGTTATCGAAAATATACATAGAAAAAATATCTATTACCAGCAATTCAGAGAGAGTATGTTTGGGATACAGATCGAAGTTATTAAAAAGGGGTATTCAATTGAAAGAAACTAATATGAATATTACAATTGATTTTTTTCAAGGGGATTTAATTCAAGCGATAGGTGCAGGGATATATGAGATTAGTGTGCATAAAAATGGCAAATCTGACGTTCTTTATATAGGTGAATCAGTTTTTATTCTAGCACGATGTGCATCACATTTGTATCAGTTAAAAAAGAAACCAGATTATTTCGGGTTTGATAAACATACGATTAGAGACTCAAGTATAACAATAAAATTTGAACTACTTAAAAAGGTGGATAAAGACAAAGACCGAAAGAAAATAGAAAAGGACCTAATCAAAAAGAAAAAACCATTAAGCCAAAGTGGGATTAGTGACTATCAAAAAAGTGTAGAAGATAAAATTTCATCACTTACAAATTTTTTAAATTCTAGTCTTACAAATGAATAGAGATACTTCGAGCTTTATCAAAAATAAATGAGGTTTTCTAAAAGAAAAGTTGGTGTATCAAATTTTATTCCTCTTTTGTATAAAAGGTCCTTCCTGTCGAACCAAAGCTTAATGAGAATTTTTTCTTTATCTTCATTGGTACCATGATGCAATAGGCGATGGCAATTTGGAAAAAGGGCAACAATGTTTTCTTTTATATCAATAGAAAGTAAGATTGCTTCTGTAATTATTTATAAGCAATAAGTGTTATGCTCTGAAACATGATAATACAGTTCATTTTTAACTGAAGAGAAAGATAAAGCCACAAAAATACAATTCAGTTAGAATTATTATAATATGTTTTAGAGGATGGTGCTGAATGATGGGTTATCATAAAAATTTGCTTATCAGACAAAATGAATTAGGTTTTAGTACTCTCGGAGATAAATATGTGTGTACTGAATGTGTTTCAGACAAACATATTCAGAATTATATAGAAGAAAATGCAACTGCTGATAGATGTGATTATTGTGGTGCTGAAGACGAAGATACCCTAGCTGCTGACGTTGATTTAATAATGGAATTTATTATGACAGGTATTAAATATGAATGGGGAAACCCTGACGATGAAGGTGTAGGCTATGATTCAAGGGAAGGTGGATATCTAGGGGTTGAAATATATGATGGCTGGGATTTTACTGAAAGCGTCTTGTATAGTGAAGTGGGTATAAATTCTGACAGTTTGTTTGAAGACATCAGAGAAGCATTAATGGATACAAATTGGTGTAAGGTTGACCCGTATGGTTCAACGCTAGACGAAGAGTTCTTTTACACATGGAACGATTTTTCTGAACAGGTAAAACATAGCATGCGTTATCTGTTTTTAAACAGTTCCTATGACTCAGGTAACAAAAAGCAACGAGTGGTACCGCATGAGATTTTGGATAATATAGCTGGTTTTGTTGAGGAATTGAATTTGATTAAAGCAGTATCATCAAGCAAGTTTTTTAGAGCCCGTGTTTCTTCTAAAGGTGAATTATTTTATAAAGCAAAAGAAATTGGGACACCAGCAAAAGAGTATGCGGAGAGTTCAAATAGAATGAGTCCAGCTGGGATTCCAATGTTTTATGGAGCAGAGAGTAAAGAAACGGCTTTATTGGAAGTGAAATATAGTCCGGGTGAGAATGTGATAGCAAGTATTGGTGAATTTATTAATAATGAAAAATTATTGCTATTAGATTTAACTTCTTTACCAAAGTTACCTAGTATTTTTGATGATGACGAACGTGAAAAACGTTGGGTAGTAAAGTTCTTTTACAGTTTCTTAAATGACTTTACAAAACCGATTGAAAAAGATGGTAGAGAACATGTGGATTATGTGCCTACACAAATTGTCACAGAATATTTTAGGTATGTTTTTAAATATAGAAACACTGGAATTGACGGCATTGTTTATCCGAGTTCTCTCAATAATAAGAAAGCTTATGTGTTGTTTTTTGAAAATGAAGATTGTAATGACCATCAGAGCAAGAGTGGGCTAACCTTAAAAAAAGCTTCGCACTTTAGCGGTAGACTAAAAACCTCACTTTGATATATTACGGAGAACCGTACCATAAGTAAATGATTTTCTAGTATTTATTTGGTATTTTACCTTTAAAAATGGTCTATGTAATTAGACTAAAGGTATAGTAGCAACAAATATTATGGAAATGGATATTCGAGATACCAATGGTCAAAATACATGAGTACCGGTTATAAAGATCAAAATGATTAAATAAGATGAAATATAAGAAGTGTCGTAAGGTCTTCTTTAATACTTTTCTTCGAAGATTTTAAATATAGATAATCTTACAAGGTAATGATAATGTAGTCTTAAGAATAATGAAGGCAATGTAACCTTTGGGTTCAACCTCGTCAATTGATGTGGTTGAGCCTTTTTTGTTTTTAAACAAGAGGAGGAGAGAGATGAAGAGAAAAGAACGTTTGTTAAGAAGATTAGACGAAATTGGTTTAAGCTTAGAGAGAACACAGGGAGCGTTGTTATTGTTAGGACTTGGTTCAGTAGGAAATGAATTGGATCGTTTAGACGAATTTTCAGATTTGGACTTTTTCGTTATTGTAAAACCCGGATATAAAACAAGATTTATTGAACTGCTTGATTGGATTAGTGCTTCCCATCCGATCGATTATGCTTTTAAAAATTCGAGAGATGGTTATAAAATATTATTTTCAGATGGTATATATGGAGAATTCGCTGTTTTTGAAGAACAAGAACTAGAGAATATATCCTATTCAGAAGGTCGTATTGTGTGGAAAAAATCTTCATTTGACGATTCCAAGATTCCATCTTCCCAAGTTCAGAAAAGGAACGTTAATGAGGTTTCCCTCGATTTCTCCATTAATGAAGCTTTGACTAACTTGTATGTAGGGTTATGCAGGTATGCCAGGGGAGAGAAGCTTTCTGCTTTAAGGTTTATTGAAGGTCATGCAATCAATAGCATTCTTAAGGTGTTATACCTACTTGAAAAGGAAGTTGACTATTTTCCAGATGCTTTTGCAAACGAAAGAAGACTGGAGAATAGATTCCCTCGCTTTGCAGTTAAATTAGAACATATGTTACAGGGATACAACCGTGTTCCTGAATCAGCAAATGTGATTTTAGAATATATAGAATCCGTGCACCCTATAAACAAACAAATGTGCAATGAAGTTAGAAGATTAATAAAACTTTGTCTGCATATGTAATTATCATGCCATTTAAGAAACATAGTGACAGTTCTCATATTTGTTTCGTTTTGCCTTTTAAAATTATCAGAAGAAGTCATCTTGTTAAAAAATCGCTTCTTCTGATCGTCTTTCCTTGATACACGTTAGTAAAGTTAAAAAGAGGTGCCTGTCACCCCCTGGTCTTGGTCGTTTTGATTTAACAAATTGGGGAAGTGACAGGCACTTTTTCTTAAATGAGAACCAGTTACTGGATGGATTAAAATGGCTCTGACTGATCAAATTTTGGTGGTATTAGATGTTACACCTTTTTATATCCGTACACAGCACTGTTTTTTATGTGTTATTCTACCTTGTTTCTTGCACCACTACCATTTGGTTTTGAACTTTTAGGTAATCCAATGTGACCTGTGTTAATGTTTTGGCAGCGATGAGCATTGCTTTTTCGTCAAAATCGAATTTTGGATGGTGGTGTGGGTAGGTCTCTGTACGATCTGAACATTGTGCACCTGTGAAAAAGAATGTGCCTGGAATTTGCTCTAGGTAGTACGAAAAGTCTTCTCCTCCCATTTGAGCTACAGTTTCACGAACAACTGAGACTTCCTTAATGGTGGCTGCTGATTTAGCAAGCTGTTCAGTTTCTGCTTTATGATTGACCGTTGCTGGATAACCATGAACGTAATTTAGTGAGTATTCTGCCTTATGAGCGATGCAAAGACCTTTTACAATTTGCTCAATTTCTTCTTCAATTAGCTTTTGAATTTCTTTATTAAAAGTGCGAACCGTTCCTTTCAATTGAACAGTATCCGCAATGACATTAAAGGCGTTTCCTGCTTCAAAAGAACCGATGGATACAACCGCTTCATGTAAAGGATCCACTCTTCTAGACACGATATGTTGTAGGTTGACAACAATCTGTGAGGCAATGACGATAGAATCCCTGGTTAGATGTGGCTGTGCTCCGTGTCCGCCTCTTCCCATTATCTTCATTTCAAAGCGATCCGCTGCTGCAGTTAGAGGTCCTTCCTTATATAGAATTTCCCCAAGTGGTGCAGTTGCCCAAAGGTGTGTACCAAAAATGACATCAACACCTTCTAAACAACCATCCTCAATCATATTAATGGCACCACCAGGCTGCATTTCCTCTGCATGCTGGTGAATAAACACAATCGTACCTTCTACTTCTTCTTTGATGGCATTTAATGCTTTCGCTACACCTAGAAGAGTGGCTGTATGACCGTCATGACCACAGGCATGCATCACCCCTGCTACTTTTGATTTGTAGGCAACGTCATTTTGTTCTTGTATTGGAAGGGCATCAAAATCAGCACGAAGAGCTACCGTCTTACCAGGCTTACCGCCTTTTAAAGTGGCAACTACACCTCTTCCTCCAACACTTTCCCGTACATCATGACCTAACTTACGATGAAATGCTGCAATAAATCGAGGCGTCTCGACCTCTTGAAATGAAAGTTCAGGATACATATGTAGATGTCTTCTTATTTCGACCATTTCCTCATATACGCTATCAAGTATTGTGTTAATTGATTTCATTGAAATAGCACCATCCTTATAATTTTATGTCATTGATTTGAACGCTGTTCTCTGCGAAGTCGCCTGCAAGTCAATGTGAAATAGAGTTTTTCCTAGTAGAATTAGAAAAGAGCAAATATATGTTTATTTCACCCTAATATACGTATCTGGACCAATCGGAAGTCCTAGTAGGTACCAAACTACAAACAATAAAATCCAAAAAATCATATAAGCAATTGAGTAGGGTAAAAGTGCTGATATAAGCGTTCCTACTCCCATTCTGGAGTCATACTTCTTGGCAAACGTTAGAATGATAGCAAAATAGGCAAGCATAGGCGTAATCATGTTGGTGATACTATCTCCAATTCTATATGCAAGCTGAGTAAATGCTGGACTATAATCAATAAGAAGTAGCATTGGTACAAAAACCGGACCTAAGATTGCCCACTTAGCTGAAGAACTCGCAACTATTAAATTAATTAATGCAGAAAATAGAATGAATCCAATTAAAAGTGGAAGTCCGGTTAGTCCAATACTTTGTAGCCATTCTGCTCCGTTAATGGCAATAATTGCGCCGAGGTTACTCCATGCAAAATAGGTGATCATTTGAGCCGCAATGAAAGTTAGAACAATATAGTACCCCATTCCTGACATAGACTTTGTAAGGTGACCTGCTACATCTTTATCAGATTTAATAGACCCTGCTCCAATCCCATATGCTAACGCAGGGAGGAAGAAAAAGAGAAACATAATGGCAACAAGAGAGCTCATAAATGGTGAATTCATAATTTCTCCAGTCTCTTGGTTACGAAGAATCCCGTTTTCCGGAATGATGGTTGCTACTATTACGAGTAAAAACAGTATTGTTGTAATAAATGCCCATTTTAATCCCTTCTTTTCTGAATCACTAAGGGATAATTCTTGTTTTTCCAATGTGTGTACGTTGTTAAGTGTTCCGAGTCTCGGTTCAACTATTTTATTTGTTACCCAGATTGTAACTGGTAATAAAACGAAAGTAGATGCAAAGACAAAATAGTAATTCATGGCGGGGTTTGCTATATAGGATGGATCGATAATTTGAGCGCTGGACTCTGTAAAGCCTGCAAGCAAAACATCTAATGACGTAATGATAAGGTTAGCACTAAAGCCACCAGCTACTGCAGCGTATGCGGCCACAAGCCCAACTATCGGATTTTTGCCAAGAGTCAGATAGATTAAGGCGGCAATTGGCGGCAAAACAATTACTGCTGCATCTGCTGCTGCATTTCCTAGGATCGCGATCAATACGATTGTTGGTAGAATTAATTTTTTGGGTGAAGCAAATACTACTCTTCTCATGAATGCAGATACTAATCCAGTTGACTCGGCTAGACCTACTCCAAGCATGATAACAAGAACGAGACCTAGAGGTGGAAAGGAAACAAAGTTGCTAACCATTTCGGTCATAATCCTTCTAATTCCATCTCCGTTAAGGAGATTCACTGCATTCATTGTTTCATTCGTAGCCGGGTTAACCGCGCTCACTCCAAGCTTCGCTGCAATAAAAGAGGATACTAAAATGATCCCAGTAATGATAGCAAATAAAGTTAACACATCTGGAAACTTATTTCCTCCTTTTTCAACGAGATCTAAAAAGCGAGAAACAATTGTTTTCTTTGGTGGTATGTTTAGCTTGTTTGTTGAAACTTGATTTGGTAGCGCCATATGCCATCCCCCTTTTGAATATTCTGAATTTTTAATAATAATAAAATAAATCTGCTCCATTTAACAGGGGCAGATTTATCTTTTTTATAGGGGACAGATTAGTTTGAGAACCATACCTTACTCAATTTCCTAATACCTGCATGAATTTCTTCTTCCGATAAAGCACTAAAGCTTAACATAAAAATTTGATTATATAGCGAATTCATCTGCTTATCAGCCAAAAATATGTTCACACTATCTATTCTTATACCATTATGTAAAGCAATATCTTGAAGATTCCGAGAAACTTCTCTTTCTTTCAACTGAATGACAACATGATGTCCTGCCTGATCTCCTAAAATATCAACCTTATTACTCATATATTTGTGAAGGCAAGAGACTGTCCATTCACATCTTTTCTTATAAAGTTTCCTCATTCTTTTAATATGCTGACTCCAATAGCCTTCCTTCATAAAAATTTCAACTGTTTTTTGAAGGATACGTGATGTAGTTTGTTGGTAGATGATAAATTGTTCTTGATAAATTTTAACCAGAGTTGGAGGCAGCACCATATAGTTAAGACGTATACTTGGAAGTAACGATTTAAAGAAAGACCCCATATAGATTACTTTTCCATGTTGATCAAGATGTTGTAGGGCTGGAATTGGCTGACCATAATAACGAAACTCACTATTCAGGTCATCTTCTATAATGTACCGATTACCATTCATTGCCCAATTAATTAGCTCTAATCTTTGCTTAACAGGCATCACATATCCCATCGGAATTTGATGACTAGGTGTAACATAAACCAACTTGGCCTCGCTATCTTCTAGCGCTTTTAGATCAATTCCTTTAACTCCTACTGGAATCAATTGCACATTGTAGCCGAGTAACTCAAATACCTGTCTAGCTGCATAATACCCAGGGTTTTCAAAAGCTACGGTTTGACCATCAATGCCAATCATCTGACAGAGTAAGTTTAGTAAATATTGAGTATGAGATCCAATAACTATTTGTTCCTCCGTACATTGAACCCCTCTTGACTGTCTGATATAAGAAGCAATTTCTCTCCTCAGACCAACCTCTCCTTGAGGGTGACCAAAGAAAAAAACTTCTTCATGCTGCTCCTTCAAACATTGATTAGTGATACGTTTCCAAACTGATAGAGGAAAATGATTCGTGTCGACGCGATTTCCTGAAAAATCAAATTCTATCTCGCAAAAAGGCTCAACTTCTTTACTGACTTCTGTTTCTTCAAAGTTCACCAGCTGTCCTTCAAATAAATCCGTATGGAGTTGTTGAATGTAATAACCACTTCTTTTTTTACTAGAAATATAGCCTTCTGAATCTAGCCTCTCATACGCAGCCTCTATTGTATTTCGGCTTACTGATAAAAGTGAAGACATATAGCGAACAGAGGGCAATTTCTGATTAGCCTTCAAGGATCCATTCAGGATTTCTTCCCTGATGCCATTATAAACTTGTTCATAGAGTGGCATACTCGACTTCTTATCTATAGGTATTAACACCTCATTCAACATAACTCACCTCATTTAGTAACATCTTTCTCTTTATTTACGATATTCTTATTTTATTTTGTATTAAGGTGTCTGTCACCACCAAGATTTCTGTCAAATAATTAGGCAATTCTAGAGTGGTGAGAGGCAACGTTTTTGAATTTCTTATCTTGTAAGATTTCTCCAATAATACATTTTCGTTGGATGTTAGTAAGCTACACGCAGTAGGTAGTTATTCATAAGACATGGTTTGAATGTCCAGGTGTCCTTACTATAGGGAAGCGCGCTTTCAAAGTCTATTATTTGATCTCAACAGGAAAATTTGATGTTTAAAAGGGGGAGAGGTGAGGAGAACGTTCGTATCTCTAGGGCAAACATGATGTATGTGAGTAATTAAAACGAGGTATTTATAAAATATCAAGTTTTGATAGATATTATATTTTTAAAATCTTATTGAATTAAGGCTGAATACATTCAGAAAAAACACCTCTCGCTCATTTAAATTATGAGCGAGAGGTGTTTCTTTTTTATTCAGCGATCATTTTGTTAGAACGGATGACAAAGGATTTATCTTTTGCACTTTCTAGTGAAAAGGAATTACTTATCCCGTCTATTACATCAATGACTATTTGCATGTGCTGCCAGTAGGAAAAGTTTGAGTTATGCATATAATAGGGCACATCTAACACTTCACCAATTTGTTTATATTGGCTTCCAAGATAAAAATCACCTGCTGTCATACAGATTGGTGAAGTTCCATCACAGCAACCCTCTGAATGAATCAAAATAAGGTCACCGTGCTGTTCCTGCAGCTCATTTATTAATGCTTGTGCCAAATCTGTCGCAATGACTTTTTTCATTTTAGAAAAAGCCCATGGACCCTTTGTTATAGCCAACTAAAATACATTTTGTTTGTTGATAGTGACTAAGCATCATGGAGTGATTTTCACGGCCGATTCCTGATTGTTTGTAACCGCCAAATGCAGCGTGTGCAGGGTATTGGTGGTATGTGTTTGTCCATACGCGACCAGCTTCAATTGCACGTCCAGCACGATAAGCAGTTTCGCCACTACGCGACCAAACGCCAGCACCTAAGCCGTAAACTGTATCGTTAGCGATTTCGATTGCTTCATCGAAGTCTTTGAACGTAGTGACAGATAATACTGGCCCAAAGATTTCTTCTTGGAAGATACGCATTTTGTTATTACCTTTGAACACAGTTGGTGCTATATAGTAACCTTCCTCAAGGTCACCTTCCAGCTTATTTTGGTGGCCTCCAAGTAATAATTCAGCGCCTTCTTCTTTTCCGATCTCGATATAAGAAAGGATTTTGTCTAATTGTTGACTAGATGCTTGTGCACCCATCATTGTGTCTGTATCTAATGGGTTACCGATTTTAATTGCTTTCACACGTTCCATTACTTTTTCCATGAACTTTTCGTAGATGGATTCATGAATTAATGCACGTGAAGGGCATGTGCAAACTTCACCAGAGTTAAGGGCGAATAACACGAAGCCTTCAACCGCTTTATCCAAGTATTCATCATCTGCATCCATTACGTCAGGGAAGAAGATGTTTGGAGATTTACCACCAAGCTCTAACGTTACTGGAATAATATTTTCAGTTGCATATTGCATAATAGAGCGTCCCACGCCTGTAGAACCAGTAAACGCAATTTTAGCAATACGAGGGTTTGTAGCAAGTGGTTTTCCTACTTCTAAACCAGTACCTTGAACGATGTTTAATACACCCTTTGGTAAAAGGTCCTGAATAAGCTCTATTAAAACAGAGATAGAAGCAGGTGTTTGCTCAGCTGGTTTTAAAACAATGCAGTTACCTGCAGCCAAAGCCGGAGCGATTTTCCATGCTGCCATTAAAATTGGAAAGTTCCAAGGGATAATTTGACCAACGACACCCAGTGGCTCATGGTAGTGATAAGCTACTGTATCTTGATTGATTTCACTAATGCCGCCTTCTTGTCCGCGGATAACACCTGCGAAATAACGGAAGTGATCCACTACTAGAGGAATATCGGCATTTAATGTTTCACGTACTGCTTTACCGTTGTCCCAAGTTTCAGCAACTGCAATCATCTCTAAGTTCTCTTCGATACGATCGGCAATTTTATTTAAAATGTTTGAGCGTACTGCAACAGAAGTTTTTCCCCATGCATCTTTTGCAGCATGTGCTGCATCAAGTGCAAGTTCAATGTCCTCTGCTGAGGAGCGAGGAACTGTTGTAAATACCTTACCTGTTACAGGTGAGATTACGTCTAGGTATTGACCTTTTACTGGTGCAATCCATTCTCCACCAATGAAGTTTTCATAGCGTTCTTTAAAGTTAACGACAGCACCTGCTGTGTTAGGATTTGCGTAAATCATTATGTAGTTCCTCCAATGTTGTCATTATGAAATATAGTAATATAGTGTTATTTGTAGTAAAAAAGGGAAAAAATAATAAAATATTACTTTATTACCATTTTACTATATTACTATATTGATACTTTTTTGTGCAAGCGCTTTCTGAAAATATTTCCCATCGAAATGATTATTTGCTTATAACGATAGCATCTAACCTTGTGAGATTTAGTCATTTTATTAAAAAAGTGAATACTATATTTTCATAATGATTACAAAACAGTTGAAGGTAAGAATTCTTTTAGGTGCTTCAAAGAAAAAAGTATTATAATTAACCTCATGGTGCTATTCAAGCTAATTTATCTAGTAATAAGAGGAAGGACTATAAAAAATAATGATCTATTTGTTCATATCTTTAATGGTATTAATTGCGGTAGTCTCGTTCATAATCTTCCATCCAGTATTCGGTGGAAATACTAATAGCGAGCAGAAAAAACAATATTCTAAGTTTGATAATTATGTTAACGGAAAGTTTGTTAATCAAGTACCCACTAAGATGACCATGAAGGTATCTGATATATTCTCTATGATGAAAGATTCTTTTTTTGGTGCCAAAGATCGTAAACCTGCTGGTCCATTGCCGATTTTTCCAATTGATTGGACCAAAATAAAGAGTGAAGCAGATAGTGTAACTTGGTTTGGGCATTCAGCTTTTTTAATCAGTCTCGACAATAAAAAAATGCTGGTTGATCCGATGCTTGGTTCCGTTGCGTCACCGTTCTCTTTTATAGGTAGTAAACGGTACAGTGAAGATATGTTGCATATTTTAGAGGAAATGCCACCGATTGATGCTGTTTTTATTAGCCATGATCATTATGATCACTTAGATTACCCATCTATCCGAAAGTTAAAGGATAAGGTTGGCCATTTCTTCGTTCCTTGTGGTGTAAGTGCGCATTTAGTTCGTTGGGGGGTTCCAAAGGATAACATTACGGAACTTAATTGGTGGGATGAAATGGAGTTTCAAGGTCTGACCATCAGCTTAACCCCATCCAAGCACTTCTCCGGGAGAGGGTTGTTTAATCGAGATACGACTTTATGGGGTGGTTGGGTAATACTTGGGAAACAGACCCGTTTTTATACAAGTGGAGATGGTGGTTATGATGCTCATTTTAAGGAAATTGGAGAAAAATACGGCCCATTTACTATCTCTTTAATAGAAGGTGGTCAATATGACCGTCGCTGGTCATGGGTTCATATGACACCTGAAGAAGCGGTACAAGCCCATCTAGACGTAAATGGGGGAGATATGATGCTCATTCATTGGGGAGCTTTTACTCTTGCTTATCATAGTTGGACAGAGCCTATAGAACGTGCTGTCACGGAGGCCAAAAAAGCTGATCTTAATCTCTTATCTCCTCAAATTGGTGAGACAATTCTATTAACCGGAGATTCAACAACCTATAATTCTAGATGGTGGAAATAACTTCTATAAAGAACAAACAACCCCAAAAATAACGTACTTTTACAAGAACCAAGTGTAATAAAGGTATACTAGTAATACCAAGCATTTAGGAGGAGAAATATGATTACGAATATAGGTACTGTTGCTGTTTATGTGGAAGATCAGCAAAAAGCAAAGGAATTTTGGACAAAAAAGGTTGGCTTTGAGGTTATTGCGGAGCATCCTATGGGACCTGAAGCATTTTGGCTAGAAGTTGCTCCAAAAGGTGCTCAAACGCGTCTGGTAATCTATCCGAAACAAATGATGCGAGGGTCAGAAAAGATGAAAGCATCGATTGTATTTGAATGTGATGATGTAAAGAAGACGTATAATACTTTGAAAGAAAATGGTGTAAGTTTCAAAGGGGAACCAAAAGAAATGCAGTGGGGTACATTTGTGCAGTTTAGCGACGAAGATGGAAATGAGTTTTTATTTAAAGGTTGAATAGGCAAGGACAGGTACATGAAATTACCTGTCCTTCTTTTTTTGCTCCAAAAAAATAGCAAACCGATTAATATAATAGGAAAGGTTTTCTTCTACCTTAGTCCCGATACCGTCGCAGTTGGTCAGTTTATAGATAAACGAAAGAGATTAAAGGGATTTATCGTTGGGATGTGGAAATGAGAAAATAGTAAAAAATCAGGAATAGGTGGGAAACAGATGGATGTGTTAAAGCAGTTAGAGGAACTAAATTTTGCCCTTTTACAATCTTTTTCTAATAGAAAAGACCTACCTTGGGGTGTCATGTTCTGGAATCAAGACCAACCAGACTATTATGATGCTAATCATGCCCGTGTTAGTGAATTACCAGAGCAGCCAGAAAAGGTAATCGATGAGGTAATTTCTTTTTATGAACAAATACAAGTTATCCCTAGATTTTATTTATATAACATAGAATCTTTAACCTCTTTTATCCATCTATTAAAAGAGAAGGGCTTTCAGTTTGAAGATTTTCCGGAGCTCATTCAGCAATGGGATGGAGAGGTAACACCTTTAACAGTGAATAAGAATATCACGATCGAAAAGGTAACAGCTTCGAATTATCCTGAAGCGGTGGAGGTGGAATGTCAGATAGAGGAATTTGGAGGGAGATCAGTTCGCGAAAAGGCGTTTGAAATGGAATTTAACGATAAGCGTTATACGCATTTCCTCTTAAGGTATGACGGAGTACCTTGTTCTACAGCATGCTTATTTGTTCATGGGAATCAAGGTCGTGTAGAAAGTGTCGCGACAATCGAAGCCTATAGAGGAAAAGGGCTAATTGGTTTGTTGCTACAACGTATTCAACAAGAAGCCCAAACCCTTCAGTTAGAAAAATTATGGATTTATCCAATTACGAAACGAGTCGAAAAGGTGTATAGTCGTTACGGTTTTTCTAAAGCCTTAACCTTACAGACAGGACATGCCTTTCTAGGTGGGAAAGGAATAAAGGAAATACAAGGACGATAGAGGGTGGATTGTTTCTCCTTTTTAAGAATGAAAGATGTTGCAATGGAACTTTCTGTGCATACTAAAAGGCTGCCAAGGGTAAACCTCAAATAAAAAGGGTGACAGCCATGGCGTTCGACTATGAATTGGACTTTATGAAAATAGACTTTCGTAAGAATCCTGAACTGTATAGGGTTGGCAGGGGAGAACAGGGTGTGTTGCTGGTAGAGCCTTATAAGAGTGAAATCCTACAGCATTGGCGCTTTAAAAACCCGCAAATTGCAGAGGAGTCATCGGATAAAATCTATCAGATGTTCCTTGACTATAAGGAAAAAGAGGATTTTGTTGGAATGGACATGGCAAGAAAATTTCTGCAGATGGGTTATACACGAGCCCGCCGTTACACCAATTATAAAGGTGGAAAGAAATATGACGAGAATGGCAAGGTAAACGAAAGGCAGGTTGACCCCGTTAAAGCTGAATCAGCAGCCATTTTCAAGGAAAAATGGAAGCTTGCGAGAGAGGATAAGGATTATCTTAAAAGAAAAAAAGATCACCAGAAGAAATATGGGTAAAGGAGAGCAGCAGCCGGGTAGGGAATAGGTTTCTGTTGATTGGAGCAAAAGGCGAAGACTCCTGAGGGAGATAGCGCTAGGTGGAGACCCCGCAGGCATAGCCGAGGAGGCTCACGTCAGCCCTTAGGAAAGCGAAGCCATTTGCGGAAATCAACAGCGGTGTTTAACAGACCCTTTAAAATAAATAGTAGAAAAGCGAGTAAACTAGATAATTAAGTTTACTCGCTTTCTATATGCTTTTACTATTTATTTTGGTTGTAACACTAGCACCTTAGCTTCCTCGCGATACTCATCACTCATTAATGTCTGATGATATCTTCCTTGGGTCCAGTCATCCATCTGATCTTGGTACCAAGGGCTCATTACATGCCCAGACTGACCTGGACCGACGACATTATAGCTCTCTAATGGGTTTTTCATGTCTACAATTGTTCTCCAGGCGGCACCGTGGTTTACTTTTCCTGTTTCACTATTCCAGCCAGCAGCTCCCACCGTCACCCTACTTCCTCTCATTGGAATAGCCCCTTTTCTATTGAATAGGAGGTGTAAAGGGTTAACGGCTGACAATGGATGAGAGAACTCGGCTGCATGCACTTCTCCCCATTTCCAATCAGTTGGCTTTTCTCCTTGGAAATTGCTCGCGCGGTTAACGGCATTTTTGAGAGATTCCTGCACAACGTTCTGTAATCCGCCTTTTTCTGTCATCCAGATTCCTTCCTCTCCTTGATGTGCATCCCGTATCAGTTGGTCTACCACGTTTCCTTTTCCTGCAAAGAGTTTTAGCACGTCTTCGCTAATCTCATCATTAAACAACATGTTTGCGATCTCTTCCATCCAAAAGTGGAAGAGTAGGGGAGCAGCTAAATCAGTGCTATCTGTGAACTCCCAATTTTTAAATGTCTCAATAGCCTCTCTATCCATCTCTCTGAGTTTAGAAACATCTGTATTTTTTAATAGTATTGGGACAAACTCTTCTGCTTGGAGATTATAATGGTCGAATTGAAGTTGCATCATGTCCTCTACATTTAACTTCTCTTTAGATTCTAGAACGTCTTGAATTCTTTGTTGACGGTATGGTTGAGCCCAAATATTCGAGATATGGTAAAGATACTCCTCTCCCGCCACTTTGTAGTTTGCTGTTGCGATGTAGCCCTCTTGGGGGTTTACAACGGTTGGAAGCTCATCCCACGGTATATATCCTTCCCATTCATATTCATCTGTCCAACCTGGTACCGGAAGTAAGCTGTCTCCTTTCTTTCGAATAGGGATAAGTCCATTCGCCCGGTACGCAATCGTTCCATCTGTAGAAGCAAAGACGAAATTTTGCGCTGGTGTATGAAAGTATGTTAAGGCTTCTTCAAACTCCTCCCAGTTTGTTGCTTTACTAAACTTCAGTACGGCTTCGAGCTCTGTGGAAGGTTCTAGTGCCGTCCATTTCATGGCAAGTGCGGTATCCTGTTCTTTGTATTGTGCGAACTCAGACATGATGGGTCCGTGCCTTGTCACTACTACCTCGTAATCTAGTGGTTTTTCGTCTTTAATAAAGATTTTTTCCTCTATTATTTCAGCGGGCTCCCATTTATCGTTAAACAGGAATTCATGCATGTTATCTGGATTGCGCTTTTCTATGTAGAGGTCCTGTACGTCCGGTCCAACGTTCGTCACACCCCAAGAAATGGTTTCATTTCGGCCAAGAATAATTCCAGGAATTCCTGCAAAAATGACACCACTGACGTTGATTTCTGGGGATTGCAGGTGTGTTTCATACCATATTGCTGGTGTTGCCAACCCAAGATGAGGGTCATCTGCCAGTATCGGGAAGCCAGATTCAGATCTTTCGCCACTTACAACCCAATTATTACTGCCGTTAAATTCGTGAGGGATAACGGCTCCGGCAAAGCTTTTTCCGATATCAATGGTGGAGTCTTTTACTGCTTGGATAATGGTAAGACCATCTTCCGGATAGCTTGGAAAAAGTTCTAGTGCTTTGTCCTCCGGAAAGTTTTGAATGAGATGATGACGAAACGCTTGCCCTTCCCAATGCCCCCCAAGGTCAAAGGCCATATATTTTCCAATCGTAAGAGAATCCAGTTCAGACCACGCTTCGGGTACATACCCCATGAGTGTAAATTCGATAGGTAGGGTATTGGCTGCTTTCGCCTGTTTAATATATTGATTCACGCCTTCAGCATAGGAAGCTAATGCGTTCCTCGCTTCTTCAGAATAGTGATCCAGCGACTTTTCTGCAGCTCTTCTTAATCCTAGCGTTCTAAAAAATTTGTCCCGATCAAGTGCTTGTTTTCCTACAACCTCACTTAGCATACCGGATGCTTGTCTTCTACTTAAATCCATTTGAAAAATACGATCTTGTGCTGTAACATAGCCCTGTGCGAAAAAAAGATCATGCTGATTTTTAGCATGGATATGAGGAGTACCTGCCTCATCCCGGTAAACGCTGACTACTTCTATTAGTCCGCTTACTTCCATGGTGCCTTTTGTTTGCGGTACGCTCTTATTTAGAAGCCAGTACAAGTAACCAACTGTGATACTAGCAAGAAATAGAATTGCCAGTGCGATCGAAATGGTGACTTGCCATCTTCTTTTTCTTGGCCATATCCGGAACCTTTTCTTTGTTACAACCTCCAAACCATAACCCCCTTAAAATGTTAGCGCTTACCAAAAACTAAAAAAATTGGATATTTATGAATAGTTAGAATTATTATACCATGTAACATAAGGTCGTCTACACGGAGGTTTCCTTTTCATTGTCCACCTTTAAGGAAAATGAAAATGCACAAAAGGGACGGTTCTCTGCTACCCTAGCAGTAAAACCATCCCTTTGTGTCTAAAGTTAGATAGAATTATCGATCACATGTAATGACGACAAATTCCCCTGTTCTCATTGATACCGTTTGTGTTGGCGGGCCACTTACTCTTTTTTCGCAATATACATCCAGTGTGGTTAAACCGCAAAAGATTCTAACATACTCTTCTCCACATAAGTTTACGTCTGGTAATCTTCTCGTTGGAGCCCCAAAAATAGGCAAGCAAAACACAACGCCAATCTCTCCGGGTCTTAAAACCTCTTGGCTTGCAAGCGAGGTTCTACTTCTGCCTTCTTCATCGACAATAGTCATTAAATGCCCGCCAAAATGAGGGAGATTGCAGATATTCCCCAGTAAGCTATTCTTTATAGATGTTACAATATTTTCATCCATCTCTTAAACCTCCTTATTATTTTCATAGATTCATAGATATAATATGCATGTTGAGAGAGTTTGATAGGGCATTCATTGACTTTTATATAAAAACGGGCATTATTCTTATTGCGGTTATAATTAAAGGGGGTATTGGTTCACTTTGTTACTCTAAAAAATACCTTTGGCAATATATAGATAAAAACTGTACAATATTTCTATATATTATGAAAATGGGTAATCGCTGTCGAAAAAAAGAGAAAAAATAAGTAGTAAGTCCTAGGGGGAGTTAAGTGTTAGACCGTAATGTAGTAGAAGTAGAAGAAGACTTAAATATTATAGATATAAAGCGTAAAAACAAACTAGTGAGTAACGTTTCGATGATATCTGTTATTTTGGCCATAATAGTGTCCATTGCTATTAAACAACCGATGAATATTATTTTAACAGTAGGAATTGGTGGGGCAGTATTTATCTTGCTGTTACTATTCTTAAATCAGAAGAACTTGTTCGTTTTAAAGACACCTTACATAACAGTCATAGGTATTTCCATCGTATTATATTTAATTATGATGAGTTCACCTTATTTAATTATGATGCTTTTACCCTTTTTCTTACTAACGGTCATAGCGATTTATAATATTAGGCCTATTTTATATATGGCAATTATCTTTGGAATTGGATTAAGTATTGCCTATTTCATAGAAACACCAGATCGTTACTACCAGTCTACTAATTTTATCGTAACCTATTACTTTGTGTATGGTGCAATATCCTTGAATCTCTTATTTCAAAATCGGATTGCTTCTTTTATGAAGAAAGATATTGAAGAACAACACCTCCGTACGCAAGAAATGTTAGAAGCCCTTAAGCAGCATACCAAATTAATTGATGAGAATACCGTAACTATCACGGAGAATGTTAAAAACATTCGAACACAAAGCGAAGAGCAACTTCATTCGATGAACGAGATGAACATCGTTATTTCGGAAATATCATCCGGTATGGCGAATCAACATGATTCCGCTTCATCCATTACTGTTTCGGTGGAAAGCCTGAATGAAATTGTCGTTCAACTAGTCCGTTCAGCAAAACTTGTAAGCATGGAAACGGAACAAACATATTCCGCTTCCCAAGATGGTCGCCATTCCGCTGATCTTTTATTAAAGAAGAATATTGATTTTCAACAGTCCCTTGAATTATTATCGGATACAATGGACAGCCTTGGGCAAAAAATTCAAGAAACAAATGGGTTTGCTCATTCCATTCAGGAAATTGCTTCTCAGACAAATCTGCTTGCGCTTAATGCATCCATTGAAGCGGCCAGAGCTGGGGAAAGTGGACGTGGATTTGCCGTTGTGGCTGCGGAAGTTAGGAAGCTTTCTGAAATCACATCCAGTACAGCGAACCAAATATTGAATAACCTTACGGATGTAAATGAAAGCACGATAACTTCTCAAAAACTGATGAGTGACAACGCAGGGAAAATGAAGGAAAGTGTCGATATGACAAAACAAACGATTAGCGTATTTGAAAAGATTGATCACACTGTTAAGGGATTAAACGAGGCTGTGCAGCAGTTCGAACAAATTACCTCCAACATTGGACAATCATCAACTACCATTGAATCATCCGTTAGTGATTTTGCCTCCATTATGGAGGAAACCACTGCATCCCTTCAAGAGATTGCAGCTGCGATTGAAACGCATAATAACCAAAACGAACACCTTGTATCGTTTATTAGGAATACGGATGAAGCGACAGGAAAATTGAAATCGCTTTTGAAGTAATAATGGAATTTGGAAATGGCCCTCTAAGGGTCATTTTTTTTTCCTCTAGAATGGGAGAATAAGCGGTCTTTACTTCGCTCCCAATAACGTTTTTACAACGGCAAAGCGTTTGATGAAAAGAAAATAGATCAAACCAATGGAGATGAAAGTTAACAGGTTAATAAGAATAAATTGAGACCATATAGAAATAGATAGTTTTTGCATATAAAACCCGATTGCCACAATCAGTGTTTGATGAAGTATATAAATGGTAAATACCTTCATATTCACAGATGAAATCCATTTATTCTTTTTGTTCATATATGTTTTGAAATTAGCAAGCATGGCAAACATCCATGCAAAGGTGGTGATGGACTGTAGCAAGGTGAATAATACGAGTGGAGTAGCAAAGCCGTTTGTGATGTCTTGCCAATAGAGGAATAACACAGCACTCATACCTACGATCGCAAGGATCAATAGGCGACCTCGTTCTTTCACCATCATGCGCTCTAATTCTGTTTCTTTTACGATGCATGCACCATAAAGAAAAAAAGTAAAATAGTAGAAAGGGTTAAACTCCATGCCTAATAAGGCAATATCCGTAATGAAAATAGGGATAATTAATACGTATAAAAGCCATGAAGGGGTAGATGAAGTTATCAAACTTTCCTTTTTTTGAATAAAACCAAAGACCGATATGCTTAATAGCGAAAACACGACTAAAAATAAAATGAACCACATGTGGGCCGGCGTAAATGTACCTGTAAATCCGTCTATCTGAGAAAGATCAAAGGTAAAGAAGGTCGGATAATACTCCCAATAACTTGTAGTAGCAGGAATGATTCCCTTACTTAAGGCGGCATAATATCCTTGAGGAGGTACAATTACGATAACAGCAAAAATAAAGGGAATGAGCAACCGTTTCAAACGGTCATGGATAAAGGCTCTGTTGCTTCTAGAACGAAGGATAAAATAGGTTCCTACACCAGAAACCAAGAAAAGAATAGGCATCCGCCATTGTGACAAAAATATAGCAAACAATTGAAGGATCATGCTTTGGTCATCTTTTATGTAAAACGGGTAATAGTCATAGATTCTTGCAGTGTGAAATGGAATGAGTAATAGTATGGCTACTATTCTTATACCATCTATATAGTGTTTCCTCACTGATTTTTCCACTAGTACATCCCCTTTTTTTTACAATTGGCACACCAGTATTATACATGAACAATTTGGAATGGAATACAAATTTTAAAGGAGACCGTCTATTAAATTAAACGGTCTCCTATGGTTTACCTAGGCTTGTACTTCCCTCATTCATGCAGGAGTGATCATTTGAAACTCTATTTTCCATTGCATAATGTTACTTTTATAATAGAAACGATAGATTTTTTTCTTGAGGCTCCCCAAACGCCCCTAGTAAAGCGAAGCCTAATGCGTAAATTAACAGCGGTGTTTTACAGAGCCTTTCTTAAAAATAAGTACTTTGTACAACTATTAAACTAATTAGTAAAGGAAGTATTCAATTTGAAAATAACTACATTCATCTTATACTTTTTGGTAATAGCAAATATCCTTGGATTATTGTATTGGGTTATCTCCATGATAATAGACATTTTTAATTAAAGGATTAGGTATTACTGAACAATTTTTCTTTTCCAGGATCTATGGGTTGGCGCATTTCTATATTGTTATTACTTGTTTTAATTAGGCTATTTATGTTAGTACGTTTATCAAGGCTGAGGTGATAAACTTCCTTGCGAAAAATAATTAATAAAAACGCACTCGTATAAAGAACAAGGCTCATTAGATTCATATTTCCTGAAAGGATGAAGTTAACATGCATCAAAAGACAAATAATAATAGATGGAATAGTAATAAATCCGAGTATAATGCATGCACCAATAATAATCTGAAGAATAGGGAGGACATAATTGAACGTCATCACAAATTCTAAAGCTACGTGTTCGATAAATTCTTTATAAAAAAATGGGACATTAGGCTTCTCTAATGCATGATTTAAATAGTCAGTAAGAAATACGCCAGGTTCTTTAAACCACGATTTGTCGGTAATCTTCGTTACGCCAGCTAATAGCCAACCAAGCCCAAAGAGCACACGCATGATCACCACTAAAGCTGGAAATAACCACCCTTTCTGATTCCCCATTAATTTAATTGCCATCTTACTACTCCTCCTCATCTTTCTTGATTTTTTTATGACAGTTGAAAGCCTTATCGTACTTTTGCATTATATGTATTACACTAAAAAAGTTTACCTTACGCAAAACATTTTACCAAACGAAAATAATGTAGTAAATCTATTTTTTCCTATATCTTTTGTTTGGTTTAAAAAAGGACGAGTTTTCATGGAATTATATTGGCATTTGGCTTAATCTTAAGTAAAGGGTGGGTCAAGGGGACAGGTTATTCAGCCCGTTTGTACGTTAAAGTGGACATGGGTCCGAAGTGCCTGTCCCCTTAACCCAAGCAAAGAGGGGGCGATAATATGGAGGTAGTTTATTTTGCGGGTGGATGTCTTTGGGGGGTACAGGCATTTATTAAGACGTTGCCTGGTGTGATGTTTACGGAAGCGGGAAGAGCGAATGGGACCAGTAATACGCTTGAGGGTGAATATGATGGCTATGCGGAATGTGTAAAAACAGGTTTTGATCCGGAGGTTGTGACGGTAACGAGATTAATGGAATATTTCTTTGAGATCATTGATCCGTATAGCTTGAATCAACAAGGAGCGGATGTGGGCGAGAAATACAGAACCGGCGTGTATAGTGAAGAGGATACACATTTAGAAGAGGCGAGGTCGTTTATTCAAAAGAGAAGGGATGTTGACCGCATCGTGGTGGAAGTATTGCCACTTTCAAACTATGTGAGAAGTGCAGAGGAGCATCAGGACAGGTTATCGAGATGTCCGGATGATTATTGTCATATTCCAGATGAGTTGTTAAAAAAATATAAGTAAGAAGTCCAATGGGACAGGTAATCCGTCGGTTTTTTGACGATTCGACTGCCCCAAACCTTAAAATAATAAGTGTTACGCCTCCAAGACGTAACACTTTATTTTTTTTCTGCCTTTTTAATGGTTTCTCCTGGGGGGAGTTGAAATAACCTGCTTTTCGGTTCATGAATTTTCTGGGAAGGCCACAGTCCGTGATGTCCTGAAAAGAGATAACTGATGAGACAGGCAACAAAAAAGTATTCTAATCCCTTTCCGTTAAACATCTCCATTGCCAGAAGGAAAGCTGCAAGCGGGGTATTGGTTCCTGCACTAAAAGTGGCAATTAATCCTAATGCAGCGACAAAGGACAGAGGTAAGTTAACAAAAGTATGTAAGGCATTGCCTAAAGTTGCGCCCATAAAGAATAATGGAATGGCTTCCCCTCCTACAAAGCCGCTACCAAGCGTAACCGCAGTCAAAGCAAGTTTCGCCAGGAAAGAAAAGGGAGGAACTTCTTCTTTGAAGGATAGTTCTAGCATTTCTATTCCCCGGCCGTTGTAGTCTTGGGAACCAATCATTAACGTGATGGCTACTACTAAGATTCCTCCAAAAAAGGCTCTCTTCATATGATTCTTCTTAAACAGCTTCTCAGAGAAATGTTGTATTTCGTGCCGCAACTGACAATATAAAACGCTGACCAGACAGAATATCACGGATAGAAGTATCACTTTCATGAACGTTATAAACGATATTTCTGGTACGCTTTGGATGATAAATTCCTCGTGTTTATGTCCCCAAGCACCAGTAGTGACATAGTGTGCAACAAAGCTCGCCGTAAGGCATGGAACCACTGCTTCAAATTTCAATTTTCCTAATGCGGCCATTTCCATTCCGAAAACAACACCTGTTATGGGTGCCCCAAAGGCAGCACCAAAGCCAGCACTTATTCCGCTCATGATGATCATTTTGGTGTCTAATCTGTTTACTTACTTTAAAAAAGTTGTTGACTGCCGAGGCTACACTGCTCCCCATTTGAATAGCTGCCCCTTCTCTTCCTGTTGAGCCCCCCAAGATGACAGTGATAAAAGTCCCAATATAGACGATTGGTCCCATTCTCATAGGCACTTTTTTTTCTCCATGAACGGCGTCAATTACCAGGTTATTTAATTCGGAAGTGTCATTTAACGTGTGATTCAAAAAAACTTTTCCATAATTCATATATAGGTAACCGATGATAATACCTCCAAAGGGAAGTAGGAGAATCAGCCAATCGTTTTGTAATCGTACATCTCCGAGATAATCATTCGTTTTTAAAAGGGAAGTAGTGATCGAGCCCACCAATAAACCAATTATGCTTCCAAAGAAGCTCCATTGAGCAAGAGTTGCAAAAAAGTTTTTATACTTTAAAAACATTCACCAATCACTCGTTTCTAACCATTTATCAAATACAATTTTATTCTTGCCTAAAGGACTAAAATTATTTTGGGGAGTTTGGACGGAAGGAATAGGTCCGAGTGAATCCCAATGGCGATGAAAGGTGGTTTTTGGGAGGAGGATTGGACAGTCTTTCTCTTAAAAAAAACGTGTTACGCCACCCTAATGACGTAACACGGTTAATACTATGAAATTTTAATAGTACTGCCTTCCAACATCCCGCTCATATCTTCTGCGGATATTGGTCTGCTAAAATAATAGCCTTGTGCTTCATTGCAACGATGTTGCTGTAAGAATCTGAGTTGGTCTTCTGTCTCTACTCCTTCTGCTATTACTTTTAAATTTAAGTTGTGAGCCATTGTAATGATGGTTTCTACTAAAGAAGCATCTTTTGGATCTGCATAAATATTTCTAGTGAAGCTTTGGTCAATTTTTAGAGTGTGAATTGGGAATGTCTTTAGATAATTTAAGGAGGAATATCCTGTTCCAAAGTCATCGATAGATAAATGTATCCCCATTTCTTTCAGTTGTTGCATTTTGGCTACGGCATGTTTGGAATCTTGGATAATACTCTCTGTGAGTTCTAGCTCCAGATAATGTGATTCTAAACCTGTTTCTTTCAGGATGTTTTTCACTCGATCAAGTAAGTCACTTTGTTGAAATTGGCGAGAGGAGATATTAACTGCTATCCGTAGCGGTTTAAAGCCTTGGTCTTGCCATCGCTTGTTTTGCAGACACGCTTCTTTTAAAATCCACTCTCCAATTTGCAGGATGAGTCCCGTTTCTTCTGCTATTGGAATAAATTCTGCAGGTGAGATACTGCCCCACTCTGGATGGTTCCAGCGAAGGAGTGCTTCTGCACCAATTATTTGATTGGAGTTTACGTCTATTTGCGGTTGATAAGCAACCGTAAATTCATGGCGTTCCAGTGCCTTTCGTAAACCAATTTCCAACTGCATTCTTCTAGAAACGGCTTCATTCATTTCTGGTGTATAAAATTGAAAATTATTTTTACCGCGCTCCTTCACTTGGTACATGGCGGTATCGGCATTTTTTATTAAAGTATCGATGTCTTTTCCATCAGTGGGATACATGGCAATCCCAATAGATGGGGTAATAAATAACTCTTGCTCGTCCAGAATCATAGAATTATTAAGGGCGTCAACAATAGCTTTCGCTCGCTTGGTCACCTCAGAAGCAGTTGTTTGTGGAAGTAATACAATAAACTCATCCCCACCTTGTCTGGATAACGTTTCGTGTTTACCCAAGAACGACTGAATACGATTAGCAACCTCGATTAATAGCTGATCTCCAACCGCATGGCCAAGTGTGTCATTAATATATTTGAAACGGTCTAAGTCAATGAACATAATGCTCAGGGAGTGTTTATTCTGATCAGCTTGGTCCATTGCTAAAGATAAGCGGTCGTTTAATAATAGTCGGTTCGGAAGGCCTGTTAGCGGGTCCAAATACACCATTTGATTTATTTTCTTCTCATTTCTTTTTCTATCCGTAATATCTCTTATAATACTGCTAAAAAAAATCGCTTCTTCTTCTTTCCAAGCGGCCAGTGATAACTCGATAGGTATTTCATTTCCATCTTTCTTCACGGCTTCTAATTCCACTTTTTTTCCAATTACTTTCGGTTCCCCAGAAGCTATGTAACGCTCCATTCCTTTTCGATGTGCCTGCTGGTATCTCTTTGGAATGATGGTTTGAAGCTTTTGGCCGACTACTTCCTTTTTCACAAAACCGAATATGTTCTCTGCTCCATTGTTCCAAGAGATAATGGTCCCAGTGCTATCAGAAATGATAATAGCATCATTAGCTGATTCAATAACTGATAAGAATCTTCTCTCCGAAATAATCGATTGATTCTCAAAACGGCGATCAATTATCACACTCACAAACACAAATCCTAGTAAGATAAGAATGACAAGTGCTATTCCATAGGCCAAATAGGTACTATTAAAGGCATCGTATCCGTGCGTTTGGTGAGAATGTGCCTCGTATCTTGCTGCAGCCATTCCCGTGTAATGCATACCAGAAATTGCAGCACCCATGATAAGGGAGCTTAAAAGCTTTCTCCACCATATTTTTTTAGATTGATAGTTTTTACTCACAAAAGAAATAAGATAAATAGCAACAACAGATGCAACAAATGCGATAAGTACGGAGAGTGTCAACAAGTAAGGATTATACACAATAGCTGCATCCATCATCATGGCTTCCATTCCGGTATAATGCATGGACACTATTCCTGTTGCAATAAAGAAGGCTCCGAGAAAAACGTCTACTTTTTTCATTTTTTTTCTGCTGATGATATATAATGCGATGCCGGAAGATAGAATAGCCGGCAAAATAGATACAATAACCAAAAGATAATCATAATGAACAGGTATGTCTAGATGAAAGGCGAGCATAGCGACAAAATGCATCGCCCAAATACCCATCCCCATTGCTAAAGCACCTGCGCTTCCCCAAGCCAATTGTACAAATGATTTCGTTTTACGGACTTGAATCCCTAAATCTAGTGCTGCGTAGGACGCCATGATAGCTATCATGATGGAAAGTAGCACTAGTGGTAAGTGGTATGAACTTGAAATGGTTTCCATTAAAAAGATTGCTCCTTTTTCTTGTCTAATAGGTTGACTTCATTTTATCATTTATTGGAATAAATGGTGGTAGATAATTACAGAAATATGTAAGAAAGAATTAATTATCTAACACGAATTCACATCCCATAACATCAGATTTAACTTATTTAATATCATAAAAATTTTACCACAAAACATCCATTTCTAAGAATTTTGATGCTATACTATTAAAAGATATTGGAATTAAATAGAAAATAGTTAAGGCTATTGAGGTGGGTTTGAATAGTTTATAAATAAGAGGATTTCTTAGCATAGATTAAAGGAGGAAATGGTGTTTGTTAGATTTATTTAATGATTTATTTTTCAATCTTTGTGTTTTATTTTCATTAATATTTATTTATTTACAATTAAGGTGGAAAATTCAATTAGAAAAAAGAAATTATATTTTCTCCGTATTGATAGATGGGGTTGCTGGAGGACTTTTAGGTATTATATTGATGTATTATTCCATACAGGTAACGCAGGAAACAATTGTCGACTTACGTTACATACCTGTCATGCTGGTTATTATGTTTTTAGGTTTCCCGCAAGCTTTTATTAGTACAATATTAATTATAATTGGTAGATTTATATTTGGGTTCACTACTTCTGCTGTTGCAGCATTCATCATGATGGCAATTTTGATGATAGGTTTTGTTTTCATAAACAAACTAAGTGTGAAATATAACATAGGTCGTCATTCTTTTAAAAAAAGCTTGGCTATGATCCTATTCTCAAACATAGTATTCAGTGTATTTATTTACATTCTGGTCAAGGATTACGGTGTGTTAAAAAGTTTAATACCTTCCTATTGGATAATTTCTATTGTTGGCGGCTTTACTTCTGTCTTCTTTGTAGAATATATACGAAAAACGCAGTATCTCTTGATGAAATATGAAGAAGAATCCACGACGGATTTTCTTACCGGATTAAATAATGTCCGACAGTTCGATGCTATTTGGAATTCGCTAATCGATAATGCTACAACGAAAGGTGAAAAATTATCGTTACTATTCATTGATATCGACCATTTTAAACATGTCAATGATACATATGGGCATCCAGTAGGCGACACGATTCTAGCAGAATTGGGTAAGATTCTTAAAAATACTACTCGCTCGTTTGATGTGGTTTCTAGAAACGGAGGAGAGGAATTTTCGGTTATTTTACCTGACAGCCCGCATCCTCATGCAATGGAAATAGCGGAACGTATCAGAAAAGCAGTAGAAGCATACAAATTTTATGTTTCTGCTACAGAATCAATAACCATAACAGTTTCCATAGGTGTAGCAACTTACCCGGAAACCGTAAGTGAAACAAACGATATGGTTTATATTGCGGATGAGTGTTTATACAAGGCAAAACGAACAGGCAGAAATAAAGTGTGTGACAATACATATGAAGTAATGAATATAAACTATCAATAAAAACCGTTAGGATGGGCAGGTGCGATCATATTTTTACTATGAGGTGAGGACTTTGACGGGGAAAGTAGCTTCTTTTCTAATATTATTTGCTGCCGTCCTTTGGGGAACCACAGGCACGGCCCAGTCCTTCGCTCCTCAATCGGCACATCCGGTGGCCATCGGGGCTGCCCGTTTAGCGGTTGGAGGCTCTTTTTTATTGGTCCTTCTTTTTCTGACAGGTGGGTGGAGCTTAAAGAACTGGCCATGGAGGGCAACGGTTCTCGCTGCGTTGAGCATGGCTATGTTTCAGCCACTATTTTTCACTGCCGTGACGGTAACGGGGGTGGCAATTGGGACGGTAGTTGCGATAGGGAGTGCACCGGTGTTCTCCGGGTTTCTGGAATGGCTCTTTCTAAAAAGACGTCCCGGTAGAATTTGGTGGAGTTCCACTTGTCTGTCTATCTTGGGCTGTATGATGATTTTTTTAAATAAGAATTCTGTCGTGATGGATCCTTACGGGATGTTGATGGCCTTAGGTGCAGGGTTTTCGTTTGCTGTATATGCATTGGTTAGTCGGGACCTGGTGGGGAAATTCCCGTCTCTCTCCATTATCGCGGTAGTGTTTACGCTCAGTTCCGTATTATTAGCACCTTTTTTATTTATCTATGATATGGCTTGGATCGCAGAGGTGCGCGGATGGGGCATTGTCTTATATCTAGGTGTCATGACGACAGGTGTGGCCTATTTTCTTTTTGCAAGAGGCTTGGTGCATGTTTCCTCATCAACCGCGGTTACGCTTGCTTTGGCAGAGCCTTTGACAGCAGCATTGTTTGGAGTGTTTCTGTTAGGGGAAAATTTGACTGTTACTTCTTGGGTAGGGTTAGCCTTTTTGATGTTTGGGATAGGATTGTTGGTTTGGGCATCGGGTGCCTCTGGAGGCAAAGGGCAGACTAGATCGGCTTAAATAAGGACTGTCTTGTCAGATCTCGCTTCTTAATGGGTCGCAGTGTCTGTCCATTTAACCCGTAAGTCAATAAGTATATACAGGATGTGAATGAGATGAATGCTTTTTTAAAGAATGCTTACCAGTCGCATCATGCACTGGAAATAATTTTTTCTTCTTTGCGTTGGTTTTTTCTTGTTCTATCAATTGTAGTCTTTGCCATTCAAACTATGGATAATCCTATTCAATGGAAGATTACTTTATTTGTATTATTAGTTATTTTTGGCTTTCTATATATGGGTATATCTGATTACTACTTGCATAAGTCACCTGAAGGCTCCAGGATGTATGTCATGATGACAAAGGGTGGACCGTTTTTTGACTTTATTGCGTTCTCAGCCTTAGTCCCATTAACCGGTGGCTTGGATAGTCCGCTATTTCCTTTAGCCTATTTAATTATTCTGCATGTCGCTGTTTATTGGCGTTTTCTAGGCGGTATGATTGCAGCTGGTTTCTTTACGCTAGTGTACTCGGTCATTTTTTTCGTGCAAGCGCAAGAAGCCACTTCCCCACATATCATGATTCACTATGTTAGTGCGGTGCTTTTTCTACTCCTTAT
Source organism: Bacillus sp. RO2 (assembly GCF_012911845.1). GTDB lineage: Bacteria > Bacillota > Bacilli > Bacillales > Bacillaceae_I > Sutcliffiella_A. The sequence continues at coordinate 6,937 of NZ_JAAXCU010000028.1, read as the reverse complement.
TGGTGGATTGGGAGGCATCATCGTTTCTAGAGAGCGTAAACATAAGTGGGAAAATAGCTTGTTGGTGGAAGCGGCAAATCGCGATTATCTTACCAATCTAGCTAATCACCGTTCTTTTCAGGAATGCTTGCGAAATGACCTCCTTGACCAAAAATCCTTCTACCTCGCGCTAACAGATATTGATAAATTTAAATCTATTAATGATAAATATGGACATGTTACGGGAGACAAAGTGCTGCGGAAAATTGGGGAAATCCTGACTTCTGTACTTTCCAACAAAGAGGGAAAGGCTTTCCGATATGGTGGAGAAGAGTTTGCCCTTATTCTCTATTACACAGAAGAATCTGATGTAAAAAAAGTGCTTGATGAAATGAAACGAGCAGTAGCTAGTCATGTTTTTTACGACAAAGGGGAAGCATTCACCGTCACCATGAGCTTTGGTTCGGCTAAACAAAACGGAGAACAACCGAATCTTCTAGTAGAAAAAGTAGATAAACTTCTTTATGCAGCAAAAAATGGCGGAAGAAACCGGATAGTGTTGGCGGAGGTAGGGTGAAAAAAGGGGGGATTGGAAGTGTGGATTTTACAGAGATTTTTTAAAAATGTAGTCAAAACAAATAATTTTGCTATAGTACTTGTTTCCATTCTAGTTATTGCAGGAAGTTCACTCACTATGCATCTGTTAGAGCCGGAAACATTTCCAACTGTATTTGAAGGACTATGGTGGACGATGACGACGGTTACTACCGTGGGCTATGGCGATGTTTCTCCACAAACCGTTGCAGGAAAGAGTTTTGCCATGTTTTTATTTATCTTTGGCATCGGACTTATCGGTGTGTTGATCGGAAAGGTTGTTAATCTATTTGCACTTTATAGTAAATGGAAGGGGGAGGGGAAGTTGAATAGTAAAAAGACCAATCATTTTATCTTTGTTGGCTGGACAGACAAAACCGAAAGAGCGATGGGGGAAATTTTAGAAGATAATCAGAATGCACAGATTGTACTAATAGATATTAAGAAATCAAATCCTTGTGAGTTAGAGGTTGATTATGTACAAGGAGATGCAAGTGAAGATGCTGTATTGCTAAAAGCAAATGTTCTTGAAGCTAAATCTGTGACGATCTTTTCAGACGACATGATAGAAGATGCCTCGCTTTCGGATGGAAAAACACTATTAGTCGCATCGTCTGTTGAACGGCTTTCGAAATTACATAACCGCAATATCTATACGATTGTGGAAATTAGAAAAGAAAAAAGTATCCCAAACTTCTCCCATGCTAATGTAGACGAATTTGTCATTTCTGGGGAAACCGCTTCTCGATTATTGGCAAAAGCTACAATGTACAACGGGTCGTCGCATTTATTTAGACAGCTTACCAGCAGAATGCATGGAGATAATATTTATGAAATTGCTGCTGACCCTGCTTGGGGCACCTATAGGCAAGCATTTCATGAAATCCTCGATAAGGGAGCGACATTATTATCGAACGGAAAAGAGCTGGACATTAATAGAAGGTTGGATGAGAAGATTCCAAGCGACGCAAAACTATATATCATCTGTGATAAAAATACCTATGAAGCGAAGTTTAAAGTAGGATAAATAAAAGCTCAAAGCAATGAATGCTTTGAGCTTTTATTATTTAATAGGTTAATGAACTGGCAATAATCCAGCCGATGGACAAGGAGAACATCATCAATAAAATCCCCACAGACACACGATCTTCATTGATTGCATCCTTAATGCTGTAGTTGATTGTGACTACTTCAGCTAGCACGTAAAAGACGATTTGCGCCACGATCCCAATAACTCCCCAGATAACCATATCCAAGAACGATACGGAATGTGCGATGGCGGACCCTATGACAAATGCCAAACCAAGCAGTTTTCCTCCCATCACCAATGCTGCCGTTGTATTTCCTTGTGAAACAAGTTTGATTTTCTCATTCCTAGATGTTAAATCGAACAAAAATAACCCAATAAACAGTAAAACAAACGCTGTTCCAGCATATAAACCAAAAGACGCTAAATAGCTGCCCATTTCCAATCACTCCTTCGTATGTTTAAACCCTACAGGCATAAAATAAGATAAATTATCAATAATTTGTTTTCCTAAACGGTATCCAAATGCACTTGCTTGTTCATTCACAAGAAAAGCACCAATCATCATATGACCATCTTGTTCCCCGTTATCTGTTTGAAATGAGACTTTTGGCAAATCTATATACTCTTGATAGACCTGCACATAATCTACATAACTATTGTTTGGATCTTCATCAATCTTTTCCCCTGAATGCGTGTAAATTTTGACAGAATCGCCTTCTCTCCCAAAGGTAGGTTTTTCCACATATTTTTCCCCTGCAGTCAGAAAAGGGGTGGGCTCTAAGTAAGTAGCGAGAAAATACGCACTGATCCACTCATGCTCCTCTTGTGTGAAATAATCACTATTTTGTTCATGCAGCCCCCAAATAATGGCTTGCACCGCCTTGGATTGTAAAAGAAAGGCACTTAATGGATTAACGATGGCAAGCTTCTTCAAGCGGACCAACTCTAACAACTGTAGGCCAACATTCGCACCAGTTTCCTGATCCTTATCCAATATGAGCGATTCTATTGGGAAGGTCTGGCGATACAGGACATCAATCTTTCTTCCTTCCTCATCCAACAACGCTTCCCCTTCAATAATTTTAAGCTTGTGCAGGGGAACATATTGAGCAGGGAGCTTACAAATATCTTTTAAATATAATACCGTTTGTTTATCCTCAAAATTTTCATCATGAGAAGTAAACACAATGTTCGGAAACTCTTTTTTACCCAAAACCTGATAGCTCTCAAAAATTGCATTCTTTACCGCTCTTCCTAAGCGCTCCTCTTCTTGGGCATTAGGGTCTGCCCGATTAAATTCTTTACAAACTTCCCCGTTCATTTGAAACAATTCTTTAATAAACGTTGGCGTGTCGCTATTAATCTCCAAAACTTTATATGTATCTTTCGTTTTTACCAGATCCACCCGGGAGATCACGGACTCAGCCTCCATTTCCTTGATCGACAGGAATGGAATGGTCTCTTTAGGATACCCAAGTTCGAGAAGGGTTTCTTCCTCAAGTCCCCGCAGCAGCTTTGCCATTTTCGAAAAAATTCTCCCTACTCTTTTGGTCACTTTACGAATATGCGAAGCTTCTTCTTCCTCTATTTCATAAAGGGAATAGAGGGCGTATTCCTGGCCATATAAATTGCTCCAGAAGGCAGGGAACTTTGCATAAAAATTCTCTCGAGCAGTTTGATACGCTTGCTCTTTCATCTAACTCAACCTCCACTATAAGAGGAACCACTGCCAAATCCCTTACTTGGCGTTGTATTGGATTTGTAAGAAGAGCTGTTACGATAATTCTTATAAGACGAATCCTTTTTTAAGGAAGACTTACTTCCAAAAAAGCTCCCTCCGTGATAATAGCTGCGATAATAGCTAGATGATTCATCGTCGCATTGATAGACGCCCTCTTCATTATCCCACTCATACTCATTACAACGGTCATCTAATGGCTCTGGGGGCAGCGAACTGACTTCCTCCGTATTGGAACCGCAACCTGTCATACCCAAAGCGAATATGGTGGCAGAAACACTACTTAAAACTTTTTTTGTCTTTGTCATGAGGATTACTCCTTTCTTACTTAATGGACTAAACTAATAGTAACAAAAATAGGAAATGAATAGGAGGAAATTTTAATAATTTGGCAGAAGAATCTACGTAATTTTGCTATGATGAACATATATGACAATAGAGACAGGTAGGTGTACCCCTAATGGAACTGATATATTACTTACAAAATCGAGGCAGCTATGATCCCATTTATGAATACAAAAAAGGAAAAATTAGCGAAGATGAAATATTTGCAAGACAGCTGTGCACTTATTTCATAAAAGAAGGAATTCAATATAAATTAATATGCAATGAGGGCTCTCTAGATAACAGTACCGAAACAATTACAGTAGAAAAAGATGAGGTAGCCAGGAATTTCTATAAGGAAAAATCGTACCCTGCCGGTATTCACATGGAGTTTCGAGAATTTAAATACCTTCAAGATATGCCGCTCCTTCACACACAACCATTGGAAAGCCACTGGGAAGCCATCAAATTGTTGTTGAAGGATATTGTACACCTCCCTGGAATTGGGGAATGCCATGTCGATTCCACGGAAATTGATGAAGACCGACAATGCTATGTTTTCTATATACAAAAGATTGTGAAGGAAGCATAGAAAATTTACCATTACCCTATTTCTTATTTGTAAAATATTGCTATAATTAACCATATGTGAACTCAGTAAAGGGGAGAATGGCATGGCAGAGATGAATGATAACCCGTTATTAAAACGAGACGAAAATAAACCAAAGGTTAAAGTAGAAAGAAAAGAAGGGGAACCAACGGCTGCCTTTAAAGGCGCAAGCTGGGCAGCCCTTGTGGTTGGAGTTTCCGCTTATTTAATCGGCCTGTTCAATGCTACGATGGAACTGAATGAGAAGGGCTACTATTTCGCTGTATTGGTTTTCGGTCTGTATGCAGCCGTTTCCTTACAAAAAGCAGTACGAGATCGGGAAGAAGATATTCCTGTTTCTGGCATCTATTACGGGCTCAGTTGGTTTGCCCTTATTGTTTCCATCTCCTTAATGGCGATCGGCCTCTATAATGCCGGAAGTATCATTCTAAGTGAAAAAGGATTTTACGGCATGTCCTTCGTGCTCAGCTTATTTGCAGCCATCACCATCCAGAAAAATATTCGAGACACGCAAAACGCAAGAGAAAGAGATTAATAGCGGAAGCGGTATAGTGAGCTACAGCTACTTGTGGAGGCTTGCAGTACCGTTTTCTTTTTTGCTCCAGACAGTTTAAAATAATCAGATAATAGGGTGTAATCTGGTGAAAAATTAGCCCGAAATATGATATGATAGAGATTAAGATGGACAAAGTATGTTTTTAGGTAGCGTTATGCCTTTAGGATGCTAGAAGCAATAGCGCCTGCTCTTTTTTATAAATTTAGGGGATGTGTAATGATGAGCAACATGCAGAATAAAACAGACGTTATCTTAATTGGTGCCGGTGTCATGAGCGCGACTTTAGGTTCATTATTAAAGGAAGTTGCACCGAATTGGAATATTAAAGTGTTTGAAAAGCTAGCAAGTGCAGGGGAAGAAAGCTCAAATGAGTGGAATAATGCAGGAACGGGACATGCGGCATTATGCGAGCTGAACTATACGTCTTTAAAAGCAGACGGAACCATGGATATCAGCAAGGCGGTAAAGGTTAACGAGCAATTCCAGCTTTCACGTCAATACTGGTCCTATTTAGTCAAACGAAACCTAATCAGTAACCCACAGGACTTTATTATGCCAATTCCACATATCAGCTTTGTGGAAGGGAAAGAAAATGTCACATTTTTGAAAAAACGTATGGAAGCGCTATCAGCTAACCCGCTTTTCAAAGGAATGGAATACTCTGAAGATCCGAAAAAGCTGAAGGAATGGATGCCGCTTATGATGGAAGGCCGCACCTCAACGGAGCCGATTGCGGCAACAAAAATCGACTCTGGTACAGACGTGAACTTCGGTGCGCTGACTCGCATGTTGTTTGAACACTTGGAAAAGAACAACGTAGAAGTTCATTATGAGCACAGCGTAGAGGACCTTAAGCGCGCAAGCGACGGTTCCTGGGAACTAAAAATCCGTAATGGGAAAACTGGTCAAGTGGAATATCACCATGCCAAATTCGTATTTATCGGCGGTGGTGGGGGAAGTCTGCCACTGTTGCAAAAAACCGGTATCCCGGAATCCAAAAATATCGGCGGATTCCCTGTTAGTGGTCTGTTCCTAGTATGTAACAATCCTGAAGTGGTTGAAAAACATCACGCAAAAGTATACGGAAAGGCAAAGGTCGGCGCGCCACCAATGTCTGTGCCGCACCTTGATACTAGATACATCAACAACAAAAAGAGCCTGCTGTTCGGCCCATTTGCAGGTTTCTCACCGAAGTTTCTGAAAACCGGCTCCAACCTGGACTTGATCGGCTCCGTAAAGCCATACAATGTCATGACCATGCTTTCGGCTGGATTCAAAGAAATGGCGCTGACCAAGTACTTGATTCAACAGGTGCTGTTATCTAATGAAAAGCGTATTGATGAGCTGCGCGAATTTATCCCGAACGCCAAAAGTGAAGACTGGGAGATCGTTGTCGCAGGTCAACGTGTTCAAGTCATCAAGGACACGGAAGCAGGCGGAAAAGGTACTCTTCAATTTGGTACGGAAGTGGTTAGTGCATCCGACGGTTCTATAGCGGCGTTGCTAGGTGCTTCTCCAGGAGCTTCCACCGCCGTTCACGTTATGCTCGAAGTATTTGAAAAATGCTTCCCTGAGCAAATGTTTGAATGGAAAGAGAAGTTGCAAGAGATGATCCCTAGTTACGGCGTATCTTTAGTAGATAATCCTGCGTTATTTGATGAGCTTTTCGCATCAACGGCGGAAACCCTTTTTCTTAGTGACGGGAAGGAGCAAAAGGCGCTTTCCTTTCATTAAGATTAGATTAAATGGTAAAACCTTCGATCCTTTTGGGGATTGAGGGTTTTTTTTAAAGCGGAACAGTCAAATAGAAGGACTCTAAATGCCCGAAGCCCTGGTCAAACAAGCGGAACAGTCAAATAGAAGGACTCTAAATGCCCGAAGCCCTGGTCAAACAAGCAGAACGGTCAAATAGAAGGACTCTAAATGCCCGAAGCCCTGGTCAAACAAGCAGAACGGTCAAATAGAAGGACTATAAATGCCCGAAGCACGGGTCAAACAAGCAGAACGGTCAAATAGAAGGACTTTATATGCCCGAAGCACTGGTCAAACAAGAAGAACGGTCAAATAGAAGGACACTAAATGCCAGAAACATGAGTCAAACAAGCA
>NZ_JAAXCU010000027.1 GCF_012911845.1 Bacillus sp. RO2 | reverse complement strand
GATTGGAGCAAAAGGCGAAGACTCCTCGAAAATGCTACGCATTTTCTTCGTGCGATGTTTCGCTGCCGAAGCCTTCCTTGTCCTGAGGGAGATAGCGCTAGGTGGAGACCCCACAGGCGTAGCCGAGGAGGCTCCAGGAGGGCCCCTAGGAAAGCGAAGCCATTTGCGGAAAGGAACAGCGGGTTTTAACTGAGCCTCTAATAAATGAAAAAGGATTGCCTCCGTGAAGAAGGCAATCCTTTTTTTACATTTATTTATTTTCTTTTTCTTCAGTTTGTTCAATAGAGGCAGCTGCTTCTTCGTGTATCCAGTTTTCTTTTTGTGTTTCTTCGTCATCGGAATGGTAAGAGACGGTGTCTTCTTTTAATTCCTCGTACTGTAGGTTTTCATCTGTGTGGTCAAACTCTTCTACTGGAAGTTCTTTCTCACCTTCCACTGTAAACTGACTGACTTCTTCTTGAAGTTCATTGGCTATATCCGATAGGGAAATAGCTGCTTCGTTCACTTGTTCAATAGCGACTATTTGGTGTTCGCTCGAAGCACTTACCTGTTCTGAAGTTGCGGCTGCCTCTTCAGAAATATAATGGACTTCTGATAGTTTTTCTTCAAGCTGCTTGTTTGATTCTGTTACATGTACAATAGCTTCCTGCACATCATCTACTTTATTGTTAATCTCCATAACATTTCCGGCAATTTTTTCAAAAGATGTTTTCGTTTGATTTACAGACTCCTGTTGGAGATCCCTGTATTCGTTGAATTGTAGAGCGTCATCTGAAAGCTTGCCCATTTGCTTGCCCATTTCTGTAACGAGTTTTTTAATAGACAATGCTTCATGTTTGGAGCGTTCCGCTAATTTTCTAACCTCTTGTGCAACCACGGCAAAACCTCTACCAGCGTCACCTGCACGAGCAGATTCAATGGCAGCATTAAGTGCTAGCAAGTCCGTGTTTTCGGCGATTTCCTGAATGGTAGCGACAATAGAATTAATTTGTTGAGACTGTTTGGTAGCTTGTTGCACACGTTCCGTTAAGTGGTTGGCCAGTTTAAGGAATTGTTCAGAAGAGTTATATAGATCCTTTACTACTGTTAACCCGTCTTCTCCCATTGTTCTTGCATGATCAGCCTTAGTTTTAATGTCTATACTTAACTGATTCGCCAGTTCTACTGCGGATTTTACTCGCTTAAGGATTTCTGTACTTTCATCGAGATGAAGTGCCTGTTCACTCGATCCTATGGCTACTTGTTTGATGGCTTCGTTCACTTCTGTAGATTGAGCGGTCGTCTCTTCAGATATTGCAGCAAGGTTTTGAGAAGAGGACTGAAGCTTATCAGTCGCTTCCATGACTTTTAAAAGAGAAATCTGTACCTTTTCAGCCATGCTATTAAATGTTACTGCTAAGTCAGCCATTTCATCTTTCGTTGTAATGGGTACTCTATAAGCAAAATTGCCTTCTCCGATCTTGGATGCACCATCTTTTAATGAACGGATAGACGAGGCTATTTTTCTATTTAACAAATAGCCTGTAGAACTTAAAAACAACAATAATAGTCCGCTTATTATTAAGGTTAGCAACATAATGGTCTGAAGTCTGCGATTGGACTCCTCTTGAAGACTTGATTGTACATCCATCACCGCAGCTTCCACTTCATTTACACTTTGTTCAACCCCATTACTGATTTCTTCAAAACTTCTTATAAAGCCGTATGAAGAATTGTAGTTATTATATAGGTCGGTCATCGCCTGAACATAAGGATTGTAGAGTTCCAACAGGCCATTTTTTTGCGAATCTGGCAAATCGGTTGCGTCTAATTGCTCTTTGAATGTCTCAGCACTTTTCAGGAAATCTCTATATCTTGCTTCCTGTTTTGTCGCCAGGTATTGTTGTTCAAAAAGGCGAAGGTTCATAAGTGTAGCATTCAGTTCCTCACGATTGGCACCTCGTACATTTATAACCAAATTTCGGATGACACCGTTCATTTCCCCTTGAAGCCCGGTGAATTCTGTATAACCTATCTCTTTATACAGTTCTTCTAAAGGAACAAATTCGTTCATATAATCGGAAGCTGCTGTTTCAATTTGTGCAAACCGACTAGCGATTTCTTCATATTCTGCGAACTGCTTCTTCATTTTTGCTGCTTCCTGCTTAATATTTTCAAGGTTTTCCTTCATTACGCCGGAAGTTTCGTCACTTGGTACCCGTAAGAACTCCTGTTCATTTTTCCTAGTGTCTGAAAAAGCGAATTTTATTTCTTTACTACCATTCACAGCTTCAAACAGAGCGGCTTCTTGCTCTTTTGCGGTGGATTGCGTAAAGTAGAAAAAGAAATTGAATAGCAATACGATGATGAGCCCTGTAATGGCAGTTAATAAAATAAATCTAACTCTACCTCTAATTGTTTTCATGTTACCCCCCTAAAACATAAAAGACTTTCGAATTTTATATGTTTTGTTAAAAGTCTGATATTTTAAAGTAATTATAGACATAATTCTACAAAATCCACAACAACCTTTTAACAAAAGCTAGAATATTCTACTAGTATATATCGACTATGATTCGGTATTATTAATGTAATAGAGGTAGGAAATATAAAAAGGAATGAGTGAGAATATGAAATCTTTTTTACATAAAAAAGGAGTGACCCTTTCTCCAAGGGTGTACTTTATTGATGGCCTAAGTTATATGGCTCTTGGACTCTTCTCCTCGCTGATAATTGGCCTGATTATTAAAACAATCGGAGATCAGGCAGGATGGAGTTTCTTCACAGATATGGGTATATTGGCAATGAGTTTAATGGGTCCGGCAATTGGGGCGGCTGTAGCATATGGACTGAAAGCGCCTCCGTTGGTGTTGTTTTCTGCGCTTATTGCCGGGGCGGCCGGGGCCCAATTAGGAGGACCTGCCGGTAGTTTCGTTGCAGCATTATTGGCTACCGAAGTCGGGAAGATGGTCTCAAAAGAAACGAAAGTGGATATTCTGGTGACGCCTTTTGTAACGATACTCACAGGATTTCTTGTTGCAACCTTTATAGGTCCTCCAATAAATGCCGGTATGAATTCATTAGGTTCTGTAATCATGTGGGCCACTGAACAACAGCCTATTGTAATGGGTATCTTAGTAGCCGTAATGATGGGTTGGGCATTAACGGCTCCCATTTCAAGTGCGGCAATTGCTTTGATGTTAGGGCTTGAAGGAATTGCGGCCGGAGCGGCAACTATTGGTTGTGCAGCTCAAATGGTCGGATTTGCTGTTAGCAGTTACCGCGAAAATAAAATGTCAGGGCTATTAGCATTAGGTATTGGGACTTCCATGCTTCAAGTACCGAATATTATTAAAAACCCTATGATTATCATACCGCCAACGATTGCAGGTATGATATTTGCCCCGTTAGGAACGACCATTTTTCAAATGACGAATGTAAAAGAAGGGGCTGGTATGGGGACAAGCGGTTTGGTCGGGCAGATTATGACCTTTGCAGCTATGGGGTTCTCTGTGTCAGTCCTAGTAAAAGTCTTGTTACTTCACATTTTGGGTCCAGCTGTGGTAAGTTTAGCTGTATCAGAGTGGATGAGAAAGAAATCTTTCATTAAAGATGGCGACATGAAAATAAATATTGGAGGGTGACGTTTTGATGGAAAAGTTACAATCGATAGAGCAATTCAACCAATTGAAAAGTGAGAAAAATGTTGTGTTTATGTTTTCTGCGGACTGGTGTCCAGACTGTCGTGTCATTGAACCTGTATTGCCTGAGATTATGGAGAAGTTTAATGAGTACACGTTTATTTACGTGGACAGAGACAAGTTTATTGATCTCTGCGCTGAATTGAGTGTATTTGGAATTCCAAGTTTTGTTGGGTTTAAAAATGGAGAAGAAGCAGGGCGTTTTGTAAGCAAGGATCGTAAAACGCAAGAAGAGATTGAAGCATTTGTTGCTTCGTTATAATTTACAAAGGAGCAGGCAATCACGGTGTCCCGTGGGTGCCTGCTCCTTTTCTTTTACTTAGTTCTTTTACTTAGTTCTTTTTCTTTTTACCTTTTTTCTTGCCATTATTTCCATCATTGATGAAAAGCTTACCATCTGCAATGGCACGAGTCACATTACCGAAGTCATCAGATACTTTAACTTCGATTTCTGCTCCACTTGCCACGACGCTAGAAGTTGCAGTCCAATATCCTACATAATAGCCAGGAGATTGTTCCATTAATGGAAGTTCAACCGCATTGTTTAGATTATAGTTTCCATCGTTGCCTTGCATCATCATAGAAGCATTTGTTAATGGCATACGGATAGAGAATGTTGCACGCAGGCCTTCTTCACTGTTAAATTCAATCTTCACAGATTCTCCTGCACTTAAATGCTTATCTTCCGTTGGCTTTAGATTTGTAATTTCTGGCGCATCGTAATTAGCATAAATCGTTACATCTTGTCTCTTACGGTTGCCAGCTAAGTCCTGAGCAATAACACGAATGTTATTTTCACCGTTTTCAAGCATTACTCTTAAAGAGTATTTGCCATCTTCAACAGTGGCTTTCTTCCCGTTGACTTTTACAAAATCAAGGTTTTCATCTGCTACTGTACCTGTTACGGTAACCGTTTCACGGTTCGTTTTGGAACCATCTTCAGGGCTTGTAATGGCAAGTTCAGGTTTAGCCTGATCCAGAACGATAGTGAGAGGTGCTGATTCCTCCGTCTCGCCAGTTTCAGTGGAAGATTTAGCTGTCAACACGTTTTCTCCATTAGCCAGTTCAATATTTACAGCAAACGTACCTTCATCGGTAGCGGTAGTAGTTGCAATTTCTTCGCCGTTGTTCATCACATGAACCGTTGTAGTTGGTGAAGCGCTACCTTCCACCGTTACAGCTGATTCATTTGTGTATGTTCCATCGGCAGGAGAAGTAATGGTAGGCGCTGTCACTTCAAAGTTAACCAATGCACGAATCATGTAGTTACCTTCTTCTTCAGGAGCAGGAGACCATGCGCCGCCAACATACTGCCAGCTGCGACCAGCGTTTTCTCCATCTTCATCTGTTCCAAGTCCAGGAGCATTCGGGTTCGGTTGAGACTGGATATACACCATGTAGAAGTCTTGTTCTACAATGATTCCATGCTCAGCCAAGTCAACAGTTGTCCATTCGCCAGAACGAAGTGCCGTTCCATTAAATGGTCCAGCAAGTTTGGATCCAGGTGCTCCGTCAGTGCCAGATGCATCCCAAACCTCTACTTTAAAGTCTGTACCACCAGGAGTTGGCCATGTAGTATCCCAGAATCGGAATAATCCACCAGTGACAAGTGCACTGTTTTGTCCTTCAGGTAGGGACATTTTTACAGCCCATCCGTTTCCGGCATCATAGAATGCGCGGGCATTCTCAGCAGTACCATCGTCATAGCTTATTTCACCAGGGTAGCCAATGAATGGGCGTAATTCGATGTCAAGCTCTGATGTAGCATCTCCTTCAATGGAGATTTCCACATTTTCACTGTAATAAGAAGGAGCCATGACACGTAGTGTGTAGTCGCCTTCGTAAGCAGTAATTGAGAAGTTGCCGTTTTCATCAGTTGTTACAGGCGCAATAGCTGCATCCTCAACAAGCATCAATGTTGCATTGGAAACAGGTTCACCTGTAGCGCTATTTGTTACAGTACCAGTAACAGTTCCTTGTGCAATTTCGTCTAAGATAAAGTTTGCAGTCGCCTCACCGTCTGGGGCGATTTCGACTGTTTGCTGAGCTGGGTGATATCCATAAGCTTCAGCTTGCACAGTGAATGTGCCTGCTGCGTGTAAAAGTTCGTACTGTCCGTTAGCGGGGTTTGTGTTAACAGAGCGATTTGTTTCCAATACAGTAACTTGTGCATGTAACGGAAGTGCCGCAGGGTTAACATCTTCTTTCACTGATTCTTCTTTTTCAGGAGTAGCAACCGGATGGATCTTATCCGGATTTACTTGCTCCTCTTTTACTTCCACCTTCTCTTCTTTCATTACTTCAAGCTGAGTGGAAGCAGACTCTGTTGCATTAGATTCTGCAGATAATGCTATATCGTCAATGTACCAACCCGTGCGCACAACGCTTCCGTCTGTTGTAACGTTAAAGCCAATGTAAATGCGTTGACCAGCATATTCAGAAAGGTCAACTTCTCTAGCAGTCCAGCTTTCGCTGATCCCATCAAAACGTAGAAGTTGTGTCCAGTTTTCTTGGTCTGTGGAGACAAATACATGAGCAAAATCGTAACGAGTTTCTAAGTTGAACCAGTTCATGAACTGAAGGTATGCTCCACTTTCTTCAGGCAAGTCGATAGGAGGCATCACAAGAGTCATGTTTGCACGGTTACCGTAGTTGCCTTTAAGGTTTGTTCCATAAACTTTTTCACCAGAGTTTGCTCCAGAAGGACCTGCAGACGGAACGCCCCACTGCCATGTGTTTTCAGCACCGAAGGAATACCAGCCCACCGGATCTGATTCAAAGTCTGTAGAATAACCAACTGTAATACCTGGCTGAACGGTAACTTCGTACGTATCGGAAGTCACTTCATTGCCACCAAAGTCAACAATGTGAAAGCGGTAAGATACGGAAGGTTCACCAATGTCATCACCTGGAATGGATGCAGTATAAGTAGCGTCATTGTAAGAGCCAGATGCACGTTCTGCCGCAAGATCTACCCACTCACCAGCAGTGTTCTGATATTGCAATGTTACAGAAGAAATACTTACATTATCCTGAACATATATGCTTAAAGGAAGGCTCATGCCAGAATACGTTTCTGCAGGAGCTGTATGTTCGAAAGTTGGAGCTTCGCTATCTTCTCCATCCTTTGCAACTTGCCCTTTGATTTTTCCAAGACCGGAAATGATGGAAGATACCGCATCAAAGGCATTGACGATACCGTGGCCATATCCGTTGTTTGGAGAGTCAGGGAAGTTAGAGTCGGTTCTAGCTGTTGCAGTAGTCATTAAGATTTCCTCAATGTCTGCTACAGTTAAGTTAGAATTTACTTGTTTAAGTAGCGCTACCACACCAGCCACGTGCGGGCTTGCCATGGAAGTTCCACTTGCAGCACCATATTCGCTTCCAGGGAATGAGGAACGAATTCCAACTCCAGGAGCGGATACTTCAGGCTTGATTTCTTCGTAAGGAGATGGACCTTGTAAAGAGAAGCTAGCAAGGTTCATGTTCACATCTGTCGCACCAGTAGCAAAAGATTCCGGATAGTTACCAGGAGTGGAAACGGAACCAGGACCACCAGGGTTTCCAATACGTGTATTTCCAGCTGCGAAAGCTGGGAAGATATCAGCTGCTACCCATGCTTGTACCATTGGACGATACCACTCATCTAAGCCAGGTCCGCCTCCCCAAGAATTGTTGACAACGTCTGGAGCCATTGCAGGGTTCGGATTTCCGTTTGCATCCTTTGGAGCTAAAATCCATTCACCAGCTGCAAGTAGTGCAACGTCCGTACCACCAGATGGAGTAAATGCTTTAACGCCGATCCATTTTGCTCCAGGAGCAACCCCAACTTGGTTAGATCCATTCGGCTCGGAACCGACCATTGTACCTGTTACGTGGGTACCGTGACCGTCATCATCGTAAGGAGTGGACTGGTTTGCAGGAGTAGCGTCAAACCAATTGTACTCATGATTTGCACTACCACCATTGTAGCCGCGGTATTTTTCCATTAATGCCGGGTGATCCCACTGGACACCAGTATCAATGCTTGCGACTACAGTACCGTGACCGTCAACACCCATTTCCCATGCTTGAGGTGCACCGATTTGAGCAACACCCCACTCGATGTTCTCGAGATTTGCAGCAGGCTTTTCCTCTACTTGTATTTCAGTTGAAGCGGCCGATTCAGCTGACGGGTCCAACTGACGTACTTCGTTTGGTAGAAGTTTTTCAATTTCTGGGAATCTAGCAAGCTCTTCCATTACTTCTTTCGTAGCAGTAACGGCCATTCCGTTAACTACATAGAAGGATTGGATGTCCTTTGCTTTTCCTTCTGCTACCGCTTTTTCAAGATACTCTTTTACATTGGCTTGGGTTTCGATTGATGTTGCTCTTAACTCAGATACAACAGCATTTCGCTTCATCAGTTTTTCTTGTCCAGCAGAAGCTTTTTGAGCCTGTGCCGTTTTCACAGCTTTAGCAGCTACTGCTTGTGTATCTACCTGTTCTTTAAATTTGATAAGGAAGGTAACTTTTTCCCCATCTTTAGAAAACTGTGTAGATAAACGATCCGTTATTTTACTTGCCATCACTTCTTTAGATTCACCCAAAGAGACGGAAGCTTTTGTTCCTTGTGCAGAAGCTGTACCAAAGTTAAAGCTTGGGGCGATCAATAATAAACACATAATGATACTGAATACTCTAGCAAAATTACGCTTGTTCTTCCTACTCATTCAACATCCCCCTTTAAAATGATATACAAAAAAACCGACGAATCTTCCCCCCTTTTCGTTAAGAAAATGTCCACCTGCCACTACAGAAGGTAGAGTCTTACGCTATGTAGGAGTATCTCGGTGACAATTAAAGATTAATAAAGTGTGTAGAAGAATAGTGTCGAAAAAGAAAGATAAATATCAGAATATTCTAAAAATAGTTCATTGGTTTGAGACGCGTTTTTCATGATAGTAAATTGGTAGAGGTTGGATAAAAAGTGACAAAACGAAGTAAAATTGTTAAATAATTCTATTATATAGGAATTTCTATTATATACAGTCGTAAATAACAAGTGGATGGGTAATAGTGGAAATGTCCTAGTGGGTGCACTTAAATGACATCCAATAAAAAAACAAGCAAAATCTACTAGGCACCCTATTCCTAAAAGAATAAAGGAAGCTAATATGAGCACTAAGGTTCAGCCGATTAATAAGCATTTAAGGTCTTTTGGTGGATAAACGGAAGGTATAAAGGGGTATGGAGTCTATGTATAGAGAAAATGAAGATGGAACATGGAATGTGGGACATTCTTTCTGTAAAACAGACTTCGACAATTACATTCTTCCATTGATTTGTTGTACAATAAAGGGTAAGCAATAAAGAGAAAGGATTGTTTCTCATGGAAAAAATGACAGTACTACAAATAAAACGATTAATGGAAGAGAAGTTATCCCATCCAAACTGGGTATTTACATATGATCGAGAAAAAGAATCCTTACGAGTGGAGGATAAGGAAACACGAAAGGGAATTTCTATCGCACTCCAGGGTGTGCTTTCAAAATACGAACAAACAAATGACTTAAATGCGATTGAAGAGTATGTGTACTATGTCAAAGAAGCGCTAACAAGCATGAAAATGCCTGTTCAATTAAATGGTGCTGAACGCCATATTTACCCTGTTATTCGCTCTACTTCATTCCCAACGACAAATAATGACATTCCGTTGGTTTATGATGAACATACAGCGGAAACTAGAATTTACTACGCAGTAGATTTAGGGAAATCCTATAAGTTGATTGATGAACAACTTCTTCAAAGAGAAAACTTAACCAAAAATACCATCAAAGAAATGGCCATGTTTAATGTAAGGTCGCTACCGACAAAAATGAAAGAAGATGTGGTGGCAGGCAATACCTTTTATTTTGTCCGTTCCAACGATGGTTACGATGCAAGTAGAATATTAAATGATTCTTTCTTGGATTCGTTTAAAAAGCAAGTGTCTGGGACAATGACGGTATCTGTCCCTCATCAAGATGTTTTAATACTTTCAGATATTCAAAATGAAGTAGGCTATGACATTTTAGCCGAATTGACCATGAGCTTCTTCGTAAATGGCAAAATCCCAATAACCGCCCTGTCCTTCCTGTACGAAGAAGGAGAACTAGAACCAATATTCATTCTTGGAAAAGACAACAAGAAAAACAAGTAAATATTTCCCCCAAGTTGACTGGAGTGCAAGGTGTGAGACTCCAGCGGGGGGGAAAGGTTGGTTGAGACCCCGCAACGAAGGAGGCCACTGAAAAACCGATAAAGTAAAGTTTTTATTAATTCCTAGCTGGTGATTGGAGCAAAAGGCGAAGACTCCTGAGGGAGATAGTGCTAGGTGGAGACCCCGCAGGCGTAGTGTACTGAACCCTTAAAACTGGACACATATTTTCTAAGCAGCTTGCTCAAATCTAGCTCGATAAGCTACTGGACTTTTACGTTTTAATCTTGATTTTATTCTCAGGTGGTTGTAGTAAAGGATGTAC
>NZ_JAAXCU010000026.1 GCF_012911845.1 Bacillus sp. RO2 | reverse complement strand
TCATAATAACTAGCTCCTTCCGTAATGTAGCTCTGATTTGGTTTGGTTTTTCCAGTAAACATTCTAACCAAATTAACCTACGATTTTACGAGTAAGGAGCTAGTTTCGTTCATGATAACTCGGCTACGCCTGCGGGGTCTCCACCTAGCGCTATCTCCCTCAGGAGTCTTCGCCTTTTGCTACAATCCACAGCTAGGAATCAATAAAAACTTTACGTTATCAGTTTTTCAGTGGCCTTCTTTGTTGCGGGGTCTCCCCTGTCCCTTCCTCCCGCAGGACAAGGAAAGCTACGGCAGCAATTCATCTCACGAAGAAAAAGCGTTAGCATTTTCGAGGAGTCTGCGCACCTTACACTACGATCAACATGGAAATTCGACAACATAAATTCTTCTATTACTTATTCATAACCGTACTGACTCTCGGGAGGTTTGTACTGAAAAGTGACATGCCGTGTTTGAATGCTGCTAAGCCATACAGCATGCTGCTCCAGTCAATTAGTGTTACTTTTGTTGGGTACCAGCGGTTTGGTTGCTCAAGATGCCACCAGGAAATGCGGTGTAATCCGAATTTGTATGCCGCTTTAAATTTTTCTTCGTCCTCTTTATCCACTGGGTTAGAGTACACATCATATGGAATGTGCAGGGAATATTGAGCGTACAGGTCATAGATTCCTGCAGGATACACAGGCAGGTAGCCACCTATAATGTAGGAAGATGCAATATTGTGAGGCGCATCATTGATTCGATCAGCATGATATCCGCCGAATAGCCCGTCATTCGGGCCTGCACCATACCCCCAGATATAAGATGGTACATCCTCAAGCTCTTTCCATTTCATTCTGTCAGCCAGACAAGCATTCTTATAGAATTCCAAGTAGGTTGTACTTTCAGCATATTCTGGAACTAGGTAATAAGGAAACTGGTGAACGAAGGATGATAAAAACGCACCGGGATGGTCGTTTAGAACGGCTAGTCCACGAAACTCTTCTTGTGGAAGTTCCCTTATTTTATCTTCTGCAAAATTGTTTAACCAAAGTGCCTGAATGTTCTTATCATGAGGTTTTCCTAGTAGAGCAAGGTAGGATACCATTACATATTCGTTATAGGCCGGTAGCGGGGCAATCCCTTCTCCGTCCTTGGCTATCATGTTAATGACGCCTTTATCTTTGTCTGCAACTACGATACTCCAATCGATAGAGTAAAGCAGTTTTTCAGCCATTTCCAAAATCCGAGGCTCTTTTTTCGCGAAATGATTTCCTGCAAATAATGCACCAGTTAGGAGAAGGGTCGTATCTATGGTAGAAAACTCCGAATCAAGGTTTTCCCCTGTTTCCATATCGACGAAGTGGGCAAAGAAACCAGATTTTTCATCTCTAGCAACGTCGCATCTCTCTATTTCCCCAGATACCCCTTGCAAGGTATTTAATGCCTTTGAAGCTGCATGATCATCCCAGCCTTCCAAATCTGCAATGGCAAGGCTGATTAGACCGACGCCTGTGGCCGCAATAGAACAGCGAAAATCCGGATTTTCTCCAAGGGTCATATATCCATCTGCATATAGTCCTGTACGTTGATTACGTGAAGCTTCAAATAATGCGTAGGAATCATGAAATTGACGGTCAAAAAACTTTTTCACTTTAGTTGGTAGATTTTTATATTCGTTGGTTGGCATCCCTTTTGCCCCTTTCATCCATTATATGGGAAGAAACTTGTATATTTCATGCTTTTATTATAGTAATGCAATTCAATATTTTACTGAAAATGATATAATTATCATACAAAATTTCTTGTACTGTGAAAATAGATAAAACTTTACTTGTTGTATAATTCATCGATTTAAAAAGAATGGAGAGAGTGTGATGCCCGTTATTCATGGGGTTTTCTACGATATTTCCCCACATTGGGATGTGGAGAAAGCAAAAGGTCTAGACACGCTAGTTTATGTAACAGAAGGAAAAGTTCAATATCAGGTTGAAAAAAGAGTGATGCAATTAACAAAAGGAGATCTATTATTGATTCCTTCTACAAGCACTAGATCATGGAAAAACGATAAAGTTGAAGGTCATCGTAAATACACCGTCGTTTTTGAGAGAAGTGAGACGACCTACCAAAACTTTATAAAAGATGAGATCGTGTTATTTAAACCACGTAAGTCTGCTTATTATGAACAACGACTGACCTTTTTAAATGAGCAGTGGCTTAGTAAAAGGTTATTTCATGAGGAATTGTCTCAAAATATTTTATTGGAGCTTTTAATCATGATTGCTCAGGAGAGAGCAGAATGGCATACTTCTCCTGTAAAAGAATCTTCAGTACGAGATATGCAAGAATATATTCTTAACCATTATCGCCGTAACATTACCATAGAAGAGTTGGCCGCTTTAATTGAAGTGACTCCGAATTATGTAACTGTTTTGTTTAAAGAGGTATTAGGTATCACCCCTATCCAATATCTTCATCAAACTCGAATCAATAATGCTTGGAATTTAATTAGTACAACGAAAATGACAATCAAGGAAATCGCGGAGCATTTAGGTTATTGCGATCAGTCATATTTCAATCGGATGTTTAAAAAATGGATGGGGATACCCCCTTCTCAAGTCAAGAAATCTTAAGAAAAAGCATAGAGAGTGGACTCTATGCTTTTTCTGTGGTCGTTTTTGTTTCGGATTTAACTGCTTCGCGGAAAGCTGTTTGGAATTTGCGTGTAAATGGGCCAGGCTTTGCTTGTGAAAAAGTGACGCCATCAACTTTAATGATTGGCATGACTTCGCTCGTTGTGGAAGTAAGGAATACTTCATCTGCCTCCATCAAATCCTCTTTTTGGAATGGTTGAATTTTATAGTCCCAACCATTCGCATCCATAATTTCTAACAGCTTCGTCCTCGTAATCCCATTCAAAATCAAATTATTGGCTGGGTGGGTCTGGAGGATTCCGTCCTTGACGATGAAAATATTTGAAGATGAACCTTCTGTTACCATTCCGTCTCTAATAAGAATGGTCTCAAAAGCCCCCGCTTCATTTGCTTTTTGCTTAACCATAATATTATAGAGTAGGTTTAGGCTTTTAATATCGCATCGAAGCCAGCGCAAGTCTTGAGCAGTTATTACTTCCACTCCTTTTGTTTGAGCATCCTGTACACTTTTATATGGAAGTGGATATGCAACCAGTTGAGGTGTTAATGTAAGTTCATAATGGTGTGTTCTGTTAGAGACACCTCTCGAAATTTGGAGGTAGAGTCCTCCATTTGTCATGTTATTTGCTTTAATAAGTTCCAATAACCTGTTACAAAGCTGTTCTGGCTGCTCGGATAGTTGAATACCGATTTCCTTTGCACTTCTATACAACCTTGCAATATGTTCTTTTAGGGTAAAAGGAATCCCCTCGTATATATTAACTACCTCATATACTCCGTCGCCGAACTGGTACCCTCTGTCCTCAATGTCCACCTTTGCTTCACTTCTGTTGATAATCTCATCATTCACCAATACTTTCATTTTCAGTACCTCCAAATGTGTTATTTATTCCATACAAGTACCACAGGGCAATGGTCGCTTCCCAAAATATCAGAGTGTATTTCAGCGTCCTTCAATGAATCCTTTAACTTATCGGAAACGATGAAATAATCAATGCGCCAACCGATATTTCTCTCACGGACCTTATTCATATACGACCACCATGTGAATTTGTCTTTTAGGTCAGGATAAAAATGGCGGAATGTATCGGTAAATCCTTCTCCTAGTAATCTAGTCATCTTTCGTCTTTCTTCTTCTGTAAAGCCAGAATTGTTGCGGTTAGATTTAGGATTTTTTAAGTCAATTTCCATGTGTGCTACGTTCAGGTCCCCGCATAAAATAACGGCCTTCTCCTGATCTAGCATTTTTATGTAAGCTAAGAAGCGGTCCTCCCAATCCAGTCTCAATGGAAGTCTGGCCAAATCTCGCTGAGAGTTTGGGGTGTACACGTTCACTAAGAAAAAATCCTCATATTCAAGTGTAAGTACTCTTCCTTCCGGTTCGCGCTCTTCCGCCTTTTCAAAATCCAATCCATAGCGCACTTGCAGTGGTTTCATTTTAGTAAAAACAGCTGTGCCTGAATATCCTTTTTTGATTGCATAGTTCCAATATTGGTGATACCCTGGTGTATCTAGGTCGATTTGCCCCTCTTGAAGTTTCGTTTCTTGAATACAGAAAATGTCCGCATCCATCTCATTAAAATAATCCATGAACCCTTTTTTAACACAAGCTCTTATTCCATTTACATTCCACGATACAAGTTTCATAGGTGCATATAATTCCCTTCTAAACTATTACTATATTTAGCCCAGTATATCAAAAAGAACCGCTTTTCAAAAAGAAAAGCGATTCCAACTTAATCATTACACTTGAAATAGATGGAATTTTAATCCGTAAGGATCACTTACCATCACACTCTTCTCGTTAAACTCCTTGGTAATGATGCAGTTATTTGCGATTAAGACTTTTTTAGCGTTTTCCATGTTTTCAACAGCGAATTCGAAAAAAACGGATGGATCATTACGCTTATTATGATTCTCTACATACAAATTTGTACTATTCATAGTAAATAGTGTTTCAGAATCTGTACTTTTTTCTGGTTTCATCCCAAGGATTTGATGATAAAATTCAATGGCATTCTCATAATCTTTCACTTGTATTGCTATGTTATTTGTCAATTGATAAGGGGAACGGTCATTGATTTTCTTACTTGGTTTATAATCTTCATATCCGGAAGGAAGTAGATCGAATAATGGCCATACCGAACAAAAATCATCTCCGGGTCCGAAAAACGCGCTTGAATGACGGTATATATCTCCCTTATCATCTTTTGTAAAAACGGTAACCCCAGGATAATAGCCACCATTCACCACAAATCCCATGTCTTCTTTAAAAGTTGTGTCTATTGTGGATACAACCGGGAAAATCCAACTTCTCTCTGCTGCAAAATTCTCTTGAACTTCTGGTGTATCTGGGGTTGATACAACAAACGCAGCTTTCCTGCGGATATGGTGGTATACACTATTAAATCCATCTGCCCACATCGTGCAATAGGAACAGCTCTTCCCCATGTTGTGGACCACGAATAATTCATTTTTATCCTCAAACAACTCTGCCAAGCTAACCCTACCATTTTGAAAAGATGAGAAGACATATTGATCGACTTTCTCTTTTTCTATGTTGCGTTTCATTACAGCTAACTGCTTTTTCTTTTCAAGGATTTCCTTCTCGAGCTGTTGAATTTCTGTTAACATTTCCGTTTGGTTCAACACAATCACTCCATTTCTATTAAAGACTGTTCTTTCTCACTTGGGCCATTTCACTCCATATGGTATTCCATCTATCTATTATACAACCTTTAACGAGAAATAAAATTAAATTTTCTAAAAACACAAAATATTTCAAGTTCACTCTCATATAATAATACAACTACTACTTACCCATATTTCATGTAAAGGAGAGATGTTTATGAGAGAAGCTCCTAATTACGGAGAATTTTACCCAAAGTCTTTGGTTCCAATTAATAAGGATGATCTTGTGATTTTTTTAGAAAAAGTGACGGACTTTGAGTGCTGTGATAATTACAGCCACTGGTTGATTGCGCTTGAAGGCAGAGCAATGGGGACGGGAGAAGATTATTACCATTGGCAAGTAGTTGTGTTCCCTGCAGAAATAGGTGGAGGATTTGACTATAAGCATCCCCTATATGTTTCTTCCTTCTTCTTATCCATTGATGAGGCTATTGATTACACTTCAGAAGTGGAACGAATTGCAAGTGACGGGCAGCTTTATACAATCGCTGGTTAAGGTAGAAAAGTGTAAAAAAAGAAAAACGCCATGTTTTTCTTTTTGCAGATGTTTGTGAAAGAATATACATATGATGCCACCTTTTTTTAAACCCTCTCCCCTCTACAATCAAAAAAAGCCCACCGCTAATGCGATAGACTCCTAAGCTAGACGGAACACAATTCCATGACCGCCTTTTGGATACTCCCATTTAATATTTTGATGGGGACAACCAATTCGGCAGCTTCCACACTCATGACAACCCTCATAACCTACATGCATCCTAATGTTTTCCCATTTGTAAATTTCCGCTGGGCAAAAGATCGTACAGATCTTATCGGGACATTTTGTTAAACAAATATCTTCATCCATGACCGTCAAATGTGATTTGGTGTCAGCATTAAAGCGAACCAGGTATTGTTTTTCTTCGATAGACTGACCCTTTTTCTGTTCACTCATTACTTCATCACCTTCCATGCCCGGTATGCATCTCGGGCTAATTTGAGTTTCTCTTTTGGAGAGCCAAGATCCTTCCAAATCTTCTTCTGTTTCTCCCACTTGGACTTACCATCAACTGTAAACATCTGGCTGGCAGCACGGTTGACCATTGGGATATACTGATCAAAGTATTGAGGAAACTTATTAAAGTGATGAGTGGAATCCTTGTATTTTTTCATATCCTGACCAACAAAGCTCTTCATGAGGTTGACCCTGTATTGATCCAGCGTTCGTTCGGAAAAATCCCCAACCGACATAGCTTCTAGAATAGTCGACGCTGCTAACCTTCCTGAGGTCATGGCAAGGTTCGATCCCTCTCGGTGGATGGCATTCACGAGCTGTGCCGCGTCCCCTACCACTAATACCCCGTCTGCCACGATACGACCCATTGACTTTAAGCCACCTTCAGGAATCAAGTGAGCAAGGTATTCGACAGGTTCCCCGCCTGCAAGATACGGCCGAATCATTGGATGTGTTTTCACATATTCCAACAGCTCATATGGTCTTATTTTATGCTCGATTAATCCGGATAGAAGTGTTCCGACCCCGATACTTAGAGAATCTTTATTTGTATATAGGAATCCTGTTCCGAGAATCCCTTTCGTTGCATCTCCCAAAAGCTCAATGGTACAACCCTGGTTTTTTTCCAGGTTGAAACGGTCCTCAATTACCTTACTGTCAAGCTTAATGATTTCCATCGTAGCAAGGGCCACTTCATCTGGCCGGTATTCCTTGTGAAAACCGAGCGATTTACCGAGCAAGGAGTTCACGCCATCTGCAAGGACCACTACATCTGCATAAACTTCACCGTCAGGCCTATCCGTCCTTACCCCGACCACTTTTCCGTTTTCCACGATACATTCCAAAACGACCGTTTCATTGACAAGTAATGCTCCCTGTTCCACCGCTTTCCCTGCAAACCATTGATCAAACTTCGCCCTTAGGACGGTGAAATTATTATAAGGTTCCTGTGCCCACTCCAGGCCTTTATAGCCGAATGTAACGGCTGATTCCTTGTCCATCATCATGAAGCGTTGCTCGACAATGGGCCTTTCAAGCGGGGCTTCTTTATGAAAATCAGGAATTATATCCTCCATCATCTTTCTGTATAACACTCCGCCCATTACATTTTTAGATCCTGGGTATTCCCCTCTTTCCAACAAAAGAACATTCGCACCGCCCTTGGCAAGTTCATATGCACAAGAGATACCCGCAGGACCTGCACCAACCACGATACAATCAAACTTTTCAGGCATTAAACCTCTACCTCCTCTCCATGTAAAGCTTTATGGAATTCCTTTACAAGCAATGGGACAAGTTCAAACGCATCTCCGACTATCCCATAATGGCAGGAATTGAAAATGGCCGCATCCGGGTCTTTATTAATGGCGATAATCAAACCTGAATTCTTCATTCCCACAATATGCTGGATTGCCCCTGAGATACCTATCGCAAAATAAATCTTTGGTGTTACCGTTACCCCTGTCTGCCCGACCTGATGATGGTGCTCTACCCAGCCGGCTTCGACTACATCCCGGCTTGCTCCAACCACTCCTCCAAGCGTTTTTGCAAGTTGATGGACAAGTTCAAAACCTTGTTCACTTCCAAGACCTTTTCCGCCAGCGACGACTATGTCCGCTTCATCGATTCGTATCTTTTTGGTGGTTTCCCTGACAATCTTTAATACTTTTGTACGCATATCGTCTTCTTTAATATCAATTGTCTCTGCAATTAACTGCCCCGTACGACCCTTCTCAGGTTGGAGCGCTTTCATTACTTTCGGACGGACAGTAGCCATTTGCGGACGGTACTTTTTACAGAGGATGGTCGCCATGATATTCCCGCCGAATGCCGGGCGACTTGCCAAAAGTAATCCCGTATCTTCTTCTACATCCAGTTCGGTTGTGTCAGCAGTTAAGCCTGTTGGAAGATCCGTCGCAACAGCACTAGCAAGGTCTTTACCAGTTGAAGTGGCCCCGTAAAGAATAATTTCCGGCTTGTACTTTTCACTGCAATGCAGAAGTGCTTTCATATAAGATTCCGTACGATACAATTGGAAGATCGGTTGATCATAAACATAAACCTTGTCTGCTCCATATTCAAAAATTGCACCTGCAAGTCCTGTGACATTTTCACCAATGATTATTCCAGCAAGCTCCACTCCTCGTTTGTCTGCAAGCGTTCGCCCGGCTCCAAGCAGTTCCAAAGAAACCGGTGCAATCTTCCCTTCGTTTTCTTCAATAAAAACCCAGACCCCACTATAATCCTCAAAATTCACTTCAATCCCCTCATTTCTGCAAACAACTCTTTCTTTTCCAACACTACGGAAAGCAATTGTTGCACCTGTTCGTCCGAGTTGCCCTCAAGTAACTTTCCACCCTCTGGTTTAGGAGGAGCCCAAACTTTTGCAACAATGGTTGGAGAGCCCTTTAACCCTAACTGTTTCCGGTCAATATCCTCCAGGTCATTGACCGACCAAATTACAGGTTGGTATCGGGCAGCTTTTAACATGTTTGGAAAAGAAGAATAGGGTACCTCGTTTATCTCTTTTTCTACCGAAAGTAAACATGGCAACGTAGTTTGTACTACCTCGTATCCATCTTCTAGTTTCCTACGAACCACCATATATGCATCATCTTTTTGGATTTCGACGACTTTATTAACAGAAGTCAATGGTGGTATATCAAGACGCCGGGCAATACCGGGCCCAACTTGTCCTGTATCACCATCAATGGTCATTTTTCCGCAGATGATTAAATCGATCGGCTTAATTTCACTAATTTTATTGATTGCCTTTGTTAATGCATAACTGGTTGCTAGGGTGTCCGCTCCGGCAAAAGCCCTGTCTGAAATCATATATCCCTCGTCGGCCCCAATTTCGATGCATTTCCTAATAGCTTTTACCGCTGGTGGTGGTCCCATTGTAACGACCGATACAGTTCCTCCATATTTGTTTTTCAGGCGTACAGCCTCTTCTACCGCGTGGGCATCGTAAGGATTTAATATCGCCGGGGCACTTGCACGGTCCATCGTGTTCGTTTTTGGATTCATCTTAATTACTTTTGTATCTGGTACTTGCTTTATACAGGCAACAATGTGAAGCAAATCTATTCCCTCCTGCCCTTTATCTATTTTGTCTTGATGTATAGTAATGTATATTCGTCCCACTACTATTACTATATAAAGTAGATAGAAAGAAAATACCGATTTTTATAGATTTGTTGACAAGTAGAGGCAAAAGAAAAAACATTTCTCCTTTTTGTGGGAGAAATGTTTTCATTTACTTACTATCAAATTCTGTATTGTGATATAAATCTTAAAAACTCATTTTGTAATGAATGTTCATATTTCATCAGTGCATATGCTTTGGCATCTGGTAGATTTATCGACCGGCAATCTACTTCAAGTAGCCTTCCTTCTAAAAGTTCACGCCTAACAGTGGATTTAGGTAAAATAGACACCCCTAACCCCTCTATAATGAACCGCTTAGTAATATGAGTTTGGGACACTTTCATCATTTTTGTAAGAGGATACTTTGCCTTAATCTGCTGACAAAGTTCGTACCAATACCCAGGGTGATTGTGGGTCAATAAGGTATAGTGGCCAAAGATCTCCTCTTCTTCGAGTGGAGATCCTGTCTCTAAATCAAAGCCATCGTGAGGCACAACCAAAACTAGGGGATCATCATATAAGGAGTGGCATTTCAGGTCTGTTTTTCGGTTAGGCAGACATGATAAACCGATATCCACTTCCTCCAATTCCACAGCATGTTCAATTTTAATTGATTCTATGATTTTAACAGATATTTCTATTGTAGGATGGGACTGAATAAATTGTTTAAGCACAAAAGGCAAAATCGTATCTGCAATTAATGGCGAAATTCCTATGGTGAGTTGTGATGTGAACCCCTGCTGAATGGAATGTAACTCCGAAATTCCTTCTTCATAAAGAGCTAGTAACGTTTTTGCATGTTTTAAGTAACTTCTCCCTGCCTCTGTTAACATCACTCTTCTACCATCTCGAACAAACAGTTCTATCCCGACTTCCTTTTCCAATTGCTTGATATGTACAGTCACTGTTGGTTGTGAAATATACAATAATTCTGATGCTTTTCTGAAATTACTATGTTCTGCAGCAGTAACAAATGTTTTTAACCAATTCAGCTCCATTGGATCCCTCCTTCTGATTACCTTTATTAATCAATATATTTTATTATCTTTAATTTTCATAATCAATTATATTTTATAAAATATAATTAACAAAAGAAAGGGTGATTATGAATGGATGTACAAAGAGGATTAAAAGGTGTCATTGCTGCTCAAACAAGTATTGCCGAAGTGGATGGGACAAATGGCCGTTTAGTTTATCGTGGATTTGAGATTAGAGACATTTCAAATGGGTTTTCTTTCGAGGAAATTGCTCATCTCTTATGGTTCGGAGAACTTCCTACTGCTGTACAGTTAGAAAAATTCAAGTCAACTTTTACATCATATAGGCACCTCTCTCCAACGATGAAAAAAATCTTATTTGCTCTTCCAGAAAATATGGATATGATGAGTATCATAAGAACAGTGATTTCCAGTGCCGGAGATCAATCTATGAAGTGGAAACCTACAGTTGAAGATGCGATGAAACTGACAGCGGTTATCCCTACAATCATTGCCTGTAGAAAGAGAAGTTTAGAAGGAAAAGAATTTATTCCTCCGCGTCTAGATTTAAGCCATGTTGAGAATTATTTGTATATGTTAAACGGAAGAGAAGCAAGCCCTGAGCATGTACGTGCATTGGAGACATACATGATACTGACAATGGAACACGGTATGAATGCATCAACTTTCTCCGCCAGAGTAACCGCTTCAACCGAAACGGACCTTGCATCTGCAGTGACTTCTGCAATCGGTACGATGAAAGGCCCCTTGCATGGTGGCGCTCCTTCTGAGGTAATATTTCTGTTGAACGAATTGAGTGAACTAAAAGATAAAAAGTTACACTTGCGAGAAAAAATACTGGCTGGAGAAAAACTGATGGGATTTGGGCACCGAGTATATAAAACGCATGATCCCCGGTCTATTGCACTGAAGGAAACTTTATCTAGCCTTGTAGGAAGAGATAGATGGCTGGATTTAGCTTTAGAGGTAGAGAGTGCGGCTATAGATGTGTTGGAAGAACTAAAACCAGGTAGAGGACTATATACGAATGTTGAGTTTTATGCTGCCGCCATCATGAAAGCAATTCAAATAGATTCTTCCCTTTTTACGCCAACTTTTACAGCAAGTCGAATGGTCGGCTGGACCGCGCATGTTTTGGAACAGGCTGAGGATAATGTGATTTATCGGCCGTTGTCAAAGTATGTAGGGAATTATAGTTAAGCGGGCGCCTTATATAAAGGTGCTTTTTTAGTGGTGAATTTTTAGTCTTGTTAATTTCTAAAACTACAAACTTTCTCCGGAATTAACGAGATGGTAGTAGGCTGCTGCTTAATTTTTGTGAGTATTTATAAGTTAATTTAAGAAAAAACTATAGAAATTAGTGCATTTTAGGGTGTTTAAAACCGTTCGGTCAAATTCTACTCAAGTTCGGACATTTTTATGGTGTTTTGGAGGAGGGTTTGGACAATTGTACGTGGATGTTTGGACAAATATTTGAGGTGTTCGGTCATTTGAAAAATTGGTTCGGTCAACTTTCTTGAATCTTCGGTCAAAAACCGAAAATATTCGGTCAACTTCGTGAAAACTTTAGACAAAATCATAAAATCTTCGGACATTTCAATGTAACACCACCATCTTTCCCCTTATATGATTGATTATCTACAACATTTAGACATTAAGTTTACATAACAATATTACAATCTATTAAAATAAATAATGAAGACATATCCAACTATAAATTCAGCCTAGTAGTACCTTCATCTTGCATGATTGGTAGATTGATACCCATCACTTCAAGAAAAACCAGAACCCCACAAAAAAGGTTCTGGCTGCTCCATACTTAAATATCCATATTGCTTGAAAAATGGGTCAAACTACCTGTCCCCCAAACCCATTCACTCACAACAATCATCTGAGCAATAGGATGTCTCACTTTTATTCTTAGATTCAAAATTCTGCAGTTTTGGCTTTTGGTTTTCTTCTTCCCAAACTTTAGCTAATGCTTCCGCAAAAACCTCCAGCGGTTGGGCTCCAGAGATGGCATACTTGCTGTTTAATACAAAGAATGGAACACCTTGTACACCAATTTCTCTTGCTTCTCTTTGGTCGAAACGGACATCCTTTTCAAAAGCATTTCCTGCTAAAACTTCTTCCACTTCCCAAGAGTCCAAGCCAAGGCTTATCCCTAATTCTTTCAAATAGCCTTTATCGCCAATATGTTTAGACTCTGTGAAGTGTGCTCTTAGTAAACGCTCGGTCATTTCTTTCGCTTTGCCTTTTGTTTCGGCATATTTTCCTAAACGATGAGCATCAAATGTATTTGTTGGGATAGAGGTATCAAAATTAAACTGCAAACCGACTTCAGCAGCTTGTTTTGCAACCCCTGCGCTCATTCTTTTCGCCTCTTCTACAGGCATGCCGTACTTTTTTGCAAGTATTTCATATATAGAGAATTCCGTATCACGCTTTGCATTTGGGTCTAATTCAAAGCTTTTATATTCAATTGTTACTTCATCTTTATGTGGGAAATCTTCCAATGCTTTTTCCAATCTTCGTTTTCCGATATAGCAGAAAGGACAAACATAATCTGACCAGATTTCTATTTTCATCGTTGCACCTCATTTCCTAAACTAGTATGTATTATCATACCATAATGTGTGAGAAACCTCTTTTAATAAGTCTTGGAGGTAAACCAGAATCCTGGCCAAATGAACTTCTTAAATCCCAAACTGGTGATTAAGTTTCTGGCAAAGTGCCTCTGACTCCACCCTCACACTTACATAAGGTGGTTTCGTGTTGGTGGTTGCCTCTACAGGCACTCCAAGCCAAAGAATGCGGTTATCGATTATGATAAAAGGAAACGTTACTTCCTTTGTGATAATGGATACCCTGTTCTTCCACTTAGTTAGGTAGGTTCTCCACTCTTCGGGAAGCGCATTACTGTTTTGAATGCCTACTGTAATAGTATGAGTAGAACGTTTCATGTCCTCCATCACTCTATCCCACTTTCTAGCATGCATCCATTGGACCTTTGGATGCTGATGTTTAATCCAAGAACCTATTTGATGTGGCTGTACATGAAATTGCGACTCTTCCTGATAGTCTACCAATTTTCTAATAATCTTATTGTAAGAAACCTTCTTTTTAATGTATTGACTGTCGCAAATGTGAATGAACTTTCCTTTAGACCTTGTGATGGCAACATTCAATAAACGTTCGCTTTCTTTACCAACTAACAACATCCCCGGACGCTCTATAGGAAAGCTATCGACAGAATCGAATATGATAATATCCTGCTCACTGCCTTGAAAACGGTGGACCGTAGCGGTTACGATCTCGGCAGTTTCAAGTTCAAGTCCATAAATATCTTGCAGCAACACATCCATCCATTGAGCTTGAGCACGGTATGGTGAAATATATCCAATAGATCTTCCACCGTCCATATATGCTTCATGAATGAGTTGAAACCCTTTGAGTAAATGCCATAAATTTATCCTGGACCTGCTACTTTTTTCAATAAAGGCATGCTCACCGGTAGTGTTTGTATCAAGCAATACGGATGCTTGATCAGGGAATGGCCGCTGCCTGGCAATGAGCTGTCGATTTTTCTTCACACTTGGATGGTCACCTACAAGAGAATGATAAATGTATTTGTTTGTAAATGCAGAGATAGCTGGGTGCATTCTCCGTTGTTCTTTTAATAAGAACAAATGAGGGTGCAAGCGAGAGGAATGTACATTTTCCGCTACTCCTGTTCGATGGAACACATCTTCTTTTAACCACTTTTCTACTAATTCATGTCTTCCTGAAGCGATTGGTGGGAGTTGCTTGAAATCTCCGCATATAATCATATGTTTGGCAAGTGAAGCCGCAAAAGCTGTTTGGGGTACATATGCCATACTAGCTTCATCTACAATGACCACATCATATTCTTTCTCATATATGGTAGGATCCATAGCAGCTTTCGCGAGTGTAGTGCCAATGATGTACGCTTCCTCTAGAAAATCCACTTCTTTCTGCCTTATTTTCTCAAGAACTCTTGCCACTTTAGTTTCGAGTTTCAGCAATGTTTCCGAATCTCTCTTACTGAAGGATTTGGATAAATCTATTTTTAAATGTTTCCGTTCTTCCATCAGTTGGTCTCTGTCATTAGCAAGTAATGGGTCACGGTTTTGTAGTAGTTGTGAGGTTGTGATAGCAGGAAGGTTTGCCAATAAGTCACTGTTATGTGACCCATACCTCAGTACATCCCCTTCTCTATTGCGTTCTTGCTTTGAAAGAAAAGTTGAAATCTCTCGCATCAATACGTCCACAGACTGGTTACTGTGGGATAACAACAGAACTTTCTTCTTTTTAAAATATTTATTAGCAGCAACCCTTGCCAAAGTATAAGTTTTTCCGGTACCAGGTGGTCCCCAAACAAAGGTTACGGGATTGTATTTGGACCGGAGAATCAATTCATGAACACTGCTTTTTATAATATCTGTTGGATGCTTAGGCTTCATTTCCGGATGCATCAATCTTTTTATCCGGCCTCTCTTCTTTTTACTTCCTTTCAATTCATCCAGCCTTTGAAAAAGTTGATCCAACAGCTCCCAAGGGTCATGAAACAGATATGCTTCTGTGATGAGGTCTCCGAGCGATTGTTCAAAGGAAACGATGACATTCTTTCCCTCTGAGGATAGAATTTTCCCTTCCGTTTTAATTCCCCCCCATTCAACTTTGACGAGTGAACCTACAGGAATTCTTACGGAAGTATAGGTTTCAAAGAAGTATGTACAACCTTCATCGGTGGAAATTAGGTGTCCATTATTTATTAGATATTTGGTGCTCCCAAATTTCTTTAAATGTTGTATTTCAGCTTGTAATGCTTTTTTCCATTCGTTAATATATTGAATCGTCTTCATGTTTTATTTCCTCAACTCATCATTTTTCATTCCCAAACTATATCATAAACACTATCAAAATAAAAAAGCCAAGATTCCTTCAACAATTTTTGTTGGGATCCTGGCGATACATTTCGATTTATTTGTAAAAACTTATAACATTTTTTAGTACTTTTTTATCTTCCTTGGAAATCGTCTTTGGTTTCATGGGAGCAACGGCAATCTTATCTGCACTTTCTAAAGTTGAAATTTCAAGGTAAAAAGGATTGGAATTTTTATCTCCATCTAAATACCCTTTAAGGATTTTCACTTTATTAGTTGAGCCTTTCATCCGTTCTTCATAGTCCCATGTAATATTATTTTTGTAGGCTTTATCCATACGTTCCTTTAAACCAAGGGCTTCTGAAACAGCATCCTCTGCAGTTTCAAGGAAAGTATCAGATCTTTTCAATCCTTTTTTTTTCAATCCATCTCCAGCCTTTGCTTGGAAAAATAGATATGACATATCGGTCATCCTCTCTGTGTGTCGGCTTCACACCTTTAGACGGCGAATCTTAACACCAGGATACCAAAGGAACTTACCTCTCTTTATAGTTTAACCTTTCATGCCAGATTCTACCACCATTTTCTAAAATTATACGAGATTGGAGAAAAATTTATTTGATGATTAAGTGGGATTACTTCTTATTTTATGAGATAATGAAAGAATGATTAGAATTCCAAATCGAAAGTAGGAACATTAATGAAACAAAAAAACAAGTTCCAAGACAATGAAAAAGTCATTTTAAAGAGCACTGGCGAGGAAGTAACCATCTTAAAATTCAACTACGTCCCCAATTTAAAAAGATACTCCTACACCATAAAAGAAAACCCTAAAACCTTTTATTTCGAAGAAGAGATTAAGCAAAGTTATTAATATTTAACTGAACTCGAGAAACCTGCAGATCCTTGCACAGGTTTCTTTTTTTTGGTAAAAACTTATTATGTTTTTATCATCTACTGTGGGGTATTTAGTCTATATGTAATAAAAGGAGGGAAAAAAATGCTACTGGTATATTTGAGTATTGGAATTTTAGTACTATCCATCATTTTGCTAAGTATTGCCTTTATCTCTTTTCGTAAAAAGACGATCCCCACTCTATCCTATATAAATTCGGTGGGTGAACGTCTTCAGGAAGAAAACGATGCTATTCAAGAGCAAGTGAATCATCTAAAAAGTAAGCAAGAAGCCATCAAAAACGATATTGATTGGAAAAAATCAGTCTTTACCTTTACAGTTGCAGAAATAAAGAAAGTTCCCAATTCATTAAAGAGTAGTTCAAAACAAAAACTTCATGAGTATGAACGCGGCATGTAAGCATTCATTAAGCAAAAGCACCGTTACCCAGCATAGGAAAACGGTGCTTTTGTTATTAAAGTGCTGTGAATTTTTCATCGTGATATTTATTGGAGCTGGTAGTAAGTCGATCTTTATGATAGATGGCGTTAATCTCTCCTCCAATGACAAGTGCAAGTCCTGTCAAAAACAACCATAACATTAAAATAATTACCCCACCCAGGCTTCCATAGGTTGCAGAATAGTTTCCAAAATTACTAACATAAAACGAAAAGCCCAAGGATACAAGCTGCCAGATTACGGTGGCAATTATTGCACCTGGCAACAACTCTTTAAATGATTTGCTTATATCAGGAGCTATGCGATATAGAACCGCAATAATAGTGAAAATAACAAAGAAAGCGATTATGAACCTTAGGATATTTAAAATGATTGCGGTACTTCCTGGAATATAAATAAACGATTCAAGCTGATTAATAATGATCCCACCGAAAACGGGCAGGAAAAACGCAATAAGGAAAGCAAAAATCAATCCAATGGTAAGCCCTATAGAAAGAAGCCTTACCAAGTAAAAAGGCCTGCTTTCTTCTACATTAAATGCTTCATTCATCGCGCTGATAAACGCGTTCATCCCGTTAGAAGCTGACCAAATTGTTCCAAGTATTCCGAATGTCAGCAGTCCTCCATTCGGTTTATTGACGAATTCATTGATGTTTTCTTCAAATACTGCGACAGTTTCCGGAGGCATCATGGTTTGCAAGAACTCAATTACTTTCTGCGGATCAATATTTAAATAAGGAATGATGGATAAAGCCAGTACTAACAAAGGAAATAATGATAGCATGTAATAATACGCCTGTTCTGCTGCTAATCCTGTGGCGCGGTCATTTTTCATTTCAAGTCCTAATCTTTTCAAAAACTTAACGAGTCGCGACAACTTTCACACCCACCTCTCATTTTAAGCCTCTGAGTAAAGGCAATGTGCAACATCTGAACGAGCCACCAGACTTAATGATTTCAGAAATATCTACTTCGACCACGTCATAACCCCTGCTGCGGAGCTGCTCATTTACTTGTTCATTGCACGGCAAACTGAAAATTTTATTATTACCAATAGATAAAACATTCGTTCCCATGGTAAATTGTTCTTCTTTAGATATTTCAATCAATTCATATCTCTTTGATAAGAAGTTTAATTCTTCTTCTCTTAATGCAGGTGAAAAAACTAGTGCCTCTGTGGGTGAAATGACATTAAATACGCAGTCTAAATGAAGATATGTTTTGTCTATCGGTATAGGTTGAATGGTATATTCAAAAAGAGATTGGCTTATATGTTCCAAGGCCTTTTTGCTTGTTCTGCCACTGATTCCAACATAGACGGTATCACGGTCAATGATGATATCTCCGCCTTCCACACTATAACCTGATAAGGGTGTATACGATAATTGTTGTTCATCTAGCCACGATTTTAGAACTTTTTCTTCGCCTGATCTAATGTCGCTGCCCATATTTGAGACGAATACAGTATCACCAAGCGTAAATCCGATATCTCTTGTAAAAACTTGTTCTGGGTATTGCTCACTCGGAGGTAAACTATACACATCCACACCGTTTGCTAACATGGCTTGTACAAACTTGCGATGTTGCTTCGTTGCCAACGTTTCGTCGATATTATCTTCCAAAAAATGTTTTTGTGTTTCATTAATCACTTCTGTGATGCTCATATGAGTTGGCGGACACACAATGACCTTTTTCAATTCTCCAAATTCATTTTCACATGTATGTCTTGTCATCTTATCCGAATATTCTAAATCAATTGTCATTTTGTTATCCTCCAATCAGTTATATGTAGGCTGTACTATGAACTCTATTCCCTAAACGGAGAATCATTTAAACATTTTCAAATGAAAAAGGTATGAATGATTTGAAATATTGGACGTATGATCTAGCCTTTACGCTTCTTTCTTAACGGATATGAGGACCATTTTACTCGTTTTTTCTCGTCACTGAGGTCTTCATCATCTCTTTAAAAACCTCTCTACTCGTTTTTCCTCGTGACTGAGATCTTCATCACCTCTATGAGGACCTCTCTACTCCTTTTTCCTCGTGACTGAGGTCTTCATCACCTCTTTGAGGACCTCTCTACTCCTTTTTCCTTGTCACTGAGGTCTTCATCACCTCTATGAGGACCTCTCTACTCCTTTTTCCTCGTCACCGAAGTCTTCATCTCCCCCATGAACACCTCTCCACTCTCACCCTGTAGATCAGATCATCCTAATTCTAATAATTTCCTAAACCAATTATAAAAAGCAAATCTAATCATCTGACTAGATTTGCTTTTCATTATGTTACTTATTTACCGATAAACATTTGTGTCCAATAATTTCCTTCTTCTACATACCCTACTCCGATGTGTGTGAAATCTGGAGTTAGAATGTTTTTACGGTGTCCTTCACTGTTCATCCAAGCTTGAACTACCTCTTCAGGAGAACGTTGACCCATTGCAATATTTTCACCGGCAGTATTATAAGAAATACCGTAGTCTCTCATCATATCAAATGGAGATCCGTGTGTTGGACTTGTGTGTGAAAAGTAATTGTTGGCTTGCATATCTTTGGATTTATCACGAGCAACATTGCTTAATGAAGCATCAGCTTTAAGGTCTGATAATCCATTTTTGCGACGTTCCGCATTTGTTAACTCTATAACTTTCATTTCTGTTTCAGAAATTCCTTCTGTTGACTCTTCAGCCTGTTGTTGATTATCATTTGCCGGTTCTTCTGCAGGTTGATTCTCAGGTGGTGCAGCTTGACCGCCTTGTGGAGCTTGTTTTTGTTCTGGCTGAGCAGGTGCAGGCTGTCCTTGTTGACCCTGAGGTATTTCTTGTTGGAATTTGTAAATAGCGAACGGTCCTTCTTGCTGGAATTTCTCAAAATGCGGGAACTTTTCACTTGGTATTGATGTGCTGAAAGAGTTTTGATCAATTGTTAAGTATCCATTGTTGATTTCTTGGACATCTGCACTTTGACCCATCCCGCGAGCTTCATTTCGTACATGTGTAATTCCGTTGCCGTTGTCATTATCAAGAAAAGCCGTGTTGTTGTTATCCATATTTTCATTATCGTTAGTGGCACCATTGTTACAACCGACCATTAAAGATAATGCAAAAGCAGTAATTATCGTTACCTTCATAAATTTCTTCATCGTACATCTCCTTTTCATCTTTAATACTTTTTTAGTTTTGCAATTTCACCTAAAAGTATTATTGGTAATAATGATAAAAAAGAGATAAATTTGGTAACGATCGTTATCTAATAAGTTGTTCTAAAACACGTTGTACCTGTAAACCTTCTTTAAAACCAACAAGTATGGCCTCTTCATTATTTAATCTGTTAACAAAATGTTCGACCAAGCTGCCATTTGAAGATACCAATTCGGAGTCTTTCATGTCTTGCCACGCTTCTCCTTTATTTGCTAATATCACCTTTCTCCAGTTAATTAAAGAAAGGCTCTGATTTTCCCCATGTATGGTAAAAGCTATTTCTTCCTTTTCAGCTTGTCCAACTAGTCCATCAATAAGAACTCGCACTCCATTTTCAAGATCAAGCATGGCAATGACAGCTTGCTCGCTTAATAAGGGATCGGAAGGGTAATCCACATAAGTTTTGACTTCTTTTACAGGTCCGAAAAAATGGAGAATCATTTGAAGGTAATGTGGGGAGATTTCTCTAATGAATCCCCCTTGTTTTCTGGAACCTATCCAATTTGTTTGTTGCCAAGGTCTTGGCCACTGGTCAAAGTGCATTTTTAAGGTAATGCGCTTTATTTTTCCAAAAGAACCCTTGCGTATATGATCTTCTATCGTGGAATATGCTTTTTCATAGACGAGAGGAAAATGCATAGCATGTACTAACCCTGATTCTTCTGCAGCTTGTACCATCGCTACTGCTTCTTCTGCAGAATTGGCAAGTGGCTTTTCACAGAGAACATGTTTTTTGTGTTGAAAAGCGGACATGACAACATCATAATGCACTTCTGGTGGAACCGCGACATAGACAAAATCGATTTCTTTAAGTTGTAGTAGTTCCTTGTAGTCTGAAAAGTAAGAAACATCACCGCATTCAATGGCTGTTTCTTTTGCCAAGTTCTCATTATTGTCGCACACAGCTGCTATTTGAATATTGTCGTTTTTTTGGAATGCTGAAATTAGCCGCTGACCAACTACCCCTAACCCAACTACTCCAACTTTGTATATTTTTTTCAATGTTTCTCCCCCTAAGCTAACTTTAACGGTTAATTTCTATCTATTTGTCGGCTAATACTTGGATGAATTCTCTCATGTAGTCTGGAAGGTCTGGTGGTCTTCTGCTGGAGATGATATGACCGTCAACAATTACTGCTTCGTCGACCCACTCTGCTCCCGCGTTAATCATATCGTCCTTAATTCCAGGTGTACTGGTTACTTTTTTCCCTTGAAGTATCTTTGCGGAAATTAATACCCAGCCTGCATGGCAAATTTGACCGATTGGTTTCTGTTGCTCATCCATAGTTCGTATAAATGTTAGAATATCCTCATATCTACGAAGTTTATCTGGCGACCATCCTCCAGGAACCAAGATGGCATCATAATCTGATGGGTCTGCATCGTGAAAAGATATGTCGGATTCAATCGGTACGCCGTATTTTCCGATGTAGGTCGTCCCTGCCTTTTCCCCCGCAATGACCACTTCTGCACCTTCTTCACGTAAACGTAGAACGGGATACCAAAGCTCCAAATCCTCAAAATCGTCACTGACCAATTGAATTATTTTTTTGTTATGTAATTTCATTAAAATACCCTCCTTCACAGTAGTATAACTCCATTGTGAACGAGGGTATCGAGTTTTGCAAATTATGAAGAAGGTACAGAATCATATATTAGCTTCTCTGCTAATGCTAGCTGACTTTCTACTTGTTCGAAGGATGTACCACCTTCACTCTTCCTTGCACCCACCACGTGTTTTGGCTGAAGCAACTTAAAGATATCGTCAGAAAATAAGGGGGAAAATTCCTTATACTCCTCTAGCGATAATCCTAAAAGGTATTTGTCCTGGTTAATGGCATAAAGTACAATTTTACTGATAATTTCATGAGCCTGTCTAAATGGCAAACCTTTGGTCACTAAATAATCGGCAATATCGGTAGCATTTGAAAAGTCCTGAGATACCGCAGCATACATCTTTTTTTCGTTTATAGTCATCGTTTGGATCATTGGTGCAAGAAGTTTCAAGGAACCAACCAGTGTCTTAACTGTATCGAACATCCCTTCCTTGTCTTCCTGCATGTCTTTGTTATAAGCCAATGGTAAACCTTTTAGGACTGTCAAAAGTCCAACGAGATTTCCATAAACTCTCCCAGTTTTGGCTCGAAGCAATTCCGGTACATCCGGGTTTTTCTTTTGAGGCATAATACTTGAACCAGTACAAAAAGAGTCGTCTAATTCAATAAATTGAAATTCCTGACTGGACCATATAACCATTTCTTCTGAAAGACGTGAGATGTGTGTCATGATAAGCGATGCATGAGATAAAAACTCGACGATAAAGTCACGGTCACTGACGGCATCCATGCTGTTGGGATATATTTTATCGAATCCTAATAAGGAAGCTGTCTGTGCTCGATCTATCGGGAAGGTAGTGCCCGCCAAGGCGCCAGCTCCAAGTGGTGACCAGTTGATTCGCTTTAGGCTGTCTTGTAGACGCTGTTTGTCACGTTCAAACATCCAGAAATATGCCATTAGATGGTGGGCAAATGACACAGGTTGGGCACGTTGCAAATGGGTGTAGCCAGGTAAAATCGTTTGCACGTTTTCTTTAGATTTTATTAAGATGGAATTTTGTACATTATTTAGCAATGATATAATCATTTCCGTTTGATTTTTTAGGTATAAGTGCATATCTGTTGCCACTTGGTCATTTCGGCTTCTCCCGGTGTGAAGTTTTCCTCCTACCGGTCCGATTTCATCTATTAACAGCTTTTCAATGTTCATATGAATATCTTCATGTGCAACGGAGAATTCCATTTCACCGGCATTTATTTTATTTTGGATTACTTGGAGTCCATGTTGGATTGTTTTTGCGTCGCCTTCTGGAATGATGTTACAGTCACTTAACATTTGGACGTGTGCCATGCTTCCTTGGATATCTTCTAGAGCGAGTTCTTTATCGAATTCGATGGATGCGGTGAATTCTTCTACTAGTTTGTTTGTTTCTTTTGTAAATCTTCCACCCCATAGCTTTGTCATGTTGTTGCCTCCTTCGTTAGCGGTCATAACTTTTACAGTGTCACTTTTTCTGTCTTGTGGATTTCTGCGTAAACTTTTGTAGGAAGTCCCCATAGTTTGATGAACCCTACTGCTGCGTTATGATCGAACATATCCCCTTTGGAATAGGTTGCAAGTTCTTCATTGTAAAGGCTGTATGGCGATTGGCGTCCAACTACTGTATGATTGCCTTTTTGGAGTTTCACTCGAATTTTACCTGTTACATTTTTCTGTGTCTCTTCAATAAATGCCACGAGTGCGTTCACTAGAGGAGAATACCATAGACCTTCATAAATGACCTTGGCCATTTGCTCATCAATAGAAGCTTTAAACTGGCTAACTTCTCTTGGAAGAGTCAAGAACTCAAGTTCTTTATGTGCTTGGATAAGGATAAGAGCTGCAGGGTTTTCGTATACTTCTCTTGACTTGATTCCTACCAAGCGATTTTCAATATGATCGATTCTTCCAACCCCATGTTTTCCTCCAAGCAGATTTAATTCTTCAATAAGATCAACAAGTCCCATTTGCTTTTCATTTAACGCCACCGGTATACCTTTATCGAAGCTGATTTCCACGTATTCCGGTTGATCTGGTGTTAGTTCAATCGGATTAGTCCAATCAAAAGCTGCTTCTGGTGCTTCATTCCATGGATTCTCCAATACGCCTGCTTCACATGCTCTCCCCCATATATTGGCATCTATGGAGAAGGGATTATCCAGATTAACTGGAATTGGAATATTATGTTTTACTGCGTATTCGATTTCCTCATCTCTTGTCATTCCCCACTCACGAACAGGCGCAATGACTTTTAAATTAGGATTTAGCGCTTGAATGGAAACTTCAAAACGGACTTGATCGTTCCCTTTCCCAGTACAACCATGTGCCACTGCTACCGCTCCCTCTTCCTCTGCGACTTGTACAAGCAGCTTTGATATAAGTGGACGAGACAGCGCGGATGATAGCGGGTATTTTCCTTCATACATCGCATTTGATTTTAATGCAGGGGCAATATAATCTTTGGCAAGCATCTCTTTTGCATCAACCATAATAGCTTTGATTGCACCAACATCGAGAGCCTTTTTTTTGATTGACTCGAGATCCTTTCCCTCACCAACATCAAGACCCAGTGCAATCACATCATAGCCATATTTCTCTTGTAACCATTTAACGGAAACAGAAGTATCAAGTCCTCCTGAATATGCCAAAACCACTTTTTCTTTCTTCATATGATTTCCTCCTCTAGTATAAAAATCTACGTTGTTGTATTTTTATACATTTTAGTGTAAAAAAATTTAGTTCCCTAACAAAGCCTTCAGAATGGCTTTTTGTGCATGAAGTCTGTTTTCTGCTTCATCAAATACTACAGAATGGGTTCCATCAATTATTTCAGCGGTTACTTCTTCTCCGCGGTGTGCTGGCAGGCAATGCAAAAAAATGAAATCATCCTTAGCATGTTTGCAAAGCTCACTGTTTACTTGATAAGGCGCAAATACTTTAAGTCTTTCTTCCGTTTCAGATTCTTGCCCCATGCTGGTCCAGACATCTGTTACGACTACATCTGCATCTTTGATCATTTCAACAGGGCACTCTCCTACCTTAATAGAAGACCCTGTTATAAATGCCTCCTTCTGCATTGCAGTGAGAATGGGAAAATCTGGTACAAACCCAGTAGGACAAGCTATGGAAATATCCATGCCTACTTTTACCGAACCTTCTATTAAAGAATGAGACATATTATTGTTTGCATCGCCCAAGTAACATAACTTTAAGCCTTTTAGCTTCCCTTTGTGCTCCTTGATGGTCAAAAGATCTGCCAAGACTTGAGCTGGGTGATGTGAATCAGTAAGGCCATTGATAATTGGTACGTCTGAATGATGTGCAAATTCCTCTAATAACTGATGGTCATAAGTTCGTATCATCAATCCGTCTACATAACGGGACAGGACTTTTGCCGTATCTGCTGGGGACTCTCCTCGCCCTAATTGAATATCATTGGAGCTTAGGAAAATTGCATGGCCACCTAGTTGCAGCATGCCGACTTCAAACGATACTCTTGTTCTTGTAGAAGC
Source organism: Bacillus sp. RO2 (assembly GCF_012911845.1). Taxonomy (GTDB): domain Bacteria; phylum Bacillota; class Bacilli; order Bacillales; family Bacillaceae_I; genus Sutcliffiella_A. Next base: position 68,986 of record NZ_JAAXCU010000026.1, on the reverse strand, counting down.
CTTTTCAAAGAGCATGGCAAGCACTTTACCTTGTAAGAATGGGTGAGGTATTCCCTCTTTTTGATATTTTTTTAGTTTAATAGCATCTTCTAATAAAAAATGAATGTCTTTTTGTGTAAAGGATCCCAGTGTCAAAAAATGAGATTGACTAACATGATAGGTCTCCTTGTTCGTTTCCCATTTTAGTACACTTTGCATAAATATTCAACCTCTCTCTTTTTATTTTTCATATAATCTTTTATAGTTTGATAATTTTGTTGTATAGTATCGTTCAGCATGATTGCTTGTTGAGCAGTTTCTAAACATGTAAAAGTTTTTATTCCGTTTATTGAGCATAATGCGCGGTACATTGCTCCATTACGTAGTTGATTTCTTCCAATTGTAGGAATGATGATTGCTGCAGTAAACTTCTCCGTTTTGAATGTGATGTCTATTTCCTTTGGCAAAATGGTACTCACTTTTATGTTATTTTCTCTTAAGAAATAAGCTGTCCCTTTTGTTGCAATGATAGAAAATCCTTTGTTCATAAGTTCCTTCATAAGTGGAAGAGCATTTGTTTTTTCACGATCTGCAATGGAGCAAAAAATCATCTTTTCTTCTTGCATGAGTGAAAATGGGCTTTCTTTCCCAAGGAACAAAGCTTTACTCATCGCCTCTTCTAAAGTCATGCCAAGTCCGATAATTTCTCCAGTAGACTTCATTTCAGGTCCTAATACATGATCCACGTCCTTTAGTTTAGCATCAGAAAAGACAGGTGCTTTGACCGTCCAAAAGCCTGGATCCTCTTTTAGGCCACTTTGACTGAGTTTCTCGCCCAATTGCGCTTTAATTGCCAGTTCTATCATTGGTACATTCGTAACTTTACTAACAATAGGGACTGTTCTGGAAGCCCTTGGGTTTACTTCTAAGCAATAGATAGTGTCTCCGGATATGACAAATTGGATATTGGCAATTCCTATTATTTTTGCAGACTGACAAATTTTCCTCGTGTACTCGATTAGTCGTTCTTTCACTTGTTCTGACAGGGAAATTGGTGGAAGAACGGCAAGGCTGTCACCTGAATGAATCCCTGCCTTTTCAATGTGTTCAAATATTGCTGGGATATATATTTTATCTCCATCTGATATTACATCCAGTTCACATTCAAGACCCGGAACATACCGATCGACCAACAAAGGCCATATGGTGTCATTATTTTGGTGTGTCTGGCTGAATTGATTTAATTCTTTTTCATTAAAAAGTGTATACATGGATTGCCCACCTATCACGTATGATGGACGCACCAATACAGGATAACCGATAGTATGTGCAGCAGCCTGCAATTGGTTGTGGTGATCCACCATCATCCCATCAATATGGGGAATACCAACTGATTCCAATAAAGAATAAAAGTGTGATCTGTCCTCAAGCTTGTCAATCGATTCGATGCTCGTTCCTGCTATTTTGACACCCTTACTTTTTAGACCCTCAGCAAGGTTGATGGCAGTCTGACCACCAAATTGAATAAAGACCAGATCAATCTTTTCCTTTTGAATAACGGGTAAAATATCTTCTACTGTAATGGGTTCAAAATATAGTTTATCAGCCACCGAAAAGTCAGTACTGACGGTTTCGGGGTTGTTGTTTACGACGATGGTTTCAAATCCTGCTTTCTTCAAGGCTTTTACGGCATGAACAGAGCAATAGTCAAATTCAATTCCTTGGCCGATACGGATTGGACCGGAACCTATAATAAGTGCTTTATTGTTATGACTGACTTCTACTTCATCCCCTCCATTGTAAGTGGAATAGTAGTAAGGAGTTATCGCCTCAAATTCAGCTGCACACGTGTCAACCAGTTTATAGGAGGGAAATATATTGTGATCTTTCATAAGGGTCGCTAATTCTTCTTGGTTGCAACCTAACAAGGCACACAGTCTGTCATTACTGATATTATGACGTTTTGCTATTTTTAAAGTCTCAAGGGGCAGTGTATCCAAGCTGTTGTTTGAAATGTCTTGTTCGAGTAATACCATTTGTTGTAGTTTATGAAGGAACCATTTATCAACAGAAGTCATCTCATGAACGGACTCTAATGAAACACCCTGTCTAAATGCATGGGTGATGGCAAAAAGTCTTAAATGCGTTGGTTCCTTGACTAATCGCAGCCATTGAGCTTCTTCCATATTCTCTATTGCAGGATGTGTAATCCCGTTTACTTTCATCTCCAAAGAGCGTAGTCCTTTATTTAATGCTCCTTCAAAGGTCCGGTCGATCGCAAGTACTTCACCAGTTGCCTTCATTTGTGTACTTAGGGTTGAATCCGCTTCTGGAAATTTATCAAATGGAAACCTTGGTAACTTCACTACAACATAATCAAGAGCAGGCTCAAAGGAAGCAAAGGTAGAGCCTGTAATTGGATTTTTAATTTCGTCCAAGTGGTAACCTACTGCACACTTGGCCGCCATTCTTGCAATCGGATAACCGGTTGCCTTTGATGCAAGAGCGGATGAACGGCTTACCCGAGGATTCACTTCGATAATATAGTAATCGTCTGACTGTGGATCCATAGCAAATTGGATATTGCAGCCTCCGACAATCTTTAAGTTTCTGATAATTTTTAGACTTGCATTTCTTAGAAGTTGATATTGTCTATCGGTTAATGTTTGGGATGGAGCCACTACAATAGAGTCTCCTGTATGAACGCCTACCGGATCAAAATTTTCCATGTTACAGACGATGATGCAAGTATCGTTATCATCACGCATCACCTCGTACTCCACTTCTTTCCAGCCTTTTATACTTCTTTCCACTAATACTTGACCTATGGGACTCAGGCTTAATCCTTTTTTCAGTATGGTTTCAAACTCTTGATCGTTATATGCAAAGCCCCCACCTTCTCCGCCTAAGGTGTATGCCGGTCTGATGATAAGCGGGTAACCGATTTTCTTTACAAATTGAATGCCTTCTTTTAGAGAATGGACAATTTGGGATTCTGGAACCGGTTCATTCAACTCCATCATCAGTTTTCGAAACAGTTCTCGATCCTCTCCCTGTTGAATAGAGTGAACGGATGTTCCAAGGACTGAAACATTATGTTTTTTCAAGATATCTTTGTCCGAAAGCTCTACTATCAAGTTTAATGCCGTTTGCCCACCGAGGGTTCCAATAATTCCATCAGGCTGCTCTTTTTCGATTATATTCTCTAAACTTTCCACTGTTAAAGGTTCCATATAAACATGATCTGCAATATCAACATCAGTCATGATGGTCGCAGGATTGTTGTTTACGAGGACCACTTCTATCCCTTCTTCTTTAAGAGCAAGGCAAGCTTGTGTTCCAGCATAGTCAAATTCAGCTGCTTGACCGATGACGATCGGTCCTGACCCGATTACCAATACTTTTTTTATTGTTTTGTTAAATGGCATATGACATTACTCCTGTTTTCTCATGGATGAGTGTTAAAAATTTCTCAAATATATAATTGGTATCCTGCGGTCCAGGGTGTGCTTCCGGGTGAAATTGAACACTTAAAGTAGGAAAATTTTTTAGTTGAAGGCCTTCCACTGTGCCATCGTTTATATTTTTATAGGTAATTGAAAAGACTTCAAGATTAATAGAATCTTCTTTTACGTTATAGCTGTGATTTTGAGAGGTGATATACACTTTCCCTGTTGCAAGATCTTTTACAGGGTGATTGCCGCCTCTATGTCCAAAAAGCAACTTTTCTGTTTTTGCACCAAATGCCATAGCTAACAATTGATGGCCAAGGCAGATTCCTAGCGTTGGGAATTTTTCTGCAATCTTTTTAATTTTTGGCAAGTGACTATTCAAAACTTTTGGATTTCCGGGACCATTGCTTAATAAAACACCATCAGGTTGAAGGGTTTCTACTTCTTCTAGGCTTGTGCTAAAAGGAACAACTGTAACCTGACAGTTTGCATGGAGCAAAGCTTCTAGTATTGACTTTTTATATCCAAAATCCAACAGAACAATATGAGGACCTTCCCCGGGATAATTTTTGATTTTTGGTGTGGACACTGATTCCACCCAATTTACTGGAACTATTACATCAGGGAAATCTTTTATAGAGTCAGTAATATACCCTTTCACAGATCCCTGTTTTCGAATGGTTTTCACAAGCTCTCTTGTATCCACATTACTAAGTCCACTGATTCCCATTTTTTCCAAAAGCTCAGGTGCCGCTACCTCAGAAGAGTAATGATTAGGCAAATGACACGCCTCGCCCATGACTACTCCTTTTGCATAAATATTTTCCGCTTCATAATCTTGTGGGTTAAAGCCATAATTTCCGATTAGAGGAAAACAGAAGACGATAATTTGGCCTGCATAGGAGGGATCTGACATGATTTCCTGATAACCTGTCATACTGGTGTTAAAAACCACTTCCCCAATCGCATCCCTTTTACTTCCTATTAATCTACCGGGGAAGACTTCCCCGGTCTCTAAAACTAAATATCCATTATCCATGTTCTACCTCCCTGTATTGCTGTAATACCTTGATAAATTTTTGAACAAAAGAGATTATTTCTTCTTGTGAGATTGTGAGAGGTGGAAGCATTCTTACCACGTTTGGACCGGCACTTAAAAGTAATAGTTTTTCTTCTAATGCCATTTTGACTATATCAATCGCGTTCCCCTTTATCTCCAAACCAATCAACAAGCCCTTTCCCCTTTTTTCTTTGATAAAGGAAAAGTCAGCTAGTAAATTTTCAAGCTGTGTATGCAGGAACTCGCTCTGCTCTGCAACATTTTTTAAAAAGTTTTCTTCACTTATAATGTTTAAAGTTTCAATTCCTGCAGTACATGCTAAAGGGTTCCCTCCAAAAGTACTTCCATGCATTCCAGGTTTAAAGGCAGAAGCTATCTCTTCTTTAGCAAGCATCGCACCAATCGGAAAACCAGATCCCAGCCCTTTGGCGAGTGTCATGATATCTGGTTCCACATTGTACTGTTCATATAAAAACAAGCTTCCTGTACGCCCCATTCCCGTTTGCACTTCATCAACTACAAGTATTATTCCATTCTCCTTACATATAGTAGACAGTTCTTTTACCCAGTCAGGATCTGCCGGTACCACTCCACCCTCGCCTTGAAGAAGTTCTAACATGACAGCGGTTGGTTCCAGTTCTCTTATTGTTTGGAGAGATTGGTAATCGTTATAACACAAATGGATAAACCCTTCTAGCATCGGTTCAAATCCAGACTTGATTTTCTCTTGACCTGTTGCAGCCACTGTAGCCAAGGTTCTCCCGTGAAAGCTTTGTTGAAAAGTAACAATGCTAGCTTGCTTTTTACGATTGTTATTGGCAATGGCCCTTACAAGCTTAATAGCAGCCTCATTTGCCTCAGCACCGCTATTACAGAAAAAAACCTGATCAAAGCAGGATTTTTCCACCAGTAGGCGAGCAAGTTCTTCCTGTTTTGGAACATGATAAAGGTTGGACGTATGCCAAAGCTCTGAAAGTTGCTCCTTAAGAGCCTTCTCTACTTGCGGTGGACAATGTCCGAGATTGCATGTTGCAATTCCCGAAGTGTAATCGAGATATGCTTCATTCTTGTCAGACCAGACATATGTTCCTTTACCTTTTTGGATAGATAAAGGCAGCCTGCTGTATGTATTCATTATTGGTGAGTAATCAGTAGCAGATTTAGACACTTTTTTCCATAACCTCCTCAAGATAGAATGATGTACCTGCACTTGTATGGTTCAATGCGAAATTGGTTAAGGCATCCGTTGCAGTGCCATTAATTATTCCAATTTTACTCACCCCTTTTAATAAGCATTGAATGGCAGCTTCCACTTTCGGAATCATCCCACCTGTTATTCGATTATTTTCTATTAAGCTATAAACTTCTATATCTGATAACTTTGACATGATAGAGTCTCCTACAAGCACGCCATCAACATCTGTGATCATACAAAGCGGCGCACGGAATGCTGTAGCAACAGCAGCTGCTGCCATATCCGCATTAATGTTGAAGTGCTGGCCGTCTGTATCAACAGCAACCGGTGAAATGATTGGAATGATCCCTTGTTCCATAATTGGAAGCAATAATTCTTTATTTACATCCACAATTTCACCAACTAACCCTAGCTCCTCTGCATTGGCAATTGGTTTTGCGATAAGAAACTTCCCATCTACTCCACTTAAACCCATAGCATTGCCGCCGGCTTTCATTACTTGGCGAACAAGATGCTTGTTCATCGATCCTGACAAGACCATTTCCACTACTTCCAATACAGGTTCTGTCGTTTTTCTTAAACCTTTTACGAAAGTGGTTTCCACATCTAAGGAGGACAAAATAGTAGAAATAGAAGGTCCCCCTCCATGAACTACAATGGGTTGAATTTGATGCTTGTTTTTTAATTCCACTAATTCAGTAAAAAAAGAGGGGGAAAGTTTCTCAATTGTACTGCCCCCACACTTTATTACGAGTATATTCATTATCTGGCCTCCTTCAAGTTCGATAAGATGCATTGATTCGTACATAATCGTAGGATAAATCACAACCCCATGCCGTAGCATTTTCGTTTCCGGCATGAAGATCTACAGTAATTTCAATTTTTTCATTCTTCAAATAGGATTTGGCTTCCTCTTCACAGAATGAAACAGGCATACCGTCTTCTACAATTAAGATAGGTCCTATCTTCAATTTAATTTTTTCCGTATTGATCGTAATTCCGCTATACCCCACTGCTGACACGATTCTGCCCCAGTTTGGGTCCTGACCAAAAACCGCCGTTTTCACCAAGCTTGAGCCGACAATGGTTTTTGCAACTACTTGTGCATCGTGCGTCGTAACAGCCCCATTTACTTGTACTTCGATTAACTTAGTAGCTCCTTCACCGTCTCGTGCTATTTGTTGAGAGAGTGATTGGCAGACAATATGAAGTCCTTCCTTAAACAGAACATATTCATCGTCATCTTGCGTCCATTGTTTATTACCAGCCATACCATTTGCCAATACAAGCACCATGTCATTTGTACTTGTATCTCCGTCCACGGTAATCATATTAAATGTCCCTGCCGTTACATCTCTTAAAGCTTGTTGTAATGCTTCAGGGTCTATGTTGATATCTGTTGTGACAAATCCAAGCATAGTTGCCATATTAGGATGTACCATTCCTGAACCCTTTGCAGCTCCTGCTATTGTATAAACTTTATTTTCTGTCTCTAACTGAAGACATATGTGTTTAGTAAACGTGTCTGTAGTCAGGATAGCTTCTTCAAATGAACAGCCATCATTAGAGTTTTCTAGACCTGATATCGATTCCACCCCTTTAGTTATCTTTCTCATAGGAAGTTGTTCCCCGATCACTCCTGTGGAAATGACAGCTACGTTATGCGGTTCTATACCAGCTTTGTCAGCAAATATTTGTCTCATTTTATAGGCGTTTTGTAATCCTTCTTTTCCCGTACATGAGTTAGCATTACCTGAGTTAACGATGACTCCTTGAAGGAATCCGTTTGTGTTAATGCTTTCTTTTGAAACTTTGAGAGGCGGTGCCTGAAACTGATTGGTTGTGTATACTGCTGCTGCTGTTGCAGGTACTTCACTATAGATCCAGCCAAGGTCTTTACGTTTACGTTTTATCCCGCAGTGCAGCCCACCGGCGGAAAAGCCTTTTGGAGTACATATATTTCCATTGTTCATAGCAATCCATTTCTCTTTTTTGGATAAAACTTCCACTTTCATATCTTCACCTCTTTTTATGGATAGACAGGTGTTATTTTGAGTCCTGTTTGTTCGTTCCACCCGTTCATTATGTTCATATTTTGAACTGCTTGCCCTGATGCGCCTTTCATAACATTGTCGATAACAGACACAATTATGATTCTGTTGGTTCTTTCGTCCACTGTTAGTCCCAGGTCACAATAGTTGGAGCTGTAAACCTCTTTGGTGGCAGGCCATTGATCTTCTCTTCTAATCCGAACAAAATACTCGTTTTGATAGAAATCATGATAAAGTGCTAAAGCATCTTTCGTTGTAAATGATTGGTTCAGGTCACAATAAATCGTGCACAAGATTCCTCTGGTCATTGGGATGAGATGTGGAGTAAAAGTGATTGTTGCATCTATCCCGCAGTACGTCTGAATTACTTGTTCCATTTCCGGTATATGCTGATGATTCCCAAGTTTATAAGCTTTTACATTTTCATTAATCTCACAATAATGAGTTCCCATCGAAGCCTTTCTGCCTGCTCCGGTAACTCCTGATTTCCCATCAATTATGATACTGTTCTCGTTTATCAATTTGTTCTTTAATAATGGTGCAAGACCTAGCAATGTGGCAGTAGGGTAACAGCCAGGATTTGCAATTAAAGTAGAATATTTAATTTCTTCCCTGAAAAGTTCCGGCAATCCATATGTAGACTTTTGTAAAATACTATCTGGCGCTGATGAATATTTATACCATTTGTCGTATAATAGAGAATCTTTTAAACGGTGGTCTCCAGAAAGATCAATACAAGGAATCTCTTTTTCTACAAATTTATAAACTAGGTTTTTAGCAACTCCAGATGGTGTAGCAAAAAAGAACAAATCTGAACTTCCCATCAAGTCGTCCATCTTCATTTCTTCTAATCTACTCTCCATTATCCCTTGTAAATGGGGATATTGTTCTGTAATCAGTGTTCCACTAGTTGAGTGGGATCCAAGAAAGCTCAATTCCACATCCGGATGCTGCATTAGAATTCTAACAAGTTCTGCACCACTATATCCGTTCGCTCCAATAATTCCAACCTTCAAGTCCTTCATCCTCTCCCTGCGTTAATAATATGAATTATTATAACTACGTATGTATAAAAATACAATATGTTTTTTAAAAAAGTTCAAAAAAAAGATGACCCTGGAATTTAAACAAGGTCATCTCTAATAAATTTTACTCTCCCAAAGCGGCAATCGTTTTTGCCAGAAGTTCCGTTCGCTCTGTTAGAGAAGGAATTTCTAAATATTCCTCCTCGCTATGGGCATTTCCACCGACGGGGCCCATTCCGTCAACGGTGGCAATTCCCATTGCAGCCGTAAAGGAGGCATCAGATCCACCGCCTGTAGCTGTGTCTTTTACTTCTACTCCTATTTGTTCACCAACTTTTTCAATGACATGTAGCAAAGATTCTGTGCGCTCTGTCTTTTCCATGGGAAGCCTGTTCATTTCGCCAACTAACTCGACCTCTGTTCCTTTGACATCTGTAGATGCACAGATCTTTTCCAATTTCCGTTCAATAGGTTTTGCTTGTTCTCGTTCAGTAATCCTTATGTCTACATGTGCGACTGCACTATCAGACACTGTATTGACAGAGGATCCTCCCTCAATTAAACCGACATTGACACTGATTCCCTTGGAATGATCATTAAGGGCATGTAACTGAATAACTTTATGTGCCAGTTCTTCGATTGCACTTCTCCCTTTTTCAGGTTCTATTCCAGAGTGCGCTGCACGGCCACGAACATTTATGGTATATTTTCCTTTTCCTCTTCTGGAAGTTACTAAAGAACCATCTTTTCTCGCTGGTTCCATGATTAGCGCATATTTTTTATCCTTTGCTTTGCTCTCGATTAGCGATTTGGAGGAAGGAGATCCAATCTCTTCATCACTGTTCAACACAAGAACAACATCTTGGTAAGCTTTAGAATGGGTATGGATTAACGCTTTCATTGCATAGAGTATGGAAACTTGGCTGGCTTTCATATCTATGACACCAGGTCCATATGCCCTTTCACCCACTACTTTAAACGGTCTACTTTGTACTGTGCCGTTAGGAAATACAGTATCCATATGTGCAACAATTATTATTTTTGGCTCTTTTGCTAAAGGGTGTTGAATAACTAGATGATTTCCATACTTTTCTTCTTCTAGCACTTGAACGGAAAATCCGATTGTTCTATATTCTTTTGATAAGATAGACCCAATTTGATCAATTCCCTCCTTCGAAGTAGATCCACTATCAATATTGACCAGTTTTTCCAACAACTCTAGCATTTCAGATTGTTTATTTTGTAAAAACTCTTTCATCTTACTCTCTCCTGACATTTTAGACGCATACACTTTTTATATACATATATATATTCATTTACCATTATACCTTTTCTACTTATAAAGTCCTATATTTCCTTTATTCTACCTATTGCAAGAGTTCAAACCTATTTTCTTCAAAAAAGAAATTTTATCTGAATAAACTATCAATTATGTACTATCGCTAATCTATGTTATAGTAATTATGCGATGAGCTGAATTGTGTAAGTCGACGGACGCGCTCTTTGAGCAAGGCATGAATGTGGTCATGCTGTCCCTCGCCTCAATACGCAGGAAGGTACCTTTATAGGTACCTTCTTTTTTTTGCCACTATTTCACCATATCTGCTATACTGTCTACATTCTATAAGTGAAAGAAGGTATTAGATTGATACGATTTGGAGTGATTGGAACCAACTGGATAACAGAATCATTCATCAATGCAGCACAAGAGAATGAAGATTTTCTGTTAACAGCTGTCTATTCCAGAAAAGAAGAAACAGCAAAGGATTTTGGTAATAAATTTAATGTATCTACTACATATACAAATCTAGATGAATTTACAAAGAGCAAAGAAATGGATGCCGTATATATTGCAAGCCCTAATTCTTTCCATGCCGAGCAGGCAATAGCCTGCATGGATCAAGGTAAACATGTGCTTTGCGAAAAACCGATAGCTTCAAATACTAAAGAATTATCAGAGATGGTGACCGCGGCAAAAAGAAATAACGTGGTTCTGATGGAAGCAATGAAAAGCACCCTGCTTCCTAACTTCTTGGCAGTCAAAGAAAACCTGCATAAAATCGGGCAGATCAGGAATTATGTTGCAAGTTATTGTCAGTATTCATCCCGCTATGATAAGTACAAGGAAGGAACAGTGCTTAATGCATTTAAGCCTGAATTTTCTAATGGTGCCTTGATGGACATCGGTATCTATACCATTTATCCCATGGTTGCATTATTTGGTAAACCAAAAGCTTTGCATGCTATATCACATATGTTGGAATCTGGAGTGGATGGGCAAGGAAGCATCTTGTTTAATTATGATGGAATGGATGCTTCTGTCGCCTATTCCAAAATTGCAAACTCCTACCTCCCTTCCGAAATACAAGGAGAAGAAGGAACAATAATTTTAGATACCATTCATACACCTGAGAAGATACTGATTAGGTTTAAAGACGGGACAGAGGAAGATATTACAGTCCCTCAAAAGGGTCAATCTATGTTTTATGAGGCTGAAGAATTTATTCGCCTTATTAAATCTGGTGAGGAGGAATCTTCTAATAATTCTCATAGTACTTCCTTGCAAACCATGGAGCTAATAGAAGAAGCCCGCGCACAAATAGGTCTGGTCTACCCGGCGGACAAAAGTTAACCTATACTCCTGAAAGGATCGCCTGTTGCACACGGGCGGTTCTTTTTTATTCAGTTTCTTCATTTACCATTTAACTTAAGGTCAAACAATGAAGACCTCTCTCGTTCTCTTTTCGTTTAAGAGAGGTCCTCATTGCACGGATGAAGACCTTTCCAGTTCCCTTTTCATGAAAGTGAGGTCCTCATTGTACGGATGAAGACCTCTCTCGTTCCTTTTTCGTGCTAGAGAGGTCCTCATTGCACGGATGACCTCTCCTGTTCCCTTTTCATGAAAGTGAGGTCCTCATTGTACGGATGAAGACCTCTCTCGTTCCTTTTTCGTGCTAGAGAGGTCTTCATTGCACGGATGAAGACCTTTCCTGTTCCCTTTTCATGAAAGAGAGGTCCTCATCGCACGGATGAAGACCTCTCTCGTTCCTTTTTCGTGCTAGAGAGATCCTCATTGCACGGATGAAGACCTTTCCTGTTCCCTTTTCATGAAAGTGAAGTCCTCATTGTACGGATGAAGACCTCTCGTGTACCCTTTTCATGAAAGTGAAGTCCTCATTGTACGGATGAGGACCTCTCTCGTTCCCTTCTCATGAAAGAGAAGTCCTCACAGGGCTGATGAGGACTTCAGTGGAACGGCATCGAAGGAAGATAGGTCTTCATAATTACCACAACGATACCAAATGGATGAAATTTGAATTTTTTAACACTATAGTATTGGTAATGTAAGAAGTACAATGAATAAAGGAGTGTGCCATGATATATAAAGCTCGGACTATACCTCGCGAGTTAGAAGTTTATCAATTACTTAATTCTCGCAAAAATCTACTCGATAATGAGAGGAAACACCTTTATGCCCTTCAAAAAGGGTACGAGGGAGAATTGCTATTTGATAACGTTACTTCTTCAGTTGTTAAAGCCGAATGTCTCATCCTCAACGACTTACTTCTTCCCCACAACAAAAATACATTTCAAATTGACTCACTGATCATTGTCCCAGAGACCCTTTACATAATTGAAGTGAAAAATTTCGAAGGGGATTATTTTTATGAAAAAGACCGCCTTTATACAAGCGTCCCACCACATTCTGAAATAACCAACCCGCTTATTCAACTAAATAGAAGCGAGTCTTTGTTCCGACAACTTTTACAGCAGCTCGGTAGTAATATGACTATTCAATCATACGTAGTGTTCGTTAACCCCGAATTCACGCTATATCAAGCACCCATCATCAAGCAATTCGTATACCCAGGTCAGATTAATAGATTCCTAAAAAGCATTAATCCTCTCTCTTTAAGACTAGATAATAACCATTACCTACTTGCAGAAAAACTTAAGTCCCTTCATAACCCAAATGCTTCATTTTATTTTCCACCCACTTATCAATATGATGAGCTACAAAAAGGCATCCCTTGCTCGTATTGTGACTCGTTAGAATTTACTACTAAGGGATCTTACTGTTATTGTTCGGTGTGCTCGAAAAAAGAAACTATGGAAAAACGTATTCTACCAATTGTTCATCATTTTGCTATGCTGTTTCCTGAGATGAAAATAACTACAAATGCGATTTTTGACTGGGGTAATGGTAAACTTGCAAAACGGGTGATCAGGCGAGTGCTACAAAAACACTTGAACACTAACGGTGTACATCAGTGGAGTTATTATGAGTTTTGAGAATGTGGGCTGACACAATGAACCTAGAAGCATTTTTATTGTTAAGCTTACTAGCTAGCTGGAGGTTTAAATATGGAATTACTAAAAATACAAACAGTCAATTCTTCAAATTGGCGACAAATAATTTCACTGCAAGTTGCAGGTAACCAACAACGATTTATTGAGAAAAATGAGATTTCCCTATTAGAATCTGTTTATGACACAAAACACGATTGGAAATGTTACGGATTGTTTGAAAATAAAACACCGGTTGGATTTGTCATGATTGGTGTAGAAAATAAGGAAGACCGCTACATTTGGCTGGACCGTTTCATGATGGATGCAAAGTTTCAAGGGAGAGGCCTTGGAACTGCATTTCTTTTACTAATAATTGAATTCATTGCCAACCAACATGAGGTCGATGAAATTGTATTAAGTATCATAAAAGAAAACTCATTTGCAAAAGCCTTTTATGTACAGCATGGATTTGATAATACAGGATTAGTGGATGAAGAATTTGACGAGGAGATATTTGTTTACAGGCTGGATCGAAATAATGGAAAGTAAGTCTTGGTTAGATTTTGTGGTAATAAAATAGGTTTTTAGAATAGTAAGCGAGGTTGGAGAGTATTCCATCTTCGCTTTTTTATGTGCTAAAACACCAGTTTATTAAAAGATGAAGACCTCAGTGAAGGGAAAGACAGGGAAGAGAACTCATGCACGAATGAAGACCTTTCTCGTTCCTTTTTCCTGCTAGAGAGGTCCTCATTACTCGGATGAAGACATCCCCTATTCCTTTTTCCTGCTAGAGAGGTCCTCATTACTCGAATGAAGACCTCCCCTATTCCTTTTTCCTGCTAGAGAGGCCCTCATTACTCGAATGAAGACCTCCCCTATTCCTTACTTGTACTAGAAAGGTCCTCAACGCACAGAATGAAAGTCTTCCCCTCCAGCCAGTGGCCAATCAAAAACTATCGTTTAATTAATAGATTTACGCCTATTTTACTAAATCTATCAAAAATGGACGTTTGCTAGAGGACAGGCGTCCACTCTCTTCTCTAGTAAATACATAGTATGTGGTAGATAAGAAAAAGGGGGTGTAAGAATGGCAGATAGCAAAGATATGCAACGAGAGATTTCAAAACTCACCCAAGCAACAACAAACATGATGATTCAAAATGTTTTAAGAAAACACAATGTGAAACTAAGTGGAGATAACTTCTCCAAAGAGCAAAAAGCACAACTGAAGAAATTGGTTGCAGATATCCAAGATTCTTTTGGGAAAATGGAAAAACTACAGAAAGAAGAAAAAAAATAAAAAATTTTAAATTGGGGGATTTAAATTATGAATAAAGACTGGTTATTCGGTGGAAGAAGCTGTGGCTATGAGAATGATAGCTGGAATGCTTTAGCTGCAGGAAGTAGACACCCGCTTGACAATGATGGTGTAGCTCAAGAAGCTGACCAAGTAAACAAAATGATTCAAAGATCTTATGAGCAAATTGTTATTAAAGATTCTGCGGATATTGAAGTAACTACTACTGACACAAAAATTGCTGTATCGCTTCAAGCAGCAATTCAAGCAGCTATTGCTTTAGTTATCAGCGTGAGCATTGCTGATAGCAACAAAGCAGAGCAAGTGATCCAAGAGTTGCTTCAAAGTTCTAAATCTGAACAAGTAAATCGCCAACAAACGTATATCTCTAATTCTCGTGGTGTAAGAGTAACTACTACAGACACAGACCTAGTACTAAATATCCAACTGCTTCTTCAACTATTAATTGCACTTGTTGTAGCTGTAGACATCTTATAATTTTGCTGAAGACTTGCCCGTTTAAGCAAACATTTTTCAAAAAAATCACCTGCCATGTAACACTCCTTCTTATCTAAAGTGCCGGAAAACACCTACAATTCCTGGTAAAGAATATCATTGCCTCCTTGCTAAACCCATCTTACACCACACCTGCTAATAGTTCGTTAAAAGGAAGACCACCAAGTTGGTCTTCTTTTATTTGCTTTAATTATAAATCTAGTCTTTTGCCTAGTTTTCTCCAAAACGCTCGCAAATTCATTGCTCTCTCATAAGATAGTGTAGTTAAATAACCTAATTTAAACCTAAAGGAGTTACGTTATGAGAGAGAAAAACGACAACCTGCTACCTATCCCAAAATTGTACGATCAGACGAAATCCATTTCTTCCAATCAGCAGGAATTTCGAAAAAACTATTTACAAGATATTTTAATGCAACAAGAAAGAACGAATCTGACTGTTTCAAGAACAGTTAGCATGATTAATAATAATTTACAACAAAGTATGTTCACACAAGAAAATAATCACCAACTTCTGTTAGATAAATTATACGCCCAGGGAGAAGCGCAGAAAGATTTATCGGAAATGATAGCCATTCAAGACTTAAATGTGCAGCAGGTATACGACAAAGTACATGTTCATGAAAAAAGTCATTTGGATCTAACACAAAAACTAAACGAGCAGGATAATAATTATGCACAGCTCCTCGAACTATTAAAAGTTCAGTCATTATTAAGTGAAGAACTTCAAGAAAATATCACATCAAATGAAGAAAGCAGTAAAAAAGTCGAGCAAAGATTGGATAAATTGGAAGTATTGGTGGAAGAAGAAAAACTACTAAGTCAGGCTACAATAGATCAGTTGGCAATTCAAGAGAATCTGACCCGTGGCATACACACTAAGTTAGAAAAATATGAAGAATTGTATGAAGATATTCAATTAACATTACATGACCAAGAACATTTTTACCAAGAAATAAACAATAAATTACAAGTTCAAGAAATGTTTCATAAGTCAGTAATGGAGCGTATGGACAGCCAAGATATTGCTTCCCAAAAAATTGCCGATCAGCTTAACACCTTGAGACAAACACTTGTGGACAAATTGGAAAACGCCATTACATCCATTGACAGTAAATATAAGCAAACACTCCACTACTTGAGTGGAAGTATGGTCGGATTAAAAGAAAGAATCATTCAAAAGGCACCCCTTGAGACCGAAAGCAATGAAATGAAAAAAGTAGAGGTGAGGCAAGAGTAGTCTTCGGACTGCTCTTTTTTCGTTTGATTTTTCTGAACATTCATACTAATATTTAACTAGCACTTACTTTTCTATTATGGAGGTTTGGACGATGGCAGAGTTAGTACATAAAACAATTGGTAATTTATTGGATGAAACCGTAGGACGTTACCCTGATAAAGAAGCTGTGGTCTATGTAGAAACAGGATTGCGTTATAGTTATAAAGAGTTTCAGCAAATCTGTAACCAAGTAGCAAAAGGTTTAATGAGCCTAGGGATTCAAAAAGGAGATAACATTGCGGTTTGGGCTTCCAATAAACCGGAGTGGTTAATTACACAGTACGCGAGTGCAAAAATTGGTGCAGTTTTAGTGACAGTCAATACTAGCTATCAATCTAAGGAACTCGAGTATTTATTGCGGCAATCAGAGTCCACTACGCTTCTTCTTATGGATAATTTTAAAGGAGTAAGCTATTTGGATATGCTTCAAGATTTATGTCCAGAGCTTGCAAACTGTGCACCTGGCGATCTTATATCTAATAGACTACCTAAATTAAAGAACGTCATTTTTATGGGTAGCGAAAGTCACCCTGGTATGTTCCAATGGGATGACCTACTGAGAAACTCCATGTCCATTTCAGACGAAGAATTACTCACCCGGCAGAACAGTACAAACTATGATGAAGTGATCAACATGCAATATACATCTGGTACAACCGGCTTCCCAAAAGGAGTCATGCTTACCCACTCCAATATTATCAATAATGCCATTAATGTTGCTGAATGCCAAAAGCTTACAGCAGAAGATAGGATTTGTATTCCGGTTCCTTTTTTCCATTGTTTTGGATGTGTGATGGGCACCTTGGCTGCAGTAGCTACAGGAGCGACGATGGTCCCTATTGTTATGTTTGATCCGTTATTAGTTCTAAAAGCGGTGGAGCAAGAAAAATGTACCGCTCTATACGGAGTTCCAACCATGTTCATTGCTGAACTAAACCACCCTGAATTTAATAACTACAATCTGTCAAGTTTACGAACCGGTATTATGGCAGGATCACCTTGTCCTACCGAAATTATGAAAAGAGTTGTAAATGATATGGGAGCTAAGGAAATTACCATCGCTTATGGCCAAACCGAAGCCTCCCCAGTTATTACACAAACTCGCCCACACGACAGTATTGAAAGGCGCGTATCAACTGTTGGAAGCGCTTTAAATAATGTGGAAGTAAAAATTATTGACCTTGCAACAGGGGAAAATGTTCCATATGGCGTTCAAGGCGAACTATGTACAAGAGGTTACCTTGTTATGAAAGGCTACTACAAAATGGAAGATCAAACAAAAGATACAATTGATAAAGATGGATGGCTTCATACCGGAGATCTTGCTACTATCGATGAGGATGGGTATGTCGTCATTACTGGAAGACTAAAAGATATGATTATTCGAGGTGGAGAGAATATTTATCCACGTGAGATAGAGGAATTTTTATACTCTCATCCGAAAATTTTCGATGTTCAAATTGTAGGAGTTCCAGATGAAAAGTTCGGCGAGCAGGTTGCAGCATTTATTAAAGTCAAACCGGGCGAAAGCTTAAACAGTAAAGAAGTCAAAGACTACTGCACCGGAAAAATATCAAAATATAAAATACCTTACTATGTAGAGATCGTAGACGAGTATCCAATGACAGCATCGGGAAAAATCCAAAAATTCAAGCTCAGAGAACATGCCGTAAATACACTAGTAAGAATATAAAATGGTAAGGGGTATTTTGCCCCTTACCATTTTTTTATCTTGTTTTGACTATCGTATCAATCGTATAAATAACTCTCTCGATATCCCCTCTACTCACATCAAAATGAGTCGTTAGACGCACAAGCGTAGGTCCAAACGTAACAGCCAAAACCCCTTTCTCTTTTAACGATTGTACAAACTGATCAGCCATCATATTCAACCCGGCTACATCCACTACCACAATATTCGTATCAACCGAATTTACTATTTTTAAAGAGCTAATTCCCCTTAATCCTTCAGCAAGAAATGTGGCATTTTCATGATCTTGTGAAAGTCTTTCCGTCATTTGGGTTAAAGCAATTAACCCAGGTGCCGCAATGATTCCAACTTGCCTCAATCCCCCACCAAGACGCTTTCTCCATTTTCTCGCTCGTTTAATGAAGTCGTTTGAACCGGCAATGATCGAACCAACTGGTGCACCCAATCCTTTGGACAAACATACTTGTACCGTATCGCAATGTTTTGTAAACTCTTTTATAGGTGTGCCCGAACTTGCTGCGGCATTAAATAGTCGTGCGCCATCCACGTGAACAGGTATAGAATATCTCTGTGCTACTTTGTAGATTTCTGCCATGTTTGTTGCAGGTACCACTGCGCCACCAGCACGATTATGAGTGTTCTCTATACAAATTAGACCAGTTTCAGGAAAGTGTTGATCCTCTCCACGTATAGCAGATTCTATATCTTGTGGATTCATTATCCCGTTAACGCCTGGAATGGTTCTTGTTTGAACCCCTGCCAATGCGGCAACAGCACCAGATTCGTAATAAAAGATATGAGATTCTTCTTCTAGTAATATCTCATTTCCTGGTCGACAATGCGTCAATACAGCAATTTGGTTTCCTTGCGTTCCGCTTGTAACAAACAGTGCCGCTTCTTTTCCAAGAATCTCTGCTGCTTTTTCTTCTAATAGCGTAACCGTGGGATCTTCTCCGTACACATCATCTCCCACTTCTGCTTCATAGGCAGCCTTTCTCATTTCCTCTGTTGGTTTTGTTACCGTATCACTTCTTAAATCAATCATGGCCTTCCCCTTCTCTTTTTTTCTTACAGTTTACCAGAATGTTATTTGTTTCGCATACCGTAAAATTATCTACCATTGTTCCTCATTCACATGCTATTATTATTTAACATACATATCTTGACTTTTACCACCTATTACCATAGAAGGAGTTTAATCATATGCAAGCACAAAAAGTCAAACTAGATACCGCTTCCACCGAAAGCTCCACCGTTTATCCAATTCTTTTTATCATTGGCCTTGTTCACCTGCTGAATGACGCTTTACAATCAGTGGTGCCAGCCTTATTCCCCGTGTTGCAAAATTCCATGGGGTTAACATTTACTCAGTTGGGACTGATTGCATTTGCGTTAAATGCTACCTCTTCCCTTATTCAACCGGTTGTTGGCATAATTACAGATAAAAGGCCGTCTCCATATGCCCTGCCTATCGGACTTACTTTTTCCTTATTCGGAATTATTGGCTTGGCATTGGCACCTAGCTTTTGGGTGATAATAATTTCCGTATTATTTATTGGCCTTGGTTCAGCGGCATTCCATCCAGAAGGATCTCGTGTAGCTTATATGGCTGCAGGAAATCGCAGAGGGCTGGCGCAGTCCATTTACCAAGTAGGAGGAAATTCTGGACAGGCTTTAGCACCGTTGATGGCGGCTTATATTCTGTTACCACTTGGACAAAAAGGCGTGCTTTGGTTTACAGTTGTTGCTGCTGCAGCTGTGATATTACTTTTCTACATTGCTGCATGGTACAAACAGCAAGTAGCAAATACAAACAGACCGGTTAAACAAAAGAAAACACCACAAGCTAAATCTTCTAGAAAAATCAATGGGAATAGACGAATCATCACCTTTTCTATCTGTTTACTGATTTTTCTTGTGTTTGCACGTTCATGGTTTCATGCGGGTATCACCAACTTCTACGCATTTTACGCCATAGAGAATTATGGTATACCAATAGCAGATTCCCAAATTTATATTTTTGTGTTTTTAGGTGCAGGTGCTGTTGGCACATTCTTTGGAGGGCCATTGGCAGACCGCTTTGGAAAAAGACTTATCATTTCTCTCTCTATGCTGGGGTCGGCTCCACTTGCCTTGTTGCTGCCTTTTGTAGGTCCGACACTTGCCTATATACTTGTTGCCATTATCGGGTTCATCATCCTCTCTAGCTTTTCGGTTACTGTAGTATACGCTCAGGAACTGGTTCCTGGTCGAATTGGGCTGGTTTCAGGCTTGATTGTAGGACTAGCATTTGGAATGGGTGCTGTGGGATCTGTTGCACTTGGTATACTAGCAGACTGGATTGGGTTAACTAATACCATCATATTTACTGTTTGCTTACCTTTTATAGGATTGTTGACGTTTTTCCTTCCTAGTGATCAAAAAGTTAGAGACATGCATAGTTAATTCGAAGAAGGGGTTCCTGTTGACCCTTTCTTTTCTTTTGCCTATACTTGTTTAAGTGTTTAAAGATACCTTGCGAAAATGGTGATAAAGATGGATTTTGATATAAAATCATTAGCCTTCTACCTAATAGAAGTAGAAGGTAGTGGAGATAATGCCAAGAAACAATATAAACCTATGGCAGTGTTGGATGAAAATACATATGAAGAAAGCGCACTAAAACCTTTCCTAGATGGGGAACTGATGAAAATCACGAAAAGGAAGGTAGATCGTCATCCTAAAAATGAACAAGTACCCACGAAGATTGGGAGATTTATCGTGGAACCAGGATACGACCTTGGCTCAAACCCCAACTATAATCAATTTAATCGGATTAAACAGGCTGAAAGCTTAGAGGCATTTTCCGCCGCTGCTGATGAAATAGCGACCACCTATACAGATACAACTGCTGTACGTGGAGGCGTTCTTATTATCACAAGAGCTAAATTGAATAAATATTTTGATGAACCCTTTGTGTTTATTTTAAAGTGTGATTTTGAACAAAAGGTTGCTTCCATCACAGACGAACAGACGCTAATCCATAATGTCCAGATGGCAATCACTACTAAAAATATGAAGTCTATCCAGTATCCTTTTATGGTAGAGGATGGGATGGTAGAGGATGGAGAATTAAAGATTCACCAGTCCTCTCATTCCCGTTACTTTGAGGATTTCTTGAAGTATGTAGAGTATGGTGAGTCGATGCCAGAAATCATTAAGAACCAAGTGATGGGGATGGTTCATCAAGAAATTTCCGAGACCTATCAAGATGAAAGCGAAGAAAAAGAAAAAGTAGAGCAGGCGATGGAAGCTTGGGCCACTTCACCTAAACGCGAACTTCAGGAACGTTGGTCTGACGAGCAAGTGATAGAAGCATCCTCCTCTATCATTGAACAGACACCCGACATAGAACTGAAATTCAAGCTAGATCATATCTCTGTTAAAGGTTTGCTGGCGGATTTTGGTGAAAATGTCCATATAGCTAAAATTAATAACCGTTATGTGGTCCTCCTTGAGGGGGATTTTCTTCAATTTGAAAAGAATGTATCACCAGTTGAAATGCTAAAGCCGAGTGAATTGACGATGATATTAGAGCGTTTGAATAAAAAATATAGCTCTTAAAACTTAGGTCAAGCATAATTTTTACACCCTTTGAGAGAATAAGAACAAATACCTTTTAGGGGTGACACTCATGGATTGGATGTCCATCATTCGGTATGCTTGTTCTATCACCGGAATCATTTGTCTTGGCTTTACATATACACATATGTTAAAAAGCTCACGAGCTAAAGGAAAACCAATTGATAGGAAATAAGGAACGACACGTTCTTTTTTAAACCTAAAAAACATCAGTTGTTTGGGTAATAGACGCTGTTACTTTCCACAACTGGCTTCTCTTTCCGCAGGACGGTGTTTGAGCCTCCTCACTTCGTTGCGGGGTCTCAACCTACCGTTTCTCCCCCGCTGGAGTCTTCGCCATTTGCTCCAATCCACAGCTAGAAAAAAGGTTAAATAAACGTTATTGAATTATCAAATTCGGTTAGTTAAATTTATTGACCTTAAGTTGAACGTAGTCACCTTGTTGATTGGAGTGAATGGCGCGTAGAAGCTCGCAGGTAAGCGAAGCGGCTGGAACGGAAATCAATAGTTTTTATACTTTCCTTTTTAAAAAAAAGAAGGCTGGGAAATTACTCCCTGCCTTCTCTTTATTTTACCGGTGTTTCAAACAATTCAATCCATTCACCGTCTGGACCTGCAAAAAAGATATATCTTGCTCCATTTGGCAACGTGGTGATTTCCTGTTCAATAAAAGTGACTCCCAAACTTTTCAACCTATCATGTTCTGCCTCTACATCATCTACCGTTAATGCTATATGGTGAACTTTACCTTCTACAGGTAGATTGTCATTGTAGCCTTGGATCAGCTCTAATTCCGTTTCTTCACTTTCATTAAACCCTAGAAATGCAAGCTTTATCTCACCATTTGGATGATCTATCTGCCCCTTTAATGAAAATCCGACCACGTTTGTATAAAACTCTATGGATGTCTGAATATCTTTAACCATGATTCCAACATGTTCTAATCTTTTAATTGCCATAACCTATCTCTCCCCATAGCTTACCTTTAGTTTGCCTTTAACCTTCTTATGTTTTCAACTAGGAAATTGACATATTCCTCGTCTTTCACCAACCATGCTGCATACTTCCTTTTAATAAACGTTTCCGCTTCTTGAAAAGAAGAAAAGGAAGTATCCAGAAACTTTTCCTTGTTTTCCACCTTCCATGTGCCGTCTTCTTTCGGTAATAGAAACAATGATCCTTTTTCCTTTGAATCATACAATACGCCATTAGATGACTCTTTAACATTAAAAACGTTGTGGCGAGCGTCTTGTTTTAGAGAATCTAACGGGAATGCCTCCGCTACAAAAAGCTTGTACGCTTGTTCAGTTAAACTGCAACCAGAAGCTTTCGCATGGCCACCTCCATCAAATTTCCCTGCCACTTGTGAAACATCCACATCATCATGTATGGTGCGTAAGCTAATCCGCTTGCTTCCCATATTTATCATTGCTATATAGTCCAAATGGGGGTTTTCCTTCCCCAAAACATTTCCAAGTTCTGATAGAAAAGATTCAGCGTGAACAATTCCTACCCACTTGTCATCGACAGGCTTTTGAACAATTTCTCTTCGTTTTTTACGCAAATATCTTTCTAGCTTTTGTTCTTCCATATCTAGAATTTGTGTTTCAAAGTCATCGAAATCGAACTGGGCTGTACTTTTTAACTTCTGAAGCATTCTCTCTTCAAAGTCTTCAATGGAAATCATATACAAAAGATCGTTTAATCTTTTTGCCTTTGTATTCTTATTTCGATCCCATTCCCACGTATCATATTGTCGTATTAATTCCACTACTTCATCTAATAGTTCAGACTGGGCTATGAAACCTTTTTCTAACAGATATTCATAAAATAAAGAAGTGGCACTTGTCAGTCTGCCATCCTCATATTCGACAGTAACAGAAGCCCAGCTATATTCATTTAGATGAATGGCAGTCTTATGATGATCGATAAACTGAACAAAGCCTTCTTGTTGTTTTGCAAACTGATCGAGCTTTTTGGCGTTCTCTTCATTGACCGATAAATCAGTTATGTATATTTGATGGCGCGGAGTTGCTTCTTCCATAAATTCCGCAACCTGATAATTTAAACTGCCGACTGAATTATAATGAACCTTTACCTTCTCATCAAACGCAAGCTTGGCTAAAATCCCGCAGCCTACCCCGTCTAAATCATTGTGTGTAAAAAGATGAATCAATGGTAGTCCCCCTTTTCTTCTTGGTGGGTAAGTCTTTCACACCCTCACTTACTTTGTATATTCTTCACCCCAATGCTCTTTTATATGAGCATCTCTACCTGATTCTTCACGTTCTTGTTTATATTTTTCAGGATTTTTCTTATAAAATTTCTGATGATATTCTTCTGCTACATAGAATGGCGTAGCTGGTTTAATCCCAGTTACAATTGGTTTTTTATATCTTCCGCTTGTTTCTAAATCATTTTTTGTTTTCTCTGCAAGTTTTAGCTGTTTTTCATTATGATAAAAGATTGCTGTACGATACTGACTTCCTCTATCAAAAAATTGACCTTCATCATCTGTAGGGTCTATTTGTGGCCAATACAATTCCAATAAATTTTCGTATGGAAAGATATCTGGATTAAATTCTATTTGGACAGCTTCGTAATGACCTGTATTTCCTTTTTTTATTTCTTCATATGTAGGATTGGCGACGCTACCTCCTGTATAACCGGAAACTACGTTCTCAATTCCAGGTAACTCATCAAAAGGTTTTACCATACACCAAAAGCAACCTCCGGCAAAGGTAGCTAATTCCGTTTTGTTCGTTGTCATATGTTGTTTCCTCCTGTTTTATATGTGTTTGATGGAATTTTACACTAACTATCTTATTGTTACAATAACAACGCTCATTTACCTATTAATAGTTTACATAATAAAATTATAAAGCACCACTTATTATTTCAATAGTTAAACATTTTAATGATGGCGTTTACAATGATTTACACTTTTCATAGAGTATTGTACGATAATTCTTTGTGAATAAATGAACGATAGGAGTCTGATCAGAAAGATGGTAGAACAATTTTCAAATATAGAATTGATCAATCAGTTTTGGCTGATACTTTTCTTCCTTATACCTATAGTGTTGGTATCAAGGATGGTTGTAGCAGGTACAAGATTTTCCCCGATCCTTATTATCGTAATCCTTGGACTGGGTATGGGCTACTTACTTGTAGATACAGGGGTTGCAACTCCAGGATTAGTAGAGTACCCCTTTGTTGACCTTATGGCAAGAACAACTATTATTGCATTGACCGTATCCTTTTTTGTGGGTGGTCAGGAACTACGAAAGATTTTAGGTAACAAAGACTTGGATGTGGAGGACAGTGTTGTACCTTCTGATGAAGAATCTTTTCTTGGAACTTCACGAACACAGTTTTTCTTTATCGTCCGTGCATTCTTCCTATTATTTGGACTAGAAGGAATCACTCGGATGATCCTTTCAGATGGTACTCAAAGTTTTGATAATGTTTATCCGTTGATTGCTTACATTGGTATTATCGGATCCATTCTTTTTATTGATAACAAAGCTAAGCTTCAGAATAAGAAACAATACATGAAAAAAGGGATTGTTGAAACATTAGCAATTATCCTGTTACTTGTGGTTTCTTATCATATCGCGATGTGGATAAAGCCGTTGATTGCATTGCCTCAAATTTTCTTTGCGATGATGATTGCGGCTGCTTTAGGAGCTGTTTTCTATAATTGGAGTTTTGGACCGACCATTCGAGCATTATTAGTTGCAGGTATCCCGGTTGTATTAGCTGCCAACTTTTTAGTAGGTGGATCTCGAATTGGGGACGCCTTTGCCATTGATGGCATGAATGCGGTATTGGCCTATGGATTCTTTGGGCAATTGTTTTGGATGTTTGGTGGAATTGCATTAATCATGTTTTTTGCAAAGAACACCAACACAAGAAACCTTGCACCTGGTATGGCTGGTTCTTTATCACATTCAGGATTAACTGGCGCATGTACAGCTGGAGACTTCGGGAAAACTGCTGCACAACGTGCTCCAATTATGATTAACATTCCGTTTTTCGGTCATATTTTTGTTTTCTCCGTACTTGCAATAAGTGCTGAGAGAGGTAGCCTTTGGGTATTGCCCTCCATGGTAATTGTAGCTCTTGGATTAGGATTGACTATTCTCGCATTGGTTAACTTAAGAAAAGCTAATGGAGAAGACAAAAAAGAAGTAAAGGCATTAATGCAGTTCTCATTTGGTTGGCAAATGTGTGCAGTTTTTGGTGGATTGGCTTTATTGAGCCTAAGTACCATGTCTATTGACTATGCTGCCATGGCACAATCTTCAGCCATTTCACATTTTGGATTGTTTGCCGCAATACAAGGAGAGATGTTTGGAGCTGATGCTGCCGCTTTAATTCCTTTCATCTTCTCTATGCCATTCCTAGTTCATCCACTTGTATTCTTCATGTTCGGGAAAGCTATGGAGAACAATGGTGAAATGCCAATAAAACCTGTGTATACCTTAGCGTTAATAGGTGTTATTGGTGTAGCTTACGCTATCTTCTTTGTTTAAATTGTATAAAAAGGCGTTCGGATTGCACCGAACGCCTTTTGTTATTGCATTTTCTTATTATAATACTCTACTGAATATTGGGCTCCCTCACTGACCATGCTATTATCTTGAATATCTTCAGGGTCTGGGTTCCCTGCCTTTTCAATTGGTAAGTCGGTCTTTCTGAATTTTAAAGGTACTAATTTATTTTTAACTTTTTTAGAGTATTGCACAATCTTCTCTCTATACGGTTTATAAACTAATAGTCCTGCACCGGTGAGGCTTGCAGCTCCTGCCACGATTAAAGGTTTCTTCACTCCACGAGCATTCATCATATTACGCCTCCTGTTTAATGGATTTATCTATAACCATGATATTCCCGACAAGAGAAAAACTAAACATTATATTATGTCATGCTTGGCCATTACCGCTTTTATTGCTAAATAATCAACCGCATCAGGTAAATTCTCCTTGATGGGCTTCAGTTTTTCAGTTCCAACTTCCTCAATAACTCTAATTATTTCCTCCTCAAACTCCTCTGGAATAAAAGAATCCCAATCAACCTCCATACCCTCATCACTTGCACATTTAAAAAGATGGTTTTGAACTGTGATTAGACTCATACCCCGTTCCTTGGCTATTTCTTTAAAAGTCAGGCCTTCTTGCAGAAGCCTATAAGTAAACATATGACTGGATTCTCCTAGGTTCATTGGAATAGAGGGCTTGTTAGGCTTAATAGAATCTTTTTTAGTGGATGTATTTAATTTAGCAGAGGTTTCACTACCAACAAACTCACCTATCTCACTCAAAAATAAAGTCCCATACTTCTCAAACTTTAACGATCCTACCCCTTTGATTTCTAGCATGGCCGTTTCATCTCTTGGAAGGACCTCACACATTTCTCTTAAAGTGCTATCGGAAAAAATAACATAGGGAGGTACCCCCTCTTCTTTTGATAAGTTTCTACGTAACTCTCTCAACCTATCAAACAATTCATTGTCCTCAACGACAGCTCTCACTTGCTCTTTCACTTTAAAGAGTACCTTTTCCTGCCCTTTTAGAACTGGAACGGCGCGCGCACCTAATCTTACGACTGGATATTGCCCCTCCGTCAGTATTAAGTAACCTTCTGCAATCAGTATATTGATCAGATCGACCAATTGTTTTTCCGTATAGGAATTCATTAACCCGTAAGTTGGCAAGCTATCAAAGCGGAATTGCTGTATACGCTTATCTTTTGACCCCTTTAAAACTTTTGCTACAAGAAGTGCTCCAAATCTTTCGTTCATTCTATGGACGCAACTAAATATCTTCTGTGCCTCTAGGGTAATATCTTGCTCTACGAAATCGGTGGAACAATTACTGCATTTACCGCAAACTTGTTCTGAATCTTCACCGAAGTATTGTACGATATAACATTGCAGGCAACGTTGGGTATAACAGTAATCCATCATTGCTTGAAGTTTCTTATATTCTTGCATTTTGCGTTCTGGTGAGCGAATACTTTCCTCAATCAGAAACTTCTGAATTTGTATATCCCTCGCATTAAACAAGAGGATGCATTCGCTTTCCTCTCCATCCCTTCCTGCCCTTCCAGCCTCTTGATAGTAAGATTCAACATTTTTCGGCATGTTGTAATGAATGACAAATCGAACATTAGACTTATCGATTCCCATCCCAAATGCATTAGTGGCAACCATCAGTTTGAGTCGATCATGGAGAAAGTCATCTTGATAATCCTTTCTTTCTTCTTCAGATAGTCCTGCATGATACTTGCCAATTTTGTAACCCTTTTTGGTGAATGAAGAAAAAATTTGATCTACCTCTTTTCTGGTAGTTGCATAGATTATCCCCGATTCTCCCTTGTTCGCTTTTAGGAATTTTTCCAAAAAAGTGTCCTTATTTTGTCCTCTCAAAACGGAAAATGTCAGGTTATCTCGTGAAAAACCGGTTACATATGTATGATTTGTTGTTATTCCAAGCATCGTTTGGATGTCTTCGATAACTTGTTCTGTTGCAGTTGCTGTAAACGCAGTTATGACTGGGTTTCCTGGTATCCTTTTAATAAAGGTACCCACTTCACGATAACTTGGCCTAAAATCATGCCCCCATTGGGACATACAATGTGCTTCATCAATTGCAACGATTGAAACCTCAACATGAGATAAGATAGATTGGAAATCGTAAGAATCCAGTCTTTCTGGTGCAAGGTATAACAGTTTAATTTGCCCTTGTTCCACCTTTTGAACTCTTTCTCTTATTTCTCCAGCGTTCAATGAACTATTAATATAGGTTGCCTCTACCCCAATATTAATCAAGGAATCCACTTGATCTTTCATTAAAGAAATTAAAGGTGAGATAACAATAGTCAGTCCACTTTCCAACAGTGCTGGCACTTGATAACAAATGGACTTCCCGCCTCCTGTGGGCATGACTCCTAATGTATTTGACTTGTTTACAATACTTTCAACAATTTTTTTCTGGCCAGGCCTAAAATCTTCATAACCAAAGTATTTTTTTAAAATAATTTTTCCTTGTTCGTACATAGTACACCTCGTTTTTAAATGGGAAAAGGTTTAGAAGGTAATTGGGGATAGGTAAATGAAGGAGTATTTTAAGTTTCCATATCATTTTAACTGAATGATGGATGACCTGCAACCAAAGTGAAATAGAGCCTGACCATCATTGTTGGCTGGAAAAACCTTTTCTCTTGCATTTTATTATCAGAATGTTTAAAATTCATTATACAATAGGTTGTCTAACCTCTCTTTTTTTTATTCTTTTGAATACGCTTACATAAATAAGTCTAGTTCACAACCTATTAATCTATTATGAGGAGGAATTTTCAAATGATTTATGCTAATCCAGGTGAGAAAGATTCAAAAGTTTCTTTTAAAAACCGGTATGACAACTATATTGGTGGCGAATGGGTCGCTCCAGTTAAAGGTGAATATTTTGAAAATGTCACTCCCGTTACAGGTCAGGTCTTTTGTGAAGTTGCCCGTTCCACTGCAGAAGACATTGAATTGGCATTGGATGCCGCACATAAAGCAAAATCAGCTTGGGGTCAAACCTCGGTAGCTGAAAGAGCCAACATTCTTAATAAAATTGCAGATCGCATGGAAGAAAACTTGGAGATGCTAGCAGTTGCGGAAACATGGGAGAACGGAAAGCCGGTTCGAGAGACGATGGCAGCTGATCTCCCTCTTGCGGTTGATCACTTTAGATATTTTGCAGGTTGTATTAGAGCTCAAGAAGGCTCGCTTGGAGAAATCGATAATGATACAATCGCTTACCACTTCCATGAACCATTAGGGGTGGTCGGTCAAATTATCCCATGGAATTTTCCTTTATTGATGGCCACTTGGAAGCTTGCTCCTGCCTTGGCTGCAGGTAACTGTGTAGTATTAAAACCTGCTGAGCAGACACCTGCTTCCATCATGGTTTTAACTGAACTAATTTCAGACCTTTTACCTCCTGGTGTGTTAAACATCGTCAATGGATTTGGTGTGGAAGCTGGGAAACCATTAGCATCCAGTGACAGAATAGCAAAAATTGCTTTTACAGGAGAAACGACAACAGGACGTCTTATCATGCAATATGCTTCTCAAAACATCATTCCGGTAACGCTTGAGCTAGGTGGGAAATCCCCGAACATTTTCTTTGAAGACGTGTTGGCTCATGATGATGATTTCTTTGATAAAGCAGTGGAAGGCTTTGTTATGTTTGCACTTAACCAAGGAGAAGTATGTACATGCCCTTCCCGTGCCCTCATTCATGAATCAATTTATGATAAGTTTATGGAGCGTGCACTTGAACGGGTTTCTCAAATCAAACAAGGTAATCCACTTGATACGGAGACGATGATAGGAGCACAAGCCTCTTCTGAGCAGTTAGAAAAAATCCTTTCTTATCTCGAAATTGGGAAAGAAGAAGGTGCCGAACTACTTGCAGGCGGAGAACGAAATATGCTTGAAGGCGACCTAGCAAATGGTTATTATGTAAAACCAACTGTTTTTAAAGGTGATAACAAAATGAGAATTTTCCAGGAAGAAATCTTTGGTCCTGTTGTATCTGTCACCACCTTTAAAACCGCTGAAGAAGCATTGGAAATTGCAAATAACACTCTTTATGGACTTGGTGCAGGAATTTGGACAAGAGACGTAAACACTGCATATCGTTTCGGCCGCCAAATTGAAGCCGGTCGCGTATGGACAAACTGCTACCACGCATACCCTGCCAATGCGGCATTTGGTGGATATAAAATGAGTGGAATCGGCCGTGAAAACCATAAAATGATGCTATCCCACTACCAGCAGACGAAGAATCTTTTAGTAAGCTACAGTCCGAAAAAATTAGGATTCTTTTAAGATGGAAAAAGTACTGGCTACCGAAGCTGCCCTTGAATTAATTGAAAAGCTTGTAGGCAAACATGGACCTGTACTATTCCATCAATCTGGGGGTTGCTGCGACGGCAGTTCCCCAATGTGCTATCCAAAGGAAGACTTTTTGATTGGCGATTCTGATGTACTTCTTGGGGAAATAGGCGGCGCTCCCTTCTATATGAATAAAAAGCAATATGAGTATTGGAAACATACCCAACTCATTATTGATGTCGTTCCTGGAAGGGGTGGAATGTTTTCCTTGGAGGGTCCAGAAGGTGTACGTTTTTTGACTAGATCAAAAGTTTTTCCAAAATGACGAAAGGCGTCCGCATATGGACGCCTTCGTCTTTTTATTTTGTGCTTTTTAATGACTGCGGTGGTTCTTCCATCCAGCCATTCTTAATCATTAACTGTCCTCCATCTTTTGCATAATCAAAAATGTCTTTAGCAATCAATGTCATCTTTGCCGGTAAATCCGAACGGAGACTGAATGATGTACCAAGGGCATTACTTGTAAGCCCGAAGCTACTGAGCAAGTTCGTCAGGTACATCATAAGCTTCTCAGAATAAGGCGATTCCGTTGACAAGGTTGGATTACCCCAAGCAACTATTGGGGGCTGTATATCACTTTTTAAAAGTATTTCGCTGAAAGTATCAATAATTTGTTTCGCCAAATCTTTTCCTCTTTCAAAGTATTTCTTCACTTCTTTGTCCTCGGTAACCTGTTCAAACCCTTTTAACAACTGAAACCCCAGTACATTGGTTTCAATACCCTGATATAAAAGCGAAAGTTCAATTGCATTTAACGGTCTCTTTTCACTGAAGATATTAAAGCCCGTCATATAGCTTTCCCCTTTTACAAACTCCACTTTTTCAGGCATCGGAATCATCGGTGGACGAGTAAGAACCCCATCTTTCAATAAGAATTGAGTCGAGTCGTTATATGTATTTTGCGATACATCCAAAAATCTTTTATATAATTGGGTGATGTCTTGTCGATAAGACATGCTGACATTCAAAGCGTTAAAACCAATTGTTAATTTCATCATCACTCTTAGGAAAAGTGCATCAAAATACTGGTCATACAATGGCTTCGTTGACGGTTTTACGTCACTTTCGACATACCCTACAGGTACCACAATATTTTCTCGCTTAAAGAGTTCTGTTAGTTCATTTATAAAATTTATTTCATGTTCGTAATAAGTTTGTACTAAATTGTGAACTTCTTCATTTTGTTTGTTCGCAAGAAAATGCTCTAAAAGTCGTGCCAGCATCGTTTTTTGTTGAAACGTCATCCAAAGATTACCTATTTCAGACGATGACAACTGCTTGTCCATTTAGACTTGCCCCTCCCATGATTATTTTTTTAGTATATCCGCCAAAAATCATTGTTATTAAAATTATCATTACTTTTATAAAAATGTAGACAACCCTCTCCCTTTCCTTGCATACACATTTAAGTAAAAGACAAGCAAAAGAAAGGGTGAGGTTTTGATGAGGTACTTTGTCATAAAGAAAAGCTTTCTTCTTACGATTGTACTTTGTATAATCGCTGGATTAGGCGGATGGTATGTGGTAAATAAAGGGGTAGTTCCGACCACTGGCAAACCATCTGAAGAAGAAAAATTGGTATTTAATATGATTACTTCTGAATTTAAGACGAAATTGGATGATGGTACGGAAATAGAAGCATACCGTTTTGATCCTGGTACGATTACCGTACCAAAAGGGAAAGATATAACATTAAGTATTTTTGGGGTAAATGGCAGTGAACATCCGTTTTCAATTGAAGGAACAGATATTAACGGGGTAATTAAGAAAGGCGAAGAAACACTAATTGATGTGCGATTTGATGAAGCCGGAGTATATAAACTAATCTGTTCCACCCATTCACACCATAACGGGCACCATAGTCCTCCAATGGTGGCTTATATTTACGTCTATTAAATACAAAATGACCAGTCAAGATGGAGACTGGTCATTTTTATTTACATAATTAATGCTTCTATCGTAAATGAATCTTTTGCAACGTCCTCATTTAATGGTATAATTTCAACGACATTAATTTTGGAGGAAACTAATTACATGCTTACAGTTACGAATATTGGTCTACGTTATGGCGATCGAAAGTTATTTGAAGATGTTAATATAAAATTCACCCCTGGAAACTGTTACGGGTTAATAGGAGCTAATGGTGCCGGTAAATCTACTTTCTTGAAAATCTTGTCCGGTGAAGTAGAAGCTCAAACTGGCGACGTACACATGAATAAGGATGAGCGTATGGCTATCCTGAAGCAGAATCACTTTGAATATGAAGAACACGAAGTTCTTAAAGTGGTAATCATGGGACATAGTCGTCTTTATGAAGTGATGCAGGAAAAAGATGCTATTTATATGAAAGAAGACTTTTCAGATGAAGATGGTATGAGAGCTGCAGAGCTTGAAGGCGAATTTGCTGAATTAAATGGTTGGGAAGCCGAATCAGAAGCAGCAATCCTTTTAAAAGGTTTAGGAATTTCTGAAGATCTTCATACAAAGAAAATGGCCGACATCACTGGTGGCGAAAAGGTAAAAGTACTATTGGCACAAGCTCTTTTTGGTAAGCCAGATGTACTATTACTCGATGAGCCTACCAACCACTTGGACATTAAAGCGATTCAATGGTTAGAAGAGTTCCTTATCAACTTTGAGAATACAGTCATTGTTGTATCCCATGACCGTCACTTCTTAAATAAAGTTTGTACGCATATTGCTGACTTAGATTACGGAAAAATTCAAATCTATGTTGGTAACTATGACTTCTGGTATGAGTCCAGTCAGCTTGCGGCAAGGATGGCATCTGATGTGAACCGTAAAAAAGAAGAAAAAATTAAAGAGCTTCAAGCCTTTATTGCACGATTCAGTGCAAATGCATCTAAATCTAAACAGGCTACATCCCGTAAAAAGCTTTTAGATAAGATTTCTTTGGATGACATAAAGCCTTCATCCCGTCGTTATCCTTATGTGAATTTCACACCGGAACGCGAAATCGGAAATGACCTTTTACGTGTAGAAGGTTTGACTAAAACGATCGATGGCGAGAAAGTACTAGATAATGTAAGTTTCATTATGAACAAGGATGATAAAATTGCCCTTGTGGGTGGAAATGAAATTGCTAATACCACCCTTTTAAAAATTATCTCTGGTGAAATGGAACCTGATAGTGGAACCTTCAAATGGGGAATCACGACTACACAGGCATATTTCCCAAGAGACAACTCAAAGTATTTCGAAGGCGTAGACATGAACCTTGTAGATTGGTTGCGTCAGTACTCTCCTAATGACCAGACTGAGAGCTTCCTGCGAGGTTTCCTCGGTAGAATGCTATTCTCTGGAGAAGAAGTAATGAAAAAGGCAAGTGTTCTATCTGGAGGGGAAAAAGTACGTTGTATGCTTTCAAAAATGATGCTTTCAGGATCAAACGTACTATTGCTTGATGACCCTACGAACCACTTGGACCTTGAATCTATTACAGCTCTTAATAATGGATTAATTAATTTTAAAGGTTCCATTATTTTCACGTCTCATGATCACCAGTTCATCGAAACGATTGCAAATAGAATTATTGAAATCACACCGAAAGGTATGGTTGATAAACAAATGACGTATGATGAATATTTAGAGGATGCAAGTGTACAACAGCAGTTAGCTGATCTTCATTCCTAAAATTGTTAAAGGCCCTTTAGAATAAAAGGGCTTTTTTCAAATTCTGAAACCTTCTTGGCATTATTTCGTATTAGTATTATTCGCTTTTTAACTATATAATGATGAAGTTAATAACTTAGAATGAATGAGGTGTAGGAATGCCGCAAACGAAGTGGTTTAAGGTTGGCTATGGAATTATTGTCATACTGTTAATTATTTTCTTAGCATCACTGGTAGATTTTATCTTCACCCCTCTCACCGTGATGATCAGCACGTTATTTGCTCCAATTATACTTGCAGGTGTTCTTTACTATTTACTTAGACCCCTTGTAAACCTTGCTGCTCGATATGTTCCAAGAGGGTTAGCTATTTTGAGCATATACCTTATGTTTATTGGACTAATTACCTTGTTATTGTTCTTCATTGGTCCTACTTTACAACAACAGGTTAATAGTCTTGTAAAGAATACTCCAGAAATTATTAATGATATTAGAGATTACACATTCGAATTGCAGGAAAATGAATATGTTGCAAGGTTTCAGCAGAATGAAATGTTTTCTCTGGAAGAAATATCAGCAAAGCTTGCTGATAATCTAAATGCTTATGTCACTGCATTTGGATCAAACGTAGTGAATGTGATTAGCGCAATAACGGGCTTTCTAATTTTACTGGTAGTAATTCCATTTGTTCTATTTTACATGTTAAAAGATGGAGACAGACTACCCGATCAAGTAATTAAAATAATACCCCGCCAACATGAAAGGGAAGGTAGAAGTGTACTTAAAGATATGGATATTGCTTTAAGTTCCTATATTCAAGGTCAAATTATTGTCAGTGTATTTGTTGGGGTTTTAATTTATATCGGGTTCCTAATTATTGGGCTGGAATACTCTCTAGTCTTAGCTTTAATTGCCATGTTTACAAATGTGATTCCCTTTATTGGACCATTTATCGGGACCATTCCAAGTGTCATCGTAGCCTTTTTTGATGAACCTATTATGGCCTTATGGGTACTCTTGGTAGTTGTAATTGTTCAGCAAATTGAGAGCAATTTGATCTCGCCACAGGTTATGGGCAAAAAATTGGATGTTCACCCATTGACCATCATTTTACTTTTATTAGTCGCAAGCAAATTTGCAGGTTTGCTTGGTCTACTGCTCGCGGTACCAACTTATGCAGTTTCAAAGGTAATTGTTCTGCATACAATACGATTTATCAAACTTAGAAAAGTAAAAGTAACGGAAGATTCGCTCTATAAATAGGATAAGTAGGGTCTTGGGCAAGGTTTGACGGAGGTCAACGCGGGTCAACGAAGGTCAACGAAGGTCAACGCGGGTCGGGGGGGGGCAACGGGCCAATTGTCCGAAGTTTTTCGAAAGTTGACCAAATTTTGTCCGAATTTGACCGAAGTTTTGGCAAAGTTGACCGAAGTTTTCTCAAAATTGACCGAATGAAATTTTGATTTGTCCAAAGGTCGTTGAAAGTTGACCGAACACGCATCTCAAATGTCCGAACCCCCTCCTATACCATGAGAAAAATGTCCGAACCAAGACTCGAAATGACCGAACGATTCAAAACCCTCATCAAAACGAGTGTGTCCACCTATTTTTTGTACAAAAATTACAACAAAACCGGAACTTCCCCCAAAAACATGTCATGCAAAGTTAATCTCACTTTCATGACATGCTTTTTTATTGGAAAAAAATACTTATAGTTGTTATGATAGAAAGAAACAATTTAGTTTAATTCATTAAACAACAAAAGTGAGATGATAAACATGGCTCAAACACATACCTTTTCAAAAGGAGAAGAAATTGCAAATACAATTACTCATGGAATCGGCATTTTAACGAGTATTGCTGCTCTTGTATTATTGATAGTGTTCTCTGCTATCCACGGGACTTCCCTTCATGTGACAACTTTTATCGTTTACGGTGTAACCATGATAATGCTTTACACAGCCTCTACCCTATTACATGCATTGCCTAAGGGGAAAGCTAAGAATGTTTTTGAAATTCTAGATCATTCATCGATTTACTTTTTTATTGCGGGAAGCTACACTCCCATTACCCTTATTATTATGGATGGTGCCCTAGGCTGGACACTTTTTGGAATAGTATGGGGCCTGGCTATAGCGGGAACGGTGTTTAAAGTGTTTTTTGTAAAAAGATTTATTTTGGCTTCTACCCTTCTTTATGTATTGATGGGTTGGCTTGCGGTGTTTGGTTGGAATGATATTACTTCTACTGTGGGGACTGGCGGTATAGCTTTTCTTGTTGCTGGAGGGGTTGTTTATAGTTTAGGAGCAGTTTTTTATGTTTGGCGGGCGTTTCCGTATCATCATGCGGTTTGGCATGTTTTTGTATTAGGCGGGACTGTTTTGCATTTCTTTTTTGTTTTGTTATATGTGTTGCCTATACAATAAGCTGTCCAATAATTGAATCCGCTGGAAAAATCTCTAAAAATAAGATGTTGTTCAGACACCGCTGTGGATTTCCACAAATGGCTTCGCTTTCCTAGGGGCTGACGTGAGCCTCCTCGGCTACGCCTGCGGGGTCTCCACCTAGCGCTATCTCCCTTAGGAGTCTTCGCCTTTTGCTACAATCCACAGCTAAAAATTACTAAGTATAAGATATTTCAGTTTTTCAGCGGCTTCCAAAAAATCTGGACAGCTTGTTTTAGTAAGTTGTGAATCTGAATATTTTTTGTAGGCGGTACATGGCTTTTTTTACGATAGGCATTTCGTCTTTATAAGTTTCGTAAGGGAGGGTATATATCTCGTCCTCGTTACTCCATAACCTCAGGAAATAATCATCCATATCCTTCATTACTTGCTCGTTGTTATTGGCAGTTATCTTTATATCCGTTTCCAAATTGAGATCATAGAGATTTCTTCTTGTAAAATTTGCTGACCCTCCGATAATGGTGGATTCTTCTGCCCGATTAAAATAGATCATTTTAGGATGGTATTGTTCCCCTTGGGTGTTGTACCATTTTAATTCAATATTGCCTTGCCCTTCTTCTAACAGCTCTGATGCAACAGGTCGATTCGGAAGTCCTATCTTCTGTTGGCCGAATGCATGTTCATTAGGATCAAGAATTAAATTAACGGTCACTCCCCGGTCTGCAGCGTCAATTAGTTCCTCAATAATCTTTCTTTCTGCCAGATAGAACATCCCTACCCAGATTTCTTCTTTATCTTTGGATTTTCTTATTTCTTCAAGAACATGATTTAATATTTTCCTCTCCGTTAACAGCTGAACTGCAATGTCACCTTCCTCCTCCTCTCCAGTAAACTTTGGTAAAGTGCCACCCCCAGAAAAATCAAGGATTGCCTGTTCCGTTTTTAATATATCAGCAATAATATTACCAGAAACTTCAAAGGCGGTATTTGAATGCAGTCCACTTGCATCATGTGGGTTGGCTGAAGAGATCATGGCTGTTTTATCTGTCGCAATTACCTTTCTGTGGTTTGCTTTTATGTTTAAAAGTTTCAAATAAGAACGGACGGTTGTCTCAGGTGCATCTTCTGCCATTGGGTTCTTGATCCAGCCCGAACCACCTTGACCGAACCATTGAAAGAACACTCGCCAGACTCCAGAATATAGCGGATTGGAATCTCGCAACACCTTCACATTCGTCTCGATGACTCTTATTCCGTTATCTTCTAAAACTGACAACTCTTCCGCCTCATGTGACCCGTAAGTTGTATTGATTTCATCGGTGATGAATACAATATCTACATCTGGGCTCTCCTTCTTTTTAGAAATAAGACTTTCCATCAAGTTGGAGCTTAACGGAGGGTAATCCATTTCTCCATCATGATATCCATTGAATAAGAACATGTCGATTACTATAAACTTTTCTGCTTCATCAATTATTTGAAAAATCCGATCAAATATCTTATGTTCCTTTTGAAGGTTATCCTTGTCTCCATAAGTAAGATCATAGAGAAAATCTACCTCAGATACGTAGTGGACATCACCTTCAAAGGATACGCCTTCTGGCAATGGCTTATAACTATGATAAACGCTGGTAAGTATTATAATTAAGATAAGAATTAGTATAATGGTCAGAAGTTTATTTTTCTTTATCCAGTTCTTCATATTGTTCCCCCTAGAATATTGGCAAAAGATCAACTAAAAATCTTATTGTTTTCCAGTTAATCAAACGATAGGTCCAGTTTGATCAACTGGTCATCTTCTGAGACAGGGTTTCCTCTCCCATCTGTGTTATTGGTTATAAAGTAGATGGAATCCCCCTCCTTCCACACATCCCTAATTCGGCCATTATCTTTCCAAATTACATGTTGTTGGTTGGAGCTAATGTCGAAAGCTCTCACCATTTCACCTCTTAGGTTTGCTACAAACAGAATTCCTTTCTCAACAACAATGCCAGATGGAGCCCAAGTATCAGTACCAGAGTGAAATAGCGGCGGTTCTACTTCTTCAGCATGGTCATCCCCTGTATAAGTTGGCCAACCGTAGTTTTTGCCTTTTTTTATAATATTGATTTCATCAAAAGCAGATGGGCCATGCTCTGATGCATACATCTCACCTGTTTCTTTGTCCCATGCTAACCCTTGAGGATTACGATGGCCATAACTGTAAACATAGGATCCTGGAAAAGAATTATTTTCAGGTACAGTACCATCCAAGTTCATGCGGAGAATGCTGCCAGTAATCAGTTCTTTGTTCTGTGCAGTCTCGGGTTTATTGGCATCTCCGACTGTTATATATAACTTGTTATCTGGTCCAATTTTTATCCGTCCGCCATTGTGATAAATAGCTCCATCGATGTCTTCCAACAGAACTCCTGCTTCCTTCCATTCTGTTCCGTCATATTTCAATGTTACAATTCTATTCTTTACTCTCTCTTCAGTCCCATATGTATGATAGGCAAACGCGAGTCCGTTTTTTTGAAAGTCAGGGTGTAGTTCCAAGCCAAGCAATCCGCCCTCACCATAGACCAATAATGGTCTTTCCAGTTGGATATCTTCCCTTGTCATGCCTTCTTTATTTATTTTTACAATTTTCCCGGTTCTTTCAGTAATGAAAAATGTATCTCCTGATTTAGCAATAGACCAAGGTATGTTTAAATTGGTCGCTATTACTTCTTTATTCGTGATGCTATATTGTTGATTTTCAACATCTTTTTCAGGTGATGTGTTCGTTTCTAGCACTTCATTTTTACTTTCATTTTCGGGTTCCACTAAAGGAGTACAACCTGTTAAAAATGTGCACAGCAAGGTTATTGTTAACATAAAATTTCTCAAAAAAAGTCACCCCTCTACTCTTTTCCCCTCATCTTTCAAGTCTAATCCAAATAACGAATGAAAATACAAAAAAAACAAGACGTGTTTCCGCCTTGTCTCTTCGTTTCCTTATGCTTTTTCAAAATAGGTTTTATAATATCCACCAATGTGGCCGCTGTTGTCTTTTACGAATATGAATTCTTCCGTTTCATTTTTCACTTCGTACGTTTTTCCAACAGTCAGCATATTGCTCACTAGATATTTTTTTGCATCTGTATGTACACACTTAACATGCTGTACAGTTTCTTTTTTATCCCAAGAATTATGTATCATTTGCTTTGCACCTCCACCATTATCTCTCAACTATTTTACCTCATCTTTTCTCAATGAACAAACACAACTGTTCCTTCATATGATTAGATGAGGTGAAAAATGAATGAACAATAGACCATATACAGATTTATTAGCATTGTTTGGAATTGGCGGTGCTCATCCTGGAGGTTTGGAGCTAACCAAAACCATCCTATTAAAAGAAAATCTTTCAGAGAAAAAGCTACTTGAAATTGGGTGTGGAACAGGACAAACGTCTTTATTTTTAAATGCTATGAATGTAGATATTACACCCATAGATAATCATCCAATTATGATTGAGAAAGCCAACAATCGATTTGCAGAACATCAAGCAGGGATAACTGCCCTACAAATGGATATTGAAGAAACAGAATTTAGAGATAGCAGTTTTGATTTTATACTCTCTGAATCAGTTCTATCTTTTACTGATACAAACAAAACTCTTCCGGAAGTGGTTCGACTTCTCAACGAGGATGGAGTTCTGTTAGCGTTTGAGATGACGAAGAAAGGTACATTGCAGAGTGAATTGGAAGACAGAATGAAACATTTCTACAATATGCCCTATATATTTAGTAAAGATGACTGGAAAAAGTCTCTTGAAGAACATGGGTTTAAGAAGGTAGAAATCTCTCCTCTCTCCTTGGGAAAATTGGAGCTATCTGAACCCGAAATGAACCCTTCTGAAGTAATAGAAGATATGTATTTTGAATTGATGCATCAACATGAGAAGCTAACTTATGAATCCCAGGAACATATTGAATTAAGTATAATTCGAGCACAACGATAAAAAAGCTGGAGCTACTTATGTATGCTTCAGCTTTCTTTTGTGACATTCCCTTTTTGCTGTACCAGATCTTCCCTACTTATGACAGAAATTCCGTTTTTCTTCCCATACATAAGTAATTGATCATACATATTATCAGGTTTAAAATTTATTAATCGGATGGGGAAAAATTTATCTGTATAAATGAATGCTCCCATTGCTGACCATCCCACTCGCTTAAAGACTATTTTCCTTATATCACCGGCATTTATTTTTCTCGAATAAAACGTATGACCTACAAACCGTATTTCGTAATGTACTCTTGTTTCGTCCAATTTTATCTCATATCGAATGAAATAGGAAAACAAGATTATCATACCTATGGAGAGCTGTGTTACTCCCCTTCCGTAATGAGCTTGCAACATTTGATAGGTTCCTTGGATTAACATCAAGGATAGAATAAAGCTGTGAACTGCTGTCGGATACTTTGCTATGTAGCGCAATACAACATCTCCCATCAATTTGGATTAGGTTATACTTGGCGTAATGAACTTATTTTCCCACCTTAATCCCATAATTATCCTCTTAATTGTGAAAAGTAGGTAATATCTACAATATATATCATCCCATGCCAACATTTATACAGTGAAATAGTTGTATATACTTGTTAGGATATTTCTTAGAGCGTCCGAGAGTTGATGATTATCCACAACACAAGGAGGAATTTTTTTATGAAAAAACTTATTGCAATTTCTACTGCAGCTGTGGCATTATTTGCAGGAACTGGATTTGATGCACAAGCAGCTGGCTCACATAAAGTAAAATCTGGCGATACGCTTTGGAATATAGGTAAAACGTACGGAGTTTCCGTTAAGGAAATGAAGGAATTAAACAATAAAAACAATCACCTTATTTTCCCTGGAGAAGCATTACAGCTTCCAGAGAAAGTATCACAGAAAGAGAAAGAATTATTGGCACGCCTTGTACATGCGGAATCAAAAGGAGAACCGTATGAAGGAAAAGTTGCTGTGGCAACAGTTGTTTTAAATCGAGTTGATAGTGACCAATTCCCTGACTCCATTAAGGAAGTAGTCTATGAAACGAGTCCAGGTGGAGTATACCAATTCTCTCCAGTAGGAAACGGTCAGATTGATAAGGCAGCGGATGAGGAAGCACAAAAAGCAGTTGAAGAAGCTATTGCATTCCGAGGGGATGGCAACAACTCACTTTACTTCTTTAATCCAGACAAAACAAGTGATGAGTGGATCCGCACAAGAAAAGTAACGAAGACAATCGGAAACCACGTATTTGCACAGTAATTCACCTTAAAAAAGACACCGGATGTCCGGTGTCTTTTTCTTTATATTTATAAAGCTTTATAGTTCTTATGGTTTATGACAGTACGAATTGGTTCTCCTGTATTAGGATTTTTACCTAATTCAACGATCACAGAGCTGTCTCTAACAACAATAACGGTGCCTTTACTCCCTTTTTTTGTGCCTTTATTAATTTGAATGGTATCTCCAACTTGAACGTTTGTAGCTTTTGTCTCTTCCATTTCTTATTCCACCTTTTTTTAATACTTTAGTCTCTTCTACCCTTACTTATTATCCCCAATGGCTGATAAATATCTTTTAATATGTGTAAAAGTTATGTCCCTAATTATTGCCGTTTCATTGAAAAGTTGATGATTACCTCCATCAACAAGAACACATGAAGCATTTGGGTATTTTTTTTGAATGAATGTTATATTATACCTCCAATCAACCGTTGTGTCCTTATTTCCCTGAATAATTAATAATGTCTTTTCACTTTTTGATAGTTGGTCTGAAAGACTGCTGTTCCACCGCTCAAGAGACTGAAGCCAACTTACAGGTAACTTTGTGAATTGTAGTGGATCCTTTTTCACATGTGCTAAATATTCTGGATCTGAAGAGTTTTTTCTAAATGTTCTCTTTATATGAATTATTTTCTCCCCAATGAGTTTAACACCAAACTTTGAAAATGAC
Source organism: Bacillus sp. RO2 (assembly GCF_012911845.1). GTDB lineage: Bacteria > Bacillota > Bacilli > Bacillales > Bacillaceae_I > Sutcliffiella_A. The sequence goes on along the minus strand of NZ_JAAXCU010000026.1, from coordinate 26,548 downwards.
CACAAATATGGTTGAATCAATGGTGCTACCAAAATCACTTTATCAAATGTGTATCTGTACTCATTAATGTAATTCAGAATGATGGCACCACCAGTACTATGCCCCAATATTGACCATCTTTTATGGGTTATTCCTTTATTTATGGTGTGAGAATGGACGGCATGCAGAACTTGGACGTACTCAGAGAAATCTTGAATATCTCCCCTTACCCCGTTAGAGTGTCCATGACCCGGCAAGTCAAAAGTAACGACACCATACCCATCAGATACTAATGTATCAATAATTTTAGATAGTGCTCCTGCATGATCAAGATAACCGTGAACAATCGTGACTAATTCCTTAGTTTTTTCAGGCATAAATGTCTGGATAAATATTTCGTGTTGATTGTGGGAAATCATTTCACTTGTATGTATGGAACCCCATTGTTCTAGATCATAAAAGTTTAAATACTCCTGCTTGTCATACGTTACCATAGTTGACCCCTCTTTGTCCTATAAACAAAATTTCTTATTCTTATATTACCTTACTTTAATTATAAAAACCGAATAAATCCCTTCCTCTTGATGAAACATATAGGTAAATATGATGAAAGAGGTGTAGAGAATTGAAAATTAAAGGATTTTTAGTAACTGGCCTTATCATGACAATGGTGATGACAGGTTGTGGAAATGTAGATAATTACGGTGCAGGTCAGAATGATAACCCAGATAACGCTCTAAATGTTAATTACGATAAAATGGGGCGTTACAATAGGAATGTAAGAAATGGTGACATTAACCCCCGTAGAGTTAATGACACAAATGAACCAAGGCTTGAAGTAGCAGATGAAGCTTCTAAGAAGATTACTAATCTGAAGGAAGTGGAATCTTGCAGTATTATCGTAACTAATCGAAATGCATATGTGGCAGCTGTATTAGAAGGAGAAGGTAAGCAGGAGTTAACGAAAGATGTGGAAGAAAAAATAGCAAATCAGGTACGCAAGTCTGATGGCAGTATCCGAAATGTATATGTTTCTGTAAATCCTGAGTTTGTCGATCGTATGGAAGGTTATACGAATGATATTAGAGAAGGCAGACCCGTTGCTGGAATTTTTGATGAGTTTACAGAAGTAGTACAACGACTATTCCCGACTTCAAGATAATAGTATGACCCCTGCAATAATGTTGCAGGGGTTTTATTTTGTATATTTAGTTCCGTTTTGCTTTAGATCGTACTTCAAGTAGTTTGTTTTTGAGTTCGTTTTCCATTTGGACTAGTTCTAGTTCTACTTGATGACGTTTTTCTCGGCCTTCTTGTTGAATTTGCAGGGTTTCTTCTAGTGTCTCGATTAAGTTTTCTTGTGTTTTCTTCAGCGTTTCAATGTCAACAAGACCTCGTTCGTTTTCACGAGCTGCAGAAATCGTGTTTTGTTTAAGCATTTCAGAATTTCTCAATAACAGTTCATTGGTAGTCTCAGATACGTTTTTCTGTGTGTCGACTGCCTTTTGCTGATTATATAGAGAAACTGCTATAACTAGCTGGTTCTTCCATAAAGGTATGGCGGTTAGAATAGAAGATTGTATTCTCTCAACTAGTGTCTGATTGGTATGTTGAATCATTCGTATTTGCGGTGCCATTTGCAGGGTAATTTGACGGCTGATTTTCAAGTCATGGGTGCGCTTTTGAAGGCGGTCTGCAAATTGCATCATATCACTAACTGCCTGTACATCCATTTGATTATTCGTTTCACGTGCTTTTCGCTCTAGCTCTGGGATAATAGATTCTTGAATTTCATCGAATTTATGCTCCGCTGCTGCAATATAGATATTCAGCGCTTGGAAATAATCTTTGTTTTTGTCATATAAAGATTCCAGCATGATATTGTCACGTTGTAACACCTTTTTGAAGCTTTCCAGTTGATCAGAAATTTTATCGATTTCAAAACCAATTTTTCGGTACTTTGCGAAAAGTTGTTGTACCGAATTATTTACATTTCCAAAAAGTTTACCAAAAAATCCTTTTTTCTGAGGCTCCAGCTCTCCGGGTTTCACTTCTTTGATCTTTCTCATCAAATCAGAAACTACTTCTCCTACCGGTCCAGCGTCTTTAGCCTGAACATGAGACAAAATGGAATTTGAAAAAGTAGACAGTTCGTTCTGTGCGGTAATTCCGTAAGAAGATATAGCCTGTTGATCTGTAGGATCAATTTGTTTTGCAATATCGATTGCTTTGGCTTTGTATTCCTCAGAAAGTGTATCCATTACCTTTTCTTTTTTAGGTTCAGGTTGAACTTCCTTGAAATCTTGCGTCATCATTTCGTTTTCCATTTTAGGTGTCGCGAATGGATTGCTTAATAAGTCATTCAGTGTATCTTCTTTTACTTGGTTTTTTAACTGGTCATTGTTTTTCATTGTCACTCACCCCATAAGCTACTTCTTCTCAATTATTCTCTTATCTGTATCAAGTTGTTGATGATTAGATTGATTCATTAGCTTGATTTCTGTCGTAAGATTATTCATGTCACCCGATAATACTGCCATCAATTCTTTTTCCATACTACGCTCTAATTGCTTTAAAGCACCTTCCGTTTCTCTAAGAGCTAAAGAAACTTCATGAGTCCGCACTGGTTGATTTAATAGATGCACATATTTTTCAGTGATGATAGCCGAGGAATCCAGATGATGGTGAAAGAAATTTTGCGCTGTACGGTACCGTACCGGCTCCTTTTCCACCATTTTAATGATTTTATTGGAGATCTTAGATAATTTTGTTATTGTTTGATAAACAAATATCGAGCGCACTCGAAACCTTGAACTATTGATTTTCTTTGCCTTTTCTTTTGCATCCTTCAATTGAGCATTTACATATTTCTTTTCTTTCCGTTCTAATTTTTCCAAATCGTTATTGGGAAGGAGCCTTCTCTTCAACGCCCAATAGCTTCCTAAGAATCCTCCAAAAGCGCCAAGGATGCCAAGTTGTATTTGATTACCTGTAAGAAAAAATACTATTAAAAAACCAACGGCAGCTAAATTAAAAGAAAGTATGATTATAAAACTTTGCAGTAAGAACCGTTTCATATTTTCACTCCTCACCTTTTTTAAAGGCTTAAGATAAACTATACCTTTCTTACGTATTTAACAAGGTAAAGGTTTCAGTTATTTATAGTTTTATTATATAGGAAAGAAGTCGGAATACGAAATGTTTTATGAATCAGCAACCAGCATATATGAAAAAGGCCCTTGATTGTGTATAAATCAAGGGCTCTTAAAAGTAGATTAAATTCCTATGGAAACATATTTCACTTCCAAATATTCTTCCATCCCGTGATGTCCACCTTCTCTGCCGATACCACTTTCCTTTAATCCTCCAAAAGGTGCCTGAGCAACAGACGGAGCTCCATCATTGACGCCAATAATGCCATAATCCAATCCTTCTGTAACACGGTAGATTCGAGACATATTTTCAGTAAACACGTATGCAGCGAGCCCATACGGTGAATTATTAGCCCGCTTAACTGCCTCATCTTCCTCTTTAAAAGAGGTTATAGGTGCAAGAGGGCCAAACGTTTCTTCATTCATGCAAAGCATTTCATCTGTCACTCCCGTTATGACTGTCGGTTCCATGAACGTTTTATCCTTCACTTCGCCACCAAAAGCAACAGCTGCACCTTTATCTTTTGCATCGCTTAAGTGCTCTTTCACTTTTTTCAATGCATCTTCGTCAATCAATGGTCCAAGATCCACTCCGCGTTCCATCCCGTTTCCTACTTTAAGTTTAGAAACTTCTTTGACAAAAAGAGATGTGAATTCTTCCGCTACACTCTCCTGTACATATATTCTATTCGCACAAATACATGTCTGCCCGGCATTTCTGAATTTTGACTGAACAAGTCCTTTTGCTGCTTTCTCCAGGTCTGCATCCTCAAATACGATAAATGGCGCATGTCCGCCAAGCTCCAATGACAGTTTCTTGACTGTATGAGATGCTTGTTCCATTAACTTCTTACCTATTTCTGTAGAACCTGTAAAGGTAAGCTTTTTCACATCTTTATGCTTCATTAATGACTCGCCAATAATAGAGGACTTTCCAGTGATGATTTGCAGAACACCTTTAGGGATCCCCGCTTCATCTGCATATTTTGCCAATAATAAAGCAGTCAGTGGAGTCTGTCCGGCGGGTTTAACGATCACCGTGCATCCAGCAGCAAGCGCAGGGGCAACTTTCCTTGTAATCATAGCGGCAGGAAAATTCCAAGGCGTGATTGCAGCAACAACGCCAACCGGCTGCTTTTGAATAAGGACTCTTTTGTCTTTAGAGGAAGATGGTATGGTCTCTCCATAAATCCTTTTCCCTTCCTCTTTGTACCAATCTACAAAACTATTTGCATACCCAACCTCTCCCAATGCTTCACGAAACGGTTTCCCTTGTTCCTTAGTAAGAGTTTCTGCAATATGCTTTTTATTTTCCTCCAATAAAAGGAACCATTTATTCAAAATATCTGCACGCTCATATGCGGTATAATTCCTCCATGTTTGAAACGCTTCCTCTGCATGTTGAACCACTTTTTCTAGTTGGTCCTTAGAGATGCTAGGTACCGTACCAATCACTTCACCTGTTGCTGGATTTGTTACCTCAATTACTTCTTCTGAATTCACCCATTCCCCGTTTATGTACATTGAATATTTATCCACTACAATCCCTCCAGTAAAAAGTTTTCAGGACATTCTCCCTTAATATATTCACTCTTTATGGAACATTCCCTTTATTGAACACAAAAAAACACCCGTTAAGGTGTTTTTTGTTCGGCAACTGCCATTGGATGGCGAAATAGTCTCAAACCATATATCAAAATTAACGTTAAAGAGAGCATTCCAAAAACGATAGCCATCATTTGAAGTCCTATGGTATCAAGGAAAAGCCCCGTTCCAAGGAGAACTACTTGGAATAGTACCCGATCAAGCATATTCCGGAATGAGAAAAAACGTCCATGATACTCTTTCGGTATTTTTGTCTGAAAGATGGTTGCTGCAATCGGGAAGAAACATCCAACAGCCAAGCCGAATAATCCAAAAGAGAATAAGGTCATCCATTTTATGTCTGCAAAATACAAACTTAAGTGGGAAATCGCGATGAGCGTAACAAAGAAAAACATCAACGGTACCATATTTTTATCATTGGAAATGCGTTTTACGGCAAATGCTCCAATCATAAAGCAGACACCTTCAATCGTGTAAATCCAGCTTTTAATCGTTTGATCATCTTGGATTTCACTGATGTTGATGACCATCAGGTTGAAACCGCCAATGAATAAAAATGGGATAAACGTTAAAATCAATACAGTAAGAGCTATTGGCGTTTCTTTTAAAACCGGCAGAACCTCTTTGAAGTCTCCGGATTTTTTATTCTTACCTTCTATTGCATCGATTTGGTTTGGTTCTTCAAAGTTCAGTAAAAAGGTAAGTAAAAATAGAATTCCATATGCAACCATTGATGCCATATACAAGGACGATAAACTCATGATGACAAGCATCGCTCCTGCAAGTGCTGTCCCTGCAATCCTAGAAACAGTGGATACATTCATATGTACCCCGTTCATTTCTAATAAGTCTTTATCCTTCACAATCAGAGGAATTGATGATTGCAAGGCCGGAAAATAAAATGCGGCAGACAACTGAATGGCAATCATAAAAATAATCATGAAAAGAATAGATTGATATTCAATCGCTAAAAACATAAATACTACGCTGATCATCCGTCCAAATCCTGATACTAGCATTACTCGCTTTTTACTTGTTGAATCAATAATTTTACCGGCTAACGGTCCTACCATCACCCCTGCGAGTAGCCCTGCAAATAAAATAAGAGACTTGGCAAAATCTGAAGGAACCAATGCCTGCATAAACTCCAAGTTTCCGATAATACCAGTCCATAAGCCTAATCCTGCAATAAATTCACCAATTAAGATAATCCATACATTCCGGTTTTTCCACATAATAGTTTCTCCGATCACTTATGTTGTTTAAGAAAACTATACCATGGAACGAATTAATTCGCCACTCGAAATTTTCAACCATACTCCCATAATAAACAGTTGCCAAGAAGCACCCATGAGGAATCCGCCTAACACATCAAGCGGATAGTGTACTCCAAGATATATTCTGCTAAGTCCAATTAATCCTATAAGGAATAGGCAAAAAATCATTAGCGTATTTCTTATCCAACTTTTCTTTATTAGTAAGTAACACAAGAATGTGATAGCCCCGTAGAATGCCATGGAATTCATGGAGTGTCCACTTGGAAAGCTATAATACCCTGCCTCTACAATGTGATCTAAGTCTGGTCTGTCTCTTGAAAATATCGTCTTTAACAGTGTATTTAGCATTCTCACGCCTACAAGATTAGCCCAAAGGAATAAGCCTAAATACCATTTTCGTTTAAAAAGAATGAATAGGGTCATTACAACAAGTGCTGGGTAGAAAAAAAGCTTCGACCCTATGTAGGAAAAAAAGATAAAAAATCCGTCAATATCACCCATTCTATAGAGGCTTTCACCAATCATCTTGTCCCACGATTCCGTTACTTCTATTCTTGTCAATAAAGCTACAAATAGGAAAAGAAAAAAAAGAATACCGCTTGCTTTAAACATAGTGTTAGGTTTTATGTAACTATTCATGATGTCACTCCCAGAAAAATAAGGCTAACTCCTTGTATCTTAGAGTTAGCCTAAATGCTTGTTTTATAAGCTTTTTAACAATAACTTTTTCAATAGTGGGAAGAGCACATCTGGTAACTCTTCAATATCTGGAACTAAAATACTATACTTTCCATACATATTTTGAATGGTTTTGACCTGTCCCTCATCAATTTCACCGTTTGCCAAGAATACATTGATTACTTCAAGACCATTTTTCCTTGCTTCCATGACGGCTTGATGTGTATCAACTATCCCGTTCTTTTCGTAGTCCATTGCTGCAGGTTCCCCATCGGAGAATACGAGTAGAAATTTTTGCTTTTCACTCCGATGCACAAGTCTTTTGGTCATATGTCTGATCGCATAACCATCCCTGTTATCTTCTTCGGGTTCAAGCTGGAGAATCTCTGGCCCAGAAGCAGGTTTTAGACTTGAGTTGAAGTTTATCACTGTTTTAAAATAGTTCGGTTGGCTTGTTTTTGTTGCATCATTCGTATCTTCCCAGAATCCTACCACTTCGTGTGGGACAAATACAGATTTTAACGCTTCATGAAAAAGAGTTATCCCATATTTGGTCTGTTCCATTTTATCGAACATGGAAGCCGAACAATCAACCAAAAGGGAGAACACAGCATCAATTTCAATGGATGGATTATCTTTTTTATAAAATACTCTTGGGTTTTCTTCTGTAAACCACGGTAAGAGCTTTTTGCTTAATCTGCCGAAAGGAAGATCACTTCTTGGCATGATTTTTTTGTGCTCCAACGTTTTCTGTATCAATTGTTTTAATTTTTTTTGATAGGTGGAGACAAACAGTTTGTATTCATCATACCCCACATAATGTTCCGCTGGTATCTTTTCTGGCTTTAAGAAGACCGGATAGGCGTATTTGTTCTCTTTCCCAAACTCCGCGCCACTACCTCCTTCTTTTTTGGTATCATTTAAAACATCCAGTGCTTCTAACTGGGAATAATCATTTTTATTCGTTTGCTGACTCTGGCCTTGGACAAAGCCCATTGCCTGGTCTCCATCTTCCCCTTCTCGAACGCCCTCCCCCATTAGATCGGTTTTCGTTCCTTGCTCCATATCGAATTGGAGGAAGCTTTTATTGTTGCTTTCTGATTCACGGTGCCAAGTTGGAAGCTTGTCCTCATGTACATCTTCTTCGTCGTCTTCATTATCTTTTTGCTTAATATCGTCATTTTTTAGTTCGCTTTTTCTCTTCATCTCATCAAAGCTTGGGGACTCTTCATCTTCAGGCATCTCTGAAAAGTCCGGAAGGAAAAAATACGTATTAAGCATATCCTTCTCTAAGAGGTCCTCTAGTACTTCTACTATGGTTTTGACACTTCGAAAGATATCTTTCGTATTTTTTGCTTCATATGCCTTAGCAATTTCGTCCCGAAGGAATGGGAGCGCAAGGTCTAACTCCTCATTTAGTTGAGGTACTTCCTCCAAAGGATTATCAGTGGTCAATAGAAGGTACAACAGATTGTAAAGCGCATCTGTCATAATATTTCTTTCCAAATTGACGGTAAGTTGGCTTCTAAAATACTTGCGATACTCCACTCTTCTCACCAGAAAGGTTTTAGTGGTGCCAGGCCGTTCTCGTTTGCAGAGTTCCTCAAGTCTTATGTCTTCCATCAGGATAAACAATTGTCTGCTAAAGCTTGATAAGTGTGTTTTTTTCATAAAAGTAAAAAGCTGTTTAATCACTTTATAATCAGTATGTGCAACAGATCCCACACTTCGTAAATACACATCACTTTTCATGCCGTGCAGTTTTTCAAAAGTAGGATGGTTATCCCAAAATAAACTGATAAACATTTTATTCACATATGGGTCATAGTAAGATTTGAACGCATATTCCACTTCAAGGTCATTCTTTTTAGAAAGGGAAGTCGCTAAGTCCGATAACTCCATAAATAGAAAGGAATCAATTTTTTTATCATTAAAAACGATAGGTCTCAAGTTAATCTCCTCATTCAAACAAAGTTTGTGCGATGTTTAAGATAGCGGCTTTTTCTCTTTCATCTTCCAACTTTTCTACAATACCACGCTTAATCGCTCTAAGTGGCGGTAAGTATACACTAAGATCACAAGTGTCTAATAGTGCGCGCACAGATGCAGCTTCTTCTGAAAGATTTCCGTTTTCAACAAGCGCGATAAGGTCAGCAGATAATGTTACATATTTGCCAAGTAGTTTTTCGTCTTCCAACTTGGATTGACTTTTCAATACTTGAAGTAAAACTTCTCCCTGCACATAAGGTACATCGATGACGACAAAACGATTTTTCAATGCTTCATTTAATGGGACCGTTCCCACATACCCTTCATTGATGGCGGCAATAACCCCAAAGTCCTGATTTGCTTTCACTACTTCACCTGTAAAAGGATTCGTAATGGTTTTACGGTAATCTAATACTCCGTTCAAAATTGGCAAGGTTTCAGGTTTCGCCATATTTATCTCATCTATATATAAAAGGTTTCCTTGTTTCATTGCATTAATAACTGGACCTGGCACAAACTCTATGGTCGCTTTTCCATCATTATTATGAATGGTCTTAAAACCAAGCAGTGCCTCAGCATCTAAATCTACTGAGCAGTTGATACTATGCATTGGTTGATGAAAAATGGAAGATAACGTTTCTGCCAACTTCGTTTTTCCTGAGCCGGTTGGCCCTTTTAATAGGACGTTCTTCCCCATAGATAATGCAATAATACAATCAAACAAAACATCATCGTCGGCTGATGTATACCCTGCAGCCCCAATAAGGGAACTAGTACCTTCTTTTTCTTTGTTTCTTTTTATCTTTTCTTGAATAGCTGTAGGTAATTGATCTATAGCAAACATCTTTCCGTCTCCTTTTAACTTATTCCATTTAGTATCCCACAATAAGGGCGTAGATATCGAATTATTGAAAAAGGCTGCTGACATTAGATTGTCAACAGCCAAGTACATTATATCAATAATTGCATGTTACTTGAAGTAAAATGAGTTAACTTACTTGATGCTATCCACTTCCTGAACTACTTTGTTCTTTCCTGAAACAATCCAGCCACCAACAGCGATACCAATTAAGACAATCCAGAACATCGCTTTAAACAAGGGACTGTGTGGGAAGTGGTAAGGAAGCACGCCAACACTTGGATGTGCCAGTGTGTACATAGCCAGTTTGAAACCTACCCAACCTACAATTAAAAATGCGGCTGTTTCCAAACTTGGTCTTTCCTTTAACAATTTAACAAACAAGGTAGCAGCAAAACGCATAATCACTACCCCGATAAATCCACCAAGGAAGATGATGATGAATTGCCCTCCATCAATACCTCCGATTTGAGGGAGGTTTGTTTTTGGCAACGTCATGGCCAATGCGAAAGCTGCAAGGATAGAGTCGACAGCGAAAGCAATGTCAGCAACTTCTACTTTGAAAACTGTCATCCAAAAACCGGACTGTTTTTTAGGCGTATCAATAGTGGCAGCATGCTCCACTTTTGCCACTGCAAACCTTCGCCATATATGGTTGAGTGCGATAAACAGCAAGTATGCGGCTCCAATCGCCTGAACTTGCCAAATTGTTACTAAGAATGAGATGGCAAACAAAGATCCAAGCCTGAAGACGAGAGCCCCTGCCAGACCGTAAAATAAAGCCTTTTTACGTGCCTCTTCTGGTAGGTGCTTAACCATAATTGCTAGTACTAGTGCGTTGTCAGCCGCCAAAATACCTTCAAGTGCAATCAAGACAAGAAGAACCCAGCCGTATTCCAATAATAATGATATCTCCATGGTTTCCTCTCCTTTTACATAACAAAAGCCTTTCCTAAGAAACAGGCAAAGGCTTTTATGAACACATAAAAGACCTTTACCTAGAACTGTCCAATTTCCAGTTTAGGCAAAGGTCTTGCTAACAACATATTCGTTGCCGATAATGCCGGTGCTGAATAATTCAGTCACGTCATGACGGCAATATCGTTCTCATAGCTACTCCCCTTTGATTGGGCTTGTGCATATGTAGTTTTAATATATAACTATTCTAGTAGGTTTATAGAAGAGTGTCAACACATTATTTTTCGGAAGTAAGTAGGTATTGGAAGGCCAATATCTTAAATTTCAAATAATTTATTTCTACACTCTAAATAATTTTTTTGTGATATAATCCATAACATTATTATCTATTTCTATATTAAAGGTCGTGGGATTAGTATGCATCAAGTATTTTCTTATAAAGAACGTCTCCATCTTTTCATTAAAATTGTAGTACCTATTCTGATAACACAACTTGGCTTATTTTCGATGAATCTCTTTGACATCATGATGACGGGAAACGTAGGAGCTACTGACTTGGCCGGCGTTGCGATTGCTTCTGGACTCTGGGTCCCAGTTTACACAGGTCTAAGCGGAATACTGCTCTCTATTACTCCAATTGTCGCACAGCTTGTTGGCGCTAAAAAGACAAAAGGTGTTCCTTTTTCCATTACCCAAGGTGTGTATGTTGCGTTTGCCATGAGTATTCTTGTTATCTGTATTGGGGCAGTGTTAATCAATCCGATTCTTACTGGTATGAATTTAGAAGCAGAAGTTAGATATGTAGCAAAATACTATTTGATTGCACTTGGCTTCGGAATAGTACCGCTCTTTGTTTATACAGTACTTCGATGTTTTATTGATGCGCTAGGACACACAAGAACGTCTATGATCATCACTCTTCTGTCCTTACCTATTAATGTCTTGCTAAACTACTTATTGATTTTCGGCAAACTTGGACTTCCTGCCCTTGGAGGAATTGGTGCAGGAGTGGCATCTGCTTTGACTTATTGGCTAATTATGATTATTTCCTTATATATTGTCCTAAAGAAGAGACCATTTACCAAGTATCCGCTTTTCAAAAAACTATATCCCGTATCATTTTCAAAGTGGAAAGAAATATTACTGATCGGGGTTCCAATAGGTCTTTCCATTTTCTTTGAAACGAGTATTTTTTCAGCTGTGACTCTTTTGATGAGTTCATTTGATACTGTGACAATCGCCTCTCATCAAGTAGCACTGAATTTCGCTTCCCTTCTTTACATGATACCGCTCAGTATTTCCATGGCTTTAACTATTTTGGTCGGATTTGAAGTTGGAGCTGGACGCATTCAAGATGCCAAACAATACACCATTATGGGAGTCGTTTCTGCTGTCCTTCTTTCTTCCATTTGTGCTGTATTTCTATATTTCTTTAGAGCAGAAGTCGCTTATCTTTACACAAAAGATCCAGAAGTTATTACCCTAACTACCGCTTTCCTTCTGTACGCCATTTTCTTTCAGCTTTCTGATGCCATTGCTGCCCCGATACAGGGGGCCCTACGAGGATATAAAGATGTGAATGTTACGTTCATGCTTGCCTTTGTATCTTATTGGATTATTGGTTTACCAATTGGGTATATATTGGCAAACTATACTGATTTCGGAGCATTTGGCTATTGGATTGGTTTAATTTGCGGTTTAGCAGCAGGAGCAATAGGGCTTTCTTGGCGATTAAACATTCTCCAAAACAGATATATGGCTATATCAGGAACCGCAAAATAACTATAACTATTCTTATAGGAATAAAAAAAGGAGTTTTGTAGTAAATTGTCGAAAAAAGTCATATGATAATTTTTTAAGTGAGGTAATACCGATGAATGATTATGATATGGAAAAAGTCCGAGCTTCTTTACACTATTTTCGACATGAGCTTAAAATTCTTCTTGATTTGTTAGAAAGCTATGAAATGGCAAACTATGAGCAAAAGACAAAATTACATGAAGACTTGATTCTACATTTCAAAAGATACAAAGTTAAGTTAAAAAGCGAAATTAAAATCTTGATTGATTACGATGCCAATCTTTTGAGTTCAGACTTTCTCTTACCTTCCTTGGCTGTTGTTTTTGCCTATTTGCAGGATATCGGGGTCAACCGCATTAATCCTAATAGTATCCAAAAGGTGGTCCAACAAATTAAAAAGGCCTACTTTTTTATGGAACGTTGTGATCAACGCTTTAAAATAGAGACATAGGAAAAAGGCAGCCAGTCGGCTGCCTTTTCAATAGTTACTATATTATTTTCCAATGAACATTTGCGTCCAGTAGTTACCTTCTTCTACATGACCTACACCGATATGAGTGAAGTTTTCGTTCATGATATTAGCACGGTGTCCTTCAGAATTCATCCATGCATTTACTACCTCTTCAGGGCTTTGTTGTCCTTGTGCAATGTTTTCACCTGCTGTACGGTATTCTACTCCAAATTGTTTCATCATATCAAATGGAGATCCGTAAGTTGGGCTGTTATGAGAGAAATAATTATTTTGTTGCATGTCTTTAGACTTCTCTTTTGCTACTTTGCTTAATTCTTCATCTAATGTTAATGGAGCTAGACCTTGTTTTTCACGCTCAGCGTTTGTTAATTCTACTACTTTCTTTTCAAACTCACTTACAGCGCCTGCTGCTTGTTCAGTTGCTGGTTTTTCAGCATTTTGCTGTGGAGCTTGTTGTTGTGGTGCTTGAGCTTCCTGTTTTGGTGCCTCTGCAGGAGCTTCCGCTTTTTCTTCCTTAGGCGCTTCTACTTTTTCAGCAGGTTTCTGCTCAGCTTGTTTTGGAGCTTCTTGCTTAGGTGCTTCTTTTTCAGCTGCTTCAGCAGATGGTGCGCCATTTAAATTAACTTTTACACCGTATTTTTCTTCAAGTTCTTTCACATAACCGTCTAAGAACGCCTTTGCATCTTCTTGGTTAGTGAATGCTTTATTACTATTAAATGAAGTGACTTTGTTTGTTAAGTCACATGTTGGTTTTGTTGGTGCGTTTGATTCTGCCTTTGCATTCATTCCGAATGGTGCTGCAGTTAATACAGCTGCAGTAGTTACAGCAGTGATGATTGACTTTTTGTTGATTTTCATAGGTGTGTTTCCCCCTTGAAAGTTTTTTGTGTTGCTTTCTTGCTACACTAAAATCATATCATGGGTTTTGTGTAATATTAGAGGAATAATGTGGATATTGAAAATGTTATTATTCTATAATTATCCATATACTACAAGAATCTTTATGTATCAACGGATTTCAAGAGAGTATAATTGAAACGGATTTGATGCATTTTTCCAGTAAAATGAAACAAATTTAAATTATACTAAAAAAATGGTGTTGACAAGTTTTGATACCGTCCATTTTATTACAAGATAGTACTGTTATGTTACATTATTTACAGGAAATCTTACTTTTTTGGATAAAAAAACCATAAAAAACACCAAGCTTTTTGGAAAGCCTGGTGTTTCCCACAAAATTATTTTTCTATCCACGTGAACATATACTTTTTATCTTCAATACCGTGAGCTTTTTTTACAACTTTCAAAGGCTTGAATGTATCTATCATAACTGCAAGCTCCAAGGTCTCCTTCTTTCCAATACTAGCTTCAGTGGTACCAGGATGCGGACCATGTGGAATTCCTGATGGATGCAATGTTATGGATCCTTCCTCAATTCCTTTGCGGCTCATGAAGTTTCCTGCCACATAATAAAGCAGTTCATCACTGTTCACGTTACTATGATAATAAGGAGCCGGTATTGCTTCTGGGTGGTAATCGTATAATCTTGGCACAAAAGAACAGACAACAAAGTTATGGCCTTCAAACGTCTGATGGACTGGAGGTGGCTGATGAACCCTTCCTGTTATTGGTTCAAAATCTTCTATATTAAATACCCAAGGATAGAGATAACCGTCCCAACCCACAACATCAAGCGGATGGTGCCCAAGTATGTGAGAATGCAAATAACCCCTTGTTTTGGTAATTACCTCATACTCTCCTTTTTCTGTGTATGTTTCCAACATTTCAGGACCTCTGAAGTCACGCTCACAAAATGGACTGTGCTCGAGCATCTGACCATATTCATTGCGGTACCTTCTAGGTGTGGTTAATTGACTGAATGATTCAATGAAGAGGATTTTCGTTTCTTCATTTGGAACTACTCGGTAAATGGTGCCGATCGGTATTGTTACATAATCACCAGGGCGGTATGTAATCGTTCCGAACATGGTTTCTATTTTACCTGAACCGTAATGAATGAAAAGGAGTTCGTCTCCGTCTCCATTTCGGTAATAATTCTCCATCGGTTCCGTAACCAAGGCTGTACCTATTAATAGATCACTGTTTCCTAATAAGTATTCTCTGGCATCGAGTGCATTTCCTTTGGTCTCGATGGATGTAGTGAGTAGGTGCCGGTGGTTCAGGGCTTCTTGTTCTTCATATTCAGGCATATAGCTGCCAAGCACGTTTGATTTTACTACTTCTGTGGGCAGGTAGTGATGATAGAGGATAGATTGTGTGCCTGAGAAACCTTTGGTTCCCATTACTTGTTCTCTATATAATGTGCCATCTTCTTTTTTGAACATGGTGTGGCGTTTATGTGGTATTTCTCCCATTTTACGATAATACATGAGCTCACCTCATATCATAGTAGTTATCTGATTGTGTTTTTCAATGTTCCTAGGCCAGTGATGGATAATTCTACTTCGTCACCGGGCTTTAGCCAGCGGTGGACGTCAGTGCCAAGTTCTAAGATACAACCTGTTCCGACAGTTCCTGATCCTATCACTTCTCCTGGGTGCAATGTAACATCAGCTGAAGCTCTTTCAATCATTTGAGCAAAATTATAGTGGATCTGCTCGAAATTCCCTTTAGAAAGAAGACTTCCATTGACAGAAGCGGTCATTTCTAAGTTGTAGCCTTTATTTGTCTTAAACGATTCTAGTTCATCTGGTGTCACAATGACAGGCCCTAAAGATGTGGCGAAATCTTTCCCCTTTGCCGGCCCTAATCCTACCTTCATCTCTTTTGCTTGAAGGTCCCTTGCACTCCAGTCATTCATGATGCAATAGCCGAAAATGTATTCATCAGCATCCTGAGCTTTAACATTTCTACCTTCTTTTCCAATGATGCAGGCGATTTCCAGCTCATAATCCAACCACTCACAGGCTGATGGTTTTTCAATTAAGTCACCTGGTCCCTTTATGGCCAAATGATTCGTAAAATAAAAAACGGGAATCTCATACCATTCCGGAATTACATCAAGTCCTCTTTTTGCCCTTGCCGTTTTTACGTGATCCTCAAATGCATAGAAATCTCGGACACTTACTGGTTTTGGTAAAGGTGCAAGGAGTGTGACTTCTTCAAAAGGATATCTCCCTTTTTCGCTATCACTAGCATCGTGAAGTGCGACGATGTCTTTAAATTTTTCATAATGATTTATTAATGTCAAAAGGTCATTAGGTAATAATCCATCAGATGCTTCGTTCATATCGACAACCATGTCATGATTTATCCAGCCTGCTTTTATCTCACCAGAGCTATTTTTAAAGGTAATATACTTCATGACACACCCTCACATTTCATTATTTGCGTTGAAGTTCGAACATATCATGTATGGCCCTTGTGTACATGCTCCCTGCCATTCTACCTACAGGATTCAATTTCTTTGTATCAATCTTTCCATCGAAATAAAGATCATCTGATATGTGAAAACTCTCTACTTTTCCGATAACTAGGCTGCCTGAACCTGGTACATCACCGAAATGCAACACTTGGTGAAGAGTGCATTCCATTTGCACAAGGCTTTCCTTCACCCGCGGCGGTGCTACTATTAGACTAGGTTCTTTCGTGAAACCTGATTCTACAAATTCATCCACATCGCTTGGGAATTCCGTTGCGGTGATATTCATTTGTTCCACTATTTCTTCACTGACAATATTGATGACAAACTCCTTTGTACTTTCAATATTCAATAAGGTGTCCTTTTTCGAGCCATCTGTTCCTCTTCTCATAGGGGAAAAGCAGACTAGCATCGGCTCAGCACTTATGGCTGTAAAAAAACTGAAAGGAGCGATGTTTGCAACTCCTTCTTTATTAATAGAAGAAACTAGTGCAATGGGTCTTGGCAAAATAGAACCCACCATCAGCTTATATGCATCTTTCCAGGCAAGATTGCTTGGTTGAATATCCATGTTTGTCACCTGCACTTTGCTACAAATTTTTTAACGTTTCGATAAAATAACGGTTATCTTCCATGGAGCAGATGGTGACCCTTATACTGTTTGGGTACCCCAAGACTGCTCCTGATTTAACCATGATCCCCTTTGTTAATAATTTTTGAGTAATCTCATTTCCATCTCTGCCGATATGTATCATCATGAAATTCGCTTGTGTAAGGAAATAGGTATAACCCAGTTCATCTAATTCTGACTCCAAGTACGCTCTTCCTTCTTCATTGCGAAGGATACACACCCTTCTAAATTCCTGATCCATAATGGCTTCCATCGCAGCTGCTTGAGCAAGCTGATTTACATTGAAAACCTCTTTCACTTTGTTTAATTCTGCTGATATGGAAGGATCCATGATGCCATAACCAATTCGTAATCCTGCTAAGCCATATACTTTAGAAAACGTTCTTAAAACAACAAGGTTGGCATGTCTCTTTAAAAGAGGGATGGATTGAAGATAGTCCTCACTTGTTGCGTATTCATAGTACGCTTCATCTAGAACAATCAAGATATGCTCTGGCACTTTTTGAATGAAAGAAACAAGTTCCCCCTTTTCAACGATAGTTCCTGTCGGATTATTAGGATTGCAGACAAAAATCATTTTTGTCTCATCTGTAATATTAGCTAGCATGGCTGTCAAATCATGTACACCATCTTTTAATGGAACGATCACCGGCTTGCCACCTTCAATGGAGACATTGGTTTTGTATCTAGGGAATGTAACATCAGCCATAATAGCTTCTTCCTCTTTATTGAGAAAAGCTCGAATAAGCAGCCTAATTATTTCATCTGACCCATTCCCAATGAACAACTGATTTTGTGCTACTCCCAAAAAATCCCCCAATTTGGTAGAGAGAGCTCTAGCGGAACCATCAGGGTATGTAAATAGATGATCTAGTCTTTGCATTAATTGTTTTTTTACCAGCGGTGAACATCCAAACACATTTTCAATTTCAGACATGTTTCTTATATTCGCAATTCCTAATTCCGTCTGTATATCCTGCAAGCTTTTCCCTAAAGGGTAGGCAGCAATATGCTGGAGAATTTCTCGGCTTTTAACTTTTACCGCCATGCTTTAATCTACCTCCTATAAAAAAGGGAGGAAACTGGTCCTCCCCTTAGTAACGTGCTTACAGATTTCCTCTCAATTCTTGCTCTCTTTCAATGGATTCAAACAATGCTTTGAAATTTCCTTCACCAAAGCCTTTTGCTCCCTTACGCTGGATAACTTCAATGAAAAGGGTTGGTCTATCTACAATAGGTTTTGTAAAGATTTGAAGCAGATATCCCTCATCATCTCGGTCAACCAGTATGCTCAGTTCGCGAAGCTTTGCAATTTCCTCATCAATTTCCCCTACTCTATCTGACAACATTTCATAGTAAGTGTCAGGAGTATTTAGAAACTCTACACCATTTTCTTTTAGTTTGCTTACTGTCTGAACAATGTCTTCCGTTAAAATAGCGATATGTTGAACACCGGCGCCATTATAGAACTCCAAGTATTCTTCAATTTGTGATTTTCTTTTTCCTTCCGCAGGTTCATTGATTGGGAATTTGATTCTGCCGCCATTGTGCATTACTTTTGACATTAGGGCGGAATATTCTGTGTTAATATCTTTATCTGTAAAATGAGTCATTTCTTTGAAGCCCATTACTTTTTCGTAGTAAGCAACCCATTCTTCCATTTGTTCTACGTTCCCCACCACATGATCGATTCCGATAATGCCAGCGTCCTTAACTGGAGTGGAGTTCGTGTATGCCTTGAATCCAGGCATGAATACCCCATTATAATTTTTGCGTTCAACCAATGTGTGAATGGTATCTCCGTATGTACCAATTACCGCTTTCTTCAATGTTCCGTGCTCGTCTGTCAGCTCTTGTGGGGGTTGTATAGCTATCGCTCCTCTTTCCACCGCTCCGTTGTAAGCACTTTCAACATCTTCCACGACAAGCGCAATATCCTTTACTCCGTCTCCATGCTTTTTAACAAACTCAGAAATCTTTGTATCTTGTTTAAGGGAACCTGTAATGACAAGTCGTACATTACGCTGTTTTAAAACATAGGAAACGGTTTCCCTGTTGCCTGTCTCTAATCCTGAATAAGCAATAGGCTGAAATCCGAATGTGGTAGCGAAAAAATGAGAAGCTTGTTTGGCATTGCCAGTGTATATCTCCAAATAGTCAACATCTTTTACGGGGAAAACTTCTTCTGCTTGCTCTTTTAATTGCATCGTTTTTTCTACGTTCATAAATATCCCTCCTGATCTTTTTTAAAAAATATTATTATTCTGAATATAATATAATCTATTATTTTCATAGTCTGCAAGAGTCTCGTTTAAAGCTAGAATGCTTTGACGCGCCAACGTGTCATGACGAAGTTACTTTTTGTTTTGTCACTTTCGGGACCTTATGAATTGCTTTTCCTTCAAGATCCTCCACCGACTCCCACATACTTTCATTTACACTCGGGTGCGGGTAGGAAGGAAACAGCAAATCCTCTTCTCTTGCAACCATTTCTAAAGCAAGAGTTCCGGTACTAACCATTTCTACCGCTTGGGCTCCCATCATATGTATACCCAATACTAGATCTGTTTTGGCGTCAGTAACAGTTTTAGTGAACCCCTCTTTTTGGCCAAGAATGCTTGTATAACCATTTGATTGCAGGCTGCTTTCTCCTACCTTCACTTCAAATCCATTTTCGATCGCTTCTGTTTCAGTCATTCCGACAGATGCAATTGGAGGGATGGACTGAACGATTCTAGGTAGAAAAGTAAAATCGCACTCGGATTGTTGGCCTGCAATGTTTTCCGCGGCCACTTTTCCCTGTTTAATGGCTTTAACTGCTAAGGCAGGGCCTTCTGTAATATCGCCAATAGCATAAATGGAGGCAATATTAGTACGGCATGCTTCATTGATTTTAATAAAGCCTTCATCACTCAAATGAATGCCTGCACGCTGAATACCAAGTGATTCTGTTACCGGGTTTCTTTCTTCCGCACAATATAGATGAGAACTCTCCAAAATAACTGATTCATTCTTACCGTTTTCAAATGACACTTCCCACTGAATCTCATCAAACCTGAACTTAGGAGTAGTATCAGTCTTATAGAGTTTAATTTTTTGTTTTTTTAACTGTCTCTGCAGCTCCTTGTTAATGGCAGGGTCAAATGTAAACTCATGCTGTTCTGGCGGAAGAATCAATGTCACCTTTGATCCTAAACTGTTAAAGGTTGTTGCAGCTTCAAGGGTAATATCATCGTTTCCATATAATATTAGGTCACTCGGCAATTCTTCATGGTTCCATATCGAAGTTGGTGTTAGAGCATGATGATGTATTTCTGCGATCGGTTTTTTATTGCAGCCGGCAGCAATTATTACATCATTAAAAGTGAAAGTATCATATTGATGCCCATTCTCCACCCCTATTTTTCTGGCGGATATAAAGGAGGCCTCTCCCTCTATGATCTCGATTTTATTAGCTTTACATAATGCAACGACACCTTGAAGCAATTGCTCCACAACCTTCTTTTTGTGTTCCTGTAACCTTGTTATATCGAATGTTACACCGCTAGTATCTAGCCCTAGTTGCAGAAAAGATTCCATCCTTTGGAAAGATTGCGCTGCTGCAGTATGTACTTTGGATGGTATACATCCTTCATTTAAACAGACGCCGCCAAGTTTGTTTTTCTCAATAATGGTAACTTGTCGACCTAATTGAGCCGCTCTAATTGCAGCGTGATAACCACCAGGACCTCCACCAATAACCATTACATCACGTTCTTGAGTAAGTTCGCCCACAACCATTTAAACCAGCTCCAGCATTAATAATTTTGGTTCTTCTAAAAGTTGAGTCAGCCTGTTGGTAAATGCTACAGCTGTAGCTCCATCTGCCACACGATGATCGAAGGACATAGAAATGTTCATGATGGAACGTATAACAATTTCATCCTGCTCATTTACAACTGGTCGCTTTTTGGTTTTGTGGAAGGAGATCAAGCCCACTTCCGGCTGATTGATAATTGGTGTAGCGCCAATACTTCCCCCAAGAGGACCAACATTACTGATTGTAAAACTGCCGCCAGTCAATTCCTTCATGGAAATCTTATTATCCAGTGCCTTTTTTGTTAACTCTTTTAAATTGGCATGTATTTCTTTTAATGACTTTTTCTCTACATTACGGATCACAGGGACAATCAGTCCTTCTTCTGTATCGGTAGCTATTCCTATGTGATGTTCTCTCATTAACTCGATTGTCTCTTCTTGCTCATTCAATCTGGCATTAAAGATTGGATAATCTTTTAGGGCGATGGATATGGCTTTTAAGAATAGAGCAGTTGCTGAAATGTTTTGATTGCTTTTTTTCCAAATCTCCCTGAGTTCTAAAATATTTGTCACATCTATTTCTTCAAAATGAGTGCAATGAGGAATCGTAAGAAGTGACTGTGACATTTTTTTGCCTATCTGTTTTCTCCGGCCTCTGTATGGAATGACAGTTGTAGGTTCTTGATAATCATTTAATTCTGTATCGGATTGAGGTGGCTGAACGGGCTGTTCTTTCATTTCAACTTTTGGTGCAGGCTGCTCTTTACTTTCTATGAATCTATATACATCTTCATCAGTAATTCTTCCAGCAAGGCCGGTCCCCTCAATTTGTTCAATATCAACTCCTGCGTCCCTCGCAATCTTTCTTGTATATGGGGCCGCCATGATTCTAAATGATTTAAGCTTTGTTTGTGGTTGATGCTCTCTTGTTGTATCGACAGCATTTGTGGAAATGTTTTTATCTGTAGAATTGGGAGCCGTTATTAATTCCTTCCCAGCTGATTCAGCTTCTAATAAAAATAAAGTGGTACCAACTGAAATGGTTTCCCCTTCCTCTACTAATATCTCTTTGATGACTCCAGCAAGTGGTGCCGGTATTTCAGCAGTCATTTTATCTGTCTGTACCTCAACTAGAGGCTCATCTGGCTTTACTTTATCTCCCTTTTTCACAAAAAAAGATAAAATATCAGCCTGTGTCATTCCTTCCCCAATATCATGAAGTTTGACCTCGATCATACGTTGAACCCCCTTATACTAAAACTTCATCACTTTATTTACTGCCGCAACGACTCTGTCAGTAGTAGGCAGATAGTAGTCTTCAAAACCGAAATAAGGAACAGGCACATCAAATCCCGTTACTCGCTCCACTGGCGCCTTTTGATAGAGGAATGATGTTTCATTGATAATGGCAAGAACATCTCCACTAACACTTGTTGCCGCATGCGCTTCGTGAACAATAACCGTTCTACCAGTTTTCTGTACAGATTCTGCAATGATATCTTTATCAATAGGGTAGAGGCTTCTTAAGTCAATTACTTCGCAACTAACACCCTCTGATTCTAGTTTTTTTGCAGATTGAAGGGCAACAGGAACCATCGCTCCCCAAGCGATAATGGTAACATCCTCGCCTTCCTTGCAAATCTTTCCTTTCCCGATTTCCACCGTATATTTCCCTTCAGGTACATCTTCTCTTACAGATCGATAACAACGCATCGGCTCTAAAAATAGTACAGGATCTGGATCCTCGATTGCAGCAATCAATAATCCTTTGGCGTCATATGGATTAGACGGACAAACCACTTTGATTCCCGGCATATGGGTGAAAATTGCCTCTGTACTATCTGAGTGGATTTCTGGTGCCCTTACTCCTGCCCCATATGGTGCCCGGATGACCATAGGGACCGTATAATGCCCCATCGTTCTAGCTCTAATCCTTGATGCATGTGTCATGATCTGTTCGTAGGCAGGATAAATAAATCCAAGAAATTGTATCTCTGTTACCGGACGGAAACCATTTATCGCCATACCGATTGCAGCTCCAATGAAACCAGCTTCACTTAAAGGTGTATCAATCACACGGTCTTCGCCATATTTTTGTTGCAGGCCTTCTGTAGCCCGGAAAACACCACCATTTACCCCAATGTCTTCGCCCATGAGAAGTACATTTTTGTTTTCTCGAAGCATGGTATCTAACCCATCCGTAATTGCTTGAACCATTGTCAATGTTTTCGTTTTCAATGCCGTTTCCACTATGCTTCACCTCTCATCATGTTAAGAAGTTCCTTTTTCTGCTGCTCAATTCCCCATGTCGGTTTTTCAAACACGTAGTCGAACATGTCAGCAGGGTCTGCCTTAGGAAAATTCTCCATTTCTTCTATTGCAGTATCGACTTCTTGAGAAAGATCCACTAACATTGATTCTTTCCAGTCTTCTGTAAACCAGCCTTGATTTTTCATAAAGCGTTCCAAACGAAGAACAGGGTCATTCTCACGTCTTTTCTCATTTTCTGATTGGTCTCTGTATTTGGTTGGGTCATCAGCTGTCGTATGAGCACCATATCTCCATGTTACCGCTTCGATTAAGGTTGGACCCTCCCCATTTCTTGCTTGTTCTAATGATTCCAACGTATGAAAATAAACGGCGAAAACATCATTACCATCTATACGGACACTTCTCATATCATAAGCTAGTGCTTTCTGAGCAATAGTTTCAGTATTCATTTGTTTTGATAAAGGTACCGAAATGGCAAAATGATTGTTCTGGTTAAAAAACACAACCGGCGCCTTAAGAACGCTTGCAAAGTTTAACCCTTCATGAAAATCACCTTCAGATGTTGCTCCATCCCCGAAATAAACAATACTTGCATTTTTCGTTCCTTTTCTTTTCTCTGCATAGGCTGCGCCTACAGCATGTGGTAACTGTGTTGCTATTGGAATCCCCGGTGGAAATACTTTCTTCCCATTTGCCGGAATACACCCTTCATTTCTCCCATTCCAAAACAGGAGAATATTGCGAAGGGAGTGACCGAACGTCATGGTAGCACCGTGGTCTCTATAAGAAGGAAATAGCCAGTCTTCATCATTCAATGCCATCGCACTCCCTACTTGGGAAGCTTCTTGCCCTTCATATGGAGCATAGGTGCCGATGCGGCCTTGTCGTTGAAGACTAATACATTTTTTGTCAAAGGTGCGAATTCTAAGTAAGTGTCTATACATTGACTTTGCAAGATCTTCTGTGATTCTTTCTTCATACGTTTTATCAAGGATATTTCCTTGATTATCGATAATCTGTATGATAGGAAATTGATTTATCACCTTATTTCCCCCTCTATTAAACTCGTACTGACCATTTTGGTCGCTTGGAATGAGTGAAGAAGCTGTTTCTTCTGCTTCTATCTACTAATCTCTGTTCGCAGAAGTTATTTGCCGCTTCCACTGTCGTAATATTCATTTTCTCTGCTTCTTTATATACATCCATTAAAGAATTGTAGATAGCCATAGTTTTGCGAAGAACACGTTCTTTGTTTGGCTCATATAGTTCATCTGCCACTTGAATCAGTCCACCGGCATTGACGATGTAATCTGGAGCATAAAGGATCCCTTTTTCTTGCAGCATCGCACAGTGATGATTTTCGATCAGCTGGTTATTGGCTGAACCTACCACTGCTTTTACCTTCAACTGTTCTATCGTCTGGTCGTTGATGATTCCACCAAGGGCGCACGGTACAAACACATCTGCATCAACCGAGTAGATTTCATCTCCGCCAACCACTTTGATCCCTGCTCCAATCTCTTTCGCTTTAGAGACGAGTTGGTTAATGGCGAATTCATTGATGTCAGATACATAAATGTCTGCTCCAGCATGCATTAGTTGCTCTGCCACTTTTGCCCCAACCTTTCCTAGGCCTTGGATTGCATAACTTTTTCCGTAAAGATTTTTTGACCCCCATAGTGTAAGGTTTGTCGCTTCGATTCCGTAGATTACTCCTTGAGCTGTCGGAACTGATGAATCCCCACTTCCGCCATACACCTCATCCACACCTACAATACAATTCGTTTCTTTTAAGGCATGCACAAAATCCTCCGGTGATGTTCCCATATCAGTACCAGTATAAAAACGACCATTTAACGATTCGACAAATTGACCGAACGCTCTAAATAGTTCTGGAGTTTTGTCTTTATTCGGGTCACCAATAATGACCGCTTTCCCTCCGCCAAAATCAACGTCAGCTGCTGCGCATTTATACGTCATCCCTTTTGAAAGACGAAGAACATCATATAAAGCAGCATCCACTGATTGATATGGTTGCATACGACACCCGCCCAAAGCTGGCCCAAGCGTTGTGTTATGTATCGCAATTATGGCTTTCAACCCTGTATCTGGATCATTACAAAAAACTACTTGTTGGTGTTGTTGAATTTTATCGAACATCTCCATTCCTCCAACTTCTGAAGTAAGCGTTTTCATATTTGTCAAAGCAACCACCCTTTTTCAATTATTCTTTTAGTCTATCATTGTTTTAATTTTACTTTTTGGTATTATCACTTGCGTTACTTCCCCTTCGCCCATTATGCGATCTTCAGAAAATATTAGGACTTTCGTGATAATGAAGTTCTTCTTGATACCCACTACCGTTGCTTCTAACGTTAAAATAGTTCCTTCTTTTGCCGGTGCCAGGTGCTTTACTTTAACTTCTGCACCCATTCCTTCTTCCGTCTCATCCAAAACTCCTAATATCATTTGCCGTGAAACCCACTCCATGTGATATACCATCATTGCGGTGGAATACACGGGGTGGACCAGTTCCCCTTCAAATTGTGCAAACATTTTGTTGGTAACCGTGATTTGAATGGAATGTTTCGTACCTATGGTTAGTTCCGGCTTCATGTGTTCACCTCAAAACGTATAACGTTTATTCAACGCTATAATAACATTCCGTTAAATGAACCGTCAATAAATTGTAGAAATTTTATAAATAGTCAATCATAAATTGTATTAGTTAAGTTGATTGGTTTATCACCGCTGTTCCTTTCCGCGGGACGGTGCCTTGAGCCTCCTCACTTTGTTGTAAGGTCTCAATCTACCGTTACTCCCCCGCTGGAGTCTTCGCCTTTTGTTCCAATACACTGCTGAATATTGCATAAATGTTAAATGAATGCATTATCAGCTACTTCAGTTAAAGTTTCCTTTTTTATAACCTCTTAAATTAATGTAGCTTTCTTGTTGATTGAAGTGGAAGTCGTGCGAATTTCTTTGACTAATTCAATTACCTTCATATCGGTGGCGATGAGGACCTCTTTACTGTAAATTCTCGTCACTGAGGTCTTCATAACGGTGATGAGGAGTCAAGTCCATATTAATGTGCAAAAATAGTTACAACATGATCTAAGGATAAATCCCCTATGACCACTGCCCCTCTGCTTTTTCACCCTCACCTGTCGTCATACACCTCCTATGACGCTAGCCCCTCTACTTTTTCACCCTCACCTGTCGTCATACACCTCCTATGACGACCGCTCCTCTGCTTTTTCACCTTCACCGGTCGTCATACACTTCCTATGACGACGACTCCTCTACTTTTTCACCCTCACCTGTCGTCATACACCTCCTATGACGACCGCTCCTCTGCTTTTTCACCTTCACCGGTCGTCATACACCTCCTATGACGACCGCTCCTCTGCTTTTTCACCCTCACCTGTCGTCATACACCTCCTATGACGACCGCTCCTCTGCTTTTCCACCCTCACCTGTCGTCATACACCTCCTATGACGACCGCTCCTCTGCTTTTTCACCTTCACCGGTCGTCATACACCTCCTATGACGACCGCTCCTCTGCTTTTTCACCCTCACCGGTCGTCATACACCTCCTATGACGACCGCTCCTCTGCTTTTTCACCCTCACCGGTCGTCATACACCTCCTATGACGACCGCTCCTCTGCATTTTCACTCTTTCCGGGCATGATTGAGACGCCTTCTCTGTTACCGTTTCCTTCTTTCCCACTATGC
>NZ_JAAXCU010000025.1 GCF_012911845.1 Bacillus sp. RO2 | reverse complement strand
AGAGGATCAATTCGGTTTTAATTGATCCTCTAAGTAGAGGCGTGCAAGCGAAGTGAATACGTAGCGCGGAAGAAAAAAATACGCCAATCCTATACGTATTGATGTCTATTTTATTGACAGAACTCCACCTTCGGTCATTTGAAAAATTCGTTCGGTCAAATTCCTCAAAACTTCGGTCAACTTCGCGAAATCTTCGGTCAAAATCGCCAAAACTTTGGACATTTGATCCAGCACCCCTATTAGTCAAAGAAAAAAGCTGCCCAAGGGAACTCTCCCTCAAACAGCTAGACTTTAATAACCACTCACCTACATAAACACGCTCTTCTCAATCTCTTTCATCTCATAAAAATACCCCTGCATCCTCATCAACTCATCGAATGTCCCTGCTTCCACCACACGACCATTCTCCATCACAATGATCTGATCCATCTTATCAAGACCCGTCAAGCGGTGACTCACCAACACCAATGTATCCTCAGAGGCCGCCTCAAAAACTTTCTCAAAAATTGACGCTTCTGTAACAGCATCCACGGAGGAAGTCGGCTCATCCAAGAACCACAAACGTTCTGCCTTCAACAACGCACGTGCTATTGCAAGGCGCTGTTTCTCCCCGCCGGAAAGGTTCTCCCCTTTTTCCAACACCTCGTCATCCAAAGAAAAACCGTCGAGTTTTACCGCGCCTAATGCTTTCAACATTTCCTCATCACTCAATCCATCTTTGGCAAGCGCAAGATTCTCCCTAATAGTGCCGTAGAAAAAGTGATTTTCCTGCAGCACGACATTCGCCTTACTCCACAAATCCTCTTGTTCCACTGCAGTATAGTCCCACTCCTCCAAAGAGACAATCCCTTCCTCTGCCTCATAAATTTTCAACAGCAACTGCAACAACGTAGATTTTCCAGATCCACTCGGCCCAACAATCGCTGTTTTAGAACCTGCAGGCAAACTGATATTCACCCCATCCAGCGTCAAACGTGATTCTCCCGGATAGCGGAAGCGGACATCTTTCATATCAAAAGAAAATGTCTGCTGTTCAGGTAGTTCCACAGTTGCACCAGCAGACGCGCCACTTACAACCGGCTCCCCGTCCACCACATCATCTAACCTTACCGCAGCCCTTCTACTCTCCTCATAATGATTCGGGAAAACAGCCATCGGCGCGGCATTTTCAAACACAGTCAAGGAAATCATCACAAGCATCGCCAGGAACAGTCCATCAAACTGTCCTTGCACCGTCAGATACGCGCCAAGTGCAAGCAACGTCCACGAAACAAGCAACGTAATAAACGTGTTTACTGATTGATTGAACATCGCCTGTTTTCCTTCCCGCTCCTGCTCACTGACATAAGAATCCGCAGCATCGGCAAGCAACTTCTCCTTTACAGCAAGTTGCTGATAGATTTTCAAGTCACGGAAGCCGTAGAACAGTTCTGTCACCTCTGTAGAAAGTGCTCCTCTTTCTTCTCTGACACGATTTTGCATTCGTCGTTGTCCTACCGCAAAGATTGCCGGCACCACAAAGCCTGTCAGAATTAACCCGACGAACATCACCAATGCCAGATAAATAGAGAAAAAGGAAATGAAAAATATCGTACTTAAAAAGACAAGTACCAGCACTACCGGTGGGTAGAACACGCGTAGAAAGAAGTTCTGTAAGCTTTCTACATCTCCCACTATTCGTGCAAGCAAGTCACCGCTGCGGTATTTCTGAAAGATCTGGGGTGCAAGCGGCTCCATTTTTTTATAAAAAGAAACACGTAAATTACTTAATATCGTAAAAGTCGCCCTATGCGAATACAAACGCTCACCATAACGGCTGAAGGCCCGAGCGAAACCAAAGAGCTTCAACACTGCAATCATTACGGTCAAGGTATAAATCGGCGGTGCCAAAGCCGCTTTGGAGATAAGATAACCGCTGGATGCAAACAGCCCCACAGCCGTAATCCCTGCTGAGAATCCAAGCAAAATGGACAGGAGAATATCCTTCTTTTCCAGCATGACTAGTTTCACTACATGTGCTAACTCTCTCATCCTGCGCTCCCTCCTTGCTGAACAGACACCATTTCACGGTAAGCCGGCACTGTTTCGACCAGCTCCTCATGCGTTCCTTGGGCAATCAACGCGCCTGATTCTAGCAGTAAAATGGAGTCTGCCTGTTTAATTGTGTGCAATCTATGCGCAACCGTAATAACCGTCGACGTCTTGGCCAGCTCCTTCATAGAAGCCTGCAAAATCCGCTCTGTCTGCAGATCCAGCCCTGTAGTCGGTTCATCAAACAGGATGACTGATGGCTTTTTCAAAAAGGCCCGCGCCAACGCCAATCGTTGCTTTTCGCCGCCAGATAAACCTCTCCCAGCTTCTCCAATCTTCGTTCCGAAACCTTCAGGTAAAGATTCAATTAACGGAAGAATACCTGCTTTTTCCGCAGCACTTCTTATCTCCTCTTGTGTTGCTTCCTCTTTCCCGCCAATGGCAATGTTTTCAGTAATCGTTCCGGAAAAAAGGTACGGATTTTGCGAAATATAGCTCACTCGGTCAAACCACTCTTTTTCCTTGTATTCAAATAATGGCTTTCCGTCCACGAGCACTTCCCCTTCTGTCGGACGAATCAACCCTGCCATCAGATTGAGCAGTGTTGATTTTCCGGCACCACTTCTACCAATCAAAGCAAGCTGCGTATATGGCTGGATATCCACTGTTATATTTTCTATAGCAAAGCCTTGATCTCCATAACGGAATCCAAGGTTTTTCAATTGTAAAGCAGGAGGCACCTTCTCCTTTTGAAGATCAGCGTCTCCCCATTCAATAGGATGCTCCTCTTCTGCCAGCTCATCTGTCACCTTTTTCGCGGCTCCCATACTTCCACGCCCCGTATGAAAGGCGCTTCCAAGTTCTTTCAAGTAGAGGTAGAACTCAGGTGCCAATACTAATACGAAAAAAGCAGTAAAGAACGTAACATTTTCAAAAACAACAAGCTGCAAGCCGACCTCAAGCGCGATCAAACCGATGGCAAGCATTGAAATGAATTCCAGCATCAAGGATGACAGAAATGCGATTCTCAACACTTCCATCGTCGCATCACGGAAGCTTAAGCTGCTGTCTTCAATCGTTTGCTGCTGTCTGGCTGAGCGACCAAAAAGCTTTAACGTCGTGAGTCCCTGCAAAGTATCAAGAAACGTTCCCGAAAAAGCATTCAGTTTATCCATCTGCTCTTCTGATTTTTTCTTTGTTTTCAAGCCAACCACAATCATGAAAATGGGAATGAACGGCGCCGTGATTAATATAATCAAACCTGTATTCACATGCTGACTGAATGCCGCAATCAAGATCATGATAGGAATAATGCTCGATTGGATGACCTGTGGTACATACCTGCTGAAATACGGATCAATCTCATCCACCGCATCCATCATGACGCTCACCTTTTGGCCGGATTGACCTTTCAGGGAAGCTTGGACCGGACTACGAGAAAATTTCTGCAGCAACGCAATGCGGAAATCTCGTTTTACTTTGGCAGCAAGCTTCACGCCTGTGAGACCGCTCCAATATGTCAAGGCCGCTCGAGCAGCCAATACAACTAGAAGGCCACCTAGAAATGGCAAGATCTCTTGAAAAGTGTGGCCTCGTAGGAACACTCGGTCCACGATGGTGACGAAGAAATATGCCTGCCCGATAACTGTCGCTCCTGTGAGGATGGCAATTAAGATAAGCGCCATCCTTGTACCTCTATGTGATTTTGCGATTGTTTTTAAATCAGTCATATAGATAAATCCCTCTTTTCTGTTAATGAAAATCGGATTAGAATAGTTAGTTAGTGAAAAGTTTCACATACTTTATAGTTAACATTATATAACATGCTCGGTGGAATTTCTTCTTTTGGGATTGACCATTTTATGACATATTCTATGAACTTTACCCTTAATCATTTGATTTTAAGTATAAGAAAATTGTTATTGAATAATGAAAGAGATACGTTTTAGTTTAATTTTAGTAAACTTTTCGTTCACTTGCAGTTTCCTCCATCTTACATTAATTCAAATTCACCTCTAAAAGTTAAAATTAATTCCCTACTTCTACCCCACCCCTTCACCGCATAAAATAATTCATCCAGAAAAAAACATTGCATTTCACCCAGACCTGTTGTAAATTAGTAAAATAATTAAATTGTTCTGATAATTAAATAGTGAACTTTCTTATCCAGAGAGGTTGAGGGAATGGCCCGAAGACACCTCAGCAACCAGCAACGCCCGATAAAAAGGACGTTGAAAAGGTGCTAATTCCAGCAAGCTGTAATGCTTGCAGAGATGAGAAGAATGAACTTTCGATAGAAAAGTCTTCTTCTTATAGAAGGCTTTTTCTTTTTATCCAATAAAGCATTAAACCCTCATCCCTCTGGAAGAAACGATTGTCACTTACCATATAGGAGGCCTTTTCATGTATAAAACGGAAACGAAGCTTGCGCAAATTGGAAATCGTTCAGAAACTGCCACTGGAACCGTGAATCCACCTGTTTATTTTTCCACCGCCTATCGCCATGAGGGCATCGGACAATCGACGGGCTATGACTATACAAGAACCGGAAATCCCACTCGCCATGTGTTGGAAAAAGCCATTGCGGATCTAGAGGGCGGCGACCAAGGGTTTGCATGCAGTTCAGGAATGGCGGCCATTTTAACCATCCTATCCCTCTTTAAATCTGGTGACCACCTCATCGTATGTAAGGACCTGTACGGCGGCACGTACCGTCTTTTTGAAGAAGGTTATAAAAAATGGGGACTGTGTTGTAGCTATGTGGACACGACCGACCTTTCAGAAATTGAAAAAGCCATTACTTCACAGACGAAGGCTATTTTTGTGGAGACTCCCACCAATCCCCTAATGGTAGAAACAGATCTCGAGGCCGTTTCCCAGCTTGCGCAAGCACATGGACTCCTTTTGATCTGTGACAATACGTTCTACACTCCTGTTCTATTAAATCCCATAAAATTAGGCGCAGACATCGTCATTCACAGTGCCACCAAATATCTTGGCGGCCATAATGATGTGCTGGCAGGGCTCATTGTCACAAAAGGCCCGGAGCTTTGTGAATCACTGTCGCTTCACCATAACGCAGCAGGTGCGGTACTCAGTCCGTTCGACTCGTGGCTGTTGATCCGCGGCATGAAAACCTTATCCCTTCGCATGGAACGCCATGAAAAGAATGCGAAGCGAATCGCGGAATACTTGAATCAGCATGACTCCATCACAGACGTCCTTTATCCAGGTAGAGGCGGCATGCTTTCTTTTCGCATCCAAGACGAAGCGTGGGTCAATCCCTTACTGCAAAACTTAAATCTTATCACTTTTGCCGAAAGCCTTGGCGGCGTGGAAAGCTTCATTACTTATCCTGCCACCCAAACGCATGCGGACATTCCAGAAAAGATCCGGATGGAAACCGGCGTATGCAACAGATTGTTACGCTTTTCAGTCGGCATTGAAGACGCAGAAGACTTGATTCAAGACTTAGAGGCGGCACTGACAGCTGCTTCCATTCAAAAGGAGGTCCTATCATGAGCCATTCTTTTCAAACGAAGCTGTTACACAACCGTCATAAGTTTGATAAAAGTAACGGAGCGGTGAGCGTGCCCATACAACATGCCTCCACTTTTCATCAGGCTGATATCGATTCCTTTGGCAAATATGACTATGGACGCTCTGCCAATCCGACCCGGGAAGCACTCGAAGAAACAATTGCCCATTTAGAGGACGGAGCGCGTGGCTTTGCTTTTTCATCCGGCATGGCTGCTATCTCGACTGCTTTCCTCCTTCTTTCACAAGGAGATCATGTCCTAATCTCAGAAGACGTTTACGGTGGAACCTACCGAATTGTTTCAGAGGTTCTTACCCGTTACGGCGTGGAGCACACTTTTGTAGATATGACCAATTTGGAAAAAGTGAAAGCAGCCATCCAAGCCAACACGAAACTATTTTACGTAGAAACACCATCCAACCCGTTGTTAAAAGTAACAGACATCACGGCTGTGTCTACCCTCGCTAAATCAGTCGGTGCTTGGACATTCGTCGACAACACTTTCTTGACGCCAGCCTTGCAAAAGCCGCTGGAGCTTGGCGCAGACCTTGTCCTGCACAGTGCAACGAAATTTCTGTCCGGACACAGTGATGTCGTGGCAGGACTTGCGGTGGCGAAGGATCCTGTGCTTGCCGACCGTTTAGCTTTTTTGCAAAATTCTTTCGGCGCGGTGCTTGGCGTTCAAGATGCCTGGCTGGTCTTAAGAGGGCTCAAAACCTTACATGTAAGGCTCGAGCAATCCCAAAAATCAGCCTACAAGATTGCCAGTTATCTAGAAAAACACCCTGCCGTTAAAAAGGTATATTTTCCAGGATTGACGACACACCCTGGCTTCACCCTTCAACACAGACAGGCGCAGGGGCCTGGAGCTGTTCTTTCTTTTGAACTGCACAGCGAGGAGGACCTACGAAAATTTGTCGGAAAGGTTGAGATCCCGGTTTTTGCCGTGAGTTTAGGGGCAGTAGAGTCCATCCTTTCCTTCCCAGCAAAAATGTCACATGCGGCGATGCCGGAAGCAGAACGATTAAAACGCGGCATCTCCAACTCCCTACTCCGCCTGTCTGTAGGACTTGAAAGTGCGGAGGATTTAATAGAAGACTTTGAACAGGCATTTCAACATACCAGTGCAGCAGCAAGCGGAAACCAAGAGCAACGGAGGGTCATTCATGGGAATCTTAGATAGTTTAGCGCAAGACAAAATATTAATTGCAGACGGTGCGATGGGAACCCTCCTCTATTCCTACGGCTCTGATTGTTGCTTTGAGGAATTGAATTTGTCGCAACCAAACCAAATCTATAATATCCATCAGGCATATTTGAATGCCGGTGCCAACCTTATCCAGACCAATACGTATGCGGCAAACTACCACAAGCTTGAGCGCTATGGCTTGCAGGATCAGGTAAAGGAAATAAACAGTGCGGCGGTGAGGCTAGCGAAAAAGGCCGTGGTGAATCACCCTGATGCTCATGTGGTCGGTACAATTGGCGGGATCCGCGCCATCAAGCCGGAAGCAATTCCGCTTGAAGAAATCAAACGCACCTTCCGCGAACAGCTTTACTGCCTGCTGCTTGAAGGGGTGGATGGTATTTTACTTGAAACCTTCTATGACCTGGAGGAATTAGAGACGGTTCTGCAGATTGCTAGAAAAGAAACGGATCTGCCCATCATTGCACAAGTGTCTCTCCAAGAAGTTGGTTATTTGCAGAACCGCGTGCATATCACAGATGCCTTGAACCGTTTGGAGTCACTTGGTGCAGACATCGTCGGGTTAAACTGCCGCCTTGGCCCATATCATATGATTTCCACGCTGGAAGAGGTATCGATTCCAAAGACTGCTTATCTTTCGGCTTATCCGAACGCAAGTCTTCCCTCCTATGTGGACGGAAAGTTGGAATATGACAGCGACGCAGAATATTTTAAAGAAACCGCATTAGCTTTTCGAGACCAAGGCGTAAGATTATTAGGTGGCTGCTGCGGAACGACGCCGGCTCATATACAGGCCTTTTCCCAAGCACTACAGGACGTGACCCCTGTTAAAGAAAAACAGGTAAAACGAAAAGAAAGAACCATTATCATCCCTTCAAAAAAGAAGGAAGTGCCAACACCTCTTTTTGAAAAAGCAAAAAAAGAACGGTCCGTCATCGTGGAACTCGATCCTCCACGCAAATTGAACACAGATAAATTCATGGCTGGTGCTCAAGCCTTGAGGGATGCAGGCATTGATGCCTTGACCTTGGCAGACAATTCCCTTGCTTCCCCACGGATCTGCAACACCGCACTTGGATCCATCGTGAAATCAGATATCGGCTTGCGCCCTCTTATCCACATCACTTGCCGCGACCGCAATCTGATCGGCTTGCAGTCACACTTGATGGGACTCCATCAACTCGGCATTCATGATGTGTTGGCAGTAACTGGCGATCCAACGAAGGTCGGTGATTTTCCTGGTGCCTCCTCCGTCTATGATGTCACATCGTTTGGTCTCATCAATATGATCAAACAATTTAACCAAGGTGTCTCTCTTTCCGGAAAAGAACTTGGCGAGCGCACCAGTTTCTCTGTCGGCGCTGCCTTCAATCCCAATGTTCGCGTTATTGATAAGGCCATCGAACGACTGGAGAAAAAAATAGACGCTGGTGCAGATTATTTCATCAGTCAGCCAGTCTTTTCAGAAGAAAAATTACTGGAAGTCTATCAGGCTACGAAACATATTGATGCCCCTATTTATATTGGGATTATGCCGCTAACAAGCAGTAGAAACGCAAACTTCCTTCACCATGAGGTGCCGGGGATCAAGCTGACTCCACAGGTGCTTGAGGCGATGAATCGTCACCAGAATGATCCACAGCAGGCAAGTAGGGAGGGGTTGAACATTGCGAAAGGGCTGCTTGATGCCGCACTTGAACTATTTAACGGCATCTACTTGATCACCCCGTTCATGCGTTATGAACTGACAGTCGAGCTTGCCAACTATGCAAAAAAATACGGTCCGTTCCATTCATCCAGGAGGGTTCAAAATGTCTAAACCTATCACACTACTAGAACAGCAGTTGCAAAAAAAGATTCTAATTATGGACGGCGCCATGGGAACGATGCTGCAGCAGGCAAACCTTACACCAGATGACTTTGGCGGCGAAGAGTATGACGGCTGTAATGAAAACCTGAATATCACCGCACCCGATGTCATCGAACGCATCCATGTCGAATATTTAAACGCCGGTGCTGATATCGTGGAGACGAATACGTTCGGTGGAACAGATCTTGTGCTTGATGAGTATGAGCTTGGCTTTAAAGCTTATGAGATTAATAGGCTTGGCGCGGAAATTGCCAAGCGTGCAACCTCTCAAGTTTCCACCACGGAGTGGCCGCGCTTTGTGGCAGGCTCGATCGGTCCGACAACGAAAACACTTAGTGTTACGGGTGGAACCACCTTTGACGCACTGACAGATTCCTATGAGGAGCAGGCCCGCGGATTGCTGGACGGCGGTTCTGACTGTCTTTTAATAGAGACGAGCCAAGACTTATTGAACGTAAAATGCGCTTTCCTTGGAATTCAGCGCGCTTTTGAAAAGACTGGCATTACGGTTCCTGTCATCATCTCCGGTACCATTGAGCCGATGGGAACCACCCTTGCAGGTCAGGCGATTGATGCCTTTTACGTTTCTGTGGAGCACATGAAGCCACTTGCAGTCGGGTTGAACTGTGCGACCGGGCCGGAATTCATGCAGGACCATATCCGGACGCTTTCCAACCTGTCCAAAAGTGCAGTGAGCTGCTACCCAAATGCAGGCCTCCCGGATGAAGAAGGTCATTACCATGAAACACCTCAGTCCCTTGCGACCAAGCTTGGCGGATTTGCCGAGCAAGGCTGGCTGAACATTGTCGGCGGCTGCTGCGGAACGACACCAGATCATATCCGCGCGATTGCAGATGTGATGAAGAATTACAAACCGCGCGCTTCTACTTCTGTTCCTGACCACCATAGTGTCTCTGGGATAGAATCGTTCATCTATGACGATCCTTCCCTTCGTCCAATCATGGTCGGGGAGCGCACCAATGTCATCGGATCCCGCAAGTTTAAGAGACTGATTGCGGAGAAGAAATTTGAAGAGGCGGCAGAAGTGGCGCGGGCCCAGGTAAAAGGCGGCGCACACGTTATCGACATCTGCCTTGCCGACCCAGACCGCGATGAGCTTGAGGACATGAAAGCTTTCGTACAAGAAGTCGTGAAAAAAGTGAAGGTACCCCTTGTCATCGACTCCACCGACGAACAGGTCATCGAGGCAGCGTTGAAATACTCACAAGGAAAAGCGATCATCAACTCCATCAACCTAGAGGACGGTGAAGAGCGCTTTGAAGCGATCATTCCGTTGGTTCATCAATACGGAGCCGCACTTGTCGTCGGTACCATTGACGAAGAAGGTATGGGCGTTAGCGCTGAACGCAAGCTTGAGATTGCGCAGAGGTCCTATGATCTTTTAGTGAACAAGTATAAGGTATCCCCTACTGACATCATATTCGATCCGCTTGTTTTCCCTGTCGGTACTGGTGACGAGCAATATATCGGTTCTGCCAATGCGACGGTAGAGGGCATTCGTTTGATAAAAAAACATTTCCCTTCCTGTTTGACTATACTCGGCGTCAGCAATGTTTCTTTCGGGCTCCCACCTGTCGGGCGTGAAGTGCTCAATGCCGTTTATCTCTATCACTGCACACAAGCAGGCCTGGATTATGCGATTGTGAACACAGAGAAGCTGGAGCGTTTTGCCTCCATCCCGGCCGAAGAGGTAGAGATGGCGGAAAAATTACTGTTTGAAACAACCGATGAATCGTTAGCGGTGTTCACGGAATTTTACCGCGGCAAAAAGAAAGAAGCGAAGTCCAATATTCCCGATTTGCCGCTTGATGAGAGATTAGCCTACTACGTGATAGAAGGAACAAAAGAAGGGCTCCTCCCTGACCTTGAGCTTGCATTGGCCGCCTACCCTACTCCATTGGAAATCATCAACGGTCCATTGATGAACGGGATGAAGGAAGTCGGCCGCTTGTTCAATGACAACCAGCTGATTGTTGCGGAAGTGCTGCAAAGTGCAGAGGTCATGAAAGCCTCCGTCGCATTTTTGGAACCGCATATGGAAGCAAGCGATACCTCCTCTTCAAAGGGAAAGGTATTGCTCGCAACCGTTAAAGGCGATGTCCATGACATTGGGAAAAATCTGGTCGACATCATCTTAAGCAATAACGGATATGACGTGGTTGATCTTGGAATAAAAGTGACTTCCACCGACTTGATTCAGGCTATTAAAAAAGAAAAACCAGATATTGTCGGCTTATCCGGATTGCTTGTGAAGTCCGCTCAACAGATGGTGTTGACAGCGCAGGATATGAAGCAATCCGACATCTCGGTTCCTATTTTAGTCGGAGGGGCTGCGTTGTCTCGTAAATTCACAGACAACAAAATTTCCAAAGAATACGAAGGGCTTGTCCTGTACGCGAAGGATGCGATGAACGGCTTGTCTCTTGCCAACCAGTTGCGTTCACCTGAAGAGTTTGAAGTATTGGTGCATGAGCAGGCGGAGAAACAGAAGAAGTTGCGGGAGGCGGAGGCAGCTGTAGAAAGCGCGTCTGGAGAAGTTGCCGACAGCAGTGCTGTTGCGACGGCCGTTAAAGTTCGCTCCAATGTCTCCCGTGATGTACGTGTATTCACACCAAGTGATACAAAGCGTCACCTGCTGCGGAACATTTCCGTCTCCCATGTGGAACCGTATATCAATATGCAAATGTTGATTGGCCATCATCTTGGGGTGAAAGGAAAGATTGAGAGATTGTTGGAGGAAAAAGACGAGCGCACCTTGCAAGTTAAAGGTGTGGTAGATGAGCTGCTGGCAGAGGTAAAGCGGAATAAACTGATTACTCCAGCTGCCGTGTATCAATACTTTCCGGCTCAGTCTGAGGGCGATACCCTGTTTATCTATGACCCGGAGGACACGAGTAGAGTGATGGAGCAGTTCGATTTTCCAAGACAGGCAAAAGCTCCTCATCTTTGCTTGGCCGATTATGTAAAACCTCGTGACAGTGGAATCATGGACTATGTAGGATTATTTGCGGTAACTGCCGGCAGAGGCATTCGTGAATTAGGTGCTGCTTATAAAAAGGAAGGCCGGTTCTTGGAAAGCCATGCCCTGCAGGCTTTGGCGCTTGAGACCGCAGAAGGCCTAGCCGAACTCGTTCATCAGCAAATGCGCGACCGTTGGGGATTCCCGGATTCTGTCAGTTTTACGATGAAGGAACGTTTCGCCGCTAAGTATCAAGGTCAGCGCTTCTCGTTTGGTTATCCGGCGTGTCCCAATTTGGATGATCAGCAGAAGCTGTTTAAGTTGATTCAACCCGAGGATATTGGAGTAGAGTTGACGGATGGTTGTATGATGGAGCCGGAAGCATCGGTGTCGGCAATTGTTTTTGCCCATCCGGAGGCTAGGTATTTTAATGTGATGTAGAGAAAGAACTCCCGCGTTTGGTATAGTCGCGGGGGTTTTTTAATTGAACAAACGTTTGATTAATGGGGGTTGGGGGTGGATTGACGAATAGTTTTCTGGTTATACAAACGTTTGAGTAGTAGCCTTTGGGGCAGGCATACCAACGGGTTGGCGATTTAAACAAACGTTTGATGGATGTTTTGTTTCTATTGGTAGCTAGAGAATTCTTTTTTAAACAAACGTTTGACTAAAGAATACGTTTCTTTCCTTCGGCTTCCAATATGACGTTGAAGTGACTATCAGACCCTGAAAAAGGTTGCTCCTTTTCTAGTTTTAGCTCTCGCTTCAAGATAATTGGATTTTCATTTTTATCTGGGACGGTTACATCAAATGGTCCTACATTGTTCATATACTGAGGCCCTTTTAAAAACTCTTCTTCATAGAAAGTGAGTTTGAGTGACACATCCTCATTACTATGATTTTGAAGATATAATTCACATTGAACTGTCATGGTTGTTTCATTTTTGGCTTCATAGGAGCATGTACTTCTTTCTTTGTCATAGGAAATCGCATCTAGGCCGGTGGCAAAGGTGGTTTGGTATGCTTCTGCAATCATTAACGGACCAAACACAAAGAGGAGAACTGTCATTATGACGGCGCGTGCACGGTATTTTTCTAAAGCTATCGCCAAGAAGACTATTCCCATTAGTAAAATGGAAACGGTTATCACTCCGACATATACGGTTCCTTCCACTGTTCTCGTCGGAATCGATAGGACAGAGGTCCGCTCTGGTCCATAAGGGGCATTTAGCTTAAATGGAAAAGACATGATCATTGCGATGACAATCATTGATACAGAAACATATAAGGCTGGCTTACTCTTTAACATCTTAGGTATTACCCGCTTTCTATTGCGTTCTTAGGTAAATATTTCTATATAAAAAGTTAAATACCTTTGTTTTATTTTCCTCTGCACCATAAGAAAAGGACCACCATAAGTGATCCTCCCCTCCTAAATACTAATAACCAAACTCCTCATTAGCAAACACAAGATCTACTAAAACAGGACTAATCCCCTTTTTATAAATGATAGATAGCTCCGCACCTGAGATAATATCATAATTAGGTGCCGTCCCATAGGCAACCCTAAGGACAACCGGCTCCTTCTCACCTTCTATCAAAAACTCCACTGAATTGCGATCTACCACTCCAGTTATGACAGCATTGGCTTTTAACATTCCGTCCGCTTGAATTTTTAATTCCTGCCCTATCAGCACTATGTCCGTCGACATGTGGTTATCTTTCTTAATTTTATGTGAGGACATATTAAACTTTTTGGCGATGCCCCACAACATTTCTCCTGGTGCTACTGTGTAAAATGCCTTTGTCACTTTTTCCTGAGACTTTTCCATCACATCATGATTAGAAGGAGGGATGATTAACTGTTGCCCTATGTGAATTGTATCTGTTGTGAGGTGATTCTCCTTTTGGATTGAACCAACCGTTACATTAAATTTTTCACTAATAGAGAAGAGAGTATCCCCTGCCATTACTTTATAATAAGTCGCTTTAGTTCCAACCTTCAGCACCTGTCCCACTTTGATCAGGTCCGTTTTCAGGTTATTTACTTGTTTAAGTTCCGAGACGGAAAGACCATATTTCATCGCTATTGAAAATAATGTATCTCCTGATGACACTTCATGGGTTAATTTCTTGTTTTCTCCCACTTCTTTAGTACCAGATTCACTCAGCTGCAAAATTTGGCCCACTTTTATGATGTCAGACTTTAGACCATTCAAGTCTTTTATCTCCTTGATGGAAATTCCGTACTTTTGAGCTAGTGAAAATAACGTATCCCCAGGTTTTACTTGGTGTACCGCTTCATTCGCCAGTACTTCCCCTCTTGCATTAACTGTGATAAACGCACTAACCGCAAGGGTTCCCGCTAGGACATAACTAACAATTTTTTTATCTCTTTTCCCCTTGTTGATCCTTTTCTGCGTCTCAATTCTCTCTTTACGAGACCTAATATTCTGACTTTCCACCGTAATCCCCCTCGTTTTCTACCAATATATTCTTACGTTAGAAGTATTTTGTCGAAATCACAGAGATATTTCGTAAAGAGGTCACTAATTATAAGGGTTGGGTGGAAAGTAGGGAAAATAGTAATGATTATTGTATTTTAGTGGGTTTTTGTTGAGTAAATTTACTTAAACTACTTAAGTTTGCGCGGTTTATCGATTGTGCCTTATGTCACGGAGCTGAATTTGCGGGAAAAAGCGGGATATCCATCCAAACGGACCATTTATCCATTGTAAAATGAATATATCAATCGTAAATTCGATATATCCATTGTAAAATCTTTTTATCCGTTGTAAAACGGATATATCCATTGACGCAAAAAGAGAGGCTGCTTAAGGGAAAACGTTCGATGCAATCCAGGAGAATGGAATGGGGGTTGGGGAAAGTTTGGGTGTTTTGGGAGTGAAGTGGCCTGAATAGCTACTCGGAATATTAAGATTCCCTCTTAACCCAAGTAGATATCAAGAAATCTAAGAATATATCAAGAAATAATGAATTTTATCAAGAAAACTCACCCACATATCAATAAATTTCAAGATATATCAAGAAATCTAGCAATATATCAAGAAAGCCCCCCAGCATAGCCAACCAGCAGGCAAGATCCACCTCAACATCCCAGCTTCCAACCAGGGCATGCCTCGCAAAAAATTCAAAAAACCCCGGCCATCTACTCTCGCACCCGGCCGGGGTTCCCACAAAAACTCCTACAATTTAAACTTCTTTATCAGCTCACTCAAATTCTCACTCATCGCAAGCAGTTCCTCGGCTGAATAAGCAATACTGCTGATTGCTTTCACTTGCTCGTCTGTGGATGCCGCAATTTCTTCAGTACCTGCAGCAGACTGCTCGGCAATGGCGGAGATGCTCTGCACAGAAGCAAGCACTTCTTCCTTCGATTCATTCATGGCATTCATGTTGGTCATAATGTTCTCAATGAATCCAATAATGGAGCGGATATTGGTCGCGATTTCTCCGAATGACTCGCCGGTTTCCGTTACAGCAATGCTTTGTTCGCTTGAGATTTTGTTCGTTCTCTCCATCTCTTCCAAAATCACCTTGGACTCTTCTTGAATGCTTGAAATGGTCTCTTTAATGTGCTGGGTCGAGTCCGCTGTTTGTTCGGCAAGTTTTCTTACTTCCGTTGCCACCACCGCAAATCCACGGCCATGTTCACCGGCGCGTGCCGCTTCGATGCTTGCATTCAACGCCAACAGGTTTGTTTGGTTGGAAATTTCGTTTATGGTATGTGTGATTTCTTCAATATTGTTAATCTTCTCTGTGAACTGAGTCATCAACCCATTGAGGCTCATCACAATTTCTGTTGATTCATTTGTATGCCCCTGCAACACACCAAGCTTCCCAAGACCCGTTTCATTTGCAGAAATAATCTGCCCAGACAGCACCCGAAGGTCATCTTGCTTGGATAACACATCCTCAATATTATCCGCCAGGTTTTGTGTACGGGAACTTGTTCCCTCTAAATCGGTGGCCTGCTGGACTGCACCTTTTGAAAGTTCCTCAATTGCTCGATTCATCTCTTCGCTTGTTGCGGAAACTTCTTCTGTCACGGCACTCATGTCTTCCACAGATGCCTTCACTTTTTGAGAAGAATCAGCCACCGTCCCGATCATCTCGCGCATGTTAACAAGCATTGTTTTAAAGGACGCTGCCAATACACCTATTTCGTCTTTAGAATGCACATCAATATCACCGGTCAGATCCCCTTCAGCCACTTTTGTGACTTCTGAATTCAACTTCAATATCGGGCTAGTGATATAGCGCGCTAATAGAATGGTCGAAATACTTGCCACTACTAAAGCAAGCAAACCTACAATAACGATTGTTCTTAAGATACCGTTTGCTAATTGAAGCATGTCTTTTTCTAAGAAAACTCCGCCTATTTTCCAGCCAGTTTCGTCTATCGTATTGAAAGCCATTACTCTTTTTGAATTATCATAAGTATATCGCTGGATTCCTTCAGCTTCCTCTTTATAGATGTTATCTATAAATGGCAGGTCTTGATCTAATAGGTTCTCCCCGGTCAAGGTAGGATGCACCAATGCCACACCATAATTGTCCAAAAGGATGCTATATCCTCCATATCCTAATTCTTTCTGTGCAACTAGCTCTTCTAACGCAGTAATGTTAATGTCTGTTGCAAGGACTCCTTGCACTACTCCATCACCCGTTACCGCTTTTGCCAAGGTGATAACTGGTTCACCAGTACTTGAGTCTTTATAGACATCGGTATAGATGACTTCACCGGGACTTTGCATGGCCTGCACATACCATGTGCGCGTAGTCGGATCAAA
Organism: Bacillus sp. RO2; assembly: GCF_012911845.1. Lineage (GTDB taxonomy): Bacteria > Bacillota > Bacilli > Bacillales > Bacillaceae_I > Sutcliffiella_A. Next base: position 56,206 of record NZ_JAAXCU010000025.1, on the reverse strand, counting down.
ATCAGATGGAAGTTCCATGTCTGGAGATGAATAAAATCCTTTTTCCTTGGTTGCCAAGTATAGCACCTGCATGTCCGGGTAATTTTCTATTACTTTACCGAATCCAGCTAACATTGACGCCTCATTTGTTGGAGAACCATCTACGAGAAAATTATCCACTAGTGAGGTGCTCCCATAGGAATTAAGTATTTTAGAATAGTTATCTAGGTAAATATCAATAGTCTTTTCAAGGTCTTCCATTGCAGCTTCCGCGGTTGCAACTACTTCCTGTTCTATTTTTGCCTTTGCTTGACTATAAGTAATAGCACCTACACTACCAATGATTAAAAATATTAGTAATAAAAATGAAAAAACCAGTTTCCCTCTTAATGATGTAAACATATATTTGACTCCTTTGTTTTTAACGGATAAATATTTTATCGACATACGATGTTAAATGTTAAGAAACAAAGGAGAAGTCAGTATTTTTTGAAAAATCATCCGTTAAAGCCTCGCCGTCACAAGTGCCCCCATTCCAACAACGACATATAAGATGCTAAGATACACAGCAAGCATTCCTACTTCCACCGTTTCCACCCCTAGGAAAACAAGTGTCACCACAACGGCTCCACTCCCAATCAACACAACATACAGGGCTCCCAAGAAGTAGCGTTTCATCAATAATAAACTGCGCTCATCGAACTCCGGTAATTTTCGTTTCCTTTTTTTGCGTAAATACATGAACAAAAGTACCAAAATAAGCCCTCCCAAGGTACCGCTAAACATGGACAGTAGAAGGCTATAATCAAATACCCCTTCATCCTTTCCAATTAAATATATCCCGAGAGCTCCACCAATCTGCATGCAAATTAAGATAACTCCCCACGTCAACCAGAACCATTTCTTATTATTCTTCATCTCCTATTCCCCCTTTTTATTCTCTTCTAGATAAAACATCTCCTCAATTGGGACTTCAAAATAGGCAATTAGCTTGAGGGCTAATTCTAAGCTTGGGTTATACTTATTTTTTTCTATGGCATTCACCGTTTGCCTGGTGATTTGCAGGTCTTCGGCCATTTTGATTTGAGTGATTCCTCGCTTCTGTCGAATCTCTTTAATATGATTGATCACTGCCACTGGCGTTCCCTCCATAAAAGGTAAAGATATCTTTACACTCACTATATACAAAAAAAGTAAGTGTGTAAAGATATCTTTACACACTTACTAGAAAATTCACACCGTTGCTTTCCGCTCCATCAGGTTTAATCCAATTCCCATAAAGAGGACACCCATGCAAAATAAAACGGAAGAAGGCAGCAAAAATTGAGAGAAAGACCAATCCAAGATTGTTGCACCTTTTAGCATCTCCATCCCGTAAGTCATCGGAATTAGTTTGGACAAGGTTAGCAAAACCTCAGACTGAACGATTTCCAGTGGCCAGTATGCGCCCCCAATCATGGCCATACTCACTGATATCAACGGAATGACCGCATCCAACTGCCTTGGATTGGTGGCAACCGCACTAATTAATATACCAAGTGACACGATTGCAAACAGAAATGGAATAATTACGAGAAGAATCATTGGATATCCACCTCTTAGGTCAACTCCCAATACGAAGTGAAAAAAGGAGAAAACTAATGCCAGTTGCGCGTATCCAAGTAAAAAGCTAAAGCTTACATGCCCCAGATACAACTGTACTTTTGTCAATGGAGACAAGATCAAGCGGTTCCACATCCCGTTTCTCTTTTGCTCCAAAATAGTACTCACCGTAAAGGTAACAGTGAAGATGACAAAGAAAAGTGAGAACCCGAACAAAGCCTGCAGAGAAGCATCATAGATGAATTCACTCTCTTTGAATGATTTTTCCGAAACAGCAAACATACCGCTGCTTTCATCTACTTTTCCCCTCAATTCATCCTTTGACGCGTTGAGTCTTTCCGCTGCGTCGGAAAGTGTCCTCTCTGACTGCAACACGTTGGCAACATGAGCCTGTATTAAGGTGGTGTTGGGAGTGGTGGCACTAAGGTAAAGTTTGTAGCTACCCTGCTCCAATTCTAGCCCCATGTCGATGGTGCCTTTTTCGAGTTTATCCTTCACGGCAGATTCTTTTTCTGATACAAAGATGGTATTCTCAGCTTTGGAATTCAGAGCCTGAATCAGTTCTGCTTGTTCCGTCTCAGAAAGGGTGGTTGAAAATACCGGGAGCTCAACCGGTTCCGCGTGATTTACCTGTCCAAGTGCTAGCGCAAAAACAAATGTTAGAACGATCATGCCAATAACAGCATATGGCTGTCTTCTCAAATATTGAAAATGGTTGATTAGGATTGCCATCATTTAAATCAACCTCCTTTTCGGAAAAATAGGAATGGCTATCAGGAGGAGGGCAATACTCACCACGGCAAGGCGGAAAAGATTACTGGTAACTTGCGACAGCTCTCCGCCACTTAATATTTTTAAATAGCCTTGCAGGGCTGCACCGTTTGGCGTGAAGGAAGCAATAGTAACCATCGTGTCCGACACCTCATTCCAAGGGACAAAGCTTCCACCCAAGAAAGCAAACACACTGACTAGGAATCCCGAAAACATCGTGGATACCCGTTGTGTTTCAAAACGGTAATTCAAAGCGGTGATCAGCACTGCCATCGAGCCTACCACAAAGCTGAAGAATAGTGTGATTGCGAGGAAAGCAAGAATATCCGACCAGATTACCTGGTAGATAATCGCTGCCAACCCATATAACGCACACAATTGTAGAAAGCAAATCAACACGCCGGAAAACCACTTGCTAGACGCGTACATCCAGGGATTTGTATTGGTGAGCAGGATTCGGTCGTACACAAAGGTCGCTTTTTCGTAATAAGCATAGCCAGCGACGAATGACACGACATATAAAGCAAACATCGTACTCATTCCTATTGCAAAATAACCAAAGGAATCCACCGGCACCTTGCCATCCACTGTTACAGTTTCACCTGTGACCTGGGCTACTGCCTCAAATTCAGGTGGAGCCTGGTTGGTTTGTTGCGCCTCCCGCGTCAACACCGTTTGCAGCCGCATCTGATTTGTAAAGTTCTCGACCACATCTGAGATGACACTAGCTTCCAGTCCCTTATCTTCATTTAGGTAGAGCTGTAGTTCTTTCGTAGTTTCCTGATTGAAGAATTGTCCTTTCCATGTTTCAACGCGAAGTCCTTCCGGAAATTGCAAGACCCCAGCGAATTCGTCATTAGTCAGAGTCGCCTCCAGGTCTGTTTCTTCTTTTACTTTTATCAAATCTTGAAGCTCCTCTTTCATTACAGTATCTACGAGCAACTCCGGTAAGGAAGTCTGTTCTGCCGCTTCTAAAATCTGCGTTCTGGCTTGGTCAGGAATGTTTTCTGACAGCATCCATTCATTGAACTTTTCTAAATCTGTTTGGAGATTTCCTTGGTCCACCACCGCTACTTGCGCATTAAGGGTGATTTCTTCACTAGAGTTGCTTCCTAAGGCAAAACCAAGGATTGTAATTAACACAAACGGCATCGCAAGTAATATCAAGACTTCTTTTTTATCTCGTAGCAAGTGAAGGAGGTCTTTTTTAATAAATGCACTTAACACATTGACGCCCCCCTAATCTCGAAGCTTGCGACCTGTCAGATGCAAAAAGACATCCTCAAGTGTCGGCGCTTTAATTTGTATTCCTTTTAGCGGACTGTCTGTTTGTTTGGCTGCATCAAAGACCTCTTCTAAAAGGTTGATATTCTTTGGAGCCAACAGGATGATTTTCTTATCCAAGGTGGTTACGGATGATATGGCCGGGATGGACTCCAACTTTTCAATGAATGCCGGATTGACCTTTTCCACTTCGACCTCAATGGTATGCTCGGAGGAAAGGATATTCTTCACTTCATCCTTTGTCCCAGAAGCGATCACTTCACCGCGGTCCATGATATAGAGCCTCTGACAAAGAAACTCCACTTCCTCCATGTAGTGACTTGTGTAGAGAACCGTAATCCCTTTTTCTTCGTTCAGCTTTTTCACCGTTTCGAGGATGTAATTCCTTGATTGTGGATCGATACCGACAGTAGGTTCATCCATAATGAGGATTTCCGGCTGGTGGAGTAAGGCAACCGCAATATTAAGACGGCGCTTCATCCCTCCTGAATATTGCTTGACGGGTTCTTTTTGACGTTGCTCGAGACCGACTAACGTTAGGACTTCTTCAATACGCTGCTTAAGCTCACTTTTTGGCAGTTTGTAAATCTTTCCGAAAAAGCTCATATTTTCATAGGCAGTTAGTTCCGGAAATACCGCGATCTCCTGCGGAACGACACCGAGAATTTCTCTTAAATGCTGCGGTTGCTCTTTGACACTTTCTCCTTTAAGAAGTACGTCCCCGCTTGTCGGCTGAACGAGGGAGGAAAGCATGGAGATAGTGGTGGATTTGCCGGCTCCGTTAGGCCCAAGCAGCCCCACTGTCTCTCCTTTCTCCAAATATAAATTGACGCCTTTAACGGCTTGCGTGTTTTTGAATATTTTTGTTAGTTGAATGGCTTCTAGCATGTTCTTGGCCCCCTTTGTTACTTCTACTATACTATCGGCTTGGGGGAAATTAACCTGAAGAAGGTCATTAGTTTGTAAAGGGCGGGGTGACTTTGGTCACTTTTGTGGTCGGGGCCTTTGGACGCAAAAAAAGCCCGAATGGATTTTCGAGCTTTACGCATGCTTCATTAAAGTGCCCTGGTGTTTCCTACCCTGCCGCAACCTCTCCAACTTCAATCCCCTACCGACATTCTCTAAAACAAATCCATCTGTGGAAACCGGTAAATTCCAATTCTCCATCACCACTCGCTCGGCACATGCAATCACATAAGGATGCCTAACTGCATGATGGTGTAGAATCTGTCCAAACGTCATGGATGGAATCATTACGTTCTCCACCTTGATCCGAGCTAAAAGCATCATTCCTGCGTACAGTTGTTGCTTGCCCTCCCCTGAATTCATTACAATATACGATGGATTCCCGAGTTTCTTAATATTCACCAGAATGGAGAAGGAAATGTTGTGCTTCGTCGCATAGTGTAGGAGAAATGCAATGCCCCGCATTTTGTCCTCAAAGTTGCTGGTACTGATATCGATGACAAAAAGCCACGACAGTTGGGTGGTCCGATCGTACACCTTGGACTGCAGGCTGTTCATTCTAGCCGTGGCCTTCCAATGAATGTTTCCGAAAGGATCACCAGGCACATAATCCCTTGTACCAAGCACTCTACTTTTCTCTTCAAACAGGGAACTTCTACTCGGCTGCTCTCCTTGCTTCTTTGGAAAGATTTTTTCAAGCCCCGCTACCTTCTCTTTCTCGGATAAACCATGACCTCAAACTGCATTTTGTCTCTTGTCTGAAGGTATACTTTTCCCCATCCAAAGAAAGAATCAATTTCCATGTCAAACAGGTGGAGCTGGGCCACGCCTCTTTTCACAGCCGTGAAAGGAAGTACGACCTCCCATTGACTCCGCCCAACCTGGTGAAAGTTAAAATGTAACTGGTTCATATGTATTTGCTCTTCCCCATGTTGAAAAAGTATGTTTTTGTCCGTTCCCAATCTAAGCTTTCCGAAAAATATCGGAAGCAAACTGTTGTGAGTAATCCTAAGTCTTAACATCCCCTCATCTTCAGTGAACAGCTTCAACTTCTCTTCCAGTATGTGAATCTCAAGCTTTTTGGCCACATGGGTGAGATAGTAAAAGTTCCCCCACATATAAGTTAATATAGCGAAAAAAAGGAAAATTAACGGAGTAGATCCTAAAAAGAAGGATGTAGACAGCAAGAGAAAAAGAATGGCATTCATCATCCGTAGCCCTCTCTCGTTCTCTATTTGTTGCACCCATCCACTCCATTCAGCATTTGAATAGGTTCCGGACTTCTTACCCTTGACTCGTTGCTTTATCCGTTCAAGTCGTGTTTTCATATGCAAATCATATTGGTTTGGATCCATTTATCTTCCTCCTTTTATTGGCTCGGGGTCACATTAGGTGTTTTTGCGAGCGAGTGCTTTCTGATAGGCCTGTATGAAGTGCTCTATTAGACTGAACGTGTAGGTTTATTTCCGCTTCGGGCGTATAGAACCCCTCTATTTGACCGAACTACCAGTTTCACTTCCGCTTCGGGCGTATAGAACCCCTCTATTTGACCGAACCACCAGTTTCACTTCCGCTTCGGGCGTATAGAACCCCTCTATTTGACCGAACGCTACATTTTTAATGCCCCTCAGGTCTACAGGTGGATGATATTGGAAAACAACTATAACGCCCGCCTACACAACCCCATTCCGAATCGCAAAGATCGCAAGTTGCGTGCGGTCCCTTAGCGCAAGCTTTTGTAAAATAACCGTCACATGATTCTTCACCGTGCCAATAGAGAGATGCAAGGTTTCTGCAATCTCCTGATTATTTTTCCCGTCCCCGACAAGCTGTAAAATGGACCTCTCCCGACTGGTCAACTCAACCATCTCCACACAAGAGGATTCCGGAGTCCGGTTAATCAACCGTGGCACCACCTTACCCGCTACAGAAGCATCGATGGAAATTCCTCCATTCAAGCAGCTTTCAATCGAGGACAAAAGGCTCGCCGCATCGGCATCCTTCAAAAGATAACCCAGTGCACCAAGTTTCAACGCCTCCATCGCATATTCATCATCTGCAAAAGTTGTGAGTATTAGCACTTTGGCTTTCGGGTCGCGCTGCCTGATGATCTTTGTCGCTTCAATCCCCGTCATGACGGGCATCCGTACATCCATCAATACCAAGTCCACCAGATGCTTCTCGTATGCCTCCACTGCTTCCTTCCCGTTTGAGACCTCAGCCACAACCCGAAACGAAGGATGCTGCTCAATCATCATTTTTATCCCTTGCCGAACCAACGCCTGGTCCTCAGCTAGCAATATATTAATCACTTAATATGTAACTCCCTTCAAAGGAAAAATTCCCTTCACTGTAAAATAACCCTCGGTGACTTCCTTCTCCATCCGGCCGTTCAGACCTTCCATACGCTTTCGCATATTCTGTAATCCAAATCCTTCTTCCACGTGCCTTGAAACCTCCGCTTTATTTTCCACTTTCACCTGAAAACTGTGTTCTCCGATAATCTCAAGTGTTATGGAAATTTCCTTTGAACTACCGTGCCTCATCGCATTCGTAATTCCCTCTTGCACAAACCGGTACAAGGCAATATTATGCTCGTTGCTTAAGGGCTGTGATAGCACGCCCGTCTTAGTCGTCAACTGTACCCTCATTTGACTTTCCGCTTCTAACTTTCTGATCAAATGAATGACAGCTGCGATTCCCTGTTCCTCTTCTCCCTGCAAAGCTTTCACTGCTTTTCGCATCCCATCCAAGCTTTCCCGGGCCAGCTGCTTAGACTGCTTCACAATGGAGGCAACCTTTTCTTCCCCTGCTGCCTGCTCCGCCACTGCCAGTTGCATCATCAGCGCCGTAAGCTGGTGCCCAACAGAATCATGAATATCCCGTGCAATTCGGTTCCGCTCCTCTACCCTGGCAACCTCCTCATTTTCAAGAACCTGCCTTTTTAACACACGATACTCCACTAACAAGCTTTTCCACTCTCTATCAAACTTCTCATTATCACGGTAGTATCGATGAATAAGTGCCCCCACCCCAATCAACATGATGAAAAGAAATAGATGATAGAAAAATAGATCAGAAACAGCCAGAACACTAAGAGAGAACATAACTGGTAGAAGAACAGCCATTGTTGTGAAAACTGTTTGTTTGGTAGCAGATGATTGCATTCCATCCAGCAATAAAAAATAGACCAACAGCCAAGGCAACACATCAAACGGTGTCAGAATAAAGTGTTGCACCATCACCACGGCCACACTCGCCAATGTATATACCACCCATTTTCCCTTCCAAATTGGCATGGAAAAATAAAGCCCCAAATACATTCCCGCAGCCAAAAGATAGGCAGCCAACAGCGTGCCTGTTAAAGAATAGTAGATTGGCATGATGAACAGAATCGAGCATACAAAACAAAGTTTTATCCAAAGTAAACTAACCCTGCTACTCATAAAACATTCCCGCCTTTATTTTATGTAAGATCTTGTTGTTCAATGAATCGCATCATTTTCGTCTTGAACAAACGTTTGACTAAAAGATTTTTTTCAGCTTTTTCATCGCCGTTCCCGATGAAAAGCTTTCAAAATGGTTTATTAGTTTGGCTGTTGCTTCTTCCTTGTTCAAGTTGGTCTGTTCCATATGATTTCTATCACACCAATGCTTCATCGTTTCATAGGACGTACTGCTCCAACCATTCTTCTCACCATTTTCGTCCTGCTTTTCTTTTGTCCCCGATACCACAATATCTAGATTGCCTTGCAGCTCCAGTAATGCTTGATCGAATGCTTTCTTCTTTTCTTTTTCCTTCATTCCAGCTTTTGCTCGCAGTACTCTCGTATCAATTCCCTGGTTCTCTGAAATGAGGCTAAAAAGGGATAAAGCTTCACGGGATACTTCTCCTTTTTCATATCGCTTCTCAACGGTTTCTTGACCTGCAAGTGCAGCAAGCATTAGCGGAAGTAAGTCCTTTGAGATGAACACCGCTTTTTTCTTCATGAATTTTCCATAAGCCGCCACCCCATCTGCAGCAAATCGAGTCCTCCAAATCCACGGATCTTGCTCTGTGTCGGAATGCCATGCCTCTTTTGGCGTCATACCTCCAAGCGATGGGTAATCGTCAAATAACGGTGCAAGGGGAAGCAACCCCACTTCTTTAATCACGGCAACAGCTTCTTCATATGTATGGATGGTGCTAGTTTGTATGGTCATTGTAATCCACTCCTTCTGTTTTAAAATTCTACATCAATTGCAGAGAGTCCTTTAAAATTTTTCCAAATATACCTTGCATTACAAGATAGCTACGCATATAATGAGGGTATTATGTAATACAAGATAGCACCCCACTTCGACCTGGTACCTTGTTATACAAGATACCTAACGTAAATTACCTTTTACCACAACCAAAGTAGGTGAACACATGGCAGCAAGAAGCCAGCTATTAAAAGGAATCCTCGATGCCTGCGTGATGGCAATTGTTGAGGAGAAAGCAGTCTATGGGTACGAACTTTCCCAGCAGCTGCAAAAAGTCGGGTTACCGGACATCAGTGAAGGCACCATTTATCCGGTCCTGCTCCGACTTCAAAAAAATGGATTCATCATAGGGGAAATGCGCCCTTCTGCATCCGGTCCGAATAGAAAGTATTATTTTCTAACCGAAGCCGGAAAAGAAGAGCTTGAACGGATCTCAAGCGAATGGATGCTGATTGCAGGTCCAGTAAGTCAATTATTGCAAAGAGGGGAAAACGGATGAGAGATACGAAAAGATTGATTGAAGAGAATAATGAAAAACGAAAGCTGTTGAGTGATGATAATTTGGGGTTGTATGAGGATTTTCTCTTATATATCCGTACGGATTTAAGAGTGGCGGAACATGAAAGCGAGGAATTATTAATGGACCTCCTCGACCATATGTTAGAAGCTCAACATGAGGGGCGATCTGGAACGGAACTGCTAGGATCAGACCCCAAAGCTTATGCAGATGAACTGATTGAAGGGCTGCCTAAAGATAAAAAAAGGGATGTCATTCCTTTCATCAGTACCCAGGTCAGTAATTCCTTAGGATGGTTCGCTCTCGTACTATCCGTTGTTCACTTGATACTTCCTTTATTTACTGAGATAAAAGCACCTTCTCCTATAGGAAATTTAATAGTATTAGCTTTAGCTGTACTAGGTGTTTCCGCTCTAGGAGTGAAAGTAATCTTCACATTAATTCGTTCCAGCCTTTTCAGTGAAAAGAAAGCAGCAAAACGCGCCTATCTTAAAGCGGGGATTTTTGGTGGTGGTTCCTTCGCGTTGATATTATTGTTCTCCTGGCTTATGCCTGATTTTGGACCGACCATTTTGATAGAATGGTGGATTTACCTTATTATCGCGCTTATTCTACTTGCCACAGGAAAATTGATTCAGCGCGCATACCAAACCCATTAACCGAAAGGAGCAACCTAAATGAACCAATTACCATTATCCAAAAAGAGCCAAACATTCATAGAAAATCTACGTGTTTACCTATTTTCCTGCGGTAAAAAGACGAATGAAATTGATGAAATAACCGATGAGTTAGAAGTCCATTTATACGAAGCGGAAAAAGAAAATAAAAGTGTGGAACATATCATCGGTACCTCTCCGAAAGAATACATGGAGCAGATCTCTGGTGAAATGCCCTTTGATGTACGAGGCTGGGCTAAATATGTTCCCATCATCATACTTGGAGCATTTTCTGGAATTGTCTTAAAGGACATCGTATTTGGCGGGTTTCAATACTCACTGGTGGAGCTGATTGGTTATCCGCTAGTTTGCATCCTTCTGCTTCTTGCTTACATGTGGACATTCCGACATATTTCCAGTAATAACTTCACCAAGGCTAAAGAATTCTTTTTCTTGTACTTAGTCAGCTTTATATCCATTGCATTGTTTGCAGGATTGATGTTTCTGCCTAATTATATAGAGTCACCGATAATATTGCTCGGCTATTATGGAAATCTGATTGTCGCGAGTATGGCCATCTCGTTTCTAATTGGGATTTCTATTTGGAGTAAAACGATTGTTTCCATCGTTCTGCCGGTCTTCTATATCGTTCCCGAATACTTAATCGGTTTTACAGACTTATCGGAAGGCAACCAGTTGTGGATTTCAAGCCTTGTCATGTATGCATTAATTGGGGGATATTTATTCTTCGAGCTAAAGAGAGCATCCACCACCTCTCCAAAATAAAACCAGGGAGCTGCGCATTTTATATTGCGTCAGCTCCCTTTCTATTTCAGCGCTTCCGCTTCTACACGGTCCATGTACTCCTGCACAACTTTGTTGTTGCTCTTCTCGCTGCCAAGCTTCAACATCGCCCGCCCTACAAAATTGACACCTTTATTGTGTCCAGCATAAATGAATCGTGTATGCGTCTCATCTACCTTTTCCAGCGTAAAAGACAAATTGATTTCGAATGCCTTACCCAGTACAAACGCTATTTGTTTATGTTTCCTGTCGGGCTTGTCCTCATAAGCCAAGGTCTCCACGATATACGTTTCTACCCGTTTGCCCTCTCGGTATTTCTGTTGATGTTTCGCGCCGACCTCGGTTTCTGTTTTTTCTATCAGCGTGTGCTCCTCCACTTTCGGCATGGTTCTCTTGATATTTTTATCAAAAAACAGCTCCCATACTTTTTCAATATTGGCAGGTATCACTCGTTCTTCTTGCCACTGAATCATTGTTCTTCCTCCATTCCTGACGCCAAAAAGGCATCGATTTCTTCTGTTTTTTGTTGCAACTCTTCTATTTGAAGATTGATGGCCTCTTTCTTTTGAATGAGTAAGTCCTCAAGGTGTGCAAATGATTCATCTTCCATTACCGAAATCATCTCTTGGATGGTGAACCCGAAGCTCCTAAGTTTCATTAAAAGCACTGCAAGAAAATAACTGCCATCATCGTAATACCGGTAATTATTTTTCGGATCGATATAGGCGGGCTCCATCAGCTTCACTTCCGCATAATAGCGCAGAGTTTCCTTGCTAAGGCCAGTCATCTCGGAAAATTCGCTTACTTTGTACATTATTTGCCCTCCTTTGTTCAGTTTAAACTGTGTGGTGCACCACAAGGTCAATAAGGAATTTTGTTTTGCTTGTGTCTAGAGCAATTTTGAGCTGGATACAAGCAGAGTCACACGTTTAAATGCAGCTTTGAAATCTTTAGGATATTCTCTATATTTTACAATGATATCCTAAAGTCCAGCTCATTTATCATTGATTTTGGTCAGATTAAAAGTGGGTTTAGGTAATTGGGGTTGGATTGGGGGTAATTATTTCAAGTGGCTATTAAAATCACGATGATTTTTGTGAAAATAGCCCAAAAATCACACGTTATGATACGTCTAAAAAGCGTTCGGTCATTTCTTCCCTCGGTTCGGACAAATTCTTCCTTAATTCTTAAGGGGTTCGGTCAATTACGGGTATCTGTTCGGTCAACTTTTCAACACCTTTGGACAACCCAAAAATTCGTTCGGTCAAAATAACGAAATCTTCGTTCACTTTTGCCAAAACTTCGGTCAACTTCGAAAAATCTTCGGTCAAAATCAGAAAATCTTCGGACATTTGGTCCTCCCTCCAATTCAAATCTAAAACCTAAAACCTTAAAACCTAGTTTTCAAAAACCCACTTTTAAAAAAAACACCTAAGTGCAGCAACTACCGCATCCTTAGGTGTTCATCATTACTCCTGACCTACCAACTCCACCAAGGTATACTCCTCAGTATCCAAATCATATTCAAAAGAAATCGTATACTCTTTTCCTTCCTCAAACTGGCCACAGAATGCTTCTGCATCCTCTTCGCTCGCCGCTTCATAATGATAAGTCAACCCATTATAATCCGTCTCGGTAACCGAACAACGATAAGCGCCGTCCTCACCCTCCGTCACTGCCACACTCTCCACTGTAATTTGATCCTCACCGGATGCTGAAGGGAAATACGTATACATCACAAATGTCGTAATGAGGAATAGGGTACCCACAACAAGCGAAATGCGACCTTTTTTCTTTTCAGACCTCACAAGCGTCGTGAACACACCGAATCCGATCAGGCCAAAGCTAACCGCAAATAAAACTAAACCAAATATATACATTTTCGAACCCCCGTTTCTATTCTCTACTTCCCATTATATATCAGACAACCCGTATCATTCATACTTTTTCATGGAGTTGATGAGTTCTTCAATTTCAGCTTTCGTGAGTGGATCATGCATGTTCATCACTTGAAATGTTACACCATCTTGCATCCAAAATATCGCCTGAAGGTCCGGCCTAGACTGTTTAACGGAGTAATCAATTCTATCACCGTTTAAGGTTTCAAAACTTTTTCGATAATCGATTGAATCGAAATCAAACCCATCTTGCATGTCAAAATAGATGTTAATAGAAATCAGCTCATTTTCTGCTTCCTTTCCAACATATTTTAATTCCACACTTCTAGTAAAACTCAACGGGACTTCTGTAGCAAAAACCTTTTCAGGCTCAAAAGGCAAGACGGTAAAGTAATAGGCTGGTTCTCCCATTTCATGGAACACATTAAGTGTTTCCCTCATCTCCGCGGATAAGCCATCATTGTTACCACCGGGAAAGAAATTTTGTACTCCCACAAACAGTATCATCGCAATAACTGCAGAAACAGCTACAGAGGGTATCCATAACCTCACTCTTTTCTTATCTCTATTCATACCTCTCAATTCAATTTCCAACCGCTCGCACGTCTCTTCATCCATCAACAAATCAGGTCGATTCTTCAATGGTTCCAACCATTCTGTATTATTTTTCATAAAATATCACACCTTCCGTATCAAGGCCAATGGATTGTTTCATTTTCTGGAGTGCCCGATGGTAGGTCACTCTTACCTTAGATTCTGTCCATCCGAGTATCTCTGCGGTCTCCCTTACCGAAAAATCCTTTAAAGCACGTAATATGACGACCTGCCGATAGTCCTTCTTCAAGCTATTTAAAGCTTGCTGCAATACTTCCCATTCTGCTCCTTTATCTGCCAAATCTGATGGGGACATTCCCCCACCTGGCTGAACCCTGCGCCACTTCTCAGGCAATAACCGTTGAAACTTTCTCTTCCTATAAAAATCGATTGTCGTGTTCCTAGCAATCGAAATAATCCACGTTCTTGTACTGGACTTACCCTGAAAACTACCTATACTATGTAACGCCTTCACAAACGTTTCCTGTGTGAGGTCCTTTGCCTCTTCTATATTATTGGTAAAATAAAGGCAGTATTGATACACATCTTGATGATATGGTTGATACACTTCACGGATAAATGCCTCCCTGTTCTCCCCCAAATAGATTCCCCCTTGCACATCTTTATCTAATAGTCGATTGAGTTGTTGTTTTGTTACAGATTAATTTTATCATTTAAAAAACTGGACAAAAAAAGCCCGACCCATCTATATCCAATAAACTTTTTCTGATTGGTTAATTGCTCTTGTTAGCCCTTAAGTGAATGTGATTTTCTAGTTGATTGAAGTGGAAGGCGCGCAGACGCCCGCGGGAGGAAGGGACAGGTGAGACCCCGCAACGCAGTGAGGAGGCTCACGGACCGCCCGCAGGCAAGCGAAGCGCCTGTAACGGAAATCAACGGATTTTTCTATGCTTTAACTTATAAAAAATCCCCTACCACTCCAAGCGGTAAGGGATCCAAATCCAATCATTCAAAAAAATACTTCCGAGTCCTCATCTGCACATTCAACACGATCCCGACTGCGATCATATACGTCAGAAGCGAACTCCCTCCGTAGCTGAAAAACGGTAGCGGAATTCCTGTAATAGGAAGCAGACCTATCGTCATGCCAATGTTCTGAAATACTTGGAAAGTCAGCATGCCGATAACTCCTGCGCAAAGGTAAGTACCATACGTATCATGGCACTCCATAGCGATAAAGGTGATTTTATAGATTAAGAAAAAGAATAACGAGATGACAACCGTCGCGCCCATAAAGCCGAACTGACTGGCAATGGCGGCAAAGATAAAGTCTGTGTGTGCTTCAGGCAGGTAGACATTCATCTGGCCATATCCTGAACCTGTGTACTCCCCTGACCCTATGGCAAGTAGGGACCTTACGAGCTGAAAGCCTTGTACGTCCTGATATTCATAGGGATTCAACCAGCCGTAGAAGCGGTCTAATTGATATTCAGGGATTAGGTACGTATGGAAAAACGTTGGATGTGCTATGAAAATATATAGAAATAATGCAATGAATCCCAGCGCTGCACCGACTAGCGAGAGAATTATGCTCCATTTGATTCCGGAAACAAGGATCATCGCTGCAATGATGGCACAATACACAAGCGTTGTCCCCATATCTGGCTGTTTTGCTACAAGGAATAATGGGATACTGGAAGCCGCAATTATTTTCCCAAGTAACAAATAACTGTCGCGCAAGGTCGCTATCTCATACTGTGCACGATGATCAGCTATAATTTTACTTAAGACTAAAATGATGGATATTTTCATTAATTCGGATGGTTGGATATTACCAAGGCCCGGTAGTGTGTACCAACTTGTTGCCCCTTTGATGGTGCTGACAAGGGAAGACGGGACGTTAAACTCCAGCCCAAGTAACAGCACAACTCCTATGCCGTATGTAATCCAAGCCAGATTTCGCAAGTAGTCAAAATGTATTAACAACGATACGCCAATCCCGATCGCTCCGACTACAAACCACATTAATTGCTTTTGCATAAAATTTATATTCTGCAACACTGGCGGTAATGTGGGTTCTACGCTCTTCAAGGCAAAAAGACTTGCTACTACCATAATCCCCATAAGAAAAATCAGCGTGGTATCTAACTGAGGTTTATAGTCTTTTTCCACTGTTTTCTCTCCTATCTCTACTTAAACTTTTTCTTTTTAGATTGTTTATATTATTATTTAAATTATGGATATGTTTAATAATAGAATAACCTATAAAGCATATTAGAGAAAAACATAAAGGTCAATCCATAAAATTATGGATAATGCATGCGGAAACATAAAAAGGGGAAATTAGAACTAACTGATTTTAGGAGGAATACATACTTTGTTTATTGCGATTGCTTTTTTCTTGTTTATGTCCTTTTTCTTGTCGGGTAGCGAAACGGCGCTGACAGCTGTTAACAGGATGAAAATCCAAATTCGAGCAGAGAACGGCGATTTGGCTGCTCAAAAACTGCTGAAACTGATTGAGCGCCCTGATCAGTTTATTACAGCTATTCTGATAGGGAATAACATTGCTAACATTATGCTGCCAACACTTGTAACGCTAATTGCCATTAATTATGAATGGAACGTTGGAGTGGCGACAGCCGTTCTGACTGTAGTGCTGATTATTTGCGCTGAGGTGGTGCCAAAATCCATTGCCGCTACTTTCGCAAATAAAGTAGCTTTCATTGTAGCACCTGTTATTTCTATTCTTCTTTTTGTTTTAAAGCCTCTTATTTTTTTACTTTCCATCCTGACTAATTTTATCATCCGCCTTCTATCAAGAGGAATGGTCCAAGAAGCGACCCTTTCTAAAGAAGAGCTTAAAACGATGGTAGATATCGGCCGGACAGAGGGTACATTTTACGAGGAAGAATCACAGCATATCATCGGTGCCATCGATTTTTACACGAAAGATGTGCGTGATGCATTGAAGACTCCGAGGATTGAAATTCACGGATTACCTTGTGATGTAACGTTTGAAGACGCAAGAAACTTTGTGATGGAAAGCAGTTATACCCGTTATCCGGTTTATAAAGACAATATGGATAATATCGTTGGGGTGTTTCATGCGAAATTTTTATTGAATTGGTCTTTAAATCCCGACTTAGAAATTAAGGACCTTATGGACACGAGCCCATTGTTTGTAGCTGAATCCACTTCCATTGAGAAAGTATTTAAGATGATGCTTAAAGAGAAGAAACATATGGCGATTGTCATTGATGAATACGGAGGGACGACAGGAATCATCAGCCATGAGGATATTATTGAAGCCATGATCGGACAAGAAATTGAGGATGAGACGGATGAATCTGGTGAAATTCTTATTGAAGAATTAACGGAAACCCAAATCATCTGTCATGGGAAACTTGCCATCAGACGCTTTAATGAAGTGTTTAAAACAAAAGTCCCTGAAGAAGAGGACACGATTGCCGGGTTTCTTTTCAAAGAACTGGGGCATATTCCTTCAGAGGGCGAATCGCTTGAATATCATCACCTTCATTTTAATATATTGAAGATGGAGGACAATGTTATCAAGCAAGTGAAAGTAAAGAAAAAAGCGAATTAAAACAGGAAAAGGTGCCGCCTTCCATCACGGAAGTGCGGCACCTTTTTACTATATTAAAGATTGATGCTGATTGGATAATGCATTCAATTGAAGACCAACTTGCTTTACCTGGTGATTGTCCATTTCGAGTACTGTCCAAATGTTTTCACCATGCTTAATGTGTTCCTCTTCATCTTCTTCAAGGTCCTGTAGCATCACTTGCATCCAGCCGCCGATCGTATCGATATCATCCTTCTCATCAAATGTTACCCCGAATCGTTGCTCAATATCTGTCAACAAGACAAGGCCATTTATATGATAAAGGTCTGTTTCGATTTCTTGAATATCCGGTACTTCATCTGCATCAAATTCATCACGGATTTCCCCGACGATTTCTTCTAAGATATCTTCCATCGTGATGATCCCGGCCGTACCACCGTACTCATCAATGACTAGTGCGATATGAACCTGTTCTTCCTGCATCTTTAATAAGGCATCTTGCAGGGAGGTCACCTCATGAATTAGTGGAAGCTCGTGAAGGAAGTCTTTCATCTCGCCTGCTCTACCGGCAGCGAAGTTTGTTAGCATTTCCTTTACGTTTACGAACCCGAGAATATTATCTTTGTCCCCATCCTCTGTAACAGGATAGCGGGTGTATTGGTGTTCATCCAATATGCTGATAATTTCTTCTCTGGACATGCTATTAGATAAAGTGACGATTTGCACACGCGGGATCATGATGTCCCGTGCGACTCTTTCGTCAAAAGTGAATATGTTTTCCATGTAGGATAGTTCTGTTTGATTAATTTCTCCACTTTCAAAACTTTGCGTCATAATAATTTTGAGCTCTTCTTCCGAGTGAGCCTGCTCATGACTTGCAGGTTGTACCCCGAACATGCGGAGTAACACACGCGCTGAACCGTTCAATGCCCAAATTAATGGGTACATCAGCTTACCGAACCAATATAAAGGTCTCGCGATAAGCAATGTCATCTTTTCCGCAAACTGAATCGCAAGTGTCTTCGGTGCAAGCTCCCCGACTACTACGTGCAAGAACGTTACAAGCGAGAAAGCGACCGCAAACGAAACAACAGTAGAAACGGACGCAGGTACTCCTAAGCTATCGAATAAAGGATACAGAAGTCTTTCCACAGTCGGTTTTCCTAACCAACCAAGACCTAATGCTGTCACCGTAATACCAAGTTGACATGCGGACAAGTAATAATCCAGATCTGCAATAAGCTTTTTAGCCACTACTGCAGTCTTGTTGCCTTCTGCAATCAATTGATCCACTCGGGACATACGCACCTTTACCACTGCAAACTCCGATCCAACGAAGAACGCTGTTAAACCTATTAACAAAGCCACTAAAAGTAAGTTCATGATTAATATACTGTCAATATCCAATTGTTTCCCTCAAAAAAAGGGATTCACCTCCGAAAATTTCCACTTTTATTTTTTCTACCTTTACCTTTAACTATTCCACCTAATTTTAGATTAGAACTCTCCCCCTATCTGGATATAAAAAACCCTCCACCAAAAATTGGCAGAGGTTTTATTTGTAAAGTTATTTAACCTATACCTGAGTGGCAAAGGTCTCGCAAACAACATCTAAAAATGTTGCCAGTTAAGCCGGTGACTTATTCCATCACGTATTGACGACATAACTGTCAGCTACTCCCCTTTGGAGTATTATAAGCTCTTTGAAGCAGAGCGATAGCTTAAACTCATAAACTATCAAGAGAAATTCTATTATAGTTTCACTGTAAAGTCAATATTTGTAGATTAATAGAAAAATCCCTACTCCATTGAATGGGGTAGGGACTGGTGACAAATCATTTATTTCATTGGTTATAACTTTAACGGTTGGTCTCCGTTACAGGAGCTTCGCTTTCCGCGGGCAGTCCGGGAGTCTGCGCTCCTTTCACTCCAATTAACCTGGTAACTGTTATACACATACACTTGGTTGACACATCCCAACTTTTTAAAAAGGAGTTAGGAAGTTTGCATTACTGCTTTGACATTCCTGTGTAGATATAGATGGCATCTCGCAGAAACTCAGCAGTACCGGGTTGTTCTTTATCATAAAAAGCTGTAAATCGCTCATCATCCACATAGATCTGTGCAAGGCCGGCATGTGCTTCCTTGGAGTAGGAATCCCAGTAAAATCCTAACCACTGACGGTGCAAGTCAGCTGCTTTTTGTGCTAGGTCTCCGGCAGGGTCTCCGGTTTGAAATGCCTCATTTAGAACTTGGAGTACTTCTTCGCCTAGCTTTTCTCCTTGTTCGTACTGATACTTCGACATGCCTTTCAACTTGTCATTTGATTGATCAATCGTTTCATTGCCGTATTTCTCTCTGATTTCTCTTCCATACTTCGCTTCGTTTTTATCTATCATGTTCTGCTTGAATGCATCAAACTTTTCTTTATCACTCATCGTAATACTCCCTTCTTTTGCAGCCAGTGTCCGGTCTACACTTTTAATGAGGCCCTCAAGCCGCTTTTGCTTTGTCAGAAGTTTTTCACGGTGTTCTTTTAGTGCTTCCACTTCATTAAAAGTTGGAGCATTGATGATTTTTTGGATGCTTTCAAGGTCCAATTCGAGCTCCCTATAAAAGAGGATTTGCTGAAGCTTATCCACTTCCGCCTGCCCGTAAATACGATACCCCGATGCACTGATTCTCGCCGGCTTAAGAATCCCAATTTCATCATAATAGCGCAGCGTCCTGCCTGTTACTCCAGCCATTTTTGCTAATTTCTGTACGGAGTATTCCACCTCTGATCACCTCCTGACAAATTCAGTGTACACCTTGACGTAGCGTAAAGGTAAATAGGTTTTTCAAAAAAATAAGTCTAATGTACCAATAAACAGTTTAGAATATTCTGCATTTTAATACTTTGGCCTTATATCCCATATTTGTCATTACTTTTATAATGGAGACAGAAATAATATTTCAATTTTTCTGTTAAATATTGAAATATTATTTCAACTATTGTAAGCGTTTACTAAATAAAAATGAGAAAGCGAGGGGCTACAAATGAAATTTGGACAAGCATGTAAGTACATAATGATTACGGTATTATTATTTTCTTTCACTCTCCCTCTTTTTACAGGGAAAGGGAGTGCAGAAATGACTCAGCAACCCAAGCATGAGATGAGAGCAGCCTGGATTGCCACCGTGCAAAACATCGATGTGAAAGCAGGCATGAGCGAAGCAGATTATACCGCATGGGTACAACAGACACTTGATTTTCTAAAAGGTAAAAACTTTAACACCATCATTTATCAGGTGAAACCGACCGCAGATGCTTTTTATCCTTCCGACATTGATCCTTGGTCCAAATATGTGACTGGAGGGGCACAAGGAACAGACCCTGGTTATGACCCGCTTCAAATCATGATTGATGAATCTCATGCGCGCGGCATGGAAGTGCATGCATGGGTGAACCCCTATCGTGTGACCATGCCTTTTGAAACATTAGAGAGCCTCTCAGAGGACAATGTCGCAAAAGAACATCCTGAGTGGGTTGTTAAATATGGATATCAATATTACTTGAATCCAGGAATTCAGGGAGTGCAGGATTACCTGCTTTCTACTGTCGAGGAACTTGTAACAAATTATGACATCGAAGCGGTTCATATGGATGATTACTTCTATCCATATCGCAGAGCTGGAGAGGAATTCCCGGATCAAGCGCAATTTGAAGCAGACCCGCGCGGATTTTATAATATTGAGGACTGGAGACGCGACAACGTAAACAACCTAGTGTCTGCCATCAACTTCACTATCAAAGAAACAAAGAGCTGGGTACAGTTTGGTATTTCCCCGTTTGGCGTTTGGAGAAATATTGACAAAGACCCGACAGGAAGCAAGACGCAAGCTGGACAAACAAACTATGATGATCTTTACGCCGATACAAGACAATGGATCAAGGACGGCAGCATCGACTATATTACACCACAAATTTACTGGTCCCGAGGCCTTGCAGTAGCAAACTACTCTATTTTACTTGACTGGTGGAGCAACGAAGTCGAAGAATATGCCAATAATCATCCGGTGAACTTGTATATTGGAACAGCGGACTACAAGGTAGGAGCCAACTTTGACCAGAACTGGAATAACCCATACGAGCTTCCTGAACAGATCCTAGACAATCGCCAAGATGTAAATGCATTGGGACAAATGCACTTCTCCCTTAGACAAATCATCAAAAATAACCTTGGCTATGCAGATATCCTTACGAATGAAATCTATACGGAACCTGCACTTGTTCCTGCAACACCTTGGAACGGAGAACAGCTTCCTAAAAAACCAAACACAGTGAAAGCAGACAAAACAGATGGCAGCATCACTCTTATCATTGATGATAAAAAGCATTCGGATGCAAGAAAGTATGTCATCTATCGCTTTGACGGGCTTCAGGAAGGAGATTACAAAAATCCTGCCAATATCGTGGATGTTGTGTATGCAACAGAAGGTGTTACCACTTATGTGGACAGCACCATCGAGGAAGACAAGCGCTACACATATGGCGTGACCTCCATTTCCAATACTGGTTTGGAAAGTAAGGATGCAAAAATTGTGAAAGTGGAAAAATAAACATACCGGAAGAAAGCGCTTGAAGCTACAAAGCTAGCCAAACGCTTTCTTTTTTTCTACTCTACTGTTACTGCCGTCCCATAGGCAATTATCTCAGACGCATTCGCCATTACGCTCGAGGTCTCCAAACGAACACAAATAATCGCGTTCGCTCCTTTGCTTTTCGCATCCTCGACCATCCGCCCAATAGCTTTTTGACGAGCCTCCTGCATCATTTCTGAGTATTCCTTAATCTCCCCACCGACAATGGTTTTTAATCCAGCCAATAGATCCTTCCCAATATGCTTGGACTGCACCGTGCTCCCTTTGACAAATCCCTTCAGATCCACAATCTTTTTCCCAGGCACCGACTCAGTAGTCACTATAATCATTTTTGTCATCCTCCTCTTTTTCCCTGGCCCGCTCCACAATCAGCACAATGAAGAGTGCGATGATTGCAAGCACGTAGAATATGTAAAACAAAACCCCTAACCAAATATTAACGACAAGCAAAGCCAACCCGACCACTTGTCCCAATATTGATACTAGTAAAAGCACCTTCTTCAGAGTTTCAATCATCTTATATCCCTCCACCAATAACTATTCACCACCCAAGATGAAACTCCTGTCCACTATGGAAAGTATATATTCTCCCAATCCTTTTCATACATGATTAGGCCAATTTTGCTCATTATAAAAAAGAATGCCACTTTAAGGAGAGATGAAAACGATGCAAAACCAAAACCAACCTAACCAGCAAGGGCAAAATATGAATCAAAATCAAATGCCTCCCAACATGAATATGAATATGCCAGGTTCACAAACGGCAAGCACAAACCATGGTGGACACGAGCTTTATGATGCTCATGAAGTGATTGCTACGATTATCAATATGTTGGATCAATACCAAATGTATGAGCAGCATATCCAGGATCCAGTGTTAAAAGATATCCTGACACGGCAAACAGCCTTTGTAACCCAAATGTACAATACGATAGTGGAAAGCTTCCGCACAGGTCAAAAGCCATCCGTTTCCACTCAAGTCTATAAAATGACCCAAACACATGATGTGGTGTACGGAATCCAACCGACACAGCCGAAAAAACCGAACCAGTCAGTGAGCGACCTTGCAGACAACGGCCTTTCCGCTTATATGCTTGGACATACAAAAGGGCTTGCAACGCTTCTTGCCATGACGGCACTTGAAATGACCAATCCGGTATTGCGCCGTGTTGTTGCAGACAGCGTGCCAAACTTCATTGAAATGAGCTATGAGATATTCTTGTACCAAAATAAACATCAATACTACCAAGTGCCACAGCTAGCTATGCAGGATATGAATACAATGCTACAAAGCTATGTGACAGTTCCAAATCAAGGACAAATGCCACACTGACAAAAAAAACCGACTCTTAGCAATGTTATGCTAGAGTCGGTTTTTCTATTAGACATGTCTATTTAAGATTCTTCCCAATGGATTTCACAATTTTTCTAAGCTCAGATACAGATGGTCTGCCAAATGGGCTTGTCTGCCTTTGTTGATAGAGTAGTTTTCCCTTTTCATCTACAAGGAAGTAAGCTGGTTCCCCATGAACACCATGGTCTTCATACGGAGCATCTTCTCCATGATAATAGACACCATATGCCTCTAAAGCTTCAAGTTTTGGGTCTGAGAGAACAGGCATAGTCAAATCATATTCCGATACCATTTCCTTTAGTTTTTCCACTTCTTCTGTAGAAATGGCCAGGACATGTACCTTTTTATCCTCAAAATATCCTTTGCTTTCCTCTAACTCCTTCAATTCATTTTGACAGACAGGACACCATGATCCTCGGAAAAATACAATCAAATGCCATGCCTCATGCTCCTTTTGGTGAGCATCAAACGAGAAAGTCTCCCCTGTTGTTTGAATAAGTTTGAATTCTGGTGCTTTGTCTTTTAATTTAAGATATCCCATATTCGTTTCCTCCTTTAATTCCGATCTAAAATGCCATCTAGTGAATCAACTGTGTAATCTGGGGCTAATCCCAATTCTTCTTGCGGCAAATGATTTCGGTTAATCCAAGCAGTATGAAAACCAAAGTTTTTAGCACCGCTAATATCCCACCCATTTGAAGACATGAAAAGGACTTCTTCCCTTTTCACACCTAACACTTTCAGCACACTTGTATAGGAAGCAGGTGTAGGTTTATACTGCTTGATGTCATCCACACTGATGATGTGATCGAAATAGTTCCTTAATCCTGCTTGTTCCACCAAAGGCTCCAGCATGTCACGAGATCCGTTGGAGAAGACCGCTAGAACCTTCCCTTTCTCTTTAAGAGTGCTTAAAACTTGCTGCACTTCCTCATAGGCACGCAGACAAATATATTGTTCTAAGAGAGAATCCACTTCTTTTTTAGAATAAGAAATGGACAGTTGATTTAGAGCATATTTCAGAGAATGCTCCGTTACGTCGGAGAACTTTTCATAATTCCCCATTAATTGACGAAGGAACGAGTACTCCAATTGTTTTCTCCTCCATATTTCACTGATTTCCGTCCCTCTCCCGTCAAACAATTCATCCGCTTTTTCTTTTACAGAATGAACATCAAATAAGGTTCCATACACATCAAATACGTAAGTTGTAATAGTAGAGGACAATTCTGACACATCCTTTAACATGTTCTCTTTTTAAATTTCCCCTCTTATGGGGAATGTAAACTATTTTATCTACTCAAAAAACACACCACCGAGTAGTGTGTTTTTTCGAGAGGGTTATGTTTCATTCCTAACCGTAGGCTTTGTCAGCTTACACGCCGGATAACTGATAGAGGGTGCATAATAAGACAGCTTTCTCATGAAGTAACATGATTCCGGAAAATGATGTTCGAGGAATCGAAGGGTGCTTTGGTTAATGAGTTCGTCGTTTAGATAAAGTTCCAGTACTTCAGCTACCAAATTATTAAACTTCACTACCTCCACCGACACTTCCTTCGCGAATCGCATCTGGGCGGGGAAGCCAGGTTCTGCAAAATGGAGATAGCCTTCCATCATGTCGTTTTTCACAATGAACTGCGAGAACTTTCCTCTCACTTGATTGGCCCTCTCAACCAATGCGAATTCTATCCCGTCTAACATCCTCAATAACAGGGAAGCGTGCCCTAACTGATCATCTAGCCACATGCTTAACAGTTCAACTAGCGTCAATGCAGGATAGTCTTCCCCCTGGACGTAGCTTTCTAAAATCCTCAAGTACTCCCTATTTTCCAAAAGCGTGCCGTTCAAATAGGTTGGGGTCAAATTCAAATTGACTTTATTGAAAAGTCTAAGGTTTAATAGATTTCCCTCAAACAAGTAATACTTGTAAGCTACCTCATTTGCCATTTCGGAAAGCCTGATCATTGGTTTCGAGTCCACAGGCGCATCTCGCGGAATCTTCTTCAGCTCCCGCTCCACTTTTCCAAAAGTCTCAATAAATGTTTCCGCCTGCTTGACCCATTTCTTTTCTTCTGGTGATAGATAATCTCTTATAAAATAGGCATGGTCCTTTAAGATGCCAAGCCAGAATTCATGCTCTTCCCACGGAGTTATCGGTTCATAGCTCATTCTGTCCCCTCCTCTTTATACAACTTATTTAATAGGAGAGGTTTTCATGATAAGGAAAAGCGCAGTTTACATGAACAAATCTGCGCTTTTTGTAATCAATCTATTTCATCCATATTAATGGTACGGTTTTTGAGCGCTCCAGAATGAATGACCTTAACATTTAAATCGATTTCCTCCAACAAATTCTCTGATAATATAAAATCCCCATCTTCTAAAATCGACTTCCACATTTCATTCTTTTTCCTGTACAGGATATGCTCCAAGCGAAAAAAATCCGTATCATTCTGTATACCTAGTTGGTATAAGTCCTTAATTTCCTTATGTATCTCTTCCCTTAAATTTGATTCCATTTCATTCAAATTTACAATTTTATTTGCATCTCTATTTGCTATGACTCCCTCAAGAGATACCTCTACATCGTAGCGAGGCGAGCTTACACCTTCAAGTGGTTTTATATCCACTTTATTTTTTTCAAAAACAATATTAAAGTCTGGCTCTCCCGTATTGTCCACCACTTGTATTCCAGCTCTTTCCATTTCCGGGGCAACCCAACGAAGTCCTTTAAGTACCTCAAGCGCAAAAAACCCTTTATATTCTTTATTTTTCAAGAAAAAAGCACCATCTATTTCGAGTTTCGAATCAGGTTTCATATTATGAACCCAATGATCCTCGTTAATATGGATAGATGGAAGGTAGGTGGTGAGGGATGGTTCATATAATTCCCTTACAAATTCTTGAAGTTGTATTGGACGGATAGTAGAATTTTGTTCATAAGTACCAATAGGACGGTGCATAATGGTTGCTAACGCTGATTGATTGAAGAAGCTTGTCGTAGAAAAGACCTCCTTGATGGGGGCCTTTGTTCCAAAAATCCACGTGGTTAAACGAAGCTCATAATACCTTGTCAGCACATCAAAAATATGATGGAATCCTTCTTCCAATGCATTTTCACTGACTAGAATCGTATTTACGTGTGCCCAAAGCAGCCGTTCTTGTGAAGTATTATATGCTTGTGAGAGGGCTTCATCGAATGTTTTCCCTTTAGTTTCTGAGACCCATACAGAAGGTTCCCCGCTGCTGCCGTTAGTTCCTTGAGAATTAAAACTGATTAACTGAATATATCCTATATATTCATCATCCTTGAAATCTACTCCTATTGCGGTAACATAGTTCAAGTTCTGAACCTCTTTGATATCTGTGCAGCTTGTTAGAAATAAAAGAGGGATTATCATTAATCCCTTCATCATCATTTTAAGATTCCCTCTCATTCTTCTCCCCCTTTCCGTTGTACCATTGGTGCTTTAAACTGACGGTTTTTAAAAGGGTTAACAAGCAAGGCTGATAAAATATCCTTAAAATTTAATGTGGAGACCGGTTCTAAATACCCCACCTTAAATGACTCCAGTCGTGCCAAGTAAAATAAGATACTAAATAAACCTAAAAACACTCCATAGATACCCAAAAACACTCCCAACAACATTATATAAATTCGTAACACACTTACGGTCCCTGTCAATGATTGGTTCACCAGTGTGAAAGTTGCTACCGCCGTCAAAGCAACCACCACAATCATAGTGGCAGATGCCAAGCCCGCTCTTATTGCAGCGTCCCCAATAATCAATCCCCCAACTATCGCAACTGTCTGTCCCACTGCTTTTGGCATCCTGATTCCGGCCTCTCTTAGCAGTTCAAACAACCCAAGTATAAAGAACGCTTCCAACCCTAATGGTATCGGCAGCCCTTCTCTGGACATGGATACGGTATTTAAGAGTTGAAAAGGAAGCTGATCCACGTTTACAGAAGATATGGCAATCCAAAAACCTGGTAGCATAACCGCTATAAGAAATCCAATAATTCGAAATATCCTTTGAAAGGCCACAGTATGATACGGATAATGAATATCTTCGGGTGATTTTAATAAAACAAAAACATTATTAGGTCCAATCAATATCATCGGTGAACCGTCTACAATGACAATAAATCTTCCCCGCAATATACACTCCACCGCAAAGTCAGGGCGTCCGATATAATCAAATAATGGGAATAATGATAAGGTCCGGTTTGACAACCATTGCTCCAATTGTCCACTGCTAACCAAGCTTTCTGTTTCCATTTGTTCAAGCCTACTTCTTACCTCACTTAGCATCTCCCTATTTACTCTATCATCCAGATACATTAGAGAAACTGCTGTCTTACTTAGCGTTCCAATTTCAAAGTTTTCATTAAATAAATAAGGTGATTTCAACCTTTTACGAATCAGGGCTGTATTGATGTTCAGTTCTTCAGTAAATCCGTCTTTGGGCCCTTTGATGGAAACCTCAGTATTGGATTCGGAAGGCTCCCTTTTTGGTACATCAGTAAGTTCAAAAGCCAGAAAGTAATTCCTGTGTGGTTGAAATACGATGAAATATCCAGAGAAAACTTTCTCAACTAGCCCACTAATGGAACTCACTTTTTCCATCGGTGGTAATTCGCTATCAACAAAAGCTTCTTTAAGAATTTGAACATACTCAACGATAGCGTGAAAATACTTGTTTACTTGGCTGATATCCACCATTCCCATGCAATAAAAAATGGAAAGTTCCCTGTTTTTCTCTTCCATCGGAATAAAGTGGACATCCGCATAATTCTGAAAGTAAGCTTCCAATTCATCATTTAGAAGGTTGTTTTCTTTCAAGAGGGTATCTAATGTTTCCAGTCTTAGACATGGTGATGATGAATTTTTCATATAGTACCCGTCCCTTTCACCTTTTGCGGAATAAAGCTTACTACAAGCAAGCCTATGGTAAGAATCACTCCAATCAGCAGTAACCCAGGATAAAAATAATTACCAATGGCATTTTGCATCCAAAGATCGCTAATTGGCAAAATACCTACAATGAGTAAACACGAGGAAGATGTCCAGAATATAATAGACTTCATTTTATTGGATGTAAACGCGATATCCTTAAGGAAATACAAACATAAAGCAACCCTGATCAGCGAACCTGAAATTAATTGAAAAACTGCAAAAAAATCTAAATGGGAAACATGCTCCCCAAGCTCTACTAATCGCCACTGTTCTAATGCCGGAAAGCGCAAAACCGCTGCAATATTTGGTCCAAACGAAGCAATAGCCCCAAGTAAAGGCCCTAAAATAAGTCCAATTAATATCGTAACCAATAGCAGAAGCTGCCAAAGCACAAACGGCTTCTTCAAATAATGTTGTAAAAGCAGGATCAACAGAATATCCACACTGCCTCCAAGAACGACTGTAATACCACTAATGATTGGAGAGCTGCCATTCACAAGGATTGGAAACATATAAGAGTAATCCTTATTAGAGATGGTAGTAAATGCGACAAAATAGCCAAGAATCCATACTATTGGCAATAAAAATGTAGCACTGTACACAATAGTCTTTAAATTTGAACTAGCTCCCCATACACATAATAGAAGGAAAGGAAGTACGACGATCCATTGTGGTGTGAGAGGAAGAAAATATATCTTAATGGATGTAATAAAATCATAAAATGATATAAAAGCAATGATGGAAATATGAAAAAAATAGATGAACATGACACTGGCGGAAACAACTCTTCCCGCGCGTTTAGCAATCCAGGTAGAGAGCTTCATATTTTGTTTGTTTCGAGACATGATGAAATAAAGAACCATCCCCCAAATCAGCAAGATACCATACCCTGCTAACACACAAACCCAAGCATCGCGTTTAGCGACAGATAATAGATGAGGCAACATTAGAACATGATTAGAAATCCCGATAAACAGAATGATGACAAATGATAGTTGCAGACGGGAAAAAGTCATGTTGTTTCCTCTCTTTCAACGAATGATAGTATTTAGTAGTATGAGTGGAAACACCTCAATTATTCAAATTTAATAGTAAAAAAACCGTATTCTACATGTAGAATACGGCCTCCTATTACTTCTTATTTCTCCTATACAGATCCATCGATTTATGACCTTCGTCAATAATTGCTACCATCTCATGCAGTCTTTTCTCCTGTGTTTCTGCCCTTTTGGCACTGTAGACATAGCGCGCCCAATCTTTTTGATAGCCATATGTTAGTTGGTTATATTTCTCCAGGACCGCCTCATTATTTTTTAGGAAGCTCTTAATGTCATCAATGTGGGTGATATAGTCATCCACACATTGGCTTTTGGCACTTGTTTTCTTTTTTGCTTTCTTCGGTGTCGATTTCAACCCCACAACTGTAAAGACCTCGTTCAGGCTGACCATTCTTGAAAATTTAAGATTGCTGTTTGGCAAATACTTTTCCTCATCCAGATTTAATTCTGCATAAAAGCTATCCCGCTCAATGTATTTCGGATAGACGGAATTCCCCTTTTTTGGATAAGCGACATACATATAGCCGTTATCTGACAGCAGTTGTTTTTCATTTATAACATCGGCGTACTTGTTGAAATCATCCATGGAGAACATGAACAAGAAGATCAAATCATACTTGTCCTTCTTTATAGAAGTATCATAGTCCAGTCCTTCAAATTCCCTAGTATTTTCAGGCAACTGCAAAAATAAACGGTTCTTATATTTTTGCAGATTCAATTTATCAATAATGGTTTTTTCCGCATTCATCCCTCTTCCATCCTCCTCTGGTTCATTACATTTCTTTCCTACTATTATAACAAAATCGTGCAAGGTCAAACCGTCTTTTCCACTTTGCTCACTTGTTAACAAATTGTTCAACTTTTTCTTCCAAATGTGTGACTTTTATCACACTTTTAAATCTTCCCACCTTTTACAATGAAAGTGCATAGATCATTTATATAAAAATGGAAAAGGAAGTGGCGAGTATGTTTTCTTTTAAAAAATTTTTGGCGTGCTGCTTTGCACTTGTCTTACTTTTAGGGGTTATGTCTGGTTGTGGTTCTGATGAGGTTTCAGTGGAGGATGCGGAGGCGGAAGTAACAATTAAGAGTTCAAATTGGGAATTCGATCAAGCTACCTATACTGCACCGGCCGGCAAACCTGTTGCTATCCACCATGAAAACGTGGAAGGTCACCACGGAATTACTATTAAAGGAACAGACGTAAAGATACAAGGAGATGGCAGTGTGGTCGCGAACCTTGAGCCTGGTGAATACGAAATCATTTGTGACATCATGTGTGGAACAGGGCATACCGAGATGGTTTCCAAACTGGTTGTGGAATAGAAAGGGGTGTCAGGGATGGCAAATGTACAATATGAACGTCCTGAAAAAACTACCGACAATAAGCTTCCTTTGAAAGAAGAGGAAGCTTCATTAAAAGGAACATTGATTGCCGTATTTATGTTAGGGGCATTTATCGTCATTTCGTGGATCAGCGTCTTCAGCTTATTTATTTCACGAAATTAGTCAGTTCAAAAAAGGGGGTACAAATAGATGCATTTACACCGTTATGAAAAATATTGGTTAATTTTCGGCGTCGGAACCTTGATTGTCTTTTTATCCGTCATTGGGTTTACCGCCTTCGCTCACGGCCATCATCCACCAAGTCATATGGCCACCGTAGATGCAGAAAATGTTAGAGCATCCGCTCCATTTGATGAGCCGGGATTGAATAAAATCGATGAGAATACCTATGAAGCTACCATCATTGCCATGACATTTGGCTATGAACCTAATAAAATTACCGTTCCAAAAGGCTCTACTGTCAAGTTCCAACTGACAAGCCAGGATGTCGTCCACAGCTTCACCATCCCACAGACAAACGTCAACATGATGATCACACCTGGTCACATCAACCAATCGGAACATACATTCAAGGAAGCTGGTTCATACCTTGTCCTTTGCAATGAATACTGCGGCATCGGACATCAGCATATGCAAATGGAAATTGAGGTGACAGAAGAATGAGACAGACAGCGGAAGTAGACAGTCACGATTCAAAACTAAGTATGGCCTATATTTATATCGCCTTTGCCGCGCTGTTCTTAGGAACGATGGCAGGTGTGGTCCAGGGGCTTGTCCGCGGGGGACTGATTGAGCTTCCTTACAGCATCAGCTATTATCAGCTGTTAACGGCACACGGTGTGCTTCTTGCACTTGTGTTGACGACCTATTTTATCTACGGTTTCCTTCATGCCGGGATGAGCAGGACCTTGGGTACGATGACACCTGTTGAAAGGAGATTAGGTTGGATCGGGTTTTGGGTACTCACAATCGGAACGCTATTGAGCTTTGCAATGATCTTAACGAATGACGCATCGGTCTTATATACTTTTTACGCGCCATTGCAAGCCTCTCCCCTCTATTATGTAGGGTTGACCCTGTTTGTGGTTGGAACTTGGATTGGCGGGGCAAGCTTGTTGGCCCAATATATCCGCTGGAAAAAACAAAACCGTGGCCAGATAACACCACTGTTCAGCTTTATGACAGTCGGAACCATCCTTTTATGGTATGTTGCTTCCATTGGGGTGGCTGCGACGGTGTTGCTTCAGTTCTTACCTTGGTCCCTTGGACTGGTGGATAACATCAATATTCTCTTGAGCCGCACGTTGTTCTGGTACTTCGGCCATCCTTTGGTGTACTTCTGGCTTTTACCGGCTTACATCGCTTGGTATGTCTGTATTCCGAAAATTATCGGTGGGAAATTGTTCAGTGATTCACTCGCACGCTTGGCATTCGTGTTGTTCTTGCTCTTCTCGATTCCAGTAGGCTTTCACCATCAGCTGATGGAAGCTGGAATCTCTGAATTCTGGAAATACCTGCAGGTTGTATTAACGTTTGCGGTAATCGTTCCTTCCCTGCTGACCGCCTTCTCTATTTTTGCAACATTTGAATTGGCAGGTCGTGCAAAAGGCGCTAGAGGTGCCTTCGGTTGGGTAAGAAAATTACCATGGGGTGACGCACGCTTTTTCGCGCCATTCATGGGAATGCTGTTCTTCATTCCTGCAGGAACCGGCGGAATCATCAATGCCAGTAACCAGATGAATGCGGTTGTCCATAACACACTTTGGGTGGTGGGACACTTTCACATTACCGTTGGCTCCACCGTTATCCTGACATTCTTCGGAATCGCGTACTGGCTGATTCCAGTATTGCGCGGCAGAGCTTTCACCGCACGCATGAACAAACTTGCGATGACACAGACGATTCTTTGGACGGTCGGAATGTTCTTCATGTCTGGTGCGATGCACTTGCTTGGACTTTTAGGGGCACCACGACGAACCGCTTACACGACTTACCAGGATCATGCTACAGCCGCCGCTTGGTTTGATGGTATCTTCGCAAATCAAGTAACCATGGCACTCGGTGGCGTCATCTTGTTTGTAGCATCCATGCTGATGATCTACATTGTCATCAACCTTTCCTTCTTCGCACCAAAAGCCCTTACGGAATTCCCGATTGGTGAGGTCGCGGAAGATGCGGGTGAAACACCACGTATATTGGAGAACTGGAAACTTTGGATTGGAATTGCAGTGGCATTGATTTTGTTTGCTTACACGATTCCGTTGATGGATATGATACAAAACGCGCCACCAGGATCACCGCCGTTCAGGCCTTGGTGATAGATGGAGAGATGGGCAGTGGGATGAAGGGGTCCTGCTGCTTTTTTGTGTGAAAAAGGGTGATTCTGTATATCAGACAACCTAGCTGTTGATTGGAGCACAGGGCGTAGACTCCAGCGGGGGAGTAGCGACAATGTTGAGACCCCTGAAGCGTTGTGAGGAAGCTCAAGGTCGCCCCGCGGAAAGCGAAGCCCGGTGCGGAAATCAACAGTGGCGTCAAACTCGAAACTTATCTTCCCCTCACCCCCTTATAAGCTTTTGCGCTTACCATTTCTTATGTTACAATATTGACTATCATAAATGTGGGGATAATAGCTAAAATAGCCCGCTCCCCCGGCATTCTTATATAAGGAAGGTTGAAAAACTTGGAACATAACCCAGCAAACTCGAATTTTATTCGAAATATCATAAAAGAGGACCTGGAAACCGGCAAGCGCAACCATGTCATCACCCGCTTCCCTCCAGAGCCAAACGGTTACCTACATATCGGACATGCAAAGTCCATCGTTATCAACTTTGATCTTGCTGACGAGTTCAACGGTAAAACGAACCTGCGCTTTGACGACACCAACCCTTTAAAAGAAGACGTTGAATATGTTAACTCCATCAAAGAAGACGTAAAATGGCTAGGCTATGATTGGGACGGACTTTTCTTTGCATCTGATTACTTTGAAGAGATGTATAATCGCGCGGTTCTTTTAATCAAAAAAGGCAAAGCGTATGTAGACGACCTTTCTGCTGATGAAATTCGCGCTTACCGTGGTACACTGAAAGAACCAGGAAAAGACAGCCCATACCGCGATCGTTCTGTGGACGAAAACCTTGACTTGTTTGAGCGCATGCGTAAAGGCGAATTCGGTAACGGAGAAAAAGTTCTTCGGGCAAAAATTGACATGAAGTCACCGAACATCAACTTGCGTGACCCGGTTATCTATCGTATTTCTCATGCTACCCACCACAACACAGGAGACAAATGGTGCATCTATCCAATGTATGCCTTCGCACACCCGATTGAGGATGCGATTGAAGATGTGACTCATTCTATCTGTACAGTGGAGTTTGAAGACCAACGCCCACTATACAACTGGGTCGTAGCGGAAACGGAAATGGCTGGCACGCCTCAGCAAATCGAGTTTGGCCGTTTGAACATCACAAATGCCGTAATGAGTAAGCGTAAGCTGCGCAAGCTTGTGGAAGAAGGCATTGTTGATGGATGGGACGACCCTCGTATGCCGACGATCTCCGGACTGCGCCGCAAAGGTTACACACCTGAAGCAATCCGCGCATTCGTTCGTGAAACAGGTGTTTCTAAAGGCTCTGGTTTCGTTGACTCGCAAATGCTGGATCACTTTGTACGTGAGGATCTGAAGTTGAAATCCCCTCGTACGATGGGTGTTGTTCGTCCATTGAAAGTGGTCATCACCAACTACCCAGAAGGACAAGTGGAAATGCTGGATGCGGAAATCAACCCGGAAAATCCGGAAATGGGAACAAGACAAATTCCATTCTCCCGTGAGATTTATATTGAGCAAGAGGATTTCATGGAAGATCCGCCAAAGAAATACTTCCGCCTCTTCCCTGGCAATGAAGTTCGTTTGAAACATGCTTACTTCATTAAGTGTGAGGACTTTATTAAGGATGCGGACGGAAATGTGGTGGAGATTCATTGTACGTATGATCCTGAAACGAAGAGTGGAACAGGCTTTACAGGACGTAAAGTAAAAGGTACATTACACTGGGTAGAAGCATCCCAAGCGGTCCCTGCTGAGTTCCGTTTGTTCGAACCGTTGCTATTGGACGAGGAGCCTGAAGAGGAAGTCGAAACTGAAGTGGCTAATGTTGCTGGCACGGAAGAGGAATCGGTGGAAGTTGTCGAGAAATCCTTCCTTGACAAAGTGAATCCGAATTCCATGAAAGTGTTAAATGGTTTTGTGGAAGAGAACATGAAGGGTGTGGCGCCACAGGAGAAATTCCAATTCTTCCGTCACGGTTACTTCAATGTGGATCCAAAGCATACAACTGAAGACAATCTTGTGTTTAATGAGATTGTGTCGTTGAAGAGTTCGTTTAAGTTATAGTAAACACAAAAGCCCCCCGCGGAGATAACCTCCCGGGGGGCTTTTAACATTCCATGCTACACAAACCATCTCAAATAAACGATAAATCCAACTATAATAACGACAAACAACACGATATAAATGTACGTGAGTCGTCTTACATTCCCCTCCGATTTCTTCTGATAGTCCTGATCCCCTTTTCCTGCTACCTGGATTGTTGCAAACAGCCCACCAACCAAAACTAGCACTCCTAAAACACCTAACACTAACATCATATGCTCTCTCTCCATTCGGAACTTCTATATATATTGAACGGTAGCCTAAAAATTAGGGTTTTTCAACTAAACTAGCGTAATTTTTGTATTTTTCATCGCGCCATTTCGGTGGATTGTAACTTTTCATTGAGTTATTGTAACTATTTCGGCGAGGATTGTGACTTTTTCAGAGGTTATTGTAACTTTTGGACGGGTTATTTTTAAGAGAGGACAGGGCCAAAGTTATGCAAGAAAAAAACAATAATAAAAGAGGTTGTCTGGATACCATTCAAACCTTTTTCTTCAAATACTATTTTTAGCAATAACTATCATTACAGGAATTTAACTTTTTTGAAGGCATAGTAGGGCTTACCGTTACTGGGGCTATTGTATTCATCATAGCGCTCGTCAATATTATTGTCAGCATCACTCATAAAGGAGCGCCAAAACATCATGACACTTGGCGCAGGCGAACTGAGATTAGTGGAAACAGAGGAAACAAACGATAGAACAAGCATCTGGAGCAAATCTACCTTTGAAACAGAGTATCAAACCTATTATTACAATATAAGTACAGGTACCGAGACCCTTCTGAAAATTAAATAGTTTCATCCTCAAAGCCAATCCTATGTAAATAGTGATTGGCTTTTTCAATTATAGGTATTAAATTCCAATAAAAAGGCATCTTAATTATTGGCGACGAACTCAAATAGTTTTAATTTCAGAATATTATCGAAAATTAAGTCATATTTCTTTTTATTCTGCTGATTATTTATTATAATTACAATGTAAGAATTGATGTTGTCTCATTTTGTAGTTTCGTACGTTGTAAGGCAAGATAGTGTGCTATTTACTCTTCTCAAAACAGAAAGGGGAAAAGATGTATGGACAATGAGAACGTTGGAAAGTGCCCGTTTACGGGAGAAAGTAGTTCCGAAAAGCCGATCAGAGGCACTAAGAACAAAGACTGGTGGCCGAATCAACTAGACTTGCATGTGCTTCACCAGCATGACATGAAGACAAACCCACTAGGGGAAGATTTTAACTATGCAGAGGAATTTCAAAAGATTGATTATGCGAGCCTGAAAGAGGACTTACATAATCTTATGACAGACAGCCAAGACTGGTGGCCGGCGGATTATGGGCATTATGGGCCTTTCTTTATCCGTATGAGCTGGCATGCTGCAGGTACATATCGTCAAGCAGATGGACGCGGAGGCGGCGGAAGCGGCTCTCAGCGCTTTGCACCGTTAAACAGCTGGCCTGATAATGGTAACTTGGACAAGGCACGTCGTTTGCTTTGGCCGATTAAAAAGAAATATGGCAACAAGCTCTCTTGGGCAGACTTGCTTGTTTTTGCAGGAAATGTAGCGATTGAATCCATGGGTGGAAAAACGATTGGATTCGGCGGTGGCCGTGAAGATATTTGGCAGCCTGAAGAAGACGTAAACTGGGGGCCGGAGAAGGAATGGCTTGGCGACAACCGTTATTCCGGCGAACGTGACCTCGAGAATCCACTTGCAGCCGTGCAAATGGGATTGATTTATGTGAATCCAGAAGGACCAAACGGCGAACCAGATCCAAAGAAAAGTGCCTTTGATATTCGCGATACCTTTAAGCGGATGGGTATGAATGATGAGGAAACCGTGGCATTGACTGCCGGCGGACATACATTCGGGAAAGCCCACGGTGCAGGGGACCCATCTCATGTGACAGAAGAGCCAGAAGGAGCAGGCCTGGAACATCAAGGATTTGGTTGGAAGAGTTCTCATGAAACTGGCCACGGTGCATTCACGATTACAAGTGGAATTGAAGGTGCCTGGACGCCAACCCCAACGAAATGGGATATGAGCTATTTTGATTTGCTCTTTGGGTATGAGTGGGAGCTGACAAAGAGTCCAGCTGGCGCCTACCAATGGGCACCAATTGATCCGGATGAAGAGCACCTAGCTCCAGACGCTCACGATCCATCCAAAAAAGTAAAAACAATGATGACGACTGCGGACATGGCAATGCGCATGGACCCAGAATACGAAAAGATTTCTCGCCGCTTCCATCAAAATCCGGATGAGTTTGCCGATGCCTTTGCACGCGCATGGTTTAAGTTGCTTCACCGTGACATGGGGCCGCGCGACAGATACTTAGGACCTGAAGTGCCAGAAGAAGAATTCATTTGGCAGGATCCGGTTCCGAAGGTGAACTACACGTTAACAGATGCGGAGATTGAGGAACTCAAAGCAAAACTATTAGATTGTGGTCTCTCTGTCAGCGAACTTGTGAAAACTGCTTGGGCTTCTGCCAGCACCTACCGTCATTCGGACAGACGCGGTGGCGCAAATGGTGCCCGCGTTCGCCTCTCCCCTCAAAAGGACTGGGAAGCAAACGAGCCAGAGCAGCTTGCTAGGGCTATCAATGTGTTAGAAGACTTGCAAAGCAGCCTGGATAAAAACGTCAGCCTGGCAGATTTAATCGTGCTTGGCGGAAGTGCAGCCGTTGAAAAAGCTGCCAAGGACGCCGGCTTTGATGTAAAAGTTCCATTCACACCAGGTCGCGGTGACGCCACACAGGACCAAACAGACGAAGAAAACTTCGAAGTGCTGGAGCCTGTATCGGATGCTTTTCGCAACTACCATAAGAAGGAATACTCCTTGAAACCGGAAGAGTTCATGGTGGACAAAGCTCAACTAATGGACCTTTCTGCAAAAGAATTGACCGTCCTTCTCGGAGGCTTGCGTGTCCTTGGTGCCAACCACGGCGACACGAAGCACGGTGTCTTTACGGACCGAGTAGGCACGCTCACCAATGACTTCTTTGTGACCCTGCTTGATATGGGTGTGGAATGGAAGCCTGTAGAAGGAGAAGGCTACTATGAAGCACGTGATCGCCAAACTGGCGAGCTAGTCCGTACTGGAACAAGGGTAGACCTAGTCTTCGGTTCCCACTCCGTCCTTCGTGCCCTTGTCGAAGTGTACGCACAAGACGACAGCCAAGAAAAGTTTGTAAACGACTTTGTGGCTGCATGGGTAAAAGTGATGGATGCAGATCGTTATGATGTAAAAGTGAAAAAATAAAGCAAAAAATCCGGATGGAGTTTAGACACTTCATCCGGATTTTCTTTTATTTAGTAATCCTTTTTTCATAGAGCTTAATGGAGCCACCACCTGGCCCATAAACGATCCCGCTGTTTTCCCAGCCGTATCTCTCATAATAGTTTTCTAAATCTGTTGTTAGGTATAGGTTCTCATAGCCTTTTTCTGCCGCCACGCTTAATCCGTGATCCAGAAGCTTTGCACCTATCCCCTTCCCTCTATGCTCCTCTGCCACATAAAGGCAAGCCAACCATGGACACAAGTCCTGACGGCTATTAATATCATTTCGTAAGATAGCATACGTACCTATGATTTCACCCTCTTCCACTGCCACATAAAATCGTGGTATATCAGAAGAGGTTGTAGCAGAATGGAGAATCGCATCTTCATAAAACTTAAAGTTCTCCTCACTCCCCCACTGCTGCCAAAAAACTTGGATTGCGTTTTCCAATAGTTGATCCTTGTCTCTTAGTTCGATAATTTGCATTTTATCTGCTCCGTTCAAAAATAAACTATTCTCCACTATCTTTCTGCTCCGCATAGAACTCATCAATTGCTCGAAGCCAGTTAGTGCGGGCGATTTTAGCCGCCGTTTCTGGGTCTCGATTTTCAAATGCTTTTAGCATAGACTCGTGTTCTTCTATAGAAGCATCTGTCAGAATAATGGACTGGTGAAAATAGAGACGCAAAACATGTGCCTGAAGGTTTGATACTGAGTTAGCTAGATAAGGGTTCTCCGCGTTCTCGACAATAATATTATGGAACTGCTCATCCTGCTTTAATGCAGAATAAAAGTCTCCTTTTTTAATGGCACGTGCGAATGCAGTATTTATCTCACGCAATGTATCAATAGTATCTTGGGTAATTAATGGTGTTGCCAGTTCAGCAGCCAGCGCCTCTAGAGCGCCCAATGGAGGAAGGATCTTGGTTATGTCTTCTTTATTGACAGAGGTGACTTGCGTGCCTACTCCTGGAAACATTTCCACTAACCCTTGAACATTGAGTAGTTGCAGTGCTTCTCGTATAGGCGTTCTGCTCACACCTAAAGCTTGTGCAAGTTCTGCATCATTCAGCTTTTCTTTCGGTTGAAGCGTTCCGTCAATAATCCACTCTTGAATTTGAGCAAAGGCGCGTTTTTTAGCGGATACCCGAGTGGGAGATGAATAGTTGGTAGGTATGGGCATTATGAACAACCACCTTTATCAATTTGAAAAATAATGAATACGGTTCATGACTTATAATAAAAGTGTATAGTATTCTGCTTTTAAATACAATATATTGCATTCAATCACCATCAGTAATATATTGCATAAATATTTTGCATGTGTTATCTTGTGGTATGCAATATATTACCTTACTAAAATAATTTTCTATATATTTATATGGGAACAACCAGATCACTAAACTACCAGGAGGACTTAAGATGATAAACAAAATGCCTTTTTCATTTGTACTAGCTATTGGATTTATGCTGTTCGCCTTATTCTTCGGTGCAGGAAATTTAATCTTTCCAGCCATGCTCGGTCAATCTGCAGGGACAAATATCTGGTCTGCTAATGCAGGCTTTATCGTAACTGGAGTTGGTTTGCCTTTGCTTGGAGTACTAGCTTTGGGCTATTCAGGGAAAAGCGATCTCCAGTCTTTAGCGAGTAGGGTCCACCCCGTTTTCGGACTTGCTTTTACCGTTATTTTATATCTAGCTATTGGACCTCTTTTTGCCATTCCAAGAACAGGAACGGCGTCCTTTGAAATGGGAATCAGACCGTTCTTATCAGAAGAAAGTAGCAGCATTGGGTTATTAATCTTCACCAGTCTATTTTTTGGCGTTACCGTATTCTTTTCTTTAAAATCTACTAAAATAGTCGATATTGTAGGAAAAGTTTTAACACCACTATTACTAGTTTTCATAGGAATATTAATTGCCACGGCATTTATTTTCCCAATAGGTAGCTTCCAGGCTCCTACTGAGAGTTATGTAGACGGCTCCTTCTTCACAGGATTCCAAGAAGGATACCTGACCATGGATGCCCTTGCTGCCTTTGTTTTTGGAATTGTTGTCATCAATGCCGTTAAAGAGAAAGGCGCGACATCGAAAAAGGAAATCATGATTGCTGTGACTAAAGCAGGCAGCATCGCAGCAGGACTTCTTGCCATCATCTATACATCTCTATCTTATATTGGTGCTTCAAGTGTAGAAGCCTTAGGATTATTAGAAAATGGGGGAGCGGTGCTATCAGGTGCATCTAATCACTTCTTCGGGGCTTATGGCGGGTTATTACTAAGCCTGATTGTTATAGGAGCATGTTTAACAACAAGTATCGGTCTTATCATTTCATGTTCTTCCTACTTTAATAAACTATTGCCAAACATTTCTTATAAAACTTTTGTTGTCTTGTTATCTACCATTAGTGCTATTTTTGCAAACGTGGGCTTAACTCAGTTGATCGCCGTTTCTGTACCGGTGTTAGTTGCGATCTATCCATTTGTTGTCTGCTTGATGGCCTTAACCTTCTTGCATTCATTCTTTAACGGAAGAAAAGAAGTGTATCAGGGAAGCATGATATTCACTTCCATTGTGGCGTTCTCTGATGCATTGAAGGCTGCGGGTATTAGCATAGCACCGGTTGAAAACCTTTTTGCTACGATTCTTCCTTTATATGAAGTAGGTTTAGGTTGGATTCTTCCAGCAATTATTGGTGGTGTGTTGGGATACGTTTGGGGGCAGGTGAAAAAAGAAAAGTCGCAAAGTGTAGAACTTGAAAGAAATGCTAGTTAATGACTCTCCTATATAAAGCCTAATTTAGAATCGGGTACACTTAAAAAATGTTTTATATTGTGAGAGCGACAAAACACATAAAACACCGTTTCAGTATTGAAACGGTGTTTTATTTAAGCTACCCATTCGCTTACTACCAATTCTTTCGGCATACCATCCATTTACAGGTATTTTATAAATGAATAATTTTAAATGTACTGTAAATATTTCTTCAGTTTTTTCTTTACCTTTTCATTTGCAAAAGAGGCTTGTACGCTATTCATGTAAATCTGTTTATACTCAACATCACTCATGGCAAATTCATTCCAGACTAAATTACATTCCTTTGCCATCGTTGTGTTCGAAACCGTTCTGTTGTCTGTATTAACAGTTACTTTTATTCCATCCCTGTGGAAATCATAGATTGGATGATCACTGATTTGTTTTACTGCTTTGGTTTGGACATTACTTGTTGGACACATTTCAAGTACTACCTGCCTTTGCTTTACAATATTATATGCTTCTTCACAATCATGAATGAACACACCATGTCCAATTCTTTCAGCTCCTAACCATTTAACAGCTTCGAGCACATTTTTCCCGATTCCAGTTTCACCTGCGTGAATCGTGACTCTAAAGCCATATTTTCTAGCCAATTTGATTGGTTCAATAAATTCCCTGCAAAAACCTTCTTCCTCAGAAGCACACAAATCTATTGCGACAACCCCTTTCCCTAAGAATTTCTCCCCCTTCTCAACGACCTCAAAAGCACTTTCCACCGGCATTGTTCTCATACATGACAAAATGATATTTCCATGAATATCAAATTTTTCTTCTGCCTCTTTCATTCCCTCTATCACACTTAAGATAATTTCTTCTATAGATAATCCCATTTTCGTATGAAGTAAGGGGGCAAATCGAACCTCCATATATTTTACATTTTCCTTTGCTGCATCTTCATAAAGCTCATAAGTAATTCTTTTCAAATTTTCTTTTGACTGCATTACTAAATTAGGAATTGAAAATCTTTTAAGATATTCATCTAAGGATTCGCAATTTAATGGAGCAATTAGTTCTTCTTTTATCTCTTCCTTATCAAAAGAAGGTATATGGATGCCCTCTTTCTTTGCGATGTCAATGATAGTCTCCGGTCTAACACTCCCATCTAAATGGCAGTGAAGTTCAATTTTAGGTATTTTAGAAAAATTCATTATTTGTCCTCCTATTTTTCAACAAAAAAAATCCTGATTACGAAGAAAGCACAAGAAAAAATTCTTGTATTTCCTTCGTAATCAGGAATTATTGGTACCTGGTAGAAACCTCCAAACCATATTATTGGAGTTATACGAATGTGATAATTTTATCAAGTTCTATATAAAAATAATAAAATTCATCTATATTGTCAAGGAGCTAGTTTTACATTCTAATCTCTCAGGAACAATCTTTTCTCGTTTTATGTTCGATAATTGAATAAAGGAACGCATCGTATTTAGGTCATGAGTGATAATAGTAGCAGTTAAATCAGAAGGCCTAATCTTTGATTAAAGGAAAAAGCAAGAAGAAAATTAGAGGAGCAAATAGATGAAGAAGTTTTTAAAAAAAAGATTAAATCTAGCTTGGAAAGATCACCAAATCGACTGGGATTCTATTTTCACTCAGACTCCATCGATTATGAAGTACAGATCACAATCACTGACTTTGGATTAGAGATACAGGACTAAGAAGATACAAAAAGCACCTTACTTTTCACAGTAAAGGTGCTTCTCATATTTAACCTAATTATTGAATTATTCCACCGTAACACTTTTCGCAAGGTTACGTGGCTTATCTACGTCACAATCTCTGTGAAGTGCTGCATAGTAAGAGATCAGCTGCAACGGAATAACAGAAACTAGTGGAGAGAGCAGTTCGTTTACTGGTGGTACAACGAAGCTGTCTTCTTCTGTTTCTAAGCCTTTCATGGAGATGATACAAGGGTTGGCACCACGTGCTACTACCTCTTTCACGTTACCGCGGATGCTTAAGTCCACTTGTTCTTGTGTGGAAATCGCGATAACTGGTGTACCATTTTCGATCAGGGCAATCGTTCCGTGCTTTAATTCTCCTCCAGCAAATCCTTCTGCTTGGATGTAGGAGATTTCTTTTAGTTTTAACGCACCTTCAAGACCAACATAGTAGTCCATTGTACGGCCGATGAAGAAGCAGTTTCTTGTTGTTGCCAAGAATTTGCGAGCGATGTCTTCTAGCTCTTCTTTTGCATCACATAGAACTTCCATTGCGTTTGCAACGATTCCTAGGTCTTGCACTAGGTCGAATTCTAGGTTGTGTCCTTTAGATTCCGCTAGTACAGCAGCGAAAATGGACAGAACGCCAAGTTGAGCCGTGTAAGCTTTTGTAGAAGCAACTGCAATCTCAGGGCCAGCGTGAAGTAGCAATGTGAAATCTGCTTCACGGGATAGTGTAGATCCTTGTACGTTAGTTACAGTAAGTGCAGGGTAACCCAACTCTTTTACTTGTACAAGTACCGCACGGCTGTCCGCTGTTTCTCCACTTTGAGAGATGAAGATGAATAGCGGTTTTTCAGATAGAATCGGCATGTTGTAGTTGAACTCACTTGCTACGTGTACTTCTACAGGAACCTTTGCAAGCTTTTCAATCATTTGCGCTCCAACAAGACCTGCGTGGTAGCTTGTTCCTGCTGCTACGATGTAAAGGCGGTCAGATTGTTTCACTGCGTTGATGATGTCTTCATCAATCGTCAATTCGCCGTTTTCGTTTTGGTATTTTTGGACGAGCTTACGAATTACTAA
The DNA here is from genome assembly GCF_012911845.1 of Bacillus sp. RO2. Classification (GTDB taxonomy): domain Bacteria; phylum Bacillota; class Bacilli; order Bacillales; family Bacillaceae_I; genus Sutcliffiella_A. The sequence continues at coordinate 12,694 of NZ_JAAXCU010000025.1, read as the reverse complement.
TGGCTGCTCATCGATTTCTTTTAACATGTAATGTGGGTATGTGCCTTTTTCGATATCACTTGCATCAAGTTCAGCCGTGTATGGCGCGCGCTCGATGATTTCACCGTTCAGCTTTTTGATCGTTACCGCTTCTTTCTTCACGATAACCATCTCTTTGTCCATCAGCTCAACGAATTGATCCGTCACCTGAATCATCGCCATTGCATCACTTGCCACTACGTTGAAGTCACCTTTTCCTACTCCAACTAATAATGGGCTCTTGTTTTTCCCTACATAGATTGTTTCAGGATCTTCATTATCCAGTAAAGCAATCGCGTAAGAACCTTTTAGGATGGAAAGAGTGCGACGCATCGCTTCTTCCACATGCTGTCCTTCGTTTGCAAATTTCTCGATGATTTGTACGACTACTTCTGTATCAGTTTCACTTACTAGCTCTACGCCTTGTAAGTGTTCGCGTTTAAGTTGTGAATAGTTTTCGATTACTCCGTTGTGTACAAGTGTAAATCGTCCAGATGTACTTTGGTGTGGATGCGCATTTACTTGACTTGGTACACCGTGAGTTGCCCAGCGAGTGTGACCGATTCCAGTTGATGCTAAAACGTCATTGTCCACTACTTCGCGAAGGTCTGCAATACGGCCTTTTTCCTTGAATACGTGTACGCCGCTCTCGTTCATAACAGCGATCCCAGCAGAGTCATATCCACGGTATTCAAGCTTTTCTAGACCTTTTAAAAGAATTTCCTTTGTATCTTGTGTTCCGATATATCCTACGATTCCGCACATAAATAGTTTCCTCCCTAGAGTTGCAGGGACAAGAAAGCACACCATAGTTAGGGGACAGTCTTGCCCCCACATTACCTATAAAATAATTTTGTAATCATAGTAACAGTCTTTGTACATAAAGTTGCCTTTATGCTTTAAACTGTCCCTAAAGTCGGTTGTGATTGGCAACCGGGAGGCATCCGCCGATAGATCGATAAACCTCCTCCTCGTCAACTAAGCATTGTATCGTCCGTCGCTTAGTTCAGGCGCTTTGTGTATCTAGTTATTGTCGTGTAGCTTTAATGCTCCTTTCCATTCTTGAATAGCAACAAATAATATCTTACCTTCCATACCCCAATTCGTCAACAATTATGTGGATTATTTCCATTTTATGCAAAGGTGAGGCCATTTTTACTTATGCTACTGGTGTGAATTGAGTAGTAAGTTAGCTCAAGGAGTTGGATTAGACATTAGAAAGTTGTAAAAATGAGCAAATTTCCTGCTTTTTGATAGGTTAAAAAAGCATTCGGACACTTTCCCATACAGTTCGGACAATTCGGCATGGTTTTAGGGGTAGGTTCGGACAATTGATGGGCACTGTTCGGTCAAAAATCCACGATGTTTGGACATATTAAAATTTCGTTCGGACAATTATGTCCAATCTTCGGTCAAATTCGCGAAATCTTCGGCCAACTTCGCTGAAACTTCGGTCAAAAACGGCAAAACTTCGGACAAATGCAAATTCCACTTCATCCAACGCATGACGCATGCTGCTACTTCAATCTTTTCCAGCATTGATACCACCAAACAAAGACGTTACATGCAATCACCATCCATAACCAAAAATTCCACACCATATAAAAAAGATATGCATCCACCGCTCCATAAGTGCGGTATATGCATATCTTTCTCGTTCACCGTATCAATTATTCCGTGCCCATTTCCGCGCGCACAACAGCTGCGATACGCTCTACATATTCATCACATTGCTCTTGAGTTGGCGCTTCGGCCATGACACGTACAAGAGGCTCTGTACCGGAAGGACGCACAAGGATGCGGCCGTTGCCGTTCATTTCCGCTTCTACTTCTTCAATGACAGCCTTTACTTTTTCGTTCTCTGTTACACGGTGCTTGTCCGTCACTCTTATGTTCACAAGAAGTTGTGGGAACTTTGTCATTTCACCAGCAAGCTCAGATAGGCTCTTTTTCGTTAACTTCATGATATTTACTAGCTGAAGACCTGTTAGCATGCCGTCACCTGTAGTGTTGTAGTCAAGGAAGATGATGTGGCCGGATTGCTCTCCACCAAGGAGGTAATTGCCGTTCTTCATCTCTTCTACTACATAACGGTCACCCACTGCTGTTTGCTTTGTTTCTACATTGTTAGCTTCTAATGCTTTGTAGAAGCCAAGGTTGCTCATCACAGTGGATACGACTGTGTTATGGCGAAGACGACCTTGTTCGCTTAAGTATTTTGCACAGATGAACATGATCTGGTCACCGTCGACAATTTGTCCTTTTTCATCCACCGCAATGATGCGGTCTCCGTCTCCATCAAATGCAAGACCGATATCAGCACCCTTATCAAGCACTAATTGTGCAAGCGCCTCTGGGTGAGTAGATCCTACACCATCATTGATGTTCAGTCCATTTGGAGAAGATCCCATTGTAGAAATGTCCGCCTCAAGGTCTGCAAAAAGATGTGTAGCATGAGAAGATGTCGCACCATGTGCACAATCTAATGCAATGTGAATACCGGAGAAATCCTCATCCACAGTCTGTTTTAAGAACTGAAGGTATTTCTGTCCGCCTTCAAAATAGTCGTTTACTTGACCTAGGTCTGCACCGACTGGACGAGGAAGGCTATCTGTTTCTTCATCCATCAATGCTTCAATTTCCGCTTCCTGCTCGTCAGAAAGTTTGAAACCATCCGGACCGAAAAACTTAATTCCGTTGTCTGCAACCGGATTATGAGAAGCAGAGATCATCACACCAGCTTGGGCACCTAATGCTTTTGTCAGGTAAGCCACACCAGGAGTAGAGATTACACCTAAACGCATGACTTCTGCACCAATGGATAGTAAACCTGCCACTAGCGCTCCTTCCAGCATATGTCCTGAAATACGCGTATCACGGCCGATCAGCACTTTCGGACGAGTTTGGTCTTTTGTTAACACATATCCTCCCAAACGTCCTACTTTAAATGCCAATTCAGGTGTTAATTCCGAGTTCGCTACACCGCGCACTCCATCCGTACCAAAATATTTACCCATTTCGTAAATCTCTCCTTTTACTACTCATTAGTTTCTTCTATTAATCTAAACTTCACATTTCTCTTTGGCAGGTCCCACGAAACGTTTTGTGGACCGTTGATCTCAAGAGGAGCTTCATGTTCCCCAGCATTTAAGTCTGTTACATTGATATACATTTCCATATCGGAGCTGTTAACTCCCTCAAGGGTGCTTGGTGCACCAAGTACCCTAAGATCCATCAAACCAGTTTCCGGGTCAATGAATTCTATTTCGAGGCCCTCTGATAGACCGATTTGTTGAATAGGGACATTCGTAAACGTTTTTTGCTCTTCTTTTTCCACTTCCACATTGATCTTCACCTTTTCCGGTACAACACGTTTCAAGCCATCCGGTACAGGTACATCAACTTCAATGGTTGTGCTTTCCGTAATCTGAGTTAAATCCAACTCTATATTATCAATGAACTCTAACTTGTCAAGGGCGCTCTTTGGTCCATAGACCGTTACTTCATTTGGTACTGCTTCTATCTTTGTAATACTTAGATTCTCTTTTAAAGACCCTTTGCGATTTATTTTCAACGGAACTGATTTAAAGGGACTTGTAATAGGAACACTCACATCTACTACAGGAGGATTTACTTCCACATTCAACGTGTTTCCTTCCCTGTCATATACCGTCACACGAGACTGTTGTTCAACAGCTTCATTGACGCCCTTCAGATCAACACGTGCTTTCACCAATGCGATACTTTCAATCAATTCACGAGATCCTGTTACTTTAACAATATTAGGCTTTACAATTGGTTGTTCTGCTTGATAACCTTCTTCCATCTGGCCTCTGTTAATAAAATCAACGTCCACTGGGAAATCCTCAGAGATCTTTTCATGGATGGTAACGGAAGCTACTGACGGTTCAATTACTACATCTAATCTGTCAGAAAGATTCCTAGACTCCAACGTTACTTGATGAGTCCCGATACCCAAATTCGAAAGATCTGCAATGATTTCGAAATCCTTCTGCAAGGCCGTTGGTTTAACAGATGCCGTAGGACCCTCTAGTGTTACTGTAACACTTTGCGGAACACCGGAAACAACTAGATTCTCCCGGTCATAGAACGCTTCAACCGGAACATCTGTCACTGTTTGCACATCAGTGGAGCCGGAAAAAGGGGAAGGGGGAGAGTCTGCCTGCTGAGTGGAACTATTCTCAATGCTGACTGACATGTAAAGCATAAAAGCCAACAACAAAGCGATAATTTTCATCACCCAACGGTTATTGATAAACTTATCCATCCTTCTGCCCCCTCCATTGCCAGCGATTCGAAGTAGCGGTCTTCACACTTATATCCAATTCTTTCTTCAATAGCTCGCTGAATAATTCAGGTTCTAGATCACGGTGCAACTCACCGTTCTTTGTAACAGATATACTACCAGTCTCCTCCGATACGATAATGGTGATACTATCTGTTACTTCACTGATACCAAGTGCTGCTCTATGCCTTGTTCCGAGCTCTTTTGATATAAAAGGACTCTCGGACAATGGCAGGTAACAAGCTGCTGCAGATACTTGGCTCTTTTGTAAAATAACCGCTCCATCATGAAGTGGTGTATTCGGAATAAAGATGTTAATCAAAAGTTCGGATGAAACTTTTGCATGCAACGGAATACCCGTTTCTATGTAATCTCCCATCCCGGTCTCTCGTTCAATCGAAATCAACGCTCCAATACGGCGTTTGGCCATGTATTGCACGGATTTAACGACTGCTTCAATCATTTTGGCATGCTCTTCCTCATCATCTATCCCGCTTCTTGAAAACAATTTCCCTCTACCTAATTGCTCCAAGGCGCGACGAAGCTCTGGCTGAAAAATAATGATAATCGCCAGGAATCCCCATGTCAAAGCTTGGTCCATCAACCATTGTAAGGTACTGAATCCTAAAAAGTTACTAATGATCCTTACCACTACAATTACTGTTATCCCCTTTAATAACTGGACCGCCTTTGTCCCACGGATGACCATGATAAGCTTATAGATAACAAACCAAACGAGTAAAATATCTATGATATTAGCAAGGTAACTTAAATATGGCATATCTCCAAAAGGTATTTCAAAAGGCATCCTCACACTTCCTTTAACAGTACAAGATTTATGTATCTAGTACGAAAACCGTAACCATGTTATTATAGCATATTTTTAACAATCAGGTAGAAATGGCCTGTTAATTCATGTTTTGCAATATTATTATAATCTCCTTGAAATATAAAAAAATGCTTGAATAGTTTCAAGCACCTCATTTTGATATAACTTATAACAGTTGATCTTCGTTTCAGGCGCTTCGCTTCCCTGCGGGCGGTCCGGAAGCCTCCTCGGGCATGCGCCCTGTGGGGTCTTCCCTGTCCCTTCCTCCCGCGGGAGTCTTCGCGCCTTCCACTGCGATCAACTAAGTTATTGCTCAATCGTTAAACACATCAACCGCTTTTTTGAAACCGTCTTTCATGGTGTACCAGATCCATTCGAATACTTGGTTAATTTCTTCGATTTCTCCTGTTACTTGGCCTGCGGAAGCGAGGTAGTTTTCGCCATTGATGACCGTCACATTCCCTCTAACTTCACCTTCCACGCGAATGTTTCCGTTCTTTACGACAACATCACCATCTACAACCTTTCCTTCTGGGACAACGACGGTATTATCCTCGACTACAAGATTCGGCTGGTTCGTGAATGCAAACTTCTCTTCCTGCCAACCTCCAAATAAACTTCCGCTCATTAAAATAAAGAAAATGGCAGCAGCTACAAGCATCGGATGGGAACGGAACCAGCGATTCCAACCGATCGTCTTCTTTTCTTTCGGTAAACTATTCATCACTCTTTGCGTGAAATCATTTGGTGCAGATATATGAGAGGTGCTTTGCACAAGGGCAATCGCCTTCTCCAGTTCATGAAACTGCTGATAGCATTCCTTGCAGTCGTGGAGATGTGCTTTTAACTCTTTTTCTCGTTCTTTTTCTAGATCACCATCTAAATACTCATGCATATACTGGACGATATGTTCCGGGCATTTATTCATTATTTATAACACCTCCAGAATTAAACATGGCGCAATTGCTGTCTCAGCGCTTCTCGCCCTCTATGGATTCTAGTCTTTACGGTTCCGACCGGAATTTCTAGAATTTCACTGATTTCAATCAATGATAACTCATCAATGTATTTTAAGACAATTACCGATCGGTATTTATCCGGAAGCTTTAATATCTGGCGCTGGATTTCTCCTTGCAGCTCCATTGTTTCCACTTCCTCCTCCGGCAACGCAATATCCGCTGCAACCTGGGAATACATAGTTAAACCTTCTGTGCCTGCTACTTCTGCATCTAGATAATAATCTGGCTTCTTTTTGCGGATGCGGTCAATCGTCAGGTTTGTGGCAATTCGATATAACCAGGTCGAAAACTTGCGATTTACATCGAAGCTGTTGATGTTAATATATGCACGTATAAACGCTTCTTGTGCAATGTCTTCTGCTTCATGCGAATTGCCGATCATTCGATAGACCAATTGATAAATCTTGTCCTTAAACAATTCCACAATTTCCGCAAATGCATCCTGATCGCCTTTTTTTATTTGTTTTATTCTTTTTCTGATTAGCTCTTCCATTCCGTTCCCCCGTTGTCTGGCGGTCGACTTGTAATACGTGCCTACGCCGTAAAAGGTTTCATTTTTTCACGAAAAACTTCTCTCTAAAATATATTCTAACAAATTTTTACTGAATTTGATTTAAAAAAGGATAAAAGAGGGTAAAAGCAACTATTATTGGTTTTTTGAAGCCTAATGAATAAGGGGTGTTGTATAGTGGCCGTCCATGCTACCGTCCATTTACAAGAAGCAATTGAGAGAAAAAGAGAAGAAATGATTCGACTTTCCTCATCTAACCATCTTCAATCTAAGGAAGTAATTGATGCGAGCACCTCGCTTGATTCATTGATAAATCAATACCTATACTTACAAATAAAACGAAAACCAGCAACTAGTTAAGTATTAGTTGCTGGTGTTTTTTTGTAAAAGTAGATTAACAGACCGATTTATAGAAGTTTTTCGCCAAACAAGGATCCCATTAACGCCACAGCTACCGTAGCTGTTTTGTTACGCTCGTCTAAAATTGGGTTAACTTCTACAAATTCTGCTGATGTCAGGATATTTGCTTCTTCTAGCATTTCCATAGCCAGATGGCTTTCGCGATACGAGATTCCTCCAAGTACTGGTGTCCCAACGCCAGGTGCATCATGAGGATCTAGTCCATCAAGGTCTAATGATAGGTGAACCCCATCAGTTTCTCGTTCCTTCAAGTAGGCAATAGCTTCTTCCATCACGGCAGTCATACCCAAGCGATCAATCTCATGCATCGTGAATACTTTAATGCCTTTTTCCTTAATTAATATTTTCTCGCCTTCATCCAAAGATCTTGCACCAATTATGACAATATTTTCTGGTTTGATTTTAGCATGGTCACCACCGATAGACGTCAATGTAGAATCACCAATTCCTAAGCTTACTGCAAGTGGCATGCCATGAATATTACCTGATGGGGAAGTTTCTCCCGTATTCAGGTCCCCATGTGCGTCATACCAGATGACTCCCATGTTGGAATAGTGCTTCGCAAGACCTGCAATGGTCCCAATAGCAATACTATGATCTCCACCAAATACAAGAGGAAACCTTCCACTTGATAGGACTTCATCTACCTTAGAAGCCAGGTTTTCACTTGCCTCCGCAACCGCTTTCAAATTTTTGAGGTTACTTTCACCTGATGCTGTTCTTTCTCTACTGCCTATTTCGATATCTCCAAGATCTTCTATTGTCTTTGTTAAATTTTCTAATCTTTCTACTACTCCTGCATATCTTATCGCACTAGGACCCATATCCACTCCGCGACGTGTCTGCCCCAAGTCCATTGGTACTCCAATAATGCTGATATCTTTCTTCATGAATCGTGTCCCCCTTTATGTAATCTAGTTCTATTGTATAGGGAAACTATCAGATGACTCAACTCGACATAGTTTTGAATATATATGCAGTTTGGAATTGTTGGATTATTTATGACGGAGGGAAGATGTGAGGATATCTATAAAGATAAAGTTAAGTGAACCGATCCGAGCCTGAGCTGTCAAAGTGAGGAGCCTTTGACAGCCCATCCTGACTATGAAGAGATAAAATCACGGAAGTTCCGCTCAAAAAAATGTGAGGGGAATAACCCATATATCCTATAATAGTTGAAAACACTTGTAAGGAATTTTACACAATATTAAGGACTTGACTGGCCATTTTTGCATTTCGCCCGATTAGTCGTTATTTTCGCCCGTATTTTTTAAAAATCGCCCGATTAATTTTATTTTCGCCCGTAATTCTAAATTATCGCCCGATTAGGTAGAAAAATAGCCCGTAATCCTAAATTATCGCCCGATTTATTTATGGAGTAATTGGAGTTCTCTCAGCCTTAAGTTACAATTAAAACTTTTTCGTAAAAATCTTACGTAGTCCAGAAAACAAACAAAAAAGCCATAAACCAAAAGGTCTATGACTTAAACTTTATTAATAAGTGGAGCCTAGCGGGATCGAACCGCTGACCTCCTGCGTGCAAAGCAGGCGCTCTCCCAGCTGAGCTAAGGCCCCTTATGAAGTTATAATAAAGCTTTGAAAAAAATTATGTGCCATGAAGGACTCGAACCTTCGACCCTCTGATTAAAAGTCAGATGCTCTACCGACTGAGCTAATGGCACGTTGGCTGGGCTAGCTGGATTCGAACCAACGCATGTCGCAGTCAAAGTGCGATGCCTTACCGCTTGGCTATAGCCCATTAATTGTAGTTGTCTCTATGTACCACATACCCTATCTTCATTGATAACTAACTTCACTTATTATCTCTGATTTCGGGAAGTTTATACATTTCTTCAAACAAAAACTCCGGAATTTTCATTTCGAAGTTAAAATGGTGGAGGGGGGCAGATTCGAACTGCCGAACCCGAAGGAGCGGATTTACAGTCCGCCGCGTTTAGCCACTTCGCTACCCCTCCAAGGGATATGGTGGAGGATGACGGGATCGAACCGCCGACCCCCTGCTTGTAAGGCAGGTGCTCTCCCAGCTGAGCTAATCCTCCAATGTAAAAAAATATGTTATTAAGGAAAGTTATTTTCACTGTCGCGAAAAAACTTTGGTGACCCGTACGGGATTCGAACCCGTGTTACCGCCGTGAAAGGGCGGTGTCTTAACCGCTTGACCAACGGGCCAATTTTTTGTATAAGCTTCCAACCGGGCTCGAACCGGTGACCTCTTCCTTACCATGGAAGTGCTCTACCTAACTGAGCTATGGAAGCATGGCTCCACCAGTAGGATTCGAACCTACGACCCTTCGGTTAACAGCCGAATGCTCTACCGCTGAGCTATGGTGGAACAATACTAGCCTGGCAACGTCCTACTCTCACAGGGGGAGATCCCCCAACTACCATCGGCGCTGAAGAGCTTAACTTCCGTGTTCGGTATGGGAACGGGTGTGACCTCTTCGCCATCATTACCAGACAAATTATATTATACAAAATTGAGGAAGAAAATCAAGATGTTTTTACATCTTTCTTTGTTCCTTCAAAACTAGATAATGTGTTCATATCAAGACATTCTATCGTTCAAATTAGTTCATTGTTGTTGGGTTAAGTCCTCGATCTATTAGTATTCGTCAGCTCCACATGTCGCCATGCTTCCACCTCGAACCTATCTACCTGATCATCTTTCAGGGATCTTACTTACCGAAGTAAAAGGAAATCTCATCTTGAGGGGGGCTTCATGCTTAGATGCTTTCAGCACTTATCCCGTCCGCACGTAGCTACCCAGCTATGCCTTTGGCAAGACAACTGGTACACCAGCGGTGCGTCCATCCCGGTCCTCTCGTACTAAGGACAGCTCCTCTCAAATTTCCTGCGCCCACGACGGATAGGGACCGAACTGTCTCACGACGTTCTGAACCCAGCTCGCGTACCGCTTTAATGGGCGAACAGCCCAACCCTTGGGACCGACTACAGCCCCAGGATGCGATGAGCCGACATCGAGGTGCCAAACCTCCCCGTCGATGTGGACTCTTGGGGGAGATAAGCCTGTTATCCCCGGGGTAGCTTTTATCCGTTGAGCGATGGCCCTTCCATGCGGAACCACCGGATCACTAAGCCCGACTTTCGTCCCTGCTCGACTTGTAGGTCTCGCAGTCAAGCTCCCTTGTGCCTTTACACTCTGCGAATGATTTCCAACCATTCTGAGGGAACCTTTGGGCGCCTCCGTTACTCTTTAGGAGGCGACCGCCCCAGTCAAACTGCCCACCTGACACTGTCTCCCAGCCCGATAAGGGCTGCGGGTTAGAATTTCAATACAGCCAGGGTAGTATCCCACCGACGCCTCCACCGAAGCTAGCGCTCCGGCTTCTCAGGCTCCTACCTATCCTGTACAAGCTGTACCAAAATTCAATATCAGGCTACAGTAAAGCTCCACGGGGTCTTTCCGTCCTGTCGCGGGTAACCTGCATCTTCACAGGTACTATAATTTCACCGAGTCTCTGGTTGAGACAGTGCCCAGATCGTTACGCCTTTCGTGCGGGTCGGAACTTACCCGACAAGGAATTTCGCTACCTTAGGACCGTTATAGTTACGGCCGCCGTTTACTGGGGCTTCGGTTCAAAGCTTCGCTTGCGCTAACCTCTCCCCTTAACCTTCCAGCACCGGGCAGGCGTCAGCCCCTATACTTCGCCTTACGGCTTCGCAGAGACCTGTGTTTTTGCTAAACAGTCGCCTGGGCCTATTCACTGCGGCTCTCTCGGGCTTTAACACCCTAACAGAGCACCCCTTCTCCCGAAGTTACGGGGTCATTTTGCCGAGTTCCTTAACCAGAGTTCTCTCGCTCACCTTAGGATTCTCTCCTCGCCTACCTGTGTCGGTTTGCGGTACGGGCACCATACTCCTCGCTAGAGGCTTTTCTTGGCAGTGTGAAATCAGGAACTTCGGTACTATATTTCCCTCGCTATCACAGCTCAGCCTTAATGAGAAGCGGATTTGCCTACTTCTCAGCCTTACTGCTTAGACGCGCATATCCAACAGCGCGCTTACCCTATCCTTCTGCGTCCCCCCATTGCTCAAACGGAGTGGAGGTGGTACAGGAATATCAACCTGTTATCCATCGCCTACGCCTTTCGGCCTCGGCTTAGGTCCCGACTAACCCTGAGCGGACGAGCCTTCCTCAGGAAACCTTAGGCATTCGGTGGAAGGGATTCTCACCCTTCTTTCGCTACTCATACCGGCATTCTCACTTCTAAGCGCTCCACCAGTCCTTACGGTCTAGCTTCAACGCCCTTAGAACGCTCTCCTACCACTGTTCGTAAGAACAGTCCGCAGCTTCGGTGATACGTTTAGCCCCGGTACATTTTCGGCGCAGAGTCACTCGACCAGTGAGCTATTACGCACTCTTTAAATGGTGGCTGCTTCTAAGCCAACATCCTGGTTGTCTAAGCAACTCCACATCCTTTTCCACTTAACGTATACTTGGGGACCTTAGCTGGCGGTCTGGGCTGTTTCCCTCTTGACTACGGATCTTATCACTCGCAGTCTGACTCCCATGGATAAGTCTTTGGCATTCGGAGTTTGACTGAATTCGGTAATCCGATGAGGACCCCTAGTCCAATCAGTGCTCTACCTCCAAGACTCTAACACATGAGGCTAGCCCTAAAGCTATTTCGGAGAGAACCAGCTATCTCCAGGTTCGATTGGCATTTCACCCCTACCCACACCTCATCCGCTCACTTTTCAACGTGAGTCGGTTCGGGCCTCCATTCAGTGTTACCTGAACTTCACCCTGGACATGGGTAGATCACCTGGTTTCGGGTCTACGACCACGTACTCATTCGCCCTATTCAGACTCGCTTTCGCTACGGCTCCGTCTCTTCGACTTAACCTTGCACGGGATCGTAACTCGCCGGTTCATTCTACAAAAGGCACGCTATCACCCATTAACGGGCTCTAACTACTTGTAGGCACACGGTTTCAGGATCTATTTCACTCCCCTTCCGGGGTGCTTTTCACCTTTCCCTCACGGTACTGGTTCACTATCGGTCACTAGGGAGTATTTAGCCTTGGGAGATGGTCCTCCCTGCTTCCGACGGGATTTCTCGTGTCCCGCCGTACTCAGGATCCACTCAGGAGGGAACGAAGTTTCAACTACAGGGTTTTTACCTTCTATGACGGACCTTTCCAGATCGCTTCATTTACCCCGTTCCTTTGTAACTCCATGTTGAGTGTCCTACAACCCCAAGAGGCAAGCCTCTTGGTTTGGGCTAATTCCGTTTCGCTCGCCGCTACTCAGGAAATCGCGTTTGCTTTCTCTTCCTCCGGGTACTAAGATGTTTCAGTTCCCCGGGTCTGCCTTCCATACCCTATGTATTCAGCTAAGGATAATGCTCCATTACGAGCAGTGGGTTTCCACATTCGGAAATTTCCGGATCAAAGCTTACTTACAGCTCCCCGAAGCATATTGGTGTTAGTCCCGTCCTTCATTGGCTCCTAGTCCCAAGGCATCCACCGTGCGCCGTTAATTACCTAACCGTTGACCAATTTGGCAATGTGTCGATATCAGCGATGATATCCTAAAAGAACATTAC
>NZ_JAAXCU010000024.1 GCF_012911845.1 Bacillus sp. RO2 | reverse complement strand
AAAGTTCCCCGCATTGTAAAGGGAGAGGTAGTCATACGCGCCAAATGAGGACAAAGTTCCCCACATTTCAAAGGAAGAGGTAGGCATACGCGTCGAATGAGGACAAAGTTCCCCGCATTTCAAAGGGAGAGGTAGGCATACGCGCCGAATGAGGACAAAGTTCCCCGCATTTTAAATGGAGAGGTAGTCATACGCGCCGAATGAGGACAAAGTTCCCCGCATTTCAAAGGCAGAGGTAGTCATACGCACCGAATGAGGACAAAGTTCCCCGCATTTTAAAGGGAGAGGTAGTCATACGCGCCGAATGAGGACAAAGTTCCCCGCATTTTAAAGGGAGAGGTAGTCATACGCACCGAATGAGGACAAAGTTCCCCGTATTTTAAAGGGAGAGGTAGTCATACGCGCCGAATGAGGACAAAGTTCCCCGCATTTTAAAGGGAGAGGTAGTCATACGCGATGAATGAGGACAAAGTTCCCCGCATTTCAAAGGGAGAGGTAGTCATACGCGCCGAATGAGGAATTGTTTCCAACCAGCTTTATTTACCACCCTCTATTTGCTATAATTCTAAAGTACATATAAAAACCTGGGGGTACGTGTTAAGATGTATTATCTTATTGCACTTGTAATTATCATTATCGATCAACTAACAAAATGGTTGGTAGTAAGATATATGGAAATTGGAGAGAACATTCCGATCATACATAACTTTTTGTACATATCTTCTCACCGCAACAGAGGAGCGGCATGGGGGATACTTGAAGGTCAGATGTACTTTTTTTACATTATTACTGTTGGCGTGGTCATTGGACTTATCGTATACTTGCAAAAGCTTCCTAAAGATCAACCTTGGATGAAACTTGCATTAAGTCTAATGCTTGGTGGCGCTATAGGGAACTTTATCGATCGTGTATTACACCAAGAAGTAATCGACTTTATCAATACATTCATCTTCACCTACGATTTTCCTATCTTTAATGTAGCTGATTCTGCATTAGTAATAGGCGTTGGGATTATATTAATCTTAACGATACTTGAGGGCAAGAAAGAGAAGGAGTTATCACAAAAATGACAGAAACAATGACGATTCAGATTGATGAATCACAAAAAAATGACCGTATCGACAAGGTGCTTTCCACTCAAAATGAAGAGTGGTCCCGTTCACAGGTCCAACAATGGATTAAAGAAGGACAGGTTCTTGTTAACGGAGAAAAGATTAAACCAAACTATAAATGTAGTGTAGGAGACGATATTACCGTTACCATTCCGGAACCGGAGGCACTGGATGTCTTGCCGGAAGAAATGGATCTAGATATTTATTACGAAGATGCGGACGTTATTGTCGTCAACAAACCTCGTGGTATGGTTGTTCATCCTGCAGCAGGCCATGCAACCGGAACACTTGTGAACGGATTGATGGCGCATTGCAAAGATCTTTCCGGTATCAATGGTGTATTAAGACCGGGAATTGTCCACCGCATTGACAAGGATACTTCAGGCTTGTTAATGGTAGCAAAAAATGATTTTGCCCACGAAAAGCTTGTTAATCAACTAGTTGCCAAGACGGTTACAAGAAAGTACCAGGCAATTGTGCACGGTGTTATTTCCCATGATGTGGGTACAGTAGACGCGCCAATCGGCCGTGACAAAAAAGATCGTCAAGCGATGACGGTAACAAATGAAAACAGCAGAAACGCTGTGACTCACTTCCGCGTCATTGAACGTTTTAAAGACTTCTCGCACATTGAGTGCCAGCTTGAAACAGGACGAACGCACCAAATCCGAGTGCACATGAAATATATCGGTTATCCGTTAGCAGGTGACCCGAAATACGGTCCGAAGAAATCACTCGATATTGAAGGACAGGCCCTACATGCAGGTATCCTTGGGTTTATTCACCCCCGTACGGAAGAATACATGGAATTCGAGGCGCCTAATCCGCCAGAATTCGAGCACGTTTTAAAACATTTAAAAAACCATTGACAGATTAAAGTTATTTTGAGATAATCATCTCAGTTGAATAAGACCTTTAAACGACAGTCCCGTGAGGCTGAGAAGGTAACGGCATATGCGAATGGAGAAGCTATATCTATAGCCATCCCTCTATTTTCGTGTACAAAAACCTCTCATCATACGGTGAGAGGTTTTTTGTTTCTCGTTACAAGTAAGGGCAAGAAAGGGTGAAAATAAATGGCGGAAAAAGCATTGATTTTAGACGAGCAGGCAATAAGAAGAGCGTTAACACGCATCGCTCATGAAATTATAGAACGCAATAAAGGCGTGGAGGATTCTGTTCTTGTAGGAATTAAAACAAGAGGAATTCACTTGGCTAAAAGGTTGGCCGAGCGCATCAATCAAATAGAAGAAAAGGATATAGCTGTAGGAGAACTAGATATCACCCTTTACAGAGACGATTTGACAACCAAAACTTCTGATAATGAACCACTTGTCAAAGGCTCTGATATTCCGGTGGACATCAACAATAAAAAAGTTATTCTAGTAGATGATGTATTGTTCACAGGTAGAACCGTTAGAGCGGGAATGGACGCACTGATGGATTTCGGAAGACCTTCACAAATTCAGCTAGCCGTACTAGTTGATAGAGGTCACCGAGAATTACCGATTCGAGCTGATTTTGTAGGAAAAAACATTCCGACTGCTAGCACCGAAAAGATAGTGGTGGAACTATCAGAAATTGATGATAACGATCAAGTAAGCATACATGATAAATAAATAAACCCTTTTAATTGCAGTCCCGTGAGGCTGGCAAAGGGGTACATTGGTTTTAGAATTCGCTGCTGGCGAATCTTCCTGAAACCTCTCTACCTCTTTGTGCCATCACGCTGCACAAAGAGTTTTTTTATGGGAAAATACGGGAGGTTAACGTTATGAGAGAGAAACCAGTTTTAGACATACACGAAGTACCAAGTAAACCGAAGTGGCTAATTTTAAGCCTGCAGCACTTGTTTGCCATGTTCGGCGCAACCATCCTCGTTCCGCTTTTAGTAGGTTTAAGTCCTGCAGTAGCATTAGTATCAAGCGGACTTGGGACACTTGCATACCTTCTAATAACAAAAGGTCAAATACCAGCATACCTTGGTTCATCCTTTGCCTTCATCGTACCAATCATTTTGGCTACTGAAATAGGAGGTCCTGGGGCTGCGATGATCGGAAGCTTCATGGCCGGTCTAGCATACGGAATGGTAGCATTGTTAATTAAACAACTTGGACATCAATGGATCATGAAACTTTTACCGCCAGTTGTCGTAGGACCAATCATCATCGTCATCGGTTTAGGGTTAGCTGGAGTAGCTGTGGATATGGCCATGTACGAAAATCCAGGAGCACCGGAAGCTGAATTAATATACAGCGTGAAGCACTTGTTGGTTGCGATGGCTACTTTGGGGATCACAATCGGAGCAATCATCTTCTTAAAAGGCGTTTTCAGCCTGATCCCGATCCTGATTGGAATCGTATCCGGATACCTAATCGCCTATTTTACTGGCCTGGTAAACTTAACACCTGTTCAAGATGCAAGCTGGATTCAAGTACCAGATTTCATCATTCCATTTGTCAGCTACACACCAAGCTTCAATGCATCTATCTTCTTCATCATGGTGCCTGTGGCTATCGTAACCTTGTCAGAACATATCGGACATCAGATGGTATTAAGTAAAGTTGTAGGGAGACCATTTATCCAAAAACCTGGTCTACACCGATCCATCCTTGGTGATGGAGTGGCAACCATGCTTGCATCAATAATTGGAGGACCTCCAAATACAACCTATGGGGAAAACATCGGTGTACTTGCGATAACAAGAGTGTTCAGTGTGTTTGTCATCGGGGGAGCAGCAGTAATCGCCATCACATTTGGATTCATCGGAAAAATAGCAGCATTGATTAGCACAGTACCAAGTGCAGTTATGGGCGGAGTAAGCATCCTGCTCTTCGGAATCATTGCATCAAGCGGATTAAGAATGCTGATTGATAACAAAGTAGATTTCAACATTAAAAGAAACTTGATCATCGCAGCAGTTATCACGGTTATTGGAATCGGCGGTGCATTCATAAAGATAGACAACTTCCAAATACCTGCAATGGCAATGGCAGCAATTATCGGAGTCGTCTTGAACCTTGTCCTGCCGCATGATGAACAAGAAAAAACAGAGCAAAGAAAATACGAAGAAAAACAAAATACAGTAGCTTAACCTTTTAAGAGAAGTCCAGAGAGGCTGAGAAGGGTGCAAGTCAAACACTTAGTGAACAAGGAAGATTCTGCAATAGTATCCTCTTGTTTACCTATGTATGACCAAAACACCCTTCCGGCAATATGGATAGGGTGTTTTTTATGATGTAGGGAACACAATAGCTGTGCTGAAATCCACAGCGGTGTATGAAATAGGAGGGATGGAAATGAGACACTTACGAACGATGAGTGACTTAGCAAACGAGGAAATTATGGCACTTATTGAAGAAGCAATGGAATTTCAACAAGGCAAACAATGGACTCCAGAAAAACAGACATTCGTTGCCAACCTCTTCTATGAATCAAGCACAAGAACAAAATGCAGCTTTGAAGTGGCAGAAAGAAGACTGGGTCTTCAAGTAGTACCATTTGAAGTCAGTACATCAAGTGTCAACAAAGGTGAAAGTTTGTACGATACCTCTAAAACCCTAGAGTCCCTTGGCGTAAGTGCACTTGTCATTCGCCATCCGGAAGAGGAATTTTTTAACCAATTACATACTATCGATGCAGCGATCATCAACGGTGGCGATGGTTGTGGAAATCATCCAACACAATCGCTTTTGGACCTGATGACAATTTTCCAAGAGTTTGAACATTTCGGTGGCTTGAAAATAACCATCATCGGCGATATCCGCCATAGCCGAGTAGCAAGATCGAACGCTGAAGTACTAGAGCGACTGGGCGCAGAGGTAAGATTTGTCGCACCTGAAGAATGGAAGGATAACAGCTATCCAAAAGATGCTTACATCACAATGGATGAGGCGATTAATTCAAGTGATGTGATGATGCTTCTAAGAATCCAGCATGAAAGGCATCACAGCGGTAAAGCAGGATTGGATGATTACCACGCTCAATATGGTATGACAATCCAACGAGAAAGAAAAATGAAGCCGAACAGTATCATCATGCACCCGGCACCGATCAACCGCGGGGTGGAAATTGCAGATGAGCTTGTGGAATGCGAGCGCTCAAGAATTTTCAAACAGATGGAAAACGGCTTATACATGAGAATGGCTGTACTGAAAAGAGCTTTAACAAACAATGAAGGAGGAACAGAGCATGACAACATTATTAAAGAATGGGAAATGGCTTAATTCTGAAGGTGATTTAGAAAAGGTGGATATCCTGATTGAGGGAAAAAACATCAAAAACATCGCCTCCGACATTGAAGGTAACGGCATGGAAGAAGTAATTGATCTTGATGGAAATCTTATCTCAGCTGGTTTCATCGATGTACATGTCCACTTAAGGGAACCTGGCGGGGAAAAGAAAGAAACCATTGAAACTGGAACGAAAGCAGCGGCTAAAGGTGGTTTCACCACGATCTGCGCAATGCCTAATACGAGACCGACACCTGATACGAAAGCTCAGTTAGCTTGGATGAATAATAGAATCAAAGAAACGGCAAGCGTAAAAGTTCTTCCATATGCTTGTATTACGACGAGGCAGCTTGGCCAGGAACTCACCAATTTTGCTGAATTAAAAGAAGCTGGCGCATTTGCTTTTACAGACGATGGGGTAGGTGTACAGGATGCCTCCAAAATGCTCGAAGCAATGAAACAAGCGGCGTCTCTTGATATGGCAATAGTTGCTCATTGTGAAGAAAATACTTTGATAAACAAAGGATCTGTCCATGAAGGGAAGTTTTCTAAGAAACATGGATTAAATGGTATTCCTTCTGTATGTGAATCCGTCCATATCGCACGCGATATTCTGCTTGCTGAAGCAGCAGGCTGCCACTACCACGTATGTCATATCAGTACAAAAGAATCGGTCAGGATGGTCAGGGATGCAAAAAGGGCTGGAATAAAGGTAACTGCTGAAGTCAGCCCACATCATTTGTTGCTATGTGAAGAGGACATCCCTGGAATTGATCCAAACTTCAAAATGAACCCGCCATTAAGAGGGAAAGCGGACCAAGACGCGTTAATTGAGGGATTGCTTGACGGAACCATTGATTTCATCGCAACTGATCATGCCCCTCATACAGCGGAAGAAAAAGCAGAAGGCATGGAAAAAGCACCGTTTGGAATCGTAGGACTAGAAACTGCCTTTCCATTACTCTACACAAACTTTGTGGAAACGAAGAAATTTACACTAAAGCAATTATTAGCTTGGTTGACTGTTAAACCTGCAGAAGTGTTCAAACTCCAAAGTGGAAAAATAGAAGAAGGAGCAACTGCAGATCTTACCATTATCGATTTGAATATCTCATCCACTATTAATCCGGAAACCTTCCTATCAAAAGGGAAAAATACGCCTTTCACAGGGTGGGAATGTAAAGGTTGGCCAGTAATGACAATAGTAGAAGGAAAACTAGTTTGGCAGAAAGGTAGTGTTCAAGTATGAATCGACAACTAATTTTAGAAGACGGCACTTTCTTTGTAGGAAAGGCATTTGGCAGCTTAAAGGACTCTATTGGGGAAGTTGTTTTTAATACAGGAATGACAGGTTATCAAGAAATTTTATCTGATCCTTCCTACTGCGGTCAGCTTGTTACCCTCACATATCCGCTTGTAGGAAATTACGGAGTGAACAGAGATGACTTTGAATCCATTCATCCTGCCATCCACGGTTTTATTGTAAAAGAAGTCAGCGATTATCCTTCCAACTTCCGTAATCAGTGGACACTGGATGAGTTTTTCAAAGCGAAAGAGATTCCAGGAATTGCAGGGATTGATACGAGAAAACTAACAAGAATCATTCGTCAGCATGGAACATTAAAAGGAGCTTTATGCGGACTAGATGTAAATCGAGAAGAAGTGATTCAACAATTAAAAAAGACGACTCTAGAAACCAATCAGGTTCACCAAGTATCTACGAAGACTGCTTATCCTAGCCCAGGGCGTGGATACCGAGTGGTTCTTGTAGACTTCGGAATGAAGCACGGAATCTTACGAGAATTGAACAAACGCGGATGCGATGTGGTAGTGGTTCCTTACAACATTACAGCTGAAGAAATCATGCAACTTAGCCCAGACGGAGTGATGCTGTCCAATGGACCTGGAGATCCAAAAGACGTTCCAGAAGCCATCACCATGATTCAAGGCCTACTCGGAAAAGTACCGGTATTCGGCATCTGCCTCGGACATCAGCTATTTGCCCTTGCATGTGGAGCGGATACGGAAAAAATGAAATTCGGCCATCGAGGATCCAATCATCCGGTAAAAGATTTGAAAACTGGAAAAGTGGCCTTAACATCTCAGAACCATGGCTACACCGTAACAGAAGAGTCATTAGGGAATACAAGGCTAGAAATAACACATATCGCACTAAACGACGGTACGGTCGAAGGTGTCAAACATAAAGATTACCCTGTTTTCACGGTCCAATATCACCCAGAAGCAAGTCCAGGACCAGAAGATGCGAACTACTTATTTGATCAATTCATGGAACTTATCAAGGTAGCGAAAAAGGAGGAACTTGTATGCCAAAACGTCTAGACATCCAATCCATCTTAGTAATCGGGTCCGGTCCAATTGTGATCGGACAGGCAGCAGAATTTGATTATGCAGGTACGCAAGCGTGTATCGCCCTTCGCGAAGAGGGCTACCGCGTAATTTTGGTAAACTCCAATCCTGCAACCATCATGACAGACCAAGAGATGGCAGACAAAGTATACATGGAGCCATTAACGGTAGAATTCGTTAGCAGAATCATCCGCAAGGAACGACCAGATGCTATTCTTCCTACCCTTGGTGGTCAAACAGGATTGAACCTTGCTGTGGAGCTGGCAGAAGCAGGCGTTCTTGAGGAATGTAACGTTCAGATCCTTGGGACGAAGCTATCTGCCATCCAAAAAGCAGAGGATCGCGATCTGTTCCGTACATTAATGAATGAACTGGGAGAGCCTGTCCCTCAAAGTGAAATCATCACAAATCTGGAAGAAGCTTATGAATTTGTAAATCAAGTAGGGTACCCGGTCATTGTAAGACCTGCCTATACCCTAGGTGGAACAGGCGGTGGAATTTGTTCGGACGAAGAAGAGTTAATTGAAATCGTGACAAGCGGTCTGAAAAATAGTCCGGTCACACAATGTTTATTAGAGAAGAGCATCGCTGGATTCAAAGAAATCGAATACGAAGTGATGCGTGATAGCAATGACAATGCGATTGTGGTCTGCAATATGGAAAACATTGATCCGGTTGGAGTACATACGGGAGACTCCATCGTGGTGGCGCCGAGTCAAACACTTAGTGACAGGGAATATCAGTTGTTGCGTAATGTATCTCTGAAAATCATCCGTGCCCTGGAAATTGAGGGTGGATGTAATGTACAACTAGCGCTGGATCCACACAGTTTCAACTACTACATCATTGAAGTAAACCCAAGGGTTAGTCGCTCATCCGCACTTGCTTCTAAGGCAACAGGTTATCCAATTGCTAAATTAGCCGCGAAAATCGCAGTAGGTTTGACTCTAGATGAAATGATGAACCCTGTTACAGGCAAAACGTATGCATGCTTTGAGCCGGCACTGGATTATATCGTAACTAAGATTCCTAGGTTCCCATTTGATAAGTTTGAGTCAGCGAACCGTCGACTTGGCACTCAAATGAAAGCAACAGGAGAAGTAATGGCCATCGGTAGAACGTTTGAAGAATCACTTCTAAAAGCTGTTCGTTCTCTTGAATCAAACATCTCCTATCTTGAGCTGGAAGGAAGCGAAGGGTTTTCAGATGAACTAGTGGAAAAACGAATCAGAAAAGCTGGAGATGAAAGATTGTTCTATATCGCCGAAGCGATGAGAAGAGGCGTCACCATCCATACTATCCATGAATGGTGTGAGATTGACCTGTTCTTCCTGCAAAAACTGCATAAAATTTTGGCAATGGAAGAGTTCATCACAAGCAACAATGGTTGCCTTTCCACGTTGATCGAAGCAAAAGAAATGGGCTTCAGCGACGAGACAATTGCTAAATTATGGTCAACAACCGAAAGAGATATCTATGAACTTCGTCTTCAAGAAAACATCGCACCAGTCTATAAGATGGTAGATACTTGCGCAGCTGAGTTCGAATCAAGTACCCCTTACTACTATGGAACGTATGAAGAAGAGAATGAATCAGAAGTTACCGAAAAAGAAAGCATTGTCGTGCTGGGCTCTGGTCCAATCCGAATCGGCCAAGGTGTTGAGTTCGACTATGCAACGGTCCATTCTGTATGGGCAATCAAGGAAGCAGGTTATGAAGCAATCATCATCAACAATAACCCGGAAACCGTATCAACAGACTTTAGTATTTCTGACAAACTTTATTTTGAGCCGTTAACGATTGAGGATGTCATGAATATCATCAATCTTGAAAAGCCAAAAGGGGTCGTCGTGCAATTTGGTGGCCAAACAGCAATCAACCTTGCAGCAGATTTAGAAGCAAGAGGAGTAAAGATTCTAGGTACTACACTAGAAGACTTAGATCGAGCGGAAAATCGCGATAAATTCGAACAGACATTGAACAACCTTGATATTCCACAGCCTAAAGGGAAAACCGCAATTTCAATCCCAGAGGCGATTGAAATAGCAGAGGGAATAGGCTACCCAGTGCTTGTACGTCCATCCTATGTACTAGGCGGTCGTGCGATGGAAATCGTCTATAAGTCTGAAGAGCTTTTACACTACATGAAAAATGCGGTAAAAATTAACCCGGAACATCCTGTGCTGATTGATAAATACATGACAGGTAAAGAAATCGAAGTAGACGCAATCTCAGATGGAAAAGATGTATTCATTCCAGGAATCATGGAGCATATTGAACGCGCTGGTGTTCACTCAGGTGACTCGATTGCGGTCTATCCTCCACAAACATTGAGTGCAACAATTAAAGAACAAATCATAGATTACACAACAAGATTGGCGCAAGGCTTGAACATTATCGGACTACTAAACATTCAATTTGTTATCTACAAAGAGGAAGTATATGTCATTGAAGTAAATCCGCGATCAAGCCGTACCGTACCATTCTTAAGCAAAATAACCCATGTGCCAATGGCAAAAGTAGCAACCAAGATCATCTTAGGTGAAACACTTGCATCACAAGGATACGGTTCCGGACTACAGCCAGAGACAAAAGGAGTGTTTGTGAAGGTACCGGTATTCTCTTTTGCAAAACTGCGAAATGTCGATATCACTCTTGGACCGGAAATGAAATCTACAGGAGAAGTAATGGGGAAAGATATCACCTTAGAAAAAGCACTATATAAAGGTCTGGTTGCTTCTGGGATCTCCATAAAAACTTACGGTTCAGTATTGTTCACCATTGCCGACAAAGACAAAGAAGAAGCACTTCAACTTGCAAAAAGATTCCACCGTATTGGTTACAAACTTTTAGCTACAGCAGGAACTGCCAAATTCTTTGGCGAATCCGACATCCCGGTAACGGTTGTAAATAAAATAGGTGGAGAATCACCAAACCTGATTGATGTGATTAGAAAAGGGCAAGCACAATTTGTTATCAACACGCTGACTAAAGGAAAACAGCCTGCTCGTGACGGATTCAGAATCCGCCGTGAATCAGTGGAAAATGGGATCCCTTGCCTAACATCCCTTGATACAGCAAAAGCGATCCTGAGAGTATTAGAATCGATGACATTCTCTATTGAATCAATCGAAACCTTGGAAAGCACAGAAAAAGAGGCGGTGTACAGCTAATGAAAAAAGCCTGGATGACCATCATCTCACAAACTAATATTGCTCGTAATATTTATGAAATGACCTTAGAAGGAGAACTCGTCGACCTGATGAGTTCCCCTGGTCAGTTTGTTCATATACGTGTAACAGAAGGCTTAGATACCCTTTTAAGGCGCCCTATCAGCATTTCTTGCATTGATAAAGAAAAAGGACAATGCAAGATCACCTACAGAGCTGAGGGAAAAGGAACGATGCTTTTGGCTGGTAAAAGACCTGGAGAGAAACTGGATGTTTTAGGACCGCTTGGAAACGGGTTTTCCTTAGATGAACTACAGTGTGGCGATCATGCGTTGATTGTTGGGGGAGGAATCGGTGTCCCTCCACTGCTAGAATTGACCAAACAATTAAACCGTAGAGGAGTAAGTACCACCCACGTACTTGGCTTTCAATCAAAAGAAGACGTCTTTTATAAAAATGACTTTGCTTACTTTGGTGACACTTACGTGGCAACGGTTGATGGGTCTTACGGAACAGAAGGCTTCGTGACAAATGTGCTGGAGGAGATCCAAATTCCTTTCACAACACTTTTTGCATGCGGACCAACTCCGATGCTTGGCGCACTTGAAAACCTATATCCCGATAAAAACGTCTACCTCTCTCTTGAAGAGCGGATGGGATGTGGAATCGGGGCTTGCTTTGCATGTGTCTGTCATCTTCAAAATGATCCAGAAGGGTATTCTTACAAAAAAGTTTGTACAGATGGGCCGGTTTTCCGAGCAGGGGAGGTTGTACTATGAGTTGCTTATCGATAAAGTTACCAGGCCTTGATTTGAAAAATCCAATCATGCCAGCTTCAGGATGCTTCGGCTTTGGAAGGGAATTTGCCAAGCTATATGATTTGAATGTTCTAGGAGCAATCATGATTAAAGCTACGACTGCAGAGCCGAGATTCGGAAACCCAACTCCAAGGGTGGCGGAAACGAATGCAGGAATGCTGAATGCCATCGGGCTGCAAAACCCTGGATTGGAAAAGGTTCTTTCCGAAGAGCTGCCATTTTTAGCAAATTACGATGTACCCATCATTGCTAATGTAGCAGGGTCCTTGATTGAAGACTACGTCAAGGTAGCAAAAGAGATTTCCTTGGCACCGAATGTTCATGCAATTGAGTTGAATATTTCCTGTCCAAACGTAAAAACAGGAGGAATTGCATTTGGAACAGATCCAGCGGTGGCATATGAAGTAACGAAGGCAGTCAAGGAAGTTTCAGAAGTACCCGTCTACGTAAAATTATCCCCAAATGTTGCAAACATTGCAGAGATTGCGGTGGCAATTGAAAAAGCTGGAGCCGATGGGTTGACAATGATCAATACACTGCTTGGTATGAGAATCGATCTGAAAACCGGACGACCAGTGTTAGCAAATGGTACAGGGGGATTATCTGGTCCGGCAATTAAGCCTGTAGCGATTCGAATGATTCATGAAGTCAGCCAAAAAGTTTCCATCCCTATCATCGGAATGGGCGGGGTACAAACTGCTGAAGACGTTTTAGAATATCTATTTGCAGGAGCAAGTGCCGTAGCTGTAGGAACCGCAAACTTTGTAGACCCGTTTGTATGTCCGACCATCATCGAAGAACTTCCTTATAAAATGCACGAATTAGGATTTGATCATATTTCAGAGTGTATCGGAAGGAGCTGGAAGCAGCATGCAAAAATCGCTTATAGTCGCGCTTGATTTTGCAGGTAAAGAGGACGTTTTGGGGTTTCTTGCACATTTTGGTGAGGAAAAATTATATGTAAAAGTTGGAATGGAACTGTTTTACCAAGATGGGCCAGGAATTGTTGAATTTCTGGTTGCAGAAGGCCACGAAGTATTTCTTGATTTAAAGCTTCATGACATACCAAATACTGTTTATAAGGCAATGAAAGGTCTCGGGAAATTAGGTGTCGGGATGACCAATCTCCATGCTTCCGGCGGCAAAGAAATGATGAAAGCCGGTTTGGAAGGTTTGATGGAAGGTGCCAGTGGACGACGCCCAAACTTGATTGCTGTCACGCAGTTAACTAGCATGTCAGAAAAACGTATGCAAGAAGATCTCATGATTAATGCCCCTCTTAATGAAGTAGTTCTGCACTATGCACGAAATGCATTTGAGAGCGGCTTGGACGGTGTGGTGTGTTCCTCACTAGAAGCAACGATGCTGCGAGATGCCTTTGGAGAGCAGTTCAAAAAGGTAACACCCGGAATCCGGATGAAAGAGGATAGTATGGATGATCAGCAACGTGTGGTAACTCCTTTGGATGCACGTATTTTTGGAGCGACCGAGATTGTAGTAGGACGCAGTATCACCCGAGCTGTTAACCCACGCAAGGCTTATGAAGCAATTTTACAACAATGGCAGGGAGTGGAGATAGGATGAACGAGCTTATGAACAGAACAGTGGCAGAAGACTTATTGGAAATCAAAGCGGTATTTTTTCAACCGAATAATCCATTTACATGGTCATCAGGAATAAAATCACCCATTTATTGTGACAACCGTTTAACCATTTCATATCCTCGAGTTAGGAAGAACATTTCTGAATCCTTGTCGCGTTTGATTGTTTCAAAGTTTCCAGATGTGCAGGTGGTAGCCGGTACAGCAACAGCCGGCATTCCGCATGCTGCATTAGTGAGCAACGAACTGAACTTGCCAATGTGCTATGTTCGAAGCAAGGCAAAAGCGCATGGAAAAGGCAATCAGATTGAAGGTCGTGTGGAAGCTGGGCAGAAGGTAGTTGTCGTGGAGGATTTAATTTCCACGGGCGGTAGTGCCATCGCCGCAGTGCAGGCACTGAGAGAAGCTGGGTGTGAAGTGTTAGGTGTAGTAGCAATCTTTACATACGGTCTGGAAGTTGCCGATGATAATTTGTCCAATTACGAGATCGAAGCACATGCACTATGTGACTACCAAACATTGATGGATGTGGCAATCGAAAAGGACTACATTGCAGAAGGTGACCGCAAGAAGCTTTCAAAGTGGGTAGAGAACCCGACGAGTGAGACTTGGATGGAGTTTTAAGTTTTTTGGAGGAATCCCTTGGACTGGTAGTGGTGGTCCGGGGGATTTTTTGTGTGAGCGGATTTATTTGAATGGAAAAGCCGGCGGTCCAAATGGATGAGTGGAGAAACGAAAAGATTAACAGCTACCTATTTTTTTATTAGGTAGCTGTAATAGATAATTGTAGAATATGAGAGTTTATATGTAGAAGTACAGCTGGGAAATGTACAAGCGGATCCGGGAAATGTAGAAGGTCGCAGGAAAAGTGGGAGAAGGTTGCGAATTAACGGTAGAAGGTGGATTGTAGGATAGGGAGGTTGATGTTGGAAGCATGGGAATCCCTGTTGTCCGTAGCGAGTGGTGTTAGAGAATTATGTGCATTTGGCAGCAGATGATCGGAGTCACCAATAAGGTAAAAGATTACCTAATTTTAAAAATTAGGTAGCTGAAAAGCAAAAATGTAGAATATGAGAGTTTAGATGTAGAAGTACGGCTGGGAAATGTACAAGCGGATCAGGGAAATGTAGAAGGTCGCAGGAAAAGTGGTAGAAGGTTTTGAATTAACGGTAGAAGGTGGATTGAAGGGGAGCGGAAGCATGGGAATTCCTGGAGAGACGCCACAAAATTATCTGCATTGCCAGCAGCTGATCGGAGTCATCAATAAGCTAGAAGATTACCTACTTTTAAAAATTAGGTAGTTGAAAAGCAAAAATGTAGAATATGAGAGTTTATATGTAGAAGTACCGCTGGGAAATGTACAAGCGGAGCGGATCCGGGAAATGTAGAAGGTCGCAGGAAAAGTGGTAGAAGGTTTTGAATTAACGGTAGAAGTTGGCCTGTAGGGAAGGGAGGTTGATGTTGGATACATGGAAATTCCTGTTGTCCCTGGCGAGAGGCCCCTCAAAATTATCTGCAATGCCACAGGCAAATCGGAGTCACCAATAAGGTAAAAGATTACCTACTTTTAAAAATTAGGTAGCTGAAAAGCAAAAATGTAGAATATGAGAGCTTAGAGGTAGAATTACGGCTGGGAAATGTACAAGCGAGCCTGGGAAATGTACAAGGTAGCACTAAAAGTAGTAGAAGGTCCAATTTTATAACGGTAGAACCCAAAAGTGAACCCCTTTAGACGCCATATCTGTTCAATAAATACAATAACCGAAATATAAATTCCAAAAAATAAAACAAAATTCCTTATGTAAAGCAGGAACCTCATCAATAAATGTCGAAATATGTAACTGAACTACTGTGAGAAAGGTGTGAAAAATTGAATAAACAAACATATCGTCGTTCAATCATGCAGTGCAAGCTTGATGCCTTACATAGAAGGCTGCCACCTCAACATGTAAAGTACCCACAGATTGAGAGTGAATTAGGCAAAAGACGTTCTGGAGATTTTGGCGAAAACTCCATAGATTATTATTTATCGCAATTAAGTGGAATTCAGGATTGTATTGTAGTTAAAGGGGCAAGACTACTCCTGAATAACCATCACTTCCAAATGGATACTCTTCTACTTTTCCCTTCATTCTTTATCCTCTTAGAAACCAAACACCTAACCGGGACACTTCTTTTTGATCCTGATTACCAACAACTTATTCAGACTAAAAAAGAGGATATAAACCATGAAATTTCCAGACAAGATCCGATCCTCCAAGTGAAAATGCAATATAATCAATTTAAGCGGTGGTTAACCAACCACGGTATAGAAGGGTTCCCAGGTTATTGTTTTGTAGTTGTGACAAACCAAAACGCTATTGTAAAAGCACTTTCCAACCCTACTCTAGTACAAGAATTCGTGGTGAGAAGCCCTGCACTGCCATTTAAAATCAACGACATTCTAGCCAACCAGCAGTCAACCCGCTCCACCATATATTCACCACATAAAATTTCCGTACTAATAACCAACAACCATGCTCCCAAAAACGTAAATATCCTAAAAGATTACAATATAGATCCTACAGATATATTGACAGGAGTTGCTTGCCCTGATTGCAACAAACTGGCTATGGAGAAGCACCCAAGAAAATGGAGCTGCCCTTATTGCAAACACCAATCAAAGAAAGCTCACATTCAAACCCTGATTGATTATTCTCTTTTATCTGGCCCATCCATTTCAATTGGTAAGGTGTGTGAAATTTTACACATAAATAATGTACGTAGTGCTAGAAAAATGATAAAAGAGTTATCACTCAAGAGAATCGGAACCACTTACAACTCTAGATATTCCCTAAAAAGTCTCCTAAAACAACAAAACGCACCCCACTCAGAGGATGCGTTCGTTAACTTCATAATATTAGATTAGTTTCTCAATTTTGCTGTCTTTTTTCAAATCTTCAACAAGCGTTTGTAGTTTCTTTTGTGTTTCTTCTTGTTCAAGTTGACCGCGGATTTGGTCTTCTACTTCCGCAAGTTCAGGGAATTTGTTTTCTGGTGCTTCTTCGCCTTCAGGAGCTTCCGCTTGTTGTGCTTCGCTTTGCTCTTTTGCTTGGTTGTAGTATTCTTTAATCTGCTCGTCCGTTACTTTTGTGTCAGGGAATTCTTTTTCCATGTACTTTTGTAGTGCCAATTCTTCAGCGATTTGCGCCTTCAAAGTTTCCATAGTCAGAGGGCTTGCTTCAAGTGCCTCTTCAAATTTCTCTTCGCTTTCGTAGTTTGCTTTAATATCTTTGATGTAGTCTTCAATCTCTTTTTCACTTGTTTTATAGCCTTTACTCTCTACTTCTTGAGATAGGATTTTTTGATCGATCAATGCGTTTAATGTTTGGTCTTTCATTGCCTTAGCGTCTCCGCCTTGACCGAACTGCATCATCATCATTTGAGTTTGCTGAAGCATCTCATTATATTCTTGGCCTTTAATTTCCTGACCGTTGACCTTTGCTACTACTTTTTCAGGATCGACTTCTTCAACTTCAGGGGTTTGCTGTTCTTGTCCTTCTTGAGCCTCTTTGTTTTCATTGCCTTCTTTAGAAGCATTGTTTCCATCAGAACCGCAGGCAGCTAATAGAACAGCTGTTAACATTGCTACTAGAAAAATCATCAATTTCTTTTTCATGTTGTTACCCTCCATTTGAAAAAAACATTTAAAACTATTTTTCCATTTAAACATGGTTTTTATGAGGAAGCAAACAATTACCCTTCTTTTTGTAAAAATAAACCTAAAATAGTGATTAATATTTGTAACTTTTTCTATTTTCAGCCGTCTTTATACCATGAAAAATAACCCGGAAGGAGGGAAAGGAATGGATAATGATTTCGCCAACCAAAAAATCCAGGAATGGTATCACCTATATAGCGATGAAATTTACCGGTTTATTTTCATCTTAACAAGCGATCATGAACTTGCGAAAGATCTCATGCATGATACTTTTTTAAAATCTTTTTATGGGATTGACAGT
Organism: Bacillus sp. RO2; assembly: GCF_012911845.1. Classification (GTDB taxonomy): domain Bacteria; phylum Bacillota; class Bacilli; order Bacillales; family Bacillaceae_I; genus Sutcliffiella_A. The sequence goes on along the minus strand of NZ_JAAXCU010000024.1, from coordinate 60,188 downwards.
TACCAAGGGAGAAGCAGTGTAAAGAATTGGCTGTATCGAATTGCACGGAATGTAACAATTGACTATAAAAGAAAAACAAGGCCCATTTCGTTTTATTTAAACGAATGGAACTTAATGAGAGCAGATGAAAGGAATTGTCCTCAGAGAATAATGGCATTAGGAGAAGCAGAGACGCATTTATACCAAGCCTTAAACAATTTAAAGCACAATTATAAAGAAGTGTTGATATTAAGGAAGTTAAAAGAGCTGTCAATTCAAGAGACAGCGGAGATACTTGATTGGTCAGAAGGGAAAGTGAAAATCACACTTTTTAGAGCACAGCAAGCATTAAAAAGACAAATGGAGAAGGAGGGATATGAACATGAAGAAGTCTATTCAAGAAAATGATTGGAAAGAAACTATTGCAAGCTTTCGTTCTCTTCATTTAGAGTCTGGAGAAAAACAGGACGTCTTGAACAGATTAAAGAAGAGCATGGAGAAAAAGAAGCGGATTTCATGGGTTACCTCCTATACTGCTCCAATATTGTCAGTAGTTGTAATCGTATTTGCTCTTTTAACAGGAAGTTATTTTTTACTTGCAAATGGTAGTCAGGAAGAAGGAATTACTTCTAGAGGTGAGATTCCATCTCCCCGAATACCAGCATTAAACGATATGAACCTCAGTTTAAGTCAGACTCAAATGGATACTTGGCTCATAATCAACGAGGAAGGAAAGGAGACGGGGAAAATATCATATTGTCTATCTTCTTGTGATGAACAGGTCGATACATTAAAAGTTATGGAAAATATAGAATTAGAGGGTTATATTTATCCAACCACTTTGATTCGTGAACATGTAAAGACAATAGATGTGTTTCAGATACAACATTATTTTATCTACAAAGAACAACAGGATAAAGTCCCCTTTGCCTACCTACAAATAAAAGTACCCTCACCAGATCATGAATTGGAAAAACAAGGTCCAAAAATTCTTGAAAATTTTCAACAAAATAATCAATTTGATTAAAAAATGAAAGCACCCGCTAACCATGCAGGTGCTTTCGTTTATTTCCTTAAACCAATAATTAGTTCTTCATCAGGTGTTACATAAACGGTCTGTTGTTGTTCGTATATGACAAATCCCGGTTTGGAGCCGGACGGTTTTTTCACATGTCTCACTTTGGTGAAGTCAACCGGGACGGAACCGGAATGTCGCGCTTTACTGAAGTATGCTGCAATGGTAGCTGCTTCTTTGATAGTATCTTCAGTTGGCTCATCACTTCTAATGACAACATGAGACCCAGGGATGTCCTTTGTATGCAGCCATATGTCATCACGTCGTGCAACGCGGTTGGTCAGATGATCGTTTTGCTTGTTGTTCTTGCCGACTAGAATTTCTGTGCCGTCGGTAGCTAGGTAGGTTTCTAGTACAGGCTTTTGCGGTTTTACTTTTTTACGCTTTTGCTTCATGCGCAAATAGCCTTCTTCCATCAGTTCCTCACGGATTTCTTGGATATCTTTTGGAGAGGCTGTTTCCACCTGTTGGTTCAACATGTCAAAATACTGAATTTCGGCTTTGGCCTTCTCAATTTGCTCCTGCACGATAGCTAGTGAGTTTTTGGCTTTTTGATATTTGTTAAAGTAACGCTGAGCATTGCTTGAAGGAGAACGCTGCGGATCAAGTGCGATCGTTAGGGTTCCGTCGTTCTCATCGTAATAATTCACGACAGTTACTTCTGTATCTCCTCTTGAAATCTGATATAGGTTGGCCGTCAACAGTTCGCCATATAATTGATATTTTTCCGCGTCTCTTGCGTCATCTAGAGTTTTCTCTAGCTTCACAATCTTCTTTTCGTTTTTTTGAATTTCATTTGTAATAAATCGTTCTAGATCATTTGCTTGCTGTTTGACTCTATCTCTTGATGCTTTGCCGAAGTAAAAACGATCGAGTGTCTCGCTTAATGTCGAGAACTTTTTCCTTTCTCCTTTAAGGTGTTCTAGCTCAAGTAAGTAGAATACCTCCTTGTTTCCATCTGTAATAATTTGAGGGGAGAGGTCCAAAGCTTTAATTTTTTCCACTAAAGCCATAAAGCTTTTTGGTAACGTGTCTCTATTGGCAAGCCCAGCCCTGTAAACAGCTTCTTTAGCAAACAACGGAGAAATACCGGCAAAAGTATTTACTATCTGTTTATCGAGTCTTCCACCAATATAATCAAGTTTTCTTTGTACGGTTTCTTCTGTAGCATCGAGTGGATTAAGTTTATCCTGTGCTGGCGGTAACACATAGGTCTGTCCCGGTGTCAGACTGCGATGTCTGTTTTGTGCCATCGGAACATGTTTGATGCTATCGAGAATCATCTGTTTTTCTTTATCCACAAAGATAATATTGGAATGACGTCCCATAATTTCTACTATTAGTTGCTTGTAAGAAACATCACCAATTTCATTTCGTGCTTTTACATCAAAAACGATGATGCGGTCCATATCAATTTGATGGATTTGTGTAATGATAGAGCCCTCTAAATGCTTTCTTAACAGCATACAGAACATCGGCGGCTCAGATGGATTTTCATAGGATTCTTCTGTCAGGTGCATTCTTGCATAGCTTGGATGAGCGCTGATCAGCAGCTTATGGTTTGTTCTTCCGGAGCGAATGGTTAAGATAAGCTCATTTTTATAAGGCTGATAAATCTTGGTAATTCTCCCGCTTTCTAGCTTATCCTTCAACTCTGCAGTCATGGCGTATGTAAAAATACCGTCGAAACTCATATATGTAAACTTCCCTTCTTGTTCTAAACCTAAAAGATTTCTCTTTTATCATTATATCTTAACAATCTTGATAACACCCAAAAAGTATATCATTTTTTTGGACGAGTCCGAATAGACTTTGTTAGATAGATTTTGTGCAAAGGTTGTGAGGTGGAACAGATGAAATGGCATGAAATGAGAGCAGAACAAGTCGAAGAACAGATCAATTCCGATTTAGAAGCGGGTTTAAGTGAATCAGAAGCAAAAAATCGTCTGTTGCAGTATGGGACGAATGAACTTCAAGAGGCGGAGAGACCGAACGCCTTTTTAGTGTTTTTAGAGCAGTTCAAAGATTTCATGGTAGTGGTGTTGCTTGCTGCAACATTGATTTCAGGTCTGCTAGGGGAATACATCGATGCAGTTGCCATCATTGCCATTGTGATTATCAATGCATTTTTAGGCTTTTTTCAGGAGCGAAAAGCAGAAAAGTCCTTGCAAGCATTAAAAGAGCTCTCGGCACCACAAGTAACGGTGCTTAGAGAAAAAGAATGGCGGAAAGTGGCGTCAAGAGAAATAGTAGTAGGGGATATTATCAAGTTCGGAAGCGGAGACCGTATCGGGGCGGACCTTCGGATTGTACAGGCCAGTTCGTTAGAGATTGAGGAGTCTGCGCTGACCGGGGAATCAGTGCCTTCGGTAAAAAGTGATAAACCTGTGCATGGCTCTGACATCTCCATTGGTGATCAGGAAAACATGGCCTTTATGGGGACACTTGTAACACGGGGAACGGGTGTTGGTGTCGTAGTTGCAACAGGTATGAATACTGCCATGGGACAAATCGCGGACCTCTTACAGACTGCTGAGACAACCATTACACCACTGCAGCGGAAACTGGAGCAGCTTGGGAAGATTTTAATTACGGTTGCTTTAATACTAACAATGCTTGTAGTTTTGGTGGGAGTTCTTCAGGGGCATAGTTTGTACGAAATGTTTTTAGCTGGTGTCTCTTTAGCGGTTGCAGCCATTCCGGAAGGCTTACCGGCAATCGTGACCGTTGCCCTTTCACTTGGAGTGCAGCGCATGATCAAAAAGAAATCAATTGTCAGAAAGCTACCTGCTGTCGAAACGCTCGGTTGTGCTTCTGTCATTTGTTCTGACAAGACAGGGACACTGACTCAGAACAAAATGACCGTGACCCATGTGTGGTCTGCTGGGACCACATGGAATGTAACTGGCAATGGCTATGAACCAAAAGGTGAATTTCTAACAGATGGTGCTGATAGCGCAAGTAAGAATAAATCTTTACATCAACTGCTGACATTCGGTCTGTTATGTAATCACGCCAATATTATCCAGAAAAAAAACCAATATATCCTTGATGGGGATCCTACGGAAGGAGCCCTTGCGGTTGCAGCCATGAAGGCAGGGTTTACTCGTGAAGGTTTACTAAATGAATTCCAAATTGTAAAAGAATATCCTTTTGACTCGGAACGAAAGATGATGAGTGTCGTAGTAAAAGATAAACAAGGAAAGCTGTTTGTTATCACAAAGGGTGCACCGGATGTGATAACGAACGTAAGTGATTCGTTATTATGGGAAGGAAAGCGGGAACTGTTTTCAGCCAAATATGAAGAGACTGTAAAAGATATGGTTCATAAACTGGCATCACAGGCTTTAAGGAATATTGCGGTGGCATTCAAGCCGATTTCTAATTTTCATGAGGGCATGCACGAAAGAGAGATAGAAAAAGACCTTGTCTTTATTGGACTCCAAGGGATGATTGATCCTCCTCGCTCAGAAGTAAAACAGGCTGTTCGTGAATGTAAAGAAGCAGGAATTCGGACAGTGATGATCACAGGTGATCACATCGTCACAGCAAAAGCGATTGCAGCTGAAATTGGTATTCTTCCCATGGGTGGAAAGGTACTAGAAGGAAAAACTCTTCAGAAGATGAGCCAGGAAGAATTAGAAGACATGGTGGATGATGTGTATGTGTTTGCTAGGGTGTCTCCACAGCACAAACTGTCCATCGTAAAGGCACTTCAGAAAAAAGGACATATTGTCGCCATGACTGGGGATGGAGTGAATGATGCCCCGGCGATAAAAGCCTCTGACATTGGAATTGCGATGGGTATTACCGGTACGGATGTTGCGAAGGAAGCAAGTTCCCTAGTCCTATTGGATGACAACTTTGCCACTATAAAATCAGCTATTAAAGAAGGCCGTAATATTTATGAGAACATTAGGAAGTTCATCCGATATTTGTTGGCTTCGAATGTCGGGGAAATACTTGTCATGCTGTTTGCGATGTTATTGGCGTTGCCGCTTCCGCTTGTTCCCATCCAGATTTTGTGGGTGAACCTTGTAACAGACGGATTGCCTGCAATGGCGCTTGGCCTTGATCAAGCAGAAGGGGACGTCATGAAGCGTAAACCAAGGCATCCAAGAGAAGGCGTTTTTGCCAGAGGTTTATGGTGGAAAATAGTATCGCGCGGCTTTCTAATAGGACTTGCCACCTTGCTTGCTTTTATGATTGTATACAAACAACATCCAGATAATCTTATTTATGCACAAACCGTCGCATTTGCAACACTTGTCATGGCTCAGCTGATCCATGTGTTTGATTGTCGAAGTGATAGATCCATTTTCCATCGAAATCCGTTTCAGAACATGTACCTAGTTGGAGCAGTCATTTCCAGTATTGTTTTAATGCTAATCGTTATCTATTATCCACCATTACAAGGTATTTTCCATACAGTGGCACTGGCTCCAAAAGAGTGGTTATTGATTTTGGGGATGGCATCGTTACCGACTTTCTTGCTAGTGGGTACTCTTTTCACAGGAAAAGCAAAAAAGAATATGGTATAATAAATTTAAGGTAGTAGAGGGAAACTCTATTGCCTTTTCTTCTTTTTTCGCCATCAATCAAATACCCACTTAATTTTCTATAAAAATAGCTTTCAAATTAGGTTAAACAATGCTAATATAGTGGTTGCTTAGCATCAACAATAGCCAGTTTTCCGGCTCTTTTTCTATATTTAAGAACGGACGTGAGTATACTATGGTGAAAAGTATGACAGGCTTTGGGCGGGCAGAAGCAACTCAAGGATCTTATCAGATTCTTGTCGAGATGAAATCTGTCAACCATCGCTTTTGTGAGATTAATATCCGGATGCCTAAGCAGTTCCTAGCAATGGAAGAGACGATGAAAAAAGTCGTTAGCTCTTATTTGCAAAGAGGAAGAATAGAAATATTCATAACGATTGAGGGCCAAGACACTCAAGATAAACATCTGAATGTGGATTGGGAGCTTCTTTCGGCATACATAGATTCTATACATAAGGTAAAAGATAGATACCAAATTTCCGGTTCCATTGAGATTAATGATATACTAAAATTAGAAAATGTGTTTACGATTATGGAAACACAGACAGGAATGGAAGCAATAGGAGAATTGTTGCTCGAACAAATCCATTCAGCGTCTAAGCAATTGGTTGCCATGCGTTCTGCTGAGGGCGATCAGTTGAAAAAGGATATTATCACTCATTTAAACTTTATTGGAACTATGTCGGAGCAACTCGCAGAATTAGGTCCGACAGTTGTGGAAGCGTATCGGTTGCGTTTGGAAAAAAAGCTGAAGGAATATTTAGGTTCCCAGATTGATGAACAACGTATACTGGCAGAAGCAGCAATTTTTGCTGATAAGGCTGACATTAATGAAGAGTTGAAAAGAATTAACAGCCACCTTGGTCAATTTACCCAATCCCTCCATTCCACAGGGCCGGTAGGCAGGAAGCTGGATTTCCTTGTACAGGAATTGAACAGGGAAGTAAATACCATCGGTTCCAAGGCAAACAACGCAAATATTGCGAATCTGGTAGTCGAAATGAAAGCTTGCCTGGAAAAAATTAAAGAACAGGTGCAAAACATTGAATAATCGTTGATTACTAACCTTTGAACACGGTTAGAATAGAGTTTGTAACAAGAGGTGGGAACCATGAGCATAAAGTTGATTAATATTGGCTTTGGTAATATCGTATCAGCAAATCGTATTATATCTATTGTTAGTCCTGAATCTGCTCCGATTAAACGGATCATCCAAGATGCAAGAGATCAGGGAATGTTAATAGATGCAACTTATGGAAGACGAACAAGAGCAGTACTAATAATGGATAGCGATCATGTTATCTTATCGGCAGTGCAACCGGAAACTGTGGCACAACGCCTGGTAAATAAAGATGATATGTCTGATGAAGGGTAGGTATTTGTAAATATAATGAGAGATAGAGGATTATTGATTGTTCTTTCCGGACCTTCCGGTGTTGGAAAAGGGACAGTAAGAAAAGCGTTATTTTCAAAAGAAGATGTTAGTTTACATTATTCCATTTCCATGACAACACGTAACCCGCGTGAGGGGGAAGTGGACGGAACGGATTACTTCTTCAAGTCTAGAGAAGTATTTGAACAGTTAATAGAAGAAGATAAATTTATCGAGTGGGCAGAGTATGTTGGAAACTACTACGGTACTCCTGTTGATTATGTAGAACAATGTTTAGCTGAAGGCAAGGATGTCTTCCTTGAAATTGAAGTTCAAGGTGCCATCCAAGTTAAGAGCAAATTCCCTGAAGGTGTATTCATCTTCCTGATGCCGCCAAGCCTATCTGAATTAAAGAACCGAATCACGACAAGAGGTACTGAAACAGAAGACTTAATTAACAACCGCATGACAGTTGCCAAAGAAGAAATCGAAATGATGGACGCTTATGACTATGTGGTGGAAAATGATCAAGTGGACCTTGCTTGTGACAGAATACAAGCAATTGTTCAGGCGGAACATTGTAAACGTACAAGATTGCGTGAAAAATATAAGCAAATGCTGGAGGCTGAATAATATGCTATACCCATCTATTGATTCACTAATGCAAAAATTAGATTCAAAATATACGCTTGTAACCGTTTCTGCACGACGCGCTCGTGAATTGCAACAAGTAAACGATCAAATGATCGAAAAAACGGTTTCTCACAAATTTGTTGGGAAAGCCCTTGAAGAGATTGACGCAGGCTTATTATCTGCCAAGACAATTAAAACTGCTGAAAGAAGCGAAGGCATCCTAAATCACAAGTAAAGATAACAACCTAGAAATAGGTTGTTATTTTTTTAAAAAGAAAGTGTATAGTTCGGTTTATTTCCGTTCCAGGCGCTTCGCTTGCCTGCGGGCGGTCCGTGAGCCTCCTCGGCTTTCGCCTGTGGGGTCTCACCTGTCCCTCTCCGCGCCTTCCACTCCAACCAACAGTGTGACATCATTCACTTAAGGGTTTAATGAAGGGAACTTAGATGAGTTTACTGATAATGAAATAACCTTTCGTTCATATAATTTCTAGCTGTGGATTGGAGCAAATGGCGAAGACTCCTGAGGGAGATGGCGGTAGCTTGAGACCCCGCAGCAAAGCGAGGAGGCTCAAGCACCGCCCCTAGGAAAGCGAAGCCATTTGCGGAAAGGAACAGCGGCGATTAACCTAACCGCCAAATTCTTTTAAAAAAAGGACCGGGCGGATGTTGCACGGTTTTTCTTCATGAGGCAAGTGACTTAAGGGAAAGAGGATTAACGGGGTAAAGTAGAATTTCTAGTACATGACGGGGGTTGTGAAATGAAAAATAAAAAAATCCTATTGTGTGTAACAGGTGGTATAGCTGTCTATAAAGCGGTAGCTTTAACAAGTAAACTGGTCCAGCAAGGTGCAGAAGTAAAGGTAATTATGAGCCAGTCTGCCTGTAAATTTGTCACACCGTTGTCTTTTCAAGCTTTATCAAGAAACGAAGTATTCACGGATACATTCGAAGAAAAGAATCCTGCAGTTATTTCACATATTGACCTTGCAGACTGGGCAGATGTGGTGCTCGTTGCGCCTGCGACCGCAAATGTAATCGGGAAACTTGCTAATGGTTTAGCGGATGACATGATTACGACAACTTTATTGGCAAGTACGGCCCCTGTATGGATCGCACCAGCTATGAATGTACATATGTATGATCATCCTGCAGTTAAGCAAAACATGGAGCGGCTTTTGTCTTTCGGGTATCGATTCATTGAACCGGGAGAAGGTTTTTTGGCGTGTGGTTATGTAGGAAAGGGTAGATTGGAAGAACCTGAAACCATTGTCGAAGGACTGAAGCGTTTTTTTCAGAAACATGACGAGTTGACGCTAACAGGGAAACGAATTCTTGTCACAGCAGGACCGACTATTGAAAAAGTGGACCCGGTACGCTTTTTCACTAACCGTTCAACAGGTAAGATGGGTTATGCCATTGCAGAAGCTGCAGCTAGTTTAGGTGCAGAAGTTATCTTGGTATCAGGTCCTACAAACCTTCCTGATCCTCCGAATGTAAATACAATCCGAGTGGAATCTGCGGAAGAAATGTTTAACGAAGTAATAGCTCATTATGAACAAACGGATGTTGTCATAAAATCAGCTGCAGTTGCCGACTACCGTCCTAAGTTTGTTTCCGACATCAAAATGAAAAAGCAGGACGGGGACAGCGTTCTGGAGTTAGAGCGGACGAAAGACATTCTCAAAACATTAGGAGAAAGAAAAGAACACCAGGTGCTGGTTGGCTTTGCAGCTGAAACAAATAATGTAGAGGAATATGCCAAAGGTAAGCTTGCAAAGAAAAACTTGGATTATGTCGTAGCAAACAATGTAACAGTTTCAGGTGCTGGGTTTGGAACAGATACAAACTTAGTAACCATCTATAAAAAAGATGGCACAAGCATTTCTCTGCCGATGATGACCAAACAGGATGTGGCTTATGCACTGCTTGAGGAAGTAGCAGCAACACTTGAGGAAAAACGATGACCTATTATGCTAGTGTGATCGTTGATGTTCCTGCCAAACAAACGGATAGAGCCTTTGATTATGAGATTCCTGCGAAATGGAATGGGTTCATACAACCTGGAATGAGGGTGAATGTACCTTTTGGTCCAAGGCAGATCCAAGGCTTTGTCGTGGATGTAAAAGATACAACCACCGTACCTAAAACACGTCCGATCACTTCATTGATAGATATCCAGCCAATCCTGACAACAGAACTTATGCAACTGGCAGACTGGCTTAGAGACCATACTTTATGTTTTACTATTTCAGCTTACCAAGCAATGTTGCCAGCTGCATTAAAGGCGAAATATGAAAAATGGCTAATTGCCAGAAACATAGAAGGAGTCCCTTCAGAGCTTCAATCATTCTTTCACACATCCAATCGCGTGAAATTTGAAGAGGTGGCAGGGACCAGTCATTTTAAAACAATCAAACATCTGATTGAAGAGGACGTTTTAGAAGTTTATTATGAAGTAAAAGATAAACTTTCCAAGAAAACGAGAAAAGTAGTGGAGTTACAGGTGTCGAAAGAGGACCTACCAGAAGCAAAAAAGAAAATCTCAGCTCGTGCTGCCGCACAACATAAGCTGTTGGACTTTTTCTTGGAAACAAGTATTGAAAAGATGGATAAAAAAACTCTGTTAGAAGAGTTGCAGATTGGGACAAGTGCGATTCACGCATTAGTAAAACTTGGTATCCTCTCAGAAAATGATGAAGAAATATACAGAGATCCATATGAAAACAGGGAGTTTGAAAAGTCTCAAGCGCTTTCCTTAACCCAACAACAACAAGAAGCTATCATTCCCATTTTGAATTCCATTGAACAACATACACATGAAGCGTTTGTCATGTTCGGTGTCACAGGGAGCGGTAAAACAGAAGTCTATATGCAGGCTGTGGATGCTGTACTAAAAGAAGGAAAAGAAGCAATTGTACTTGTCCCCGAGATTGCCTTGACTCCGCAAATGGTCAACCGATTCAAATCAAGGTTCGGTTCCGACGTGGCTGTTATGCACAGCGGTCTTGGAATGGGAGAGAAATACGATGAATGGAGAAAAATACACAGAAAAGAAGTCAAGGTTGTAGTAGGCGCCAGGTCCGCTATCTTTGCTCCTTTTGAAAATGTAGGCATTATCATCATAGATGAAGAACATGAAACCAGCTATAAACAAGAGGACACCCCCCGTTATCATGCCCGCGATATTGCTTTAGAAAGGGGCAGGTATCACCAATGCCCTGTTGTTCTTGGCAGTGCCACCCCCACACTTGAAACCTTCGCCCGTGCATCCAAAGGGGTGTATAAACTTCTGACGATGGACAAGAGAATGAGTGAACAAGGAATGCCGTCAGTGGAGATTGTTGACATGAGAGAGGAATTGCGAGACGGGAACAGGTCGATGTTCTCGAGAAGCCTTCTCGAAAAGCTCCAGTCTAGATTGGAAAGAGGCGAACAATCCGTTTTATTTTTAAATAAAAGGGGTTATTCTTCTTTTGTAATGTGTCGAGACTGTGGATATGTGGTGGAATGTCCTCATTGTGATATCTCCTTGACTTATCACCGAAGCAGTAACCAAATGAAATGTCATTATTGTGGCTACGAAGAACCTGTGCGTTCTACGTGTCCATCGTGCGACAGTGAACATTTCCGTTTCTTTGGTACTGGTACACAAAAAGTCGAGGAAGAACTAACAAAACTCCTACCACAAGCAAGGGTAATAAGGATGGACGTTGATACGACGAGTAGGAAGGGCTCCCATGAAAAGCTTCTCCAGCAATTTGGTGACCGGAAGGCAGATATTCTGCTTGGTACGCAAATGATTGCCAAAGGCCTTGATTTTCCGCTTGTAACACTTGTTGGGGTACTGACGGCAGATACAATGCTGAACGTTCCTGATTTTCGTTCTTCCGAAAAAACATTCCAGCTCCTCACACAGGTTAGCGGAAGAGCTGGCAGACATGAACTGGCTGGCGAAGTGGTGGTCCAAACGTATAGCCCGGAACATTACAGTGTGGAGCTTGCCAGCACACACAACTACCTAGAATTTTACCAAAAAGAAATGCAAATTAGAAAACTGCATCAATATCCGCCATTTTACTTTTTGGCGCTTGTTACCGTGACACATCAGGAATTAACCAAAGTGGTCACCGTGACAGAAAAAATTACCCATTTTTTAAACATGCAATTATCCAATGAGGCTGTTATACTTGGACCGGTTGCTTCTCCTATAGCGAGGATAAAAGACCGTTACAGATATCAATGCATCATTAAGTATAAACGAGAACCAAATCTGCAGGCAGCACTGAAAACGGTAATAGAAAAATACCAAACACAAATGGATCAAGATAAATTAGCAGTTCATATTGATCTAAATCCATATATGCTTATGTAACAAATGGAGGAATAAAGATTGACTATATTAGATATTGTGAAGTACCCAGCGCAAGTGTTGGAGCAAAACTGTGAGGCGGTTACTCTTTTTGATAAAAGATTAATTCGACTCCTAAACAATATGTATGATACGATGCTCGAGGCAGACGGGGTTGGCCTGGCAGCACCGCAGATAGGTATCGCAAAAAGAATCGCTATTGTAGATATTGATGATAAACATGGGAAGATAGAACTGATCAACCCTGAGATCATAGAAGAAGAAGGAGAACAGGTCGGACCTGAAGGCTGCTTAAGCTTTCCTGATTTGTATGGAGAAGTGAAACGTGCAGATTATGTAAAGGTACGAGCTCAGAACCGTAAAGGCAAATGGTATGAGCTGGAGGCGCGAGGGTTCCTTGCCCGTGCTATGCAGCATGAGATTGACCATTTAAACGGTGTATTGTTCACATCTAAAGTGTTAAGGTATTTTGAACCAGATGAGTTGGAAGTAGAAGGGTGATAGAAATGAAGAAGAAAATAGTGTTTATGGGGACGCCGGATTTTGCGGTACCAGTCTTGCAGCAAATTATCCATGACGGATATGAAGTAATTGCAGTAGTAACCCAGCCTGACCGTCCGAAAGGCAGAAAAAAGGTGTTAACACCACCTCCTGTAAAAGTTGAGGCGGAAAAACATAACATTCCGGTTTATCAACCAGAAAAAATTAAAGAAGCTGTGGAGTATGAAAAAATCACTTCATTAGAGCCAGATTTAATTGTAACAGCAGCATTTGGGCAGATTTTACCTAAGCCTCTGCTTGATGCACCGAAATATGGCTGTATCAATGTTCATGCTTCCTTGCTTCCAAAATTGCGAGGTGGTGCACCTATTCACTACTCCATCATACAGGGGCATGAAAAGACGGGTGTAACCATTATGTATATGGTAGAAAAATTGGATGCCGGTGATATGTTGACACAGGTGGAAGTAAAAATTGAAGAGCGGGATCATGTCGGTACTTTGCATGATAAATTAAGTGCGGCAGGATCTAAGCTACTCTCCGAAACCCTTCCGCAACTTTTTGACGGGAAACTGCAAGCAGAAGTCCAAAACCATGAAGAAGCAACATTTGCATCTAACATTAAGCGTGAACAGGAGAAGATTGACTGGGCGAAGAATGGCGAGCAAATCTATAACCATATTCGCGGGTTGCATCCATGGCCGGTTGCCTATACAAACATGGAAGGGCAAGTGATGAAAGTTTGGTGGGGAGAGAAAACCCAAACTTCCAAAGATGCTGTACCTGGTACCATCATTGGGATCGAGGATGATGGTTTCATCGTCAAAACAGGCAATTCAACTGGGATAAAAATAACAGATTTGCAGCTGGCTGGTAAGAAGAGAATGACTGGTACGCAATATTTAAACGGTGCAGGAGCTTCTTTATCAGAAGGCACAAAGCTAGGAGACTAAAATGAAAAATGTAAGAGAACTTGCTTTAGAGGCATTATTAAATGTCGAAAAAAAGCAAGCCTACAGTAACTTATTGTTAAACAACTACTTGGATTCAGGTAAGTTATCCAAAAAAGATGCCGGGCTATTTACCGAGATAGTCTATGGTACCATCCAACGGACCATCACCCTGGACTATTACTTGGCTTCTTATATTGAGAAACAAAAAAAGTTGCAGGATTGGGTAAAAGTCCTGCTAAAGATGACTTTGTATCAAATGTTGTATTTGGACAAAGTTCCTGTACGTGCTGCTATTTATGAAGCGGTGGAAATTGCCAAAAAAAGAGGCCATAAAGGTGTTGCATCTGTTGTCAATGGCGTGTTAAGGTCCATACAGCGTGACGGTGTGCCTGATCTTGAGAAAATGGAAAATGATGTCGAACGTATATCCATTTCAACAAGCCATCCTAAGTGGTTAGTGGAAAAATGGATTGAACAATATGGCGTCCATGATACAGAAAGAATGTGTGAAATGAACCTTGTTCCTCCACACCAATCGGCAAGAGCAAATACGGCGAAGGCAGAAGTGGATGAAGTGTTGCAAATGCTCACCGCACAAGGATTCAATGTAGAAAAAGGGGAAGTTGCAGAAGAAAGCATTGTCTCTTTAAAAGGAAATATGGCTTATTCCAATGCCTATAAAAATGGCTATATGACCATACAAGACGAGAGTTCCATGCTAGTTGCTAGAGCTCTTGGTGTTGAGCAGGGCGACTACGTTTACGATTGCTGTGCTGCTCCTGGAGGGAAAACGACCCATATTGCCGAATTATTAAAGGATAGTGGGAAAGTCATTTCAACTGACCTCCACGATCACAAGGTAAAGCTGATTAAAGATCAAGCTGAACGACTTAAGCTTTCCAACATTGAAGCACAAGCACTCGACAGCAGAAAGGCCCAAGAAATTTTCAAACCTGAACAGTTTGATAAGATCTTGGTGGATGCACCATGCTCAGGTTTTGGAGTTATCCGCAGGAAGCCCGATTTGAAATATACGAAGTCCATGCAGGATATCAAGCAACTAGCTTCCATTCAATTGGCTATACTAAAGGAAGTGGCACCTCTTGTAAAAAAAGGTGGAACTTTGCTATATAGTACATGTACAATTGATAAAGAAGAAAATGCTGATGTTGTTCATGCATTTCTAGAAGAAAACAAAGAGTTCGAAATAGATTTCAACATTAAAGAATTACTGCCAGAAAAGGTAAACAGCTATGTTAAAGAAGGTATGCTCCAACTATTGCCTCACTATTTTGGTACGGATGGATTTTTTATTGTTAGACTAAAAAGGCAGGTGTAAAAGATGGAACATAAAACAAAAGAACAACTCAAACAAGAAGAAGCAACGCGTAAACCGTCCATCTATTCTTTACAATTGCATGAATTGGAAGAATGGTTACTAAGTATCGGAGAGAAAAAATTCAGAACCACACAGATTTTTGAATGGCTCTATCAAAAGCGTGTGACGTCATTTGAAGAAATGTCCAATCTCTCCAAAAGCTTAAGAGAAAAGCTGGAAGAGACATATGCACTAACGACATTAAAGACAATTGTTCAACAAACATCTTCTGATGGAACGATGAAATTCCTATTTGAACTGCATGATGGTTATTCCATTGAAACAGTTCTAATGAAGCATGAATACGGAAATTCTGTTTGTGTAACCACACAGGTAGGTTGCCGAATTGGCTGTACATTCTGTGCCTCTACTCTTGGCGGATTAAAACGTAACCTTGAAGCAGGAGAAATTGTTGCCCAAGTTGTGAAGGTGCAACAAGCTCTTGATGAAATGGATGAACGTGTCAGTCATGTGGTTATCATGGGGATTGGGGAACCATTCGATAACTTTGATGAGATGCTCGACTTCCTAAAAATTATCAACCATGACAAAGCGCTTAATATCGGCGCACGCCATATTACTGTTTCCACAAGTGGAATCATCCCAAAAATCTATAAATTTGCGGATGAAAACATGCAAATCAACTTTGCTGTATCCCTGCATGCACCAAACACTGAGATACGTTCAAGACTGATGCCTATTAATAGAGCATATAAACTACCTGAACTAATGGAATCAATCCGTTATTACATCAATAAAACAGGACGTCGTGTTAGTTTCGAGTATGGCTTGTTCGGTGGAGTAAATGACCAGGTAGAACACGCCGAGGAATTGGCACAACTTCTAAAAGGCATGAAATGTCATGTCAATTTAATTCCAGTAAATTACGTTCCAGAACGTGATTATGTGAGAACGCCAAAAGAACAAATTAATTTATTTGAAAAAACGTTGAAAAATCTTGGAGTCAATGTAACAGTTCGTCGTGAGCAAGGTCACGACATCGATGCTGCATGCGGACAACTGCGTGCGAAGGAGCGGAAAGAAGAGACGAGGTGACAATGGTTAATGGTCTTTTTAACAGATAGAGGGAGAGTTCGTTCACATAATGAAGACAATGGGGGAATTTTTGTTAATAAAGACGGCACAAAACTGGCAGTGGTTTGTGACGGCATGGGGGGCCATCAAGCAGGTGAAGTGGCAAGCGAAAGAGCTGTAAGTCACATCAAGGAAGTGTGGGAAGAGACAACCAACATCTCTTCCCCTGAACCTGCTGAAATCTGGCTGAAGACGTTCATACTTCAAGCCAACCAAACACTGTTTGACCATGCAAATGCCCATGAGGAATGCAATGGGATGGGGACTACAATCGTTGCTGCTATCATTGGCGATACTTTTGTGACCTTAGCACATGTGGGTGACAGCAGAATTTATCTTGTTTCAGAGGAAAATGCCAAGCAATTAACAGAAGATCATACATTTGTAAATGAACTCGTTAAAACTGGGCAAATTTCGAAGGAAGATGCAGAACATCATCCTAGAAAAAATGTTATACTACAGGCTTTAGGGACAGAAAAAACAGTGAAAATAGATATAAAAACCATTACATATGATGATCCAGGATATATTCTCCTTTGTTCAGACGGTTTGAGTGACAAAGTAAAAGACCGGGAGCTAGTTGAGGTTTTAAACAACGGGAACCATGCTTTGTCTGAAAAAGCAGAGGAATTAATTAGACGCGCCAACCATTACGGTGGGGAAGATAATATCACGGTTGCCATCTTGGAATTATCTGTCTCCGAAGCTGGGAGTGGGTGAAATAGGTGTTAATAGGTAAAAGATTAAATGATCGCTACAAAATTATGGAAGTCATCGGTGGCGGTGGAATGGCGAATGTTTACCTTGCCCATGATATGATTTTGGATCGTGATGTCGCAGTTAAAGTATTACGGTTAGATTTTGCTAATGATGAAGAATTTATTCGCCGCTTTAGAAGAGAGGCACAGTCTGCAACAAGTCTAGACCATCCGAACATAGTAAGCATTTATGATATTGGCGAAGAAGATGACATTTATTATATCGTGATGGAGCATGTTTCAGGAAAAACCTTAAAGCAATACATTCAACAATATGCGCCCGTGGAACAATACAATGCAGTGGAAATCATGAACCAGCTGACATCAGCTATTTCTCATGCCCATGAAAACGGGATTATTCACCGGGATATAAAACCGCAAAACATATTGATTGATGATTACGGAACCGTGAAAGTGACCGACTTTGGCATAGCCATGGCCTTGAGTTCTACCACCATCACACAGACCAATTCTCTTTTAGGTTCTGTTCATTATTTATCTCCTGAACAGGCAAGAGGAAGTTTGGCAACGAAAAAATCTGATGTTTATGCATTAGGTATCGTTATGTTTGAATTGTTGACAGGAAGATTGCCGTTTTCAGGGGAATCTGCTGTTTCTATTGCTCTAAAGCATTTACAATCACAAACACCATCTCCAAAGCGTTGGAACCCTACTTTACCTCAAAGTATGGAAAATGTTGTATTAAAGGCAATGGCAAAAGATCCACTTCACCGCTATGAATCTGTAGATGAAATGCAGGCAGATGTTATGACGGCGCTTGAACCAAGCCGTATGAATGAACCTAAATTTTACATTCCAGATGACGATGAAGAGGCAACAAAGGCCATTCCGATCATTAAAGGCAGCCTAAACAATTTTACGAATGAAGATGAAACTA
Source organism: Bacillus sp. RO2 (assembly GCF_012911845.1). Classification (GTDB taxonomy): domain Bacteria; phylum Bacillota; class Bacilli; order Bacillales; family Bacillaceae_I; genus Sutcliffiella_A. Next base: position 42,618 of record NZ_JAAXCU010000024.1, on the reverse strand, counting down.
GAATTCGTCCACCAGAAAATAAACCTGCAAGCGAGAAGGCAGAAGAACCACCTCCACCTAAAAAGAAAAAAAAGAAAAAATGGGTTATTGGTTTACTAGTCCTGTTTTTACTGCTTGTTGGTGGCGGGGTTGCTGCATTTACCCTTTTACCATCCATGCTTCTACCGAAAGATGTTACGGTTCCTGATGTGACAGGTAAGGAGTATGACGATGCAGTGAAAGAATTGATTGATTTAGGTTTTGTTTTAGAAGAACCTAAAGAGGAACCAAGTGATGACATAGAAGAAGGTAAAGTAACGAGAACCTTTCCTGAAGCAGGAGAAGTAGTAAAAGAAGGGAAAGCAATTACCATTTTCCAGAGCTTAGGAAAAGAAAAGGTCGAAATAGCTGACTACTCAGGACTTCCTGTCAATGAAGCTATCAACAGAATTGAAGCAGCCAATTATGATGATTATGAATTAGATGAAATTCACTCTGATGAAGTACCAGAAGGAGAGGTCATCAGTCAAGAACCTGAAGCAGGGGAAAGTGTAGTACCGGAAGAAACAGTAGTAAAACTTATTGTCTCTATGGGTTCAAGTCCAATAGAACTCGATAATTACCAAGGATCGTCCATTGAGTTTGCCCAACGACATCTTGCAAGCTTAATGTTAGTTCCAGAAGTTACAAGTGAGTATAATGATTCTGTCTCTGAGGGGAATATTATTAAACAGGATCCTGCACCGGAATCCCAAGTGAAAAAAGGGGATACCATTAAACTTATCGTTTCTGATGGGCCACAACCTGGTGATAAGACAGTGGATATACCACTTGAAGTAAAATATGATCCGGAAGAAGAAGGCGCAGAGCAAACAGTTGAATTATATCTAGAGGACCTTAACAACACCATGGATGATGAACCGAAAGAAACCTTCATTATTACGGAGGACTTAGTTACGAGTTTCATGGTAACTGTGGCATATAAGCAACAGGCTAAATATCGGGTTGTTGTAGATGGAAAAGAAGTGGAAAATAAAACCATAAACTATGACGACATAGAGTAATTATTAAGGAGTGAGTGTATGCCAGAAGGCAAGATTGTCAAAGCATTGAGCGGCTTTTACTATGTTTTGACAGCGGATGGCGAAATTACCCAATGCAGAGGAAGAGGGGTTTTCCGTAAAAATAAGATAACCCCTCTTGTTGGGGACTCCGTTGTATTCCAAGCGGAGAACGACCAAGAAGGATACATCATGGACGTTCTGCCTCGAAAAAACGAGCTTGTAAGGCCGCCAATCGCTAACATCGATCAAGCAATCCTTGTGTTTTCCGCGATGGAGCCTGAATTCAGTACTGTTTTATTGGATCGATTCCTTGTGCTGATAGAATCCAAAGGAGTAAGTCCATTGATTTGTATTTCCAAAATGGACTTGCTGGGCGAAGATGCAAACCTTATGAAGTACGCAGAGTATTATCGTTCCATAGGGTATGAAGTGCTGTTAACATCCACAAAGGAACCGGAGCAGCTTAAGGAAATTTTGCCATACCTGAAAAATAAGACATCCGTAATTGCAGGACAATCAGGAGTTGGAAAATCATCTCTTTTAAACGTGTTACGCCCTGAACTAGAATTGAAAACAGATAACATTTCCTCCCATCTAGGACGAGGAAAACACACAACAAGGCATGTGGAGCTGATGGAAATCAACCATGGTTTTGTTGCGGATACTCCAGGATTCAGTTCATTAGAGTTCCTTGAGATGGAAACAGAAGATGTAAAAGATTGTTTTCCTGAATTTGTTGAGAAAAGCCATGATTGCAAATTTCGAGGCTGTACTCACTTAAAAGAACCAAAATGTGCAGTAAAAGAAGCGGTTGAAAATGAAGAAATTGCATCTTACCGCTATAAACACTACGTTTCTTTTGTAGAAGAAATAAAAGACAGAAAGCCGAGGTACTAAAATATGATAAAAATCGCCCCTTCCATTCTAAGTGCTGATTTTGCCAACTTAGGAAAAGACATTCTTGATGTGGAACAAGGAGGAGCAGACTATATTCATATTGATGTGATGGACGGACATTTTGTGCCAAACATCACCATTGGCCCTTTAATCGTGGAAGCAGTTCGCCCCATCACGAAGTTGCCATTAGATGTGCACCTGATGATTGAGAACCCTGATGCATATATTGCGGATTTTGCTAAAGCTGGTGCAGATATCATCTCTGTTCATGTAGAAGCATGCCGCCATCTTCACCGTACCATTCAGCATATAAAATCACAAGGTGTGAAAGCTGGGGTGGTGATCAATCCAGCTACACCGGTAGAAAGCATTATTCCTATTATAAATGATGTGGACTTGGTGCTATTGATGACAGTCAACCCTGGTTTTGGCGGACAGGCTTTTATTCACGATGTGTTGCCTAAAATTAAGCAAGTGGCATCCTTAGTGGAAGAAAGAGGATTGTCCATCGATATTGAGGTTGATGGTGGCGTGAATCCTGAAACAGCTAAGCTTTGCGTAGAAGCCGGTGCAAACGTTCTGGTTGCAGGCTCTGCGATTTATAACAAGGAAGATCGCAAACAGGCAATCTCCTCTATCAGAAGCAACTTATCATAATTTTACTTTTGTGCGGAAAGCTATTGGTAAATAGTGAGGGAGGAATTCTAAGATGAATATTTCGAAGGATGACCAGGCAATACTTGAACAAGCGTTGCATTCCGCATTGGCCAATAGCACCGACTATAACGAAATTGACATGTATGAACAGCTGCTAAAGAAATTCTCCGCAGTTGGTGTAGAAAATAAACAACTGGATGGTTTCCGTTACGATTATGACGATTCCTCCAGCACGTAAAAAGTCTTCGTTAATGAAGGCTTTTTTATGTTAAATAAGATAAGGGGAGAGTTAAATTGAATATACATATTGTTGCAGGGGGACCGACAGACAGAATTCCCAAGTTGCATGATTGGCAAGCTGAAGATGTGATTTGGGTGGGGGTTGATAGAGGGGTTGCTTATTTACTTGAGCATAATATCATTCCAGCCAAAGCTTTCGGGGATTTTGATTCCATTACAAATCAAGAACTTATTAAGATAAAAGCTCAACTCCCACACGCAGAAGTTTTTCCGAGCGAAAAAGATGAAACAGATACAGAACTTGCAGTAAACTGGGCACTTGAACAAAATCCAGCTCTCATCAGAATTTTTGGTGGAACAGGTGGAAGGCTGGATCACTTCTTAGGGAACATACAGCTTTTATTGAAGGGTCTGGAAAAAGGGGCTGTTATTGAGATACATGATATTCAAAATCAACTTTTTGCTCATAGGGAAGGTACATACTCTATCACGAAAGATAAATCTCTGCCATATATCTCATTTATGCCCATCACCCCTGATGTAAAAGGCATTACGCTAAGGGGATTTAAATATCCATTAGAAAAAAAGCATATTCGCTTCGGGGACACACTATGTATTAGTAATGAACTTGAAGTGGAAAGTGGTACTTTTTCATTTGATGAAGGCATATTAATGGTGATAAGGAGCCGTGATTATCATCCATTATCCTAAGACGGTCCCAGCGATCCGCTAATTTGCAACCTGAATGAATAAAAAGGTAAAAGTTCGGAGGAGGGAATGTAATGAAATTTTATACAATCAAACTACCTAGGTTCTTGGGAGGAATAATCCGAGCTATGCTTGGGTCGTTTAAAAAGGAGTAAAGCACCTGGTTAAGGGTGCTTTTTTTATAAATGTATGGAGTATGCTTGAATGCGGAAGGTTATGGTGGGGAACGGGTGCAGATTGGGCAAATGTCCGAAGTTTTGGTGATTTTGACCGAAGTTTTTCAAAAGTTGACCGAAGATTTTGCGAAGTTGACCGAAGTTTTCCGGAAAATGACCGAACCAATTTTTTAAGTGACCGAACGTCACTGTGAAGTTGACCAAACATCCAGTTGAATTGTCCGAACTACCTTAAAAATACTAGAGAAAATGACCGAAGTTGCCAAAATATTGTCTGAACCAATTTTTACATGCTAATAAAGGACCAAAAACATACAATCTAAACTCATTTCGACTAATTCCCAAAGGTGTATACGATAAAATAGTTATGTAAACCTAAATGTTCCATCATAATACAATCCAAAGTAAAAAGCGACAGGAAGACTCGCTCCCTGTCGCTTCTTTATGTGCGCAAATATTAATTAAACGCGCTCAACTTTACCTGATTTTAAAGCTCTTGCAGAAACGTATACACGCTTTGGCTTACCGTCTACTAAAATGCGAACTTTTTGAAGGTTTGCACCCCAAGTACGACGAGTAGAGTTCATTGCGTGAGAACGTGCGTTTCCAGAACCAGTCTTTTTGCCTGTGATTACACATTTACGTGCCATGTTCAATTCCCTCCTAACTACAAAGAAACATCATTCAATATTTTCATTAGTAATAAGAAAGTACCTTCTTATTATTGCGAGAAAAACCATACATAAGGTCTACGTCCATAGAAGTACCCTTCTGCATCATTTTTCTTTACCAAAATAATCTCTTGAAAATACTTATATAATTTAACATACTACCCCACACTTTGCAATAGTTCTAAGGAAAGCTTTCAAGAAAAAAACCTTGACATACATGTTTTTAGCATTCAGTATAATAATAGTATTATTAGAATAGTACCCGCCTGCTTTTAAAATGAACGATTTTATAGTAAAATAGCGTGTAGACAAGGTGAAAAATCCAATTGAAGGGGGAACCTTTATGTCCATCGAACTAAAAACATCCTATGGTCAAATAGATATTTCTAACGATGTAGTTGCTACTATTGCTGGTGGAGCTGCAGTTGATTGTTACGGAATAGTAGGCATGGCCTCTAAAAGCCAATTGAAAGATGGGTTGTCCGAAATACTTAGAAAAGAGAATTTCACTAAAGGCGTTATCGTACGCCAAGAAGAAGATCAGCTACATATTGATATGTACATCATCGTTAGCTATGGAACAAAGATTTCCGAAGTGGCTCATAATGTACAGACGAAAGTTAAATATACCTTAAATCAAATGCTCGGTCTTTCCGTTGATTCTTTAAATATTTACGTACAGGGAGTTCGAGTTACGAACCCGTAATAAGGAGGAAAATTTAGTGTCAGTAAAAGTTCTAAATGGGAAACGTTTTGCACAAATGGTCATCCAAGGTGCAAATCATCTATCAAACAACGCCAAGACAGTGGATGCGTTGAACGTTTTTCCGGTTCCGGATGGAGATACGGGAACAAATATGAATCTTTCCATCACTTCAGGAGCGAAAGAAGTGAAGGGCAATGTTTCTGAACATATTGGGAAGGTTGGTTCGGCACTGGCTAAAGGCCTACTTATGGGTGCAAGAGGTAACTCTGGAGTTATTCTTTCTCAATTATTCCGCGGATTCTCTAAGCATATTGAGTCTAAAGAAACGATTACAAGCAAAGACTTTGCACAAGCGCTTGAAGCAGGAGTACAAACAGCATACAAAGCTGTTATGAAGCCTGTGGAGGGAACTATTCTTACTGTAGCGAAAGATGCTGCAAAGAGAGCTGTTGCGGTTGCTAAAAATGAAGAAGATATCATTGTTTTAATGGAAGAGACATTAAAAGAAGCAAATGCTTCCCTAAAGCGCACACCAGACCTACTACCTGTGTTAAAAGAAGTAGGAGTAGTGGACAGTGGCGGACAAGGGTTAGTTTATATTTATGAAGGATTCCTTGCGGAGCTGAAAGGACAAAGCATTGAAGATATCGTTCCTACTACAACTATGAACGAGCTTGTTAATGCAGAACACCATAAGAGTGTTCACTCTGCAATCAATACAGAAGATATAGAGTTCGGTTATTGTACAGAGTTCATGGTCAAGTTTGAAGAGGAAAAAGTGAAAGCTAATCCTTTTACTGAAGAAAACTTCCGTAACGACCTGTCTCAATATGGGGACTCCCTTCTAGTTATTGCAGATGAGGAAATTGTGAAAGTACACATTCATGCGGAACAGCCTGGAGATGTTTTGACTTATGGTCAAAAATACGGAAGCCTGATCAACATGAAGATTGAGAATATGAGAGAACAGCATAGCAACCTACTTTTTGAAGAAGATGACTATCCTGCTCCAAAACCTGAAGTAAACAAAAAGCGTGAGAAATTTGGAATCATCACGGTTGCGATGGGCGAAGGGATTGCCGAGCTATTCAAGAGCATCGGAGCAAAAGCGGTCATTGAAGGCGGCCAGACAATGAACCCAAGCACAGAGGATATCCTTAAAGCGATCGAAGAAGTGAACGCTGATAACGTGATCATCCTTCCAAATAACAGCAACATCATCATGGCGGCAAAGCAAGCAGCAGAAGTTGCTGATCAAAACGTAGCGGTTGTGGAAAGTAAAACAGTTCCACAAGGAATGGCAGCAATCCTTGCATTTAACCCTACTGGAGAGCTTGCTGACAATGAAGCAACAATGAAAGAAGCTTTAGGATCTGTAAAAACTGGACAAATTACATTCGCAGTTAGAGATACAAATATTGATGGTGTTGAAATCCAGAAAGATGATTTCATGGGAATTGCTGACGGAAAAATTGTTCTTACTAACAAAGACAAAAAATCCGCTGCAAAGGAACTTCTAACTAGCATGGTTGACGAAGACTCAGAAATTCTTACTGTCATCTACGGTGAAGATGTAACAGAAGAAGATGTGGAAGAACTTGTGAGTGAATTAGAAGAATCTTATCCGGAAGTGGAAGTGGAAGTCCATAATGGAAAACAGCCACTATATTCCTTTATCTTTTCGATCGAGTAGGCTAATATAATATTTGAAAACAAAAGAAGGGCTAACACCCTTCTTTTGTATGTGTAAAAAAAGAAAATTTGCTGTGGTATAAAACAGTAAACCGTCATAGGGGAGTGGGCAGGCATGAAATATAAAAGTGTATTTGATATTATTGGCCCGATCATGATAGGACCATCAAGTTCCCATACAGCCGGGGCCGCTAGAATCGGGCGTGTGGCAAGAAGTCTTTTCGGCAGGCAGCCAAAATGGGCAAACATATCGTTTTACGGTTCTTTTGCAAAAACATATAAAGGGCATGGTACAGATGTAGCGATTGTCGGAGGCTTACTTGATTTTGATACATTCGATGAAAGAATTAAAACCTCCCTTCAAATTGCAGATTCATTAGGGGTTGCCATTTCATTTCATGAAGAAGATGCCGTCACAGACCATCCGAATACGGCAAAAGTTGTAATCGGTGATGAAAAAGGAGAATTGGAGCTTGTCGGTATTTCGATAGGCGGTGGGAAAATTGAGATTACAGAGCTTAACGGTTTTGCCCTGAAGCTTTCAGGAAATCATCCTGCATTACTTGTTGTTCATGATGACCGTTACGGTGCGATAGCTGGAGTTGCCAATGTTTTAGCGAAATTCGCCATCAACATAGGCCATATGGAGGTTTCTCGTAAGGAAAAAGGAAAAACAGCCTTAATGACCATAGAAGTGGATCAGAATATTGATGACGCAGTAATTCAAGAACTAACCGCATTACCTAACATCACTCAAGTTACAAAAATTGTAGACTAGCTTTTAGAATAATAATGATAGCGCTTTCAACTGATGTATAGCTCTTAAGGGGGAAAAATCATGTTTCGTAATGTTGCAGAACTGATTGAAATAGCACAAAGCAGTAATAAGAAAATTTCAGAGATTATGATTGAACAGGAAATGGAATTTACCGGAAGAACACGCGCGGAGATTTTTGAACAGATGGACAAAAATCTTACGATCATGGAGCAGGCTGTAGAAAGAGGCCTTGAAGGGGTAAGATCGGTTTCTGGTTTAACGGGCGGAGATGCAGTGCTTCTACAAAAATATATCGAAAAAGGCAATTTTCTTACAGGTAAAAATATATTGGATGCAGTAAGTAAAGCAGTAGCTACAAATGAAGTAAATGCTGCCATGGGTACAATCTGTGCCACTCCGACAGCTGGTTCTGCTGGGGTCGTTCCTGGAACACTCTTTGCCGTCAAAAATGTGCTTAACCCGACAAGAGAAGAAATGATCAACTTCTTATTCACGTCAGGAGCTTTCGGGTTTGTTGTTGCTAATAATGCCTCTATCTCCGGTGCAGCCGGTGGATGTCAGGCTGAGGTGGGCTCTGCATCTGGAATGGCGGCAGCTGCTATTGTGGAAATGGCTGGTGGAACTCCAGATCAATGTGCACAAGCAATGGCCATTACGCTTAAAAACATGTTAGGATTAGTATGTGACCCTGTTGCAGGGCTTGTAGAAGTCCCGTGCGTAAAGCGTAATGCAATGGGTGCAGCAAATGCAATGGTCGCAGCAGACATGGCACTGGCCGGAATTACAAGCAGAATTCCGTGTGATGAAGTAATCGACGCAATGTACAAGATTGGACAGACGATGCCTACTGCACTTAAAGAAACTGCTCAAGGAGGGTTGGCGGCAACACCAACTGGTCGTGAATTAGAAGCGAAAATATTTGGTGTTCCCTTACAAAAAGGTGACTAATTTATCCGAAATGACAGTAACATCCTTAAAAGGCATAGGGGAAGAGACCGCAAGCTCCCTACATGCAATGGGAATAGTTTCAGTAGAAGATCTGTTGATGCATTTCCCGTACAGATATGAAGATTACAGGCTTAGAGATATATCAGAAGTAAAACATGAAGAGAAAATAACGGTGGAAGGGAAGGTTCATGGGGAACCTTCTCTTATGTATTTTGGCAAAAAGAAATCTAGGCTCACGTTTCGATTTTTTGTCGGCCGTTTTTTAGTGAAGGCGGTATGTTTCAACCGACCATATTACAAGAATAAACTTTCCATTAATGATACTATCACGATTACCGGAAAATGGGATCAGCATCGACAAACTATTACAGTCATGGAGATTCATTTTGGTCCATTCTTGAAAGAAAGTGAAGTCGAACCTGTTTACTCGGTCAAAGGAAATATTACAGTCAAACAAATGCGTAAGTTTATTAGTAATGCACTAAAAACATATGGAGCCCAATTGGAAAGTGCACTCCCTCTTTCTCTTTTACAAAAATACAAATTACCTTCAAAAGGTGATTCCATAAGGGCGCTACATAACCCAGTCAATCAAGAAACGTTGAAGCATGCAAGAAGGTATTTTGTTTATGAGGAATTTTTACTTTTCCAGCTAAAGATTCAAGCATTAAGGAAATATAAACGTGAGCAAACAAAAGGACTGGTTCACCAGTTTTCTGATACAATGCTAGATCAATTCATCACTAACCTACCTTTCCCGCTTACAGGTGCACAGAATAGAGTATTGAGAGAAATCATAGGCGACATGACATCTCCTTTCCGCATGAATCGATTATTGCAAGGTGATGTTGGGTCTGGTAAAACAGTGGTTGCGGCAATTTCTCTATATGCTGCACACCTATCTGGTTATCAAGGGGCGTTAATGGTACCAACGGAAATACTTGCCGAACAACATGCCCAATCTTTAACAAGTCTATTTAGTGAAACGACAGTCAACATAGAGTTGTTAACAAGTTCTGTCAAAGGAAAGCGACGCAGGGAGCTTTTGGAACGATTGTCTAATGGAGAAATAGATATCCTTGTCGGAACTCATGCATTAATACAAGACGAAGTGAACTTCAAAAGTCTTGGCCTTGTCATTACTGATGAGCAGCACCGTTTTGGTGTTGAACAGCGAAGGGTGCTCCGCGAAAAAGGTTCAAATCCAGATGTATTATTTATGACTGCAACGCCGATTCCAAGAACGCTTGCCATTACAGCCTTTGGAGAAATGGATGTATCTATTATTGATGAAATGCCAGCAGGGCGAAAAGCAATAGAGACCTACTGGGCGAAACATCAGATGATTGACAGGGTATTAGGGTTCGTGGAAAAGGAGCTTCAAAAAGGTAGACAAGCTTATGTTATCTGCCCACTTATCGAGGAATCGGAAAAACTGGACGTGCAAAATGCGATAGATGTGCACGATATGCTTACACATTACTACCGAGGAAACTGGAGTATTGGATTAATGCATGGAAGGTTGAATTCTGATGAAAAAGAAAAAGTCATGGAAGCTTTCAGCAAAAATGAAGTGCAACTGCTTGTTTCAACAACCGTTGTAGAAGTTGGTGTTAACGTACCAAATGCGACGATGATGGTAATCTATGATGCAGAACGTTTTGGTCTTTCCCAACTGCATCAGCTTCGCGGCCGTGTTGGTCGTGGCAGTGAACAATCTTACTGCATTCTGCTTGCAGATCCGAAATCGGAAGTAGGGAAAGAACGCATGAAAATCATGACAGAAACGAACGATGGTTTTGTGCTTTCAGAGAAGGACTTGGAACTGAGGGGACCTGGCGATTTCTTTGGCAGAAAACAAAGCGGTGTCCCTGAATTTAAAGTGGCAGACATGGTCCATGATTACCGGGCTCTTGAAGTAGCGAGGCAGGATGCTTATGATCTTCTTTATTCCGATAGCTTTTGGGTGGATGAGGAATATAGAGGGTTAAGAGAAATGATCGAACACTCGGGGATTTTAGACGGTGACAAGTTGGATTGATAGAGGCAGTGTGAAGCCGTATAGCTGGCTTTCTCTGCCTTTTAGTTTCGATGTCACGAAATTTTATCTTGCAATATGCTTTTTATGTATATATACTACTATTAGTACCTAGTCATAATAGTTCGGATGGTGTGTATTTTATGAGACGAAACAAAAAGGAGCGCCAGTTATCTTTAAAAGATAAGATTCAGGAGAACCCTTTTATTACAGATGAAGAACTTGCAGATGTTTTTCAGGTCAGCATCCAAACAGTCCGGTTGGATCGTCTGGAGCTAAATATCCCTGAATTAAGGGAGAGAATTAAGAACGTGGCTGCACGGACGCTTGAAAAAGAAGTGAAATCTTTGCCTCTTGATGAAGTAATCGGTGAAATTATTGACCTTCAATTAGATGAGAGCGCGATTTCCATTTTTGATGTCCAAAGTGAGCATGTCTTTAAGCGAAATCAAATTACACGAGGGCATCACTTGTTTGCGCAGGCCAATTCTTTGGCAGTTGCTGTGATCAATGATGAACTGGCGTTAACTGCAAAAGCTACCATTCGATTTACACGACCTGTTAAATTGGGTGAAAGAATTGTGGCAAAAGCCTTTGTTAGTAAAGTAGATAAAGAAAAAGGTAGAACAACTGTAGAAGTAAAAAGCTCCGTTGGTAGTGAAAAAGTCTTCCATGGTGAGTTTGAAATGTTCCGATCTACAAGTTCTTGATTAAAGGCAGGTTATAATAATGAGAATTGCCATTGATGCAATGGGTGGCGATCATGCACCAAAGACGATAGTAGAAGGTGTCATGAAAGCTGTTGAAAAATATAGTGATGTTAACTTTACCCTTGTTGGGGATGAAAATAAGATTCGACCATATTTAACGAATGAAAAACAAATAACGATTTTACATACAGATGAGGTAATTTCAGGAGATGAGGAACCGGTTCGCGCAGTACGCCGTAAAAAGAACGCCTCTATGGTCCTGATGGCCAAAGAAGTGAAAGAGGGACGAGCAGATGCCTGCATTTCAGCAGGGAACACTGGTGCCTTGATGACAGCAGGACTATTGATTGTAGGCCGCATCAAAGGAATTGAACGACCTGCTCTATCACCGACATTACCAACAGGTGATGGTAAAGGGTTCGTCATGATGGATGTAGGTGCCAATGCAGATGCGAAACCAGAACATCTCTTTCAATATGCTCTCATGGGGTCCATCTATGCAGAGAAGGTCCGTGGTGTAAAAGCTCCTCGTGTAGCTTTACTAAATGTAGGAACAGAAGATAAAAAAGGAAATGAACTGACTAAAGCTGCTTTTGAATACATCAAAGAATCCAATGCGGTCCATTTTATCGGAAATGTAGAGGCAAGGGACCTCTTAAATGGTGTAGCAGATGTAGTGGTAACTGACGGATTTACCGGAAACATTACGTTAAAAGCCATTGAAGGAACCGCACTTTCTGTCTTTGATATGTTAAAAGAGGCGCTGACAAGTGACCTGAAAAGCAAGCTTGCAGCAGCAGTTTTAAAGCCGAAACTTAAGACAATCAAAACAAAAATGGACTACTCCGAATACGGTGGGGCGGCTCTATTTGGCTTAAAGGCGCCAGTCGTCAAGGCCCACGGCTCTTCAGATGACAATGCTGTATACAATGCCATACGTCAAACACGCGAAATGCTACAAAAAGATATGGTTGGTACCATTGCTCGTACTATTGAAAAAATGGAGTTTGTGACTAAACAAGAGAACGGGGGAGAATAATGGGTAAGGTTGCATTTGTTTTTCCAGGACAAGGCTCACAAATTGTTGGCATGGCTCAAGAATTAGCCACTGAATATAAAGAAGTTCAAGAAGTAATGGAGACAGCGGACGAGAAATTAGGCTACAAACTATCATCTTTAATGTTTGAAGGGCCTCAAGAAGAGCTCACGCTGACATACAATGCCCAGCCGGCACTTCTGACATCGAGCATCGCTATCTTGCAAATACTTAAACAAGCAGGTATTAATGCGGACTACACGGCAGGACATAGCCTTGGTGAATACTCTGCTCTTGTAGCGGCAGAATCCATCAGCTTTGAAGATGCTGTCTATACTGTCCATATGCGCGGAAAATATATGGAAGAAGCAGTTCCAGCTGGTGTTGGATCCATGGCTGCTGTGCTAGGTCTTGAAGAAAGTTTATTGAAAGAAGCTTGTGAAGAGGCATCTGAGGAAGCTGGACCTGTTCAACTTGCAAACTTAAATTGTCCAGGTCAGATTGTTATATCTGGTTCCGCACAAGGTGTGTCGTTAGCATCTGAAAAAGCGAAGGAAAAAGGCGCAAAAAGAGTAATTCCTCTAGTAGTTAGCGGCCCTTTTCACTCCAGTCTAATGAAACCGGCAGCTTCCAAACTAGAAGATACTCTGTCCTCCATCTCAATTAATGACGCTACAATACCTGTCATTGCGAATGTGGACGCGAATGAAATGAGAAGTGCTTCAGAGATTCCTGTGAAGCTCGTGGAGCAGCTCTACTCTCCTGTTCGATGGGAACAATCTGTAGAGAAACTGATAGAACTTGGAGTCGATACATTTGTTGAAGTAGGGCCGGGTAAAGTGCTATCAGGTCTCATCAAAAAAGTGAATCGCAGAGCAACGACGATTCCAGTTTATGATAATGAAACACTGCAAAAAGCAATTGATCACTTTAAAGGGGAGGACTCTACAAATGCTTAAAGGAAAAACAGCTGTTGTAACAGGGGCGTCCCGCGGAATTGGCCGAGCCGTTGCACTTGAATTAGCAGAACAAGGTGCGAATGTAGTTGTTAACTATTCAGGAAGCGAAGCAAAGGCTTACGAAGTAGTGGAAGCAATTAAAGAAATGGGTAGCGAGGCTATCGCAGTACGTTGTAATGTAGGGAACATGGAAGACGTACAAGCTATGATGAAAGAAGCGCTTACTCAGTTCGGTACCATTGATATCCTCGTCAATAACGCCGGTATTACCCGCGATAATCTTCTGATGCGAATGAAGGAAGACGAGTGGGATGATGTGATTAACATTAATCTTAAAGGTGTATTCAACGCGACAAAAGCAGTAACACGTCAAATGATGAAGCAACGATCCGGCAGAATCATCAACATTGCGTCCATTGTCGGTGTGATGGGGAATGCAGGGCAAGCAAACTACGTAGCGGCAAAAGCAGGTGTGATTGGTCTTACTAAATCAACGGCACGCGAATTAGCTTCCCGTCATATCACCGTAAATGCAATAGCACCAGGATTCATCACAACGGACATGACGGATAAATTAACAGAAGAAGTGAAGGCAGAAATGCTCAAGCAAATCCCGCTTGCAAGATTCGGAGAAGCAAAAGACATTGCCTCTGTCGTATCTTTCCTTGCATCCGAAAAAAGTGCCTACATCACCGGCCAAACCCTCCACGTAGACGGCGGAATGGTGATGTAATCTATGGTTTTGATGATTTATAGCTGGTGACTGTAGCGAAAGGCGAAGACTCCTGCGGGGGGCAGCGCTTGGTGGAGACCCCGAAGGCTTGCCGAGGAGGCTCCAGCAGCGCCCCGCGGAAAGCGAAGCCGTTCGCGGAGATCAGCAGCGGATTTTTACGGAATTCTCTATTAAGTCTAAACAACAAACACTAGTTTTTTAAAAACAAATTCACTATAATACTTGAGGGGAGGTGAAAGTTATGGCAGATGTATTAGAGCGTGTAACAAAGATCATTGTTGATCGTTTAGGTGTAGACGAGTCCGAGGTGAATCTTGACTCCAAATTCAAAGACGATTTGGGTGCTGACTCTCTTGATGTAGTTGAACTAGTAATGGAGCTTGAAGACGAGTTTGATATGGAAATTTCAGACGACGAAGCAGAAAACATTACAACAGTTGCCGATGCGGTAAACTACATAAAAGCAAACGCTTAATCTTTTTTGATTGTCCCACTAAGGTGGGACTTTTTGTTTTTTGGGGAATAATAAACCGAGGAATCGTCTTATAGCAATAAAAGATAACCGAATTTATATAATTTCAGGCAAGTTGCTATTTGTATCCTCTAAATAATTTGTTAAAATAGTAACGTTATACAACTTTCATCATCAAAAAAGAAGAACGTTGCCATCTTAGGGAAAGAAGATTGTATGTTGGAGGCTCCTTTACATGACCAGAAACAGAAGTAGAATAAATGAAATGAAAAACGAAGCAACAAAAAAGAATTTTGCTATGCTTCAAGAAAAAATAGGAGTTAAGTTTCATAATGAGAAACTATTATATCAAGCTTTCACCCATTCATCCTATGTGAATGAGCATCGCAGAAAACCTTACGAGGACAATGAACGTTTGGAATTTTTGGGTGACGCAGTTTTGGAGTTGACCATTTCTCAATTTTTATATAAGAAATACCCTATGATGAGTGAGGGTCAATTAACAAAACTAAGGGCGTCTATTGTATGCGAACCCTCTTTGGTTTCATTCGCCAATGATCTTTCGTTCGGTCAATATGTACTGCTTGGCAAGGGAGAAGAAATTACAGGCGGAAGAGCTAGACCAGCGCTGCTTGCCGATGTATTTGAGGCATTTATTGGCGCGCTGTATCTGGACCTTGGCCTAGAGACCGTGTTCGCTTTCCTTGAAAAGTATGTATATCCCAAAATTAATGAAGGTGCTTTTTCTCATGTGATGGATTTCAAAAGTCAACTGCAAGAGATGATACAACGCAATGCACTTGGAGTTATTGAGTATGAAGTGCTAGAAGAAAAAGGCCCGGCCCACAACCGTGAATTTGTGTCTAAGGTTTCACTGAATAAAGAAGAGATGGGAATTGGAATCGGTCGATCTAAAAAAGAAGCCGAACAACATGCGGCCCAGTTCGCTCTGCAGAAACTAAAAAAAGTCAGAAAATGAAGATAGGCGATCCAACGGTGTCTCAAAATACCTCAAGGATCGCTTACTTTTCTGTTACATAAATTATAAATAATTCTAGCTGGTGATTGGAGCAAAAGGCGGAGACTCCATCGGGAGGATAGCGACATTGTTGAGACCCCTGAAGCGTTGTGAGGCGGCTCAAGGTCGCACCGCGGAAAGAGAAGCCATTTGCGGAAATCAACAGCGGCGTTTAAAAGATTATGAAACTAAATGAGGTGAGGAATATGTACCTCAAACGATTGGAAGTAGTAGGGTTTAAGTCGTTTGCTGAAAAAATATCCGTTGATTTCGTACCAGGAGTCACAGCCGTCGTAGGTCCGAACGGAAGCGGAAAAAGTAATATTATTGATGCCATCAGATGGGTGCTTGGAGAGCAGTCAGCCAAATCCCTTCGCGGTTCCAAAATGGAAGACATCATTTTTGCCGGTAGTGATAGCAGAAGAGCA
Organism: Bacillus sp. RO2; assembly: GCF_012911845.1. Classification (GTDB taxonomy): domain Bacteria; phylum Bacillota; class Bacilli; order Bacillales; family Bacillaceae_I; genus Sutcliffiella_A. Next base: position 26,708 of record NZ_JAAXCU010000024.1, on the reverse strand, counting down.
TTAAATATGGCAGAGGTTACACTGACCCTAGATAACAGTAATCGTATCCTGCCAATTGATTATATGGAAGTGAGTGTCACTAGAAGGGCGCTGAGATCTGGTGACAGTGAATTTCTGATTAATAAACAAACGTGCAGACTTAAGGACATAGTGGACCTTTTCATGGATTCTGGTCTTGGTAAGGAAGCCTTTTCCATCATCAGTCAAGGAAAAGTGGAAGAAATACTAAGCAGTAAATCAGAAGAGCGCCGAAGTATTTTTGAAGAAGCAGCTGGCGTGCTCAAATATAAATCCAGAAAAAAGAAAGCTGAAAGTAAACTTATGGATACTCAAGAGAATCTTAACCGGGTATCGGATATTTTACATGAGCTAGAAGGGCAAGTAGAGCCATTGAAAATACAGGCTTCCATTGCCAAAGATTACCTGGAAAAGAAAGAAGAGCTTGAGCAGATTGAAGTAGGCGTCACGGTACACGAAATTGAAGAGCTACATCAAAAATGGGAACAAAATTCTTTGGAAGTCAAAAATAGTACCGAAAAAGAACTTGTACTGTCTTCTGAATTGAGCCAAAAAGAAGCGACACTTGAAAAGTATAAGGACCAAGTGGCCGCTTTGGATGAATCCATTGATTCCTTGCAGCAAGCCCTTTTAGTGGCGAGTTCGGAACTAGAAAAACTTGAAGGAAGAAAAGAAGTTCTGAAGGAACGTAAGAAGAACGCTACGACAAACCGTGCCCAATTAGAAAATTCATCGGTGGAGCTTGCAGAATTTATCAAAGTTCAAAAACAAAGGTTGGAAAACGAAAAACAACTTTTGGATAGCCTTCGTCAAGAATTGGTTTTAACAGAGCAACAACTCAAGGAAAAACAGGTAATCAACGAACAGTTTGATCAAAATATTGAAGAGAAAATTGATGCTTTAAAAAGTGACTATATTGAACTGTTAAATAAACAAGCATCAATCCGTAATGAAATATCGTATCTGGAGCAGCAAGAAAAGCAAGAAGGTATGAAAGTAACCCGTCTCGATGAGGGGAACAGGAAATATGTCGATCTAAGGGCAAATACTCAACAGAAGAAAGAAAAAGTTCTCACCGACCATAAACAAATACAAGAAGAGCTGAATCAAACTGTAGACCATTACAGAGCAGAGCAAGCCAACTTGGAACAATATAAACTGTCTTACCAGAAAAAAGAAACAACCTTGTATCAAGCATATCAATTTTTACAGCAAACTCGTGCGAGAAAAGAAATGCTTGAAACGATGCAGGGGGATTTTACAGGATTCTTTCAAGGTGTTAAGGAAATCCTGAAAGCTAGGGATGAGAATAGGCTTACTGGAATAAAAGGGGCTGTTGCCGAACTTATTCAAGTGAACCAAGATGTAGAGACGGCAATTGAGATTGCCCTTGGAAGCGCGACGCAGCATATCGTTGTGGATAATGAACAAAATGCGAGAGCATCCATCCAATACTTGAAAAAGAACGGTTTTGGTCGTGCCACTTTCCTGCCAATGACGGTCATGAAGCCTAGGACATTATCAGACTATCAAGTGAACCAGATTAGTCAACATGAAGCTTTTGTAGGAATTGCCTCTGCTCTTGTAGAGTTCGACTCAGCCTATGAAAATATCGTCCATAACCTCTTGGGTACCATTGTCATAGCTAAAGACCTTAAAGGAGCCAATGCATTGGCAGGTATCCTTCAGCATCGCTACCGCATCGTGACATTAGAAGGGGATGTAGTAAACCCTGGTGGCTCCATGACAGGAGGAGCTGTCAAACAAAAATCTAATTCCCTCTTAAGTAGGGGGCGTGAGCTTGATTCCATTTCAGCAAAGCTAGAAGAGATGGAAAATAAAACAACCCTGCTTGAAGATCAGGTAAAAACACTTAAGAAGAAAATAGATGAGAAAGAGTCCCAAGTTGTTGAGTTAAAGGGAGTTGGCGAAGAACTAAGGTATAGAGAACAGCAGGTTTCAAGTCTTCTTCGGGAAGTGGAACTGGAAGAGAAAAACGTCAATGAACATTTAAGTTTATATGATTATGAAAAGCAACAGCTCACCATTTCCTTAAAGGATGCTGTGAACAAAAAAGCAAAGCTAGAAGCCGAGCAAAAGACGGTAGGAATGCAAATTGCTGCTCTAGACAAAGAGATTTCAGAACTAAATTCCTTAAAGTTGGAGCAACATGCAAACAAGGAGACCGTGCAAAACGAGCTTACTCAACTTAAAGTGGATTATGCGAGTAAAAAAGAAAAGCTAACGAACCAATCGGAAAAAGTGACTACTATCGAAACAGATCTTGAACAAGCCACAGAAAGATTAAATGATATTAAGGAAGACTTATCTCTTTTACAAAGTGAAATGAATGATAATTCATCAGGTGAACAAAAGCTGGAAGTGGCTGCAGCTGAAAAATTACAAGACAAAAACACCACGATGAAACTCATTGCAGAACGCCGTGCCCAAAGGCTTTCTTACTACGAAAAGGTGGAACAAGAAGAGCTTCAACTAAAAGATTTAAAAAGACAGTATAAACAACTTACGGAAGTTCTAAAGGCGGAAGAAGTGAAAATGAACCGTCTAGATGTGGAATTAGATAATAGACTTCACCATTTAAGGGAAGAGTATATGCTGTCCTTTGAAGCAGCTAAAGAAGATTATCCACTTGAGATAGAGATTGAAGAAGCGCGTAAAAGAGTAAAATTAATCAAGCTTGCCATTGAGGAGCTTGGCACAGTTAATATCGCTGCAATAGAGGAATATGATCGAGTAAGCGAACGATATACATTCCTTAAGGAGCAAAAAGACGATCTTCAAGAAGCAAAAGATACCTTGTTCCAAGTAATCGGTGAAATGGATGAAGAAATGAAAAAGCGTTTTGAGACAACCTTCACGAATATACGCGCACACTTTCACGATGTGTTTCGTTCCCTATTCGGCGGGGGAAGAGCGGATCTAGTGTTAACAGATCCTTCCGATATGCTAAATACCGGCGTAGATATTGTGGCCCAACCGCCTGGTAAAAAATTGCAGAACCTCGGCCTCTTGTCTGGAGGAGAAAGGGCATTAACAGCAATAGCCCTGTTGTTCTCCATATTAAAAGTAAGACCTGTTCCGTTTTGTATTCTTGATGAAGTAGAAGCGGCGCTTGATGAAGCAAACGTACACCGTTTTGCCCAATATTTAAAACAGTTCAGTGAAGAAACCCAATTCATCGTCATCACGCACCGTAAAGGAACGATGGAATTTAGTGACGTCCTCTATGGGGTGACGATGCAAGAATCCGGCGTTTCCAAATTGGTCTCTGTCCGGTTAGAAGAATCCAAAGAACTTGTTAAATAGAGAGGAAGAGAATGAGAAAATGAGTTTCTTTAAAAAATTGAAAGAAAAGCTTACAACTCAAACAGAATCCGTAACGGAAAAATTTAGAGAAGGATTAACGAAAACTCGCGATTCCTTTTCTGGTAAAGTAAATGATCTTGTTGCTCGCTACCGCAAAGTCGACGAGGATTTCTTTGAAGAACTGGAGGAAATCCTGATTGGAGCGGATGTTGGCGTTAACACGGTGATGGAATTGATTGATGAGCTTCGAATGGAAGTGAAACGACGCAATATCCAAGATCCTCGTGAGGTTCAAAGTGTCATTTCCGAAAAGTTGGTCGAGATTTATCAAGCTGGAGATGACGTGTCTCCAACCATCAACTTTCAACAAGACGGCTTAACAGTTGTACTGGTGGTAGGTGTAAACGGCGTAGGGAAAACTACTTCTATAGGTAAAATAGCAAAGAAACTGAAACAAGAAGGAAAAAGCGTACTTCTTGCAGCGGGAGATACATTCCGTGCAGGTGCTATTGAGCAACTTGAAGTATGGGGCGAGCGTGTAGGAGTAGATGTCATCAAGCAATCAGCAGGTTCGGATCCGGCAGCAGTTATGTATGATGCCCTCCAAGCAGCTAAGGCACGCCAAGTGGACGTTCTCCTTTGTGATACAGCAGGACGTCTTCAAAACAAGGTCAATTTAATGAAGGAACTGGAAAAGGTGAAGCGTGTGATCGAACGTGAGGTTCCAGGTGCACCGCATGAAGTCCTTTTAGTATTGGATGCAACGACTGGCCAGAATGCATTAAGCCAGGCAAAAATCTTTTCTGAAGCAACGAATGTTACGGGAATCGTTTTAACCAAGCTTGATGGTACTGCAAAGGGCGGTATCGTTTTGGCTATCCGAAATGAAATGAAAATACCGGTCAAGTTTGTTGGTTTAGGGGAAAAAGCAGAAGATTTGCAAGAGTTTAATGCAGAGCAATATGTGTACGGACTATTTGCAGATATGATGGATAAAGAAGAAACACAAGAAAGCTAAAAAACGTACTACCACTTTCCGCCCCTCTAATCTGACGGGCGGTTTTTTAAAAATCAAGATAGCATATGAAACTGTTGATTTCCGTTCCAGGCCCTTCGCTTGTCTGCGGGCGGTCCGTGAGCCTCCTCGGCTTGCAGCCTGTGGGGTCTCACCTGTCCCTTCCTCCCGCGGGCGTCTCCGCGCCTTCCACTCCAATCAACAAGGTGACCTCATTTATTGAAGGGCTTATGAGATTTCATCTAACGGAATTAAATGAAAAAGAACTATCATTTCGTTCTCATAATTTTCAGCTGTGGATTGGAGCAAATGGCGGAGACTCCAGCGGGGGAGTAACGGTAGATTGAGACCCCTGAAACGTTGTGAGGAGGCTCAAGCGCCGTCCCGCGGAAAGCGAAGCCATTTGCGGAAAGGAATAGCGGCGGTCAACCAACAAACTAAAGACTTTTAGATTAATTTTATTTCAAATACTTGCTATTCTCACAGGTCAAGAAAAAAACTTGACATTCCCCATCCCAACCTGTAAACTAAGCTATTGTAAAGGCATTTCACTTAACAAGGGAGAGTGAAGAGGATGCTTGAAAAAACAACGAGAATGAACTATCTCTATGATTTCTATCAGTCGTTGTTAACACCAAAGCAACGAAGCTATATGTCTTTGTATTACTTAGATGATCACTCCCTTGGTGAGATAGCAGAGGAATATAACATAAGTCGTCAAGCAGTGTATGATAACATAAAACGTACAGAACAAATGCTTGAGCAATATGAAGAAAAGCTTTTGTTATTTCAAAAGTTTCAAGAGCGGCAATCGCTTGTGCAGCAGATGAAGGACGAAGTCGAAAAGGCGGAAACTCCGTTTAACGGCCAGACTCTTTTAGCGCTGATCGAGTCGCTTGAGAAATTAGATTAGGGGGCGGCATACATGGCATTTGAAGGTTTAGCCGACCGTTTGCAAAATACGATACAGAAGATTCGCGGAAAAGGTAAGGTAAACGAACAAGACGTTAAAGAAATGATGCGTGAAGTTCGATTGGCTTTACTTGAAGCGGATGTTAACTTCAAAGTAGTGAAAGACTTTGTAAAACGCGTGAATGAACGTGCAGTTGGACAAGAAGTCATGAAAAGTCTTACACCCGGTCAGCAAGTAATTAAAGTGGTAAAAGAAGAACTCACCGCGCTTATGGGCGGAGAGCAAAGTAAAATTGCAGTGAGCAGCCGACCGCCGACCGTCATCATGATGGTAGGTCTACAAGGTGCAGGTAAAACGACGACAACAGGAAAGCTTGCGAACCTATTGCGCAAAAAGCATAATAGAAAGCCTCTTCTAGTTGCAGCCGATATTTACCGACCGGCAGCCATTAAACAGCTTGAAACACTTGGAAAACAACTCAGTATGCCTGTTTTCTCGTTAGGAGATCAGGTTAGTCCCGTTGAAATTGCAAAGCAAGCTATCCAAAAAGCGAAAGATGAGCATCATGACTATGTGCTTATTGATACCGCAGGACGTTTGCACGTTGATGAAACACTTATGGACGAGTTAAAACAGGTGAAAGAAATATCCAACCCGGATGAAATCTTCCTTGTAGTCGATGCGATGACAGGACAAGATGCTGTAAATGTGGCGCAAAGCTTCAATGAACAGCTAGGCTTGACTGGCGTTGTGTTAACAAAACTTGATGGAGATACCCGAGGTGGAGCTGCATTATCTGTTAAGGCAGTTACCAATACCCCGATTAAGTTTATCGGTATGGGGGAAAAATTGGATGCCATCGAGCCTTTTCACCCTGAACGTATGGCCTCTCGTATTTTAGGTATGGGAGATGTGCTTACTCTTATTGAGAAAGCACAATCAAATGTAGATGAAGAGAAAGCCAAAGAGCTTGAACAGAAGCTGCGTACGATGAACTTTACGTTTGATGATTTCCTGGAACAGTTGGGTCAAGTGAGAAACATGGGGCCTCTTGATGAAATTCTCGGAATGATTCCTGGAGCCAACAAGATGAAAGGCTTAAAAAATGTCCAGGTGGATGAAAAGCAGATTGGTCACGTTGAGGCAATCATCCAATCCATGACCAAAGCGGAGAAAGATAATCCAGATCTAATTAATGCGAGCCGCAAAAAGCGGATAGCAAAAGGTAGCGGACGACCTATTCAGGAAGTAAACCGTCTACTTAAACAATTTGAAGAGATGAAAAAAATGATGAAACAGATGACAAGCATGCAAAAAGGAAAAGGCAAAAAAGGCGGCTTCAAATTTCCTTTCATGTAAGCATTCACAGCATTTTTTCTCTTAATAAATAAAGTGACAAGAAAAAACACTTTACAAACAAGAAACTACTTGTTATCATACTATCTTGTGTGAAATATTTTCGGAGGTGCTATATTAAATGGCAGTAAAAATTCGTTTAAAACGTATGGGTTCTAAAAAATCCCCATTCTATCGTATTGTAGTAGCAGATTCTCGTTCTCCTCGTGATGGACGTTTCATTGAAACAGTTGGAACTTACAACCCTGTAATGCAACCAGCTGAAGTTAAAATCAATGAAGAATTAGCTCTTAAATGGTTACAAGATGGCGCGAAGCCTTCTGACACAGTTCGTAACCTTTTCTCTAACGAAGGTATTATGGAAAAATTCCACAATGCCAAATTAGGTAAGTAAGAGGCAAAATGACAGAACTAATCCAAACAATTGTGACGTCGTTAGTAGATCATCCAGAAAATGTAGTGGTTACGGAAAAAGAAACAGGTAATGTTCTTACGTATCAACTTACTGTGCATCAAGATGATTTAGGGAAAGTGATTGGCAAGCAGGGTAGAATTGCAAAAGCAATCCGAACAGTCTTGTTCGCTGCTGCTTCTCACGAGAATAAACGAGTGCAATTAGAGATTATGGAGTAGGGGGAGGCTTTGATGCTTCCCCTTTTCTTTTTGGTTAAATAGGTAAGAGAACCTCTTTGAGGGTACTCTATTTATATAGAAGATAAGCGTTGCGCGTGGAGGTGCATGATATGTCAAAATGGTTCAACGTAGGTAAGCTTGTTAATACACACGGGATAAAAGGTGAGGTTCGTGTGGTTTCTAGAACGGATTTTCCAGACGAACGTTATAAAAAAGGGAATCTCCTATACTTATTCCTGCCAAATGAAAAGGAACCTGTAGAAGTTAAGGTAGCATCTAGAAGAGTACATAAATCCTTCGATCTTCTCACTTTTGAAGGGTTCCATAATGTAAACGAAGTGGAAAAATTCAAAGGAGCCATTGTAAAGGTTCCAGAAGACCAACTAGGTGAGCTGGAAGAAGGAGAATATTACTTCCACGAGATTGTTGGCTGTAAAGTAATCCTTCAGGAAACGATGGAGGAGATTGGAACAGTTAAAGAAGTGTTGACACCAGGAGCAAACGATGTCTGGGTGATTAAGGCAAAAAAAGGGAAGGACATACTAATCCCTTATATTGATCAAGTAGTGAAGAAAGTGGATGTGCAGGAAAAAACAATCATCATAGAGCCACTAGAAGGACTGTTTTAATATGAAGATTGATATCCTTTCCATTTTTCCGGAGATGTTTACAGGTGTTCTCGGATCGTCCATATTAAAAAAAGCTGCGGATAAAGGTGCCGTTCAATACAGTGTGACCGACTTTCGAGAGTTTGCGGATAACAAACATAAGACAGTCGATGATTATCCTTATGGCGGCGGCGCTGGTATGGTTCTCAAGGCTCAGCCGATATTTGATGCTGTTTCATCACTCACAGAAACCAAACCGTCTTCCAAAAAGCCCAGAGTGATCCTCATGTGTCCTCAAGGAGAGCGGTACACACAGAAAAAAGCAGAAGAATTAGCACAAGAAGAACATTTGATATTCATCTGCGGACATTATGAAGGCTATGATGAGCGAATCAGAGAACATGTTGTCACAGATGAGATCTCTATTGGGGACTATGTCCTTACCGGTGGCGAACTTGCTTCCATGGTCATAGTAGACAGTGTGGTTCGTTTACTTCCAGATGTATTAGGAAAAGCGGCTTCCCATGAACAGGACAGCTTCAGCACAGGCCTTCTTGAGCATCCCCATTATACGAGACCGGCTGATTTCCGTGGCATGAAAGTGCCGGATGTACTTATATCAGGAAATCATGCACATATTGAAGAATGGCGGACAAAAGAGTCTATACGAAGAACATGGAACAGAAGACCTGACTTATTCGATGAATATCCGTTAACAGATCAACAGCAAAAGTGGCTTGAAGAAATTAAAAAAGAGGATAAGGTATATTGATTTTATTTGTCTAATATGCTATTATACTCTTTGTGACTTAGCTATGGCTATGTCTAAAAACGATGTTCCGCTGCATCAAATAAGTATGGTATGAGCATCTGTGGAAAAGGAGCAGAAAACTATGCAAAAATTAATCCAAGATATTACTCAAGAGCAGTTGAAAACTGATCTTCCTTCTTTCCGTCCTGGTGACACTGTACGTGTTAACGTTAAGGTTGTAGAGGGAACGCGTGAGCGTATTCAGGTATATGAAGGAGTAGTAATCAAACGTCGTGGCGGCGGAATCAGCGAAACTTTCACAGTTCGTAAGATCTCTTACGGTGTTGGAGTTGAGCGTGCATTCCCACTACACTCCCCTAAAATTGAGGGAATTGATGTAGTTCGTCGTGGTAAAGTACGTCGTGCGAAACTTTACTACCTACGTGCATTACGTGGTAAAAAAGCGCGTATCAAAGAGATTCGATAATCAAAGGGGGAGCTTGGAGACAAGCTCTCTTTTTTTACTAAAAAAATGGCTGCGCAATATCTATCGTTTTGTTTAAACAAAAACAAGGTATATAATTGAAGTAGAATTACATATAAATTCTCGTTAAATAAGAGAACATAATGAAAACGGCGGAGGAACAGATATGGCACGTTCTAAAAATGAACTTTGGGAATGGGTAAAGGCCTTAGCTATCGCAGTAATTCTTGCAGCAGCAATACGTTATTTCTTTTTTGCACCAATTGTTGTGGATGGTGATTCCATGATGCCCACACTTCATAATCAGGATAGAATGATCGTGAACAAAATTGGATATAAAGTTGGTGAACCAGAACGATTTGACATCGTTGTGTTCCATGCAACAGAAGACAAGGACTATATCAAGCGTGTCATCGGTTTACCGGGGGACGAAGTGGAATATCGGGATGATGTCCTCTATATCAACGGAGTAGCCTATGAAGAGCCATATTTGGACAGCTATAAGGCTCAATATCCGGATGGACCATTAACGGAGGATTTCACTCTGGAAGAAAAGACCGGCCTTAAGGAAGTGCCAGAAGGTCATCTTTTCGTAATGGGAGATAACCGCAGATTCAGCAAGGATGGCCGACACATCGGTACAGTGCCACAAGAAGAAGTATTAGGCAAAACCAATATCGTCTATTGGCCGCTACCAGACCTAAGAATGGTAAAGTAGAACCTAGCTGGTGATTGGAGCAAAAGGCGAAGACTCCTGAGGGAGATAGCGCTAGGTGTAGACCCCGCAGGCGTATCCGAGTTATCATGAACGAAACTAGCTCCTTACTCGTAAAATCGTAGGTTAATTTGGTTAGAATGTTTACTGGAAAAACCAAACCAAATCAGAGCTACATTACGGAAGGAGCTAGTTATTATGAAGGATACCATAAAATACGTAGGTTTAGACGTATCGAAAGAAAAAATTGCGATTGCGGTTGCCGAAGAGGGACGTGAAGCACCTAGATATTGGGGGCTCATTCCTCACACTGCTGATGCCATTAGGAAGTTAATTAAGAAGCTAGGAAGTAAAGAAAATCTACGATTTTGCTATGAAGCTGGTCCAACCGGTTATCCATTGTATAGGTTGTTTCTTACTCAAGGTGTACATTGTGATGTCATTGCTCCCTCTCTCATCCCTAAAAAACCAGGGGAAAAAATCAAAACAGATCGAAGGGATTCCATACGATTAGCTCAATTGTATCGAGCAGGTGAATTGACTGCTATTTATGTACCAACTTCAGAAGATGAAGCTTTACGGGATCTTATCAGATGTCGAGAAGATGCTAAAGAGGATGAGCTAAGAGCTAAGCATCGATTAAGTAAATTCCTATTGCGTCATGATATAAAACCTCCAGTTGGAGTAAATAAATGGACCACTAAATATTATAGATGGTTAGATACATTAAACTTTGATAATGTGTCATTGAGATTAGTAATACAAGAGTATTACCACCAATTAAAAGAATTAATTCAACGAATTAAGAGGCTAGATGAAGAGATAAACCTTCAAGCTACCGAAGGTACTCATGCACCTAAAATCCAAGCACTTCAAAGCTTAAGAGGAATCGCTACTCTAACGGCAACAAGTATTGTAGCGGAAATAGGGTCGTTCAAACGATTTTCCACCCCTAGGCATTTTATGGCATATGTCGGACTGATTCCTTGTGAATATTCAAGTGGAGAAAGTAGATATCAAGGGGAGATTACCAAAACAGGTAACCGTCACGTACGTCGTTTATTAGTAGAATCAGCTTGGAGTTACCGGTATCAACCAGCTGTGAAAGGTAATTTGAAAAGAAGACAAGATGGACTATCTCCAACCATACAAGCAATATCTTGGAAAGCCCAAAATCGACTTCATAAAAAATATTACCGATTAATATCAAAAGGAAAAGAAAAAGGAAAAACCGTAACGGCAGTTGCCAGAGAATTGGCTGGGTTCATTTGGGCAGTTATGCAAGAAGTAGAAGATGTACCGCTAGGAGAGTAAAAGAGCTTTTGCAACAAACGACTTTTTTAGATGATGTAAACACTTTTTAAGAAGCCTGAGAATAGGGCTCGAAGGCAAAGTTAAAAACCGGAAAGGAAAATCCACGTGCCTCCTCTGTGCCATTTCTATATAGAATAACGCACGTCCCGAGTTAGTGGAAAAGTCCTTTATACGGAAAGATACTATGTGAAAACCCACGAATATCAGAATGCTAACCGCAGTTGATTTTTTTGCCTTCGTGCCGTGTTCTTACCTTCTTTATCAAGGAGGACTAAGACCAATCCTTCTTTAGCTTGAAGATCGTCTCACCCTATGGAATGGCAGTCAAGGAGAGCACTTGACAACCATTCCATAGGGTGAGGAGAAAGTTTGTAAGCTAAAGAAGGAGTTAGACTATCGTATACGCTAACATCAAACGCATAAAAGAAAAAGAAGTAGAATCGGCTTCTCTTCTTAGAGTTGCACAAAAACAAAACATAAACACCTAGTTGAGTGGGGGCCTTGACAGTTTCGTTCATATCAGGAGGCTCTAGCAACGCCCCTAGGAAAGCTTAGCCGTTTGCGGAAATCAACAGCGGTGAATAACGAAATTTAAAATACATGTTTTTCGCAAGGACTTCAGGAGGCAATTCTCATGACAATACAGTGGTTCCCCGGGCATATGGCGAAAGCCCGCAGACAAGTAACAGAAAAACTAAAATTGATTGATATCGTCTACGAATTGGTAGACGCGCGGATTCCCGTATCATCACGAAACCCGATGATTGACGAAATCATCTCCAATAAACCAAGAATCATCCTACTAAACAAAGCAGATATGGCAGATGCAAAGGTGACGCGCGAATGGTTGGAGTATTTCAACCTCCCAGGTTCATCAACAAAAGCGATTGCCATTGACTCTCAAACCGGTAAGGGGATTCAGCAGATCGCAACATTATCAAAAGAGCTATTAAAAGAGAAGTTTGATAAAATGCAATCTCGCGGAATTAGACCAAGAGCAATCAGAGCACTGATTGTCGGTATCCCCAATGTTGGGAAATCCACACTGATTAACAGACTGGCGAAGAAAAATATCGCTCAAACAGGAGACAGACCTGGTGTGACAAAGGCTCAACAATGGGTCAAAGTAGGGAAAGAATTGGAATTACTTGATACACCGGGTATTCTTTGGCCGAAGTTTGAGGATCAGGAGGTAGGCTACCGCTTAGCTACTACTGGTGCTATTAAAGACACAATCATCAACCTACAGGACATTGCTGTATTTGCACTAAGATTTCTGACAGACGCCTATCCAGAGAGGTTGAAGGAACGATATGGTCTCGAGGAAATACCAGAGGATATCGTGGAACTTTTTGACGCAATCGGCTCTAAACGCGGGTGCAAGATGAGCGGTGGACTGATCGATTATGATAAGACTGCTGAACTCATCATACGGGAAATCCGTTCTGAGAAGCTTGGCAAGCTTAGTTTGGAGAAACCGAAAAAACTATAGAAAGAGGCTGGCACATGTGCAGCCTTTTTCTTTTTGGGGTAAAGGAGTAAAAAACATGGTGAAAAAGTCGATAAAAGAAATAGAGAAAATACTCAATGGAATCGAAAGTGAAGAGGATCCCTTCCTCCTATCTATCCAAGAGGATGAACGAAAAGGTGTTAAAGCACTTTTAAAAAGGTGGACAAAGAGAAGGACGGTTCAGCAGAAACTTGTCGAGCAGTTTCAAGAGATGCAAAAATATGAACACGCTCTTTGGCAAAGTGGACGCCGTTTTATTGCCGGCATAGATGAAGTAGGGCGCGGTCCCTTAGCAGGTCCGGTGGTAGCGGCTGCAGTCATTCTCCCGGAGGATTTTCACTTACTTGGACTCACTGACTCCAAGAAACTGAGTCCACAGAAACGAGAACACTTTTACCATTACATAAAAGATCATGCTATCAGTTATGGTATAGGCATAGTGGACCCCGAAGCAATTGACCAAATTAATATATATGAGGCAACAAAACTAGCAATGATACAAGCAGTGAAGAGCCTTTCTGAAACACCTGATCATCTTTTAATTGATGCGATGAAGCTGGATTTAGCACTTGAGCAAACATCCATCATTAAAGGAGATGCCACAAGCATTTCCATTGCTGCCGCTTCTGTGTTGGCTAAAGAGACAAGGGACTCATATATGAAGGAACTAGCAAGAGAATTTCCACAGTATGGTTTTGACAAAAATATGGGATACGGAACCCGAGAACATCTAATTGCTTTAGAAGAAGTAGGGGTGACCCGAGAACATCGTCGATCATTCTCACCAGTAAAGGAAATGGTTGACTAAAAAGGAGTTAGCTATGAACATTTTGCAGTTCATCCAATCAAAGGGGATTGGTCTTGATTCGTTGTTGAGCAAACCATCTATCGACCCTCTTTCACAAATACCTGGAAGAGTTCTTCGAGCAATGGTAACGGAGCAGTTGAATGGTGCTGTTTTTTCCATTAAGAAGGGTTCTATCACTGCGCAAGCTGTCATCTACGGAAAAGTGGAGGTTGGCAAAGAATATACGTTCTCCGTACAGAAGGGAGAGAGTGGAGTGTTCTTGGTGCCTATCCAAAAAGATGTAGCTTCCGATCAACCGCTTTCCCAAATCGAAAAAAATTCTGATGGGACGATTAAACCCGCTATCCAAACAACCTCTTCTCCTGCTCCTTCACAAACGACTCAAGAGGTCATACAGGCACTGGTTGCACAAAAAGGAGGAAAGATGCCTTTAATCACCATAAAAGAAACGGCGGAGGTGATAGATCGCCTGCCACCGTCATTAAAGGAAAAGGCGATGGAGTTGGTAAAAGTGCTAGTTTTGCGAAATGGTCTCACCAATATTCCTGAAAAGCTCCAAATGATGGTTACTGGCCTTTCTGATGAGGAAACGACCTTGCAAACACTCGCCAAAGTGGAAGCTCATCTTCAAAAAGCAGCACCTCCTACATTGATTCAGGAAAAACTAATGGATGTCATTCAAAACATGCAGCTTCCTAAAACTCTTCAAACCAAAGGAGAGGCATTGCAATTTATCAGACAGGTTCTACCCCTAATGGGCTTAAATTTTGAAAATGATCTATTCCATTTCGTTCGGCAGGACCAGCCGTTATCACAAGCGAAGCTGGAACACTTGAAGCCGCTACTATTGAATTATTTATACCAAGCAACAACAACTGAGGAGAAAGCGACCATCAATCAACTCGTCTCCAAATTAACTAGTTTTCAACTCCTAACAAGAGAAGAAGGAAATCTTCTTCATGTTTTCATTCCCCTACCTGTTAACTTGGAGAATGAAGCAAGAGAATGGTATGTACATATAAGCTCGAAAAAAAAGAACGAAACCCTAGATCCCGAATATTGCCGTATTGTTCTTTTACTGGACCTGCCCATATTTTCATCTGTCATGGTGGACGTGCTTGTACAAGGAAAAGTAGTGAGTATTTCTTTTCAACATTCCTATCCGAGACTTGAAACACTTGTCCAACAAAGCTCCTATCTAATAAAAAACTCACTGTCTGATAAAGGCTATACTTTAAGCAATATCAAAACTGATTGGAAAAAAGCCGAAAAAACACCTGGAATGTCATTAGACTTTTTAAGGACGATTTTGTCGCCGCCACAGAAAGGGGTGGACATGAGGATATGAGTAAAGACATGTTAAAGAGAAAAAAAGCGGTTGCCATCAAATATGAACAGAACAAAAGTGTGGCACCTGTTGTGCAAGCAAAGGGTACTGGGCTCATAGCTGAAAACATTCTGGAGGAAGCCAAAAAGCATAATATCCCCATACAGGAGGATCAAGCTTTATTGGAGATACTCATGGAAATAGAATTAAATGAAACAATACCTGAAGAACTATATGAGGTGGTGGCCGAGGTCTTGGCCTATGTATACACCCTTCATAAAGACGAGAAAAAGAATGTGAAAAAAACCACGTGAAGGTTTTTTAACATAATGAAAATTGATTGAATAATCTGTCAAATATCTCATGTTTTTGCGAATTTGCTCCTTTTCCTCGACAAAATAGGATGTCAATCTATTAATTTTTTGAAAATAGTATAATATTTTTGCAGAAAGGTAGACATTTGATGACGCATTTAATAAAATGAAAGCGCAGTCTATTTTTAAATAATGTTCTGTTATACATAAGATTGGAGGATGGGAAATGAATATCCATGAATATCAAGGAAAAGAGATCCTCAGAAAATACGGGGTAGCTGTTCCAAATGGCCGCGTTGCATTTACAGTAGAAGAAGCAGTGGACGCTGCAAAAGAACTAGGAACAGAAGTTTGTGTTGTGAAAGCGCAAATTCACGCAGGTGGCCGCGGTAAAGCCGGCGGAGTTAAAGTTGCCAAAAACCTGGATGAAGTTCGCGAATACGCAGGAGATATCCTGGGTAAAACGTTGATTACTCATCAAACAGGCCCTGAAGGTAAAGAAGTAAAACGCTTACTTATCGAAGAAGGTTGCGACATTAAGAAAGAATACTATATTGGTCTTGTGTTAGATCGCGCAACTTCCCGTGTCGTATTAATGGCATCTGAAGAAGGCGGAACAGAAATTGAAGAAGTGGCAGAGCAAACGCCAGAAAAAATCTTCAAAGAAGTTATTGACCCAGTTGTAGGTCTTACTGGCTATCAAGCACGCCGAATCGCGTTCAACATCAATATTCCAAAAGAATTGGTTGGAAAAGCAGTTAAGTTCATGATGGGACTTTATACAGCTTTTGTAGAAAAAGATTGCTCTATTGCTGAGATCAACCCATTAGTAGTAACTGGCGACGGTAACGTAATGGCACTTGATGCAAAGCTTAACTTCGATTCCAATGCATTATACCGTCACAAAGATATCCTTGAGTATCGTGACCTGGAAGAAGAAGATGCAAAAGAAATCGAAGCTTCCAAATATGATCTAAGCTACATCTCACTAGATGGTAACATCGGATGCATGGTAAATGGGGCAGGACTTGCGATGGCAACAATGGACATCATCAAGCATTACGGTGGAGACCCTGCTAACTTCCTAGATGTTGGGGGCGGAGCTACTGCTGAGAAAGTAACAGAAGCTTTCAAAATTATCCTTTCTGATGATAATGTAAAAGGTATTTTCGTTAACATTTTCGGTGGAATTATGAAGTGTGACATCATTGCAACAGGTGTTGTGGAAGCAGCGAAACAAGTTGGACTTGAAGTACCTCTAGTAGTTCGTCTTGAAGGTACAAACGTAGACTTAGGAAAACAGATCTTACGTGAGTCTGGCTTAAACATTGTTGCAGCAGAATCCATGGCTGATGGTGCACAAAAAATCGTAGCGCAAGTAGGATAAGAAAGGCAGGGGACATTCATGAGTGTATTTATTAACAAAGATACAAAAGTAATCGTACAAGGTATTACTGGTTCTACAGCGTTGTTCCATACAAAACAAATGCTTGAGTATGGTACACAAATCGTTGGCGGTGTAACTCCAGGTAAAGGCGGCACGGAAGTGGAAGGTGTACCTGTATTCAATACAGTTGAAGAAGCGGTCAAAACTACTGGTGCTAACGCATCTGTTATCTACGTGCCAGCTCCATTTGCTGCAGATGCCATTATGGAAGCGGTAGATGCGGAGCTTGATTTAGCTATTTGTATTACGGAGCATATTCCTGTTCTTGATATGGTAAAAGTGAAGCGTTATATGGAAGGGAAAAAGACTCGTCTTGTTGGTCCTAACTGCCCTGGCGTTATCACTCCTGGTGAGTGCAAGATCGGAATCATGCCTGGTTATATCCACACTAAAGGCCACGTTGGGGTTGTTTCCCGTTCTGGTACATTAACGTACGAAGCGGTTCACCAATTATCTCAAGAAGGTATTGGTCAATCTACAGCAGTAGGTATCGGTGGAGACCCTGTTAACGGTACGGATTTCATTGATGTATTAAAAGCATTCAATGAAGATGAAGATACGTATGCAGTTATCATGATCGGTGAAATCGGCGGAACAGCTGAAGAAGAAGCAGCTCTTTGGGTAAAAGAGAACATGACAAAACCTGTCGTTGGCTTCATCGGCGGCCGTACTGCACCTCCTGGTAAGCGTATGGGTCACGCAGGAGCAATTATCTCAGGTGGTAAAGGTACTGCCGATGAGAAGATCCGTGTGATGAACGAGTGTGGCATTGAAGTTGCTGATACTCCATCTGTAATGGGTGAAACACTCATCAAAGTAATCAAAGAGCAAGGCATTTACGACAAATGTAAAACACATTAATATAATGATGGATAAGGGATAGTCGAGTTAGGCTATCCCCGTTTCCATTAAAATCGAAAGAGGTGTATTGCTTATATGCAAATAGAGAAAAGAAGATTGATAACCCTGCATCATTGTCCAGGACTCTCCTTGAAAACACTCCACCATCTATTATGGAAAGATCCCACACTTGACCTTCTATTCACCATGAAACCTTCTGACATTGTTTCCTATTTCACCATCACACCAAATCAAGCAAATTCCATCTACCATTACATCCACAACAATAATGTCACACAACTTCTTTCTATTTATAAAGAACATGGCATTCAGTCTCTGACTTTTTGGGATGATGACTATCCTGCCTTATTAAAAGAAATCTATGATCCTCCACTAGTCCTTTATTTAAAAGGTAACCTCCAACTTCTGAAAACTAGAATGTTGGGAATAGTCGGTGCTAGATTGATGTCTGCATATGGGAGTCACTCCCTAAACATATTGATTCCCCCGCTATTAAAAGAAGACTTTACAATCGTAAGTGGATTGGCAAAAGGGGTGGACATTTGTGCTCATCGGTTAGCTATGGAAAGAGGAGGAAACACCATCGCTGTCTTAGGTAGTGGCTTTTTTCATATTTATCCGAAAGAACATCAATCTTATGCAGAAAAAATCGCCTCCCAACATCTACTCCTCTCAGAATTTCCTCCATACACAAGTCCAACAAGATGGAACTTCCCACAAAGGAATCGAATTATCAGCGGGTTAAGTGAAGGGGTTATCATTATTGAAGCGAAAGAGAAAAGCGGCTCCCTCATTACTGCAGATCAAGCAATGGAACAAGGGAGAGAGGTGTTTGCTGTTCCAGGGTCGATCCTTTCAGAAACATCCAAAGGGACAAATACCCTCATTCAACAAGGAGCAAAACTTGTGAGTAGTCATCTGGATATTTTAGAAGAATTGTCTAGCACTGAAAGGGTAAAATGAAAAAATAGGGGCAGAGATTACAATTAAGTGACAAAAAAATAACTATTTTTGAGAGAATTTTCGTTTTTTACTTTACAAATCAATATATGTCTATATTATTATAGGGTACAATGATATTAAAAATTGTACCCTTTTCTCATTATAGGAAAGGCTTCTTTATTTAGAAAAGTTTGCAGGGACTAGTATATAAAGAAGATTCTGTGTCTACATATAATACATAAGGGTAACCGGAATGTTTAATGAGGATAAAACTAGGAAAATACATAAAATATTGAATTACTCTGTTTGACAAACGGTTACATAATATTTAATAATGGTGAAGATTTATAATAATAGATAAAACTAAAATGAAAATAGAAGCTAAAAACTTTGAGAAAACGCATCATCTTATTGTTTTTTCTAAGAATTTACCCTCTTGAGGAGGATTATTGAATGGCAGATTACTTAGTGATTGTGGAATCACCAGCAAAAGCGAAAACTATAGAACGTTATTTAGGAAAAAAATATAAAGTGAAAGCCTCCATGGGGCATGTAAGAGATTTGCCTAAAAGTCAGATGGGTGTTAATGTCGACCAAGAATTTGAGCCGAAATATATTACCATCAGAGGGAAAGGTCCCGTCTTGAAGGAATTGAAAACTGCTGCCAAAAAAGCGAAGAAAATTTTCCTCGCGGCTGACCCGGATCGTGAAGGAGAAGCTATCGCATGGCATCTTGCCCATAGCCTCGATATTGATATCACATCTGATTGTCGGGTTGTTTTCAATGAAATTACAAAAGACGCAATTAAAGAATCATTCAAACATCCAAGACCCATTAATCTTGACGTAGTCGACGCCCAGCAAGCAAGAAGGATTTTGGATAGACTTGTAGGATATAATATTAGCCCTTTATTATGGAAGAAAGTGAAAAAGGGATTAAGTGCTGGACGCGTTCAATCCGTTGCTGTACGTTTAGTCATTGAGCGAGAGCAAGAGATAAATGCATTTGAACCAGAAGAGTACTGGTCCATAAAAAGCAGCTTCCTTACCGGAAAATCAAAAGAATTTGAAGCAAGCTTCTATGGAGTAGATGGAAAGAAAACAGAGTTGAAATCTGAAGAGGATGTTAATGAGATTCTCGGAAGGCTTGAGGGCAACTCTTTTGAAATCAAGAGTGTAACCAAAAAAGAGCGTAAACGTAATCCAGCGCTTCCTTTCATCACATCTTCCTTGCAACAGGAGGCAGCGCGTAAACTTAACTTCCGTGCCAAGAAAACCATGATGATGGCTCAGCAGCTCTATGAGGGCATTGAACTCGGAAAACAAGGTACAGTCGGTCTTATCACATACATGCGTACCGATTCAACGCGTATTTCAGAAACCGCTAAAAAAGAAGCGGTGGAATATATCGAAAAGACGTTTGGCAAACAATTTGTTTCTACTGAAGAAAGAAAAGAAACTAAAAAGAGCAACGCACAGGATGCCCATGAAGCGATACGTCCAACATCTACCATGAAGGACCCACAGTCCATTAAAGAGTACTTATCACGAGATCAATTCCGTTTATACAAATTGATTTGGGAACGTTTTGTTGCAAGTCAGATGGCACCGGCAATCTTGGATACAGTCAGTGTGGACTTGACCCAAAATGATGTGCTCTTCCGTGCGACCGGATCTACGGTCAAGTTTCCCGGTTTCATGAAAGTATACGTAGAAGGTAATGACGATCAACAAGAAGAAAAAGAAAATCTATTGCCTCCTTTAGAAAAAGGAGACACAGTCTTTTCCAAAGATATCGATCAAAAGCAACACTTCACACAACCTCCTCCAAGATATACGGAGGCTAGGCTTGTACGTACATTAGAGGAGCTTGGAATAGGAAGACCGTCAACGTATGCACCTACACTAGATACAATTCAGAAAAGGGGCTATGTTGCGCTTGATAATAAACGATTTGTTCCTACTGAGCTTGGAGAGATTGTCATCCAATTGATTTTGGAGTTCTTCCCGGAAATCATTAATGTAGAGTTTACTGCAGATTTGGAAACAAACCTTGATAATGTTGAAGATGGAAAAGTTAACTGGGTAAACATCATTGATGGCTTTTATCATGAATTCGCCAAGCGGTTAGAAAAAGCGGAAGCGGAAATGCAGGAGATTGAAATTAAAGATGAGCCTGCGGGTGAGGATTGTGAACTCTGCGGTCACGAAATGGTCTTTAAAATGGGAAGGTACGGAAAATTTATGGCTTGTTCCAACTTTCCAGACTGCCGTAATACAAAACCTATCGTGAAAGAGATCGGCGTTCCTTGTCCTAAATGTGAAAAAGGGAATATCGTCGAAAGAAAAAGTAAAAAGAAACGAATTTTCTATGGCTGCGATCAATACCCTACCTGTGAATTCCTATCATGGGATAAGCCAATTGCCAGAAAATGTCCAAAGTGTGAATCCTTACTGGTCGAGAAAAAGCTTAAAAAAGGTGTACAGGTACAGTGCGTAGAGTGCGATTATAAAGAAGAACCACAAGGATAAGCTGTAGGATAGCAAAGAGGGGACTGACACTTGAGTGGTTGGGTCAGCCCTTTTTCCTTTGTAAAAAAAATAGTAGATGTAGCAATAAATCTTGGAGGTATCAGTTATGACAAACACAGTAGTTAATGTAATTGGAGCTGGCCTTGCCGGCAGTGAAGCAGCATGGCAGCTTGCAAATAGAGGGATACAGGTTCACCTATATGAAATGCGTCCAGTCAAACAAACACCTGCCCATCACACAGATAAATTCGCAGAGCTTGTTTGCTCCAATTCCCTACGTGCCAACAACTTAACAAATGCAGTAGGGGTGTTAAAAGAGGAGATGAGAATGCTTGACTCAGTCATCATTCGTTCAGCAGATGACTGTGCAGTTCCAGCAGGCGGTGCCTTGGCTGTGGACAGGCATGAATTTGCTGCTAAAGTTACCGAAAGAGTAAAAGAACATCCAAACGTGACTGTATTTAATGAAGAAATGGAACAAATCCCTGACGGACCAACCATCATTGCAACAGGGCCGCTAACGTCCAAAGCCCTCTCAGACCAGCTTCGTTCTTTAACTGGTGAAGAATATCTATATTTCTATGATGCAGCAGCTCCTATCATCGAAAAAGATAGCATCAACATGGACATTGTTTATCTAAAATCCCGTTATGATAAGGGAGAAGCTGCCTACTTGAATTGTCCGATGACAGAAGAGCAGTTTAATCGTTTCTATGATGCCCTTGTGGAAGCAGAAACTGTTCCGTTGAAAGAATTTGAAAAAGAGATTTTCTTTGAAGGATGTATGCCGATAGAAGTGATGGCAAATCGCGGAAAGAAGACGATGCTTTTTGGACCTTTAAAGCCAGTTGGTTTAGAAGATCCCAAAACGGACAAACGTCCTTATGCTGTAGTCCAACTTCGTCAAGATGATGCGGCAGGCACTTTGTATAATATTGTTGGTTTTCAGACACATTTAAAATGGGGTCCACAAAAAGAAGTAATCCGTTTAATTCCTGGTTTGGAAAATGCGGAGATTGTTCGATACGGTGTTATGCACCGCAATACTTTTATCAATTCTCCTAACCTGTTGAAACCAACCTATCAGTTCAAAGAAAGAGAAGATCTCTTCTTTGCCGGTCAAATGACAGGAGTGGAAGGGTATGTAGAATCGGCAGCGTCAGGCCTAATAGCAGGGATGAATGCAGCCCGCCTTGTGCTTGGAGAGGAACCATTAGTGTTCCCTAAAGAAACTGCAATTGGAAGTATGGCACATTACATCACTTCTACAAATGCGAAAAACTTCCAACCGATGAATGCTAATTTTGGGCTATTCCCAGAGCTTCCGAAGAAAATCAAAAATAAGCAAGAGCGCAATGAAGCGCATGCTAGGAGAGCGTTGGAAACAATTCAGAATTTTGTAAAAAATTAATCAAATTAATTGCAAGGGCTACTAAATTGTGATAATATTTAGTAGCCCTTGTGAGGTGATAAGTATGCAAAATGTTAAAGTTTCATTAATTTCTTTTCTAGAATATTTACAAATTGAAAAAAATTACTCAAAATATACTATTGTATTTTATCAAAAGGATATTGAAGATTTTTTTGATTTTATGAAAGAGGAAGCCATTACAAGCATCAATGAAGTCACTCATACAGAAGCAAGAATGTATTTAACCAGGCTCCATCAAAAAAAGTTCGCACGAAAATCAGTAGCAAGAAAAACATCAAGCTTGCGCAGCTTCTATAAGTTTCTTCTCCGAGAAGAAAAAGTGGAGCAAAACCCGTTTAGCAGTGTTTCCTTGCCTAAACAGGAAAAGCGACTTCCACAGTTCCTCTACAGTGAAGAACTGGATAAGTTGTTTGCTGTATCAGATCTGGCAACACCGCTAGGTCAGAGAAATCAAGCGCTGTTAGAATTGCTCTATGCCACTGGCATCCGTATTAGTGAATGTTGTCACATACAAGTTCATGATATTGACTTTCAAGTCGGTACCATCTTAGTCACTGGAAAAGGGAACAAACAGCGTTATATCCCGTTTGGAAGTTTTGCTCAAGATGCAATGAAGACCTATTTGGAAGACGGACGCAAATCACTGCTTGATAAGCAAAAAACGCCGAATTCCACCAAGCATCTTTTTCTAAATTTCCGTGGAGGTCCCCTTACTCCCCGTGGTGTAAGGCTAATACTTAATGACATGGTACAACAGGCATGTTCAACCTTACATATTAGCCCACATATGCTCAGGCATACTTTTGCCACGCATATGTTAAATGAAGGAGCAGACCTGCGCGTAGTGCAAGAATTGCTCGGACATGCCAGTTTATCATCCACCCAGATCTATACACATGTGACGAAAGAACACTTACAAAAGACGTATAATCAATTTCATCCTCGTGCATGAGGAACGATTGGAGGATCATTTCATGTCATCATTTCATGCTACTACGATATTTGCGGTCCAACATAAGGGACAATGCGCAATGTCAGGTGACGGTCAGGTTACATTTGGAAACGCAGTTGTTATGAAGCATACAGCACGAAAAGTGCGCAAGCTTTTTAACGGAAGGATTCTAGCTGGTTTTGCAGGATCTGTGGCAGATGCATTTACCTTG
Organism: Bacillus sp. RO2; assembly: GCF_012911845.1. Lineage (GTDB taxonomy): Bacteria > Bacillota > Bacilli > Bacillales > Bacillaceae_I > Sutcliffiella_A. The sequence continues at coordinate 3,238 of NZ_JAAXCU010000024.1, read as the reverse complement.
TTTGAAATGTTCGAGGCGAAGCTGGAGGAATATAATGGCAATATTCAGCGTTCAGCAGTTGAGCTTGCCAAAGAATGGCGAAGTGATAAAGTGTTGAGGAAATTGGAAGCGATGTTAATTGTAATGGATGAGTCTAGCATGTTGTTAGTATCCGGAACTGGTGAAGTTATTGAACCTGACGACGGAATACTTGCCATTGGTTCAGGTGGAAACTATGCACTTTCTGCAGGGCGTGCTTTAAAAAGGTATGCGGGCGAGCATATGACAGCACGTGAGATAGCAAAAGCTTCCTTGGAAACAGCTGGTGAAATTTGTGTGTACACGAATGACAATATCATTGTAGAAGAACTATAGAAAAGGCGGTTGTGGACATGAGTACAAAATTAACCCCTAGGCAAATAGTAGATATGCTCGATCAATATATTGTAGGTCAGACTAATGCGAAAAAAGCGGTTGCGGTTGCTCTTAGAAACAGGTATAGAAGGAGCCTCCTTAAAGGCAGCCTTCGGGATGAAGTAGTTCCTAAGAACATTCTAATGATCGGACCGACTGGTGTCGGTAAAACCGAAATAGCCCGCAGAATTGCAAAGCTTGTTGGTGCGCCATTCATCAAAGTAGAAGCAACGAAGTTTACAGAAGTAGGCTATGTGGGCCGTGATGTTGAATCGATGGTACGAGATTTGGTGGAAACATCCGTCCGTCTTGTAAAAGAAGAAAAGATGGCGAGTGTGAAAGAAAAAGCCTTGGATAATGCAAACAAGCGATTGGTGGAACTATTGGTTCCAGGAAAACAAAAAAGCACGTCATATAAAAATCCGCTTGAGATGTTTTTTGGAGGAAATGCAAACCCAAATGATACGGATGAGCAGGAGAAGCAAGAAGAAGTATCTATTAAAGAACAAAGAAGAAGAATGGCCCATCAACTTGCACTAGGTGAACTAGAAGACCGCTATGTGACGGTGGAAGTGGAAGAACAGCAAGGGTCCATGTTTGACATGTTACAAGGCTCGGGTATGGAACAAATGGGTATGAACATGCAGGATGCTTTAAGCAATCTTATGCCGAAGAAAAAGAAAAAAAGAAAGCTTACAGTCCGTGAAGCAAGACCGGTTCTTGCCCATGAAGAAGCCCAAAAGCTCATTGATATGGATGAAGTGACTCAAGAAGCTGTGAACAGAGCGGAACAAAGTGGTATCATCTTCATTGATGAAATCGATAAAATCGCGAAAAAGAACAGTGGTTCTTCCGCTGATGTATCTCGGGAAGGTGTACAGCGTGATATTCTTCCTATCGTGGAAGGGTCAACAGTTGTCACAAAATACGGCCAAGTAAAAACAGACCATGTTTTATTTATTTCAGCAGGTGCCTTCCATATCGCGAAGCCTTCTGATCTTATTCCGGAATTGCAAGGTCGCTTTCCAATTCGTGTGGAATTGACCAAACTATCCATAGATGATTTTGTAAGAATTTTAGTGGAGCCGGATAATGCTTTACTAAAACAATATACGGCATTATTGGAAACGGAAGGTATAAAAGTCGAATTTTCTGACGATGCTATTCGTAAACTAGCTGAAGTAGCGTTTCAAGTGAACCAAGATACTGATAATATCGGTGCCCGCCGACTTCATACAATTCTAGAGAAGTTGTTGGAGGACCTGTCATTTGAAGCGCCGGATATCAATCTTGAGAAAATCGTCATCACACCGAAATATGTGGATGAAAAACTAGGTAATATCGTAAAAAATAAAGATTTAAGCCAATTTATCTTATAGAGCAGATTTTTAGGAGGAAATAAACATGCCATTATTACAAAAAACAAGAACCATCAATGCTATGCTGCAAAGAGCGGCTGGTAAACCAGTTAACTTTAAGGAGATGTCGGAAACGCTTTGTAATGTTATTGAAGCAAATGTTTTCGTATTATCTCGCCGTGGAAAACTATTAGGCTATTCCATTAACCAACAGATTGAGAACGAGCGTATGATCAAGATGCTTGAAGATCGTCAATTCCCTGAAGAGTATACAAAAAACTTATTCAATATCTCTGAAACATCTTCAAACTTGGATGTGGAAAGTGAATATACAGCTTTCCCTGTAGAGAATAAGGAATTATTCAAATCAGGTTTAACGACAATCGTTCCAATTATCGGTGGAGGCGAGCGTTTAGGGACTCTTATCCTTGCACGTCTTCAAGAGCCATTTTCTGATGATGATTTAATCTTGGCGGAATATGGCGCGACTGTTGTAGGTATGGAAATTCTGCGTGAGAAAGCAGAAGAAATTGAAGAAGAAGCAAGAAGCAAAGCTGTTGTACAAATGGCAATCAGCTCTCTATCTTACAGTGAGCTTGAAGCAATTGAGCATATCTTTGAAGAGCTTGATGGAAAAGAAGGTCTTCTAGTAGCAAGTAAAATTGCAGACAGAGTAGGTATCACTCGTTCTGTTATCGTTAACGCACTGAGAAAATTAGAAAGTGCTGGTGTAATTGAATCCCGTTCTCTTGGAATGAAAGGTACTTACATTAAAGTCCTAAACGACAAGTTCCTATTCGAACTTTCCAAACTTAAATCACATTAATAATAACCATAGAAAAGGGTCTGACTCCTATCTGCAATATGCAGAAGAGTCAGACCCTTTTTGGTTTAACTTGAGGGAGTATATAAACCGTTGATTTCCGTTCCATGCGCTTCGCTTGCCTGCGGGCGGTCCGTGAGCCTCCTCACTGCGTTGAAGGCCACTGAAAAACTAGTATTTGGTAATTTCGAGCTGTGGATTGTAGCAAAAGGCGAAGATTCCTGAGGGAGATAGCGCTAGGTGGAGACCCCGCAGACTTGCCGAGGAGGCTCCAGCAGCGCCCCTAGGAAAGCGAAGCCATTTGCGGAAATCCACAGCGGTGTATATAGAATATTTAAATTCAAAGACTTTTTCAGTGGCCTTCTGCGTTGCGGGGTCTCACCTGTCCCTTCCTCCCGCGGGCGTCTACGCGCCTTCCACTCCAATCAACAAGGTAATCTCATTCTTCGGAGGTTAATGGAAAGTATACTAACCAGGTTAACTGAAATAGTGATAACCTTTTTTACTTACGATTTCTAGCTGTGGATTGGAGAAAACGGCGAAGACTCCTGAGGGAGATAGCGCTAGGTGGAGACCCCGCAGGCGAAAGCCGAGGAGGCTCCAGCAGTGCCCCTAGGAAAGCGAAGCCCAGTGCGTAAATCAACAGCGGTGTAAGAGCTGTCCA
>NZ_JAAXCU010000023.1 GCF_012911845.1 Bacillus sp. RO2 | reverse complement strand
AAGAGATAGGTGTCAGCGGCCGTGGTTTTACGTAGGAGGAGAGCGCTGTCGGGATTTATGCCGGTTAAAGCAGTTCAGAGGGGTTCTCTTAGGATGTAGATAACCGAAGGAACGGGGAAGCCCATTTGAAAGTGCAATAGTACAGTTCTATACGCCCGAAGGAAAGGGGAATCCCATTGAAAACTCCAATAGGGCGGTTCTATACGCCCGAAGGAAAGGGGAATCCCATTGAAAAGTCCAATAAAACAGTTCTATACGCCCGAAGGAAAGGAGAATCCCATTGAAAAGTCCAATAGAACAGTTCTATACGCCCGAAGGAAAGGAGAATCCCCTTGAAAAGTCCAATAGAACAGTTCTATACGCCCAAAGGAAAGGAGAATCTCTTTGAAAAGTCCAATAGAACAGTTCTATACGCCCGAAGGAAAGGGGAATCCCATTGAAAAGTCCAATAGAACAGTTCTATACGCCCGAAGGAAAGGAGAATCCCTTTGAAGTGTCCAATAGAACGGTTCTATACGCCCAAAGGAAAGGAGAATCCCTTTGAAAAGTCCAATAGAACGGTTCTATACGCCCGAAGGAAAGGAGAATCCCTTTGAAAAGTCCAATAGAGCGGTTCTATACGCCCGAAGGACACGGGAATCCCTTTGAAAAGTCCAATAGAACAGTTCTATACGCCCGAAGGAAAGGGGAATCTCTTTTAAAGGTCCAATAGAATGTTTCTATTCACCAGAATCCCATAGGTATGCCCATAAAATTTACAATAGAGTTGAGTAATAAAGACACACTAGAGAAATTTAGTTGTATAATCAAAAAGTAATGGATTGTTTTGGATGGTTCCTGAAAGGAGAGACTCTATGCCTGATATTAATACTGAACACCCCATTCTTCTTTTTGATGGGGTATGTAATTTGTGTAACGCGTTGGTGACGTTTGTGATACAACGTGATAAAGGAGCGACTTATAAATTTGCATCCCTTCAGTCAGAAGTGGGACAAGCCATATTAAAGGAGCATTCTCTCCCGCTGGATCAGTTTGATAGCTTTTATTTTGTAGAAGGCAATAAATTATTTACCAAGTCGACCGCGGCCTTAAAAGTGGCAAAGAAATTAGATGGTCCATGGAAGCTTTTCTATCCACTCATCTTAATACCTAAACCCATAAGAGATATAGTTTATTCCTTTATTGCCAAAAACCGATATAGATGGTTCGGAAAGAAAGACCAATGCATGTTGCCAAATCCAGAAATGAAAAAAAGATTTCTATAGGTGAAAAAAGAATAGAAAAAGGTAATTGCCGGCGAAGAACACAGCAATTACCTTTTTCATTTAATCTGTCGTTTCTTCTTTAGTAGAGACTCTATCTTGAGCCTTAACTCCTTCTGGATACCACACAAGCGGGTTTTCCCCTAGATCACGCTCCACATCATAATGTACAGAAGTGAACCCCATACGATTCCAGAAGTCGGCCGATTTGACACGAGGGTTCGTTTTGATTGGAAGCCCAAACCCTTTCGCGAAATCAACTAGTTCTTTGCCAAAGCCTTTGCGTTGGTAGTTTGATAATACTTCTAGTTTCCATAACTCTAAATAATCTTGGCGAGGTTCGAAATATTTATCAAGCTCTTTAGAAACACGGTAAAGGCTCATTCTTGCTACAAGTTTTTCACCATAATAAATACCATAGAATGGTGATTCGCTGTCATTCTCGATAATATTATCTTGAAGGTCTTCTAACATAGATAGTTCTTGTATGCCATATTCCCTGAACTGTTTGAACTCTTCCAATGTTTTATAGTTAATTGATAGTTTTTTAACAGTCATATACATTTCCCCCTTGAAAATCTCTAATTGAAGCGCTTACCACTATACATATTAAGCAGAATGGTTTATTTTAATATTAATTATATAACAAAAAAACAAAAAATTCTGCAATAATTTTAGAAAGCGTTTGCAATTAAAGAAGGAAATCCAGGAATTATGTAGAAATAGTAGTTTGTTAGGGATTTAAATTGCAAGTTCTTTAGAAAGGGGATAACTCCATGCAAAAAATACTGATTGCTAATCGAGGAGAAATTGCAGAAAGAATTATACGAACATGCCAGCGATTAGGTGTAGAAACAGTTGCTATATATTCAGACGCTGATAAAGATTTGCCTTATGTTCAGCAAGCGACAGTAGCAAGACATGTAGGTGAGGCCCCGCCTCAAAAATCGTATTTAAACGTTGAACGGATTTTGGAAATCGCTAAGGAAGAAAATGTGGATGGAGTTCACCCAGGATACGGTTTTTTATCGGAGAATGGAGAGTTTGCACAAGCGCTTCATGATGCCGGACTCACATTTATCGGTCCAAGTGTAGAAGTCATTAAGTTAATGGGAGATAAATTATCTTCCCGCAGAGCGATGATTAAAGCTGGCGTGCCTGTGGTTCCTGGATCTGAGCAACCTGTAGAATCATTGGAGGAAGCGTTAGTTCTTGCAGAGAAAATCGGTTTTCCTGTTATGTTAAAAGCTAGTGGAGGAGGCGGTGGAATTGGAATGCACCGCTGTGAAAACAAACAGGATATCGAGAATACTTTCGAACAGACCAAGAAACGAGCGAAAGCTTATTTCAAAAATGAAGATATGTTTATTGAAAAATACGTGGGTAATGCCAAGCATATAGAGGTGCAGATCTTCGGTGATGCGCATGGAAATGTCGTACATATGTTTGAAAGAAACTGCTCTGTTCAACGACGGAATCAAAAGGTTATTGAAGAAGCACAAAGTCCGGAAATGAGCCAAGAGACTCGAATGAAAATTTGTGAAGCTGCTGTCCTGGCTGCCAAAGAAGTAGGTTACAAGAATGCCGGAACTGTCGAGTTCATCATGGATGAAGAGGAAAACTTCTACTTCCTTGAAATGAATACCAGACTGCAGGTTGAACACCCGATAACGGAGTGCATCACTGGGCTTGATCTTGTAGAATGGCAACTTCATGTGGCAGCTGGTGAAAGGCTTCCGTTGCAGCAGGAGGAAATCACAAGCACTGGACACGCGATAGAGTTTCGTCTATATGCAGAAGATCCAGTCAAATTCTTTCCTTCACCAGGACTCATTACTAAATGGCACCTTCCGAGTAAAGAAGGAGTCAGGGTCGACAGCGGCTATGGTCCAGATTTAAAAGTTACACCATTTTATGATCCAATGATTGCTAAGATTATCGTTTCCGGTGAGACGAGAGAAGCGACAATTGAACGGGCAAAAGACTATTTAATGGCCGCTTCAGTTGAAGGGATTAAAACGAATCTTCCGTTTTTAATTCGCGCCCTTGAGACCGATGATTTTGTCTCAGGTCACTACCATACTGGTTTCATTCAGTCGATGAACCCAATTACTACTTAAATCTATTACAACATGAGATCAGGAGGAAATAATAATGAAAAAAGTGGAAGCAGCAATGGCAGGTACAGTTTGGAAAGTGTTAGTGGAAGTTGGCGATGAAGTAACAGCTGGTCAAACTGTGATTATTTTAGAGTCCATGAAAATGGAGATTCCAGTAGAAGTAATGATGAACGGGAAAGTAGCGAGCATTTCTACTGCAGAAGGCGAATTCGTAAATGATGGAGATGTGCTGCTGGAATTGGAATAGTATTTTACAACGTTGAGAAGAAAGCGGGGGATTAAGATGATAAAAACCACCACTGATTTAGAACAAGAGTTTCAAGAAACAGTAGAAACGATCAAGAGCGGCGGAAGTGAGAAATATCACGAGAAATTAAAAGATCAAAACAAGTTATTTGTTCGTGACCGCCTTGCTTTACTATTTGACAACGGACAATACGATGAAGATGGACTTTTTGCCAATAATAAAGCAAAAGGTCTTCCTGCTGATGGCGTTGTAACGGCAATAGGGAAAATAAATGGTCAAACAGTGTGTGTCATGGCCAATGACTCTACAGTAAAAGCAGGTTCATGGGGAGCAAGAACGGTAGAGAAAATTATTAGAATTCAAGAAACTGCCGAAAAATTAATGGTTCCGATTCTTTATCTAGTTGACTCTGCCGGAGCGAGAATTACAGATCAATTAGATATGTTCCCAAATAGACGTGGAGCAGGGAAAATCTTTTATAACCAAGTGAAGCTTTCTGGTATGGTACCTCAAATTTGTCTGTTATTCGGTCCATCTGCTGCTGGAGGCGCATATATCCCGGCTTTCTGTGACATTGTTGTGATGGTAGACGGAAATGCATCCATGTATTTAGGATCACCTCGTATGGCGGAAAAGGTAATCGGGGAGAAGGTAACACTGGAGGAAATGGGTGGAGCAAGAATGCATTGCTCTGTCAGTGGTTGTGGAGATGTCCTCGCTGCTACTGAAGAAGAAGCTATTCAGCAGGCTCGAAAGTACCTTGAATATTTTCCTGGCAGTTACCAAGAGAAGACAAAAGAAGTAGATCCTGTCAGTCCAAAAGAAGGAAGAGCACTGACAGATATCATCCCTGTAAATCAAAACGCGCCATTTGATATGTATGAAGCGATAGATCAGTTGATTGATGCAAACAGTTTCTTTGAAATAAAGAAGTTATTCGCGCCTGAATTAATTACCGGTTTTGCTCGGATGGATGGAAAGGTTGTCGGGATCATCGCGAACCAGCCAAAAGTGAAGGGTGGAGTACTTTTTGTAGATTCTGCAGACAAAGGTGCGAAATTTATTCAGCTTTGTGATGCATACCACATTCCTTTACTGTTCCTTGCAGATGTTCCAGGTTTCATGATTGGCACAACAGTGGAACGCGCAGGTATTATCCGCCACGGAGCTAAACTCATTGCAGCAATGAGTTCCGCAACGGTTCCGAAAATTTCTGTTGTGGTAAGAAAAGCTTATGGGGCTGGACTTTATGCAATGGCGGGCCCAGCATTTGAACCAGATTGCTGCATTGCACTTCCAACTGCACAAATAGCAGTAATGGGACCTGAAGCAGCGGTAAATGCGGTATATTCCAACAAAATTAATGAAATTGAAGATCCAAAAGAAAGAATTGCTTTTGTACAAGAAAAACACCAGGAATATAAGGAGCATATTGATATCTATAAATTAGCTTCGGAAATGATTGTAGATGATATTGTACCTGCAAAAGATTTGCGAAGTGTATTGATTAGCCGCTTCCATTATTACTCAAGCAAGCAAATGACATTTAGTCATCGTAAACACCCGGTTTATCCGGTGTAAAAAATGTCCAGTGCCCATTTGTGGCACTGGATATTTTTTATGTGCAATACCCACAGGGAAAAGAACAGTACAACCAATAACGATAAATTGGTACAATAAGAGAAATAGGACTAAAGAAGGGGATACGATGAATATTGGAATCATTGGCGGAGGTGCTGTCGGCCTTCTATATGCCTCCCAGTTATCAAAACAATTTACTGTCACTCTTTATGTTAAGCGGCAAGAACAACTACAACTACTAAAAGAACAAGGGATAACCGTGCAGCAAAGTGAAAATGGGAAAGAAACAAGAAAAGTTGGAGTCCAGAAATGGGAGAACAATGTTCCTTTAAAGGACGACTTAATCATTGTTGCAACAAAGCAATATGGTCTAACAGCCATCCTCCCTGTTCTAAAAATGTGCTCAAGAGACCAATCGATCCTTTTTCTCCAAAACGGAATGTCACATATTGATTTGCTCGAACAGTTCTCGAAACCTCAAATTTTATTAGGGGTAGTAGAGCATGGGGTAAAGAAAATCAACGATTGCACCGTAATGTGGACAGGTAAAGGACGTACGAAAATAGCAGGTTATCCTATGACAAAGAAAGACCGACAAGCAGCTTTCTTATTGAATAGTTGGTTGGATTCAATCAGTGTGAATTTTCCGCTTGAAGTGTCCATGGATTATTACGGAATGATGATTGAAAAATTGCTTGTTAATGCTATCATAAACCCGTTGACGGCTATATTTGATGTCCGTAATGGGGAGCTGTTATCAAACCAATATTATCAAAACTGCATGAAGCGTTTATATAATGAGATGAATTTTTTGGTTCAAACAGATAAAAGGGAGCACATGTGGAATCATATCTGCTCCATTTGCGAGAAAACAGCGGAAAACAGCTCTTCTATGAAGCGGGATATAAATGCAGGGAGAGAAACCGAAGTCGATGCAATTTTGGGATATATGATAAACTTGGCACAAAAACAAGGAAAATCAGTTCCGCTAACAGAATTTATTTATGAAGCTGTTAAAGGGCTTCAAAACGATGCAAGCTGTTAATACCTCTTATGCTAGTTCATCCTGCTTGTAAATTACAAAAATAATCAAGTAAGTGAAAAGAGGTATATTAATATGTCCGGAATTCTAGCAGGAACTTTCGCTACAATCGTTACGCTTCCTATCTTTGCGATGATTGCTTTTTTTTATATAGCTAAATTGGTAACAAGAAACAATAAAAAGTCCTTTCATTTGGCGATTGATGCTTCGACACTATTTTTTATCTTAGCCGTGCACTTTATCATGATCATCATCTGGGATACTTCGTTTCTTTCGGTCATATTAACTGTGTTATTGTTGATTGCAACCGTGATGGTTTTGACACATTATAAGATTAAAGAGGAAATCGATTTTAAAAGAGTGTTTAAAGGGTTCTGGAGGGTGAATTTTCTTTTGTTTTTTCTTGCGTATTTTTGTCTTTTGACATTTGGAATAATTAAACGGGTTTTTGAAACATTTGCTTAAGCAATATTTTTTGAAAGATTGGAAATCAATGCTATACTCATGGAGACATTAACACATATGAACGATTCAGAAAGGACGTACTTTATGAATGTAGTAGAATTAACGCTCCCTACTATTAATAAGTTTTCCTCTGCTTATTTAGCTCAAAAGGAGAGCATCCTTCCCTTTTTTACATATAATCCTTTTTCTGTAGATACCTACACAAAGAGAAACGATCAATTGAAAAATAGAAGTTTCAGGAGAAGAGAGCTTGTTGACCATCTTCTTGAATTTAATCAAAGATACGATGCGGATGCACAAACCATACATAGCATTGAAAAATTATCTGACAGCCAGTCTGTTGTTGTTATCAGTGGGCAACAAGCAGGGTTATTAACTGGCCCAATCTACACTATTTCAAAAATAATCAGTACGATCAAACTTGCCCAAGAACAGGAGCTAAAGCTTGGTATCCCGGTTGTTCCTATTTTTTGGATAGCTGGTGAAGATCATGATTTTCAGGAAATAAATCATGTGAACCTTCCGAAAAATAATGAAATAGAAAAACATGTGTTTCAAATGAAAGAAGCAGGCAAAAAAATGGTATCGGAGCTTCAATATGATAAAGAAAAGTTACACGCTTGGTTTCTTGAAATTGTTAACTCCTATGGGGAAAGCCCTTTTACAAAGGAGTTAAAACAAGAGTTATCCCAAGCAATTGAAGATTCTTCAACCTTTGTGGATATATTTGCTCGCTTGATTGCAAAACTCTTTAAGGGTACGGGGCTGGTTTTAGTAAATGCCTCCGACCGAGCTTTGCGGAAGCTTGAAACTCCTTATTTGCAACAACTTTTAATGAAGCAAAGTCAAATTCGTGGAGGTATGCAGCAGGCTCAAAAGGAACTGGAGGAGCAAGGATATACACCGATGTTAGAAATTGACTCAGAATCGATGAATATATTCTTTCACCAAGACGGTGAGCGGGAGCTCCTATGTTGGGATGAAACGAAACAGATTGCTTATATAAAGGATACTAACCGTCGGTATACGGTTGAACACTTGACTAAGTTGATGGAGGAGCAGCCTGAAAATTTCTCCAATAATGTTGTAACGAGACCTCTTATGCAGGAGTTTCTATTTCCTACTCTTGCCTTTATCGGAGGGCCCGGAGAAATCAGTTATTGGGCTGAACTCGGTCGATGTTTCCGTTCAGTGGACCTAGAAATGCCACCAGTTGTACCGAGAATATCTTTGACTTTAGTGGAACGGCATATCGATCGAACGTTACTTGAATTGGGTGAAGATATTTCAGATGCGTTGGAACACGGGCTTGAAGAAAAGCGTAAGGCTTGGTTGTATAAAGAAGAACTTGAATCAATAAAAGCGACATTGACGTCGTATCATGAACAATATGCCAAAGTCCATGATAAATTCCGGGATTTAGGCAATCATACTTTACCTCATCATCAGAAAACTTTTGAAAAGAATTGGAATTTAATTGATAAACAATTCACCTATATTCATCGACTGATTGAACGTTCAGCATATGAGAAACATGAAAACATGATGAACAAATATGAACGTGTGGAACTTGCTGTCTTGCCTAAAGGTATGCCGCAAGAGAGAGTATGGAATATTTATTATTTTGTTAATAAGTATGGTCTGGATTTCGTCGAAAGACTATGTGAATTGCCACTGGAGCATAACGGAAAACATAAAATAATTAAACTCTAAGAAACAGCGGGGAAAATCCTGCTGTTTTTTTTATATTCTTTTTCTGACATTTACAAGTAAAAAAGAGAGTCGTAAACGAGCATTTACTGAAGAATGATCGTTTATTGTGTTTCTACGGAGTCAAAAAAAGCCAAGTTTGACCTTAATTCGTCCTTTTGTCAAAAAATGTTGTAAAAAGATGAAAAACGAAAAAAAAGTGGGCTTAAAGGATTTTCTTTTGGGGAAGAGAATAGTACAATAAAGTAAGTGGAGAGAAGTGGGGGATTGTGGGGGAAAGTAGAAGAAAGGTGGGAGAGCCAAATGTTCATGGGCGAATATAATCATACAATTGATGCAAAAGGGCGTATGATTGTGCCTGCGAAATTCCGTGATCATTTAGGTGAAACCTTTGTTCTTACCAGAGGCCTCGATAAATGCCTATTTGGCTATCCTCTCTCTGAATGGAAAACTGTTGAAGACAAATTGAAACAATTGCCACTTACTAAAAAGGATGCCCGTGCATTTACACGTTTCTTCTTTTCTGGTGCTTCTGAGTGTGAATTGGACAAGCAAGGTCGAGTGAACATTGCCACCCCACTTGTTCAATATGCACAACTAGAAAAAGAATGTGTCGTAATCGGAGTATCTAATCGAATAGAAATCTGGAGCAAGGACAACTGGAATACTTTTGTGGAAGACTCGGAAGACTCCTTCGCAGAGATTGCAGAGAACCTCGTGGATTTTGACTTATAAAAGGGACTTCATTACAACGAATACAAAGAACAGCCTGGATAAAACAAGATGGTCGGTGAGAAAATACCGAGAGAAAAGAATTTGCAGCAGCTAAGAAGAAAACAGCTTAGAGCTAGAAAGGCGGTGGAGAATGTTTCACCACGTAACAGTACTACTCAATGAAGCAGTAGAAGGTCTTAACATTAAAGAAGATGGGACGTATGTTGATTGCACATTAGGAGGTGCAGGGCATAGCTCCGAAATTGTAAAACAGTTATCAGACAAAGGAAAATTGATTGCATTTGATCAGGATGACCATGCGCTAGAACATGCAAAAAGCGTGCTACATAACTATCTAGATCGGGTCATTTTCATTAAAAGCAATTTTAAGCACCTGAAAGAGAAATTGTATGATCAAGGAATTACCAAAGTGGATGGCGTGTTATTCGACCTTGGGGTTTCTTCTCCTCAATTGGACACACCTGAAAGAGGATTTAGTTACCATCATGAAGCTCCTTTAGATATGAGAATGGACAAAGACAGTCCCCTCAGTGCCTATGATGTTGTTAACGAATGGCCGTATGAGAAACTTGTAAGGATTTTCTTTCAATACGGAGAAGAGAAGTTTTCAAAACAAATAGCCAGAAAAATTGAGGAATACCGGAAGTCGAAGCCAATTGAAACGACACTTGAATTGGTGGAAATCATTAAAGATGGAATACCGGCTCCAGCTAGAAGAACGGGTGGCCATCCTGCTAAAAGGGTTTTCCAAGCAATAAGAATTGCAGTAAATGACGAGTTGGGTGTTTTTGAAGATGCTATCCATCAAGCAATTGATGTTCTAAAAGTCGGGGGAAGAGTATCTGTTATCACCTTCCATTCACTAGAAGACAGAATGTGTAAAGTAGCGTTTAAAGAAAAAAGCCAGCTGCCACAACTGCCGCCTGGACTACCGATAATTCCAGAAGAATATCAGCCGACACTTAAACTTATTACAAGAAAGCCGATACTACCTAGTGAAGAAGAACTAGAAGCTAATAATCGCGCAAGGTCGGCAAAACTAAGAATTGCAGAAAAAGCGAAAGACTAAAAATAAAATAAAAATAGACTAGGGGGAAAGAGAATGAGTAACTTAGCTCACAAAATCCAAAGGCAGCATGAAGAACGCATACAGCAGTCGCCAAAAAGACAATTGGTCGTAAAGAAACGCTCAAAAATTACGCTTGGGGAAAAGATACTTGGCTATATGTTCATTGGTATGCTTGCATTCGGTGCAGTCCATGTTGTTACCAACCATGTGAATATTTATCATGTAAATAGCGAAATTCAATCGCTTGAAGGGTCCGTTGAATCGCAATTAAAGGAAAATCGTGAACTTGAACTTCGTGTAGCGGAAGAGAGCAGCTATGAAGTCATTCTTGAAAAAGCCAAAAACCTTGGTCTGACATTAAACGAGAACAATGTGAAGAACGTAGGGAACTAAATGAGTACCCATAACATCGTTCATAAAAAAAGAATTCACTTAGGAGCAGCAATTCTACTCGGATTTTTTGCGTTGCTCTTTTTTCTATTGATTGGGCGATTTTTTTACCTTCAAGCAACCGGAGAAGCACATGGACATAATTTATCTGCAGAAGCTAGTGAAAGATATAATGTAAACAAGACAATTGATGCAACAAGGGGATCCATATTTGATAGAAGTGGAGATCCGATTGCAGAAGACACCCCTTCCTTCAACTTAGTGGCGGTGTTGGACGAGTCCTTGACGACAGATGAAAAGAAACCTCGTCATGTAGTCGATCCAAACGAGACGGCTGCAAAATTGGCATCTGTCTTGGAAGTGGATCAAAATGAAATTTTAGAAAAATTACAGCTGGATCGCAAACAAGTTGAATTTGGAGCTTTGGGCAGAGATCTTCCATTGTCTGTAAAAAAAGAAATTGAAGACATGAAATTACCGGGAATCGGGTTTGTGGAAGGGTCTAAACGCTATTATTTTAACGGTAAATTCTCCAGTCACGTGGTCGGATTTGCAAGAGCAAATGATGATGGTGTAGTTACTGGTGTAACAGGTCTAGAAAAGATGCTAGAAGAAGAACTAAAAGAACAGAATGGTTCATATTCCGTCAAAACTGACAATAAAGGTGTTAAACTTTCTATGGAATCAGATGTATCCTATGTTCCTGCAATCAACGGGAAAAATGTGCATCTGACATTAGATAAGACCATTCAGACATTTTTAGAAGAAGCGATGAACAATGTAGTGGATGAATATGAACCTGAACGGATCATAGCCATCGTGGCAGACCCAAAAACCGGGCAAATACTTGCAATGGGATCTCGGCCAACCTTCGATTTAAACACAAGAGAGGGATTGACGGACAATTGGAACAATGATGCCATTTCCTATCGGTATGAGCCAGGTTCGACTATGAAAATCTTTTCATTGGCCGCAGCCATTGAAGAAGGGGTTTACAATGGATCTGAACTCTATCAGTCCGGTTCATATAGTCTACCAAAAGATCCTGTTCCTGTTTACGACCATAATAGGTCAGGATGGGGAACAATATCTTTTGATGAAGGGGTCCAGCGTTCATCCAACGTAGCATTTGCTTTGCTTGCGGATAAGATGGGGACAGATACTCTTTTAAAATATATTCATGCATTTGGCATGAATGAGCCTACAGGTATTGACCTTCCGGATGAAACGACAAGTAACATCAATTACAATTATTATAGGGACCGAATTTCAACAGCTTTTGGTCAAGGATCTGCATTCACTCCAATTCAGCAAATCCAGGCTGCAACTGCGATTGCAAATAATGGAAAAATGATGCAGCCCTACGTGATTGATAAGATTGTCGATCCCAACACAAATGAAGTCGTACTAGAAAATAAGCCAAAACAAAAAGGAAATCCAATTTCAGAAAAAACAGCTAACAAAGTACTAGAAGTATTAGAATCAGTGGTAAGTTCTGAAAACGGGACAGGTCGTCCTTACAGTATTGAAGGGTATAAAGTGGCAGCGAAAACAGGAACTGCACAAATTCCTGGACCAGGAGGTTATTTATCTGGTCATGGGGAATACATCTATTCTATTACAGGGATGGCTCCTGCCGATGATCCCGAGTTATTAATGTATGTTGCAGTAGAAAAGCCAAAGATTGCCCAGCATGAAAACGGAGCAGGTCCTGTGTCGGGAGTATTTAATTCCGTGATGCGTCGCAGTTTACAATACTTAAGCATCCAACCTGATGAGAATCAACAAAACACTCCAAAGAAGAAGAGTGTTGGGATGAAAGTGCCAAATCTTGTCGGTGAAAATATTCAGGATGTATCTGCTGGCTCTAATGGTCCTGAATATGTGATAGTAGGTGAGGGGGCAAAGGTATTAAAACAAACCCCTCAACCAGGCCGTGAAGTCATTGAAGGCGAAAGGGTTATTCTATTAACAGAAAAATCCCCTTCACTTCCAGATATGACAGGTTGGAGTTTGCGTGATGTTCGTAAAATATCCAATTTACTCAAGCTTGAAACCGAGATTGTTGGCAATGGGTATGTGCAAAAGCAAAATATTATTCCAGGAACTCCAGTTGAAGAAGGAAACAGCCTTGTTGTGGAATTGGGTTCAAATAGACCTTTACCGCAAACGCAGGAGCAGGAGGAAGAAACGGACGAATCAGAATCTGAAGAAGATTCCGAGGATAGTTAACTTAAAAACACTGGTAAAGGCTATGACCTTTAGCAGTGTTTTTTTATGTTAATAATTATTAAAGCAGTTGATTTTCGTTCCAGGCGCATCGCTTGCCTGCGGGAGGTATGTGAGCCTCCTCGGCTTTTCCTTCCTCCCGCGGGTGACTGCGCGCCTTCCACTACAATCAACTAGAAATAATTTATAAGTCTCATTATTAGAGCTTCTCGTGAATAACAACCCAATACTATGTTCTATCCTCTTTCGTACAAGCATATATTACTACGAATATTAAAGGGGGTTCATAGGATATGCGGGTATCTCATGTGACGGTTCGGAGAAGGTTGACCATTGTGCTTCTTGTAGGAATTCTACTTTTCAGTATTATTGATTTACGCCTAGGATATGTTCAATTCGCATTGGGGAATATGCTAACAGACCGTGCCAAAGATTCTTGGAGTAGGAATATTCCTTTTGAACCAGAGCGGGGAGAAATCCTTGACCGAAATGGCGTTCCATTGGCAACAAATATGAGTGCACCGACGGTTTTAGTTGTACCAAGACAAATTAAAGATCCCAATGACACGGCTGAGAAACTTGCAGCTGTCTTAAATATGTCCAAAGAAAAGGTGTACAAGCTGGTGACTAAAAGTTCATCAATGGAGAGGATCAACCCAGAAGGAAGAAAAATTTCCCATGAAAAAGCTAAAGAGATAAGAGCGCTTGGATTAAAAGGGGTCTACATTGCGGAAGACTCAAAACGCCATTATCCTTTCGGTAGTTATCTTTCTCATGTTTTAGGATTTGCAGGGATTGATAACCAAGGATTAATGGGTCTGGAACTATATTACGATGAACAATTAAAAGGAGAAAAAGGCTACGTACAATTTTATTCGGATGCAAAGGGAAGAAGAATGCCGGATATTCCAGATGATTATGAAGCTCCTCAGGACGGTTTAGACCTTAGACTTACCATTGATTCGAAAGTGCAGACTATCATAGAAAGAGAGTTGGACCTTGCACAAGAACTCTATAACCCTGATGGAATCATTGCAATTGCGATGGACCCTAATACAGGTGAAATTCTGGCAATGTCTAGTAGGCCTGATTTTGATCCTGCTGAATTCCAAAATGTGGCACCAGAAATTTATAATCGAAATCTCCCTGTTTGGAGTACGTATGAGCCGGGATCTACCTTTAAGATTATCACTTTAGCAGCAGCCCTCGAAGAAAATAAAGTCAACTTGAAAAATGATACTTTCAATGACAGCGGAGCGGCAATGGTAGATGGAGCAAGGCTTCGTTGTTGGAAAAAAGGGGGACATGGTCACCAAACATTCCTGGAAGTGGTTCAAAATTCATGTAACCCAGGTTTTGTAGAGCTGGGACAACGTTTAGGGACGGACACTCTTTTTAATTATATAAAATCCTTTGGATTCGGGGAGAAAACAGGGATTGATTTAGCTGGAGAAGGAAAGGGAATCCTGTTTAAACCTGAAAGAGTAGGGCCAGTAGAACTCGCCACCACTGCCTTTGGGCAAGGGGTTTCTGTTACTCCAATTCAGCAGGTTGCGGCTGTTTCTGCAGCGGTGAACGGTGGCATTTTATATACTCCATTTATTGCAAAAGAATTCGTAGATCCAATTAGTGGAGAGATAGTATCTAGAAAGACACCCGTAGAGAAGAGAAGGGTCATTTCTGAGGAAACCTCTGCACAGGTCCGATATGCATTAGAAAGCGTCGTTGCGCAAGGTACAGGCCGTAATGCTTTTGTAGAGGGCTACCGAGTTGGTGGAAAAACAGGAACTGCCCAGAAAGTAAAAGACGGTCGATACATGGAAAATAATCATATCGTTTCTTTTATTGGTGTAGCCCCTGCTGATGATCCTCAACTTGTCGTGTATCTTGCCGTCGATAATCCTAAGGGCACCGTACAGTTTGGTGGGGTTGTAGCAGCCCCGATTGTTGGGAATATAATGGAGGATAGCCTAAATGCTTTGGGAGTGGAAAAGAGAAAAGGACAAATCGAAAAAGAATTGCAATGGCCGGATGTACCTCTTGTCGAAGTTCCTGATCTTAAAGGAATGACAAGAAAAGAACTCCTTCAACAACTAGTTACTCTTAAACTTGATATTAGTGGGGATGGGGATACAGTAGTTCAGCAGGCGCCGGCTCCTGGAACAAAAGTGGAAGAAGGGTCGACCGTTAGGGTCTACATGTCCGGGAAAAGCAAGACTGATGAAGAATAAATCTAGAGGATTGGTTTAATTTCCCTAAATAGGATAGAATGGTGATAAAGGTAAGTTAGAAAAAATCGAGGTTATTTCTCACCATCTATCCTGTTAGTTTTTCATCCTGCATTTAGGTCTTCAAGTAAGCCAAAGGGGTTTGATTCGCATGAAACTTCAACAATTAATTCAATATCTTCACAGATATGAAGTATCCTCTAAGGATAACCCTGAGATATCTTCCATTGTCATGGATTCCCGTAAGGTCAATGAAGGGAGTTTATTTTTTTGTATCAAAGGGTACACGGTAGATGGACATCAATTCGCACAAGATGCAGTGAATAAAGGGGCTGTCGCAATCATATCTGAAAAGCCATTGGATGTTGCTGTCCCGGTCATCGTGGTTCCAGATACAATGAGGGCAATGGCTATCTTGGCGGATGTATTCTTCCAACAGCCTACACACAAACTTCATTTAATAGGTGTAACCGGTACAAATGGAAAAACGACTACCACTCACATTATTGAATCCATTTTTCAACACCACCAGCGAAAGACTGGAATGATTGGCACTATTTATATGAAAATAGGAAACAAAACATACCCTGTAAAAAACACCACTCCAGATGCCTTAACTTTGCAAGAGTCTTTTCACCAAATGGTGGAGAAAAAAGTTGACACTGTAGTGATGGAGGTTTCCTCACATGCTCTCCATATGGGAAGGGTGTATGGTTGTGACTTTGATGTGGCGGTGTTTACCAATCTGACGCAAGATCATCTCGATTATCATAAAACGATGGAAGAATATCAGTATGCTAAGTCTTTGTTATTCTCTTCGTTAGGAAACTCCTATAATCTTACTAAACCCAAATATGCGGTTTTGAATGCAGATGACCCAGTAAGTGATGTGTATAAAAGAGCAACGGCTGCTCAAGTCATAACTTATGGAATAGATGAAAACAGCGACATCAGGGCAATGAATGTGAGGATATCCGCAAAGGGCACTTCGTTCGACCTTGTGTATGATAATAAAATCGTTCCTATCAATCTAAAATTGGTCGGAAAATTCAGTGTGTACAATGTTCTCGCTGCCATAAGCGCCAGTTACGTATCCAATATCCCGATGGAAACCATCATTCCAGTAGTGGAAAATATGAAAGGTGTGCCTGGACGTTTTGAAGCTATTGAAGCAGGGCAGGACTTTACGGTGATTGTCGATTACGCTCATACTCCTGACAGCCTGGAAAATGTATTGAAAACGACCAAACAACTTTCTCAAAACAATATATATTGTATTGTAGGTTGTGGAGGGGATAGAGATCGTTCAAAGCGTCCCCTGATGGCTGAAGTTGCAGTAAATTATTCTAGTAAAGCTATTTTCACATCGGATAATCCCCGCTCGGAAAGTCCACTGCAAATCTTCAAAGATATGGAAGCTGGTGTGATGGACCGGCAATATGAAATTGTAGAAGACAGGCGATCAGCGATTTTCAAAACGATAGCTCAAGCAAAATCGGGTGATGTGGTGCTAATTGCAGGTAAAGGTCATGAAACCTATCAAGTTATAGGTGACAAAGTGCTTGAATTTGACGATAGAAAAATAGCAATGGAAGCCATACAGGCAAAACAAAGCTCATAGACTGTTAAGGTGTGTGTATTTTATGCAACAATTTGACCATTGCCCAAGGCTTACAAAATCCCAGAATTTGAACATAGGATAATGAAAAAGTGTTGTTTTAGCAAGAAAAAATAAAAAGATGAAAAAAAAGTATTTTCATATCAACCAAAAACCGATAAAATTTACTTTTGGTATAACATCTAACTCTTGAAAATTCCTTAGCTGTTGATTGAAGCCCAGTGCGGAAATCAACAGCGGTGGTAAACCAAAAGAAAAGAAATCTAAACGAAAAAACGGGTATTATCTGCCGGTTATCATAGGTGGATGATACCTCTAATCATGCGATTCAAGAAAGGAGGGAATAACGATGGAACAACAGGTTATTTTATTTGCTATCGTTATGTCTTTTTTAATTACCGTTTTAGTATCACCAATATTTATTCCCTTCCTGCGAAGACTGAAATTCGGTCAAAGTATCAGAGAAGAAGGGCCACAATCTCACCAAAAGAAAACAGGTACCCCGACAATGGGAGGAATTATGATACTTCTTTCCGTTGCGGTAACTACTCTAGTCATTACAGGTCAATTTGCAGAAGCTTCCGTTGAAACTTACTTGCTGCTTTTTGTAATGGTAGGTTACGGACTATTAGGATTTCTGGATGATTTTATCAAAGTTGTCCTAAAAAGAAACCTTGGTTTGACTTCCTTGCAGAAGTTAATTGGACAGATTGTAATTGCAGTAATATTCTATTTTGTATTTGTCCAGTTTGAATTTTCTACTGCTGTTAGCGTACCGGGAACAAGTATTTCTATTGAATTAGGATTCTTCTATGTTCTATTCCTAATTTTTTGGCTAGTTGGATTTTCCAACGCCGTCAACCTCACAGATGGCCTTGATGGTCTTGTATCTGGAACTGCCGCTGTGGCATTTGGAGCCTTTGCCATACTTGCATGGTACCAGTCTCAATTTGAAGTTTCTATTTTCAGTGTTGCCGTAGTAGGTGCATTGCTTGGCTTCTTAGTATTTAACGCTCATCCTGCTAAAGTCTTTATGGGTGATACAGGTTCCTTGGCTCTTGGTGGTGCTATTGCAACTGTAGCTGTACTATTGAAATTAGAAATTCTTCTAATTATTATCGGTGGAGTTTTCGTAATGGAAACACTTTCCGTTATCATTCAAGTCATCTCTTTCAAAGCGACTGGTAGAAGGGTCTTTAAAATGAGTCCTCTCCATCATCATTATGAGCTTGTCGGGTGGTCAGAATGGCGAGTGGTTGTTACGTTCTGGACAGTTGGACTGTTATGTGCGTTGCTTGGAATTTATTTAGAGGTGTGGATCTAATATGAAGAAAATCAGCCAATATGAAGGAAAAAGAGTTCTTGTCCTAGGTTTAGCCAAGAGCGGAACTGCCACTGCAGAACTTTTACATAAGTTAGGCGCAAAGGTGATTGTCAATGACAGAAGTCCTTTAGAAGGAAACGAGCAAGCTGAATATCTGCTTTCTAAAGGAATGGAAGTTGTATGCGGAGGACATCCGACAAGTATCTTTGATCAAAAAATTGATGTTGTTTTCAAAAACCCGGGCATTCCTTATCATAATCCTTTAGTACAACTTGCTGGTGATAAAGGAATTCCTGTTCTTACCGAAGTGGAACTTGCTTATCAAATCAGTGATGCACCAATTATCGGCATTACAGGATCCAATGGGAAAACCACTACCACTACGTTAATTGATGAAATGCTGTCTGCGGATAATAAATCACCGTTAATAGCCGGTAATATTGGTAATGTATCGGTAGAAGTGGCTCAGCAAGCGACTGATAAAGATATTATGGTTACCGAATTATCATCATTTCAATTAATGGGTACGGAGTTATTTCGACCAAAGATCTCTGTCTTTTTGAATCTTTTCGAAGCTCACCTTGATTATCACGGAACCTTGGATGAGTATGGAAAAGCAAAAGCAAAAATCTTCTCCAACCAAACAGAAGAAGATTATGCGGTTATCAATGCTGATGATGCACAAGTTATGAAACTTGCTGAAGGAATTCAGCCCGCCATCGTACCATTCTCCACTAGTGGAGAAGTGGATGGCGCTTATTTGAAAGATAATTATGTATGCTTCAAAGAGGAGAAGGTTATTGCTATAGACCAAATTGTGTTGCCTGGAAAACATAATTTGGAGAACATCCTCGCAGCGGTGGCAGCTGTTAAACTTCTTGGAGTCAGTAATGAAGCAATAATAAAGGTGCTTACAAGCTTTTCAGGTGTAAAACATCGTTTGCAGTTCATCGGTGAACTTAAAGGGCGACGTTTCTATAATGATTCAAAAGCTACCAATATTTTAGCTACTCAAAAAGCTCTCTCGGCATTTGATAACAATGTAGTATTGCTTGCAGGAGGGCTGGATCGAGGGAATGAGTTTGATGACCTGCTACCGTACTTAAGCACTGTCAAAGTGCTAGTGACTTTCGGTGAAACAGCCGAGAAGTTGACACGCACAGCTCATGAAGCAGGAATAAAACAAATAAAACATGTCGATAATGTGGAAAAAGCCGTACCGGTGGCATACGAAATGTCTGAGAGCGGAGATGTCATTTTATTGTCCCCTGCTTGTGCAAGCTGGGATCAATATAAAACATTTGAGCAACGAGGAGACATTTTTATAGACGCCGTGCATAAGCTTAAATAAGGGCTTGGCCACATGTTTAAGAGGCTTTGTTCTGATAGCTCCCCAACTTAAAGAATGGGAAGCATACGGACAAAGCCTTTTTCTGGCTATTGGCATGAACGTATCGTTAACGTTAAGCCACCATCTGCCCTAATTTTTGTAGTAGAGGTGTTTCACGTTGGCAAACAAGCGATCAACTCCGGACATAATATTAATTCTAACCACACTGACACTGCTTGCAGTAGGTCTTATCATGGTTTACAGTGCAAGTGCGGTATGGGCTGATTACAAATTTCAGGATACATTCTTCTTCGCCAAAAGACAGCTATTATTTGCTGGATTGGGTGTAGTAGCGATGTTTTTCATTATGAATGTCGACTACTGGACTTGGAGAACTTGGGCGAAATTAATTATTCTGGTTTGTTTTTTCTTGCTTGTCATCGTTTTGATTCCTGGTGTGGGAATGGAACGGAATGGATCACGAAGTTGGATCGGAGTAGGTGCCTTCTCTGTTCAACCATCTGAATTTATGAAAATAGCCATGATTGCATTTCTAGCAAAATATTTAAGTGAAAATCAAAAGAAAATTACTTCCTTTAAAAAAGGGCTTGTTCCAAGTCTCTCTCTCGTATTTTTGGCTTTTGGCATGATTATGCTTCAGCCTGACCTTGGAACAGGAACTGTAATGGTTGGCACGTGTATTGTCATGATCTATGTAGCAGGTGCAAGAATCAGTCACTTTGTTGGGTTAGGCTTAGTAGGGGTAGCCGGATTTGTTGTTCTAATTCTTTCGGCACCTTATCGGATAAAACGAATCACTTCCTTCTTGAACCCTTGGGAAGATCCATTAGGAAGCGGCTTCCAAATTATTCAATCTCTATATGCGATAGGGCCAGGCGGGTTGCTTGGACTAGGGCTTGGACAAAGCAGGCAGAAGTTCTTTTATCTACCTGAACCGCAGACAGACTTCATTTTTGCTATATTGGCAGAGGAACTCGGATTTATCGGAGGCACACTTGTCGTTCTTCTATTTGCTTTGCTTTTATGGAGAGGAATAAGGATTGCACTAGGCGCACCAGATTTATATGGCAGCTTCTTAGCGGTAGGAATTATAGCCATGATCGCCATTCAAGTAATCATTAATGTTGGAGTTGTAACAGGACTAATGCCAGTCACCGGAATTACACTACCATTCCTAAGCTATGGAGGCTCCTCCTTGACCCTAATGCTAGTAGCAGTCGGGATCCTCCTTAACATAAGCAGATACGCAAAGTACTAATAAAAAGCCGAAACCAGCCTGATGGTTTCGGCTTTATTGTTACATATCCGGACATAATATGACAAAAAATAAAAATTTGATTACAATAACTAATATTCGTTGCACATCTTTAACAAGGGATATACTATTAAAGTATTGTGCAAACAAGATTTGCACAACTACATTTCATAACAACGACCTACATCAAAGAAAATATGTAAATGACAAATAACAGGTTTAATATTTATGAACTTTAGGGTATGTAAACATAGTCCATTTTTAAATGAATTACATAATTGTCATGAACCAAATTTCAAACCTTCGTTGTGATGGGCCAGTGTACCGAAATAAATCAACATGCATAGAATATTAATAATTATTTTTGGGCCTACATCACGCTTTGACCGAAGGATTATCTTTCTACTATTAAAGGTTATGAAAAATGTTATATGAACGTGGATTTAGGAGGATTTTATATGGAAGCGTTAGTAAAGGAACTTCAAGAGAAAGAAGTGGGCAAGGTACTACCTAATGAACCACTAGCAAATCATACCACCATGAAAATTGGCGGTCCTGCAGATGTACTTGTGGAGCCGAAAAGTTTGGAAAAACTTCAAGAAACAATGGAGACGATTAATAAATTCCAGGTCAAATGGACGGCAATCGGCCGTGGTTCCAATCTATTGGTATCAGACCTTGGCATTGAAGGGGTCGTAATAAAGCTTGGAAATGGCATGGATCACTTTGAATTGAAAGAGAATGAAGTACATGTCGGAGGAGGATACTCCTTAATCAAGCTTGTTACCATCATCAGTAAAAAAGGATTATCAGGCCTCGAGTTTGCTGGAGGCATCCCTGGCTCAGTAGGCGGAGCAGTGTATATGAATGCTGGCGCACACGGCTCTGACATGTCTAAAGTATTAAAAAAGGCTCATATTTTGTTTGAAGATGGAAAGATGGAGTGGCTGACGGCTGATGAATTAAACTTTTCCTATCGAACATCGATTCTTCAAAAAGAGCGTCCAGGAATTTGTTTGGAAGCTGTGTTAATAGTGGAACAGGGAAATCGCGAAGAAGTAGTAGCTCAACTTCAAAAAAATAAAGATTATCGTCGTGATACCCAACCATTTTCTTATCCATGTGCCGGTAGTATTTTCAGAAATCCACTTCCCGATTATGCTGGTCAGCTGATTGAAAAAGCCGGGCTTAAAGGGCAAAAAATCGGCGGTGCCAAAGTTTCTGATATGCATGCAAACTTTATCGTAAACGATGATGGCGCAAAAGCTCAGGATGTATTGGACCTGATTGCATACATCAAGAAAACAATACTTGAGAAATACAATGTCCAATTAGAAACGGAAGTTGAAATTATAGGAAGAAAATAGTAGTTTTTTTCCGTTTTTTTCACCCCACATATGATATAATTATGCTAGAAAATCATTGTATAAAACATGCGTAGCTTCATGGCGCGCGGTGGGGTGAAATAGTCTTTAATGGAAAAAGGGAAAGTAGTGACGCTAGAAGACCGTGTACCTAAAATCAAACAACAGAGAAAGCAAAAGGCTAACAGAAGATTAATTATATATCTTTCTTTATTCTTTATTTTGTTGTTTTTGATCATTTACTCGCAATCTCCACTTAGTAAGGTTTCTGGCTTAACTGTAAGCGGTAATTTACATGTCACAGATAAGGAAGTCATAACATTAAGTGGTGTGACAGAAGAGACAAGCATCTGGCGTGTAAACGAAGAAAAAGTAGCTGAACTGATTCAGCAACACAAGGAAATTGCCTCAGCGGAAGTTCAGAGGATCTTTCCTAACAGTGTTGAGATCGTTGTCGATGAATTTAAGCGGATTGCATATATATATGAAAGTGGAAATTACTACCCAGTCATGGAAAACGGCAAAATGCTTTCTGTTCTTGATGAAGAGGATTCTTTGCCTGATGATGCACCACTCATGCTTAATTGGAAAAACAGTGAAATGGTGGAGAACTTTATTGTTGAATTGATAAAATTACCTGAATCCATCATTTACTCCATTTCTGAAATACATCATACTCCAACCGATATCGACCCTTATCATATAACCATGTTCATGAATGACGGTTATGAAGTTAGTGCGACGATTAGAGATTTCTCGGAGAAGATGGCCGCCTATCCTTCCATTGTAGAACAGTTGGATCCAAAAGTTAAAGGTGTCATTAATTTAGAAGTGGGGACATTCTTTAAGCCGTACGAAACTGGTGGAGAGAAAGAGGAAGAAACAGATGAAAGTGACGGGTAAACATGTTGTCTTGTCTTTTGTTTGTCTAGTCCTTGGTTTTATCGTCTCTTACTCGTTTCAATTAACAAACGAGGAAGAAGTCGTAGGTACTGACAGGCAATGGCAACGTGATAGAGCAATCAGAGAAACCTTAATTAGGACAGAAGAACGAAACCTTGAATTACAAAATGAGCTACAAGAAAAACAAGAGGCAATTCAAACCATAGAAGAAGAACTTGCAGAAGGTGAACAGCTATTATTCAATCTGGTCGAAGATGTTGAAAAGCTTCGTATGTTCAATGGTAATGTCAAAGTCCAAGGAGAAGGGGTAGAGGTGACGTTGGCGGACGCTTCTTATGTTCCTTCTGAGGAGAATATAAATAATTATATTGTCCACGAAAGTCATGTGTTTAAGGTAATGAATGAGCTGTTTATATCAGGTGCTACAGGGATAGCCATAAACGGACAAAGAATTACTAAAGATTCCTATATTATTTGCAATGGTCCTGTTATAACCATTGATGGAAATCAATATCCTGCGCCATTTGTCATAACTGCCATAGGAGATTCCGATGTCCTCATTCCGGCACTCAGTATCCTTGGCGGGGTAAAAGATCAATTGGTTGCCGATAATATTACAGTGAAGATGCAAAAAAAAGATCAAGTAGTTCTTGACCCTGTTATTCGATAAGGCTGAATGCATGCTTTGTGGTGAGGTAAGGTGTTCAAGATGGACAAGCGTAAATTTAGTTTTACCATTATTACAATTATTGTTGGATTGATGATTGCCATTCAATTTCAAACCGTACAGCAGCCAATTATTCGTGATACCCGTGATACATGGCAACTTAGAAGCGATTTGAATCGTGAGCAAGAAATACAATCACAGATTATTCAAGAAATAAGAAAGTATGACAAAATACTTCAAGACTATTCCAAAGAGCGTGATGAATCGAAAGAGACTATCGTTCGGGAAACGTTGGAAGAACTAAAAGTCGAAGCAGGGTTAACAGAAATGAAGGGACCGGGCATAAAGATGACTGTCAAACCATTGTTTGATGAAGATGTCCTAGGAAACATACAGAAAAACATATCTGCGGATCTCCTCAGAAGATTTGTTAATGAATTGAATTCCTATGGTGTGGAAGAAATAAGTATTGCCAATCAGAGAATTGTAAGTAGTACGATTATAAGAGAGATAAACGGTAGAACGAAAGTGAACAATGCTTGGATTCCCAATGCAAACTTTGAAATCATCGTTATCATCAGTGACCCAACAAAACTTTACAATCGTTTACAAGTATCAAGGGCAATGGATGAATTTGCAATTGAAAACTTACTGCTTGAAGTCTCAACACCCATTAACGAAGTAACCGTTCCCCCTTATGACGAGCAGATACGCGTGAAGTATATGGAACCGGTGAAAACTGGGAAGGAGGGGAACTGATTATGTGGCTCCCTCTTCTGGGTTTGATTGTAGGAATTGTTATGGGCCTATATTCAGAGATACGTGTACCTGATGAATATTCCAATTATTTATCAATTGCGGTTCTTGCTGCACTAGATACATTGTTCGGTGGAATACGTGCCCATTTACAAAACAATTATGATGATAAAGTATTTGTATCGGGTTTTTTCTTTAATATCCTACTTGCTGCAAGTTTAGCTTTTCTAGGCGTACATCTTGGTGTAGACTTATATTTAGCTGCAGTATTTGCTTTTGGAGTAAGGCTATTTCAGAACATTGCAGTGATAAGAAGAATATTATTGTCAAAATGGACGCTTTCTAAAGAAAAAAACGAAAAAAAATGATTTTAAAAAAGGGAAAACATCATATTTGTGGAATACTTTCTAATATAATATGTTTTTCAGGTGTTGTTCTTAAATATTTGGTTTTTTAGGAGTAGAAGGAGGTGCCATAGAATGAACAGCAATGAAATATACGTCAGTTTGGACATCGGTACATCCAGTGTTAAAGTAATCATTGGGGAAATGGTGAATGATACTTTAAATATTATTGGAGTCGGTAATGTAAAATCAACAGGTTTAAGAAAAGGATCTATAGTAGACATAGATGAAACTGTTCATTCCATTAATAAGGCAATTGAACAGGCTGAGAGAATGGTAGGGATGCCAATTAATAGAGTGGTCGTTGGCGTCACCGGAAACCATGTACAACTTCAGGATTGCCATGGAGTGGTAGCAGTTTCGAGTGAAAACAGGGAGATTGGGGACGAGGACATCGCTAGGGTGATAGACGCAGCGCAAGTCTTTTCCATTCCTCCTGAGAGAGAAATCATTGATTGTATCCCAAAACAATTCATCGTAGACGGATTGGATGAGATTAATGATCCACGTGGAATGCTTGGTGTTCGACTAGAAATGGAAGGTACCATCATCACTGGGTCAAAAACAGTCTTACATAACTTACTGCGTTGTGTAGAGAAAGCTGGATTGGAAATAACGGACATCTGCTTGCAGCCACTTGCATCTGGATCTATCGCATTGTCAAAGGATGAGCGTAATCTGGGTGTGGCACTTGTAGACATTGGTGGAGGTTCAACTACCATTGCCGTTTTTGAAGATGGATTCCTAAAGGCGACAAGTGTTTTACCGGTTGGCGGGGAGTACATCACGAAAGACATTTCCATAGGTTTACGCACTTCCACAGAAGACGCAGAAAAAATCAAACAAAAACATGGACATGCTTTTTATGACCATGCATCCGATGAAGAAGTTTTCAGTGTACCGATTATCGGAAGCGATCAGCACCAACAATTCAGTCAACTCGAAATCTCTGATATTATAGAAGCAAGAATGGAAGAGATTTTTGAGTTAGTACAACATGAGATTAAAAGATTAGGTGTCCGGGAGATTCCTGGTGGATACGTATTAACTGGCGGTGTAGTAGCCATGCCAGGAGTTCTGGAATTGGCACAGTTAATTCTGAACAATAATGTTAGGAAAGCTGTTCCGGATTATATAGGTGTAAGAGAGCCTCAATATACTACAGGAGTAGGGCTTATCCAATTTGCTTACAAAAATGCAAAACTGCAAGGAAGAAAAATTGAAACTACATCAGCACCTAGTGAATACCCGGAAAAACGTAGTGGAAAACAAACTCAACAAAAAGTAAAGCAGGCAAAGCAACCAGTAAACGAAGAAGAAAAAGTAGGCAACAAAGTAAAAAAATTCTTCGGACTATTCTTTGAATAAGCTTGCAAGTACTTTCGAGAAATAGGAGGAACAGTCATGTTAGATTTTGATAACAGTATCGATCAATTAGCTACCATAAAAGTAATCGGAGTTGGTGGAGGCGGTAACAACGCTGTAAACCGTATGATAGAGCATGGTGTTCAAGGAGTAGAGTTCATCGCGGTAAATACAGATGCTCAAGCTCTTAACCTATCAAAAGCAGAAGTGAAAATGCAAATCGGAGGCAAACTTACTCGTGGTCTTGGAGCAGGTGCAAATCCTGAAGTAGGGAAAAAAGCTGCTGAAGAAAGTAAAGAACAATTAGAAGAAGTTCTTAAAGGTGCAGACATGGTATTTGTCACCGCTGGTATGGGCGGAGGTACCGGTACTGGTGCAGCTCCTGTTATCGCACAGATTGCACGCGATCTTGGAGCATTGACTGTCGGTGTTGTAACAAGACCGTTTACTTTCGAAGGCCGTAAGCGTGCTACTCAAGCAGCTGGCGGTATCGCTTCCATGAAAGAAGGAGTAGATACGTTAATCGTCATTCCAAACGATCGTCTACTTGAAATCGTGGACAAAAATACACCAATGCTAGAAGCGTTCCGTGAAGCAGATAACGTACTTCGTCAAGGTGTACAAGGTATCTCTGACTTGATCGCTACTCCAGGACTGATCAACCTAGACTTTGCGGATGTGAAAACAATCATGTCTAACAAAGGATCTGCATTGATGGGGATTGGTGTTGCAACAGGGGAAAATCGTGCAGCCGAAGCAGCAAAAAAAGCTGTATCTTCTCCACTACTTGAAACTTCTATCGACGGAGCTCAAGGTGTATTAATGAACATTACAGGCGGTACTAACTTAAGCTTATATGAAGTACAGGAAGCTGCAGACATCGTGGCATCCGCTTCTGATCAAGAAGTGAACATGATTTTTGGTTCTGTTATCAATGAAAACCTTAAAGACGAAATCGTTGTAACGGTTATCGCTACAGGTTTTAGCGAAGCAGAAATCAACCATACTAAACAAGGTGCACGTCCAGTGTTCGGAGCGCAAAAAGCTCCAGCGCAAAAAACACAACAACCACAACGTGAAGTAAGACGTGAAGAGCCGGTTCAACAGCAACAAGAACAACAAGAGCCACGTCGCCAGCAACAATCTCAGCAACAAGAAGAAACGTTGGATATACCAACATTCCTACGTAACAGAAATCGCCGCCGCTAATCTTTATTAGCTGCAGGCTTAAATTAAAAGCACCAAACCATTTATTTTGAAGATGGTTTGGTGCTTTTTTGATGTGTGCTATTCTTACGGTTTTCGAAATGTCACAATACCTGCCTGAAAAATCACAATAAACATTGAAAAAGTTATAATCATTTCAGAAAAAGTTACAATCAACCTCCGAAAAGTTACAATCCAAGTATTTTAGCCACCTGCGGTTAACAAATTCGTAAAGGCTTAAAGCCCCCATTACACCTCTTATCTTCCCCTCCGACAAATAAGCAAAAAAACCTTCAAAAATTGTATTCTACCATCGGCAGGAACTGACAGACTTTCTAATAGTAGTGATTTATACTAGTTTCAAACATAAAAAGGTATAAATGAGGGACTAAACTTGACCGTATATTTAGATGCGATCTGGCTATTGAATTTCGGGTTTGATTTCCTGCTATTAAAAATTACCGGTATCATTCTAAAACGAAAAATGGCGACCTGGAGATTGATGTTAGGGGCATTTTTAGGTTCATTAATTGTCGTTCTCATGTTTACCCCATTACAGGCGCTAGTTGCAAATCCATTTGTCAAAATGCTTTTCTCCCTCACGATTATACTTGCAGCATACGGGTTCCATAGGCTCAGGGTTTTTGTAGAAAATTTGATTGTATTCTATGTTACTACCTTTTCAGTAGGTGGAGGCATGCTTGCCGTTCATTACGCCTTGCAAGTAGATCAGCGATTTGCCAATGACAGTATTCGCAGCTTGACCACCGGACTTGGAGATCCAATTTCATGGATGTTTGTCTTCATCGGTTTTCCGGTCCTTTTATACTTATCAAAGAAGCAATTCCATGCAGTAGAAACAAGAAAATTTAAATATGACCAATTGGCCAATATCTCCATTACTGTAGAAAAGGAAGTGATTTCATTACCTGGTCTCTTGGACAGTGGAAACCAGTTATTAGATCCGATTACCAAAACCCCTGTCATGATTGTGGAGGTGGCCTCTCTTCAAGCATTTATCCCTCCAGAAATAATACAAGCTATGGATTCCATTGAACAAACTCAAGGTTGGCCAACTTTTTCAGAGGAAACTAAGTGGGTGGATAGAATCAGAATCATCCCATACCGTGCAGTTGGAAAAAGTACCAGTTTGATGCTTGCAATAAAGCCGGACAAAGCAGTCATTCATCATGATGGTAAACAGTATGAAACAAATAAATTTCTTCTTGGGCTGACAAAAACAACCCTCTCTTCGGAAGGAGATTATGTATGTATCCTCCATACAAAAATGCTACAGGGAGAAGTGGTTGAGCAGGTTTCATAAATCTATACTCACAACATACACAAATATTAGAAAAAAGGGAGGAATTAACTTGGGGAAACTGAAGATTAAGATGACTTATTTATGGTATAAATTATTAATCAAATTAGGATTAAAAACAGATGAAATATATTATATAGGGGGAAGTGAAGCACTGCCGCCTCCTTTATCGAAAGAAGAAGAGGCCCACCTTCTCATCAAATTGCCTAATGGAGACCAGGCAGCAAGATCAATATTAATTGAACGAAACTTGAGACTTGTTGTTTACATCGCAAGAAAGTTTGAGAACACAGGCATAAATATTGAAGACTTAATCAGTATTGGAACCATTGGACTAATAAAAGCTGTAAACACGTTCAATCCTGAAAAGAAGATTAAATTAGCAACTTATGCATCCCGCTGCATTGAGAATGAAATATTAATGTATCTGCGCAGAAATAATAAGGTTCGTTCTGAAGTATCATTTGATGAACCATTAAATATTGACTGGGATGGTAATGAATTGTTGCTTTCAGATGTGCTTGGGACTGAAGAAGACATCATCACAAAAGATTTAGAAGCAAATGTAGACCGAAAGCTACTGCTAAAAGCCCTAGAACAACTAAATGATAGAGAAAAGCAAATCATGGAATTACGCTTTGGCCTCATTGGCGGCGAAGAAAAAACACAAAAAGATGTTGCCGATATGCTTGGAATTTCACAATCATATATTTCCCGTTTAGAAAAACGTATTATTAAAAGGCTCAGAAAAGAATTTAATAAAATGGTGTAAAAAAAATTTTTTATACTATAACCCTAGTGGTGATAAGGATTGTAATTATTTGTCAGAATAGATAAATTTCTGCATATGCATATTTTTCCCTCCTGAGGAGATACTTAACTCTGAACAGCAACTCCTGTTAGGAGGGGAAAGAATGACACGTAATAAGGTAGAGATTTGTGGAGTAGACACCTCTAAGCTTCCTGTTTTGAAAAATGAAGAAATGAGGAAGTTGTTTCGCGAAATGCAAAGTGGTGAGCTTTCTGCTCGTGAAAAGCTTGTGAATGGCAATTTAAGGCTTGTATTAAGTGTTATTCAACGGTTTAACAACCGTGGAGAATTTGTAGATGACTTATTTCAAGTAGGATGTATAGGATTGATGAAATCCATTGATAACTTTGATTTAGGTCAGAATGTTAAATTTTCTACATATGCAGTACCGATGATCATCGGGGAAATCAGACGATACCTTCGTGACAATAATCCAATTAGAGTCTCTAGGTCGTTACGTGATATCGCTTATAAAGCACTGCAGGTGAGAGAAAGATTAATGAGTGAAACATCCAGAGAACCGACAGCAGAAGAGATTTCAAAAGTTTTGGAAGTACCCCATGAAGAAATTGTTTTCGCCCTTGACGCTATCCAAGATCCTGTCTCATTGTTTGAGCCAATCTACAATGATGGAGGAGATCCTATCTATGTATTGGATCAAATCAGTGATGAGAAGAACAAAGATATCCAATGGATAGAAGAGATTGCTTTAAAAGAAGGAATGAGACGCCTGAATGACAGGGAAAAACTAATCTTGAGAAAACGTTTCTTTCAAGGTAAAACACAGATGGAAGTTGCTGATGAAATCGGAATTTCGCAAGCTCAAGTATCTCGCCTAGAAAAGGCAGCAATTAAGCAAATGAATAAGAATATTCAAAGCTAATGCAGGAAAATATAAAAATAAAAGTTCCAGGATCCTCCTCTCAAACGGATCTCTGGTTCTTTTTTTTGGACAAGTTAATGTATGTAACAAAACTTTTTTCTTTTCTCTTCATGAAGTTCGATACATCTATCATATAGTTAAGTATGATAGCTAAAATGGGGGAATGGACATGGTAAAAATATCTGATTTTCAAATGAAAGATGTGGTAAATGTCTCGGATGGGAAGAAACTTGGTAACATTGGCGATATAGACATAAATCTAACAAATGGAAAGATTGAGGCCATCATCATTACCGGAGGAGGAAAGATGCTAGGTTTTTTTGGTAAGGATGAGGAGGTCGTTATTCCATGGCGAAATATCGTCAAAATCGGTGCAGATGTTATTCTTGTGCGTTATCAAACAAAAGTAGAGACTGCATATGAGGAATGATGCGCGAAAATTACTGTCGAAAGGGATAATATAATTCAATGTTAGTAGAAAAATGTGGTACAATATGAAAGAATATGAGTGTAACATAAAGAAGGTGTCATAGATGACGGAGCCATTTGTTCTGGAAAAAGAACAAACACTGTCTCTCCCTGAATGGAAAGGGAATGCTTCCAACTTGATCGTCGGATTTACTACGAAAAATGGAGGCGTCAGTGAAGGACAATTCAGTACTTTGAATATGGGGTTGCATGTCAATGATTCAGTGGATGCTGTTTGTCAAAACAAAGAGATTTTGGCAAGCCGGTTGAATATACCTACAAAAAATTGGGTAGGATGCGACCAAACACATGAAGATAAAATCATAAAAGTAAACAGCCATGATAAAGGTAAAGGTGTTTATTCCTACAGCACTGCTTTGGCAGGTACAGATGGCATTTATACAGATAGTGAAAATATTTTATTAACACTATGTTTTGCTGATTGTGTGCCATTGTACTTTTATTCCAAAGAGCATTCCCTTGTTGGAATTGCTCATGCCGGCTGGAAAGGCACCGTGAAAAATATTGCCGGCAACATGATTAATCGATGGATGGAAGATGGCGTTAACATTGATACGATTCAAGTTGCCATTGGACCAGCTATTTCGGCACAAGCATATATTGTGGATGACCATGTTGTTAATAGAGTAATGGATGCACTTCCAGATGTTGAAAAGGGAACATACATGAAAGAAGTTTCTAGAGGGCAGTATGCTCTTGACCTTAAAAAAGTCAATTTTGAACTTCTTTTGAAAGCTGGTGTGAAGGAGAGAAACATCCTTTGCAGCTCTTTTTGTACAAGCTCTAATGAATCCCTATTCTTTTCTCATCGTCGGGATAAAGGAAAAACGGGAAGAATGATGAGTTTTATCGGTTTGAAAGGTGCGGATATTGAATGAGCGAACAATCAGTCCAATTAAATCTTTCACAAATTCAGCAAAATATCAGAGCTGCCTGTGACAGTGCCAATCGTTCAGTAGAAGAGGTAAAGATTATTGGTGTTACAAAATATGTATCAACAGAACGTGCTCAAGAGGCCATTTCAGCAGGTGTAGTGCATCTTGGGGAAAATCGTGATGATGGTTTCTTAAAGAAATGGGATGCGATATCTAATCAAGCAACGTGGCATTTCATCGGCACTTTACAATCTAAAAAAGTAAAAAATATCATTGATAAAGTGGATTATATTCACTCCTTGGACCGCAAGTCCCTAGCAGAAGAAATACATAAAAGGGCAGAAAAAATCATTAAATGCTTTATTCAAGTAAACGTGTCAGGGGAAGATTCAAAACACGGGCTAATGCCGGAAGAAGTTCCGGGATTTGTAAAAAAGCTCTCAGACTTCCATAACATTCAAATTGTCGGATTAATGACAATGGCTCCTTTTACAGAGGAGGAAAAAGTGTTGCGAAACTGCTTCCGCGGATTGAAGTCACTGCAACAAGAAATACAATCGATGAACCTTCCGTTTGCGCCATGTACAGAACTGTCCATGGGGATGTCCAATGACTACAAGATTGCTATTGAAGAAGGTGCAACATTCGTCCGAATTGGAAGTGCGCTTGTAGGAAACGAACAATAATTTGGAGGTGTAAGGTATGACGATAAAATCAAAATTCAAAAGTTTCTTTGCCTTAGATGATGAAGAATATGAGTATAAAGAATCGGAAGTATACGAGGAAGAAGAAATGGTAGAGGAGCCGAGAAGAACAAGGTCCGGGACTACTCAACCTGCTTCAAGACAAAATGTTGTCAGCTTGCAAAGTGTACAGAAGACATCCAAAGTGGTTCTTTATGAACCTAGATCTTATTCGGAAGCACAAGACGTTGCCGACCATTTAAAGAACCGCCGCGCAATCATCGTCAACTTGCAGAGAATAGATATAGATCAGGCTAAGCGGATCGTAGACTTCCTAAGTGGCACCGTATATGCCATTGGGGGGGATATCCAGCGCATTGGACAGAATATTTTCCTTTGCACGCCAGACAATGTGGATGTATCTGGGTCCATTTCTGAGATTATGCAGCAAGAACAGGAAGAATATACAGACAAGAGGTGGTAGACTAACATGGATATGTTTTTTAGGTTATTGAACGATTTAGTTTTTATTTACACGATAGCTTTAATTATTTATATTTTTATGTCTTGGTTTCCAGGAGCAAGGGAATCTTCCTTTGGCAGGATTTTAGGAAGAATATGTGAGCCTTATCTTGACATGTTTCGCCGCATCATCCCGCCACTAGGAATGATCGACATTTCTCCAATTGTCGCTATTTTCGTATTGCGATATGCAGTATTAGGGCTTGCAGCTTTGTTTCGTATGATAGGTATATATTAATAGTAAAAGTAGGGAATCTCGCTAGTACTTTAACGGGTTCCCTTCTTAACTTTTGTAAGAGTAGAGTGATATGATGAGTATTTATCAACATTTTCGTCAAGAAGAGCATGATTTTATCGACCAAGTATTGGAATGGAAGGATACTGTAATCGAACAGTATGTTTCAAAACTTACGGATTTCCTTGACCCTCGTGAGCAGGAAATTGTGAAAAGTGTAGTAGGTAATAATGAGGATGTTAAGCTTGCTTTCCATGGGGGAACAACTGGTGCCGAAAGAAAACGTGCCCTTTTATATCCTCCCTACCTCGAACCCACTGCAGAGGACTTCCAGCTAAAAGCTTATGATCTTTCCTACCCCGAAAAGTTTGTGAAGATTGAACATCGCCAAGTGCTAGGTTCCTTGATGGGTATCGGTCTAAAAAGAAGCAAATTTGGGGATATTTATTTTCACGATACAACTATTCAAGTTATACTGAGCTCAGAAGTAAGTGCTTTTGTTGAGTTGCAATTACAAGAAGTAGGTAAAGTGAAAGTGTCTTTGAATGAGATACCTCTTGAGTCACTAAAATCAACCGAATCAAGCTGGGACGAAGCTTCTACGACAGCTGCATCCTTGCGATTGGATGTTATGATAGCGTCCATCTACAATCTTTCTAGACAAAAGGCGCAATTATTGATTGGTGCTAAAAAGGTGAAGATTAACTGGAAGCTTGTTGAGCAGACAGCCTTTGAATGCCAGGAAGGAGACATCCTTTCTGTAAGGGGATTTGGGAGAAGTAAACTTTTGACTGTGGATGGAAAAACCAAGAAAGACAAATGGAGAATTATTGTAGGAAAACAAAAATAATTTTTTGTTTGGCAGGAAAACAAGAGAGTATGTCGAATAATGTTAAGTAACAGTAGAGATTTTAATGGAGGTGGCATCAATGCCCTTAACACCACTTGATATTCACAATAAAGAGTTTAATAAGGCTTTTCGAGGCTACGATGAAGATGAAGTAAATGAATTCCTTGATCAGGTAATCAAGGACTATGAGATGATTCTGCGTGAAAAGAAAGAACATGAGGAAAAGGTCAAAGAATTGAATGACCGTTTATCTCACTTTACCACGATCGAAGAAACGTTAAATAAGTCTATACTAGTGGCACAAGAATCCGCAGAGGATGTCAGAAGAAATGCCCAGAAAGAAGCAAAACTGATTATCAAGGAAGCGGAAAAGAACGCAGACCGTATTATTAATGAATCGTTATTGAAATCAAGAAAGCTTCAAGTGGAAATAGACGAATTGAAGAAGCAGTCAAAAATCTTCCGCAACCGTTTCAAGATGCTTGTTGAAGCGCAGTTGGAGCTAATTGATAACGATGACTGGGAACACTTAATGGAATACGAAGAAAAAGATAAAGAATTAGAAGAAAGTGGAGTATAACCTTGACGATATAAGGTTATATTCAGTATAATAACGAAACAAATCAAAGTTTTTTCATACAATAAATACATGCACTTATTTTTATAAATTAATTAAAGCGTTGATAGGGACAGTAGTTTCTCTTGCCACTTATTATAGCGAACCGGGGTCGGTGAAAGCCCGGTATAAGAAGAGAAGTGAAGATCACCCTAGAGCACGGGACTGAACGCACATTGCCTGTAAGTCTTGTCGTCACATTCACGTTACGAATGCTAAAGTGGACTAAAACTGCCATTAAGCAGTTACGTCAATTTAGGGTGGTACCACGGGAGATCCTCTCGTCCCTTTCATGGGATGAGGGGATTTTTTTATTTGCTTGAAGATTTGTAGCACAGGGCGAAGACTCCTGAGGGAGATAACGCTAGGTGAAGACCCCGCAGGCATAGCTGAGGAGGCTCACGTCAGCCCATAGGAAAGCTAAGCCCAGTGCGGAAATTAACAATACCTTTATTTATGAAAAAACAAAAACGTGAAAGTTGGAGGAAAGAACATGGAATACAAAGATACCTTATTAATGCCTAAAACCGAATTCCCAATGCGCGGAAACCTACCAAACCGCGAACCACAACAGCAACAAAAATGGGACGAAATGGACATCTACAAAAAAGTGCAAGAACGCACAAAAGACCGCCCAATGTACGTACTGCACGACGGACCACCATACGCAAACGGAGACATCCATATGGGTCACGCACTCAACAAAGTCCTAAAAGACTTCATCGTCCGTTACAAATCCATGAGCGGCTACCATGCACCATATGTTCCTGGCTGGGATACACACGGTCTGCCAATTGAAACAGCTCTTACAAAGAACAAAAAAGTAAAACGCAAAGAAATGTCCGTAGCAGACTTTCGTAAATTATGTGAAGAATATGCTTACGACCAAGTAGACCGCCAACGTGAGCAATTTATGCGTCTTGGTGTACGCGGTGACTGGTTCAATCCTTATATCACACTAAAGCCTGAATATGAAGCACAACAAATCAAAGTTTTTGGTGAAATGGCGAAAAATGGATTGATCTATAAAGGCTTGAAGCCGGTTTATTGGTCTCCTTCCAGTGAGTCTGCACTTGCAGAAGCGGAAATCGAGTATCAAGATAAACGCTCTCCTTCTATCTATGTAGCATTTAAAGTAGAAGACGGAAAAGGCGTACTAGATGGATCTGAAAGCTTCATCATCTGGACGACCACTCCATGGACCATTCCTGCTAACCTTGGAATTGCTGTGCATGCGGATCTAGATTACAATGTTGTCGAAGTAAATGGCCGTAAGTTCATCATCGCTGCAGAACTTATGGAAACTGTATCTAGCACACTTGAGTGGGAAGATGCAAAAGTTGTGAAAACACTTAAAGGCGCAGAATTAGAGCATGTAGTTGCGAAACATCCGTTATATGACCGCACTTCATTAGTAATGCTTGGTGACCATGTAACGACTGACGCAGGAACAGGTTGTGTTCATACTGCACCAGGTCACGGGGAAGACGACTTTATCATCGGAAAGAAGTATGGCCTAGATGTATTGTGCCCGGTTGATGCAAAAGGAAATATGACAGAAGAAGCACCAGGATTTGAAGGGCTTTTCTATGACGAGGCTAACAAGCCTATTACAGAAAAACTACAAGAAGCAGGAGCACTTTTAAAACTGAACTTTATCACGCACTCTTATCCACATGACTGGCGTACGAAAAAGCCGACCATCTTCCGTGCAACAGCACAATGGTTTGCTTCTATTGATAAAATCAGGGACCAATTGCTTGAAGCAGTGGCAGAAACAAAATGGGTACCAGCATGGGGTGAAACTCGCCTTTACAACATGGTACGTGACCGTGGAGACTGGTGTATTTCCCGTCAGCGTGCATGGGGAGTTCCAATTCCTGTGTTCTATGCAGAAAACGGCCAGGAAATTATTACAGACGAAACAATCGATCATGTATCTGCTTTGTTCAGAGAGCATGGATCTAATATCTGGTTTGAAAAAGAAGCGAAAGACTTGCTTCCAGAAGGTTTCACACATGAAGGAAGTCAAAACGGCACTTTCTTTAAAGAGATGGACATCATGGACGTATGGTTTGATTCCGGTTCATCCCATCAATCAGTTCTAGAAGAAAGAGATGACCTGCAACGTCCTGCTGACCTTTACCTGGAAGGTTCTGACCAATATCGCGGATGGTTCAACTCTTCATTGACAACAAGTGTAGCTGTAACTGGAAAAGCTCCTTACAAAGGAATCTTGAGTCATGGGTTCGCACTTGATGGAGAAGGTCGCAAAATGAGTAAATCACTAGGTAATGTTGTTCTTCCTTCTAAAGTGATGAACCAACTTGGTGCAGATATTCTTCGTTTATGGGTAGCTTCTGTTGATTATCAATCTGACGTTCGTGTTTCTGATAACATCTTAAAGCAAGTAGCTGAAGTGTATCGTAAAATCCGTAATACTTTCCGCTTCCTGCTAGGTAATCTTTCTGACTTTGATCCGACCGTAAATGCGGTGGAAATGAAAGATCTACGTGAAGTGGACCGTTACATGATGGTCAAACTTAACAACTTAATCACGAAAGTGAAAAAGTCCTATGAAGAATATGAGTTTGCTGGAATCTATCATGCTGTTCACAATTTCTGTACGATTGAATTGAGTTCATTCTACCTTGACTTTGCTAAAGACATCCTTTATATCGAAGGAAAAGACCAGCATGACCGCCGTGCCATCCAAACTGTACTTTATGAGACATTGCTTGCTCTTACTAAACTTGTGACACCAATCCTTCCTCATACAGCTGACGAAGTATGGTCACACATTGATTTTGTAAAAGAAGAAAGTGTACAACTGGTTGATATGCCGGACGTATTGTCTGTTGACGGTGCAGATGCGATTGAAGAAAAATGGGATAAATTCATGGCACTTCGTGATGATGTGTTAAAAGCGCTAGAGGTTGCCCGTAATGAAAAAGTGATCGGTAAATCCCTTGCAGCAAAAATCACATTATATCCGAATGCCGAAACGAAGGCATTGCTTGATTCCATCGAAGAAAACGTACAGCAACTGTTCATCGTTTCCGGGTTGGAAGTTGCTGGTGTGAAAGAAGAAGCTCCAGAAACTGCGCAACAATTTGAAGGAGTAGCCATCTCCGTTACACCTGCAGAAGGCGAAACATGTGACCGCTGCTGGGTTGTCACACCGACAGTTGGAGAAGATAAGGACCATCCAACACTTTGCGTTCGCTGCGCAACTGTAGTTAAAGAAAATTATAGTGCTTAATACTTGAAGAATGGACCTGCGCTGACAATTGTTGGCGCAGGTTCTATTATTATTTGTGATTAGTTTGTATAGGGGTTGCTTCGTCATACAGGTTGAATGAGGACAAAGTTCCCCGTATTTTAAAGGAAGAGGTAGTCATACGCGTCGAATGAGGACAAAGTTCCCCGCATTTCAAAGGGAGAGGTAGTCATACGCGCCGAATGAGGACAAAGTTCCCCACATTTCAAAGGGAGAGGTAGTCATACGCGCCGAATGAGGACAAAGTTCCCCGCATGTTAAAGGGAGAGGTAGTCATACGCGCCGAATGAGGACAAAGTTCCTCGCATTTTAAAGGGAGAGGTAGTCATACGCGCCGAATGAGGACAAAGTTCCCCGCATGTCAAAGCGAGAGGTAGTCATACGCGCAGAATGAGGACAAAGTTCGCCGAATTTTAAAGGCAGAGGTAGTCATACGC
>NZ_JAAXCU010000022.1 GCF_012911845.1 Bacillus sp. RO2 | reverse complement strand
AAGAGAAATTGATGGTTAGATGCGAGAGTCAGGCTCTGGAACTAGGAAGTACAGCCGATGCTTTACCTAAATACCGGTCTTCCGAACTAGCCAATGAAGAATGAAAACGGTCGTAGTGATTCGTACTCTCCTCACGAACTGGAAAGGAAAAATTCAAAACGGTAGTAGATAGTGGTGCTCTCCTCCCGAACTAACCAAGAAAAAAGCAAAACGGTAGTAGAGAGTCGTCCTCTCCTCCCGAACTGGACAGGAACAATGCAAAACGGTAGTAGAGAGTCGTCCTCTCCTCCCGAACTGGCAGAAAAAAATGCAAAACGGTAGTAGAGAGCCCGTCTCTCCTCCCGAACTGTCCAGAAAAAATGCAAAACGGTAGTAAAGAGCCCGTCTCTCCTCCCGAACTAGCCAGGAAAAATGCAAAACAGTAGTAGAGACCCCGTCTCTCCTCCAGAACTAGCCAAGAAAAAAGCAAATCGGTAGTAGAGAGTCGTCGTCTCCTCCCGAACTAGCCAGGAAAAATGCAAAACAGTAGTAGAGAGCCCGTCTCTCCTCCCGAACTAGCCAAGAAAAAAGCAAAACGGTAGTAGAGAGTCGTCGTCTCCTCCCGAACTATCCAGGAAAAATGCAAAACGGTAGTAAAGAGCCCGTCTCTCCTCCCGTACGCCCATGGAGAAACCCAAAATCGTAGTTGAAAAGCGGTTTCTCCTCCAAAACAAAACTCCCATGAAAAAACCAAAAACGGTAGCAGAGAGCCCTATCACTTCTTATTAAGCTGAATAGCCTTCCTCGACAACTCATCCGCCATCTTATTCTCTTTACTCGGTACCCACTTAATGAAAAATAAATCAAGCTGATCGGATAAGCTTAAAGCTTCATCCAACAACACACGAAATTGCTGTTTTTTAGCAAAACGCTTTTCCATCGCACTTTCCACCGCCTGAGAGTCTGTACGAAAAGAAACAATTTGATAACCTTGTTTCTTACATATCTTCAATGCTTCAATTAACGCATGAAACTCTGCTTCATGATTTGACATTAATCCAAGTGGAATACTGTATTGTTCTGCAGAACCATGCCCCTTTATAAAAATGCCAGCACCGGAAGGGCCGGGATCTCCTGCGCTTGCCCCATCAATATATACTTCAATCATTGCATTCGCCTGCCTATTAAATAAGTGTTACACGAACATATTTCGATATGTCCTGTGATAAGATAAGAATACACATAAATGACGAAGTATTAAAGTTATATTATTCATACTTTTTACGAGCAACGGGTATAAGTTAGAATCACTTAGAAGTAAAGGGGATTTCCAAACCATGAAATTGACCTTAGAATGGCATTACCACACTCCAAAACATATTGAGACCACTTTCAGAAGTGATGAACTTGATATTAGGCTGGCGCTTAGGCTTGCTGAAGATATAGAAAAGACAGGGAGAGTAAAACGTCTTTCTTTTTTTGATGAAGATGGATCAGAATGGACTAAGAAGGAAATAAACAAATGGATTAAGCAGAGTGAAGTAGGGATCTCTGACGTTGTTGCTTATTTTGATGGTGGATATGACGTAGACACAAAACTGGCGGGAATCGGAAATGTGGTTTATTATAATCAAAATAGAAAAGACTACAGGTACAGAATAAATGCAAGGCTTGAAGAGTTGGAATCGAACAACGAAGCGGAGTATGCTGCTTTCTATTTTTTGGTTCAACAATTGGAGCATCTTGAAATTCGTGCGATGGAAGTTACTTTTAAAGGGGACTCTCTTGTTGTATTAAATCAACTTTCTGGAGAATGGCCGTGTTATGATGAACTTTTTAACCGCTGGCTCGATAAAATAGAAGAGAAGTTGAAGGAGCTTAAGATACGGCCAATATATGAACCTGTATCCAGAAAAGATAATACCGAGGCTCATCAGCTGGCTAAACAAGCACTAGAAGGAACACCAATAGAAAGTAAATTGCAATTGTGAATATATAGGAGTGACAATAAATAATGATTAATCGAAAAAAGATACTCTTGGAAGTTGGTGAAATTTTAGATACTTATTGTACGGAATGCCTAGTGAAGCAAACGTTGCGGAAAGACTATGGCAAGACGCATGCTCAAGCATTTTGTATCAATGAATGTACAGTAGGTGCTGAAATCAAGAAATTAGGAGACCAGTTAGTGGAGCGTAAGTAATTCAACGCTTCGCCGGCTGGTTTTTTGCCGAACTAAAAAACCGCCCGTTTAGGCGGTTATTTTCGTGCTTCAGAAAGCTGATGTTCGCATTGTGAAAGGGATAATTCACAATTTTGAAGAAAATCTGTATCTAACCCCGTTCCTGCGCTTTTTGCATCGTTAAGAAGAGACCTAGCGTTAGAAATGGCTCTTTCTGCATGATCCATAGCTTCTGGATCCAGACTCATAGTAGCCGACCCCACCATTTTTTCTGCAGATTGAATGGACACCTGAACTTGAGCCAAATCATTATATCCTGTGTGCAATTCCGTATTGTTATTATATTGTTGTTTATCCATTTTTTCAGCCTCCTTCTTTTTTTAGAATAGGTAAAAGAGGCAAAAGATATTCACTAAAACGAAAAAGACCATCAATCAAATGAT
Source organism: Bacillus sp. RO2 (assembly GCF_012911845.1). Lineage (GTDB taxonomy): Bacteria > Bacillota > Bacilli > Bacillales > Bacillaceae_I > Sutcliffiella_A. The sequence continues at coordinate 24,318 of NZ_JAAXCU010000022.1, read as the reverse complement.
GGCCTCACACTTTACATATATGTTTTACAACTATAGATTAAAGTTTTGAAACGTTAGCAGCTTGTGGGCCGCGGTTTCCTTCAACGATTTCAAAAGAAACTTCTTGGCCTTCTTCTAAGGATTTGAAACCCTCACCAGTGATTGCAGAGAAATGTACGAATACGTCATCTCCACCTTCTACTTCGATAAATCCAAAACCTTTTTCGTTGTTGAACCATTTTACTTTACCGTTTTGCATTGTTCTTTTTCCTCCTAAAAATAGCGCACAATGTGCTGTGAAATTGTATTATCATAACCGGTTTCCATCAGAAAAGAAAGCGGTTAAATGACAATTTCAATATACAATATTTCCTCTATTAGAGTCAAGGTTTCAAACTTTGTACCTGTTTTATTTTCTTGTTCTCTTCATATATATAGGTAAAGGAGGGATAAGCTATGCTGCGGACAAAATTTGAAGGTAGGGAAATGATTTTACGTATTAAAACGAATCTTCATTTATACTCATTAGATGAGGATACTATCTACAGCAGCTTGCGTAAATCTTTAGATGAGATATATTTTATGGATACATTCGCACTACAAGTTGGTGAATACCTTATTATTGGAGAAACTCAAGACAGTGCCTATCCGTTAATTACCGTCCAGAACATAGTGCCCAGAAAAAATATAGTGACCGTGTAACTATACAAACAAATGTTTTGCTTTTATAATAAATGTAGGAAAAGAGAAGGGAAGCCACACTCTTTTCCTACATTTATTTTTATAGAGTGGAGTGGAAGATGTAGTGAAATTAATAATCGCCGAAAAGCCAGATCAAGGATTAAAGCTTGCTGCTCCATTTTCCTACAAGAAAAAGGATGGCTATGTAGAGATTCCCCCACAACCGATGTTCCCTAAAGGTGCCTTACTTACATGGGCTGTTGGACATCTTTGTGAACTATTGTCTCCGGAAGAATACGATAAGGCGTGGAAACGCTGGTCCCTGCAAACTCTCCCAATCATACCCGAAAAATTCCAACACAAAGTAACCAAATCCAAATGGAAGCAATTTCAAACCGTCAAAAAACTAGTTCATCATCCCGAAGTGACAGAAGTAATTATGGCAGGTGATGCAGAGCGGGAAGGAGAGGCGATCATACGTATCATTCTCCTTGTTAGCAATTGTCATAAACCATTAAAGCGTTTGTGGATTTCCTCTTTGACCCCAAAGGCTGTTCAAAAAGGGTTTGAAAATCTTTTAGAAGAACATGAAACGAGAAATGTTTACTATGAAGCGCTGAGTAGATCTTGTGCAGACTGGCTGGTCGGTATGAATGCTTCACGGGCTTATACGCTGCTCTTGCAGCAAAAAGGGATCTCGGATGTTTTTTCTACAGGGAGAGTACAAACTCCAACACTTGCCCTAATTGTAAAAAGGGAGTTAGAAATTGAAAACTTTGTATCTAAGCCTTTTTGGGAAGTACTGGCCACCTTCAATATGAATGGAAAGAAATATAAAGGTAAATGGCATAAGAAGGAAGAATCAAGGCTCGATGATGCGAACTTAGCTGAAAAGATTGTGCAGTTCTGTAAAGGAAAAGAGGGAATAATAGAAAACATCGAGAAAGAACGGAAAGAATTTCAACCGCCATTTCTTTTTAACCTATCCTCTCTTCAGGCTACTGCCAACAGTCTCTATAAGTTCTCGCCACAAAAAACATTAGAGGTCGCACAGAAGCTTTATGTTAAAGGAATCATTTCCTACCCACGCTCTGATTCAAGCTTTGTTACAAAAGAAGAGGCAGGGATGTTTCCTGAAACATTGCAAAAATTGAGCGGATTTAAAGAATTTAAGGAATTTTTTCCACTTCCATTCTCATCTGTCATGAATAATAAACGGGTAGTAAATGAGAAAAAGGTGACAGATCACTATGCCATCATTCCAACAGAACAGGTGACGGATCCTTCTAAAATGTCACCAGATGAAGAGAAAATATATTCTCTTATCGTCAAGCGTCTCATTGCTGCTCACTATGATAAAGCGATTTTTGACTACACGACAATACATACACTAGTAGACGGTCGCGCCACATTCCTTTCAAAAGGAAAAGAAGAAGTTCAGGCAGGCTGGCGGACTGTCATTTATGGTAACAAAAAAGAAAAAGAAACAGATGAAGATGAACAAGATCTTCCTTCTCTTGAGAATGGAGAAACCGGACATGTGCATGATGTAAAAGTGAAAGAAGGTAAGACCCAGCCTCCTAAACGTTATACGGAAGGGCAACTCATAACGGTGATGAAAACGGCTGGAAAACACCTAGAGGACGGCGAGCTTACTAAAGTCCTTAATAAAACAGAGGGACTCGGCACAGAAGCGACCCGCGCTGGGATAATCGGTGTGTTAAAAGACAGGAAATATATTGATGTGAAGCGAAACCAAGTATTTGCTACTAATAAAGGAAAGCTCCTAATTAAATCTATTGGATCTAGCATTTTAGCAAGCCCCGAAATGACTGCCAAATGGGAGCAGCGTTTGCATGAAATTGGTCAAGGTACAGCATCACCAGAAGAATTCATGGAACAGGCAAAAAAGCTGTCAATAAAATTGATAGAGGATGCGAAGAATGAAAGCGGTCAATGGTCATTTGAAGGAATGGATATTAGTGAATTCAAATACTCAAAAGGTAAGAGAAGGGGTCGCGGTTCTGCAGGTGTCGGCACAAAGGTGGGTACGTGTAAAAAATGCAACGGAGATGTAGTGGATAAGGGATCATTTTATGGATGTACAAACTACAATTCAAATAAGTGCAATTTCACCATTTCAAAAAAGATACTTGGAAAAACCATCTCTGCTTCAAATGCGAAAAAACTCTTAACAGAAGGAAGAACAGCTGAAATTAAGGGGTTTAAAAAAGGAGAAAAGGTATTTAATGCTTCATTAGAATGGAAAGAAGATAAATTACAATTTGTATTTTAGCCTTCTCAAATTACGGTAAGGTCGAGTGTGAGATGCTCGGCCTTATTTTTTTAAAAAACAAGGGTATAGTATGTACTATCAAAAAGATGGGAGGGGTACCGTTGCAGGAGGCTATACGGTTAAAGGACGTTCAGTACAAGACAAATGGTAAACTTATTCTCAAAGGAATTACAGGAGTCATTACAGAAGGAAAAATTACAACCTTTGTCGGACCTTCTGGAGCAGGTAAGACAACTTTGTTGAAGATGTTTAACGGTCTCCTGACTCCTACATCCGGTGAGATAATAATAGGTGGCAAAGAGCTGAATAACTACGAACCAACAGAGCTTCGCAAGCAGGTTGGTATTGCTCTACAAAGTGCTCCAATGGTTGAAGGAGATGTGTTTGAAAACCTATCTTTACCTTTGCGGCTGCAAGAGCGCTCTCTTGACAAGGAAGAGGCAATCAACATATTAAATATAGTAGGTCTAGATGACAGCAAATTGCATCAAAATGTAAAAGATCTATCAGGTGGACAAAGACAAAAATTATCGATTGCAAGAACACTTGTTAATCGTCCAAAAGTGTTGTTGTTGGATGAAATAACTTCTTCATTGGATCAATCTTCCCAAAAAGAGGTCGACGAATTGATTCAAAGGGTAAGCCAAAAATATGGCACAACTATTATATGGATCACACATAATTTGAATCAGGCTTTAACAGTCGGGACCTACACTTGGATCTTAATGGATGGAGAACTATTAGAAGCAGGGAAAAGTGAGGATATACAAAATTCAACGAACGATCGTGTACAAGCATTTCTTAAGGGGGATTTGAAATGAACGTCTTTACGCTCGCAATTGCCCTCATTTTTGTTCTAATACCTATTGTCCTTTCTAAATCTTTTCGTCTTGGACTTGAAAAAGATACGATAGTTGCTGTAATCAGGTCTGTTATACAGCTATTTATCGTCGGTTACCTGTTGACATTTGTGTTTGAGTCCGAAGGATATACTTTTATTATCTTAATGGTACTCATAATCATTGGGGCAGCCGTTCAAAATGTTGCAAGAAAGAAGACCCCAATTAAAGGGATTACTTGGAAGGTGGCAGTAACATTCATTTTCATTGAAGTATTGACACAAGGAATCTTGATTGGTTTCAATATAATTCCTGCAACTGCACAGTATATCATTCCGATAAGCGGCATGATTATCGGAAACTCAATGGTACTCGGCATTCTTTTTCTCAATAGATTTTTATCAGAGATCGAAGCAAGGGAGGATGAAATCGATTTGATTCTTTCCCTTGGAGGGACAACCAAACAGGCCATACATACTCAATTGATGCAGGCAATTAAAGCCAGTATGATTCCAACAATAGAAAGTCAGAAAACGATCGGACTTGTGCAACTGCCAGGAATGATGAGCGGGCAGATTATCGCTGGAGCCAGTCCCATTCAGGCAGTACAATTTCAACTGCTGATAGTATTCTTATTACTTACGACAGCATCTGTCACAAGCATCATGCTTGGATTATTGTCTTATCCAACACTGTTTAACAATAGAAAGCAGCTTTTGAGGTTGAGGTAAAATAAACGTCAAAAAAGCCATCTCATCAGAAATGGCTACTAAAAGAAAATAAGGTATAAGACACAGTTGATTTCCGTTCCAGGCGCTTCGCTTGCCTGCGGGCGGTCCGTAAGCCTCCTCAGGCTTCGCCTTCCGGGGTCTCACCTGTCCCTTCCTCCCGCGGGCGTCTTCACGCCTTCCACTCCAATCAACAAGGTGCCTTCATTCAACTTAGGAAAAAAACATCTATTCGAGTTATCTGAAATTGCATATACATATCTTTATGTAAATTCTAGCTGTGTATTGGAGCAAATGGCAAAGTCCAGCGGGGGAGTAACGGTAGATTGAGACCCCTGAAGCGTTGTGAGGAGGCTCAAGCACTGTCCCGCGGAAAGCGAAGCCATTTGCGGAAAGGAACAGCGACTATACTCCAATATTAATGTTTTTTCTTTTATATTTAACTCCCTGTACTAGTAAATGCTCGAATTCCTCTGTTCCAGAACCAGTAGGCAATAATAAATGAAAGCACAGCAATGCCGGGGGTTAGGAGTGCCATCATTACTATCGATTCTTTTTCGAAAAAATAGGTTGCCGGATAGTAAGCAGTAAACCCATATGGGATCAGCCAAGTGATAACCAATGTGACAGCCTTTGGATAGATGGTCAAAGGATATCTTGCAAACTCACTTAATTGAAAAACGGAAACCACAATCGGAAGACTGTCTACCATCCAAAATGAAAAAGTGATGAAAAATAGGTTAATGGCCACAAATAAGATTCCACTTGACATAATAAAAACAAGTAATAATAGCAGACTCTGTATCGTCCATTCAATTTGTAAATTCACACTAGCGATTGTTAAAACGATCCCACCGATGATTAATTGTCCAAATCCATCCTGTTGGACTCTTTCTGCCACAATTTGAAAAAGGGGATTTACTGGTCTTAGCAGAAGTCTGTCAAAGGTACCAGATCGAATATACTGCCAACCTAGCGTCCATAAATTATCAAAGAAAATATGATGAATGGAACGACCTAAAAAGGCAATGGCATAGATGAAAAGTATTTCATAAAAAGTCCAGCCTTTAAGAACTTCTATGTGATCAAATACAATTTTTAAGAAAAAGAGAGCAGTAAATTGCTGGACCATGACCGAGAATAATCCGATGAAAAAGTCTGCTTTATACTCCATCATCACCTTTAAGTGATTGCTGAAGTATTTTCCATATAAGAATGAATACCGTTTACACTTTTTCCACATAGGCTATCCTCCAAAAACGGTTACTTTTTTTACAGCTTGAGACCAAACAACTCGGACAACCATAAATAAGATGGCAAACCAAAATAATTGGGTTGCAAAGGCAATCAAGGCATCAGAGCCCATTTGTATTTGACCTGTGTATATGGCGACAGGTACGAAAATCATGGACTGAAAAGGGAGGAAGCTACTCACTTCCTGAAACCAGCCTGGAAATAAGGTAAGTGGAATGAGCGCTCCGGAGAAGAATTTAACAATGGCTTCCCGTAACACTCTCACGCCCCACACATTGACCGTCCAAAAAGCTAATACTCCAATAATAAGGTCGATTTGTGTTCCAATTAATATTCCAACCAGCATGCTTGCCAAAAACAAAATGGCGACCTCCCAGGAAATGGGAGCTTCAATACCGATGAAAATGATGGCCACTAGGAAAAGAGGGATGGTCGTACGTACAAAACTGTTTGCTTTAGAACCGAGGTCCATAAATATCAGCTTAGTCAGGTAATCGTAAGGCTTTAATAACTCCAACGCTATATCGCCATTTTTAATATTTCTGGCCATCTCATTTCCTGCACCATATACATAGTTTTCTAGCATCATCGCTATCACTACATATGTGATCATGGATTCAAAAGAAATGGAGGAGATTTCTGTTCGATTTTGGAAAACTGCCACCCAGAAAAAATACATAATGACCAATCGTAGCAAGGTGGAGACAACATCTGCCCAGTACCAAGCGAGATAAGCGGTCTCGACTTTAATTTGAGACTTTAACAGCTCCAAGTACTTCCGCATGTTCAGGCCCCCGTTCGTAAATTTCCTGTACCACTTTTTCAATGCCAAGTTCTGTTATCGTAAAGTCTTGAACGAGATAATCTCTCATAATCTCTTTCATGATTTCACTGCCAGAAATAACAGTATTATTAAAATGGAGCCAAAAGTGATGTTCTTCCTCTGGTATTTCTAAGTGAACAGAAGTCTTTAAGGCTGATGGAAGGGTGAAAGCGTCAGTGGAATCAATTTCAAGCTTGATTGTCCGGTTAAATCTTGTCTGCTGCTTAAGAGAAAGAAGACTTCCATCGTAAATGACACTGCCTTTATCAATAATGATGATACGATGACAAAGCTCCTCAATGTCTTGCATATCATGGGTGGTTAGAATGACGGTGGTCTGGTGTTCTTTGTTCATTTGTTTGATAAACTGGCGAATCTTAATTTTTACAGAGGCATCTAAACCGATGGTGGGTTCATCTAAATAAACAACGGATGGGTTGTGTAAAAAGGCTGCTGCAAGCTCACAGCGCATTTTTTGCCCGAGAGAAAGTTGTCTGACCGGAATCGGCAAAAGCGGTTCCAAATCTAACACTTCCTTGAATTTCGCAAGGTTTCTTTCATACACATCCTGTGGAACTTCGTAGATATGTTTTAATAGTTCAAGAGATTCCTGGACTGGAATGTCCCAAAATAGCTGTGTCCGTTGTCCGAAAACAGCCCCAATATTTTTTGCGTTTTTTGTTCTGTCTGAATAGGGGGTAATCCCATTTACTATTACAGATCCTTCGTCTGGTGTGAGAATTCCACTGATCATTTTGATGGTGGTGGATTTTCCTGCTCCATTAGACCCGATGTAACCTACAATTTCACCTTTTGGAATGGTGAAGCTGATATCGTTTACTGCTGTTTTATTTATATATTTTCTTTTGAATAAGGCTTTAACCGCCCCAGTAAGCCCTGGATCTCTCTCGAACAAACGGTAATGCTTACTGATGTTTTTCACTTCAATCATGTTGTTTTCAACCTCCTGGTCCTTTCTGAATGAAAGCACTAACAAGAGACTATTATAAACACTTTAAGGGGGATATGGAAGATATTTCTTATGTGTATAGTGAAATAATTATTAAGATTCTTATGTACACCGTTGTTGATTTCCGCAAAATTGCTTCGCTTTCCTAGGGGCTGACGAGAGCCTCCTCGGCTACGCCGAAGCCACTGAAAAAGAGCTGGATTATAAAATTTCACTAAACACCGCTGTTGATTTCCGCAAATGGCTTCGCTTTCCTAGGGGCACTGCTGGAGCCTCCTCGGCTAAGCCTGCGGGGTCTCCACCTAGAGCTATCTCCCTTAGGAGTCTTCGCCTTTTGCTACAATCACCAGCTAGGGATCATAAAAAACTTTACGTTATCAGTTTTCACTAGCTTCGCTACGCCTGCGGGGTCTCCACCTAGCGCTATCTCACTTAGGTGTCTTCGCCTTTTGCGCCAATCAACAGCTACAATTCACTATATAGTAGAAAATTCTCAAAACAAAAGGGATGACCTGAGTTTAGATCATCCCTTTTTACTAAGTTGTAACTCTAATTCCATTAATCTAGCAATTTCTTTAGAATCATAGTGAGTTTGTTTTTTCAGTTGTTGGATGACACGTTCTTTTCTTTCGATTGAATGGTGTTGGTTCAGTTTCCACTTGCCTTGAAGGTTTTCAACTCTTATTCTCAATCCTACAATTCCATTTAACATGCTTTTGACTGTTTCGAGGTTTTCTTCCAATCGCCATGGTTCCTCTAGCTCTTTTTCATAGAAATCTGTTGCTTCTTTCAAGATATGTAATAGCGTCTGGTCGTCTTGAAGAACCTCTACTTTCCCATGAGCATGGGCACTCACATAATTCCAAGTGGAAACAGTATTTTCTTCTTCATACCATGAAGCAGATATATAGGCATGAGGTCCGCTAAATACTACTAGTGCATCTTTTGAGTCCAGCGTTTTCCACTGGGGATTTGCTTTTGCCATATGTGAAAGTAAGGTAATGCTGCCGTCATCTTCTGTAGATAAGATGAATGGCAAATGTGTAGCAGTTGGCAATCCTTCATGTTGTGAGAATAATACTCCAAAGCTGTTTGCACGGATAAAATGGATGATTTCCTTTGTTTCTTCCTTTCGAAATTGCTTAGGTATATACATGATGCAAGCTCCTTTACAGTTTCAATAGACTGACTCTTAATGAAATTATATAGGATTTTCTGGGCATGTGGAGAAAAAAATAATAGAGCTGCCTAAATGACAGCTCCAGAGTATTATAGTTCCGTTTTATCTTTTTGATCTTTATTTCTCTTGTTTCCTTTGCTATTATCCCCGGCAACTTTTTCGCTCCCGGCTGTAAAGCTGCTTGTAGGGCTGTTCTGATTTTGGCTTCCGCCTTTGTTATACTTTTTCGTCATGATTGTTGGCTCCTTCTGGTCGTTTAGAATAACGGTAAGTTATCCAAGTTGTTTGTCGGATCCCCGTCGGCGTTTCCTCTTATATACATTTCGCCGTCTTTACCTTTAAATACATTTGCTCCAAGGACAGTGCCTTGATTTACGTCGTTTACAGCTTCTTGATAGGAGAGAACTCTGCCGCTGGATGTTTTAAAACCTGTGATATCACCATCGCCATTTTTCTGAACTGCTACAAATGTTTCGCTCAAAGTAGATCCTCCTTTCTCTATACGATTGTAGCGTTTCCTTGTAGAATAAATTTATACGGTTTATAGGGAGTAGTTAAGGGAGGGATTACATGAAGAAGTTCAATTGGAATGAAGAAACAGAGAAGGTATGGAATGAACGAGCAGATTTTTGGCACGAAAACAGTGAAAACATGTGGTTAAACGGTAGCAGGAAGACAATCATTCCATTTATAAAAGAGAGGTTAACTCAAGAAGCGCATGTTTTGGATGCAGGGTGTGGAGATGGTTTTGGTTCCTACTTGCTAGCTGAGAATGGGTATCATGTAACAGGAGTGGATATTGCAGAAGCCATGATAGAAAGAGCTGTGAAAAAACGGGTACATACAAACATTGAATTTCAAAAGGGGAGTTTGACGGAGTTGCCATTAGAGAATCACTCCATGGATGCCGTGATGGCCATTAATTCTATTGAATGGGTAGAACAACCTCTTCAAGTGTTAGAAGAATTTCAAAAAGTGTTAAAGCCAGGAGGGAAATTGTTTCTTGGGTTGTTGGGGCCAACTGCCGGGCCAAGGGCACATAGCTACCAAAGGCTGTATGGAAAAGAAGCAATCTGCAACACCATGATGCCTTGGGAGTTTGAACGGCTGGCTCTTGAAAATGGTTGGGAACTTTTGGACGGGATGCCCGTATATAAGGAAGAAGCGAAAAAGCTGGACACTACTAATTTACCTCGCTTTTTAAAGCAAGCATTAACGTTCATGTGGGTTTTTGAGTTGCAGAAAAAATAAAGGGGAGATTTGTTTATGTCTAAATACTCCATTCAGCAATTTATTCAAAAGAGTAGGCAAGAGGATAAAGGGCAAGGTCTATTCGAGTTAGAGACAGAAAGAATACTTGAGGTAAATCTTAATGGAGACATATGGGCTAAAATGGGTTCTATGATTTCTTATGAAGGTTCCATCAAGTTTCAAAGAGAAGGAATGTTAGAACACGGTTTGGGAAAATTGATGAAAAAAGCCCTTACCGGGGAAGGTTCACAACTGATGAAGGCCTCAGGCAACGGGAAACTGTATATTGCTGATCAAGGTAAAAAAATTACAATCCTTGATTTGGAAGGTGACAGCATTTATATCAACGGCAACGATTTGCTTGCTTTTGAAAAAGGATTAGACTGGGACATTAAACTTATGAGAAGAGTGGCAGGCATGATGGCAGGTGGACTTTTCAATGTAAGGCTGGAAGGTCGTGGTATGGTCGCATTTACATCTCACTATGAGCCTCTCACTTTAATGGTGAATCCTGGTCAGCCTGTTTATACAGATCCTAACGCAACGGTTGCATGGTCAGGTAACCTCCAACCTGAGTTTGTCACAGACGTGCAATTGAAGACTTTCCTTGGAAGAGGAAGTGGCGAATCGATCCAAATGAAATTCGCCGGTAACGGTTTTGTGGTAGTACAGCCTTTTGAAGAAATTGTCTCAACAGGAGAATAGCACTCCTTCGACACAAAAAACCTTTGCTTAATCACTCTAATGTAGTAAGCTAGATGTTTAATACAAAAAGTTATTAGAGCTGTATTTAACAGAGTCTGGTTGAAATATATAGGAGTGAAACAAATGAGTAGTGGAAAGAGCAAAGGCGGAGGAACTGGCCGCGGAACAGGTAAAAAGGGATGGAGCCGCTGGCAAAAAGCAGCAAATAAAGCCAAAAGCAACAAACCATACAAGAGTAAAGGTGCAAAAGCAAAAGGAACTAGTGGTTCCGAATAAAATAGGTGAAAAGCTTGGAAGCGATAATAATTAGCTCCCAAGCTTTTTTTTCTGTGACTTCATACTCGCGTGAATCTTCATTTGTGATATCCTCTCGCTCTCTTTAAGAATATCAGTCATAATCATCTCCTGAGAAGAGGGCAAGTACAATTTTTTAATGGATGATTGCAAAGAGAGTTGTTTCTGTTTACTTTTTAGTAAAGAGTCGATGCTATTAAGCAACTCTTCCTGATTTTTCGCTGTCAAAGCTGCACCTTTTTCTGAGAAAAATAGTGCATTTTCTTTTTCCTGGCCCGGAACAGGCATATAAAGGATGAGAGGAGTACCGGTTGCAGTAGACTCTGTAAGAGTAATTCCCCCAGGTTTAGTCACCATGACACTGGCAATCCTGTAGAGTTCATCAATTCTCTCAAGATATCCGAAACAATGAAATCTATCTCTATATCTATTTTCAAGTTGTGCCATCTCGTTTCTTAAAGAATGATTTTTGCCGCACACCACAGCAAGTTGATGATCTGTTTTTAACAGCAGTGTTTCACATGTTTCTCTAATATTCTTAAGTACACCATGAGCTCCAGCAATAAGTAAGATTAAATCTTTTTTAGGGCTTATCTGGTATTTGTCAAATAGAATCCTCTTGTCCAACATTTGAGAAAAGGAAGGACGTATTGGGATGCCACTTACCACAACTTTGGATTCAACTACGCCTCTTGAATGGATCTTTGCTTTTAATTCATTGGTGGCAACATAATATTTATCAATATCGTCATGAAGCCAGAGACTGTGCAAGCAATAATCCGTAATGATATTGAATGTTGGTATTACAATCCCTGTCCGACGACGGAATTCAGGAACGGCGTTGATTGGAAATGTGTTTATCAAAATGTCAGGTTCTTCTGTTTCAATCAGAGAAGTAAGTCGTTTAAAACCGTATTGGTAATACCAACGAAGCATCTTTTTATTTTGAATGAAATCTGTTCCGTAATAAAATAGCTTATAAAATTGCTTTCCATACGTAAAACTTTTGGAATAAAGCTTTTCTGTCACTTCTGAAATGAATGGATGTGATTCTGCGTAAAGGTTGCATATCTTTACATTATCATATCCTCTTTTCATACACTCTTGATATAAAGAATTAGCCACCTGCAGATGGCCGTTTCCATAAGAAGCAGTCAAAATAATAACCTTTGGCCCTTTTTTTTTCATCATCAAGCCTCCTAATTACAATTCCTACTTTATAAAATATTATCAATTTTTTGTTGTGGAGAAATTAAAGTTTTTCTAATTTTATGTAAATTTTATATGTGCGGGTGAGCAGAACCAATCCATAATTTTTAGGAATAGTGGTACAATAATAGCATTGTAAAAAAATAAAAAAGTCTACCTATAATAACGGGGGAATGAAGGATGAAGCATACCAAGACAGCAGTGCAGAGTGATATTGAAATTGCCCAACAAGCTTCGATGAAAAGAATTATGGACATCGCAAGTCTGCTTGATATTGAAGAAGATGAAATAGAGCTTTATGGAAAGTACAAGGCAAAGCTTTCACTAGACATTACAAAGCGTTTACATAAAAAACAAAATGGGAAAGTAATTTTGGTTACAGCGATAAATCCAACGCCTGCTGGTGAAGGAAAATCTACCGTTACAGTTGGGCTTGGTCAAGCAATGAATAAGCTGGGAAAAAAGACAGTTATTGCTATGCGTGAACCTTCCCTTGGACCAACGATGGGAATGAAGGGCGGGGCAACTGGAGGAGGGTACTCCCAGGTGTTACCGATGGAAGATATCAACCTACATTTTACTGGGGATATTCACGCTATTACGACAGCCAATAATGCCCTTGCTGCGATGATTGACAACCACATCCATCAGGGAAATGATCTAAAGATTGATACAAGGAGAATTACTTGGAAAAGGGTGCTTGACCTTAATGATCGAGCGCTTAGAAAAGTAGTCATCGGAATGGGAGGACCAACGCAAGGTGTGCCCCGAGAAGATGGCTTTGATATTACGGTTGCTTCTGAAATTATGGCCGTATTCTGTTTGGCAAAAGATGTAGCTGACTTAAAAGAGAGACTTGCTAGAATAGTCATTGGATACGACATGGAAAAGAAACCAGTGACGGTAAAAGATTTAAAGGTAGAAGGTGCCTTGACTTTGCTCCTAAAAGACGCATGCATGCCAAACCTTGTGCAGACCATGGAACATACACCAGCCATCATTCATGGAGGTCCTTTTGCCAACATAGCCCATGGCTGTAACAGTGTAATGGCGACGCAAATGGCAGCAAAACTAGGAGATTATGTGGTAACAGAAGCAGGATACGGTGCAGACCTTGGTGCGGAGAAATTTTTACACATTAAGACACCTGCACTTGGATTTAATCCCGAAGCTGTGGTCATTGTTGCTACAATCCGTGCCATTAAGATGCATGGGGGCATGTCAAAAGATCAATTAAAAGAAGAGAACCTCGAAGCCCTGAGTATAGGGATAGAGAATGTAAAAAAACATGTGGAAACAATAGAAAAGTTCGGACTGCCATATGTGATAGCTCTTAATGAATTCATTACAGATACTGCTGCTGAATTAGAGTTTGTGAAAAATTGGTGCCAGGAAAATAACATCCCAATGGCTCTCACTCAAGTGTGGGAACAAGGTGGAAATGGCGGGCTTGAGCTAGCTAAAACAGTACTTGAGCAAATAGAAGTGAAAGAATCTTCTTTTACACCCCTCTATCAATCAGAGGATACTTTAGAACAAAAACTAGAGGCAATTGTAAAGAATGTTTACGGTGGATCAGGAATTGAATTGTTGCCAGCTGCCCAAAAACAACTTCAGCAAATTGTTGGAGAAGGGTGGGGCCATTTGCCGGTATGTATGGCCAAAACACAATACTCACTAACCGATGATGCTAAAAAGCTTGGAAGGCCAGAAGACTTCAAGGTTACCATTAGAGAGCTGAAACCTTCTGTTGGCGCAGGTTTCATCGTTGCGTTAACAGGGAACATCATGACAATGCCAGGTCTTCCAAAAGAGCCTGCCGCACTGAAGATGGATGTTGATGAAAAAGGCAAAGCGGTAGGCTTGTTCTAATGTTCGATCCAACCGTTTTTGATAATTTGAAGGTAGTCATTGAAGGAGATTTATATGACTTAGATCTTGATGGTGTAGTTAAAATAGTAGATCGAAAAGACATGGTGGACCTTGCCGCCATGTCTAGAACGTTTAGTATGAAAATAGCAGTTAATGTGGGACTCATGGGAGAAATCATCCTTTCCTCTGATGCTGAAAACCTTTCTGGAGAAATTCTGAAGCATAAAGAGGCCCCTGGATGTACCGTTAAGTTAGTTTTTATCAAAAATGCCTCGGAGGTTTTGAATCTACATCAAGCGGTGAAGAATTGGAAAAATTCCCTTTCGGAAATCTGGACGGAAAGAAACATCACTATTTTCTCCACCAAGAAGCATGCAGAAGAGGAAGAAAATGTGGAATTAAAAGCTGAAGTTATATTTGATAGGCTCATACTGGAAGAGAATATTGATGATTTAAGAGACATGCTTTCTTTTATGGTCGAGACTATTAATTAGTTTTACACATAAATAATGGACAGAGATAACACCTTCATCCATAATAAAAAGAAAAATGAGGTGAATGCATTGACAACAATCTATGATTTTACTGCACCAGATATTAGAGGGAATGAAGTACCGCTCTCGGAATATAAAGGTTACGTTCTATTGATTGTCAATACAGCGAGTAAATGTGGTTTTACCCCACAATTTGAAGAGTTAGAGGAGCTGTACAAAGAATACAAAGACAAAAAATTTATGGTGCTGGGCTTTCCATGTAACCAGTTTGGAAACCAAGAGCCCGGTAATGAAGAAGATATTAATGAATTTTGTCAGTTGAATTATGGTGTCTCATTCCCAATGTTTTCTAAGGTGGATGTGAACGGGGACGATGCTCACCCGCTATTTGACTATTTAAAAGAAAATGCAAAAGGATTATTGGGATCCAAAGCAGTAAAATGGAATTTTACCAAATTCCTGGTAGACAGAGATGGAAACGTAGTGGAGCGCTTTGCGTCGGCAACATCTCCCTCTAAAATGAAAAATGATATTGAAAAATTACTATAATAAATTCACTTCTATTTTTAAAAGCTTAAGAAAAAGTTTCTATTAAGAAAGCTATTATAAAAGCAAACCCTTTTCTTAAAACAGAGAAGGGTTTTTTTGTATTACTATCGAATAAATAATAATATCACTATTCAAGGAATCACTTTGGACACAATCTATGGTTGCAAGTATTATTATCAGAATAGTAGAATAAAATAGGATAAAAGATAGAGGACAGGGGGAGTTACTATGGAGAAAATAGCTTGGGTAACAGATAGCACAGCTTATTTGGACGAGATGTTGTCGAACCATCCTGATGTTTACAGCATTCCGATGGTGGTCTATTTTGAAGAAGAGGAATTTCTTGATGGTGTGACACTTTCTTTAGAGGACTTTTATACAAAACTAGAAGCGAGTAACACTCCACCCAAAACATCGCAACCTTCTGTAGGTGCATTTGTTGAGTTGTACAATAAATTGGCAGAATCATACGATCGAATTATATCCGTACATTTATCCAGTCATTTGAGCGGAACCGTGTCATCTAGTACTCAGGCAGGGGAACTTGTAGATATTCCCGTACACACTATAGATTCCAAAGTCATCTCATTTCCCTTATCTGCAATGGTAAAAAAGGGAATTGAAGCCCAAGAAGCAGGAAAGTCTTATGAGGATATAATAGAAAGTCTAAATGAGTTAGCCACAAAATGTGATATATATGTTTTAATAGGTAGTTTAGAACAATTGCACCGAAGCGGACGAATGTCAGGTGTACAAAAGCTATTAGGGAGTCTGCTTCAAATAAAACCGATTATACAAATTAAACATGGAACATTGGATATCGCGGAAAAAGTCCGCACACATAAGAAAGCGCTATCAAAAATAGTGGATTTCTTAGAAGAGGCTCAAACCAAGTCGACAATTAAAGAACTGTTTGTCCTTCACGGCACTAACATAGAGGAAGCGGACGCACTAGTCGACAACCTGAAGGCAAAATATCCTGATATACCAATTAATCGCTTTCCGCTTTCTACAGCCATTGCAGTACATGCTGGAGTGAATACAATCGGCATTTCCTGGTACAACGAATAAAAATTAACGATACTGAAGGACATATTGAACCTCCTTATCGCCAAGAGCATAAGCTCCTAATAAGGTGTAGCCTATACTAATATATCTAGACAAGGTTTCTGCGCAGCTATTAGCAGTAGGTTCAAATGGGGCATGGTCACTCTTAAAAACAGCTAACACTTCATTTGTCATATAATTGCATCTTATAAGGACTATATGAGTGCCAAACCAGGCAGTTCCTATTTGAGAACGGTGTATAATTCGAGGAAAATTCATTTCTTACTCCTTTTTTAGCTAATGTGCAACGTCCGCTAACTCCAGACGTAGCCATTAGCTTTTTTAATGTTTTGATAAGCAAGTTTGTAATACAGTTGATCTCCGTTCCAGGCGCTTCGCTTGCCTGCGGGCGGTCCGAAAGCCTCACTTTCTTCCAGCTTCTAATATGTCCCTTCCTACCGCGGGCGTTCCACTTCAATCAACAAGGTAGCCTTAATCACGGAAAGGCTTAGAAAAAAGCAATTTAACAGAATTAATTGATGAAACATTAACATCTAGCTCTCATAAATTTCTAGCTGCAGATTGGAGCAAAAGGCGAAGACTCCAGCGGGGGAGGAGCGACAATGTTGAGACCCCGCAACGAAGTGAGGAGGCTCAAGGTCGCCCCGCGGAAAGCGAAGCCATTTGCGGAAATCTACAGCGGTGTTGAACAAATTATCAAAAGTATTAAGCTGACTCAGCCCATTTTATGAAAGAGAATCGCCATATGTTACACTTATGAAATGACTTACATTGCGAAATGGTATAGATATTGACTTTTACATGTTAAAATGGAAATGAATCAATTGATAAAGGGAGTTACATTAAGTGATACATAAAGTAGAAGAATACGTAGAATCATTATTTAACAATGACAGCACAGGACATGACTGGTTCCATATTCAAAGAGTCAGAAGGCTTGCCTTACATATTGGGAAAGAAGAGAAAGCAAATCTTTTAATGGTAGAAATCATTGCACTATTGCATGATGTACTCGATGACAAAATAACGGCAAATAAAGACAAGGCAAAAGATGAAATAGCCGCACTTTTGTCTGAACTACCATTAACTAAAATACATATAGATGAAATTCTTTATACAATAGAAAATATCGGATTCAAAGGCGGAAATGGAATAGTTCTGGACTCACTGGAGGGGAAAGTGGTTCAGGATGCCGACAGGCTAGATGCATTAGGTGCCATCGGGGCTGCTAGGACATTTATGTACTCAGGTGCAAAAGGGCAAGCGATGTATGATCCTCAAATAGAGGTTAGAACTTCCATGTCATATGAACAATACAGAGGCGAAAAGTCCACCGCCATTAATCACTTTCATGAAAAGTTGTTTCTTTTAAAAGATACACTTCAAACAGAAGAAGCGAAAAAGATTGCGTTGGAACGTCATGAATTTATGAAGAAATTTGTAGATCAATTTATGAAAGAATGGAATGAGATATAACAAGATGAAAATGTTGATTGGGGAAGATTTATCAAAAACATATGTGGAAAAAGTCTTGCTTGGGAAAGCCTCCTTCAGTATACAAGAAAAAGAAAGAGTCGGTTTAATAGGTGTCAATGGTACAGGGAAATCGACGCTATTAAAAATCATCGCTGGACAAGAAACTCCTGATGCAGGTACCATTACTGCGTCCAATGACTATACAATAGGATTTCTTTCTCAACAGCCTGAATTGAATGAGTCTTTTTCAGTCATGGAACAAATCTTCAGCAAAGACTCAAATACGAACAATGTCATTAGACAATATGAGAAGTGTTTATCGAAAATCCAAGAGGACCCGCTGAACGAAATACTTCAGGATCAACTTGCTAAGCTGCAAGCACAAATGGACCAGCTTCAAGCATGGGATGCAAGTTCAAATGCCAAGGCTATTCTCAATAAACTCGGAATTACGGATACAAACCAACAAATATCCAACCTTTCAGGTGGGCAAAAAAAACGCGTAGCCCTATCTCAGACTTTGGTGGAAGCTGCCGATTTACTTATTTTGGACGAACCTACCAACCATCTGGATTTTGAGGCAATAGAATGGTTAGAAGACTATCTAAGTAAGTATCAAGGAGCGGTACTTCTTGTAACACATGATCGTTATTTCCTAGATAAAGTAACAAACAAAATTTTCGAATTGCATAATGGCTCCATTTATACTTATACAGGTAATTATGGAGATTACTTGGAAGAAAAAGCGATCAGGCAGGAAGAAGAACTTAAAGTAGAAGCAAAACAGAAGAGTCTTTATCGCCAAGAGTTAGAGTGGATGCGAAAAGGAGCTAAGGCCAGAACGACGAAACAAAAAGCAAGGATTAAGCGTTTTGAGGACCTAGATGAGAAAGTATCCTCCACTTCCTCTACAGGTGAATTGGAACTTCTTTCAGGTTCTGCCAGGCTTGGAAAAAAAGTAATGGAAATAGAAGATGTATCACTTCAATTTGGAAACAAGGTAATTCTTAAACATGTAAACTTATTGATCAAGCAAAAAGACAGAATCGGAATTGTCGGACCAAATGGAGTTGGTAAGTCTACGCTTTTAAATATCTTTGCTCAGAAAATTTCACCTGACCACGGTAAAGTGGATGTAGGATTGACTGTTAAACTTGGTTACTATACCCAAGAGCAGCAGGAAATGAATCTTGATCAAAGGATGATAGAATATATAAAAGAAGAAGCCGAGGTTATTAAAGGTGAAGACGGGCAGCATATCAGTGCTTCACAGTTACTTGAACGTTTTCTTTTTCCGACACATTCCCACGGTACTCCAATACGGAAGCTTTCAGGGGGAGAAAGAAAAAGGTTATACTTATTAAGAATACTCATGTCCCAGCCAAATGTATTACTACTTGATGAACCGACCAATGATTTGGATACAGAGACATTGACCATTTTAGAGGGTTATTTGGAAGAATTCCCTGGGGTTGTCATAACAGTTTCCCATGATCGTTATTTCTTAGATAAGGTTGTTGATGAACTGTTTATCTTGGAGGGTGACGGTAACGTTAAAAGGATTTTCGGCGAATACTCTGACTATGTTCAAGATCAACAACAAAAGCGTAAAGAACAGAAGCAGTTTGAGCAAGCAAAAAAAGAAACACAAACAGTAACCCGCCAAAAACAAAAAACCTTGAAATTGTCCTATCAGGAACAAAAAGACTGGGATACGATAGAGGAAAGAATTATGGAGCTTGAGGAAAAGCTTGAAACTATTGAGAAAGAGATTGCTACTGCAGGTAGCGATTATGAAAAGGTTAGCAAGTGGCTATCAGAGCAAGACGAAACCAATCAATTATTGGAAGAGGCAATGAACAGATGGGAAGAACTATCTGAAAAAGTAGAAAAGATTAAAGAGCAATCATAAGCAAAGAAGGGGTGTTTTTTCTTGAATATACATTCTATTGAACCAACTCCAAGTCCTAACACGATGAAGGTTATCCTAAGTGAAGAATTGCCTGCAGGTTCAAGAAACAACTATACAAAAGACAATAGCGAACTGGCACCTGAAATCATTCAGGATATACTACAAATAGAAGGTGTCAAAGGGGTTTATCATGTAGCGGACTTCTTGGCAGTAGAAAGAAATGCCCGCTATGATTGGAAAGGGATACTTTCTGAAGTAAGGGCTGCTTTTGGAGAAACAGAAGACAACCAAGACACAAAAGATCAAAGATCACTAGAAGGTTTTGGAGAAGTGAAAGTCTTCGTTCAAATGTTCCAAGGAATTCCAATGCAAGTGAAACTAACTGACGGGGAACAGGAAAAACGTGTTGGATTACCTGATAGGTTCATGAAAGCTATACTTTCAGTTCAAGAACAGCAAGATAATGTCGTACTTGAGCGTGAATGGAAGGAACATGGTGTCCGCTATGGAGATCTTGAAGCCGTTGGTACGGAGATAGTAGAAGAACTTTCTGCAACATTTACGGAAGTACGTTTGGAAAAAATGTTAAAGCAAGAAAATAATAAGGAAAATTCGAATACAATAAAATCGAAAGAACGTTATAAAGTGACATTGGAGATGCTAGATGATCAGGACTGGTCAAAACGCTTTGCTGCGCTAGATCAAATGGATCCAAAACCAGAGGACATCCCAGTATTGGCTAAAGCGTTAGAAGACGAAAAGGGTTCTATCCGCCGCTTAGCAACTGTATACTTTGGAATGCTTGAAGAATCTGACATTTTACCTTATTTGTCAAAAGCGCTAAAAGATAAGTCCGTTACGGTGAGAAGAACAGCTGGAGACTGTATGTCAGACCTAGGCGATAAAGCAGCAATGCCTGCCATGATAGAATCTTTAAAAGACAAAAACAAGTTAGTTCGTTGGAGAGCTGCCATGTTCCTTTACGAAGTTGGTGACGAAACTGCGCTTCCTGCACTTCGAGAAGCAGAAAACGATCCCGAATTCGAAGTGAGCATGCAAGTGAAAATGGCCATTCAACGAATAGAAGGCGGAGAAGAAGCAAAAGGCTCCGTCTGGAAACAAATGACAGAAAGAAATAACTAAGAACAATACCGGGTTTAAGAAGAATCATAGCAGTTGATTGGAGCAAAAGGCGAAGACTCCTCGAAATTGCTACGCATTTTTTTCGTGCGATGTTTCGCTACCGAAGCCGAAGGATGCTCTCGTCAGCCCCTAGGAAAACGAAGCCATTTGCGGAAATCAACTGCGGTATATGAGGATACCTAAAATAAGAGGAGGAAATTGAAAATGTCTATGGCATATGAAGAATATATGAAACAAATAGTAAAACCTATGAGAGATGAACTTACAAGAGCAGGATTTCAAGAACTAACAACAAGCGATGAAGTGGAAGAATACTTCAATAAAGTAGAAGGAACAACCCTTGTAGTGGTTAACTCCGTTTGTGGTTGTGCAGCAGGACTAGCACGTCCAGCAGCAACCCAATCTATCATCCAAGCCGACAAAACACCTGATCACCTCGTAACGGTTTTCGCTGGCCAGGATAAAGAGGCTACATCCAAAATGAGGGAGATATTCGGAGACATTCCACCATCTTCACCTTCCATGGCCTTATTAAAAGGGAAAGAAGTCGTACATTTCATTCATCGCCATGATATTGAAGCGAACACGATGGAAAACATTATGACCAACATTCAAGGAGCTTTTCACCAATATTGTTAATTCGCTAGGGTGTGTGTAGATACTACGCACATCCTTTTATAAAGGAGAAAATTATGATCGTAACCACTGCAGGGAGAACCGATAAAGCAATGATTCAAACTGCAAAACATATTGCACAAGACCTTGGCTGTACATACATACAAAGAAATAAGAAATCAGTCCTTACATTATTCAAGGAATTTGACCAAGAAGTTTTAGTAATAGGGAAAAATCGTTATGAATGGCATCGGATGAATGAGACTGAACCTATTTTCTTTCATCCTAATACAGCTGGATTTCGAGTTAAAAGGTGGCTACAGGGAGAGATAGAGCCTTTTTTAAAAGCAACAGAGTTAAAAGAGGGAATGAGTTTTCTTGATTGCACTCTTGGTCTCGCATCAGACAGCATTATGGCAAGCTTAGCGACAGGTGAAAAAGGAAAAGTATGCGGCATAGAGGGGAATGAGGTTCTTGCCTATCTGGTGAAAAATGGCCTTGCAGCTTGGGAATCTGACCATAATTCGCTAGAAAGTGCAATGAGACGCATTAAAGTAATCCAAGGAAAACATCAGGAAGT
Organism: Bacillus sp. RO2; assembly: GCF_012911845.1. Lineage (GTDB taxonomy): Bacteria > Bacillota > Bacilli > Bacillales > Bacillaceae_I > Sutcliffiella_A. Next base: position 2,400 of record NZ_JAAXCU010000022.1, on the reverse strand, counting down.
TTTATCAAAACTACCAGATAAGAGCTTTGATGTTGTATACTTTGATCCAATGTTTGAAATTGGAATTGAAGAATCAAACGGCATTGCACCGCTAAGAAACATAGCGGTAACAGATGCATTAAATGAACAAACACTGCAGGAAGCAAAAAGGGTTGCCAATAACAGAGTAGTATTAAAGGACCACTGGCAAAGTGAAAAGTTTGCCCATTACGGATTTACCGTACTAAAAAGAAAAACCGCAAAATTCCACTTTGGCTATATAGAGTGTTAGGCTATGTAAAACGGAAACTATAAGTTAGCAAAAATGGTAGCTGGTGATTGGAGCATAAGGCGAAGACTCCTTAGGCAGCTAGCGCTACTAGGTGGAGACCCCCGCAGGCGGAGCCGAGGAGGATCCAGCAGTGCCCTTAGGAAAGCGAAGCCATTTGCGAAAATCACAAGCGGTGTAAGAGTGTTTAAAAAAACCTCGTGTTGACCAATTCTCAACACGAGGTTTTTTCTGTAGATTCAATCAGCAAAACATAAATAAATCAATGCACCTAAAGTAACAAAGCTTGATACCATAATTGCAATATCTGCCATGAGTTTAACCTCCAATATGTACTATTCATTAATATTAACAAAAAAACACAAATAAATGAATAATAATTAAATCATTTTTCATTAAATCACTAGATTAGTGCGTAATCTGTAACAAAAGGCATTCAAAAGAAAGCATTAAAATGCCTAGGTAAGAAAAGTTAATGCAAAATTGATAAAATTTTCTTACTTTTGTGATATACTAGTTTTACATAATACTAGAGAAATAAATAGAATGGGGATATACAAATGGAAAGGAAAACTGTCTTGCCGAAATGGCTTAAGAAATCATTAGTAGTCTTAATTACAGCGCTCACGTTCGGTACAGTATCGCCACCTGCCTATTTGACAATAGACGATCAGAAGGATGATTCGTCGTTTGGCGATGTAACAAGCAAAGAATATAACAGTCATTCTAATGAATTTATAGCTCCATTCGAACAAAGGGTGTCTAAAGATTCATTCCTGTCTTTAGCTACAGAACAGGCTGAACAACAAAGTTTTGCAAAATTCGGCTCAAGAATCGGTCCAAAAATACAAGATGAATTTAAAGATGTGATTTTCCCTAAAATGGAACTGGTTCTACAAGATCTTGCAGAACAGCATCCTGAAGAAGATCTCTCTAACTTAACTATTTCTGAAAATCCTACTGGTGGAGATAGCGAAAAGATTTTTCATATTTATCATGCTGTTACTGGAAAAGATCTTATCCGATTCCATGTAAGAAAAGATCATCCTCCACTTGATGGGTATTATTTTAACTTTCATTACCATACTTATCACGATGACTTTCATGGCCATCATGCTTTAGGGTCTATTTATTGGGCGAAGAACACGCCACCTAAATGGTTGAGCTAGAGAGAAAGAGGGGGGCCATATGAGAAAACACACATTAAAAGAGATGAGAGAAACAACAAAAAAGATGTTAGAAGACAGAGGTGTTACGATACAGGATATAGCTGAAATTGTTCTCCTTCTGCAAAAGAAATATATCAATAATGTTACCCTTGAAGACTGTGTACATAACGTCGAGAAGGTTTTGGAGAAAAGGGAAATTGTCCATGCAGTGTTAACGGGCTTGTCTTTGGATATCTTAGCAGAAAAAAAACTGCTGCCAGATCCCCTTCAATATTTGGTTGAGACTGACGAACCGTTGTATGGTATAGACGAAATCATCCCATTATCAATTGTGAATGTGTATGGATCAATTGGTTTGACAAACTTTGGTTATCTTGACAAAGAGAAATTTGGAATTATCAAGAGGTTGGATGAACACGATGGAGAAGAAGTTCACACCTTTATGGATGATATTGTATGTGCGCTTGCGGCAGCTGCAGCTAGCAGAATTGCCCACAGATCGAGAGATATAGAGGAAGCTGAATTAAGTGAAGAGGAAGTAATTGTATAAGAATATATTTAAGGAGAGTGATTCTGTTGCAGAATCACTCTTTGTTTTTAAGATAAGAAAGCATGTAATACGGTTGATTTCCGTTCCAGGCACTTCGCTTGCTTGCGGAAGGTCCGTGATTCATCTTCACTCCGCCTGAAGGGTCTCACCTGTCCCTTCCTCACGCACAGACGTCTGCGCTCCTTCCACTGGCGACAAATCCTCGCAAACGTTCATAAATAGGACTTCTCTAAGCCCAAACAGCCCACAAATTCTCGCAAACGGTAGTAGAGAGCGCTTCTCTAAGCCCAAACAGCCTACGAATCCTCGCAAACGGTAGTAGAGAGGGCTTCTCTAAACCCGAACAGCCCACAAATCCTCATAAACGGTAGTAGAGAGCGCTTCTCTAACCCCGAACAGCCCACAAATTCTCA
>NZ_JAAXCU010000021.1 GCF_012911845.1 Bacillus sp. RO2 | reverse complement strand
CTCCCGATCGATGAGGACCCCCGCATGAAAAGTCTAATAGGGGAGTTCTATACTCCCGAACAGTGAGGAAACCCGCATGAAAAGTCTAATAGAACGATTCTATACGCCCGAGCAGTGAGGAAATCCGAATAAAAAGTCTAATAGAACGGTTCTATACGCCCGAACAGTGGGGAAACCCGCATAAAAAGACTAATAGCACGGTTCTATACGCCCGAACGGTGAGAAAAACCGAATGAAAAGTCTAATAAAACGCTTCTATACGCCCGAACAGTGAGTAAATCCGCATAAAAAGTCTAATAGAATGGTTCTATACGCCCGAACAGTGAGGAAATCCGCATAAAAAGTCTAATAGAAAGGTTCTATACGCCCGAACAGTGAGGAAACCCGCATGAAAAGTCTAATAGAACGATTCTATACGCCCGAACAGTGAGGAAGTCCGCATAAAAAGTCTAATAGAACGGTTCTATACGCCAGGACAATATAAAAAATCCAATTTAAATATAGACTCCGCCCTCCACCTATCAAACAACAAATAACCGCCTCTTATTAAGAAGCGGTTCCACCAAAAAGTAAAGCCCCTAAAAAAACCGTGCATCACCTAAAAAACGTATCCTGGTTTGGTTTTACTTCATCGACTGATTGAGAGAGCGAAGCAGAGTCAGCCGATCTCTTTCTTCTTTTTCCAAAGTGGTCAACAAGAGCACCAAACAACAAAAGAATAGCGAAGCCAATAACAAACCATAGCCACATAGGCATGTTGGACACCTCCTTATCACATCATATTTTGAAGCGATTACGATATGCATCCATATATTAAAAAAAACTATTTTCCTAAGTGCGACTAAAGATGTTAGTTATGTAATTCCCCGCTACACAAAAGAAATAACAGGCCACAGGAAAAAAACTTTTGGTCTACCGGAAAAGGTCGTAACTTCCAGTCGATAATCTCCGTTTCTCTTTTTCGTATTAGCCTGGATTTTGCTATAATAGGGGAATGGAAAATTAGAATGGGGGACGTTTGCAGTGTTAATGGAAATACGTGAGTGGAAGCACGTTTTTAAATTGGATCCTAATAAAGAGATATCGGACGAAGATTTAGAGCTTGTGTGCGAATCCGGAACCGATGCGATTCTAGTCGGCGGTACGGACGGGGTCACACTCGACAATGTGCTGAGCCTGATGAGCAGGGTGAGAAGATATTCGTTGCCATGTGCATTGGAGGTTTCCACCATAGAATCGGTTACACCGGGATTTGATTATTATTTTATCCCAAGTGTGTTGAACAGCAGAAAGACAGAATGGGTCACGGACCTTCATATAGAGGCACTGAAAGAGTACGGAGATATTATGAACTGGGAAGAGATCGTGGCAGAAGGGTACTGCATCCTGAATGCCGACTGTAAAGCTGCCAAGTTAACGGAAGCCAAAACAGATCTCGACAAAGAAGATGTCATTGCCTATGCAAGACTAGCAGAGAAAATGTTTAATCTGCCTATCTTTTACTTAGAATATAGTGGTACGTACGGGGACGTGGAAATGGTCCAGGCGGCCAAACAAACTCTCGAAAAAACGCAACTATTCTACGGAGGCGGCATCTCCACAGCCGAACGCGCCAAAGAAATGGCAGCCCACGCAGATACCGTCGTAGTAGGAAACGCAGTATATGAAAATTTAAAAGAAGCGCTGAAGACAGTTGACGCTGTGAAAAATTAGTTTCTAGATATTCTAGCTGTTGATTGGAGCACGGGGCGAAGACTCCTCGAAAATGCTACGCATTTTCTTCGTGCGATGTTTCGCTGTCGAAGCCTTCCTTGTCCTGAGGGAGATAGCGGTAGGTTGAGACCCCGCAACGAAGTGAGGAGGCTCAAGCACCGCCCCTAGGAAAGCGAAGCCTAGTGCGGAAATCAACAGCGGTGGATGCAAAGATTCTAAAATTAATAGTAATTCTCAAGCCAATTTAGTATGATAGAAAATAAGAACATATGTTTGTTGGGACGGTGGAAAAATATGCAATATTTAAGTCAAAGGCTTCTTGAAGGACTGAACCCCATGCAAAAAGAAGCCGTGAAGAAAACGGACGGCCCCTTACTCATCATGGCCGGAGCGGGAAGTGGAAAAACGAAGGTGTTAACGCACCGAATCGCCTACCTGATGGCCGAAAAACAGGTAGCGCCATGGAATATTCTTGCGATTACCTTTACAAACAAAGCAGCGCGTGAAATGAAAGAGCGTGTGGAAAAGCTACTCGGACCGGCTGCAGAAGACATCTGGATCTCCACATTCCACTCCATGTGCGTGCGAATCCTGCGCCGTGACATTGACCGCATCGGAATTAACCGCAATTTTACCATTCTTGATACGACCGACCAGCTGTCTGTTATCAAGAATATTTTAAAGGACCGAAATATCGATCCGAAAAAATTCGAACCAAGAACCATCCTTGGTACCATCAGCTCTGCCAAAAATGAACTGATGAATCCAGAACAATATGCAAAACAGCCACTTGGTCCTTATGAGCAGCAAGTAGCGGAAATCTATACCGACTATCAAAAGAGGCTGAAAAAGAACCAAGCGCTTGATTTTGACGATTTGATTATGACGACCATCCATCTCTTTAAACGTGTACCGGAAGTGCTCGAATACTATCAGCGCAAGTTCCAATATATCCACGTGGACGAGTATCAGGATACGAACAGAGCGCAATATACATTGGTTAACCTTTTGGCTGACCGCTTGAAAAACCTTTGTGTGGTAGGGGATTCTGATCAATCCATCTATCGCTGGCGTGGAGCGGATATCGCCAATATCCTTTCTTTTGAAAAAGATTATCCAAACGCGGAGGTAGTCCTGTTAGAGCAAAATTACCGTTCTACTAAACGTATCCTAGAAGCGGCTAACCGAGTGATCGAAAACAATATCGGCCGTAAAAAGAAGAACCTTTGGACGGAAAACGACGAAGGGCAAAAAATCATTCATTACCAAGCGGATTCTGAGAAATCGGAAGCACAGTTTGTAGTCGGAAAAATGCGTGAACTAATGCGACAAGACCCAACACGCACCCTTGGTGATTTTGCGATACTTTACCGTACAAACGCCCAGTCCCGTGTGATGGAGGAAATGCTCCTCATGTCCAACATCAATTACACAATCGTCGGTGGGACAAAGTTCTACGACCGCAAAGAGATCAAGGATATCCTCGCGTATCTGCGCTTGATTGCGAATCCAGACGACGACATCAGCTTGCAGCGAATTGTGAATGTGCCTAAACGTGGCATCGGGGCAACAACAGTTGATAAGATCGCCAATTACGCGGCACAGCATGATATCTCCATTTTCACAGCACTTGCAGAAGTAGACTTAATTGGTGTCAGCGGCCGTGCTACGTCCCAATTGAAAGAGTTCCGTGCGCTGATTGAAGGCTATGTGCAAATGCAAGAGTACATCTCTGTGACGGAACTAGTAGAAGAGGTTCTTGAAAAATCAGGCTATCGAGAAATGCTGAAAGCCGACAAAACAATTGAATCCCAAAGCAGACTAGAAAACATCGATGAGTTCCTATCTGTTACGAAGAATTTTGAAGAAAAATATGACGATAAGAGCTTGGTTGCTTTCCTTACAGACCTGGCGCTTGTTGCTGATATTGATAAATTGGACGAGGAAGATCCAGCCCAGCAGGAAGGTGTTATTTTAATGACACTTCATGCTGCAAAAGGACTTGAATTCCCGGTTGTATTCCTGATTGGAATGGAGGAAGGGGTATTTCCTCACAGCCGTTCGCTGTTTGAAGAAGCCGAAATGGAAGAGGAACGCCGCCTGGCTTACGTTGGAATTACTCGTGCTGAGCAGCAATTGTTCATCACGAACGCCCAAATGCGTACGTTATTTGGTCGTACAAACATTAACCCACCTTCTCGTTTTATAAAAGAAATTCCCGAAGAGTTACTAGAAAGCGAAGAAAACAAAGAAGCTGCATCCCGTCCAACGCCATTTGGTGGCCGCGGGTCAAGTTTTGGAGGCGGCTCTGCGTCACCATTTGGAGGCAATTCTTCTTCTGGAAGAGCAAGGGCGGCAAGTCCTGCTTCACAAACCGCACGCCGTACCACAGCACCATCCCGCGGGCTGACTGCAACGGGTGGAGAAAGCTTGGACTGGATGGTAGGAGACAAAGCAGAACATAAAAAATGGGGAGTCGGTACTGTTGTCAGCGTAAAAGGCGATGGCGACAGCAAGGAACTCGACATTGCCTTCCCAAGCCCAACAGGAATCAAACGCCTATTGGCCAAGTTTGCCCCTGTGACGAAGGTTCAACAATAGATGATAACCGCCAAATAAGAAAGGACGACATTGCATGGAAAGAGAACAAGCTGAAAAACGGGTTCGCGAGCTGCATGATGTGCTGAACCAATATAACTATGAATATCATGTACTGGACAAACCGTCCGTTTCAGATGCCGAATATGACTCTCTTTTACAAGAGCTATTAACGCTCGAAAAGGAGTATCCAGAACTGCAAACGGAAGACTCTCCGACTCAGCGTGTAGGAGGGAATATTCTAGAGATGTTCAACAAGGTCGAGCACCGCACCCCGATGCTCAGCCTTGGCAATGCCTTCAACGAAGACGACTTGCGTGATTTCGACCGCCGAGTCAAGCAGGCTGTCGGCGATGATGTGACCTATGTGTGCGAACTGAAAATTGACGGTTTGGCTGTGTCCCTGCGCTATGAGGACGGTTTGTTTGTTCTTGGCGCGACCCGTGGAGATGGGACAACTGGTGAGGACATCACCATGAATCTCAAAACGATTAAATCCATTCCCTTACGCTTAAAAGAACCGGTGACGATGGAGGTTCGCGGAGAAGCTTACATGCCGAAGAATTCTTTTGAGAAGTTGAACGAAGCGAAAATGGAGCGCGAAGAAGAGCCATTTGCCAACCCACGTAATGCGGCGGCGGGGTCTCTTCGTCAGCTTGATCCAAAAATTGCTGCATCCCGTAACTTGTCCGTGTACGTGTATAGCCTTGCAGACGCGGGAGAAGCAGGTGTTGATTCCCACAGCGAAGGCTTAGATTACCTAGATAAACTAGGGTTTAAGACAAATGCGGAGCGAAAAGTGTGCACGTCGATTGAAGAAGTTTTGGAATATGTCACAGCTTGGCACACAAAACGCCCGGATCTGTCGTATGATATAGACGGTATCGTAATTAAAGTGGACAACACCGAGCATCAAGAACAGCTTGGTTTTACCGCAAAAAGTCCAAGATGGGCCATTGCGTACAAGTTCCCTGCAGAAGAAGTCACGACTAAGCTTCTTGATATCGAGCTGAATATCGGCCGAACAGGTGTGGTGACACCAACGGCAATCCTTGAACCTGTGCGTGTAGCAGGGACGACGGTCCAAAGAGCTTCCTTACATAATGAAGACCTCATCCGTGAAAAGGACATCAAGCTTGGCGATACCGTTATCGTGAAAAAAGCTGGAGATATTATTCCTGAAGTGGTGAATGTACTTGTAGAGCAGAGAACCGGTGAAGAACGTGATTTCACCATGCCGACACACTGTCCGGAATGTGAAAGCGAGCTTGTCCGCATTGAAGGGGAAGTGGCGTTGCGCTGCATCAATCCGAAATGTCCGGCACAGATTCGTGAGGGATTGATTCATTTTGTATCCCGTAATGCCATGAATATTGATGGTCTTGGAGAAAAGGTAATTGCTCAACTTTTCCGCGAGAACCTGATTGAAGACGTGGCAGACCTTTATAAATTGACAAAAGAACAGCTTCTGGAGCTGGAGCGTATGGGCGAAAAGTCTGCAGATAACCTGATAGCTGCAATAGAAAAAACGAAGGACAACTCTCTGGAGCGCCTTCTGTTTGGACTGGGAATCCGTTTGGTAGGAGCAAAAGCAGCCAAAACATTGGCACAGGAATTCGAGAATATGGACCGTCTTGCAAGCTTGACGAAAGAAGAGCTGACAGCGATTCATGAAATTGGCGACAAGATGGCTGATTCCATAGTGACTTATTTTGAACAGCCGGAAGTGACAGAACTTCTTTCGGAGCTAAAAGAACTAGGGGTCAACATGGCGTATAAAGGACCGAAGCCAGTAAGCGCGAAAGATGTTGATTCTTATTTTGCAGGAAAAACGATCGTCCTGACAGGAAAGCTGGAAGAAATGTCACGAAATGATGCGAAAGCAGCCATTGAACAATTGGGTGGAAAAGTGACCGGAAGCGTCAGCAAAAACACGCATTTAGTGATTGCTGGAGAAGATGCCGGCTCTAAGCTTACAAAAGCACAGGAGCTTGGAATAGAAGTTTGGAATGAAGCACAAATGCTTAAGGAAATACAATCATAAGAGGTGTTGGAAGTGAAAAGGTTTTTGTCGTTGCTCCTTGTTGTTTCTCTTTTTGCCACCGGATGTGTGCCAGGCTTCGAGAAGCAGGAAGAAGTGGTACAAGATCCAGCGCAGCAGGAAAACACGGAACAAGCCATTGTTCCAAGATATAAAATATCAGATGACTTTTATCAAACCATTCTTCCTTATAAGCCAGGGGAAACTCGCGGCCAAATCGCCCCGCGCCTAAACAGCCGGGTCGATGTGGAGGAGTTGGAAACCGGATTGATGCGCATGTCGCAGGAGGTATTTCCTTCCGACAGTTATTTGTATCAGGAAGGTCAGTATATAAAGAGGAATACGATTAGAAGCTGGTTAGGTCGAGTAGACCCGGATGATGAGGATACTACTGGATTGAATCCCCCTTTGATTCGCGGAGTTGATACGGAAGACACAAACGAAAAAAGTCCAATCTACCTAGCGCATGTTCAGGAACAAAACTATCTTGTCCGTAAGGGAGAAGATCAGGTGGAACTTGGCGGGGTATCCATTGGAATCGCGTTAAACTCTATCCACTATTATAATTTAACGGATGAAGAAGGTGGATATCCGAGGGAATATGTGATTCCAGATGACGAACTTGAAGCTGAAGGAAAGAAAATAGCGGAAGAAGTTATCAGAAGGGTTCGTGGCATGGAAGGACTTGAAAATGTTCCGATCATTATTGGATTGTATAAACAAAGTCCTGCCAATTCCGTTGTCCCGGGAAGCTTTATCGCAAAAGCAAATGTCTCATCAGGCGACAATTCGGTTGGTAAATGGGAAAAAATTAATGAAGAATATCACCTTTTCCCAAATAGTGATACTACCGAATTATATCGTGATGACGCAGTACGATTTGAAAATTTTAAGCTGGATATTGACGACTATTTTCCAAATCATACAGGTGTGATCGGAAAGGGTTATTACCGTGATGGTGAACTTCAACAGCTTTCCATTGAAGTGAATATGGAGTTTAACGGGAAAGCCGAGTTGATCGGTTTCACTCAGTATGTAACAGGCCTAGTGGTGGAACACTTCCCGAATTATATCAATCTACAAGTATCCATTTCTTCCATCAGTGGAGAAGAAGCATTGATTGTAAGGGATGCAGGATCGGAAAAACCGTTTGTTCATATCTATTAATCATTTGCGACCTACTATTCTTTATGGGATAGTGGGTTTTTTGTGCTGTGAATGGATAGACGAGGATTGATTGTAACTCTTTTTGTGGTTATTGTGACTTTTACAAAAAAATGCTCAAACACTCACCTAACCCAGGTTTAATGCACCATTCAATCCCCTCCAAATTTTTCTTCCGATTAGAATATAAACAATATTTGAAAGACTAGTAATGATAGGGTAGAATGAGAATTGTATGCAAGCGCTTTAGAATGCAAAGGAGGGCGAATGTAATGGTATTACCTTACAAACATGAACCATTTACTGATTTCACTAATGAGGAAAACAAACAAGCTTATCTTGAAGGCTTGAAACTAGTGGACTCTTATTTAGGACAAGATTACGACTTAGTTATTGGTGGAGAGCGTGTTACGACGGAAGATAAAATCGTATCCGTGAACCCTGCAAATAAAGAAGAGGTTATTGGTCGTGTGTCAAAGGCAGATCGTGACTTGGCTGAGAAGGCGATGCAAGTTGCAGACGAAACGTTCAAAACGTGGCGTAAGGTGAAGCCAGAAGTAAGAGCAGACATCTTGTTCCGTGCGGCAGCAATCATTCGCCGTCGTAAGCACGAATTCTCTGCACTCTTAACTAAAGAAGCAGGGAAGCCTTGGAATGAAGCGGATGCAGATACTGCGGAAGCAATTGATTTCCTTGAGTACTATGCGCGTCAAATGCTTAAGCTAAAAGACGGTATGCCATTAGAGAGCCGCGTTGGGGAATACAACCGTTATAACTATATTCCACTAGGTGTAGGTGTGATCATCTCTCCTTGGAACTTCCCATTTGCAATCATGGCTGGTACTGCAGTAGCGGCGATTGTAACGGGTAACACAGTACTATTGAAGCCTGCGTCTACAACTCCTGTTGTTGCGGCTAAATTCGTAGAAGTAATGGAAGAGGCTGGACTGCCTGCTGGCGTACTTAACTTTGTACCAGGTAGCGGCGCGGAAGTAGGGGACTACCTAGTAGACCACCCACGCACTCGCTTCATCTCGTTCACTGGATCTCGTGACGTTGGTCTACGAATCTATGAGCGTGCTTCTAAAGTGAACCCTGGCCAAATCTGGCTGAAGCGTGTCATCGCTGAAATGGGTGGAAAAGATACGATTGTGGTGGACAGCGAGGGCGACCTTGAGTTGGCAGCACAATCCATCGTAAAATCTGCATTCGGTTTCTCCGGTCAAAAATGTTCTGCGTGCTCCCGTGCGGTAATCGTGGAAGATGTGTATGACCAAGTATTGAACCGTGCAGTAGAATTAACAAAAGAATTGACAGTTGGCGATCCAACAGAAAACCACTACATGGGACCTGTTATCGACCAAGCTGCATTTGATAAAGTAATGAAATATGTTGCTATCGGAAAAGAAGAAGGACGCATTCTTGCAGGTGGAGAAGGAGACAACTCCAAAGGATTCTTCGTTCAGCCGACAATCGTTGCTGATGTGGATCCGGAAGCTCGCCTAATGAAAGAGGAAATCTTCGGGCCGGTTGTAGCATTTGCAAAAGCAAAAGACTACAATCATGCGCTTGAGATTGCCAACAACACAGAATACGGCTTGACTGGAGCGGTTATCACAAACAACCGCGACAAAATTGAGCAAGCTCGTGAAGACTTCCACGTAGGTAACCTTTACTTCAACCGTGGATGCACAGGTGCAATCGTTGGATACCAACCATTTGGAGGATTCAACATGTCTGGTACTGACTCCAAAGCGGGCGGTCCTGACTACCTATTGCTTCACTTACAAGCAAAAACAACTTCTGAAACTCTGTAATAGTTATAATAGAAGGAAGCTGATACCTAGTGGGGTGTCAGCTTCTTTTTTTGGTGGGAGAGTGGGATTACCATAGAAAATACTTTGGCACGAACTCGGGTGGTTTTGGCACGAACTCGCGTCATTTTGGCACGAACTCGCCCCATTTTGGCATCAACTCTCACTGTATCGGCACGAACTCTCACTAACTCTCCTTAAACCCCACTAAAAATCTGCTAAAACCACCGAATATCCAAACTTTATTGCTACTTTTTTACATATTTTCCACGCGAACCTTTCATACTAACAAATGTGTTCAAATATAGTATGAAAAGGAGATATAAAATGAAGAAATTCCTTAGTATTTTAACGGTGTTGCTGTTTGTTTTAGGTGGAATGAGCAACTTGGCTGCTGCGAATGCGAATACCGGCAGCAAGCAAGATGCACAAGTCCGTATTCTGCATGCATCCCCTGACGCGCCGGCTGTGGACGTTTATGTCGATGGAAATGTTGCGGTTGAGGGTGCGAAGTTTAAAGATGCAACTGATTACTTAATGCTACCGGCAGGCCCACACAAAGTGGAGATCTATCCTGCGGGTAAAAAAGATCAACCAGTTATCGCTCAGCAACTTGAAGTAGAAGGTGGCAAGGCATACACGGTAGCGGCTGTTAATAAGCTTGCGAACCTTGAGATGATTGCGGTAGAAGATACTAGAAAAGCACCTAAAGGAAAGGCGTTCACGCGTGTCGGTCACCTATCGCCTGATGCTCCACAAGTGGATGTAGGAGTAATTGATGGAGATACAGTATTCAGTGAACTTTCTTTTAAAGACATTTCCGTATATCAGGAACTTGAGCCTGGAACGTACGATTTGGAAATCAGAACACCTGATAAAAAACAAGTTCTAGACCTCTCTGGAACAAAGCTTGAAAAAGATACGGTGTACAGTGTGTTTGCAGTAAATACAGCTGACAAATTAGAAGTTATTGTGCTGGTGGATAACGAGAAGTAAATGAAAAGAGAACCCGTCTATGTGAACGGGTTCTCTTTTGTATAAATTAATCTTCTTTATTCTGTTCTGTTTCCATTGTTTCTTCCATTTCCGTAAAGCCTTCACGAACTTTTTTACGTGGGAAGTTTGTAAGATAACTTACAACTATTACGGCAATCGTACTTAGGATGAACCCTGGAATGATTTCATATAAGAAAGCTGTTAACGGTTCGCCGTTGATAGTGAAAGGACCATAGATCCATAATAGTACCGTGATGGTACCCACTAGCATACCTGCAAGTGCACCCCAACGGTTCATGCGTTTCCAGTAAAGACTTAGTATTACAACTGGACCAAATGCTGCACCAAATCCTGCCCATGCGTTACCAACCAGGTTAAGGATGGTGTCATTAGGTGTTAGGGATAGTGCAATTGCGACTAGAGCAACGATAAGAACGGAGATACGACCGATTAGGACAAGTTCTTTATCAGATGCTTCACGGCGCAAGAACGTTTTATAAAAGTCTTCTGTCAGCGCACTGGATGTAACAAGTAGCTGAGAAGAAATCGTACTCATGATAGCAGCTAAAATTGCTGCAAGTAAGAATCCACTAATTAGTGGGTGGAACAAGAATTGGGAGAACACAATAAAGATTGTTTCTGCATCGGCTAATTCCATTCCTGTACGGTTCACATATGCAATCCCTACAAGTCCTGTAGCCATCGCACCAATGATAGAAACGATCATCCAGCTCATTCCGATACGACGAGCAGCTTTGAAATCACGGATGGACTTAATCGCCATAAAACGAACGATGATGTGAGGTTGACCAAAGTAACCTAGTCCCCAAGCAAGTAACGAAATAATTCCAAGGACGGTCGTTCCTTTAAAGAAATCAAGGTAAGTTGGGTCGATGGAACGTACTTCATCAAGTGTAACTCCAACTCCGCCTAAATCAGTAAATGCGACGATTGGCACTAGTACTAAGGCAAGAAGCATGATGACACCTTGTACAAAGTCAGTTAAACTAACTGCCAAGAATCCTCCGAACAATGTATAAGCCACTACTACACCAGCCGTTACGAATAAACCAGTTTTGTAGTCTAACCCAAATGCACTATCAAATAGTGTACCACCTGAAACTAAACCAGAGGAGGTGTAGAGAGTGAAGAAAATGATGATTACGATCGCTGATACGAAGCGTAAGATACGAGTTCCATCATAAAAACGGTTCTCGAAGAAATCTGGGATTGTAATGGAGTCATTCGCAGTTTCTGTATAAACCCTTAAACGAGGTGCAACGACCAAATAGTTTACATATGCTCCAATTGTAAGACCGATGGCAATCCACATACTCGATACACCAGTAGCATACATGGCACCGGGTAGACCCATTAGCATCCAACCACTCATATCAGATGCCCCGGCAGATAATGCTGTTACTCCAGGTCCTAATTGACGACCACCAAGCATATAGCCTGAAATATCGTCTGTAGATGTCTTATAGGCATATAAACCTATTCCTAGCATGGCGATAAAATAAAGTGCTAGGGAAATAAATACTCCTGTGTCCACAATATCAACTCCTGAATTATCTTTAATTTAGTTTGTACATCAGCAATTTCGGCGCCCCAAATTGCTCTCATAACGGTTACGAGTATTTAAGCTAACAAAGTATTTCCCTTTATTCAAGCGATTGAAACCTTTTTCAATAGGAAGAAAATCACTCTACCCCTTGATACGATGGGCATACCTCCCAATCGAAAAGAAATTAAAGTAAAACTATTCAGAATTATCAAACATGTAATATTGCTGTAATATTCCTAACCCTACTCACCGTCACTCTTCCCAGAATGCACACTTATTTTCTCTCAAAAAACGCGAAACATACCACATACCAAAAACCTTTTGAGGTCGGGGAGAGGAGGGTTTCTTTAGTGCTCTAACGCATTGAGGGTCAGACCCCTCTTTACTCCACTAAAGAAAAATCATGCCAATATCCCGTTAGAATTGCTTGTGGGGGTTAAAGTTTAGTATGATAGGGGTATTGTGCAAGTTCGATTTTTTGTGGAGGTGAAAGAGGATGTCACGTATTTCGGAGGATCAGGTGAAGCATGTGGCGCATTTGGCCCGTCTTGCAATCAGTGAGGATGAGGCAGTTATGTTCACAAGTCAATTAGATGCAATTATTTCATTCGCGGAGAAGCTGAATGAATTAGATACAGAAAATGTTCAACCAACTTCTCATGTTCTACATATGAAGAATGTCATGAGGGAAGATGTCGCGAAAGATGGTCTGCCGGTGGATGAGGTATTGAAAAATGCTCCAGACCACAAGAACGGCCAGATTCGCGTACCAAGCATTATTGAATAGGAAAGAGTAAGGAGGGAACCCCATGTCATTGTTTGATAAAAAGCTATCGGAATTACATAGCCTTTTACATAAAAAAGAAATCAGCGTATCTGACCTTGTTGATACATCGTACAAACGCATCAACGAAGTCGACGATAAGGTACAAGCATTCCTGACACTGGACGAAGAGAATGCCCGTAAATATGCAAAAGTCCTCGACCAAGCATTAGGATTAGAAAAGGATCACGGACTTTTATTCGGTCTTCCAATTGGAATCAAGGACAACATCGTCACAAAAGGCATTCGCACTACAGCTGCGAGTAAAATCCTTGGAGACTTTAACCCAATCTACAATGCTACAGTGGTAGAAAAGCTGAACCAAGCGGAAACCGTCACCATCGGTAAAATCAATATGGACGAGTTTGCCATGGGATCTTCCAATGAAAACTCTGCCTTTGCGGCAACGAAAAACCCTTGGGACCTTGAACGTGTGCCAGGCGGATCAAGCGGTGGATCTGCAGCGGCAGTAGCAGCAGGGGAAGTATTTTTCTCCCTGGGCTCTGATACAGGTGGATCAATCCGTCAACCTGCTGCATTCTGTGGAGTTGTCGGCCTGAAACCTACCTATGGACGCGTTTCCCGTTACGGTTTGATTGCTTTTGCATCTTCCCTTGACCAAATCGGTCCAATTACACGTACCGTAGAAGACAATGCTTATCTTTTACAAGCGATCTCCGGACTGGATTCTATGGATTCAACATCAGCAAACGCTGACGTTCCAGACTTCCTTTCCAGCCTTACAGGTGATGTTAAAGGGCTGAAAATCGGTGTGCCTAAAGAGTATCTGGCAGAAGGCGTAAGCGAAGAGGTTCGCCAATCTGTTAAAGATGCACTAAAAGTATTAGAAGGACTAGGCGCAACATGGGAAGAGGTTTCCCTGCCGCACTCCCAATACGCTTTGGCAACATATTATCTATTATCTTCATCAGAAGCATCTGCAAACCTTGCCCGTTTTGACGGTGTTCGCTATGGCTACCGCACAGACAATGCGAAGAACCTAATCGACATGTACAAGCAGACTCGCAGTGAAGGCTTTGGACCTGAAGTGAAGCGCCGTATCATGCTTGGAACTTACGCGTTGAGCGCAGGTCACTATGATGCTTATTATGTAAAAGCTCAAAAGGTTCGTACGCTAATCAAGCAGGATTTTGAAGATGTCTTTGAAAAATATGATGTCATCATCGGACCTACAACACCGACTCCAGCCTTTAAAGTAGGCGAAAACACGAAGGATCCACTTACGATGTATGCAAACGATATCCTGACCATTCCAGTGAACCTTGCAGGCGTTCCAGGAATCTCTGTACCAGCAGGCTTTGTAGACGGACTGCCAGTAGGCTTGCAGATCATCGGAAATCATTTTGAGGAAAGCACTATATACCGCGTTGCCCATGCATTCGAGCAGGCAACCGACCATCATAAAAAGAAGCCACAGCTGTAAGGGGTGAAAAATAGACATGAATTTTGAAACGATTATTGGCCTTGAAGTGCACGTAGAATTAAAAACAAAATCCAAAATTTTCTCGGCAAGTCCGAACGAATTCGGCGCAGAACCGAACTCCAACACAAGTGTCGTGGAACTTGGCTATCCGGGAACGCTACCTGTTCTGAACAAACAGGCAGTGGAATACGCGATGAAGGCTGCAATGGCACTGAATTGTGAAGTCGCAACCGACACCAAATTCGACCGCAAAAACTACTTTTATCCGGACAACCCGAAGGCTTATCAGATCTCTCAACATGACAAACCGATCGGGGAGAACGGCTGGATTGATATTGAAGTGAACGGAGAGAAAAAACGTATTGGTATCACGCGCCTTCACTTGGAAGAGGATGCAGGAAAATTGATGCACACAGGCGACGGTTATTCCCTTGTCGACTATAACCGCCAAGGAACACCGCTTGTGGAAATCGTATCGGAACCTGATATCCGTACACCGGAGGAAGCTTATGCCTACCTGGAAAAATTGAAGTCCATCATCCAATACACGGGCGTTTCTGATTGTAAAATGGAAGAAGGATCTTTGCGTTGTGATGCAAACATTTCCCTGCGTCCAATCGGCCAAAAGGAATTCGGTACGAAAGCGGAACTGAAAAACCTGAACTCCTTCAACTTTGTTCAAAAAGGACTAGAGCATGAAGTCGTTCGTCAGGAGCAAGTTCTTTTATCTGGCGGAGTGATTGAACAGGAAACACGCCGTTATGACGAAGCGACGAAGAAGACGATTCTGATGCGTGTAAAAGAGGGATCCGATGACTACCGTTACTTCCCCGAGCCGGATCTTGTCGCACTTCACATCGATGATGACTGGAAAGAGCGCGTTCGCGCAGACATCCCAACCCTTCCGGACGAGCGCAAAAAGCGTTACGTCGAAGAGCTTGGACTACCTGCATACGACGCTCAAGTCCTGACCATCACAAAAGAAATGTCCGATTTCTTTGATGGAACCGTTAAAGCTGGTGCAGACGCGAAGCTTGCTTCCAACTGGCTGATGGGCGAGGTTTCTGCTTATCTAAACGCTGAAAGTAAAGAACTTGGTGATACAGCCTTGACGCCAGAAGGACTTGCCGGCATGATTAAGCTCCTTGAAAAGGGCACGATTTCATCAAAAATTGCCAAGAAAGTTTTCAAAGAACTAATTGAAAACGGCGGCGATGCAGAGAAAATCGTAAAAGAAAAAGGCCTTGTCCAAATATCGGACGAAGGGACCCTTCGTAAAATGGTCGGTGAAACTTTGGATGCAAATCCAAAATCCGTCCAGGACTATAAAGAAGGAACAGAACGTGCCATCGGCTTCCTTGTTGGCCAGATCATGAAAGCCTCCAAAGGCCAGGCAAACCCGCAAATGGTGAACAAGATTTTGATTGAAGAGATTAAGAAGCGATAATGTTGATATGTAAAACCCCAACGTAGGATGTTGGGGTTGTTTTTTTATGGGAGTGGAGTGGAGGTAGTGTGGGTGGAGTGGTGTCGTTTTTTGTCGAATGGCATTTATCCCGCTTGAATTGGCTAATAAAATGAAATTGGACAATAAATCTAAAGTTTGGACAATAAATGTTAAAAGTGGACAAAAAATTCAAATTCCGGACAATAAACTCGACCAAGCATTACGCCCCCCATTCCAACACACTCTAAAACTCCCCATGCACCACTGCAAAATCAACTCCTAACAAAAAAGAGCGCCAAAATGCGCTCCACGAAAACCTTTCCCCTTTAAAACTCCCGCACATCTCCCAAATATTCCTCCAACGTGATCCCTTTCGCATAAATCTCCCCAGCAATATCGACGCCAACATACCTGAAATGCCAAGGCTCAAACGCGTAGCCGGTAATATTCGTTTTCCCTTTCGGATAGCGCAAAATAAACCCGTAGTGGTGGGCATTTTCCGCAAGCCACTTGCCCTCAACTGTCCCCTCCAATGCCTCCACTAACTCAAGCCCCACACTCTTCGCGGTAATATCCATCGCAAGTCCGGTCTGATGCTCGCTAGTCCCGGGCAACGCCACGTAGAGGACCGCCTGCTCATAACCAAATGTGGCTACCTCATTTTTAAAAATAGCCTCCTGTGTTTCGTAAGAACGGAACCCAGAACGGGCATAAAGTTCGATGCCTTCCCCTTTTGCGACATTGAACATAACCTCAAGCGACTCAGCTGCCTCTGCACGCAGCTTGGAACGGTCGCTGTTTTCATCACCAAAAGAAAACGGTACATTCGGTTTAATTAAATCCCCAGGACGATACCCTTCCGGCAGCGACCAGAATTTATTGACCATCACATTCATTGCACCTGGGTTGGCCACAACAGGAATCGCTTCAGGGTCGGAAACCTCCTCAGGTTCAGCTGGCTCCTCTTCCGTCGGAGGAGCTTCAGCTTCTTCCGTTTCTTCCGGTGCAACAACCACCTCACTACCGTCCTCTTCTTTTTCAAAAAAATCCTCCCATACCACGTCGTCCACCACGGTCACTACCGGCACTGTCGACTTGCCTGCATGAGGACTCCCTACCAATGGTTCCTTTTCTTCTAATAAACTATCAAAGGTCGTGCAACCAGCTAGCAAACTCAGGCCTACGCCGCAAATAATTCCTTTTTTTAGCATAAGTAATAGTTTTCCCCTTTTATATGGTTTATGATGAAATAGGTAAAAGTTTGTAAATTCCTACTATTAGTTTACACCTATCATCATCCAAGAAAAAGGTAGAAAAATAGAAATGTTTTTGAAACCTTTAGGAGAAATGACCCGTATATAATAGCGGAAGGAAATTTTGGAAGAAGGATTAAGGTCCTAAGGTGATTGCCTTCAATACAACAGGAAAGGAAACGATGGCTTATGACGTTGTTTGGATTGGACATGATGACGCTCTATTTTTGGTGCCTCATCATCTTTGGTGGCTTGACGCTGATTTACGTATTATTGTCTGATGTGGTAGACGGGATATTTGATGTGTTACCTATTGATCCAGCTCTTATCTTTTCATTTTTTACCGTATTTGGAGCAACAGGCTATCTAGTTGAAAAATACTCGCCGCTATCAGGATTGCTGGTGTTGGCCATTGCCACCGTCCTCGCACTTCTACTAGTCATACTGCTTCACATCTTTGTCTTTGTACCAATCAAGTCCGCCGATTCCTCACTCGGTTACACAGACGATGACTTAAAAGGAAAGCTTGCACGAGTTATCATCTCGGTCCCGAAAGATGGGTTTGGGGAAGTGGTACTAAGCATTGGCGGAAGCACCGTTTCACGTTCTGCACAGAGCTTTGAAAACGAGGAAATCCCTTATGATACGGAAGTCCTGATCATCGATGTCCAAACCGGAGTGGTTTCTGTCACTCCATACGAAAAGGTTTTAGAAAACTATAATAAATAGGGGGAACAGAAAATGGGTGAAATGTTTATCATTATTGGTGCCGTCGTTGCGCTAATTTTCGTACTGATTGTCGTGTTCATCGCACGCTACAAAACAGTCGGTCCAGACGAAGCTTTAATCATCACAGGTAGCTACCTGGGCGGGAAAAATGTCCACACGGACGAAGCCGGAAACAAAATCAAGATTGTACGAGGTGGCGGTGCGTTCATCGTGCCGGTATTCCAACAATCTGAACCATTAAGCTTACTATCTATTAAACTAGACGTAAAAACGCCAGAAGTTTACACAGAGCAAGGTGTTCCTGTGATGGCGGACGGTACCGCGATCATCAAGATCGGCAATTCCATCGGCGATATCGCTACAGCTGCCGAGCAATTTTTAGGAAAAAGAAAAGAGGACCTGGAAAACGAAGCACGTGAAGTACTAGAAGGTCACCTTCGTTCTATCCTAGGTTCCATGACAGTAGAAGAAATCTACAAGAATCGTGAAAAGTTCTCGCAAGAAGTACAACGTGTTGCCTCTCAGGATTTAGCGAAAATGGGATTGGTCATCGTATCCTTTACCATTCGTGATATCCGCGACAGCAATGGATACTTAGAATCTCTTGGTAAACCACGTATCGCGCAAGTAAAACGTGACGCAGACATTGCAACTGCGGAAGCAGATAAAGAAACACGTATCAAGCGTGCTGAAGCGGCAAAAGACGCACAACGCGCTGAGCTTGAGCGTGCGACGGAGATCGCAGAAGCAGAAAAAACCAACCAAATGAAGGTTGCCGAGTACCGCCGTGAGCAAGACATCGCAAAAGCACGTGCCGACCAAGCGTACCACCTAGAGGAAGCACGAGCGAAACAAGAAGTAACCGAGCAACAGATGCAGATCCAAATCATCGAGCGTCAAAAGCAAATTGAGCTTGAGGAAAAAGAGATCTTGCGTCGTGAGCGTCAATACGATTCTGAAGTTAAGAAAAAAGCCGATGCAGACCGTTACTCTGTTGAGCAGGCTGCAGCAGCTGATAAAGCAAAACAAATGGCAGAAGCAGATGCAAACAAATACCGCATCGAAGCAATGGCCAAAGCAGAAGCAGAAAAAGTCCGTATTGACGGTCTTGCAATTGCCGATGCCCAAAGAGCACAAGGGGAATCCGAAGCAGAAGTTATCCGCCTGAAAGGTCTTGCAGAAGCGGAAGCGAAAGAAAAGATCGCGGAAGCATTCGAACAGTTCGGTCAAGCGGCTATCCTCGACATGATCATCAAAATGCTTCCTGAATATGCGAAGCAAGTTGCAGCTCCACTTGGCAACATCGATAAGATCACAGTTGTGGACACTGGCGGAAGCGGTGAAAATGGCGGCGCCAACAAAGTGACTGGCTACGCAACAAACCTGATGTCTACTCTTCAAGAATCCTTAAAGGCGTCATCTGGAATTGATGTAAAAGAATTGATTGAAAACTTCTCAGGCAAAGCGAACGTGCGTCACAGCATCGACAGCCTGACGAATGAAATCGCTACTTCTAAAAAGAGCGAAGAGAAGAAGACAGAAGAATAATTGAGAGCTTGGGCCCCCACCTGCAGCTGCTACTTTTGAGAAGTGGCGGCCCGGGTGGGGGTTTTCTTTTTTGGGGGATGCCAACCGTATTTCTCAAAATTTTCATTTTAATTGCATATCCACACCCGAATAGGCTAATATGTTATCAGTAGTGGGTTACAGGTTCACTACTTAGTGGTATTGGGAAAATATAACTAACTTATATAACAACATACAGAGATAGACAACACATAGATATAAAAGAGGGCTTAGTTAAATATACGTTTAGGATGATGGGTAAATGAAAAGAGCTAGGGTAATATACAATCCAACATCTGGTCGTGAGCTGTTCAAAAAGCATCTGCCAGAAGTGTTGGTTAGATTAGAAAAAGCCGGCTATGAAACATCCTGCCATGCGACAACTGGTCATGGAGATGCGACAGAAGCTGCCAGGCTGGCTGTGGAACGCAGGTATGACCTTGTAGTAGCAGCTGGCGGAGACGGAACAATCAACGAAGTGGTCAACGGGTTGGCAGAACAGGAATACCGCCCACAACTTGGCATTATTCCAGTGGGTACGACGAACGACTTTGCCAGAGCACTTGACCTGCCACGCGATGACATTTTAGGTTGTGTTGATGTCATTGCAGAAGGCGTTCCGATGCCAGTGGATATTGGAAAAGCAAATGATCAGTACTTCATGAATATTGCCGGTGGCGGAAAAATGACCGAGCTATCCTATGAAGTGCCAATTAAAATGAAAACTATGCTTGGCCAGCTTGCCTACTACCTAAAAGGAATCGAGATGCTTCCATCTATTCGCCCGACAAACGTAACGATTGAATACGATGGAAAAATCTTTGAAGGCGAGATCATGCTGTTCTTAGTCTCCTTATCGAATTCGGTAGGCGGCTTCGAAAAACTTGCGCCAGATTCCTGCATGAACGACGGCATGTTTGATATGATCATTCTTAAAAAAGCAAACATAGCAGACTTCATCCGTATTGCTTCCATGGCACTGCGCGGAGATCATGTGAAAGACGATTTAGTTATCTACACAAAGGCAAACAGGGTAAAAGTAAACACAAAAGAGAAGATGCAACTAAATCTAGACGGCGAGTACGGTGGCCTGCTTCCAGGTGAATTCGTCAACCTCTACCGTCACCTTGAAGTACTAGTAACCGAAAAACGCAAGAAAACCGAAATGGCAAAATGCGAATAGAAATAAGCAGCGGTGAGTGATGCCGCTGCTTATTTTTTTGTATTTCTTCCAATAGGAATCTCGCATCATTTTTACATTATTGCAACACGTTCAAGGAAAAATATGTTAATGTTGAGTAAAATGGGAACGCCAAACAGGAGGGGTTAGTATGAAGGATAGTATGTGTGAGGGGATTTTTTCAATAGTAGGCTTTATGAGAAATCAACGCGTTGTTAGGTTTAAGAGGCTAGCTGTTTTGTGTTGCCTCACCATTGTATTAACCGGCTGTAACATGTTCGTTCAAACAGAACCAGACCCTGAATTCACCATATCCTCGACTTCCGTTGGCATGGGTGGGAATGAGTATGAAACAGTTCAATATGTCCGCTACTCCATGATTCTTACATATAATGATAGGTTGAAAATAGTAAAAGATACAGTAGAACCCTTACTTGCCGGATGGTTAGAGGAGCGTATGCTCGACCATGAAATCGAGATGGCAGAGGAAATAGGCGACGGGCAATTTAAGCTGGAAGGGAAAGTGACGTTTGATCCTGAAGAATTAACAAAAGTGGAATTGACGAATCTTGAAAAACAAGAAGAAACCATCCAAGGTGTTCTTTTTGAAACCACCTCAGGCGACTCCTATCAAGCGGTCATCATTGATTCGGAAACCAAGCTTAAAAAAATCGGGGAGTAAGGTACCTGACTAGGACCAACTTCCCAAAAATAAAAAATCTAAAAAAACAGTCAATAACTTTGTTGACAATTCATATAAGTATGGTAGGATTAATTTTAACAAAAACACAACTTAAATTGACGCTTATCTAGAGCGGCTGAGGGACTGGCCCGTTGAAGCCCGGCAACCTGCGAACAGCAAGGTGCCAATTCCAGCAAAATGGATACCCATTTTGGAAGATAAGGTGCACTTACATACATGCGCCTTTTCCATAATGGGAGAGGCGTTTTTGTCTGTTTCACTCCAATAGATTTCCGTTCCGGGTGTTCGCTTTCCGCGGGGCGGTGCTTGAGCCTCCTCACTTCGTTGCGGGTGTCTCAAGGCAACCGCTACCTCCCGCCGGAGTCTCACACCCTGCACTACAATCTATCGGGGGTAACCGTATCTTTTTTAAATTTTGTAAAACGAAACGGAGGCGAGCCAACTGGCACAGTCGGAATGGGAAGAAGTTGTTACCCACTTGGAAACAATGCTACAATCAATCAAATTTGGATCTATCACCCTAGTCGTACAGGATGGAAAAGTCATTCAGATAGAAAAAAATGAGAAGGTTCGCCTTCAGAAAAAATAAATTTCAATTAAATATGAATTCAGCTGTTGATTGGAGTACAGGCGCAGACTTCATCGGGAGGTAGCGCTTAGGGGAGACCCTGCAGGCTTGCCGGGGAGGCTCCACAAGCGCCCCGAGGAAAGCGAAGCCGGTACGGAAATCAACAGCGTGTTTTACAGAAATCAATCATAAACACTCGCTGACCAGACAAACTGGAGGCGGTCTTTTTACATGATGCTTGGCTTGGATCAACAAGCCAGCACTTGTAAAAGGGCTGCCTTTTTTCATTGGAAAAGAAAGGAGCAAATAACAGTATGAACGAGAAAATAACGTATGAAAACTGGAAGGAGACCTCGCCCATCTTCGAGGTTGATGATGACACAAAAGGGGCGACCGCAGTTTTGAAATGGGCGTTTGGAACTTATGAATCCGATGAAATCATCTATGCCTCAAGCTTTGGGGCAGAGGCAGTGGTTTTAATCGACCTCATTCAAAAGGTAAAGCCCGATGCGCATATTGTATTTTTAGATACCGATCTGCATTTTCCAGAAACCTATCAGGTCATTGAGGAAATTAAAAATAGATACCCGACTTTGCAGATTGAAAAAAGAAAACCGGCTCTCACTTTGGATCAACAAGCAGCGGCACATGGCACCGCCCTTTGGAAAAGGGACCCCGGCCAATGCTGCCAAATTCGAAAGGTCGAACCATTAAGAGAAGCACTCACGCCAAAGAAGGCATGGATTTCTGGGCTTAGGAGGGAGCAGTCACCAACACGTGCCAGCACGAACTTCCTCAACCGGGATGATAAATTCCAAAATATAAAAATCTGCCCTCTCATTCATTGGACATGGGAGGATGTGTGGGGCTATATAAGGACCCGGGGACTTCCCTATAACGAGCTTCATGATCAAGGGTATCCGAGCATCGGCTGCTTTCCCTGTACACAAGCAGTCGGCACAGACGGAGATTCCCGAGCTGGCCGTTGGGCGGGTAGCGGGAAGACGGAGTGCGGCTTGCATACAAACTAAGAGTGGCTGTGAGATGAAGGAGGAAAAAGCATGTTAGTGACAATGGCCGTTATCGTTGGTCTATTTTTCGCCATGAATATTGGGGCGAGCGGTGCGGCGGCATCCATGGGAATTGCGTATGGATCAGGAGTGATTAAAAGGAATGTGGCATTAGTGCTATGCGGAATTGCGGTGTTCTTTGGGGCATGGCTTGGCGGCGGAGAGGTCGTTAAGACGATGGGAAGTGGCATTGTCCCACAGAGTACTTTTACGGTGGCCATTGCACTGATTGTGATTGCATCAGCGGCCCTGTCTTTATTTTTAGCAAATATATTCGGCATCCCGCTTTCCACTAGTGAAGTGACGGTCGGCTCGGTCGTTGGGGCGGGGATTGTCTATCAATCTGTGTTTGTCGGAAAGCTCGCCTGGATTGTTTCATTCTGGTTGCTGACCCCTGTTCTGGCGTTTTTATTAGCAATTGGGGCGACTTGGTTGCTGAAAAATAGAGTGATTGATCGTTGGGTAAAGTCTTCAAGGGCCGTTCCGATATTGTCCGTGCTGGTTGTGGTGATGGGAGTGTTCGAGGCATTCTCAGCTGGAATGAATAATGTCGCAAATGCCGTGGGACCACTTGTAGGAGCAGGCATCATGAGCACTGGACAGGGAATTCTCTGGGGAGGACTATTTGTCGCTCTTGGCGCGATATTGCTTGGTCAGCGCGTCATTGAAACGAACGGCAAAAAGATTACAAAGCTGCGCCTGGAGGAAGGGTGCGTGATTTCGGGGACAGGGGCAGGGATTGTTACAGTCGCTTCTGTGTTTGGTATACCAGTCCCCCTGACTCAGATTACGACGTCATCAATTATCGGAATCGGCTTTGTGAAGCAGGGCAGGTCTGTTTTGAAAAAGGACATTGTCGTGCAGCTTCTGGTTGTGTGGGTGGTATCGCCGGTGTTATCGATGGTGTTATCCTACACGCTAATTCAGCTGTTGATTGAGCAGAATGTGTATCCGGTGATTGCGATGATCGGCGTGCTGGTTTCGGTGTTTGGAGTGAAGTTTTTGATGCAGCGAACGGGTGGATCTGGAGCTGGAGCGGCGGCGGTTTCGGGAGGGAGTAAGGAGTGATTAAGGATTTGGGTTGCGTGAAGAGGTGTGTGGCTGTGGGAAATGGGGGCGCAAGGAGCAAATGTCCGAAGTTTTGCCGAAAGTGGCCGAAGATTTTCAAAAGTTGACCGAAGTTCCGCTTAAAGTGACCGAAGATTTCGTCAAATTGACCGAACCAATTTTCCAAATGACCGAAACCCAGTCAAAATTGACCGAAGTCTTTAAAAGGTTGACCGAACTCTATCTAAAATAGCAGTGAACTTGTCCGAACATGCCGGAAAGTTGACCGAACGATTTTAAATCACTAAAAAACCATAGATTTTCAACCAAATTACACAAAAAAGCGAGGGAAACAATCAATGACCTTACCAAAACCACATGGCGGCACGCTTGTGCAAGCCTACCAACCAAACTATGAAACAACAAAACTTACAAAAGAAATCCAAATCGACGCAATCGCACTAAGCGATCTAGAACTCATCGGTGTCGGACTCTTCAGTCCGCTCACAGGGTTCCTCACTAAATCCGACTACGAATCTGTCGTTGAAAACCTGCGACTGGCAAACGGAACCGTCTGGTCGGTTCCGGTCACGCTGCCGGTCACAAAAGAAGTGGCAAGCACCTTACAACAAGGAGAAACCTATAAGCTTACCCACCAACAAACCACATATGGAGTCATAACCGTTTCCGAATGGTATGTGCCAGACCTCCAAAAAGAGGCCCGTGAAGTCTACAAAACGGAAGAACTCGCACACCCCGGAGTCAAACGACTATTCGAAAGGGGCGACATCTACGTCGCGGGGGAAGTAATCCTTACGCAAAAACCAAATAAAGGTGTAGCCGAAGACGTCTGGCTCGAACCGAAAGAAACTCGCGAACTTTTCGAGCAAAAAGGCTGGAAAACAGTCGTCGGCTTTCAAACGAGAAACCCAGTCCATCGAGCTCATGAGTATATTCAAAAAGCGGCATTGGAAACGGTAGATGGACTTTTCCTAAACCCACTCGTAGGTGAGACAAAATCGGACGATATTCCTGCGGATGTCAGGCTTAAAAGCTACCGAGTGCTTCTAGAAAATTACTACCCAACAGACCGTGTCCAGCTGGCAGTTTACCCGGCGGCAATGCGTTATGCAGGTCCAAGGGAAGCCATTTTTCACGCCATTGCCAGGAAAAATTTCGGCTGCACCCATTTTATAGTAGGGCGGGATCATGCGGGAGTTGGTGACTATTATGGAACTTATGATGCGCAGCATATTTTCCATCAGTTCACAGAGGAAGAGCTTGGCATTAAACCATTATTTTTTGAGCATAGCTTTTACTGCAATAAATGCGAGGGGATGGCCTCGGATAAAACGTGTCCGCATCCAACAAAAGACAGAGTTATATTATCTGGCACGAAGGTGAGGGAGCTGCTGAGAGCAGGGGAGCTTCCGCCGTCTAGCTTCAGTCGAAAAGAGGTCGTCGAGGTCTTGATCGATGGACTAAAACAAAAGAAAACAGCTGCCGTATAAAGGAGGAAATGAGAAATGAGTTCTAAAGCCACCAACATCACCTGGCACGAACAGGCCATCACAAAAGAGGAGCGCCGTGTACAGAACGGGCATGGCAGTTGTGTCCTCTGGTTCACCGGCCTATCGGGATCCGGTAAGTCGACCATCGCAAATGCAGTATCCACAGAATTATATCGCCAAAGCATTAACGAGTATGTATTGGACGGAGATAATGTCCGTCATGGACTGAACAAAGATTTAGGATTTTCAGATGCGGACCGCAACGAAAACATTCGTCGCATCGGGGAAGTGGCAAAGCTTTTCGTGGACAGCGGCAAGATTGTGACGACCGCATTTATCTCTCCCTTCCAAGCAGACCGGAATCAGGTCAGAAAACTGTTTGAAAAGGAAGAGTTCATTGAAGTATTTGTGGACTGCCCATTGGAGGAATGTGAAAAGAGAGATCCGAAACAACTGTACGCGAAGGCGAGACGCGGGGAAATCAAGGATTTTACCGGCATTGATTCACCGTACGAGAAGCCACCACAAGCAGAAATAACTATCGCATCCAGCACACAGACTGTGGAAGAAGCCGTCAACACGATACTTCAATACTTAAGAAACCAAAAAATTATTTAAAAGGGGGTTCCACTTATGGCATATGTAAAACACTGGGCCGATAACGAAAAGATCAACAAGACGGAAAAAGCAAAACTGGAGAAGGATGGTCTTCGAATCCTCGATGACATCCCGCATTACGCGAAAAATGGATTCGACTCGATTCCTAAGGAACAATGGGATTTGTTCAAGTGGGCGGGGCTCTATCTGCAACGTCCGAAAGAGGATGGTTATTTTATGATGAGGGTCAATGTTCCGTCCGGGATTCTCACTAAGCCGCAAGTGGAAGCATTGGCTGGCATCGCGCGGGATTATGGCCGTGGTGTTTTTGATATCACGACAAGGCAGGCAATCCAATTCCACTGGTTGGAGATCGAGCAAATCCCGGACATTTTCGAACGACTCGAAGCTGTGGGACTTTCCAGTGCAGGAGCATGCGGGGATATCACCCGTACCATTGTCGGCAACCCGATTGCGGGCCTGGATCCTGACGAGCTTTTTGACACAACGGCGATTGTAAAAGAGGTCTATGATTTTTTTCAGAAGAATGAGGACTTCTCGAACCTGCCGCGAAAATACAAGATGTCCATCAGTGCCAATACGAAAAATGCATCGAATGCGGAAATCAACTGTGTTTCTTTTACACCGGCTACAAAAACAATAGATGACGTCTCGAAAAGTGGCTTCCACCTGAAGGTCGGGGGCGGGCTTTCCTCCAGGCCGTTTTTGGCAGAAACCATCGATGTGTTTGTAGAACCGGAAAGAACGCTTGAAGTAGCGATTGCGGTAACCACGATATTCCGTGATTTTGGCTATCGGGAGAAGCGCCATCTTGCACGCTTGAAGTTTTTAGTAGCCGATTGGGGACCGGAAAAGTTCAAGGAGAAGCTACTAGAACACACGGGTCCGCTGCCTTCCAAAGGAGAAGAGCCAAAAGAAGAATGGAATGCTGGTTACTTTTACGGGATTCATGATCAAAAGCAGGAGGGCTTAAAGTTTCTTGGCTTCAACGTACCAGTCGGACGCTTGGATTCTGAGGAAGTTTTCGAGCTTGCGAGAATTTCAGGAAAGTATGGAAACGGGGAGATCAGAACCTGTAATTCCCAGAATCTTATCATTCCGAACATCCCGGCGGAAAACGTGGAGGCGCTGTTAAAAGAACCGATATTCGAACGCATTTCCATTAACCCGAACTCCTTTCTCGGGCATGCGGTTTCCTGCACCGGTATCGAGTATTGCAACCTGGCATTGGTAGAAACCAAGGAACGTATGCGCTTGATTGCAGAAGAACTTGATCAGCGCATCAGTTTGGACGTTCCAATCCGCACGCACATGGTCGGCTGCCCCAATTCCTGCGGCCAGCGTCAAATTGCTGACATCGGCCTGCAGGGGATGAAAATGCGCAATGAGCAAAAAGAGATGGTCGAAGCTTATGAGATTTATGTTGGCGGAACCTTGAATAAGGGCGGCAAGTTCAATGAAAAGCTGAAGGGGAAAGTGGCGGCTGAGGAATTGACGGATGTCCTGGAAGAGCTATTAATCTACTTCCGTGACCAGAAGACAAAAGGGGAATCCTTCTTCGACTTTGTTGGACGCGTGGGAGTTTCCACCTTGCAAGGCGTACTAGATACTATTTTAGGAAAAGAAACCGATGGCATATCTGTATAGATTTGACGTAACCATAGAGGCCAAGGAAATTGTATCCGTCATCTTTGCAGAGAACGATGAAGCGGCTTTTGAACACCTAGATGTGGAGCTTGAGAAATTTTATTTAAAAGAGCCCCAAGTAAAAGAAGTTATTTTACGAGAGAAAAAGCGCATTGGAAAGAAGAGTGGCTATATTTTAGATCCAGAGGAGAAAGGGTGGTAGCGCATGACCGGAAAAGTATATTTGGTGGGAGCGGGTCCCGGGGATCCCGAATTGATTACAGTGAAGGGGTTGCGCCTACTCGAGCAGGCGGATGTTATTCTCTATGACCGCCTTGTGAATCCGGAACTACTAAACTATGCAAAAAAAGAGGCGCAGCTTGTCTACTGCGGAAAGCTGCCCCATTACCATACGATGAAGCAGGAAACGATCAATCATTTTCTCGTAAAATATGCGAAAAAAGGATTGCAGGTCGTGCGTTTGAAAGGAGGCGACCCGTTTGTATTCGGACGGGGCGGCGAGGAGGCAGAGGAATGCTTCAAGCAGGATGTCCCTTTTGAAGTCATACCGGGGATAACTGCTGGAATCGGAGCGGCTGCCTACGCCGGCATTCCTGTTACCCATCGGACTTTAAGCAAAAGTTTCGCCTTTGTCACGGGACACCAGGCTGGCGACAAAGAAGCGGAGCATCAATGGGCAAATCTTGCACATGCCGTGGATACAATCTGTGTTTACATGGGGGTTTCGCAGTTGCCGAATATACTTAAACGTCTGCAGGAAAATGGGAAGTCTTCTAAAACACCAATTGCGTTAGTGCACTGGGGTACGTTAAATGAACAAAAGACAGTCGTTGGTACGCTTTCCAACATCGAGCGGAAAGTAAAGGATGCCAACATCTCCAATCCGAGCATGATTGTGATTGGGGAAGTGGTGAAACTGCATGAGAAGTTGCACTGGTTTGAAGAAGAGGTAGTGCCACATTTGCCTGTCGTGCACGGTTAGAAGGGAGCGGTTTTTGTGACTAGAGCCATTTTATATGTGGGGCATGGAACACGGTCGAAAAAAGGAGCGGAGGAAGCGAAGGAATTCTTGAGGCGGGTCTTTGCTAGAGTTGATGCACCAATCCAGGAAATCAGTTTTCTGGAACTGACCGAGCCATACATCCCGGAAGGGTTTGAGCGCTGTGTGGCAAAAGGTGCGACTGAGATCATCGTGGTTCCTGTCTTTCTTTTAACAGCTGGTCATATAAAAGAGGACATTCCGGAAGCGCTCGAGCCGCTGTGCTTGAAGTATCCGGAGGTTAGCGTGGAGCTTGTCCCGGCATTTGGAGTACAGGCGCGGATTGTGGATGCAATTTGTGAATTGGTGAGGACGGCAGTTGGGAAGGTGGATGCTGAGGATTCTGTTTTGCTGGTTGGCAGGGGGAGTAGTGATCCCGTTATTCATGAGGCCTTTGCCAAGATAAAAACGGGGCTTGAGGAGAAACTAAGCGTTTCGCGAGTAAGTGTCTGCTATTTGGCGGCCACCACGCCATTGTTTGCCGAGGGTGTGGAGAGGATTAGTGTCGAGGCAGCTGGCAGAGTCCTGGTTGTGCCGTATCTATTATTTGCCGGCCTGTTGTTAAGTGAAGTAGAGCGGGAAGTCCGAAAAAGGCGGCGGTCCAAACAGGAAATTTTGTTAATCGAACCGTTGAGCCGCCACGAGGTAATTCAGGATATTGTGGTGGAGCGGGCTACTGTTTCAGGAAAGGAGGAGGCGAGAGTTGCAACCGTTGATTATTGATTTGAAGGAAAAAAAGGTAGTCATAGCCGGCGGCGGGAGGATTGCGGCTCGGAAAGCTAAGGTGCTGGATGCGGAGCAGGCGGATATCACGTTTATTGCGCCTGAATTTTCAGAGGAAGTGCGGGAGTTGTCAGCGTTGAGAGGGTATCGGTTGATTGAGCGGGGAGCGGAGGCGGGAGATTTTGCAGAGGCGTTTTTAGCCATCTTAGCGACGAACAACAGAGAGGTTAACGCTGCATTGGTTCGCTCGTTGCATGAGTCGCTGCTAGTTTGCGTGGTAGACGAGTCAGGGGAAGGGAACGTCACATTCCCGGCAACTGTCAGGCGCGGAAATCTGCAGATAGCCGTGACTTCCAACGGATCCAGTCCTAAATTGACCCGTAAGTTGAAAAGAGAGCTGGAGGAGCAGTTTGACTTTAGCTGGATTTCCTATACAGAGTTTCTGGCCGAATATCGGGAGGTGGTGAAGCAGCTGCCGTTATCTTTTGAGGAAAAGGGTGAGCTGCTGTGGGGGATATTGGAGGAGAGGTACAGGTTGGATATAGAGTCTAGGGGGGAGAAACTGGAGGAGTTGTTGAGGTTAAAGGAAAGGTTGATATCATAGCAGTTGATGAAAAGCGGTCGTACTTGTCGGATTGTACGGGCGTTTTTTTCTGTGTGGAAGAAGTTTAAAAATCAAAAAATAATCTAATACTAATAAAATAATACATTGACAAATTTTCCAACAAACCTATATAATCTTCTCAATATCAAACGTCGAAGAGGACTAGTAAAATGATTTCGTCTATCCAAGAGAGGGTGCCGAGTGGTGAGAGGCAGCCATAGATGAGCATTTGAACCTGCCTCAGAGTTCTGCATCAGAAACGGTGCAGCGGTTCAAAACCGTTACCATGAAAGAGAGTAAAGCTTTGCTTTGAATGAGGGTGGTACCGCCAGAAATGGTCCCTTATTTTGAGCGGGGCTTTTTTTATTTAGCTGAAAAATGGGTTTGGCATCAACTCGGGGTGTTTTGGCACGAATTCGTCTCATTTTGGCACGAACTCAGTCCATTTCCGCACGAACTCACTTCATTTCGGCACGAACTTTTCAAAAAGGAGCAAACCAACATGTCTAATAAAAATTTCGTAGAAAAAATTACCAACATGGACGAAGATTTCGCGCAGTGGTACACAGATGTTGTCACCAAGGCGGAACTTGTCGACTACTCCAGCGTCCGCGGCAGCATGATCATCCGTCCATACGGATACGCACTTTGGGAAAACATAAAAGACGCACTCGACAAACGGATCAAAGAAACCGGCCATGAGAATGTTTATATGCCACTTTTCATTCCGGAGAGCCTTCTGCAAAAAGAAAAGGACCACATCGAAGGCTTCGCACCGGAAGTGGCTTGGGTGACCCATGGCGGCGATGAAAAGCTACAAGAACGCTTAGTTGTCCGTCCAACATCTGAAGTACTTTTCGGTGAGCACTACAAAAACATCATCCATTCTTACCGCGACCTGCCGAAGCTTTACAACCAATGGGCAAACGTCGTTCGTTGGGAAAAGACAACCAGGCCGTTCCTAAGAACGCTCGAATTCCTCTGGCAGGAAGGACATACGTGTCACGAAACAGACGAACAGGCACATGAAGAAACGGTGAAAATGCTTAACGTCTACGCAGAAATATGTGAGAACATCCTGGCAATCCCTGTCATCAAAGGTCAAAAGACGGAAAAAGAAAAATTCGCCGGAGCCAAATACACTTACACAATTGAAAGCCTGATGCACGACGGAAAAGCATTGCAGTCAGCCACCTCTCATCATCTGGGGGACGGTTTTGCCAAAGCTTTCGGTATTCAATTCCTCAACCGTGAAGGCAAGCAGGAATATGTTCAGCAAACTTCTTGGGGCTTTACGACCCGTATCATTGGAGCGATGATTATGGTCCATGGCGATGACCGAGGTCTTGTCGTTCCTCCGAGGATTGCGCCAACGCAGGTGATGATTGTGCCGATTGCTCAGCACAAAGAGGGCGTGCTGGATTTTTCCTATGATTTAAAAGAAAAGCTGGCCAAAACCATTCGCGTTGGAATTGACGCGAGCGACAAGAAGCCTGGCTGGAAGTTCAATGAGTACGAAATGAAGGGGATTCCATTAAGACTGGAAGCTGGTCCTCGGGATATTGAACAACAACAAGTAGTCCTTGTCCGCCGTGACACTGGGGAGAAATTGATCACACCTATTGAAGGACTGGAAGAGAAAATCCAAGAAGTCCTCAAAGACATCCAGAAAAACCTTTTAGAAAAAGCACGTTCCCACCGCGAAGAGAAAACGAGTGTGGCGACGACTTTCCAAGCCTTCAAAGAGCAAATCGAACAAAAAGGCGGTTTCATTAAAGCAATGTGGTGTGGGGATCAAGCGTGTGAGGATAAGATAAAAGAGGAGACGAGCGCCACTTCCCGCTGTATGCCTTTTGAACAGGGGCAAGTTGCCGAAACTTGTGTGTGTTGCGGAAATGAAGCCAAACATATGGTATATTGGGCTAAGGCATACTAGATCGATTAAGGGGAGAAAGCCATGCAACTGGAAAAATTCATCGACCGTAGAAAGACGCATTCTGTCAAATGGTTTATCGAAGATCAAGACATCATTCCACTTTGTATTGCAGATATGGATTTTCAGGTTTCAGAAGATATTGTCAGTGCCATCAGTCAAAAAGCGACACACGGTATTTATGGCTACAGCACGTTTTGTGCAAGATACTATGACGCTGTTGAATATTGGTGGAAAACGCAGTACGACTGGGAGTTGAAGCAGGAGTGGATCTCGTTCAGTCCGGGAATCATTCCTGGGATGAACCTTTTGCTGAAGGCGTTAACGAAACCGGGTGATGCGGTAATCGTGCAGGATCCTGTCTATTACCCTTTCTTTTCTACCATACAAACACAAGGCTGTTCCATCTTGCATAATTCCCTCCTCTATTCCGAGGACGGCTATCAAATGGACTTTGAGGATTTTGAAGAAAAAGCGGCGCAGCCTAACACAAAGGTATTTATCCTCTGCAGTCCTCACAATCCAGTCGGAAGAGTTTGGACAAGTGAAGAATTACGAAAGATTGGGGAGATTTGTGAAAAGCATGGAGTGATCGTCATCTCAGACGAAATGCATGGCGACCTCACTTATCCGGGATACAAGCATATTCCGTTTGCTAAGGTGCATCCGGACCATCTGAATTTTTCCATCACCTGTGCGGCACCTAGCAAAACATTTAACATTGCCGGAATGCAAAGCTCTATTTTCATTATTCCGAACAAGGATATCAAAGAGAAATACGAGACATTGTTGACTGGATTTGGATTAATGCGCCCCAACGCATTCGCCGTTGAAGGAACCATCGCCGCCTACTATAAAGGGTTGCCGTGGCTTCAAGAAGTGAAGGAATATTTGAATGCTAATTTGGAGTATGTCTGCACCTACTTGAAAGAGCATATCCCTGCCATAAAAGTAGTAAAACCAGAGGCCACTCATTTGATTTGGTTGGATTGTAGGGAACTGGGAATCGCTGCACATGAATTGCATTCCTTCTTTTTAGAAAAAGCGGGAGTCCGCCTAGACGAAGGAATGAAATTCGGTGCAGGCGGCCAAGGGTTTGAACGCATTAATATTGCCTGCCCACGCGAGGTGCTGACCGAAGCGCTATTAAGAATGAAATCTGCAATAAGAGAAATGGAAACCTGCTGACGAACTTCGTTAGCAGGTTTTTCTTTTAAAAATAGGAATATTTGGTATATTAGAAGAAAAGAAAAATAGGAGACCAAACAATGAAACTACTGGAACACAACATATAAAACCGCATCCGCGGACCTCCAAGCCTTACTTGGCGCCAACTATTGAATTTTAAAAAATGGAGGGTAAATATATGATAACTGATCAACTTTTTCAACACTATTTAAAAGAGGCGGAAACCGATTTTTTTGGATGGGATTTTTCCCACATAACAGAAACGGGCCGCCTTGCATCAGGAATGCTTTCCTGGTCATACGGCAGCATGGCAAAAACATTAATGGCAGATGCCACTTCCATGCTCGACATGGGAACAGGCGGGGGAGAGCTGCTTTCCAAGCTGCAGCCATTTCCGCAGACTGTCTGCGCAACGGAAGGCTACAAACCAAACTTTCCTATTGCAAAAGAAAGACTGGAACCTCTGGGTATAAAGGTGGTCGAAGTGGAGCCGGACAATGAGCTGCATTTTCCAGACAAGCACTTTGACCTGATCATCAATAAACACGAGGAGTACGATCCTAGTGAGGTTAGAAGAGTTTTGCAAGACGGAGGAACTTTTTTGACCCAGCAGGTCGGTTGGACTGACTGCCAAGCTATCAATAGACTTCTCCGTGCGGAGATTAATGAAGAGTATAGGAATTGGAATCTTGAATTTGCACATAAGCAATTGGAAGAGCACGGTTTTCAAGTTCTTCTCAGTAAAAAGGAATACCCAGTGCAACGTTTTTATGATATTGGTGCGCTTATATACTATTTGAAGGCCATTCCGTGGCAGGTGGTAGATTTTCAGGTGGAGGATTATCTGGATCCCTTGTATGAGCTTCATTTGAAAATACTTCGGGAAGGGTATTTGGATATTAAGCAAGACCGGTTTGTTTTGAAGGCGATGGGCAGATAAACTGGTTTGCTATTAGATTTGTGGAACTATGTGGTTTGGCATGAATTGTATCTAGTTTGGACAGTATTTAGGTCTAAATGGACAGTAAATCCCAGAACTTCGACAGTAAGCGATAATATTGAATCCATAACCGCATATATAATTTCACCCGTCCCCCAAGCCAAAAGGATATAAAGGGGTTTAGTCAAAATGAAACTAAAAAACGTAGAATTAGAAACAACATTATCTGAAAAAGCAAGTGAACTAGACTTTTCAGGAGTTATCCATGTGGAGAAAAGCACTGGAATCATCCATGCCAGTGCACATGGTCTCTCCAACCGGGTAGATTCCATTCTCAACACAACCAATACAAAATTCGGAATCGCTTCAGGCTGCAAGCTCTTTACTGCGATAGCCATATGTCAGTTGGTAGAGAGCGGTGCCCTTTCGTTTCAAACAACATTAAACAGTTTGTTGAATGAATATTTCCCTCATTTCCATGAAGAGGTGACGGTCCACCATCTGCTGACTCACTCATCTGGTATTCCCGACTATTTTGACGAGGATGAAATGGATGATTTTGAAGAGCTTTGGGTGAAGAATCCAATGTATCATATGAGACAACTAGAAGACTTCCTTCCGTTGTTCCAAAATCAACAGATGAAATTCAACCCTGGTGAAACATTCCACTACAATAATGCCGGTTATATAGTATTGGGTTTAATTATTGAAAAGGTAGCGGGAGTGCCTTTTACTAAATATGTAGAGGAGCATATCTTCAAGCCGGCGAGAATGGAGGATTCCGGTTACTTTTCTCTAGATTGTCTGCCTGCCAACACGGCGCTTGGTTATATCGACAAGGAAGATGGTTCCTGGAAAACTAACAACTACTCCATTCCGATAAAAGGTGGGGCTGACGGTGGAGCGTATGTTAAAGCAAGCGACATGGCGAAACTTTGGAAAGCACTAATGAACGGGAAACTAGTAAGTAAAGAAATGGTCGATATAATGACGACACCATGCATTCAAGCGGGTAATGATTACTACGGCTATGGAATTTGGATAGAGAAAGCCGAAGACACAATAGTAAAATATCATGTGATGGGTTATGACCCGGGTGTAAGCTTTGCTTCTGGTTACTACCCGGAATCAGAAACGATTGTCGTAATACCTTCCAATAAGGAAAGAGGTCCTCACAAGTTGATGTACTTAATTGAGGACCATATTTGAATAAGGAGAGAGGCATACCTGTTTGATGGTATGTCTTTTTTTATTAGTGATTGGTGTAAGAATGGGTACCCCTTTATGTCGATGCGTGTCGAATAGCCTTTACCCAGTCCAAAGTGGCTAATAAAACGAAAAAGTGGCTAATAAATCTTCAAATTGGACAATAAATTTCCTGAGTAAAATAGAAGCCTAGTAATCTTCGCGATCCTCAAAAAAGAAACCACCCAAACTCTCCGCTGTAAAATCAAAATCCGACACCCTTCACAAACTCTTAACCAAAACCACACTCACCCAATGTATCTTTTTACGTTTTAATTCCCTTTAATAGGGTAAAGAATAGTATTTTCCACTCAAACACCCAAAAGGAGGAACGACCCACATGACAAAAGCAATTTTCTTAAACTGTTCACTCAAATCTTCCAGCGAAGAATCTAATACGGAAGCACTAATGAAAGAGGTCATCACCCATTTCAACAACGAAAACGTAGAGTCCGAAATTGTGAGGATAGCAGATTACAATATCAAGTTTGGCGTTAGCGAGGACGAAGGATATGGCGATGAATGGCCGGAAGTGTTCAACAAGGTATTGCGAGCGGACATCGTCATCATCGGTACGCCGTTGTGGCTTGGTGAGAAGAGTAGTGTCGCAACGATGGTGATGGAGCGGCTTTATGGCGGAAGTGGACTAACGAATGATAAAGGGCAATATATTTACTATAACAAGGTGGGAGGTGTGGTTATAACAGGTAACGAAGATGGCGCGAAGCATGCGGCAGCGTCTATACTTTACGGGCTATCGCATATTGGCTTTACAATTCCGCCGAATGTGGATACATACTGGGTAGGAGAAGCAGGTCCAGGATCATCGTATATCGAAGCGGAGGGACACAAGAACGATTTCACCATGGAGCACGCCAAAATTATGGCCTATAACCTGGTGCATTTTTCAAAAATGCTTCAAAACAATCCCATCCCTGCAGAGGGAAATGTAGTGGAACAAAGCTAGAATCCAATAAAAGGAGCTGTATCCATTCATGGAAACACAAACGATAAAATCATTATCCCAACGATTTATGAATGTTCGTGACCTCACCATGAAGCTTGTTCAACCACTAGAAACGGAAGATTTCATTATTCAGTCTCACCCGGATGTCAGTCCACCAAAATGGCATCTGGCCCATACCACCTGGTTCTTTGAGCGCTTTGTGCTTAAAGAGTACTTCGAGAACTACCGAGAATTCCATCCAACATACGATTTTCTTTTCAATTCCTATTACGAGACGGTAGGGCCGTTCCAGCCAAGGCATCAACGCGGAGTACTCTCAAGACCAAGCATCCAAGACATTTTCCAATTCCGGAGTTATGTTGATAATTATATCGTGGATCTGCTCGAGCAACAGGAGGATACCAAGTCTGAACAGACGGACAAAATTCACAGTCTCATAGAAATTGGCATGCAGCATGAACAACAGCATCAAGAGCTGATTTTAATGGATGTAAAATATAATTTTTTCGTTAACCCGTTGCATCCAGTCTATAAAGAATTCCAATCTAGTACATCATCTGAAAAAAGAGAAGCGGCCTTCCACACTTATGATGGCGGCCTTATTGAAATCGGCCACAACGGCGATGGCTTTGCTTTTGACAATGAAAGCCCGAATCATAAAGTTTGGTTGGAGCCATTTAAACTCTCTGATCAGCCTGTCACAAATGGAGAGTATTTGGAATTTATTGAAGCAGGCGGTTATCAGAAGCCTTATTACTGGCTGTCGGACGGCTGGAATACGGTAAAAAAGAATGACTGGCAGGCTCCTCTTTACTGGAGTAAGGAAGATGGCGAGTGGTTGATCTTTACGCTTGCAGGCAAAAAGAAACTCAATCCAAATGAACCAGTTGTCCATGTCAGCTTCTATGAGGCGGATGCCTTCAGCAGATGGAAAGGCAAGCGTCTCCCTACAGAAGCAGAATGGGAGCATGCAGCAAGGGATCTGGAGATAAAAGGAAACACGATGGAAACGGGCAACTACCATCCAGCAGCATCCAATCAATCGGCTGATTCCAGAATGTTTGGCGATGTGTGGGAATGGACAGCAAGCGCCTACTCCCCATATCCGGGAAGCAAGCCGCTTGAAGGGGCACTTGGCGAATATAACGCTAAATTCATGTGCAACCAGATGGTGCTGCGCGGTGGATCCTGTGCCACCCCACAAGACCATATCCGAAACACCTACCGCAACTTCTTTCCAGCGGACAAACGCTGGCAATTCAGCGGATTCCGATTGGCGGAGGATGCACTATGAGATTATTAGAAAATAATATTCAAAGCTATGATTTTTATATAGAAAAAGAAAACATGCGCGAGGAAATTATCAAGGGGCTTTCTGCTCCGGTCAAAACCATTTCCTCTAAGTATTTATATGATCATCGGGGTTCCGAGTTATTTGAGATGATAACGGAGCTGGAGGAGTATTATCCGACTCGGACGGAAATGAAGATTTTCACCAATAGTATAGAAGAAATCACTTTGGCTGTTGGTGATGTTCATACGCTAATTGAATATGGCAGTGGAAGCAGCAATAAAATTAAGGCATTGCTTCATAATTTTAAAAGCCTCAAGGAATACGTGCCAATTGATATATCGCGTGACTTTCTATTTCAATCTAGTTTGGAACTAGCGATGCAATTCCCTCATATCACGATAAAGGCGGTTTGTGGGGACTATACAGGTCCACTCACCTTGCCATTGGAAGCGAAAGGCAAGAAGGTGATATTTTTCCCTGGGTCAACCATCGGAAACTTCGAGCCGGTGGAGGTCCGGAATTTCCTACTGAAGTCCGCGAAGCTTTTGGATAAAGGAGATGGCTTCCTCATTGGTGTTGATATGAAAAAGGACATCGAAACATTGGAAAAAGCTTATGATGATACGAAAGGAATTACGGCTGCATTCAACCTTAACCTTCTGACCAGAATGAATAGGGAGCTCGGGGCAAATTTTAACGAGGAACAATTCGAACACCTTGCCTACTATAACGAGGAAAAAGGCAGGATTGAAATGCACCTTGAAAGTCAATGCAATCAGAAAGTGAACATCGGAGACCATGAATTCTCCTTCCGGGAGGGAGAAACCATCCACACGGAAAACTCCTACAAATATTCCATTGACCAGTTCCAGAAGCTGGCAATGGAGTGCGGGTTTAAGCCAAGCAAGGTATGGACGGATAATGAGGAGAAATTTAGTGTGCATTATTTAAAAAAGTGAAAAATTGAAAAAGGTATTCGCACATCTTCATCTTGTGTGAATGCCTTTTTTGCACTTACGCTAGCTTTAAAAATATGATATTTTTTTACTATTCAATCTTTCTAATTAAGAAAAACAAAAAATGAAGGAGTTTGCTAGTTATGAAAACTATACATACAGAGAGATTAAACCTGCGCCCTTTGAAACTTCAAGACGCCGACCGTGTCGAGGAACTGGCAAGTGACTATGAACTTGCTAAAACAACACTAAACGTACCGCATCCTTATCCAGCGGGATCTGCAGCGGATTTCATTCGAAGCATGTGGGCAGCAGAAGAAAAGGGGCTAGTCGTCTTCGCAATCGTGGAAAAAGAAAGCGACAGTCTTTTAGGCATTATTAATATCAAGCAGACGCTTGCATACAAACGGGGCGAGCTTGGATACTGGGTAGGCCGTCCTTACTGGGGTAAAGGCTACGGGACCGAAGCGGCACGTGCTATGGTGGAGTATGGATTTAATGTGCTTGGCCTGAACAAGGTATTCGCCGGTGCTTTTACTGATAATCCAGGTTCTTGGCACATCATGGAAAAAGTGGGCATGAAGCACGAAGGAACGTGGCGCCAACATGCAATGCGGGACGGGAGGTTTGTGGACCTCGCCTATTATGGGTTGCTGCGGGAGGAGTTTGAGAGGGAAGGGTGAATTTTGAGGGGAATGATTTCCTATTTCAATAGGGGGGAATTGGGGCGAATAGTGTTTTGGCACGAACTTGAGGTGTTTTGGCACGAACTTGGGGTGTTTTGGCACGAACTCGAGGCATTTTGGCACGAGCTGGGGGTATTTCCGCATCAACTCGATGTGATTAGGTCCTTACCTCTTCTCTGACCTCCAGATTTCAAGCTCGCCACCAAATTTGTGTTCCATACGATCTTAATAAGACGCGATTTCTAAGCTCGTCACCAATTCCAAGTCGTCTACCCATACATTCCTCATAAAATAAAAAAAGCGACAGTATCCATCCACACTGTCGCTTTTCTCCTATAGTACCTATTCCCCAGCTACCAAAACCTCCACTCCAGCAGCCTTCAGTTCATCCACTTTCTCTTTATCTGTCTCCGCATCCGTAATCACCACATCCAACTTCCCAATAGGGAACATACCCGCAAACATCTCCTGTCCGACCTTCGTATGTTCAAACATGGCAACCAGCTTTTTCGAATTGCCGTAAACCGTTCTATAGAAAATAGCCACTTCCGGCGTTGCGGTACTCATCCCTTTTACAGAAAGAGCCCCGGCTGTTGCAAAACATAAATCAACCGTAAACTCTCGCACAAATTCATTGGCCAAAGCATCTGTAATATTGCCGGAACTTTTCACGTTACCGCCAATTAAAAACGTCGAGATGTTATCAGACCCACGCAAAGCATACGCGACTTCAAGTGAGTTGGTCAGCACCGTGAATGGAATATCCTTTGGTAGATACTTTAGCAGCACATAGTGGATCGATGCCCCTCCAATAAATACCGTCTGGTTAGCTTTAACATACCCTGCAGCCATTTTTGCAATGGCATTCTGGTGTACCGTGCCGTCCCCGAAACGCTCGGCTGGCGGACGTGGCATAGTACGAACGGATGTTACCGGGATTGCACCGCCGTGTGTGCGTTTCAATAATCCCTGTTCTTCCATAATGGATAGGTCTCGGCGGATGGAATCAATGGACATATTGAATTGATCAGCCAAATCCTTGGCAAGTACTCTTCCGTCCTGTTCTAAAACCTTCAATATTTCTCCCCGTCTTTCATCTGTAAACAAAATCATCACCCAATGTTTAGTTTCAACTTCTTTCCTATTATTTTATGTTTATTCCTGGTTAGTCAATAATTAATTTCGTGTTTTTGCCTTTTTGTACTGTTTTTCTAATTGTAAAAGGATAAAACATGCAAAGAGTCGAAAAGTGTAGGATGCGTATTTTGAAAGAAAAGGTGATAGAGATGTACAGGATTCCGGAAAGCGTGCAAAAGGTTTTAGACCTTTATATAGATAAGTGCAATAAAGAGTTGCCAAGATTGTTAGATGGATTGTACCTTCATGGATCTATTGCGATAGATGCTTTTCTAGAAGGGCAAAGTGATATTGATTTTGTTGCGGTGACTAGCCGGAAGCTGACAAATGACGATGCATCTATTCTAAAAGAGATCCATTGGAATCTTGCAGAAACATGCAAAAACCCGCAGGTGGATGGC
Organism: Bacillus sp. RO2; assembly: GCF_012911845.1. Taxonomy (GTDB): domain Bacteria; phylum Bacillota; class Bacilli; order Bacillales; family Bacillaceae_I; genus Sutcliffiella_A. The sequence goes on along the minus strand of NZ_JAAXCU010000021.1, from coordinate 23,330 downwards.
ATATACGTGCAATTGTCGAACCCAGAGGAAGAAAGCTATTTTTACAACGAAGGGACGTTTGGCAAAACGGTGCACGATAACCCTGTTACTTGGTGGCTCCTCAAAAACAATGGGATAACGGTCTTGGGACCCAAAGCCAAAGACCTCCCCATTCACGTAACAACAGAAGATCTCACAGTCTATGTACGAAAAAACATGAACGACTACTGGGCGACAAGAGTTATGAGCATGGAAAAGATAAAAGAACAGTTAATGACTTACCCGGTTGAACAGATTGAAACCGAAATGGAATGGACAGTGCTGGGGCTGCTGCGCCAATATTACACATTGAGCGAGCATGGTATCATCTCCAAGTTAGCTGCAGGGGAATACGGACTGCGTCAACTTGAACCCAAATGGCATGACCTCATACAAGAGGCGATTAATAGTAGGAAAGGCAATTCAGAAAGAATCTTTGCTACAAACGAAGAGAGAGTGAATGCCACCATCCATTTTGCTAAAGAGCTGATTAGCTCTTGTAAGGAAAAAAGAGTGGTTATCCTAGAAGGTTATCAACCAGAACATTTTGAAGAACTAATAAACTATAAGCTTACTGAAAGTCAGTTAACATTCACTTCACATCCCAAAGATGCGTTATTAGCTTGTGAAACAGACAGTGGAAGGCATCCCGTAGTTATTTTAGAAAAAGGGAAGACTGCAGGTTTTTTCGTTCTTTATCAAGGGGAGGAACTTCCAAGCTATACGGACAATCCTAATGCCATTCTATTACGGGCATACTCGGTTGCTGTTCCTTTTCAAGGAAAGGGTATTGCAGGTAAATCACTAGAGTTGCTGCCTGAATATGTGGAACGGAATTTCCCTCATGTGGATGAGGTGGTTTTGGCAGTAAACGTACGAAATGAAGCGGCACAACGGGTGTACCTGAGAGCGGGATTCAAAGACAATGGAAGAAGAATTATGGGACGAATGGGAGAGCAGTATGTGTATCGAATAAGAGTAAGAGAAGAGGTAAGGCAATGAAGCATGCACTTGTAGTTGGTGGAACAGGGATGCTTTCCGAGGTTTGCATGTGGTTAGACTCTCAAAACTATCACGTTTCTGTCATTGGAAGAAATACGGAGAAAATGAGCCGCCTTATAGAGCAAGTAGATAAGGGGAAAATAACCTCTTTGCTTGTCGACTATAACAAAGTGAATCTATTAGACATTTATCTAAAACAGACAATTCATGAAAATGGTCCAATTACACTTGTGGTTGCATGGGTTCATACCGGTGGAGAACAAGGGTTAACGAAAATTATAGAAATTGTTGCCGAGCCAAGTGAACCATGGGAGTTGTACCACGTTCTTGGAAGTAGGGCAAAGCTGTCACAGGTGAAAAGGGAACTCTACATTCCAGTAAATTGCCATTATTTTCAAGTCCAACTGGGCTTCAAGCTAGAAGAGGACCGAGGAAGATGGCTGAACAACCATGAAATTGCTGATGGAGTTATTAAAGCCATTCAACGTAAAGACTCAACCTCTCTAGTTGGAGTGTTGGAACCAGCGAATTTGCGACCATGAAGGAGAATGCATATGACCTATCAAGAAGCATTAACCCAATACATTCAAGCAACAAATACCCACAATTTCGATAATGTAGAAAAAATGCTCCATTCCCATGTGGTATATTGGTTCACCAATAAAACCTGTACAACCATGGAAGAAATCCGTGACTTTTTTGAAAACGCATGGGACACCATCAAAGAGGAAGTTTACTCGGCAAAGGATGTGCAGTGGATTGCGGTGGATGAGCGCACTGCCACATGCCTCTATACCTTTCATTACGAGGGGTACATGAATGGGGAGTTCATTTCTGGCAGTGGTCGTGCGACCAATGTTTTTGTTAAAGAAAAGGAAGAATGGAAGTTGATTCACGAGCATTTGAGCCGATAAAAAGAAAAATGGTTGTTAAAAGGGGAATGTGATGAATTGCAAAATAGTATTTTTTGATATTGATGGCACCCTCACGCATCATGAGGACGGAAGTATTTCAGAGAAAACAAAAGCGTCCATTCAAGCATTAAAAGATAAAGGAATCATTGTGGTCGCTGCAACGGGCCGCCCGCTTTCCATGTGCGAGGAGATTCGGGAGCTTGGGATTGATACATTCATCACAGCCAATGGAGGCTATGCCAAGCATCTAGAAGAGGTTATACACAAAATCCCGCTGGATAAAAAGGTGATTGAAGAAGTGGTTCAGTTTGCTTCCGAACAGAATCATGGGCTTTCTTTTTATACGGAAGGCTTTCATATGAATGAGGTGGAAGAGCCGCGAATTGCACAAGCGTTGAAAGAAACACTTGGGGTACTAGGTTTAGAGGACTTTTCGTTGATGGACCACAGTAAAGAACAGGAAGTCTATCTCATGTGTTTGTTTGCGGCGGATGACATGATGGACCCATATATAGAGAGATTTCCGCACCTGACTTTCAGGAGGTGGCACCCATATATCCTGAATGTCCTGCAGGAGGATGTGTCTAAATCTGTTGCCATTATGAAACTGTTAAACTACTTTGGGATCGACAAGTCCGAGGCGGTCGCATTTGGGGACGGGGAGAATGACGTCGACATGCTCGAGCTTGTTGGCTATGGCATTGCGATGGGTAACGGCAGTGACAGGTTGAAATCGGTTGCTGACTTTGTCACGAAGAAATCCAGTGAAGATGGAATTGACTATGCATTGAGAAAGCTACAAATTATTTAATTTAGGAGGAACACAACCATGTTCATACATAAAATTGACGAGGAACTCTCTTTGAAACTAGCAGAGGAAAAAGATGCAGAACGACTATTTGAGCTAACTGACAACTCCAGGGAGTATCTGCGCGAGTGGCTGCCATGGCTGGATTTCACAAAGAAGGTGGAGGACTCTAGGAATTTTATAAAAGGAACGAGACAAGGCTATGCGGAAAATAAATCGATGACCACGATGATTGTTTATAAAGGGGAGATTGTTGGTTCGGCAAGCTACAACACCCTTGACTGGACGAACAAAGTGGCATATATAGGGTACTGGCTGGATAAGGATTATCAAGGGAATGGCATTATGACGAGGGTGGCGGAAGCACTGACGGACTATGCCATTATGGAGCTTGGAATGAACCGTGTCGATATCCGTGCGGCGGTGGAAAATGTGAAAAGCAGGTCTATTCCAGAAAGACTCGGTTTTATGTTGGAAGGAAAGATCCGTCAAGCGGAATGGCTGTATGACCATCATGTCGATCATGCAGTGTACGGAATGCTTGCAGAAGATTGGAAAAAACGAAAAGCTGGAGGAGTGTAAGCTGAAGCGGAAATATTTGTGGTGGGGGTCAGGGGGGATCATTTTGGTCCTGCTCCTGTCTTTTGTTTTTTGGGGATCGCCTTTGGGGCTTTGGACGAACAAACAGGCATTTGAAGTGTATCTGGAAGAAAAGTATGGGAAGGATTTTGTGATGAAGGAGATCTCGTTTGATTTTTTCAACACGAGAAAATATAACGCTTATGCCTATGCAAAAGACGAACCAGATCTTTTGTTTTATGTGGGACAGAATCGGTATACAGGAGAAACGGAAGATGGGTACACTTCCGAAATTTGGGGTGCTGCGGCAAAAGAAGAAATAGGTCCATTGATCGAAAAGGCTTTTCCCGATAACTTCAATTACGGAGTGGATATCCTTCTTCATGAAACTTACAAGGAAGTGTACCCAATTCCTGACTACAAAGAATATACAACGGTTCAAGTGGGGATATCTCTAGATCAGATAAGAGTGGACACTTCGAACAACGAGAAGGAAATGGAACGCGCCTTTTTTCTTTTACAAGCACTAAAAGAAAAAGGAGTTCCCCTCCATCATTTTGGCATCAGCTATAAGAACCGGACTCTTCAATTGCAGGAGGAGGATATCCTTAAGATCAATAACTTGGAGGATTTGGAAGAGTATTTAGTGTTATATCGACGATAAAAGTGTAATGGGGGAAAAGAAATATGTCTTTTCATATATGGGAAGGTGCAGTGGTACGCTTGCGACCGATTCAGCCTTCTGATTGGGAGAAGTTCCACCAGGACGGAATGGATTCCGAGATTGCCAGATTAAATGATGCCATCTATGGGCCAAGGACGGAAGATGGAACCAAGAAATGGACAGAGCGAGAATCGGAAAAAGGTTGGGATGGCCATAACTTTAGGCTTGCCATTCAGAATTCAAACGGAGAGCTTGTAGGTAGTATCAGCACAAATAATTGCGACACTCAAAATGGCACCTTCAACTACGGCGTCAGTATTTTTCGTGAACATTGGAAAAAAGGGTATGCGAGTGATGCCATTAGGATTGTTCTCCGCTACTTTTTTGGCGAACTAAGGTATCAGAAGGTCAATGCCCACGTATATGCTTTTAACGAGGGTTCCATTAAGCTGCATGAACGTCTCGGTTTTGTGGAGGAGGGACGACTGCGGAATATGGTGTACACGGACGGAAAATACCATGATGTGTTGTTGTTCGGAATGACTTACGAAGAATTTATGGGGAGGAGCGGTTTGCATGAGTGCACTTTTTAAAAGAATTGATACCGTATTTTTAGAGGTTACTGACATGCCTAAGTCCATCAATTGGTACACAGAGGTACTCGGCTTTTCTGTTAGATGGCATGACGAAGAAAACGGATATGCGGCAATTGAGATGGGGGAGACACCTCTTACACTTGTGCGAGCGGAAAGTGTGACACCAGGATCCCATTGTTTATTGAACTTCTATTCTTCTGATATTCATGCTGCACATCAGAAACTTAAGGAGAACGGTGTTTTGGTAGAGGATGTTATAGATTACGGGACGGTTTTATCGTTTGAATTTAAGGATCCGGACGGGCATATTTTAGGGGTATGTTATTTTGAGGAATAGTCGGTAATTTATATAGATAAGGGATATTTTGGAATGTAATGTGGTAGTTGCAAGGCTATGATATCGTAAAATGGATATATCATTTTTACAATGGATATATGGACCTTAACGATGGATATATCATTTTTACAATGGATATAGTGGCTTTTACAATGGATAAAACGATTTTACAATGGATATCCGCATTTTCACGACCCAATCAATTGGTGCGGGACCGCAAAAATAGAATATGCTACCTTAAATCAAACATAGTTACCCAAAACCACATTCAAAAAGAGCATATTGTACATAAAAAAGAAGCCTTTCCACATACCAGAAAGGCTTCTTGCTCATTGTAATCTCTTAATCAAAAACTCGACTCTCTCCTCATATCCCTCATCAAGCGAAGACAGTTTGGGAATCGCGATTCCGTCCACGAACTTCTTTCCTCTGTAAAAGATGTAGTAATCCTTGGTTTCTATCATTTTCGAATGGTTGTCAAAGTGAAATTTTGCATTCCCCGCAAGGAAGAAATCATCTCCCTCCTGATACCGCACAACCATTTCCTCTTCATAAACGCGCTTCCTGAACAAAATGACTCCAGCAAAAAAAGTGATGACCTTTATGAAAAGGAACGCAACCAACAACGGAACCAGAAATGCCATAACGGCGGACATGGCAAATATTCCAGTAGGAACTTCTCCGTACATCATAAGCAAATCAAAAAAAGAATTAATGCTAAAAATTATAGCCCCTACATAAAAGAGGATTCTCCCGTATCGCCAAGGTTTATAATGATCAACTAACGAGGATAAAGCGTGTCTTGTGACTTCGTATTTAAATTCTATGTGGCGCATGGTAGGTTCCTCCGTTTTCTTCATGATTATTATCCTACCACTGGAAGGGAAGAAGGAAACATATTTTACATTTAAGAATGGCAAAAACGTAGCTGCCCCTGCCCCGTTATCTAACTCTTCAGGTCACCAACTGGTTTCCCTTACCTCAGCCATGCCCAACCACCTTATCCTCAAACTGTTCCCAATTCGTTACCTTTTCCAAGACAATCGAAAGCAACACGCCCATGATTAACCCATTCGCTAAGAACGGTTGCAAGAGCACTGGCAACGGACCGAACACAGCCGGCGAAGTATTCATCAAGCACACTCCCAATAATACAGGCGCGGCCAAACGGAAAATGGTATCCGAATTAAAAACAGCGCCTCGCAAACTGCTATAAGCGGTCCCGAACAACTGAAGGTACGCCACAAACAGTACCGCATTACCCACCGTCATTGGCATTGTCACCAAGAAAGACGTCAACGGTGGCACCAGTCCAATGGCGGCAAGCATGATGCCGCCTATGAAAAACGGCTTTCGATCCAATATTCTCGTACTCTGCAAAAATCCAATTGTCGACGTGAACGGCGTGTAAGGGACAAGCCCGAACAGGGACGCAATCACAGAGAACAATCCGGTAAAAAAGAAAGAATTCCTGAATTGTCCGGGCTTGGGGGTCTCACCGTAAAGGTCTGCTGCAGCCTGAACGGAGGCAATCGTGTTACTCATATTCAGCACCCCGGCGAAAAATGCGACCGCAATAATACCGTATTCAAGGTTCGGGGCACCAAGCGGGAACAGGTCAAAGGCAAAAGCTGCAGCTGGCGCATCCTGACCGCCACCCGGGAACAGCAGGACATACAAAATCCATCCAATAACAATCCCTATGAGAATAGCGAAGTTCCCAATAACCCTAGGTGCCTTTATTTTCAACACACTAACAAAAATAACCAGCACAACAGATAGGATGCTTACAGGCACATTCATCACACCATCTTCTGTCACACCGAGCATCCCCTGAAAAAATACCATCATTAATTGGAAGGTTAATAAGAAAAGGTACACCGTCATAACCATCGGTGTGAAAATCCTAGGCAGTACAGATGTCCAGCCAAAGACTGCAAGCAACATCGTAAAGCCACCCGCAAGCAGCAATCCTGTCGCAACACCACCACCGATTTCTGTAAAACTCATCCCTAACGAAGAAGCAGTGAGTCCAAGATTCAGCATCACGCCCCACAATAAACCAGAGTGGCCCTCCAGCAGCGGGTAGCGATGCCCCAGCCAGCCCTGGAAGATGCATGCCAGCCCAGTGAATAGTAGGGAGGCACTCAGCATCATCCGGCTCACTTCCGGTGACACATCAAAAGCGGCCCCGACCGAGAGCGGAACCACAACCGTATTGGCGAAAATGAAAAAGAGCCATTGTATCGAAGAAAACATCGTAAACGATGAGATTAATTTATTCATAGAAGTTCCTTTCTTAGTTGCATTTGTTGTTCAGTGTGTGCATAAAAATGTTGATTCACATGGACCCTAGTTCCTTCAGATGTTGATTTTGCATCTATAAGTAAAGCAATTATCACTATTAAGTTAAGTATAATAAGAATTAGAATCGCTCTCATTCTATTCTCCTGCCTCTCTCCAAATATATGGTATCATATGTAAAACCATATGGATGATATTTGTTTTGTTGTGGAATCATATGAAAAACATATAGGAGATGAAATCTGGATGGATATTCGGCAATTGCGCTATTTCACCGTCATTGCGGAAGAGAAAAACATTTCACAAGCTGCTCGGAAATTACATATGTCCCAGCCACCATTGAGTCAACAATTAAAGTTGATGGAGGAGGAAGTGGGAGTAGGATTAGTTCACCGTGAAGGAAAGAAGCTCCGGCTGACGGAAGCGGGAGAAAAGCTCTATCACCATGCTGTACAAATTACCAAATTGATGGAAGAGGGCATGGAGGAAGTGAAGGAAGTAGGAGTGGGGTTAAAAGGCTCTTTGAAAATAGGGGTGAACACTCTTTCAGAAATGTCGCTATCCAAATTGTTATTCGCATTTAAAGAAAAGTATCCTATGGTAACCTATGAAATCCATCAAAATGAGTCGGGTCATCTATTTGAGCTCCTACGTGAGCGAGCCATAGACTTGGCGGTCATTCGTTTTCCCGTTCAATCAGATGAATTTGCCCATTTTATGCTAAAGAGGGAACCGTTCTATTTTGTCAGCCGAGAAGCTTGGAGTGGATCATTAACATTAGAGAAGATTGCTGGCCAATCGCTGGTTCTGCCAAGCACCAAGGGGCAAGGGTTGTATGATTATACGCTTCAGTCTTTTGGACAAAGAGGCTACGAACCAAATATTGTGTGTGCAAGTTCGGATTTAACCCTACTCTCTCGTCTCGTCCAACAAGGCTTTGGAGCAACCTTGATTCCAGAAAGTGCGATGCACATTTTTTCTGGTGCGAAAATCTACTCGTATCTGGTGGAGGATGAGGATCTGTCCTCCCAATATGGAGTTGCCTGGATGAAAAAATACTATTTATCGAAGGTAGCAACCAGGTTTCTCGAGATGTATAAGGAAATCACTCGAAACCCTCTGGGAAGTTGATGTATAATAGAACTAGTTATATCTTTTAATTTCTGAAAGAGAGTGAATATATATGGGTCGTAAATGGAACAACATTAAAGAAAAAAAGGCGGCAAAGGATCAGAATACGAGTAGAGTCTATTCTAAATTTGCCCTTGAAATTTATGTAGCAGCAAAGCAAGGCGAGCCAGATCCAGAATCCAACATGGCGTTAAAATTCGTGCTTGAGCGTGCAAAAACATACAACGTACCACGTAACATCATCGACCGCGCAATCGACAAAGCAAAAGGCGGCGGGGAAGAAAGCTATAACGAGCTTCGATACGAAGGCTTCGGACCGAATGGATCGATGGTAATTGTGGACACGCTGACAAACAACGTAAACCGTACAGCATCCGAAGTGCGTGCAGCATTCGGAAAAAATGGCGGAAACATGGGTGTAAGTGGATCTGTTGCTTACATGTTCGACGCAACAGCAGTTTTCGCATTCGAAGGAAAAACGTCCGACGAAGTACTGGAAGTATTGATGGAAGCAGACCTAGACGTACGCGACATCATGGAAGAAGAGGAAACCGTGATTGTCTATGCAGAGCCAGATCAATTCCATGCCGTGCAAACAGCGTTGAAGGGTGCGGGAGTGGAGGAATTCTCCGTAGCTGAATTGACTATGCTAGCGCAAAATGAAGTGGAGCTTCCAGAAGATGCGCAAGAGCAGTTCGAAAAACTGATCGATGCATTAGAAGACTGCGACGATGTGCAACGTGTGTATCATAATGTAGATTTAGGTGAATAATTTGAAATCGTGAACAGGCTTCTATCTTTAGGGATGGTGGTCTGTTTTTTGTAATATAGCAATTTCAAAAGTTAATTTGTAATTTTTGATTGAAACCGTTGGGGCGCAAGAGATTAGTTTTTTCTTGAACAAACGATTGTTTAAAAATTGCTATGCTAGTATAAGTGGGCCATTCTCTTGCTAGGAGGTGGTATTTCTATGAAATTGTGCAGCGCTGAATGCTTGAATGGGAATTAGTCGAAAAACGAGGGGAATTAGTCAAAAAAGTGATCGAATTAGTCAAAAAACCTTCTCAAATAATCGAATAAACAGTTCAATTTATCAAGAATCCACATATTACCACAATAAAACCCAAATCACACAAAAAATTGAAACTAAAACCCTATCAAAAACGTAAATTACTTAATTACCTAACGCAAAGGAGCCTTTACTAATGACAATTTCTACCCCAACCACCATCCAAGGAACCAAAATCCAACTGAAAAAGCTTACTATTTCAGATTTGTCGCTACTCTACCACCTAATGTACGGCGACCCCAACCCAGAATATAAAAAGTGGGACGCACCTTACTTCCCACTAGAAATAATCGACGAGGAAACCTACATCTCCAAAATGACCCAACAACTAAACGAAGGACAAGACTCCATTTACCTGATTCAAACCAATACAGAAGAGCCCCAAACCATTGGCAGCGTCACCTACTACTGGGAGCACGAACCGTCCAATTGGCTTGAAATGGGCATCATCATTTACCTACCCGAGTATTGGAACGGTGGGTACGGAACCGAGGCTATCAAACTATGGACCGACCACCTTTTCCTAAGAAAAGCGCAAATTCCGAGAGTCGGATATACAACATGGTCCGGCAACCATCGCATGGTCAAAGTTGGCACCAAACTAAACTTTACACAAGAAGCCCGCATCCGCAACGTCCGAACCTACCAAGGAAAACTGTACGATTCCATTCGTATGGGCATGCTGCGCGAGGAGTGGGAACAAACGAAATCCACATCTACATCCAAATAAAATGGAGGAAACTAACCAACCATGCAAACATACAAAGAACTCACAAAAGAAACCGAACACAAACTTATCCAACTGCTAACAACAGAAACATGGCCCTTCCATGGAACCGAAAATCCAACAGAGGAAGCCATCAGAGCCTCCATCCAACAAGGCAACTACACAAATGAAGGCACCAAAACTTTCCTCATTCAAGACAAAGACAATACCGTCATTGGCATGTTCCGACTTTTCGACCTTGAAGACCCGACCTGCCTGTTCGACATCAGATTCAAACAACAAGAGAGGGGTCAAAAACGTGGCTCCCATGCCGTAAAATGGCTTACCAAATATGCATTCACCAACTACCCGCACCTTATCCGAATTGAAGGTCACACCCGCCACGACAACCTGGCGATGCGAAAGACCTTCCACAACTGCGGGTACGTCAAAGAAGCCTACCACCGAAGTGCCTGGCCTCAGAACGATATGCTATTTGATTCCGTTGGCTATGGTATTACCCGCACAGATTGGAAGAAAAATATAACAACGCCAATTGAAGACCGTGTTCTATTCTAACAATTCTTTAAACATCTAGACAACGAGGCGGGTTCTCTTCCGACAGCAACCGAATGGCGTATCCAATATTGGAAACATCCAAATAAATAGTACTGTCCTCGCCGAGGTAAACAGCCCGAACCTGCATCTTGCACCATAGCGTGCCGAAGATAGCGTTGATCTGCCCAGGCACTCCAGAAATACTATCCAGAAGTTGAATCACCTGATTTTCCCTGTAACGAACACCAACCCGCTTCATTACTTTTCGAACCGCGCGAATGTCTCGTTCGCGCTCTTCAGCCGAGGTACCGACAACCATTCTAACAAAATTGAATTTCTTCCCCGCAAGCGTCTGGAAATAGCCGTTAATATTCACACTTTCCTCAGCTAGTCCATTTAGAATACGGCTCAAATCCCGATCACTCACGGTAAAGGTAAATTGTGTCCTAATATTGAAATTTAGACATGCGTTTCCCATCCCAATTCACTCCCATAAAAGATTCTTTCCTATAGGATATGAGAATTGGCTTGGCATGCTTGGACTTTTCCCTATGCAGCCTTTCTGTCTTTCCACCATTTAAACAGAGAGAAGACAAGGATAATGATAATAGTAGAAACAATGACAATGAACTTATTAGGCTGCGGTGTTCCCCCCGATACACTCTGGGCGTACGCCATTTGAGGTAAAACTAGTAATGAAACCCCTAATATAAAAAGACTGATCGCTTTTTTCATAGCATAAATCTCCCCTTTTTAATTATATCGAGTTCCTTGTCCACTCTTTTAGCAGATGTTGTAAAATTAATGTATAAGATATTTTTTGGCTTAATAGATTATATGAAAAACAAAGGGAGGTATGTACCATGAAATTTCATATGAAGGAAGCAATGGAGATACTCGAACGTACACCCAAAACACTAGAGCATTTATTAGTGGGGCTTTCACCAAGCTGGTTGACCTGCAACGAGGGGGAAGGGACCTGGAATGCTAAAGAAGTCATCGACCATTTGATTGAAGGGGAAAAAGTAAACTGGATTCCGCGTCTCCGGTTTATTTTGCAAGAGGGCGAAAGCAAGCCATTTCCGGAGTTTGATAGATTCGCACATATACATGCAAATGCGGTTGGGACAGTAGAGCAGAATCTACAAGAATTTAAAAAGCTTCGGAAAGAAAACCTAAAAACACTAACACAACTTATTGACCCGACTAAACATATGGAGCTAAAAGGTATCCACCCAGCCCTCGGGGAAGTGAAAGTGCGAGAATTGATTTCCACATGGGTAGTTCATGATCTTACTCATATTACCCAGCTAACCCGTGTCATCGCAACAAGATATAAAGAGGATGTAGGCCCGTGGAAGGATTATTTAGGGATTATACGAAACTAACAAACGGAAAGCGTCACAGTTAAGCTGGATGCTTCCGTTAAGCATTGGGGGATCAAATTGAACATTTTTAATATCATCAAAAACAAACAAGAATATTGGCTTGTAGATCAATTCAAAAAGGAAGATGTACACACTGACATGTACATACGGGAATTGACAAATATCTTAGAAGAAATGAAACGTCTAGAGATTGGTTATTTGTCGCTACTAATGGATGAACAATTTGAAAGCTGGCTGCTTGAGAAAAAGTTCAACAAGATCTCAAGTATTGTGGAGTACACAAGGAAACTGGAGGATTTGACTGTAACGAACGACCAAATAACCTGGCATTCCCTATCAGAAGGATTAATCGATGACCTTCAATATGCGGAGCTATATGAGCTTTGTCGTTCGGGAAGTGCTAACAAGAATACAAAGCAACCAATAGCCCAGGTTATGCGTTCATTAAAGAGTGAATTGGGACCTGAATGGCACGAGCATTGTTATTATTTTATAAAAAATGGAGCTTTTGCTGGAATAAGTATCCCTCATATTGAAATGGGTACGGAAGATGAAGGGAGATTATTTTATTTCGGAGTAGTGCCAGCCTTAAGAGGTCAGGGAATTGGACAGCATATTCACCAAATCAGTATGGAGTTACTCAAAAAATACCACGCCACTTATTATGTCGGCAGCACCGATGTGAACAATACCAACATGATAAAGATTTTTGAGAAAAATGGTTGCGAACTTCGTGATAGGAAAGGTATCTATAAGTTAGTCAGGTGAATTATATCATATGAGAGTATATGAAATGTGGAAATCTATGAGGTTTAAACGAGTTTTCTGCCTTCAAGCAAATTAGAGGTAAAGAAAACATTTTTTTGTTAAGGTTATTCTGAACAGATCTTAAGGAGGTAAGATAAGAATGTCTACATTGCTCGAAGAAATTAAAGCTTATAAAGAGGTATTTAAACAAAAGGCTCCTGAGGAAAAGCAACGTTTAATGGCGCAAGCAACAAAAGAACTAGAGGAGTCCGGAGTGGCACAAGGGCTAAATGAGGGAGAGAGAGTACCGGATTTTACCCTTCCTGATGCAACCGGCAAAATGGTGTCCATTAAGGAAGAGCTTGAAAAAGGACCAGTGATCCTGACATTCTATCGCGGCGGCTGGTGCCCATACTGCAATCTTGAATTAAAAGCCTATCAGCGAGAAATAGACTCCATCAAAAACGCTGGTGCAACTTTAATCGCCATCAGTCCGCAGACTCCTGACGCTACCTTGTCAACGAAAGAAAAAAATGAACTAGAATTTCTGGTTCTAAGTGATGAAGGCAACCAAGTTGCAGAACAATTCAATTTAGTATTTAAAATGCCGGATTATTTAGTAGAGATATATAAAGGTTCAGGCCTAATCGTTCCGGACCATAATGGTAATGATGATTGGGAACTTCCGAAACCAGCTACATTCATAATTGATCAATCAGGTAACATTGTATTTGCAGATGTGGATTCTGACTATACAAAACGTGTAGAACCAGGTAAGGTAATAGATATTTTAAAAAGTATTTAACAAGAAATATTATACAAAAATGGCTTAGGATTCTATTCCTAGGCCGTTTTTTATGGAAAATGTACATGAAAAGTGTTCATAATAATAGAATTTTTACAAAAATATTATAATAAGTTAACAACCAAACTATAAGACTGCCTTATACTAGTATAGTAAATATTTTATAAGGAGTTGGAAGAATGAAAAGGTCTGTAAATTTATCACTGGTTTTTGCCCTCATATTCTCGTTTTTTGTTCCTGTTTTTGAAAAGGAAGAGAACGTGTATGCGACAACCACTAATAGCGTGGTTGTGAACGAAATTGCTTGGATGGGAACAACATATAATTACACGGATGAGTGGATGGAATTACATAACAACACAAATGAGCCGATTGACTTAACGGGTTGGTCATTAAACGCTCAAGACGGATCCCCATCTATTAACTTAGAAGGACAAATCCCTGCAAACGGATTCTTTTTGTTGGAAAAGTCAGATGATAATTCTGTAGTAGGGGTAGCGGCTGATTTAATATTCAGCGGTTCACTTGGAAACAGCAATGAGATACTAGAGTTGCGAGATGCTAATGGTGTTTTAATAGACTCTGTGAATGCATGGTATGCTGGTGATAACACTTCAAAAGCGACGATGGAAAGAGTAGACCCGAATGGCTCAGGAACAGTTGCTGGAAGTTGGGGAACGGCTACAACAGTGTATGATGGCGGATATGGAACACCTTCTAATAGCTCGACAGTAACTAGTGGTGGATCTAACGGAGGGACAGGAACAACTGGTGGTAATATTTGCGGCGATACAACTGAGCACCTGAACAATGTATCAAACGAATTATTTGCCATAAACGTTTACTTCAATAAATGTGCCTTTACTGATTATGCTACAACAGGAAATCAGGCTAACCACAACGTTAATCTGGAAAACCGTTTGATCGAAAGGCTGAACCAAGCTACTACAAGTATTGATTTTGCTACGTATGAAATCAATTTACCGCGAGTGGTGGATACGTTAATCAATAAAGCAGCACAAGGGGTAGATGTACGTGTGCTTGCGGATGCGAAAGATGCTACAGACCCTCATTATGCGGAACGTTTTACTACTATGAGATTATATATAGAGGAAATGGTTAGAGGAAAAGATAATGTCGTTGGGACAAATGACGATATTCACGTTTTCTCTGACTCTGCCATGTTAGCAGTAGAAGATACAACTTTAAGAGAGAAACACGGATTACCTCCTGTTCCAAACGATTTCGCCTATGGTACGTACACCATTGGAAGCACCAATCAAACTGGTTACTTATTTGTTGACGCTGAACAAAAGACAGATGGGACTTATTACTCCCCGGGTGTCCAAATGCACAACAAATTTGCGGTGGTAGATGATAAATGGGTATTTACAGGTAGCTGGAATTTCACGGTTACTGGATTATATGGTTCGGAAGAGAATATGGCAAACGGTGTGTTGGGCGGGAATCAACAGCACGTAGTAGAACTTCATGCCCCTGAGATTGCGAACGCCTATGAAACAGAGTTTAACGAAATGTGGGGAAGCAATACATTGACTCCTGATCCTATGGTTTCTAATTTTGGAACAGGTAAGACAGACAATACACAACACTTGTTTAATGTCGGAGGGAAAACAGTAGAAGTTTATTTTTCTACTGGAGATGATGCGATCGGCCGTATGAGACAATTAGTCAAAAATGAAGCAGATATCAACACTTATTTCACCATTTTCGCTTGGAGTGACCAAGGACTTGTAGATGAACTGAAAAATAAATATGAAGGTTCTTACAATGATTTAGAAGGAACGTTAACTGGATTCGATGTGAAAGGATTATTTGACGCTAGCTTCTGGAATCAATGGTGGAGTGCTAGTGTAGATATGACAGGTCGTACTGCCAGTCAAACAAGTATCGATAACCCAAACACTCGTTGGGCTAATCCGGCACCAGTATATCAAGGAAATGAAGACCGAAAGCTTCACAGCAAAACAATGTTAATCGATGCAGATACAGCAAGTGATCCAACCGTAGTGGTAGGTTCCACCAACTGGAGCAACAACGGAAATGATGTAAATGATGAAAACATGCTAATTATTCACGATACTGCAATAGTTAATCAATTTGTTCAAGAGTTTAATGCCCGTTACCTGAATGCAGGTGGAAGTTTAAACTAATAAATATTTTTTGAGCACGACCATGAAACCATGGTTGTGTTTTTTTTATGCTTGCAACTTTAACTGCACAATGTGAAACTTTTAAACTATACACTCGTATAATTACTAAAAGATGCCAGTTATCATACAGGAGGTTTTATGATGGGGAAATTCTTAAGGTATTTTTTCTGTACTGTAGCGATAGGGTTTATTATCTTTAGTGGTTCGAGGTATGAGCTGCAACTAATTGAAAAAGGTCAAATGAATTATAACTTTTGGCCTGCGGTGATATTTGCAACTGTTTTCCCAGTCTTAATCGGAATACTTCTTCGTTTGCCAAAGTTAATAACAGAGATAAAGCGTGACAAAGCATGGTCCGTGAATTGGATAAAACTATTGGCAGTTGGACTCCCTACCCTTTACGTAGCTTTGGTGCCACTACTTTCTTTCACTATTTTGGGTAAGTACCTTCCCTTTGCGTTGGAAATCTTCCATTTAGATCTTTCCAACATAGCTGGATTGATTTTTGGATATGTAATGTTAGATAGTATAAAGGAAGATTAATAGTACCTTGTCAATAATACTGGAAGGAATATGCAGGATAGTGTCGAAATTGTAAATATTCGGATTTGCAATGGAGGTTATTGCAGTGGTTAAATGGTGGATAAACTCTTCAAAATGTTAATTTTGAGGAGGAAAACGGAATGGAAGTTAAGTTTAGAATAGATAAAGATATTAACATTGGACAATTAGAGAAGTTATATAACGATGTAGAGTGGTATGTATATACCAAGGATTTAGAGGTCCTTCAACAAGCAATCTTTCAGTCTTTAGAAGTTATTTCTGCATGGAATGGGAACGAATTAGTGGGATTGATTCGTGTAATTGGGGACGGGTTAACTATCATCTATATTCAAGACATTCTGGTGTTGAATACTTATCAGAATCAAGGAATTGCTACTCAATTAGTGCAAGAGATTCTAGAGAAATACAAACATGTTCGGCAAAAAGTTCTATTAACAGATGAAGCCCCTGATGTAAGGCATTTTTATGAGAAAAACGGCTTCGAATCATGTGATAAGGGGACTTTAGTGGCGTTTGCCAAGTTTCATTAAATTTTCACAAAATCTTTCTGGCGCTATTCAAGAAATATGGATAGCGCTAGATTTTTATGATTCAGGAGAGTGGTTACTTGAATAGTCTTTTCGAGCAAATGAAGACCGGCAATAAACAGCAACAGAAGGCATATGCAGCCATTAATGAATTAAAGATTTTAGATGATCTGAACGATTATAACCCCGTCCTATGTGGAACCATCCCTATTGATATTGATATTAAAGGGTCTGATTTAGACATTATCATGGAAGTAGAGGGCTTAGATTCTTTTGCAAACAAACTACAAACTCTTTACGCTGATAAAGAAAATTTCTCTATAAAAAGAAGAACGATCCGGGGGAAAGAAGTCGTGAAAGCGAACTTTACTTTTCATGATTTAGAGTTTGAATTATTCGGTCAAGCTCAGCCTGTCCATAAGCAGTTTGCGTACCTTCATATGAAAATTGAATATGAGCTGCTGCAAAGAGATCCAGGTTTAAGAGGAAAAGTAATCAGCCTTAAAAAGGAAGGATATAAAACGGAACCGGCATTTTGTAAGCTTCTACACATTAGCGGAGATCCTTATGAAGGCCTTATATTGTACGGTGTGGAAGAAGGAATTGTACAGATATAGCGAGGTACCAAACTTAGTGGAAAAGGTGGAAAAATGTTAGATAAAATCAAAACAGTACCGGAGACAAAGTCATTCTTTATAGGATTGACTTTAGTGCTAGTTACACCATTAATAATTCTATTATCAGATTTCTTTCCTGAAATCCCTAATTGGATAATGATTTCTTCAGGAGCTTTTATCAACTTTTTTTCAATTGCATTTATTTTGAATGCAGCGGATAAAAGGCATTCACGGTTGCGTAAGTCGTAATCAGTAGTAAGAAGGAGGGAATTTTTTTGGCAGAGTACAAGATCATTCTATTCGATTTAGACGGAACGCTATCCGACCCGAAAGAAGGAATAACAAAATCGGTTCAATATGCTTTAGAAAAAATGGATATTGCGGAACCTGACACCGATAGACTAGAAACTTTTATCGGTCCACCACTACAAGTTTCTTTCTCTGAGTATTATGGTTTTGATGAAAAACAATCAAAACGTGCTATTGATTTTTATAGAGAAAGGTTTAAGGAGAAGGGGATGTTTGAAAATGTCCTATATCCTAATGTCCCTTTGCTTTTAGCAGCACTAAAGGAACACGGATATGTGTTAGTGGTAGCAACTTCAAAGCCTACCGTTTTTGCTGAAAAAATAATAAAGTACTTTGAGTTAGAAAAGGATTTTCAACATATTGTTGGTAGTAATTTAGATGGAACAAGGTCATCCAAAACGGAAATCATTCAATACATACTAGATAAATATACTAACTATGACCATCGTGAATTCATTATGATTGGCGATCGGAAGCACGATATCATTGGAGCGAAGAACACGGGAATTGACTCTATTGGAGTGACATATGGATATGGTTCACCAGAAGAAATAAAGGATGCGGAGCCAACTTTTATCTTTAATAGCGTGGAACAATTAAGGGATAAGTTTCTTGGGAGTCGAGTGTAACGGAGGCATAACAGTGCTTAACTTAAAGATCTACTTTTCCTTATTTTTTCTACGGTTGGTGCTTTATCATATGGGGATTTGATGAAATTCTACGCAAGGTTGCGGATTGGGAAACGATACAAAGCGGTATGTAAGGGAGGTTCTTGATGAAAAAGAAGAATGAGCCTAGCGTTAGATTCTTAATGTTTATGTCTTCTTTATTATGCTTGTTTATTATCTTGCAAAGCATAGTGGTAGTTTACACTCCTCATATATTTGTGCGAATGATGAACATGATAGCAATCATTGGCGCTTCTGGCATTGTGGGAGCATTTATTAGAGAAATATTTATTTTAAAAGAAAAACTGGCTGGAAAAGGGGAGAAAATGAATGAAACATAATGTTTCGGCAGAACTCTTTAGGATTGATTGTGGAGACATATATCTTCAAGAGTTTTCCGTTGAAAATGCAGATGAAATATACAAAATATCCAATCAACCAGAGATTTCTAATTTCTTGCCAGATTGGAAATCGACGAGGGACCAAAGGGTAGACTGGATCACATATTACGAAATACCGGCAAACAAAGCATTCTTAGAGGCTGCTAAAGCAAATGACATAGACAATCAATTTTTAAAACTAGGAGTATTTATTAGTGCAACGGTTGAATTCATTGGCTGGTGCTGTACGGGAATAAAAGAGGAACTCCCTGCTCCGAATAGAGAAATCATGTATGCCATTTCATCCGACCATCAAGGGAATGGATACGCTACAAAAGCGTCATTAGGGCTAATAAACTACTTATTTTCAAACACAAATTTAGAGATTCTTAACGCAGTGGCGTTAATGAATAACGTATCATCCAATAAAGTTATAGAGAAATGCGGGTTTTCTCTTCAAGGCAAACTTACGATAGAAAATGAGTTATATAATTACTATGTATTGAGAAAATCAGAGTGGAGATCGTAATCCATCACCATAAACAAAAACGCGTGGAAGATTAGCTATCCGAGCGTTTTTTTTATAACCAATCAAGTAAGGTAACATATTAACGAATTATCTGTTTCTAAACCAATCAATTACAGCTCCAATAAAAGTGCCTAGAGCAATTCCTAGAGCTAAATTATCAAGTACAGCTCCAAGTGCAGCCCCTATTGCAATACCAGCACCTAGGAAAACACCCTTCCCTCTACCTTGTTTATCCAAAAAATCACTTCCTTACTTTCCTGTATTATATAAAAATTACTTGAATGTTTAATAAGATACCTAGTGGAGCAATCATTATTTATTGTTTATCTTTTTTTGGTATCTAATTAAAATATCAGCTTGGATAAGAAAGAAAACTGCACCTAAGAGGTAAAATACAAGAGTGAACCATTTCATATTTTCATTTTGTCCAAGTACGTAGCCCGTAGTTGCAAAGAATAGCCCAACAAAAAACAATAAATACTTTCTCATTTATTTCACCTCTTTAAATTTTTTAACAGTATTTAAAAAGATTGTAACATCTAAGCGCGTGAATCGTATAACTTATAAAGGGGTGATCGCCATTATTAGGAAGTATTTCAATCCTTTAAAAATTAGAAATGCAGTGATATGGATGTTTTTTGTTGCGAGCTTTTTAGGTTTTATAGGTGGAGTTTTGGAAAGCGTTTGGTTGCTTTCTTTAAATATTATTCTCTTTCTAATATTTATTGTCGTTTCTTTCATTTTCTGGAGGTGCCCTAATTGTAAAAGACGGCTTCCTCTCCGGTATGACAAGGAAATTGAGCTATCTTATGCGTATGTATGTCCAAGATGCGAAAAGCGTTTCTTTGATGACGGGACAATGGAGTAGGTTTCAGGTTTATCAGGGACAGTCGTTAGAACAAACAGTAATCCATGATATCCTTGTAACAGAGGAGTGATTTTTTTGGAAGAAAAGAAAGAAATAGTTGCTGTAAGTGGGGTAATTAGTCAGGAGATTTTCAAGAAGTTTTTGGGCTATCATATTCAATCGTTGAACAAGATGGTGCTGACTGTCTTGTTAATGGGTTTCTTTTTATATATTTGGCTAATCCTTGATTTGGGTTGGTTCTTTTCTCTAATTACTACCCTCATCCTGTGGGGTACCATTAAGTTAATGCTATCAATGGTCATGAATTTTCGATCAGTAAAAGAATACAAAAGTGACAAGCTGATGCAAAATGAGGTCTTTTTGACAATCAGTGAGGATGGTATCCAGCAGAAGCGTCGGAATGCCGAAGCGTTTTGGGAGTGGGATGATATCCTATCCATTCAGGAACAGAAAGATATGTTCCTATTCTATGTTTCTAAGAATAAGGCGGTCTTGTTGCCAAAAAGCTTTATGGTCAACCATGAGATGATTAAGTTGAGAAAGATTATACATAATAACGCATTAACACAAAATGTGAGGTTGTTAAAGGAGCCTGAGTAAGGATGACGAGGAACGTGTATATTATTTCTGGGCCATGTGGTGTGGGGAAGTCGACCATCACTAAAGGTATTGCACATAAATTAGAGAAAGCGGTACTTGTTGAGGGGGACTTGCTTAGCGCCATGTTTGTAGGCGAGACACAGCCGGCATGGGAAGAAAAGCTCTCTGTCGTCTGGCTGAACTTGAGCAGTCTGACCAAGAACTTTTTGCTGAAGGGATATGATGTTGTCATTGATTATGTGGTGGAAGAAGAGTTGGAATGGTTTTCTAAGGAACTCCATCATTCAGGGGTGGATGTGACGCTTCACTATTACATCCTGCGTGCTGACCCAGAAGTGCTAGTGGAGCGTATAACCAAACGCGGAGACACCGACATGATTCCTCGATCTTTGGAACTTCTCCATCAGTTGGAAAATAAAGAGGAAAACGCGCATTATTTATTTGACACAACCAACAAAGAGCCAATTGTCATCATAGAAGAAATCGCACGCAATATCACTGATTATTATCCTTGACAGATCCCTTTCAAATTCTTACCATAAAAGAAAGAGATGAACGGAAGGGGAATCGAAAGCCTAACAATGTGGAATAACCTTTAATGAAAATTGAGTAACTGGATAGAGTCAGCAGTTCCGACCAAGGGGACCAGTCTGACCGTCCATCATTTCATTAAAGGGATACACATGTTGTGGAGTCGATACCCCACTTGAAACAGGTGCCTTTGGTGCACCTGTTTTTTTATGGGAAAAACATCTCTTTTATCGGACCGTGCTTGTTTATACCCTAACAATCGGAGGGTTATTTTATGAATAGAATTGCAGTCGTTACAGGTGCAAGTCGTTTAAAAGGAATTGGAGCAGAGGTGTGCAGGGAGTTGGCGAAAGCAGGCCATCCTGTATTTTTTACGTATTGGTCGCCGTATGATGAAGAGATGCCATGGGGTTCTGAAGCTAGGGAACCACAATTTTTAAAAGAAGAGTTGGAGGGATTCGGTGTTCCGGTGGGAATGATGGAGCTGGACCTCACAAGTATGGAAGCGGCTGATGTGCTGTTTCAAAAAGTGAGAGAGGACCTTGGTGAGCCTAGTATTCTGGTAAATAACGCGGCCTACTCCACCAACGACGATTATAGCACGATAACAGCGGAGGATCTGGATAAGCATTATCTCGTAAACATCCGGGCTACCACTCTATTAAGCAGCAAGTTTGCTCAGCGGTTCACCTTTGGGAGCGGCGGGCGGATTGTTAATCTCACATCGGGCCAATTTCGAGGGCCGATGCCAGGCGAGCTTTCTTATGCAACGACGAAAGGGGCGATTGATGCTATGACCATTACGTTAGCTGCAGAGGTTGGGAAACTGGGAATTACGGTAAATGCAATCAATCCAGGCCCGACAGATACGGGTTGGATGACAGAGGAAATTAAGTCAGGTCTTTCTGGCATGTTCCCTTCCGGACGGGTAGGGGTGCCAAGTGACGTGGCGCGGACTATAAAGTTTCTCGTCAGTGAAGAGGCAGAATGGGTGACAGGACAGATTATTCACTCAGAAGGTGGGTTTAGGAGGTAAAGTTATGGAAGAGATGCGTGTTCGACTAGAGTTGGTGGGAAGTTCGGATCGCTTGAGTTTTTTGCCGTACTTGGTGATGGCGGATGAGAGTGAGAGCGTGGTGAAAGTGTATATCGCGGAGGGGCAAATGTACGCGATTGTTGTTGGTGATGACGCAGTGGCCGGTGTGGCCTTGTTTGTGGAAGAATCAGAGGGTGTGATTGAGCTGAAAAACATCGCGTTGGACCCTGAGTTTCGTGGGCGCGGGCTGGGGAAGCGGGTTATTGATATCGCTTTTGAGGTTTTCAAGAGACAGGGTTTCCGCAAGATGATTGTCGGCACTGCCAACTCCAGTATTGCCAATCTTTCTTTTTACCAGAAAGTAGGGTTTAGGATGGTGGAAATAAGGAAGGACTTCTTTTTGAAATATCCTGAACCAATTTTTGAGGATGGGATTCAGGCGGTAGATATGGTGATGTTTGAGCGGGTGTTGGATGAGTTGTAGATAAGTAGATTTAATATGCCTGAAGCATTTAGTGGATGTGTGGAAAGGTTAAATAGAGCGCGTCTATATGCCCGAAGTGGTGTTGAAAAAGGAGGAAAGGTCAAATAGAGCGCGTCTATATGCCCGAAGCGGTGTTGAAAAAGGAGGAAAGGTCAAATAGAGCGCGTCTATATGCCCGAAGCGGTGTTGAAAAAGGAGAAAAGGTCAAATAGAGCGTGCCTATATGCCCGAAGCGGTGCTGAAAAAGGAGGAAAGGTCAAATAGAGCGTGGCTATATGCACGATGAGGTGGTGGAAAAGGAGGAAAGGTCAAATAGAGCGTGTCTAAATGCGCGAAGCGGCGTTGGAACAGGAGAAAAGGTCAAATAGAGCGCGGCTAAATGCGCGGAGCGGCGTGGGAACAGAAAAAAAGAGACAA
>NZ_JAAXCU010000020.1 GCF_012911845.1 Bacillus sp. RO2 | reverse complement strand
GAACGGTCAAATAGAAGGACTCTAAATGCCCGAAGCATGAGTCAAACAAGCAGAACGGTCAAATAGAAGGACTCTATATGCCCGAAGCATGAGTCAAACAAGCAGAACGGTCAAATAGAAGGACTCTAAATGCCCGAAGCCCTGGTCAAACAAGCGGAACAGTCAAATAGAAGGACTCTAAATGCCCGAAGCCCTGGTCAAACAAGCGGAACAGTCAAATAGAAGGACTCTAAATGCCCGAAGCATGAGTCAAACAAGCAGAACGGTCAAATAGAAAGGCTCTATATGCCCCCATCAGAATTAACTCAAAATCATTGGTAATAACTCCAACGGCGGCTACCTTTTATTGAAAAATGCTTATCCAATATACGCCTTATGACCTTCTCAGATACCCCCTTTCCACACCATTCAAAAATACCACTAGTAGTTATTCTCCTCTCCGGAAACAACATCCTAAACTCCCGCACTTGTCGCAGCACAATCTCCTCAAGCGCCTCGACCTTATGACATCTCACACACCGCGCCGACCGCCCCTCAACAAATACAGACAATGAGGCACATCCTGCACACACCAATCCCTTTATCACTTGATCATAAGAATAACCCGGCAAGTTCTTAAAAGGAGAATCCACCATATGAAGGGAAGTTAGTTTTTCAGCAAGCGCGTTATGCATGCTATTAAGCTTAGAAGAAAAGTCATTCTCCAAACCTTTAAGGTATCTGTTTACTTGGGTTGGGTGAATAAATGGTTTATCAAGAGGTGATTGGTACAGCGTGAATTCGGAGTTGATGAATACTACGGAAGCGAGAATGGGTAAATTGAATCCGTAACTACTAAGCAATTGGCGGAGCAACGAATTGCACCGATTTAGTTGTGTAAGGGGATTGGTAACCTCTTTGGGTTTAGATATTGATTTAAAGTACATGTGATCAGAAGAGGCATCATAATAGTAGTCCCCTTCAAAGTTCTTAACTTCAAAAAGATAAGCATTCTGGGGAGTGATAATAAAGGAGTCAATTTGAAAAGTGGTGTTATTATGTTTAAGCAAGAGGTCATTCAAAATTAAGTGATTACCGCCCTCTAATTTTTCTGTTAGGGCATCAAACATGCACTCTCCTTCATAACCTTTCTCCATATTCCACAAGTATTGCTTTTCTTTCTCAAGAAGGGTCGTTCGTGCGTTCAAAGATTGATAAATTTGCATTTCGACTGACAAATTACGTGATTTTACTAGCATGTCCCACATCCTTTCTTAGAGTCCATTTAACTATAACAATTCCACGAGAAAAAATACATAATATTCAAAATAACATCTTCCTTATTTTACCCTCTTCCTTTTTATCTAATTTTGATAGTCTATTAAAACCCTTTCAGTTATGATAAATGAAGTATGTTTTATTGGAGGAACTGAATGATTAAATTAATGGCGGATTCAACTTGTGATTTATCAAACGAAGTGTTGGAGATGTATGACATCAGTCTGGCACCATTAAGTATAAATATTGAAGGAAAAACATATAAGGACCGTGTGGACATTGAGCCAGATGAATTTTACGGTATGATGGAGGCGCTTTCGGAATTTCCGACTACGGGGATGCCCAGTCCGGTAGAGTATTTGGGAATTATTAAGGAGGCTGTTGAGAGCGGATACAAAGAAATTCTGTGCATTTGCATGTCGAGCGGCACAAGCGGGTCATATCAGTCGGCAGAATTGGCCAAAGGATATTTCTTTGAAGAATACCCAGATTCACCTGTAAAAATTCATGTAGTAGATTCAAAGTGTATGAGTCATGGAAGCGGTTGGCTTGTGCTAAAGAGTGCGATGATGAGGGAGAGTGGCGCATCTTTTCAGGAGTTAGTAGATTTTAACGAGAGCCATAAAACCAATGTGAAGCATTTCCTATCAGTGGATGATCTTGATCATTTAATCAAAAGTGGTAGGCTGACAAATGCGAGTGCATTCCTTGGAAAGTTATTGATGCTGAAACCGATCATGACGATGAAAAATGGTAAAGGGGCCATTGTCGCAAAAGAGAGAGGCTTAAAAAGGGTCCTCAAGCATTATGTGGAAGAGTTTAATAAGCGAATGGACAAAAAGGTGACGGATTTTATCATTATCGGGTATACGTCCGATATCAAAATTGCGGAGAATCTGAAAATAAAAATAGAAAATGAAACAGATTTCACAGGGACCATCCACATCATGCAGATGGGTGTATCTGTTGGAACACATGTTGGACTTGGAGCACTTTCCATGTACTTTGTAGAAAAAAATTAAGGACCACCTAATCCAAAGGTGGTTTTTTTGTGTGAATTTTTATCCTTGACTCTTTTATGGTAGTGTTAAAATATCAAAATAATAGTGGGGATTTAAAGGAGGGGTAAAGAAATGTCGTCAAAACAGAAGAGTACATACACAGATTTACAACAGCCTACCAAGAGTAACTGGAGTGTCCTGCTTGGAGCGGCCTTCTTGATGGGGGCATCTGCCATTGGGCCCGGATTTTTGACACAGACTGCTGTCTTTACAGAACAGTTATTGGCAAGCTTCGGTTTTGTTATTTTAATGTCCTACATTGGGGTTCAGGTAAATGTATGGAGAATCATTGCCGTTTCTAAAAAAAGAGGGCAGGATATAGCGAACATGGTTTTGCCTGGACTTGGATATTTCCTCGCTTTCGCGTTTGCATTGGGCGGGCTT
Organism: Bacillus sp. RO2; assembly: GCF_012911845.1. GTDB lineage: Bacteria > Bacillota > Bacilli > Bacillales > Bacillaceae_I > Sutcliffiella_A. Next base: position 74,594 of record NZ_JAAXCU010000020.1, on the reverse strand, counting down.
GCATTTAACGTCGGTAACATCGGTGGTGCTGGGCTTGGAATGAACGTGCTTTTCGGTATGGATGTGCGTATTGGTGCCGTCATCACGGCTGCTATTGCCATAGGGATTTTCCTATCCAAAGAGGCTGGAGTGGCTATGGACAAAATTGCTCGTTACTTGGGATTGATGATGGTTTTGCTCACCCTTTATGTGGCCTTCCAAAGTAATCCTCCTGTTGGAGAGGCTGTTTTCCGTACGTTTGCGCCGGAAACGGTTGATGTTTTTGCCATTATCACCCTGGTTGGTGGTACAGTAGGTGGCTATATCACGTTCGCTGGTGGCCATCGACTGTTGGATGCAGGTATCAGTGGAAAAGAACACCTTCACCAAGTTACGAAGAGTTCGGTATCCGGAATTGTTATCGCCTCTATCATGCGTATTTTCTTATTCCTTGCTGTGCTTGGTGTGGTGGCAACGGGATTCAAGTTAGATCCAAACAATCCTCCTGCATCCGTGTTCATGGAAGCTGCGGGAACGGTTGGTTATAAAATGTTTGGCCTCGTACTTTGGGCTGCAGGAATTACCTCTGTTGTCGGGGCAGCTTACACGTCGGTTTCCTTTTTACGAACATTATCCAAAAAAGTGGATCAGAATAACTCAAAGGTCATTATTGGCTTCATCATTGTTTCTACCATTATATTTGCCTTTATCGGCGAGCCGGTTCTGTTGTTGATCTTGGCTGGTGCGTTTAACGGCCTTATTTTACCTGTTGCACTTGGGACGTTATTGATTGCAGCATATAAAAAAGAAATTGTAGGCGACTATAAGCATCCGCTGTGGTTAACTATTTTCGGTGCCATTGTGTTTCTCTCAACCGCGTATCTTGCGGCTATTACGCTGATTAACCAGGTTCCGAAATTATTTTCCTAAATAAAACTTGAGGGGAGAGTCAAGTTGAAAATTTCATTTCACCCATTAGGGGATACAGGTATACAGGTTTTATTTGGGTCCGACATATCTGAGGAAACCAATCAGCAGATCAGGATGTTTGCGGATTACCTTAAGAAAATTGAAATAGAAGGCATTACAGAGTTGGTTCCCGCGTATACGACCTTAACTGTTTTTTATCGTCCTGATAAAATCAGCTACAAGGATTTGTGCAACACGCTTGAAGATATTAAGAAAGTATTGCAGAAGAAAGAAGTACAATCGAATGCCACCGTCTATGAAATTCCTGTCCTTTATGGAGGAGATGTGGGGCCGGATTTGTCAGAAGTGGCGAGCTATAACGGTTTGGCAGAGGACGAGGTGGTTTCCATTCACTCGAATCAACCCTACCTTATTTACATGATGGGTTTTGTCCCCGGTTTTCCTTACCTAGGCGGCATGCCAAAGGAAATAGCTATGCCAAGACGTGAGAACCCACGTGCTAAAATTGAAGCAGGTTCAGTTGGAATAGCAGGAGAACAAACAGGGGTGTATCCTTTAGAAACTCCAGGTGGATGGCAGATTATCGGACGGACTCCTGTGAAGCTTTATGATCCAGAGAGGGAGGAACCTATCCTTCTTTCTGCCGGTGCTTATATCCGTTTCGTTCCTGTTGGTCAGAAAGAATATGATGAGATAGAAGAAGCCGTTTCATGTGGAGAACACAAGGTGAAGAGTTATGCAAAAGGGGGAGCACACGATGAAGACCGTTGATATAAACAGTGATTTAGGGGAAAGCTTTGGTGCCTATACGATTGGAAATGACGAGGAAGTACTTCAGTATATTTCTTCTGCTAATATCGCCTGCGGTTTTCATGCTGGCGATTATAACGTTTTGATGAAAACGGTCCAGACCGCCGCGGACCTTGGAGTCTCTATCGGAGCTCACCCTGGTTTCCCTGATCTTGCAGGCTTCGGCCGCAGGGATATGCATATGAGCAAACAGGAGATCTACAACCTAGTAGTTTATCAAATTGGGGCTATTCAAGCTGCTGCTAAGGTAGCTGGTACATATGTGCACCATGTAAAACCGCACGGAGCTTTGTATAACCTCGCATCCAAAGATGAAGCGGTTGCTGCAGCAATAGCAGAAGCGGTTCACGCGGTTGATCCAGATCTGATTTTATTCGGCTTGGCTGGAAGTGAACTTGTTCGGGCAGGGGAAAAAGTCGGGTTAAAAGTGGCACAGGAAGTTTTTGCTGACAGGACCTATCAACCTGACGGAACACTTACTCCAAGGTCCCTAGCAAATGCGATGATTCATGATGCAGATCTTGCTGTCGAGCGTGTGCTGAGGATGGTTACGGAAGGGAAAGTGACGGCTGTCAACGGAGAGGATATTTCCATCCAGGCAGACACCATTTGTGTGCACGGAGATGAGCCGGAAGCGTTGGAGTTTGTGCAGAAACTAAGAGTGAAACTGGAGGAAAACCAAGTAGCGATTCAAGCTTTTGGGGCGGTGGATCAACTATGAGCAGTCCGCTTTTTCAAGTAATGAAACCAGGCCTACTTACGACTCTCCAGGATTTGGGCCGAACAGGTTATCAGGAGTTTGGAATGGTAGTTGCTGGAGCAATGGATGCTTTTGCTCTTCAGATAGGCAACCTTTTAGTTGGAAACGAAAAAGGAGAAGCTGCTTTGGAGGTCACCATCATGGGTCCAGAATTAAAGGCGCTAGAGGACGTGGTGGTTGCCATTTGCGGTGGAAACCTGTCCCCAAAAGTTAATGGCAAGCAAGCACCTATGTGGAAGAGTTTCAAAGTGAAAAAAGGGGAGCTTATCGAGTTTGGAAGGCCAGTAGAAGGAGCCCGCGCCTATATTTGTGTAGAGGGTGGATTTGACGTACCAGTTGTTATGGGAAGTAAGTCGACATATTTGAAAGCGCAAATAGGTGGACTCCAAGGCAGGGCATTGGAAAAAGATGATGTATTATACGGAGAATCTACGAATGAGGCAACAACAGGTCGTTCCATCCATCCTGATGAAATTCCATCTTATGAAAAAGAGATGGAAATCAGAGTTTGTCTTGGACCGCATCTTGATGCCTTTCATGACTCTTCTGTGGAAACGTTTTTGTCAGCTACCTACGAAATTACTCCACAATCCGATCGCATGGGATACAGATTGAAAGGACCGAAAATCCAGCACAAAACATCTGCAGATATCATATCGGAAGCGATTCCTCTAGGTGGAATTCAAGTACCTGCAGATGGAAGTCCTATTCTTTTAATGGCAGACCGCCAGACGACTGGGGGATATACAAGGATTGCAACGGTCATATCCTATGATATTCCGCTTTTAGCTCAGGCTCAGCCAGGCACTTCTATCCGATTCAGGGAAGTGTCTGTAGAAGAAGCACAAGTATTGTACTTGAAGAGAGCGAAACTTTTTAGTGTGTTAGAGAAAGTGACATGATTGATATGAAAGTATATGAAGCATTAGGGGAGAAACCGCCCTTTTGCTTTTTATTTTTCTTGAAAAAACATCGGGGAGTTTAGGGAAAATTGGTTTTGGCACGAACTCGTAGCATTTTGGCACGAACTTTTATGAAACCCAGGGGTAACGTTGATTTTACATTAATTTTTTATTAGAAAAAAGCCTGCCCCCAATCAAATGGAGGCAGGCTTTGTCTTTTTATACGCTTAGTTTGCTTCTCCCACAGCATTCCCCGTACCTTTTCCAGTATTCCCACGCTTCCAGAAAATCTGTAAAGCTAGCATAATACCAAAAGCAATGAATCCGAAGATATCTGTATTAGCTTCAGGATAGATCAACAATAGACCTGTGGAAACAGTAAGGATACGCTCGATCCAGTGAAGTTTTCTATACCAGAAACCGATTAGCCCGGCTCCAATAGAGATCATTCCAATGATGGATGTGACGAGTATCCAAGAAATCTCTGGAATCGTTGTATCAATCATCAATAGCTGCGGTTGGAACACAAACATATATGGAATGATGAACGCAGCGATGGCAAGTTTAGATGCATTAATACCTGTACGTATCGGTTCCCCTTTAGATATACCTGTAGCAGCAAACGCGGCTAAGGCAACTGGTGGGGTGATATCGGCTACAATACCAAAGTAGAACACAAACATGTGCGCTGCAAGAACTGGGATAGCAACTTCCAATTGATCATTTAGCGCTAAGATAGCAGGAAGCGCGATCGTAGACGTAATGATATAGTTTGCAGTCGTCGGTGAACCCATTCCCAAGATGATAGATGCAATCATCGTGAAGAATAGAGTCAGTAATAATAGTAACGTTGGTGTGGACGTAATGGCAGCAGCCATACTTACAAGACTGTTTCCGAGCTTAAGTCCAAGGCCGGTTTTCGTTACAACCCCAACGATAATACCAGCGCATGCCGTTGCAGCAGCGACACCAAGAGCAGTGCGTGCCCCGCTTGTTAGAGCAAGCATAAATTTAGCTGGCGTAATTCTCGTATCTTTTCTAAATAAACTTACGATAATCGTACTTAAAATACCTAATAAAGCCGTTCTCTCAATACTAAACCCTTGGAATAATAGAACAACAATAACGATAATAGGCAGTAACAGATGAATCTTTTTCAAAACTTCTATTTTCTTTGGAATTTCTTCCTTCGGCAATCCAAGTAATCCTTGTTTTTTTGCCTCTAAGTGGGTCATGATCCAAATACCGGAGAAGTAAAGGATTGCAGGAATGGTTGCGGCTTTTGCTATCTCCCAATAAGGGACGCCTGCAAATTCAATCATCAAAAAGGCTGCAGCACCCATAATTGGCGGCATGATTTGTCCACCAGTGGAAGACGCCGCTTCTACCGCTCCAGCAAAGTTACGGTGATAGCCGAGTCGTTTCATCAAAGGAATTGTGTAAGACCCAGTTGTAACGGTGTTAGCAACCGAACTTCCGGAAATGGTACCTTGTAAAGCACTAGAGAAAATAGCAACTTTTGCAGGTCCACCAGTACGTCTGCCCGCTATAGAAATCGCCAAATCATTAAAATAGTTCCCGACACCAGTTTGAACCAAGAATGCACCAAATAATAAGAATAAGAAAATATAGGTGGATGATACCTGTAATGGTGTACCAAGGATCCCATCTGTTGTAAAGAACATAGTTTGAATTAATTGTTCGAGACTAAGCCCTCTATGGATTAACATTCCCGGCATGTAAGGACCGAAAAGCGCGTAAACCATAAACACAACGGCGATAATAGTAATCGGAAGTCCGATAGCACGCCTTGTTGCTTCGATAACTAAGAGGATCGCCAAGCCACCTATAACAGCTTGTGCGGAAGTGATGCTTCCAATCTGTTGCACTAACGTGTCATAGTAAACAGGCCAATACCCGCATACAACAACGGTCAATCCTACTAAAATGTAATCATACCAAGCTATTTTTGTTTTATTTCCACCTTTTCTGGCTGGAAATAGTAAGAATATCAAAGTCAAAGCAAAACCTAAGTGAACAGTACGTTGAAGATAAGCTGTAAGCTGACCAAAAATTCCTGTGTACAGTTGAAAAAGAGAAAAAGCAATCAACATAAAGAAGACAACTTTTGCTGCGTAACCGGAGAGATTTCTTGTTTGGGCATCCGGATCGTACTTTTCTAGCAATTTTTCTTGTTCTTCAGCCGTTAATTCCTGTCGGTCGTTTCTATCACTCATGTATTTTCATTCCTTTCATATACTGCCATAATGTCAACTTCTCAACTCTTACATTATACCAGTCTCCTGGAGTAAAGTATTCGTTAAACCATACCATCTTTTCTCCATTCTCGCCCCAGGCAAGGCGGTTCTTGGAAACGGTTTTTCCGTTTCGGACATTCATGGAGGAGAATACGTTGTTTAAATCTTTTATATGATATTTTCCATTTTCATATACAAATTCTTCCCCCTCTTCCGCATTCGATGGCATGCCTATCCCGAATTCTTCGTAAATGATTTCTGTTTGCACGATGTGGTGATCATCTCGCACTCTATACTTTTCCACCACATCTGTTAAATGGATGGAATGTGTAAAGATGATTTGAAATGTGTCCTCTTCATCAATGGGAAGGAATGCATGTATTTGTTCGGTGTTTTGTACATGGAAAACTAGCGCGGTTCGAAATGGGAGCAAAAAAAACCCCAATAAGAGTAATACGGTTGTAGAGGATAATATAATGGCAATCACTTTCTTTTTCATGGTAACCCACCTAGCTTTTAAAAGCTTAGAAATAAAAAAGAAGGGCCGACAGCATAATGGAGATTAAGTGTCGGCCAATTTGGTCCTGTTTAGGAATCCTTAAACGCCGCTGTTGATTTGCGCACGGGGCTTCGCTTTCCACGGGGCGCTTGCGGAGCCTCCTCGGCTTTGCCTGCGGGGTTTCCTCTAAGCACTACCTCCCGTTGGAGTCTTCGCCCTGTGCTCCAAATAACAGCTAGGAACCTCTAACATTTAAATTATCAGTCTAATAGACCTTCTTCCTTAAAGTACTTTTCAGCACCAGGGTGGAAGTCGATACCGATTCCGTCTGTTGCTGTTTCAAGTGTGATGAATTCACCCTTAGCGTGGGAGATTGCATCTGTATTTTCATAGATTGCTTTTGTGATTTTGTAAACTAGATCTTCAGAAAGATCTTTGGATACTGCTAACATCGCAAGTACCGCTACTGTGTTTACTTCATTTTCCATTCCGTATGTTCCAGCTGGAATCGTATTTGCAGCATAGTAAGGATATTTTTCTACCAACTCATCTACTTTTTCTTGAGCAATTGGAACAATGCTTACAGGGTTAGTAGCGGACAAACCGTCAACCGCACCTGTAGGAGTACCAGAAGTGATGAAAGCTGCATCGATGTTACCATCTTGGATTCCACCAGTAGACTCACCAAAGTCTAAGTTTTGAGCATCAATATCATCCATTGTCATGCCGTGAATTTCAAGGATTTGCTCAGCGTTCACATAAGTACCGGAACCAGGAGCACCAACAGAAACTTTTTTACCTTTTAAATCTTCTACACTAGAGATCCCAGAATCAGCAAGTGTAACAATTTGAACCGTTTCTGGATAAAGAGATCCGATTGCCAAAACATTGTCAACTGCTTTCCCTTCAAATGCATTCGTACCTTCAACTGCGTTAGCAATAACATCTGTTTGTACGAAAGCGATCTCAGCTTCACCCTCAGAAAGAGCGACTACATTATCAGCAGAAGCATTGGAAGAAACAGCGTCTGTTTGGATTCCAGTTTCATCAGTAATTACTTTTGCCATTGCGCCACCAAGCGGATAGTATGTACCACTCGTTCCACCTGTCAGCATGCTCATTAATTTCGGATCTTCACTGCCGCCTTCTCCACTAGAACCATTATCTCCGCCGCCACATGCAGCTAAGAATAATGATAAAACTAGAACCATAGATAAGGCTAGGAAACTATTCTTTTTCATCGAACTCCCCCTAAAAATTTAATTTAACAACTCTATTTTACAGATATTACAGCCATTTATCAAATATTAACCCAGTATTTAGGCGGTTTTCTGTTATAATCACGTATTTATTAGGTCCAGTGTGCTACTACACTTTTACTCTATCATGGTAGAATTGTGTTCATACAGATTAGCGAGGAGCGCTCATTAATGAAAATAACTAATATTCTTTTTACAGGTAGGTTGGTAAAAGAATTAGAGAGATTATTGGATGCTGAGGATAGATTGAAAGGGAGAAATCTTCGTTTTTTATCGGAGGAAGATGTTACATCGGAGGACTTAGATTGGGCAGATGCTTATGTGGCATTTCATCCTGTGGCGAACTTTCAATTTGGGAATTTAAAGTGGGTTCACTCACTCGGTGCCGGTGTCGATCGTTACATGGCACTTGGTGATAAATGGCCAGAAGAGATCCTATTAACTAGAACAATTACATCCTTTGGGAAGAAAATTGGCGAGTACACGCTTAGTTATATGTTAAAGGACCTGCAACATCATGATACGTTTCGTGATCAGCAGGGCCGAGGAGAATGGAAGATGGTTGCTCCGCGTGCCTTAGATGAGATAAAGGTAATCGTTTTTGGAACAGGAGAAATTGGCCAGGAATTGGCTAGGATTCTAGCATTTTTTGGTGTGCAAGTAGAAGGTGTTTCCCGCAGTGGGATGGACAAGGATCATTTTTGCAGGGTGATGTCATTGGAGGAAGTTAGTTTAGAGGAGGCAGACTTTATCATAAATACACTGCCGTTGACGATAGAGACGGAGCGTTTGTTTGATGAACGCTTTTTTGGTCAGGTGAACAAAGCAGTGTTTGTTAATGTGGGAAGGGGAGGGACCGTGGATCATGACGCTTTGTTGAATGCTTTGGATAGCGGTGGTCTTAAAGCGGCGGTCCTGGATGTTTTTGAGGAAGAGCCGTTACCTGTTGGCAGTCCGTTATGGAGCCACCCGAGTGTGACGGTCACCCCTCATATTTCCGCGATCACGACCCCAGAAGAAGGGGTTGCATGTTTTTTGGAATCGTTGGAGGCTTTGGAGAGCGGTGGTGAGTTGCGGAACAGGGTGGATGTTTGTAGGGGGTATTGAGGGGAGAGGGAGAATGCCTCTCTCCTCCCCAAACAGGACGAGAATAGTTCAAACGGAAGAAGAGAGCGCCTCTCTCCCCCCGAAACAGTTTGAGAATAGTTCAAACGGTAGAAGAGAGTGACTCTCTCCTCCCCAAACAGTTCGAGAAGAGCTCAAACGTTAGAAGAGAGTGCCTCTCTCCTCCCGAAACAGTTCGAGAAGAGCTCAAACGGAAGAAGAGAGTGCCTCTCTCCTCCCGAAACAGTTCGAGAAGAACTCAAACGGTAGAAGAGAGTGCCTCTCTCCTCCCGAAACAGTTCGAGAAGAGCTCAAACGGTAGAAGAGAGCGCCTCTCTCCCCCGGAAACAGTTTGAGAATAGTTCAAACGGTAGTAGAGAAAGCTTCTCTCCACCCCAACCAGGTAAACAAATGCTCAAACGGTAACAGAGACTCCCCATCAAATGTCTCCTCATCCAAAAATACCCAAATCCATGTTTCATTTTCCATATAATGTGCTATTTAATAACTAGTGCTTTTCGTCCGGTAGGGTGTAAATCTACTTACTCTCATCAATCAAACCCCATCCTCACAAATTAGTATAAATTACCCATCTGAAGGAACCCGAAAATAAACAGTTTTCATCATTTTGGTATTTTTCTTCCATGTTATAGTAAAAGGTATTGAGAAACAAACAAAATCCAATCAGCCTCCTCCCTAGAGGCTCACTATAAAATAAATACGATCCTTATGAGGTGATGAACTTGTCTATCGCATATTACAATGCTCTGCTCAGGGAAAAGCAGCAGCATCTTCAGCGTCTCCAAGACTGTCAAAGTCAACTGAGGGGCAAACAACAGGAGTTTGCTAGTTTCAAAGCTTCTGTCACACGTCCCGAGCTTTCCTCGTTCACTTGGCAGGGGACACTTGCCAACCGATTTGAGGATATCCGTACAAATGGAATGCTTCATTATTATTCAGAAATGGAGCAAAGCCAATTCAGTGCGATCTTCTCAGGTATAGAAAATAAAATTCAACAACTTCTTCGTGAAATCAGTTCACTTAAACAAACCATTGCTTCATTAGAGTTGCAGCTTGCAGAAGAACGGGCTGCCAATCGATACAATTAAACCAATGGAGGTCTCCAGATGAGTACAGAAATTAAAATAAAGAAAAGTGAGATAGAGCAGGCCTTATCACAAATAAAATCCTCCTCAGAAGCTCTTACATCCTCTTTCCCTTCTTCAATTGGAAGCGGCAACCGTTTAGATGTCGTCGATAAATTAAATGAAATAAACCGCTCATTAGAACAACTGACAGAAAACTATAAAGCACTCTTGCTGCATAACGAAGAAATGACTAGACAGTCTGTAGAGCAGATGGTGGAAAAAGATCAACAGCTTTCCTCCAACATGCAGCTCCGGTAGCTGAACGGGGTGGCATAATGAAAACTCTATCGGTATCGTTTTGAGGTGAGCTTATTGAAAAAACATCAAAGAGAAAACAAAATTGCATTATCATATTTAAACCTGCAAACCCCACAAGAAAACAGAGGGAACATCTTGGTCTTTTTCATCGTAACACTAGACTTAATCGGCCTGTTGCCACTACTTGCGTATCCATATGCATGGGAATATTTTATTACAGCAATCATTCCTGTAGCTATCATTCACCTTTGGGCAATTTTATATATTATTGACCCATATAGATTTGAAAACTCCTATTATTTGTTTTTCGGGACTTATGGATTTATCAATACTTACGTCTATTTTCTTGCAACACAAAAACTGATGTATGCTCATTTAAATATCAGTTCCCACATACCACTAATAGTAGGAGCAATACTTTATGGGGGATTACTTATTATCTTTAACATTTTGAATGTAAAGGCTCTGTATTCAGGTTTTTATGCAAAAATGCAACAAAATGGAACGAGTGTAAATGTTTCTCCGATCCTTGCAGCTTCCGGGATTGGGTACTTTTTGGCCCAATTAATTATGTCCGTCGTCTATTCAGATTCTTTTACGGTAATATTATTAGTTTCCTTAATATCTTTACTTTCGATTGTGACAGCATTCTTTTCAACATTCGTACATAAATATTTTTTCATTAAAAGAAATTTCGACTTGGTGAAAAAGGTGTATCCGGACTTCGGACTTCCCAAAAATCAACGAAAAACGTATCAAAAGAAGAAAAAGTAATCAAGGGGGAATAGCTTCATGAACTGGACCCTGACAATAAAAGACCTCTATCTACTAGCCAAAATGCTCGGAGCAAAAGTCCTTGTTGGCATTCCCAATCCATTCCTTAGACAACGCGAGGAGGACATGGAGCAGGAATGGGAGGCTACGTTCAAGAAGCTGCACAAAATGGAGCTGGTTGACCTTGTGGATGGTGAGTTGAAGTTTGAAGAAAATTTCATCCAGACACTGTGGGTGATGGCAAGGTCCAATATGATTACTGAAGTGTTGACCAATCATTCAACTCAAAGTCTATTTTATTTTAGTGAAGACAGGGTGGTGGAAGTGACTAAAGGCACCGAAAAGGAATATGAGCTTCAAAGCCACCCTGCCCCTGACTGGACTTGGAAACAAGTAATCATTCCACGGATGCTGATGGGGGTGGAGAATATTCCAGCCCGTCAGAGGAAAAGTCTCTACCTTACACCAGAGGAATACACCATCTATTGTGGGACCATGAAAGTTGAAAATAAGGACGAGCTATCGGAAAGGCATGCTCTAACATTAGAAGATTCCATCATAAAGCAATTTGAGCTTGCCATTCAAAGAAAAAAATATACCAACCGGCTTATGACCTTTTACCGTGAAGACGAGCAGTGGAGAGTGGAAGGGATGCATTTGTTAACCTCTCCTTCTTCCAACTGGACTTTAAGGATGGTCCAAAAGAACGGAAAGGAAATGCTTGAGACAAAGCAGTCTCAGGGACAGTCACTTATGGAGGAAATACTGGGTGTTGTCCACAGGGTAAAAACAAAACAGCCTTCCTAGCATGCAATGATAAAAACAGAAAGGTGGAGGGTGTACATGTTTAAAAAGAAAAGGAAATATGAAGATTACGCTGTTGCCATTTTGGTAGAAAATGAATTATCGCAAGTGGAGTATGACAAGCTTGCCGAGCCCTTCAGTGACGAGATAGGTGTTGGGGTTGTCAGTGAAATTAAAGTCGGTCATTACTTAAAGGAATGGGAAGTATTGCAAAGAAAGTTCCCTGAACAACAACCTTCTTCGTTTCCGCGTTTTGTAGTTCTAAGAGTTCATGAAGACAAAGTGAATCAGGCGATAAAAGAGATGGAGCGGAAGAACTGGTGGGACTGGCTGTTTAATGCAATCCATCCAGATGAGTATATGATAGCAGAGGATAAGGTCATGTATGATTACGAAAACGCGGAATTTTATACCGATAAGTTTGAAGAGGCTGTTGCGTATTTGAATAATAAATAAAAAAGCAAGGCCCGTCTTGGGCCTTGCTTTTTAAATACTCTAAGAAACCCTCTCCCGCCTAACCACCCTCTCCCTTTTCCCTTTAAACCAGTTATAAAACTCCCCGGCTTCCTCTTTTGATACTCCGTTCAGTTCACTAATATGAAGCGGATTTGCACGGTTTTGAAAGTATAGGGTGGCAATTCCGAACCTGCGTTGCAACCAGGAGTGTTCGACAGATACCTGTTGGATACGGTTGTAGTGGGTGATGAATGTTTCGTTGGTTAGTCCGCCTTTTCGAATCTGGATGGTGTTTCCTTGGCGAAGGTAACTGGTAAAAAAGTAATCCAGCACACGTGTTATCAGTGAGATAGCAAAGACGACGCCTGCAGCCCAGAGCCACTCTTTTTTAAATAAGAAAAGGCCGACAGCTGCAATGATCGTAAAGTAGTATGGCACCAAGAGCTTGTACCATAGCACTTTAATTGGAAAACGTTCCATTTTCTCTTGAATCGGATATTGAGGTAATAGCGTTTCCAATAGCAAGTACGCTTCATGCTTTGGCATGAAAGGGTAGAGGGAGCTTGTTTCTTGCTCTTCTGTTTTCATTTCACCGACACTAATTATCTTAACAGATGCAAGTCCGAGCAGGCGTTTTATAAGAGACTGCTCTACCACCACTGCTTGTACTTTCTCTTTTGATATAGCAAAGGTGCTTGTGCTTCCAACACCTTTTTTTATATAGATACGCTCAGCGTCATCGCTAATTTCGTAGTTTCCATACTTGACGGTTGTCTGCAAATAGCCGATGCCCACAGAGATGACCATGGCCAATACAAAAAGAATAATCAACATCCACCAGTGCAGAAGCAAATAGTCAAAAGCGCCTTCCGCAGTGTCCTCAATATTAAAAAAATCGGCAAGATTGAAATAGATGGTGGTTAGCAAAGGAAAGATGGCCAGAAAGCTCAACGATGTAAAGGAGGCTTTCAATAAATCCTTTTTATTGGAGAGGAAGTGAACCCTCTTCTCGCCACCATACTCTACCTTATCCATGTCAACTTCACCTTCTGAAGGAGCTTTATCTAACAACCTTGAAAGGATTCGGTCTTTTTCAGAGACGGTCAAGACCGGAAAATGTACAGCGGAACCTTCTACGGTTGTTCCTGTTTCCAAGGTCAGAGAAGTAAGGCCAAACCATTTATGGATAAAGGTTGTTTTTGAATGGTGGTTTTGAATTTTATCAATGGAAACAGTGCGTTGTTCTTTTACGAAAACACCTTCTTTAAGGACAATAGAATCCCCAACTACTTCATACCGGTAAAGAAACCACTTCAATACGATGACAATCAGCGTCCACGCAATACCTACTAAGAAAAGGTAACGTCCCCATACAATCCACTCAGAAGTAGAATTAATTTTTAACACAAAAAGAAAGAGGAAGATGGCGATGGAATTTTTCAGTAGGGCGAATACTTCAACGGCTATCCACGCGGGATGGAACCTTTTGACCTCTTGTGGCATCATTCTTCGTTCCTTTCAGTCAAGTCGCTCTCTTTTACTTTGGCTAACTGGGCAATTTCTGCTTTTAATCGTTTGGCCTCTTCTGCTGGGATAGCTGGTATGGTGTGCTGGGTTGTTGTGGTGCCTATTATTAGGTTGAATAGTTCAAATCTTCTCATGATGGGACCTTGCTCTGTACGAACAAACTCCACTTTTTCCATTGGAACCAATGTATGACTTTCATTCCACTTTCCGTTTTTCATTTGGACAAAGTCTTCATCAATCTCATAACGCCAAGTTTTTTGAAGAAAAACAGGTTCAATAAAAATAGAGTAAATAGCTGATAAGCCTATAATACCTAGGATTATATACAGGGTAATCTGGATCCAACCATACCACTGAAAATGCTCGCTGCAGTATAACAGGATTCCTAAAACAATGAGGGCGATACCGTGCCCAATGGTGTTGGAGATACGCCAGACTTGTACCGCTTGATTAGCGATTTTCTCTCTTGGTTCTTTGATGGTCATATACATTATTTTCACGCTCCTACCAATTATACGAAACAGGTATGAAGATAGTTTCAACAAAATAATTTGGTCGGTTAGGGAAAACCTAAAAAGGGAATAAAAAGCAAAACGAATAAATTGGAGGAGAAAGAATGTTACTTAAATATTTTTATGACGAAGGTTTGGCACAGGCTTCCTACATGGTCGGTTGCCAGGCGTCCCAGGAGGCATTCATCATCGATCCGGCAAGGGATATCCTGCCATACATAGAGGCTGCCACAAAGGAGGGGCTTCGTATTGTCGGAGCATTGGAAACCCATATTCATGCTGATTTTGTGGCGGGTTCGAGGGAACTAGCAAAACGCTTAGGGGCGAAAATGTATCTTTCAAATGAAGGCGATAAGGATTGGAAGTATGAAAATATAGGTGAACTTCCTCATAAATTAGTGAAGGATGGGGATGAAATAAAGCTTGGGAATATTGTGTTTCAGGTGTTGCATACGCCAGGTCATACACCAGAAAGCCTTTCTTTTTTAGTAACAGATGGTGGAGCGGAAACAGAACATCCAATAGGTATCTTTACAGGCGATTTCGTTTTTGTCGGCGATGTTGGCAGACCGGATCTTTTGGAAAAGTCCGCACAAAAGGAAGGTACAGCCGATAAGGGGGCAAAAGACATGTATGCCTCTTTAACAAAATTTGAGGGTCTCCCAGATTATGTTCAAGTTTGGCCAGGTCATGGGGCGGGAAGTGCATGTGGAAAATCGTTAGGTGCTATTCCTTCTTCCACTGTCGGCTATGAAAAAAGGGTGAATTGGGCATTTCAGCATGATGACTTTGAAAGCTTTTCGTCTGAGCTGTTGGAAGGCCAACCGGAACCTCCGAAGTATTTCGGCATTATGAAGCAAGTGAATAAAATTGGGCCAAACTTCACGTTAGATCTACGTAAACCAGAACGGTTGGATGACATAAATGTTTTATCTAAGAAAATAAAAGAAGGGGCACAGGTTATTGATACGCGGGAAGCGGCCCTCTTTTCAAAAGAGCATATAGAAGGAACAATCAATATCCCTTTCAATCAGGCTTTTACTAATTGGGCTGGTTGGATCATCAACTATGAACAACCACTGTATTTGTTAACGAATCCTGATAAGCTTGATGAAATACAGAGAGCGCTTCAATCTATAGGAATTGATAATCTCCACTGTTACATGGATGTGGACCTTGCCGTTCGAATGACGTCGGATCTTGAATCCTATCATGATATTACACCGAAAGAGGCGAAGGAATTGCTTGCGGAAGGTGCGCAAGTCATTGATGTAAGGCATGATTCAGAGTGGAAGAGTGGGCATATTGAAGGTGCGAAACATATGATGCTAGGTACTTTACTTGATAGATTGGAGGAGGTACCAACGGATAGGCCACTTATCATCCAGTGCGGTTCTGGTGTCAGATCTGCAATTGCAATTAGTTTGTTGCAGGCAAAA
This sequence comes from Bacillus sp. RO2, assembly GCF_012911845.1. Taxonomy (GTDB): domain Bacteria; phylum Bacillota; class Bacilli; order Bacillales; family Bacillaceae_I; genus Sutcliffiella_A. The sequence continues at coordinate 59,175 of NZ_JAAXCU010000020.1, read as the reverse complement.
GGGGTAAAGGATGTACGTAATATGCTTGGAGGATATGCAAGGTGGCAGAAGGATATTCAATAAGAAGATGAAACCAATCAAATTGGTTTCATCTTCTCACGTTTCACGTGGAACATAAATAAATCTTGAGAAAATGTTTAAAATAGTATTGACTTGAAAATGATTATCATTACAATAGTTAATGAGAGTGATTATCATTTCTAATGAAATTACATACATAGGGAGTGTACATAGTGAAAAAGTTTACTGTCATTTTAAGTATGATGCTAGCTTTAATGTTAGCTTTAACAGGCTGTGTGAGCAGCACCAATAACAATGGGGCAGAGAACAACGAAGAAGCAACGAACGAGCAAGGAGAAGTTGTTAACCTATATACAAGCCGTCACTACGAAGCGGACCAAGAGCTTTACAAAAAGTTCGAAGAAGAAACTGGCATTAAAGTGAACGTGGTAGAAGGTAAAGGCGACGAGCTAATGGAGCGCTTAAACATTGAAGGGGAAGATACAGAAGCGGATGTATTTATTACTTCAGATGCGGGTAACCTTCATCAGGCAAAAGAAGCTGAATTACTTCAAGTGGTTGAAAGTGATGTACTAATTGAAAATATCCCAGAAAAATTACGTGATGTTGACAATCAATGGTTTGGTTTAACAAAGCGTGCGCGTGTTATCGTATATGATAAAGAGCGTGTAAGCCCAGAAGAACTTTCCACTTATGAGGCTTTGGCTGAACCGGAATGGAAAGACCGTGTAGTTATCAGAACTTCTGAGAATATGTACAACATGTCTCTTTTAGCATCCTTCATTGACATCATGGGCAAAGACGAAGCAAAAGCATGGGCACAAGGAATTGCAGATAACATGGCTCGTGACCCTGAAGGTGGAGACCGCGACCAAGCGAAGGCTGTTGCAGCAGGAGAAGCGGATGTTGCCATCATGAATACGTACTATCTTGGTGGAATGTTAAATGGCACGGATGAAGAAGAGAAAAAAGTTGCAGAAAGTGTTGGCGTATTCTTCCCCAACCAAGAAACAACTGGTGCACATATTAACATTAGTGGTGCGGGCGTGACAAAGCATGCAAAAAATAAAGAAAATGCGATTAAATTCATCGAATACTTAAGTAGCGAAGAAGCACAAGGTCAATTTGCGGAAGCTAATTCTGAATACCCTGTAAATGAGAAAGTAGAACCTTCTGAGCTATTAAAATCTTGGGGTGAATTTAAAGAGCAAGATATCAACCTTTCTAAGTTAGGTGAAAACCAACAAGAGGCGATTCGCATCTTTAACGAAGTTGGTTGGAAATAAGTAAATATGAACAAACCATGAACCGAAGCATACAAGATAGTGCTTCGGTTCTATTTATTTGGAATCTTTTGTTCCATTTGAGAATGATTTTCGTTATAATTTAGAATGGAGAAACAAAGAGGCAACGAAGGATGTGTCATCTGTGAATCGGTTTCATTGGTCAAGGGTACATCATAAAGGATGGGCTCTTGCAAGTCTTCTTTTTATAGCGATTATTTTAATACCCAATTTACTCATAGCCGTTGAATTTTTTACAGAAGGAAACGACAACTGGCATCATATACGAGAATACTTATTAAAAGATTATCTGCAAAATTCCGCAGTAATTATAATTTTTACAGCAATGGCAACAATGTTGATTGGCACAAGCCTTGCATGGTTGATTACCATTTATCAGTTTCCAATGCGAAACTTTTTAAAATGGGCGTTGATTCTTCCACTGGCCATACCGCCATACATTGCTGCGTATACATTTCACGGTATCTTAAACTATACAGGTGTCGTACAAACCACCTTGCGAAACTCGTTTGATATACAGGTGAATCAGGCTTACTTCGATATCATGAGTATGCAAGGGGCTATCTTCATTTTCACAGTCACCTTGTTTCCTTACGTTTATGCGATTACGAGAAGCTTTTTTCAGAACCTATCAGCGTCGGTACTCGAGAATGCGAGATTGCTAGGCGGAAATGATGTGGATACCTTCTTCCGAGTAGCCTTGCCGATTTCAAGAGCGGCAATCGTAGGAAGTGTGACCCTAGTTATTTTAGAAGTGCTAAATGATTATGGTGTTACAAGTTATTTTGGCATTCAGACAGTCAGTACGGCCATTTTCCGTACTTGGTATGGAATGATGGACCTTGATTCCGCTTTAAAGCTAGCAGGAACTCTAATGGTGTTGGTAATGGTTGTTCTAATGTTTGAAAGAGTGGTGAGGGGAAGAAAGAAATTCTTTGATCCTTCCTCTAAAGTTCGTCCCATTCAGCCGAAGAAGCTTACTGGAGCAAAAGCATGGGGGGTATTCGCTTACTGTTTCGGAGTGTTTACCATTGCATTTATCATACCTTTGCTACAGCTGTTGAGCTGGGCGTTCATGACGTATGAAAAAGTATTTAACGCTGAATTTATTACACTGGCTAAAAACTCCGTGTTTGTAGCGTCTATTGCTTCTCTTATTATTATTTTGGTGGCACTTATAATATCCAACTACACAAGGTTGCAATCAGGTCTGTTGACTAAGTTTATCTCTAGGGTGACAACACTAGGATATTCCATTCCCGGAGCTGCAATCGCAATAGCGGTCATTACAATATTTATTTCATTAGATCAGTATATTGTGACGTTCCTTGCGCAATTTAATTTAAAACCTGAGTTTGTGCTGCGAACAACTTTGATTATGTTGATTTTTGCTTATGTGATACGATTCCTTGCTATTGGTTTTAATAATATTGAAGCGGGGTTCGAAAAAGTGGGTAACAGGTATTCGGAAACTTCTAGGATGCTTGGTGCGTCAACTTTAAGGACATTCTTTTTGGTGGACCTTCCGTTGTTACGTGGTGCCATCGCCAGTGGCTTCATCTTAGTATTTGTGGATATATTAAAAGAATTACCGTTAACCTTGTTCTTGCAACCTTTTAACTTTTCAACCCTTGCGACACAAGCTTTCAAATATGCAAATGATGAACGCGTGCAGGAAGCTTCCATTGCTTCCCTGATGATCATCTTCATAAGTGCATTATGTATCTTTATTTTTCACCGTGTGCTTGATAAGGAGGCAAACTAATGTTTATCCAGATCAGAGATTTGCAATTCCAATATAAAAATACAAAAAAGAATACTCTCAATCATATTCAGGTGGATATTGACCGTGGAGAGATTATATCTATTCTTGGAAAAAGTGGAAGTGGGAAGAGTACGTTGCTACGCATCATCGCAGGGCTTGAAAATCCAACCACAGGAAGCATGAAAATAAACGGAGAAGTAATGTTTGATCCAAGGAACTTCATTGTCCCGGAAAAACGTGGTATCGGGGTCGTGTTCCAGGACTACGCGTTGTTTCCACATATGACAGTGGCCCAAAACATCAAGTACGGATTGCGAAAAATGAACCGGAAGCAAAAGCAGGAGAGACTAGAAGAAATGCTTAGCTTGATCAACTTGGCTGATTACGGGCAGCGTTATCCATATGAGCTTAGTGGAGGACAGCAACAGCGTGTAGCCTTGGCTCGAGCGTTGGCACCGGCACCGTCTCTATTGTTGCTGGATGAGCCGTTTAGTAACCTGGATGCGCACCTTCAAGAAAAGATTCGCGACGAATTAAAAGAGATCCTGAAGAAAACAGGCATCACCTCCATTTTCGTCACCCACGACTTTGCAGACGCCAAAGCCATTGCCGACCGAATATTATACATTGATGAGGGGCAACTGGTTAATAGAGCGTGTGACTTGGTGATGAGCTAAAGGGGTAAAGAGGTAAAGAGGGGTCTGACCCTCAGTGCTTTAAAGCACTGAAGGTCAGACCCCTTTTTTCGTCTCAACGCCCGAAACGCCTTCGCAGGAAGGAAAACGGTAGTAGAGAGGGTGTCTCAACGCCCAAAACGCCTTCACAGAAGGGAAAACGGTAGTAGAGAGGGCGTCTCAACGCCCGAAACACCTTCACAGAAGGGAAAACGGTAGTAGAGAGGGCGTCTCAACGCCCGAAACACCTTCGCAGAAGGGAAAACGGTAGTAGAGAGGGTGTCTCAACGCCCGAAACAACTTCACAGAAGGGAAAACGGTAGTAGAGAGGGCGTCTCAACGCCCGAAACGCCTTCGCAGAAGGGAAAACGGTAGTAGAGAGGGCGTCTCAACGCTCAAAACACCTCCACAGAATCCCAAACGGTAACAGAGCCCCCCCCTTATACTTTCCTACCTCATTTCTTCAACAACAAATACATAAAATAAGGTGCCCCAATCAACGCGACCATGATACCTGCTGGAATCCCGCTATCAATCAGGTTTCGTCCCACCGTATCCGCAAACAATAGGAGCCAGCCGCCAATCAAAATCGCCACAGGCAGGAACAATTGATTTCTAGGTCCGACCAACGATTTTGCAATATGAGGGGCCATTAAACCGACGAAAGCGATCCCACCAGTCACCGAAACCGCAGAAGAAGCCAATGCTACAGCCGTTAACAACAAAACGACTCGTTCTTTTTCAAGAGATACCCCAACCCCGATTGCCACAGGCTCACTCATGCCAAGCAAATTCAAACGGTTGGCTTTAAACAACGTAAAAGGAACCAACACAAGTAACCAAGGCAACAAAGCCAGTATAAATGGCCAATCTGTGCCCCAGATGTTACCTGCCAGCCACTTGGCGATGAAATCCACTTTTACACGCTCAGCAGAGGAAATCAAGATGATCATCATACCGGAGAGTGCCATGGAAAACCCAACTCCAACCAATACCAGACGAACAGGCTGCAGTCCGCCATTACGCTGATAAGAGAACAAATAAATTAACAAGGCCGTGATAAACGCACCAAAAAATGCAACCGCCGGTAACATATAGACGAAAGAACCAGCGTTAATCGGAACATACAAGAAGAAAACAGAAATAGCCACACCGGCCCCTGCATTAATTCCAATAATTCCTGGGTCCGCCAAGTCGTTACGGGTGATCCCTTGAAGAATCGCACCTGACAATGCAAGCGCCATACCCGTAAGGATCGTGATGACAATACGTGGAAGCCTGATGGAAAACAAAACAAACTCCTCTTTAAAGCTTCCTTGACCTAGTATGGTTGGTATTAACCGGTCGAACGACAGTGATGCTGGTCCAATTCCGATACCAACAACAATCGTAGTCACGATAAGCAAAGATAAAAGAGCTACAATAATACGTTGTTTACGAATAATAGACGGATGGATCATGAGAATGCTTTCCCTCCTTTACGGACAATAACAAGGAAGAAGGGGAGACCAACCATTGCTACGATTGCTGCGACAGGCGTTTCAAAAGGAGCGTTTATGGTGCGCCCCAGTGTATCGGCAAAAAGCATGAAGGTAGCTCCAACTAACGCGGACATCGGCAGGATAAAACGGTAATCCGTTCCCACGATGGCGCGGACAATATGAGGGACCATTAGTCCAATAAAGGCCATATTTCCAACAAGTGCCACAGAAGCACCAGTCAATAAAATAATCACAACAAACAATACTGCTTTTATCGCTGCAATTTTCTGCCCCAACCCGACCGCAACTTCCTCGCTGAGACTAAGAATGGTCAGTTGTCTGGATAGGTAAAGAGATACAAGCAAGCCAACAGTAATCAATGGAATAATTAACTGCAATTGGCCCCATGTCGTCCCGATTATTCCCCCCGCAGTCCACATAGAGACATCTCGTGACAGTTTAAAGGTCAGCGCGACCCCTTCCGCTATGGCGAAAAGAAAAGCGGAAACAGCAGCACCTGCAAGAACGATTCGCAGGGGAGAAAATCCGCCCTTTTTCATGGCACCTAAACCAAACACCATAATAGCCCCTACTGCAGCTCCAATAAAACAAGCAATGGTTATGCCATAATAATTAATAGAAGGAAAAAATGCCAGCGTGATTGCGAGTGCCGCGTTCGCTCCAGCCGTCAAACCTAGAAGGCCTGGGTCTGCAAGAGGGTTCCTTGTCATCCCTTGCATAATGGCACCAGCAACCGATAAACCAGCTCCTACAAAAATTGCAGCTACTTCCCTTGGCAGGCGTATCTCGCGAATAATTAAGATTTTATCCCCACTCGTTCCTGGTGAAGTTAAAGCCAGCCAAACATCGCGAAGTGTGGTATCAGCTGCCCCAAAAACCATAGCAGCAAAAAACACCGCCCCAAAGACGATGACCGCCCCAATAAATTTTATTGTAAAAGGAATGGTCCGTTCCAACGCAATTTTCATGTGCCTCATCTTTTCTATTTTAGAATGGGAGTTTAATATTATGTATAAAAATTGTTGATCGCAGTGCAAGGCGCGCAGACTCCTCGAAAATGCTAAAGGATTTTCTTAATGGTAGTAACAATATAAGAGGGACCTTCTATTAAAAGAAGCATCCCTCCAAAAATGTCTTAGTTTCCTAAAAAGCTATCCTTAAAGAATTCCAACTGAAAATCAAGGGAAATTGGATCGTTGAAATAGAATTCTTTTGCATCCGCTTCAAAAACCTGACCATTCTTCATAGCAGGAATATTCTTATACGTGTCTGTTTCCTGGAAAGAAGTATCTCCATCAGAATTCTTACTGAATACTACATAATCACCAGCAAACTCAGGCAGTACTTCAAAAGAAAGTGTATAATATCCAGTTTCTAGTGCTTCTTCCTTCACTCTTTCTGGCATTTTCAACTTCATTTCTTGATATAGAATCTCTGTTCCACGTCCCCAGTTATCGCCGAAAACGTAAAGCTCTTTATCAAAGTTCTCGATAACGGAAACAGTTGCGTCCTCACCGATTTTAGCGCGGATCTCTTCTCCTGCTTCTTGCGCGCGGGTCTTGAAGTCATCGACCCAATTTTGAGCTTCTTCTTCTTTGTTCAATAGCTTTCCAACTTCCACGTGCTGTGTTAGATAGTCCACTTTTCCATAAGTGTACGCGACAGTTGGTGCAATTTCACCTAACTGCTCCAGATTGTTTGTGTTGGAGGCTGCAATAATTAGGTCTGGATCTAACTCGATAATCTTTTCTAGATCTTGGTCGGTCACTTCGACTGCATTTTTCAAATATTCTTCATAACGCGGATTGGCCATTGCCCAAGAATCCGTCCCAACAATGTTTGTTCCAAGAGCCATGACATTTCCAGCTACAAAAGAGTTCAATACTACGACTCGTTGTGGATCTGCAGGTACTTCAATTGGTCCCGTTTCTGCTTCATAAGTAATCGTTTCAGATGAGGAAGCATTTCCTTCATTGGAACTATCATTACTATTATTACTACTAGCATTATTATTGGTGTTTCCGCAGGCACTAACGACCAGCAATAGCAGGAATACGAATGGAATCATTAATTTTTTCATCTTGGTTGTCTCCTTTAAGTAGGTTATAAGTTAAGCACATAGGCTTGTTTGTTCTTGGGTCTCGGCCAATCTCAGCATCGATATGAAAGACGCTTCTTAAAACTTCCGATGTAATTACTTCTTCGCAATTACCAGACTTGATGATGTTGCCGTCTTTTAAGGCAATCAGGTAATCAGCGAATCTTGCAGCTTGGTTCAAATCGTGCAGGACCATGATAATGGTTCTTTCTTGCTCACGATTGAGGCGTTGCAACAGCTCGAGCACTTCCAGTTGGTGAGCCATGTCTAGATAGGTGGTAGGCTCATCTAGGAAAATGATTTCCGTTTCCTGTGCAAGGGCCATAGCAATCCAGACGCGTTGTCGTTGACCACCAGATAGAGCATCAACCGGGCGGTATTTAAACTCGGTTGTTCCAGTCACCTCTAGTGCCCAGTCTATGACTTCATAATCTTTTTTGGTCAGTCTTCCAAATCCCTTTTGATAGGGAAAACGACCGTAAGAAACCAGTTCGCCAACGGTTAATCCGCTTACACTTTCAGGTGTCTGAGGCAGAATCGCCATTTTTTTTGCCAGTGATTTGGTGTTTTCTTTGGCAATCTCTTGTCCATCGAGCAGGATAGCTCCTGATTGGTGGGAGATGATTCTGGTGATGGCTTTTAAGAGGGTGGACTTTCCGCAGCCGTTAGAACCAATAATCGTCGTGATCTGTTTATCTGGTATTTCTATGGAAAGATCTTTTATGATTAAGCGTTCACCATAGCCAATGTTCAGGTCCTTTGTATGTAGGCGAACCATTATGTAACCTCCAGTTTATAGTAAGTTTACACTATTGATAATGATTATCAATTTCGTTACAAGTATTACTATAAGACTATTAGATTAGGATGTCAATGTCTAATTGAGAAAGAAAATCAATAAGAAGTAATTGCCATTTTCAACGTAAAGAGTTGTTTGTCCTCATAAGAATGAAAAAAGAATATAATGAACAGGTTAAAAGAACTAGTTTTTATATTATTTTCGGAGTTGAGATTTTTGTTGCCACTAGTATCAATCATCATCCCTACCTATAACCGATTAACAATGCTTTCCGAGTTGATGGAAGCTCTCGTTCTACAAACAAGAAAAGATTTTGAGGTTATCGTAGTCAATGACGGAGGGGAAAGAGTGGATAGTCTAAAAGAATACTATCCAGAATTAGATCTTACCATTATAGATTTGACGGAGAATGTAAAGCACGTGCAGGCTAGAAATATCGGGGTTTCGTTCGCAAAAGGGGAATTTATCATGCTCATTGATGATGACGATTTGATTGTCCCCACCCACCTGGAAACAATGTTAGAAAAAATTAAAGATGTTGATTTGGTCTATTCGGATGTGGAAATTGTGCAGTATGTCAAAAAGAATGGCATTCGGGAAGCCACAGGCAGGCACCTTTTCGCTTACGAGCTTGACTTACCTGCGATGCGGAAGTATTCTACATTTGTCCCGTCCGGCAGCCTTTATAGAAGCTATCTTCATGATCGAATCGGTAAGTTTGATCCACAAATGAAAAATTATTGGGACTGGGACTTTTTCTTGAGGGTAGCTGAAAAATTCAGCGTTGCAAGATCAGAGGTTGCAGGGGTACTTTATGATTTTTCTGCTGAAAACAGTAATCAGTCCAAAGATTTAACTAGTATGAGATTCTATTTAGACCGCCTGTCAGAAAAGCATAGTCTAGGGCATCTTCCGACGAAAAATTTCTGGCTCTTGCTAGAGGAACCCCAAGTGAAAAAGAGAGAATCTCCAAGCAAGATTATTTGGGACGGAATGCCGTTTATATCTAGGTTGCAACGATTAGGAAAGCTAGAAGAGGCATAAAAATAGGAAAGGAATGAATCCCTTTCCTACAAAATTATTTACCATGCATCTTAAACTCTAAAAACAGTTCATTATAATAGGCGAGATTTCTTTTCCCGAGGTTCTCATACACCTCAAGTTTCTCTGTAAGTTCTGGTGGCGGATAAAAACGTTCGTCACCTGTTAACTCTTCATCTAGAAGCGGCATGGCGGCCTTGTTTGGCGTAGAGTAGCTCACATACTCTGTGTTTTCTGCTGCTACTTCCGCATCTAACATAAAGTTGATAAACTGGTGTGCGCCTTCCACATTCTTTGCTGTTTTCGGAATGACCATGTTATCAAACCACAAGTTTGACCCTTCGACCGGAACCACATATTCAAGTTCTTCGTTTTCCCACATTATTTCAGCAGCAACTCCAGACCACACGAGTCCGATGGCGGCTTCTTCATTTTCAATCAACATTCGGTTCTCATCCCCGACGATAGCTTTGATGTTAGGAGTAAGCGTATCAAGCTTTCTTTTCGCCTCAAGCAGGTGCTCTTTATTTGTATCGTTTAAGGAATAGCCTAAACTGTTAAGGGCCATCCCCATCACTTCCCGGGCACCGTCTATCAGGAGGATTTCATTTTTCAAATCTTCATCCCAAAGATCATTCCAGCTTGTAATTTCTTTCCCATCTAGCATGGAGGGATTGTAAACAATACCGACCGTTCCCCAGAAATAAGGGACAGAGTATTTATTTTTTGGATCAAAAGGTAGATCCATGAATCGCTCATCAATGTTCCCTAAATTCGGAAGCTTAGTATGATCTAGCGGGATAAGCAAATTTTCTTGAATCATTTTATCAATCATATATTCCGATGGAACCGCGATATCATAAGTGGTTCCACCTTGTTCTATCTTTGTTTTCATCGCTTCGTTCGAGTCAAACGTTTCGTAAATAACTTTCACACCAGTTTCTTTTTCAAATTGCTCGACCACATCCATATTGATATAGTCGCCCCAGTTGTAAATCGTTAACGTGTTTCCACCTGAGTATCCTTGAGCAGAGTTCAATTCTGTGATGGCGTACCAAAGGACAGCTGATCCCAACACAATCGCAACCATGAACTGAATAAGTTTTTTCATCGTCTAACCCCCATTCCAGTAGGCTTATTGCGCACCGTGATGAAGTAGTAAACAATCACAAGAACAATGGTAAACAAGAATAACAAGGTGGAAAGTGCATTTATGTTCAGCGCTATTCCACGGCGAGCAAGGGAGTAAATTTCAACAGAAAGGGTGGTGAATCCATTCCCTGTTACAAAGAATGTCACAACGAAATCATCCAAAGAATAGGTCAGTGCCATAAAGAAACCAGCAAATATCCCTGGTGTGATATACGGCAGAACAACCTTTCTCATCACATCCCAGCGGCTTGCTCCCAAATCATGTGCTGCATCAATTAAGGTGGGGCTCATTTCCAAGAGCTTCGGCAAAACCATCAATACGACAATAGGTACGCAAAAGGCAATATGGGATAACAGTACAGAGTACATGCCAAGCTTGATGCCAGCCATGGTAAAAAGAATGAGGAAAGAAGCACCGATAATCACGTCAGGGCTGACAATTAATACATTATTTAAAGATAATAAAGTGCTTTTTATTTTCCTGTTTTTAAAAGAATAAATGGCGATAGCTCCCATCACACCGATAATGGTTGAAATTAGCGCGGAAAGTAAAGCAATCAATAGTGTATTTAATACGATAATCAGGAGTCGCGTATCAGCAAACAGCTCCTTATACCAATCCAATGTAAAGCTTTCAAAATCATACATCGTTCCTCCGCTGTTAAACGAGTAAAACACAAGGAAGAAAATAGGTAGATAAAGAATCGTGAAAATTAAGACGAGAAACAACGTCGATAACGGAGATGTTTTTCTATTACCCATGTTAGATTCCTCGCTTTCTGCTGCTCGTCAATTTCATGAAAAGGAACATGATGATAATTAAAAATACGGCAATGGTCGAACCCATTCCCCAGTCTTGCGTAACAAGGAAATGTTGTTCTATTGCTGTTCCTAGAGTGATAACCCTGTTACCGGCTATTAATCTTGTCAACATGAATAGAGATAACGCCGGTATGAAAACAATCTGACATCCGACTTTTACTCCGTCCAACGTAAGAGGTAGCGTGACCCTCCAAAACGTTGTAAATCGGGAGGCACCAAGGTCATTTGCAGCATCTATCAGTGTCGGATTCAGTTCATTTAATGCGTTAAAAATAGGTAAAATCATGAACGGGATAAATATATAAACGGAAACAAAAACAAAACTAAAGTCTGTGAATAATAGTTGCTGCGAACCAATTCCGATGACTTCCAAGAAACTGTTGGCCATTCCGTAAGTACCGAAGATGCCTAAGAACGCATAAGCTTTTAGAAGCAAATTGATCCAAGAAGGAACAATAAGCAACAATAGCCACAAATATTTGTGACGGGTTTTGGTTAACAATAACGCCGTCGGATAGGCAATCAAAAGTGTAATGGCGGTTATGAGAAATGCATACCAGAACGAACTTAGCGTCATTTTTAAATAGACGGGAGTAAAGAACTTTTGATAATTTTCCAGTGACAGATTTCCCTCAATATTGAAGAAAGAATAATAGAGAACAAGTAGTATCGGCGCTATGACAAATAACGCAATCCAAAGAACATAAGGGATAAAGTAAAGATTTTTTGTAAGTCTATTTTCCATGACTCTCTCCGCTCGAATGGGAATAGCCCTCTAGACGTCTGTCAAAATCCTCTTCGGATTCCCCAAGGCGCATAACATGAATAGCCTCAGGGTCAAAATACAGTCCAATTTGATCCCCGACAGAAGCTTTTTTAGTAGAATGAACAAGCCACTCGTTTCCTTCTTGGTCATAGCTGCTTATTTCATAATGAACGCCACGGAACAGTTGAGAGTCAACTCGTACCTGAAGTTTCCCTTCTGAGGGTGTGGTGATGGCTAAATCCTCAGGTCGGATAACAATGTCCACTAACTCGTCTTCTTTTAACCCTTTGTCCACACATTCAAATTGCTTACCGGCAAATTCTACAAGGAAGTCCTTGATCATTCGTCCTTCCACAATATTGGATTCGCCGATAAAGTCTGCCACAAATCGGTTGATCGGCTCATCATAAATATCAGTCGGCGTCCCACTTTGAATAATTTGCCCTTCATTAAGGACGAATATCTCATCTGACATCGCAAGGGCTTCTTCTTGATCATGCGTAACAAAAATGAATGTGATGCCAAGACGCTGTTGAAGTTCTCTTAATTCATACTGCATTTCTGTACGCAGTTTAAGGTCAAGTGCAGATAGTGGTTCATCTAGTAGAATTACTTCCGGCTCATTTACAATGGCACGCGCAATCGCTACACGCTGGCGCTGACCGCCGGACATTTCCCTGATTTCACGTGACTCAAAGCCTTCAAGGTTCACAAAGCTAAGCGCCTCGGTTACTTTCTTTTCAATATCGGCCTTTTTCATCTTCTTGATTTTCAAACCAAAAGCGACATTTTCAAAAACATTTAAGTGAGGGAAAAGAGCATAGTCTTGAAATACCGTGTTTACCTGGCGTTTGTTGGCAGGTACATTGTTAATTTTTTTCCCATTAAAATAAATGTCCCCCGCCGTTGCCTCCGTAAAGCCGGCAATCAGACGAAGGATAGTCGTCTTCCCGCAGCCAGAAGGGCCGAGCAGGGTATAAAACTTCCCGCGTTCTATTTCAAAACTAACATCGTTAAGCACAGCAGGATCATTGTCAAACTGCTTGCGTACATCTTTAAACTGAATAATTGCGTTAGTCATAGCAACCTCCCTAAATATAAGATTCTAATATATGATTTCTGTAAAGTTACATTTAGCTGGTGATTGGAGCGAAAGGCGAAGACTCCGGCGGGAGGTAGAGATAGGTGGGGACCCCCAAGCGTTGTGAGCAGGATCCAGCAGCCCCCCGGCGGAAAGGGAACCTGGCGCGGAAATCAACAGCGGTAATTAACAGAACCTAAAATATTGTATATCTCAAAGCATAATAATTCATGATTCGGGACAATTATACAGGAATTGCCTGAAAAAACAATATAAAAAATGCCCGTCCCGCAACCAATTTATGGTCGGCGAGACAAGCATCTTCTTTACCATTCCTTAGGCTCATAATTCAATTCGGCAAACAACTGGCGTTTTTCCTTTTTGCTAAGGTCGCGCCACTGTCCCATCGGCAGATTTCCAAGCTCAATATTCATGATTCGTGTGCGCTGCAGCCTTAAAACTTCATACCCAAGCTCAGCACACATGCGGCGGATCTGACGATTTAATCCTTGAGTCAAAATAATCTTAAAATCAAACTTTGATAACTGTTCGACTTCACATGGGAGTGTCTTTGTACCTAGTATCTTAACGCCTTCAGACATCTGCTTCACGAAATCCGGCGAAATGGGTTTATCGACAGAAACAATATACTCTTTTTCATGCTTGTTTTCTGGGCGCAATATTTCATTGATGATATCACCGTCGTTTGTTAGTAGAATCAAACCTTCCGATTCCTTATCAAGACGACCGATATGAGAAAGACGTAACGGATGGTTCACTAGGTCAATGATATTTCCCTTTACTTTCTTTTCGGTGGTGCTAGTAATGCCAATTGGCTTGTTCAATGCGATATAAACATTATCTCTAGCAATCCGGATAAGTTGTCCGTTGACCAATACCTCGTCTCCGGGGTTTACCTGACCACCAATCTTGGCTACCTTTCCGTTAATCTTCACTCTACCTTCTTCGATCAATTTATCTGCTCCGCGTCTCGAAGCAACACCAGAGTCACTAATAAATTTATTTATTCTCATTCTCGTACACGTCCTTATATGAAAAAATGAACTCACTCTTATATAGGAAGAAGTGAGGAATAATTCTATATATGTACCCTATCATACAATAAACAAAGGACTGCATACAAATAGAGGGAGGAACTAGTAGAAGCGTGGAAGTATTGAGTAATGCTTTAACGCTTTAACGGGGAGCGGGTCAGACCCCTTTTAAAACTCCTTTTATGTAATTTCTACCATTCAAAATACTAGAAACCTAGTATTTATCTGCAAATTTTCGACATTTTTCTCTTCTAGGTATTTTTATTCATGAAAATATGTTCATCTTTGAAAAACATATATTGAAATATTGGAAGTTTACGAATATAGTTATTATAGTAAGGGTTTTCACTTTACTATAAATTTATAATTTTGGGGGAATTACAAAATGAAAAAGGGTTTAATTGCAACGATCATCACTGTTCTAACAACGATGATCTTTCTAGTAGGTTGCGGTTCAGACAACAACGGTAGTTCTGACTCTGCTTCTGGCGATGGCAGCGGTTCTGACTTAATGGTTGGAATGGTAACGGATGCTGGAACGATTGATGACAAATCTTTTAATGAAGGAACTTGGACTGGGATCCTTCAAGCTAAAGAAGACTTCGGCATTACAGAGAAATACTTAAAGCCAGCTGGTACTACTGAAGCTGACTACATGCAAGAAATTACAAACTTATATGATGCAGACTTTAAATTTATTGTTACTCCTGGATTTAAATTTGAAACAGCGGTATTCCAAGCACAAAGCCAATATGAAGATGCAAAGTTCGTTTTAATCGATGGATCTCCACATAATGGTGACTTCAACCCTGTTGTAGGTGAAAACACAGTATCTATCTTCTTCGCTGAGCACGAAGCTGGATTCTTAGCTGGTGTTGCTACGGCTCTTGAATTAAAAGAAGGCGAAGCTGGTTTCATCGGTGGTATGGAAATTCCTCCAGTTCAAAAGTTTAACTGGGGCTTCCAACAAGGTATTGCGTATGCTAATGAAAACCTAGATACAAATGTAAGCATTAAAGAAGAAAACGTTGTGTACCAAGGTACATTTGATGATGTAGCTGCAGGTCAGCAAATTGCTGGAGCAATGTTTGACCGTGGCGTAAATGTAATCTTCGCAGCAGCGGGTGGAGTTGGCGTTGGGGCAATTAACGAAGCGAAAACTCGTGTAGCAGGCGGAGACGAAGTATGGATGGTAGGAGTAGACGTTGACCAATACGAAGAAGGTAAAATGGACAACGGTGAATCTGTAATCCTAACTTCTGCAATGAAGAAAATTGACACAGCTGCTGCTGATATGATTAAAGCTGAAATCGATGGAGAGTTCCCAGGTGGAGAAACACTTACATTCGATGCTAAAAACGATGGTGTAGGTCTTCCTGAAGAAAATCCAAACTTAAGTGATGAAACATCTATTAAAGTTGATGAGATCTTTGAACTAATCAAATCCGGTGAAGTAGAAGTATCTGCTGAGCAAGGCGGTTTGATCAAGTAATACGTGCAGTACCTGGCGTAATCATCTAAAGCAAATTCGTTTGCTAGATTCAGATTGATAAAGTAAAGGCGGGGTGACCCGCCTTTTTTAATGCAAATGTAAGAGGTTAGTTGTCTGTCCTCTTGGGATAAATAAACTGTTTTGGCAAAGTTTGTTGGAGTTTATAGAGTGTTGGATATTAGTGGATTGGAGTGGAAGCCACTTGACTCCTGCGGTAGATAGAGGGAAACGAGAGACCCCGGGCAAAGAAAGGCCACTGAAAAACTGATATAATATAGTATTTTGTATTTTCGAGCTGTGGATTGGAGCAATAGGCGTAGACTCCTGAGGGAGATAGCGCTAGGTGGAGACCCCGCAGGCTTGCCGAGGAGGCTCCAGCAGCGCCCCTAGGAAAGCGAAGCCAATTGCGGAAATCCACAGCGGCGTTTAAACAATACCTAGATTCAAAGACTTTTTCAGTGGCCTTGGCAAAGCCGAGGAAAGCAAGTGGCTGCAACGAAAAGAAACGGGACAGCTTATAAACGACAACCTTTGCGAAAAAACCAAAAACAAAAAAGGGAGAATCACTCTATGGACTATGTAGTGGAGATGCTCAATATCCGGAAAGAGTTTACTGGAATAGTTGCCAATGATGATATTACACTTCGTCTGAAGCAAGGGGAAATTCACGCCCTTCTTGGAGAAAACGGTGCCGGGAAATCAACACTGATGGCTATTTTGTTCGGTATGTACCAACCGGATAGAGGATCTATAAAAATAAATGGCAAGGAAACGAAAATTGCCAACCCAAATGTTGCGACAAAACTCGGTATCGGGATGGTCCACCAACACTTCAAGCTGGTCAGTAACTTTACGGTAACAGAAAACATCATGCTTGGTTCTGAATTGCATAAAATGTATGTGCTTGATAAGAAAACGGCCAGCAAAAGAATTGAAGAACTGTCTAAAAAATATGGCTTGAATGTGGATCCACATGCCAAAATCGAAGATATTTCTGTCGGCATGCAACAGCGTGTTGAAATTCTGAAGATGCTTTATCGTCAAGCGGACGTACTTATTTTGGACGAGCCTACCGCGGTCCTTACCCCTCAGGAAATTGAGGAACTGGGTAAAATTATGAAGAACCTTATCGCAGAAGGTAAATCCATCATTATTATCACGCACAAACTGAAAGAAATTAAAGCGATGGCAGACAGGTGTACGGTTATCAGAAGAGGAAAGACAATTGGCACGGTTAATGTGGCGGAAACGTCCAAAGAACAAATGGCAGAAATGATGGTCGGGCGAGAAGTCAACTTTAAGGTCGACAAGACAGAAGCGACTCCAAGCGACGTCGTATTGAAAATGGATAATGTTTCGGTTAAGAAGGGCAAGGATGTAGTTGCCCTTAAGAACATGTCTTTAGAGCTGAAAAAAGGCGAGATCCTTGGAATTGCAGGAGTAGACGGCAATGGTCAGGCAGAAATTGTGGAAAGTATTACTGGCTTAAAGCAAGCGGACTCCGGGACCATCCTTTTTGAAGGAAAAGACATTACTAAAATGCCGGTTCGTTCAAGAATCGCAAGCGGAATCGCTCATATTCCAGAAGACCGTCATAAGCATGGACTGGTTCTGGATTATACGATTGAGGAGAATATGGTGCTCGAGCTGTATCATAAAGAGCCATATTCTAAACGAGGCGTGCTTAATTTTGCTGCGATTAGAAAACATGCAGATAACATTATTAACAGCTTCGATGTTCGTTCAGGTGAGGGCGGGAAGTCCATTGCCAGATCCCTTTCAGGTGGTAACCAGCAAAAAGCGGTAATTGGACGTGAAATTGAACTAGACCCTACATTGTTAATTGCCGTTCAGCCGACGCGCGGACTGGATGTTGGTTCTATTGAATATATCCACAAAAGACTAGTGGAACAGCGTGATAAAGGGAAGGCTGTTTTACTTGTGTCCTTGGAATTAGATGAAGTATTAAATGTTTCAGATCGCATCGCCGTTGTCAACAATGGCCAACTAGTTGGAATCGTGAATGCAAAGGAAACAAACGAGAACGAACTTGGTCTGATGATGGCAGGCGTGATGAAGGGGGAAGAAGAATGAGAAATGGCATAATCTCGTTACTTGCTGTCCTTTTCGGTTTGATTGCAGGTGCGATATTGATGGCAGTCACAGGAAACAATCCTGTGGAAGGATACAAATATTTGTTTGAAGGCGGATTGAAAAACCTGTCCAGAATGGGAAATACGCTAGCAACAGCGACGCCACTTATTTTCACTGGTTTATCGGTTGCTTTTGCATTCCGTACAGGCTTGTTTAATATCGGAGCGGCAGGGCAAATGCTTTTTGGAGGTTTTTGTGCTGTTGCTGTCGGACTGACTTTTGATATGTCCAGACCGCTTTTATTAGTAACGATGGTCGTGGCCGGTTTTATCGGAGGGGCACTTTGGGCTTTTATTCCTGGACTATTAAAGGCAAAATTCAACGTACATGAAGTAGTTTCAACGATTATGATGAACTGGATTGCCTACTGGACAGTATATTATGCGGTTCCTACCTACTTTAAAGGCGAGTTTTTGGAAACAGAATCTAAAAAGCTACCAGAATCGGCATCTTTACGCACACCAATTTTAACAGAAATGTTTGATGGGTCTTATATTAACCTTGGTTTATTTATTGCAACAATCGCTGTAATCATTTTCTCCTTTATCATCAATAAAACCACACTTGGATATGAGCTGAAGGCAGTAGGATTTAACCGTGATTCAGCGGAATATGCAGGTATTGCTGTTAACAGAAGTATCGTTACTTCTATGGTTATTGCGGGTGGTTTGGCTGGTCTTGGTGGAGTGGCATTCTATGCTGGAAATGCGACAAGTATTCAAATTGGTATTTTACCTACCCAAGGGTTTGATGGAATTGCCGTCGCACTTCTTGGAGCAAACACGGGTATTGGAGTTTTACTAGCGGCTGTATTCTTCGGTCTTCTATATTCCGGTCGCGGATTTATGAATGCCATGACGGATATTCCACCAGAGATTGCAGATTCCATTATTGCTATCATCATCTATTTTGCCGCAACAAGCATTCTAATAGATCGCATGATTCGCTACTTTAGTAATAAAAAGAAAAATAGACAACCAGTAGCAACTCAAAACAACGTTCAGAAGAAGGAGGAGGTATAAGGTATGTGGACAGTGATTCAACAGATAGCACCGTACGCAATCATCTTCACTATCCCTCTTTTGATCACAGCGTTGGGAGCTTTATTTAGTGAGCGAAGTGGAGTTGTTAACATTGGTTTAGAAGGGTTAATGGTCATCGGGGCATTCACAGGAGCCCTTGTCATTTTGAACATGCAAGAAATGATGCCTGGCCAACAAAAGGCAATTTGGATCGGGCTAGCTCTTGCTACCTTGATGGGATTATTGTTTTCCCTTCTTCATGCTTTCGCAAGTATTAATCTTCATGCCAACCAGATCATCAGTGGTACAGCCATTAATATGATTGCTGCAGCCATCACCGTTTTCTTGGCTCGAAATATTACAGGTAGCGGAAACATTCAAATTAGCACATTAAAACCTTTTAATGTTCCATTTTTATCAGATATTCCTGTCATTGGTAGTTTGCTTTTCACAAGAACCTATGCAACGACTTGGCTCGTTCTTGCCATTTTGCTAATTAGTGCATTCATGCTGTACAAAACACCATTCGGACTTCGTCTTCGTTCTTGCGGTGAGCATCCACATGCAGCTGAAGCAGCAGGAATCAGCGTAAGTAAAATGCGTTATATAGGGGTAATGATTTCAGGAGCTTTCTCTGGTTTAGGAGGAGCGGTTTTCATCGTAACAACTGGTGGAGAATTCAACGGTACAGTTGCCGGTCTTGGATTCTTGGCACTGGCTTCCTTGATCTTCGGACAGTGGAAGCCACTTGGAATCCTGGCGGCAACTCTGTTCTTCGGTTTTGCCACTACGGTTGCAAACGTTTCACAGGTAATTCCTTCTTTGGCTGTTATTCCGCCAGTATTTTTGAAGGTATTCCCTTACGTTGTGACGTTAATTGCGTTAATCGTATTCTCTAAATCCTCTCAAGCTCCAAAAGCTGTAGGAGAACCATTTGATTCTGGAAAACGATAAGGTAAATAGTAATCTTAAGACGCGCTCTCTTTATGGGGGCGTGTTTTTTTTGTCATGAGCTAAATTAAACGCTTACATATCTGATTATTTCAAATAAAATATGTTGACAGAATTTTCTCTGGGTTTATAATTAAATTAACATATGTTCAAATATAAATTTACAAAAGTTCACCAATTTCCTAATTTGCTTAGATTAAGACTATCATTCTACAAACATCACCATGATTCTAAGCAATTTTGTACACCTATAATGAACATAATTTGAAAATCGGGTGAAGTGAGTATGCAAAATGAAAAGATAGCCCGTTTGGTAGAAGTGGCTAAAATGTATTATCTCTTTAATTATAGCCAGCAGGAGATTGCCAAGAAGCTGGGTGTTTCTCGCCCTACCGTATCTCGTCTTCTTGATCAGGCAAAACAAGATGGGGTTGTACATATCAAGATTTGTGATCCTACAGAAGATGTGAATGGGCTGGCTTCTCAACTCATGGAAAAATATAAGCTAAAAGATTGCGTGGTTGCATCCGTACCTGCTTATGAAGATAGTCATATCAAAGAGAAAATCGGGGAAGCTGCAGCTGAGTATTTATACAGCATCGTCAAAACTGGTGATACGATTGGTATCACTTGGGGCACAACGCTCTATCAGTTATCTCAGCAGCTTAAGCCTAAAAGTGTGCACGATGTAGAAATTGTGCAATTGAATGGCGGCGTCAGTTATTCGGAATTAAATACTCACGCCTCTGACATTATTAATGGACTTGCAACGGCGTTCCATACGACACCGCACTTTCTGCCTGTGCCGGCAGTAGTGGACCATCCTGTCGTGAAGCAGGCAATAGTCGCTGACCGCCACATTAATAAGGTTCTAGAGCTTGGGAAAAGGGCGAATATCGCTATATACACAGTAGGGGAAGCTGGGGAGCAATCCACTCTAATGAGAGCAGGTTACTTTTTAGACAGTGATGTGGAAACGTTAAAGAAAAACGAAACAGTGGCAGACATTTGCTCAAGGTTCATTGATATAAACGGACACATCAGCAATCAATCATTGAACGAACGAACTATTGGCATTGAGCTTTCTCAACTTGCTGAAAAAGAATATAGCATTCTTGTTGCAGGGGGAAACAAAAAGATGGAAGGCATATTGGGGGCACTCAACAGTAAATATGCCAATGTCCTCATAACTGATCAGTATACAGCCAAAGCTTTGTTGGAAATGGGGGAGTGAAAAAACCATGGATCGAGCAACGATAAAGGCGCTGGTGCAAGAGGTGGTTCAAAACACCATGCAAACAGTTAAGAAACAGGTCCCGATTGCTGTATCCAATCGGCATGTCCACTTGTCTCCTGAGCATGTGGAACGGCTATTCGGGCGAGGCTATGAACTACAAAAGTTAAAGGAGCTCTCGCAACCCAACCAGTTTGCTGCGAAAGAAACAGTAACACTCATTGGTCCAAAAGGGAGAATCCCAAACGTACGGGTATTAGGCCCGGCGCGGGGCAAAACCCAAGTGGAAATTTCACTCTTTGACGGGTTTACATTAGGGGTAACACCTCCCATTCGCCAGTCTGGAGAATTAGAAGGATCCGGGCCCATCACTCTCATGGGGCCAAGAGGACAATTGAAGATAGACGAAGGATTAATCTGTGCCTCACGTCATATTCATATGCATCCAGATGATGGGGAGAGGTTTGGTGTGAAAGACGGGGATATGGTGGACATTAAAGTGGAGGGTCCACGGGGCGTCACCTACACCAATGTTCTTATTAGAATCTCTCCAAAATACAGGCTGGAAATGCACATCGATCTCGATGAGGCAAATGCTGCCAATATAAAAAATGGTCAACTTGGCGAAATCACTGCCATAAAATGTTCTCCAGATAGAGAGGGAGGTTGTGGCTGTGGATGTACAGGAAAAAGTTAAGGAGCTTGTCAGGCAGGCGGTCAAAGCGTACATGTCTGACCAGGGTAAGGGGGATAAAAAGCCGACCATAACCGTCCTTTTAAATTATCACTCTAGTAATCCAGAACTGATTTTGAAAGCGGTTACGGAAATCAACCAATCTTTTGCAGTGAAATTAGTAGCATCAAAGGATTGGGAGGAACAACTTGATGGAGAGCAGGATGTTTTATCTTTGGATCAAGCAAATCACCGAGAATTAGAGCAGCTCTGGAATACAACAGACCTGCTTATCCTTCCGGTTGCCTCTTTCCAACTAGTATCAAAGCTTGCATTAATGATGGATGACGATTCAACGTCCCACACAGCAATCCAGTTTCAATTGTTAGGCAAACCGATTGTCATCGCCAACAACGAAGTCGAGCTTGGGGTATACCAACAGATTCTTGCACCACATTCCGTTCAGGAAAAATTGCAAGGATACCTACGCACCACCCAAAAAGACCAAGTGAAATGGGTACCTTTGAATCAGCTCTTACGTACAGCCAATGAACAGCTTCATCATTACAAGGAAAAGCAACCGCTTATCTTGGCGAAGCACATTGAACATGCAGCAAGAGAAAACGTTAAAACCATAACCGTTCCAAAAGAAAGCAAAATCACCCCAGTCGCCAAAGACATGGCAAGGGAGTTTAAGATTCAAATACAAAAAGAAACATAGTTAAGAAGAGATTAGTGGATTGGAGCGAAAGGTACTCGACTCCTCGAAAATGATACGCATTTTCTTCGTGCGATGTTTCGCTGCCGAAGCCTTCCTTGTCCTGCGGGGGAGTAGCGACAATGTTGAGACCCCTGAAGCGTTGTGAAGAGGCTCAAGGTCGCCCAGCGGAAAGCGAGTGCCTGCAGCGAAAAGGAACGGTCTACCTTAAAAACATCTCCTAGAAAGGAGGCAACGCACTCATGATCATAGCAAAAGTGACAGGCTCCATCGTCGCTACCACCAAAGCGGAAAAACTAAAAGGCAAAAAACTACTAATCGTCACACCACTAGACATGAAAAGCATCGAAGAAGACGGTAAACCCATTGTTGCCATTGATACCGTGGGATCTGGCGTGGGTGAAGTGGTACTGATCGTAAGCGGAAGCTCTGCGAGACAGACGGAAATTACAAACGGGGTACCGGTCGACGCCGCCATCGTTGGAATCGTGGATCAGATTGAGCTTAACGGATCCTTGACCTTTTCAAAAGGAGGTAATTAACAATGCAGATAAAGGAAAGCGACATAAAGGAAATGGTTGCTCAAGTGCTTGCTCAGCTTGGTAATGAAAGCAAGCAGCCTTCATTTTCTAAGGAACAGGGAAACAGCGAAGTTCCCCTTGGGAATGGCGTGTTTCAAACCGTCGATCAAGCGGCAGAAGCTGCAACAGAAGCATGGGACAAACTGAGAGCAACGTCACTTGAAACAAGAAAGAACATGATCGAAAAGATGCGGGAAGTAAGCCGAGAGCACGCAAAAGCGCTGGCAGAACTTGCAGTGAACGAAACAGGGCTGGGGCGTGTGGAAGATAAGGTGGCGAAGAATCTTTTGGCTGCCAATAAGACGCCAGGGGTGGAAGACATTGTAGCAACTACCTACTCAGGAGACGGGGGTCTGACCCTTGTCGAATATTCACCGGTTGGCGTATATGGCGCCATCACGCCATCCACCAACCCTGCAGCAACCATCATCAATAACTCTATTTCTCTAGTAGCGGCAGGAAACGCAGTGGTTTTCAACCCGCACCCAAGTGCCAAGCAAGTATCGATTAAAACGATGCAGCTTTTGAACGAGGCGATTGTGGCAGCCGGAGGGCCAGCCAACACACTCACTTCTGTTGCTAGTCCAAACATTGACACGTCCAACGAAGTGATGAAGCATCCGAAAGTAAAGGCTCTTGTCGTAACTGGCGGTGGCATCGTAGTACAGGCTGCAATGAGTGCCGGGAAAAAAGTAATCGCAGCAGGCCCTGGGAACCCACCGGTCGTCGTGGATGAAACAGCAATTATCTCCAAGGCTGCAAAAGACATCGTAACGGGCGCAAGTTTTGATAACAATGTCCTTTGTACTGCTGAAAAAGAAGTGTTTGTTGTCGAAAAAGTAGCCAACACCTTAAAAAGTGAGATGACCAAAAATGGTGCCATCGAACTGAAAGGCTACCAGCTCGACAAGCTTCTGGGTAAAATTTTAGTAAAAAAAGGCGAGAAATACTATCCGAACCGCGATTTTATCGGAAAGAACGCATCCGTTTTACTCGAAGCGGCAGGTATCAGGGCTGACGCAAATGTAAAGCTCATCATTGCCGAAACAAAGGAAGATCACCCGTTGGTACACACGGAAATGTTAATGCCGATTCTACCGATTGTCAGAGTGACAGATGTAGATAAAGCTATTAGCCTGGCGGTCAAAGCTGAAAAAGGCAATCGCCATACTGCTATCATGCATTCTCAGAATGTTACCAATTTGACCAAGATGGCAAAAGAAATTCAAGCGACTATCTTTGTGAAAAACGGTCCATCTGTTGCAGGACTTGGCTACCAAAGTGAAGGGTTTACCACCCTTACCATTGCTGGTCCGACGGGAGAGGGGCTGACTTCAGCCAAAACCTTCACCCGCCAAAGACGATGTGTGCTGGTAGATGGCTTCAGAATTATTTAGGAGGGGGATGAACAATGGCAGAACTGAATGAACTACCTCAAGAGGGACAGCCTGTGGAACCACCTAAAAATAAGAAAAAGCAATCAAAATCCAAAACTATTAAACAACCATTAGGAGGAATTCAAATGAGTCAAGAAGCATTAGGAATGATCGAAACAAAAGGTCTTATCGGGGCAATCGAAGCAGCAGACGCGATGGTAAAGGCTGCAAATGTAACACTTGTAGGAAAAGAATTCGTAGGCGGCGGCCTTGTAACTGTAATGGTTCGCGGGGATGTAGGTGCGGTTAAAGCAGCAACAGAAGCGGGAGCAGATGCTGCAGGAAGAGTTGGAAACCTGGTATCAGTACACGTAATCCCACGTCCAAACTCCGAAGTAAACGGAATTTTACCGGCAGCGAAATAAGGTAGAGTAGGATGGATCATTCCATAAAAACCTATATTAGACAACTTGTCCAAGAGGCAGTAAAACAATCCGCGAGTTCACTTAGCAACTTGCCATCTAGTACCGGCAGGAAGCAATATGTCATCGCCAATTGGAAAATGAACAAGAACATTCAAGAAACACTGGAGTTTTTACAACAGCTTAAAGCAGGAAAAGGAGTGGAAGTGGTGGTTTGTCCACCTGCCCCACTCCTGTATCCGGCCAAGCTTTACGTACAAGGACAAAATAAAGAGATACAAATTGGTGCCCAAAATGTTCACCAAGAAGATAAAGGTGCATACACAGGCGAATCGGCAGCAAGCCTGTTAAAAGATGTAGGCTGCTCCTATTGCATCATCGGACACTCCGAAAGAAGGCAATATGCACAAGAAGATGATGCAACTGTGAACCAAAAAGCAAAACAAGCCTTAAAAAGGGGTCTGACCCCTATCATCTGTATTGGGGAAACTTTAGAACATAAACAACAGAACCAGACAGAAAAGGTGCTGACCAGACAAATACTCGGCGCCATGGATGGAATCAATGTGTCGCAGGTGATATTTGCCTATGAGCCAGTTTGGGCGATTGGGACTGGGGAATCCGCTTCAGCGGAGGAAGCACAGCGAATCCACGGATTTATCCGCTCTGTGCTTGAATACTTAGATACACAGAACGCAGAGAAAGTCAGCATTTTATATGGTGGATCTGTAAATGAAAATAATGCACAAGAGTTTACGGCAATGAACGATATTGATGGAGTTCTTGTAGGTGGGGCCAGCTTGCAGGTAGAATCTTTTCAGAAAATAATTGCTGTATTTGCCAAAGGAGCGTAAAAAATGAAAAAAGTTGCAATAGGAAGCGACCATGGTGGATACGAGTTGAAAGAAGCGTTAAAAGGCTATTTGACGGAACTGGGGTATGAGTACCTTGATTTTGGCTGCAAAGCGAAAGAATCGGTGGATTATCCGGACATCGCATTCTTAGTTGGCGAGTGTGTCGCGACCAATCCGGATTATGTCGGCATCATGATTGACGGAGTTGGCGTTGGGAGCGGCATGGTTTTAAACAAGATACCAGGTGTCCGAGGAGCGGTCTGCTGGGACTTGTCCTCTGTCATAAACAGCCGTGAACACAATAATGCCAACGTCTTATCCATCGGTGGCCAGTTCATCGGGGAAGGCCTTGCCAAGCAATTGGTGAAAAAGTGGCTGGAAACTGATTTCGCAGGCGGTCGCCACGATCGTCGCGTCACAAAAGTAATGGAAATAGAAAGTCGTTTTATCAAACGCTGAAAGCAGGGTTAAAACATGTTCGTAGCAAAAGTGATTGGCAATATGATCTGTACCCATAAAGACGAGAACTTAAGAGGGTTGAAGCTGTTAATCGTCCAACCAGTGGATGATCAGCTGCAGGATAAAGGTAAACCACTTGTTGCTATTGACACAATCGGTCAATCAGGAGAAGGAGACCTTGTTTATCTTGCTAAAAGCAGGGAATCCTCTCTGCCATTAAACAAAGATCTCGTCGCATCAGACGCAGGAATACTTGGAATCATTGACTATTACAACGTAAAACGAATGGAGGAAATATAAATGAGCAACGCATTAGGAATGATTGAAACAAAAGGTCTAGTAGGTGCAATTGAAGCAGCAGACGCGATGATGAAGGCTGCAAACGTATCTTTAGTAGGAAAAGTTCAAGTTGGTGGCGGATTGATCACTGTTATGGTACGAGGTGATGTAGGAGCTGTTAAAGCGGCAACAGAAGCAGGAGCAGATGCAGCTCAACGTGTAGGTGAATTTCTATCTGTGCATGTGATTCCGAGACCACATTCCGATATCGAAAAAATCCTTCCTACTACTCTATGAAACTAGCAAAAGTCGTTGGAAATGTCGTTTCGACGATTAAAACACCAAGTCATCAAAATAAAAAGCTCATGGTCGTTATCCCTGTTGATGCTGCGGGTAAGGAGTGCGGCGACGCAATGATTGCCTTTGACCGCTTTCATGCAGGAGTCGGCGACTATGTGCTGATACTAGAAGAAGGTGGAGCGGCAAGGGATATATTAGAAGATCCCAAAGGTTCTTTTGATGCCGTCATTGCCGGGATTGTCGACCGATTAATATAATGCGAGGTGAACACAATGCAAATGGAAGCATTGGTGGAACAAATTACGAATCAAATCATGGAACAACTGACAAATAAACAACAGCTGGCAGAAGGAAAACCTGCTACTTCCAATACAACTTCAACGAATATGAATACATTTACAAATGCATCGTCCAATCTAATTACAGGACCTTCTATCGCAAGAATGATCGACCATACGCTGCTAAAGCCGGAAAGTACGAAAGAGCAGGTCGTTAAACTTTGTGAAGAAGCGAAAGAATACAATTTTGCAACAGTATGTGTAAATCCTTACTGGGTTTCCACAGCTGCTCAAGAATTGAAGGGTTCTAATGTAGGTATTACAACGGTAGTCGGCTTCCCGTTAGGTGCTACCAACAGTTTTGTGAAAGTTTCCGAGACACGCGATGCCATCGCAAGTGGCGCAACGGAAATTGACATGGTTATGAACATAGGTGCCCTTAAATCAGGTGACTTTGAAACAGTAAAAAAAGACATAGAAGCAGTAGTGCTTGCTGCTAAGGGTCATGCACCAGTTAAGGTCATCATCGAAACGGGTCTTTTGGAAACAGAAGAGAAGAAGAAAGCTTGTATTCTAGCAAAAATGGCTGGAGCAGATTTCGTCAAAACTTCCACAGGATTCGGACCAGGCTGTGCAACAGCTGAGGACATCAAGCTTATGCGCGAAGCAGTCGGACCTGACATGGGCGTTAAAGCCTCTGCATGCGTACGTGACTTGGATACGGCACGGAAGCTGGTTCAAGCAGGTGCAACTAGAATCGGTGCTAGCTCCGGAATCGCCATCGTAACAGGCGGAAAAGGGACTGGATACTAAACTTAAATAAGGTAACAGGATGCTTGGGTGTCATATCATAAGCATCCTGTTGTTTTATAGTTAATGAGGTAACCTAGCTAGTGATTGGAGCAAAAGGCGAAGACTCCTGAGGGAGATAGCGGTAGCTTGAGACCCCGCAGCGCAGCGAGGAGGCTCAAGCACCGCCCCTAGGAAAGCGAAGCAATTTGCGGAAATCAACAGCGGTGTAAATGAAGATAACTTTAATATTGAAAAATTCAAACTATTATAATATAATTATATGCAAGCGCTTTCAATCAATAAGTAGTTCCAGAGGGGGATTAGGGTGAAACATATTGGAAATCAACTAAAGAATGCAAGAACAAGACAAGACATAGAAATTGATCAACTTGCCATGCTAACAGGACTGCCGGCAGACACCATCGCTGCAATAGAAGCTGGAACCCTGGATGTGCAGGTATCGACCTTACATAAACTCTCTGAAGTGTTACGATGCTCTTTCGCTGTAGGAGATATGTCCATATAATTTATTCATGAAAGGAACCGGATGTTTATTCGGTTCCTTTCATTTGGTTATAATATATGTAAGCAGATCTTACTAAGGAGAATAAAATGCATACTTCAGAACAAGAGAAACTGATAAATCAAATGGTAGAATACATAGAAAATAATCTAGAAAGCTCCCTGAGCCTTGAAGAGCTTGCATCCATCTCTACTTACTCTCCCTTTCACTTTCAACGACTTTTTAAAGGTCATGTTGGGGAAACTCCTGCTAACTATGTAAAGCGACTTAGAATGGAAAAAGCTGCGCATCTTTTAATATATGAACATAGCATACCTATTACACAAATTGCGTTCATGTGTGGCTTTACTTCTCTTTCTTACTTCACAACTTCCTTTCATACATTTTTTCAATGCAGTCCCACTAAATGGAGAGAAGGTGCTTATTTAGAGAGATTCCCAAGAGAATATGCTGATAATAGCAAGAAATCTAAACAGCTTCGCAACATGGAGCAAGAACAGCATATCAACAAGGGATATAATAAGTTCCAGTGGCTCGATCTTGAAAAAGTAAAGATTATGGAGTTTCCATCCTGTATAACTGTAAAAAGACAAAATGTCGGCCCTTACACACAAGGGATACCCGATGTTTGGGAGAGGGTGTACCATTGGGCAAAGGCTCGAGATATCATGACGGACAACACGTTCATGTTTGGAGTGCCTAAAAATAATCCATATATAACTCCAGCGAAAATGAGCAGATATGATTGTCATCTAGCTGTAGAAGGTTTGATGGATGATACCCTAGTGACCTATCAGTTTAAAGGGGGAAAGCATGTAGTCTATGAGTTCGATGAACCTGTAGATTATATGGAAAGGAATAGGCTGATAGAGTGCTACTCAGAGCTATACAGCTTTTGGCTTCCTAAAAGCGGATATAAATACTTAGATAACCCTATGGAACTTATATCCATGAAACCTAAAAAAGGCAGCTTGGAAGTGGATGTTAGAGTGAAGGCCATCTCATTAGCCATTGAGCCGAAATAAAAGTAAAAGCGAAAAAAGGAGAATAGATAAAATGATGGATTGGTCCGAATTAAATGTTGTTGCAATACTTATAGGTGCTCTTTTGTATGCATTTTATGGAGGAATCTATTACACAATCATGCTTGGAAAAAAGAAAGACCCGCAATTCAAACAGACGGAAGGCCCGCTAAAATATGTTGTGTCTATAATAATTGCATTTGCCAGCTCTATTATAGTAGCATCACTCGTGCAGGCAGCTGGAGCAGAAGGTATCCTGAGCGGTCTGATCGTAGGATTATTAATAGGAATAATAATTACTCTAGTCTATTTAAAAAATACATTGTTTGGGCTGATAACTAAAAAAGCATTCTATATTGCTGTTGGAGATCATCTCATCATATTCACATTGCTAGGTATGGTTCATGGAGTCCTAAATGGCATGTAAGGTTAAATAAGCACTATGCGGATACATTTCCGGTGTAGTGCTTTTTTATTTTGTGTTGCCGATCTTTCTCCTGCAAAAAGCAATCATAGACCAAAAGTCCTGTGAAATAAAACTACAAAATAGTAATTGATTTACGAAACTTTATTTAATAAAATGAAAAGTAAGAAATATCTGAAAATAGAGGAATCCTATATGAAAAGAGAACTGATTTTTATCCAAGAAAGTTTGCATACATTCAAACCATCAGAACGAAAAGTAGCAGAGTTCATTTTGGAAAAGCCTGCAGATGTTGTAAACATATCCATCCAGAAGCTTGCTGAGAGTACCCAGGTCAGTGAAGCGACCATTATCCGACTATCCCGTTCGCTCCAATGTAAGGGGTTTAAAGAACTAAAATTAAAAATTGCCTATGATTTGGCAAAGGCAAAAGCAGAGAAAAAGTTGGAGGGTTATGAGGATATTCCAAGAGATGACTCAGTATCTTCAATGATTCACTCTGTTTCTCAAAACAATATTCAGGCAATCCATAACACGGTCGGTGTGTTGGATGAAGCAGAGTTAGAGAGGGCCATTGAGTTAATTTCAAGAGCAAGAATCGTTGCCGTTTATGGAATCGGAGCATCTGGTCTCATTGCCATGGATTTTAAACAGAAGCTAACCCGCATTAACAGATGGTGTGAAGCGGCCTATGACAAAGATACCCAAGTGACTATTGCTGCCAACCTATCTGAAGCGGATGTAGCATTTGGAATATCTTATAGCGGTCATACGGAGGATATCATCGAATCGCTGAAGGTAGCAAAAGAAAACGGGGCATCTGTGATTACTTTGACAAGGTCAGGAGAGAATCCAACTTCGGCCATTGCAGATGTGAAGTTGAACACGACAAGCCTGGAGAGAAATGTACGAAGTGGTGCAACGAGCTCCAGAATTGCCCAGCTGAATGTCATCGATATACTGTTTTTCGGCGTAATGAAGCTGGATCAAGACCGGAATATCAAAGCGTTGGATAAAACGCGCAAAGCAGTGGAGGCGTCCAAGCGGCATGTATAAAAATTATATTGATAGTTTGATAGAAAACAAGGAGCTTCCAGGAGCGGTCCTTTATGCGACCATAAAGATGCAACCTCTCTGTACCAAAGCAGTCGGTAGTTTTATTGGGAGAGATGCTCACAATTATCCTGTAACAGAGGATACTATATTTGATGTTGCCTCCCTGACAAAAGTGGTGGCAACTCTACCTGCATGTCTATTGTTGTGGAGTAAAGGAGAGTTACACCTTGAAAAACAAGTGCAACATTATCTGCCTGAATTCAAACATGAAAATGTGAAGGTGGAGGACCTGCTGACCCACCGATCCGGGTTGCCGCCAGACCTTCCGTACGTGGCTAGGGATGGACAAAGGGATGTGATGGATTTAATTTATCAGACCAAGATTCAGCAAGAGCCGGGAATATCTGTTGTTTATAGTGATCTGGGGATGATTTTATTAGGAAAAATCATGGAGAAAATTGCTGCTCAGCCACTTGATCTCTTTACGAAGGAACACATTTTTACACCATGGGGATTACATAACACAGGCTACAAACTTCCACCAAGTATGAAAGCGTTTACTGCCTCAACAGAGAAATTTGGAACTCGCTATATACAAGGAGAAGTTCATGATGAAAAAGCTTTGCACCTGGGAGGAGTGAGCGGAAGTGCCGGGTTATTTTCCACTGGGAAGGATATCTCTAGGTTCGCTAAGCACTTTTTATATCCAGAGGAACAGAATGTTATACCACCAGATTTAATGCGTATGGCAACTCGCCATAAGCAAAATAACCGGGGACTTGGGTTTGAAGTTTGGAACGGAGAAGGGGATCCGTTATCATGCGGGCCAAACTGGCCAATAGGTTCATTTGGCCATACAGGGTTCACGGGAACCAGTGTCTGGATTGATCCACAAGAAGAACTAATCGTTGTATTCCTGACCAATGCCGTTCATTACGGCAGGTCGACGAATATAAGAACCATCCGAAAAACATTACACTCGATGATTTACTCCTCCGTACAAGGGGAGACTTCATAACTATTCTT
The DNA here is from genome assembly GCF_012911845.1 of Bacillus sp. RO2. Taxonomy (GTDB): domain Bacteria; phylum Bacillota; class Bacilli; order Bacillales; family Bacillaceae_I; genus Sutcliffiella_A. Next base: position 27,459 of record NZ_JAAXCU010000020.1, on the reverse strand, counting down.
TTAAAAACAAGGGGGATTCACGGTGAAGGGTATAAGGAAAATTTGGTTACTAAGTATTATGGCACTAATGCTAGTTGTGTCATCAGCATGTTCCAACGAATCTGGAGGAACAAACAGCGACGGAGACAGCGTCACATTAACCATCGGAAGCTGGAGAACAGAGGACTCAGCCAACTACCAAAAAGTAATTGAAGCATTCAACAAAAAACACCCAGAAATTAAAGTGGAATTCAAACCTTCCAAAAATACGGAGTATAACACCATCTTAAACACTTCCCTGCAAGCTGGAGAGGGTCCGGACATCATTCACCTGCGTCCTTATGCACCAGGTCGTGAATTGGCGAAAGCGGGCTATGTGGAGCCTATTGATGGGTTAAACGGTTTAGATACGTTCCCGGATGAAACCCTGCAGGCATCCAGAGTTTGCGTGAGATGAATCCAGACTTAGAACTTGGTTTCTTCCCAATGCCATCAGCAGTTGGAGGAGTTTCTTATTCTTCTTTTTCCTGATGGGGATGATGATTCCAATTAAACTTGGCATTGTGCCATTATTTATTTTAATGAAAGACCTTGGCCTGCTGAATTCGCTTTGGTCCCTTATTTTTATGTATACAGCAGGGGGAATCCCGTTATCCATTCTCATCCTGACAGGTTTCTTCCGGACGATGCCGGTGGAGTTGGAGGAAGCGGCCAGAATGGATGGTGCAAGCGATCTTAGAATCTTATGGAGTGTGCTAATCCCTTTGATACGACCTGCACTAGGAACTGTCATGATCATCAATTTTATCTCTTCTTGGAATGATTTTTTCTTCCCCTTAATTTTTATCACCGATGAAATGAAAAAAACGCTTCCTGTTGGTATGTTGTCACTGTTTGGGGAGTATTCCGCAGATTGGGGGACGCTGTTTGCCGGTTTGACCTTATCCTCCCTTCCAATGATTATCTTATTCTTTGTCGCATCTAAACAATTTATGGATGGCCTGACAGCCGGTGCTGTGAAATAACGGGGTGAAATGTATTAAAAGTATGGAAATAGTTGATTGGCATGCATTCCTGGGCGGGGGTGTATGCTTTTTTTGATTAGTTTTGCACAGCTGGTTTTTATAAGCAAAATTTTAAAGTTTATTGTCCAACTATTGAATTTATTATCCACTTTTCCTCATATAAATGCCATTCGACAAGAACTAACAAAAAACGACGACCCATACAGCATCCATTACCCGACCTTTGCTTATCCATTTTCCTAACTTTTACTTTCATACCGTTTGCACCACTATTTAACTGGGTACGTTAAAAAGGTATGTCCTTTATACATAATCTAATTTAAGGAGTGGAGCGGCGAAGTGAGTAAAAAAGTAAACGAGCAAAGCAAACATGACCAATTAGATCAGTATCGTGTAGTCGATGAAGGGAAGACAATGACGACCAATCAAGGAGTCAAGGTCTCAGAGGATGAGTTCTCTTTAAAAGCAGGCGAACGCGGCCCTACCTTAATGGAGGACTTCCATTTCAGAGAAAAGATGACCCACTTTGACCATGAGCGCATACCAGAGAGGATTGTCCATGCAAGGGGATTTGCAGCCCACGGCGAGTTTGAATTATATGAATCAATGGAAAAATATACAAAAGCGAAATTCTTGCAAGATACTTCAGTCAAAACGCCTGTATTTGTGCGCTTTTCAACGGTTGCCGGGTCACGGGGTTCGGCCGAAACGGTCCGTGATGCACGTGGCTTTGCAACAAAATTCTATACAGAAGAGGGGAACTACGATCTTGTTGGAAACAATATTCCGGTATTTTTCATACAGGATGCGATAAAGTTCCCTGATTTAGTACATGCCCTAAAACCTGAACCGCATAATGAGATGCCGCAAGCCGCTTCTGCTCATGATACGTTCTGGGATTTTATCGCAAATAACCAAGAGTCTGCACATATGGTCATGTGGGCAATGTCAGACCGAGCTATTCCGAGAAGTCTCCGGATGATGGAGGGTTTTGGCGTTCACACATTCCGTTTTGTTAATGCAGAAGGAAAAGCTCACTTTGTTAAATTCCACTGGAAACCAGTGCTCGGAACCCATTCTCTTGTTTGGGACGAAGCGCAGAAAATAAACGGGAAAGATCCTGACTTTCATCGCCGAGATCTTTGGGAGTCTATAGAAAATGGAGATTATCCGGAGTATGAGTTTGGTGTACAGTTACTTGCTGAAGAAGACGAGTTCAAGTTTGACTTTGATATTCTTGATCCGACAAAACTTTGGCCGGAAGAAGATGTGCCTGTAAAGATTATTGGAAAATTAACATTGAATCGTAATGTTGACAATGTGTTTGCCGAAACGGAACAGGCGGCATTCCACCCGGGCCATGTCGTACCCGGCATTGATTTTTCCAATGATCCCTTATTGCAAGGGCGTTTGTTCTCCTACACGGATACCCAGCTTATTCGATTAGGCGGTCCTAATTTTCACGAACTCCCTATCAATAGGCCGGTATGCCCGTTCCATAACAATCAACGTGATGGGTACGGCCGCCAAACGATCAATAAGGGACCGGTAAGCTATCATAAAAACTCTTTAGCTTCCAATACCCCAAGACCTGCAAGTGAAGTGGAAGGCGGGTATGTCCATTATCAAGAAAAGGTTGAAGGTAGAAAAGTGAGAACGAGAAGTGACAGCTTCAAGGACCATTTTTCTCAAGCGACTTTATTTTGGAATAGCATGACAAAACCTGAAAAAGACCATATTAAACAAGCATTCAGCTTTGAGCTTGGAAAAGTAAAGAGTGAAGACGTGAGGCAACAGGTAGTGGACATGTTTGCCAATGTGAACTTGGAACTTGCTGTGGCAGTGGCGGAAGCTGTTGGTGCTACTAAGCCGAGTGGGTCAGGGTCTTCTGTTACAAAATCTTCGCCTGCACTTAGTCAGGAAAAAACGGTGAAAAAGCCTGCCACACGTAAAGTGGGGGTTATCATTTCTAATGACTTCCAAGGTAAGGAAGTAGCGTCCGTTCTTGAATCTTTGAAGGCGGAGGGCATGCAGCCGGAACTCATCAGTGCCAAGCTAGGCCCTGTGACTGGTAGTGGCGGCGTTGAGTTAGAGGTGGACCATACATTCCTGACATGTGATTCGGTCTTGTTTGATGCCCTTTACGTGGTTGGTGGCAAAGAGGTCGATAAAAAGTTTGACCGAGAGACCACCTATTTTGTGGAGGAAGCTTATGATCATTTTAAACCGATCGGCGCTACCCAAGATGGTAAGCAGTGGCTGGAGAAACTAGAGATTTCTGGGGCTCCTGGTGTGGTGTTCGCTGATGAAGCGGACCAGTTCGTGTCTGGCTTTGTCGATGCAGTTTCGGCACATCGTCATTGGGATAGGGAAGAAATTTAGGATAGCATTAAACAGGAAAAAAGCAGCCCGAATACGACAATTTGGGCTGCTTTTACCGTTCTTCTCCACATTCCCCAGTCCCCCATTTACACAACGACTTCATGGTCGGCTGAAGAGTGAGTGCTTCTTCTGTCAGTTCATATTCCACATGCAACACTTTCCCAGGGAATTCGGTTCTTTTGACCATACCTAATTGCTCAAGTTCACGAAGTTGATCGGTTAATACTTTCCGGTTAATTTCTGGAATTTCTCTTTCCAGCTCAGAAAAGCGTTTAGGACCATTTTCAAGGGCACAATATACTTGCGGTCGCCATTTGCCACCGATTACAGTTAGCGCACGGTTGACGGGGAATTTTGTTGGTTCCACATAATTCAGTCCTTTCTATTTCAAGGTCAGTTACCTAAAAGTGCGTACTTTTTTATTTCTGCATTATATTTTACCCTATCATTATAAGCAAATTATATTATTTGAGGAGGAAGAACAATGAGATATCCAAGAACTTTTTCACATATAGGATTATCCGTTCCAAACTTGGAACAGGCAGTTAAGTTTTATACAGAAGTGATGGGTTGGTACGTCATTATGGAACCAGCTGAAGTAGTGGAGGACGACTCTGCCATTGGTGTGATGTGTACTGATGTCTTTGGAAAAGGATGGGGCAAGTTCCGCATTGCGCATCTAGCGACTGGAGACAAAATTGGAATAGAACTATTTGAATTTCCGCAAAATGAAAAGCCGGAAAACAACTTCGAATACTGGAAGACAGGTATATTCCATTACTGCGTTCAAGACCCTGATGTAGAAGGACTTGTAGAGAAAATTGTTGAGCATGGTGGCAAACAGCGTATGCCGATCCGTGAGTACTACCCTGGAGAAAAACCATATCGCATGGTTTACTGTGAAGATCCATTCGGAAATTTGGTAGAAATCTACTCACATTCATACGAGCTTACTTACTCAGAAGGTGCTTATTAATCTAGGAGGGGAAAACGAAATGAAAGCATGGTTATTAAAAGAACCAGGCAGTCTTGATCATATGGAATGGGGAGAGATTGCAGACCCAAAAGAAGGAAACGGAGAACTGTTAGTTAGAGTTAAAGCAGTGGCATTGAATCCTGTTGATTATAAAGTAGCTACAAACGGCAACCCGGCTTGGAGCTATCCTCATATTGTCGGTGTGGACCTTGCAGGTGAAGTGGTTTCAGTAGGCGATGGAGTGACAGGCTTTGTAGCGGGCGACCGCGTTGCCATTCACACAAACCTTGGAAAAAAGGGTGCGTTTGCTGAATTGGCAGTGGTGGATCCACGAGCAGCTGGACGTATTCCTGATGAAGTTGTTTTTGAAGATGCTGCAGCCATTTTATGTGCTGGAATGACAGCATATGAAGCAGTCATTCAAAAATTGAATGCTACCCACAAGAAGAACATTCTTATTCATGCAGGTGCCGGTGGAGTTGGAGGTTTCGCCATTCAACTAGCGAAAATGCAGGGGCTGAAAGTGTTCACAACTGCTTCTAAATCCAATCACGACTGGGTGAAGAATCTTGGTGCGGATGTTGCTATCGATTACAAAGAGGAAAATGTGACTGAGCGCATTATGGAAGAAACAAACGGACGAGGAGCAGATTTGATCCTAAATACAGTTGGCCGCGATGTGGCAACAGAAGATTTAGAACGTCTCGCATTCTCAGGCCATCTGGCGTACATTGCAGGCGGTCCAGACCTTTCTGGTGTAAAACCATTCTCCTTGTCTCCATCGATCCATGAGGTGGCTCTGGGAGCTGCACACGCAAGCGGAGAAGATCGAGCAGTCAGCAACCTAGGCTTCATGGCAGAAGAGCTCATGAGCATGGTTAAAGATGGACGGTTGGAGTCTCTTGTAACGAAGGTTCTTCCGAGAGAAAAGTTAGTCGAAGGGCTGAAAGAGCTGCAAGGACGGCATGTAAGAGGGAAGATAATTGTGAAGATGTAGGTTGCTTTAATTTGAACGAAAAGTCGGGATGTTGATCTCGGCTTTTTTTGCGAGATTTGTCGGATATTTGGAATCGCCCGATTACTCCTGAAAATCGCCCGTATTTTGAAATTATCGCCCCATTGCTGTCCAGAATCGCCCGTAAATTTCTATTATCGCCCGTAATTCCGAATTATCGCCCGATAACCGCTCAAAATCGCCCGATAAGTTTTTACCATTGTATCGATCATTTGATTGCAATTGGGCCGACGACTTCTTTAATAAAATATATTTGTCTAAATGACATATATATGTTGCATAAAGTAATATAAAATGTATAATAATAAGTATAATCCAAATTTTGCAAAGAGGTGAAGGGGAATGAGTTTATTTGGCGGATCAACAAAGGTGGAAGATGAGCGGATTGTAACTGCTCAGAACAAGATTTATCGTGAAATCTATTTTCTTGTGATGGCAGTTTGTCTAATTTCCATTGGATTTAAGTTTTTCCAGTACGGTTTCGGTTCCGGTGTAAATTCAATTTTTACAGAGTTAGCAATACTTGTCCTGCAAGGTGTCTATTACACGGCAAGGGGGGCAAGCATGGGTGTGTTGTCAGATGAGGTAGAAATGCATGATCGGAAAAGTAAGGTGCCCATGAAGTGGAAGACTCTTTTTTGGGGTGGAGCATCTGGTGTCATCATTGCAATTTTCTTCGGCTTAAACAGCGCTTTTAATTATGCGGACACGACTGCACAGGCATACTCCTACTTTTTCATGGTGTTCTTTGTTTCTTTAATGATATATATACCTTTTTTAGTATTGTTATCAGGAAGTACGTTCCTTGCTGCGATGAATCGTAGCAAAAAGGCGGCCGAAAAAGAATTAAATGAAGATGAAATAAAGCGGTGATAAACATGAAAAACTTAAAAATGAAAATGGCGAGAGTGGAAAAAGACTTGTCTCAAGACGAACTTGCCAAGATTGTAGGGGTGTCCAGGCAAACAATCGGCCTAATTGAACTCGGCAAATACAATCCAAGCCTCAGCCTCTGTCTTTCCATATGCAAAGCATTATCTAAAACGTTAGATCAATTATTTTGGGAAGAGTGAAAAAAACGATATATCAAATGGCGATAATTCCCCCACTATGAAAATATACTTTTGTATAACATCTTATTGGGGGGATTTTTTTGCCTAAAATTGAAGTAGAACCTGGTGTAGAGCTCTATTATGACGACCAAGGAGAGGGGACACCGGTAATTTTTATTCATGGGGTGTGGATGAGCAGGAAGTTCTTTCATAATCAGCTACCTTATTTCAGTCAAAAACACCGTGCCATCACCATCGATCTGAGGGGGCATGGTGACTCTGCACAAGTCACGGAAGGTCACACCATTTCCACGTATGCAAAAGATTTGCAGGCATTCATCACTAAGCTCGATCTGAAGGATGTTGTGCTGGTTGGCTGGTCGATGGGGGCGTTTGTTATCTGGGAATACCTACATCAATTCGGGGAGGCGAACGTAAGTGGAACGGTCATTGTAGATGAACTTGCTTCTGACTTCAAGTGGCCTGATTTTCCCATCGGTGCCTTTGACCTGCCAACCTTGACCCACTTCATGAGAGAGGTACAAGATAACAGAGAAGGCTTTCTTAAGGGCTTTATTCCGCTCATGTTCAAAGAGGATGTTGAGCCTGAAGAGATGGCCTGGATGCTTGAGGAGACAATGAAACCTACGTCAGGGGTGGCAAGCGCCATTTTATTTGACCAATCGGTGGTGGATTATCGCTCTACTTTCCCCGCCTTAACCAAACCAACATTGCTGTGCTTTGGAAAAGCGGAGAAGCTGATACCAGTTGCAGCCGGGGAACACTTGAAGAAATCAATAGCTAATAGTGAACTGATTCTGTTTGATGAAAGCTGCCACTGCCCCTTCCTTGAAGAAAAGGAATTGTTTAATAAAGAAGTATCCAATTTTATTAATTCCCTCTAAAAAGTGCCTGGCCATAGTTGAAAATAACTGGCCAGGCACTTCATCTTGAAGAACCAGGTCTTTTTCCTTAGAATAAAAGTATAAAATATTCTGAAAAAGAGGCGAGAGATATGAAACTGACCGAAGAATTAAAGAGGTTTCCCTATCCGTTCAAAGGTGACTCTTATCGTTACTCCAATAATTCGACCCTCCTCACTCCTCCCAGTAGTATAGAGATTACAGGGGGCTATCTAAAGGACATACACCTAAAAAGGTCCCTATTATCAGAACACCATTCTCGTTGTTTTCAAACATTTCCTCATACAAATAAGGCGCAGTGGGAAGTGTTGGAGCTTGTCATGAAAGACCTGGTTAGCTATTATCCAGAAAATTTTTCCCTTAAAAAAGAGCGACAAAAGCACATCTTTATCAACCACCTTACTCAAGAAAAGTATGAATTCAATCTGGGAGATAACTCCACTTTATCTGACGAGCCTTTAGATTTTATTGGGAGACATGTGCAAGAAGACCTTATCCTTATGATGCAGCGAGATGGAGATCTTTACCTGGATGCCGGACAACTATGTTTTCCTGCTAATTGGTCATTAGCTTTTAACCATGGCATGAGCTTTAAAAATATTCACTTTCCAATTCCGGGATTTAAGGAAGAAGGGTTGGATGAGAGAATTTTGCAATTTCTGCTAAGGCTAGAAGCCGGAAATCCATGGGGAAGGAAAAATTGGTCCCTTATGGCCGGGAACAGAATGGACACTTCCTTAGAAACCTTTGATGTATGGGGAAAGGATAGAAAAAATGTAACGGTTGAAAATGCAGGCGAGTTCGTGCATTTACGGGTAGAGGTGCAAAAGCTTTTTCGTTTACCGCGTTCTAATGGCATCCTGTTTACCATACATACACATCTGTTACCTCTAGAGAAACTGATAGAAATTCCTGAGTGGCGAAGACAATTCTATCAAATTTTAGTAGAGCTACCGTCTCATATTGCAGAATATAAAGGGATTTCATTATATAAGGATAAGGTTTTGGCATATATCGAAAAGAAAGGGGAGGGTGTTCTGTGAACGATATAAAGAACGAACCAATCTTCCAACCAGGAAAAAGGCACTATGTTTTATGTGGAGATGAAGAAGGCTTAAATAGCTTGAATCCCATTAAGCAAATCCTTAAAAGCGACCAGATGTCTTTTGAAGAAATACAACTGAAATTAGAGTGTTTTTCTGAGGTGGACAAAAAGCTTGATATGCAGAAGATAGGGACTTTTCTTTATGTTGCATCAGTAGGTAAAAAGCTAAGAAAAGTCATATGTATAGCTGAAAAACTCGGATATTCCTTTGAAGAGGCTCAATACATTATCGTAGGAGAGGAAAGAAAGAGGATTTTTTGTTGTAGGTGCCACTTCATTTCAACAGCTACCCATACATTGAATTTAGATGAACATGTGAACTGTACTGCTTGCAACTTACAGTTGGAATTATCTGATCATTATTCGCCAGTTAAAGAAGCTTATTTAGGCTATGTGGCACAAAATTAAAAGTGAGGGGGCGATTTGTGGTGATCCCAGATCATAGGTTAGAGGTAAAGATAACAGAAATTACAAATGAAACTGCTACCATTAAGCGGTTTACTTTTGAGGATCTAGACAACAAGGTATTAGCGGCATTTAGCCCAGGTTCCCACATCATTTTGTATATGAAAGGAAGGGGAGGGGAGATGGAACGAAGATATTCGTTAATTGGTAATCCAGATAGCACGGATAACTATCAAATTGCGGTCAAACTCCATGAAAAATCATCTGGAGGGTCAACTTACTTACATAATAAAGCTCAAATAGGAGATATCTTACAAATTAGTTTCCCAAAAAACTATTTTCCTCTTAGTTTTAGAGCCCGCCACCATGTTTTAATTGCTGCTGGCATTGGTATTACGCCTTTTTTATCTATGATGATTGAATTAAAAGAACTGGGTGCTTCCTTTGAACTTCATTATTCTACAAGAACAAAAGAAGACTGTGCATTCTATTTCTATTTACTAAAAGAATACCCACAGCAAACACATTTTTACTTCACTAAACACGAAAATCGAATAGATACTAACATTCTAGTAGATCAGTATATTGGCACCCATCTGTATTTATGTGGTCCAGAAGGGTTTACTTCCTCTTTTTTAAGTGTTGCTACATCCATTGGCTATCCTTCTGCAAGCATTCATTACGAATATTTTTCACCACCTAACGTACATAAGCCTCGTCCTTTCATACTAGAGCTCACAAATGGCCGCTTTTTGTCTGTTCCTGACGAAAAGTCCACGTTGGAAGTTTTATTGGAAGCAGGTTACCCTGTTCCTTATTCTTGCAAAGTCGGTCGTTGTGGCACTTGTGAACTTTCCATCTTGAAAGGGGAGGCCGAACATCACGATACCTTTTTATCTACAAATCAAAAAGAATCCCAAATTAGTTTTTTACCATGTGTATCCAGAAGTATAACGGAAATTCTAAAGATCAATTATAGTTAAAATAGAAGTCTGGGAATGGAATATAGTAGAAGTATACAAGTTATGTATACAAGTTTACAAAGTGTAAACGAAAGTAGACAAATAAGTAAACATGTATACAAACACGTACACATGTTGATATAAGAGGATGTGTACAATAAAAGAATACAAGTATACGATAATGTATACTTGTAAACGTTTGTGCACATTATCGTATACATTTTTTACACTTTCATTACTTTTCTCCAGAATGATTGAATAGTAGAGAAACTTTCTGTACGCTTAACTTATAACTACTAGATTTATTTTCTTCTATAGGAAACAAATATTGTAATGAGGAAAAGAAAGGAAGATGAACAATGACTTATTCGAGAATTGCAGCAGTTGACGTAGGTAATGATTCTATTAAAGCTATATTTGGAAAATTGGATTCAGAATTAAACATTCCAAATGTTATTGCTAGAGATATTGAAGATCGCCCAGTAATTGGGATTGAAGAGTTAGACAGCAAGGATCCACTAGATGGTATCCATGTACGCGTTCACTCCCCTGCCCTGATGGACAATAACGCTATTTATCGAATTGGAAATCTCGCAACAAAAAGCAACAATGCGACAGAACTAGATCCAGGGAGCAGCAAGTCCGAAGAAGACCAAACATTAGTTATGCTATTTGCTACTTTAGCTTTGGATGCTGTAAGTGCGCAAAATGAAAAAACATTCCCTCGTAATAAGAATGTAGTAGATGCAAACTACACATTAGGAACAGGACTTCCACTAAGAGAAGTGAAAGAAGGCAAGGATGCGGGTTACCGTTCCAAATTGCTAGGTTCTGTTCATCAGGTGGAATTCTTAATTACACCTAAATACCAAGGTATCAAAGTTAATATTAAATTTGATGAAATCAAGGTTTATCCAGAGGGCTTTGCAGCATACATTAACCTTGTATTAGATAACAACGGCAACATAATTAATAAAGACTTGATCGACAAGCGCATCCTTATCCAAGATATCGGCGGTCTTTCCACGGATATAGCTGTTATCAAGAACCGAAATGTCGATGATGATAAAGCACAAGGCTTCAACCTTGGAGTATCTGAAGCACTTGAGCAAATCCGTGAAGAAATCCGTTCCAAGCATGGCATTGAGCTTGATAGCAGAAGAGATGTGGTGGAAATCATTACGAAAAAGAATGACCGCAACCACATCATGGTACGCGGAAGCAGAACGAGTGTGCATGATATCACGGACCGCATTTTATTAGACTTAGCTAAAAAACAATACCGTCTGTTGAGAAATATTTGGCAGAAAAACTCCCAGACAGAGATCTGCTATTTTGTCGGCGGTGGTTCCACAGTGTTGAAAGAATACTTGAAAACACTAAACAACAATTTAGATGGCTACAACATCGATTTCTTTGAAGATGAAAAGGAAAGCATCTGGATGATGGCAAATGCCTACTACAAACTGATTGCTGACTATGTAAAGAAAACAGGTAAAGAGAAAGAGTCAAAAGAACAAAAACCTGTGAAAGCGTAAATAAGGTGATTGGATGAAGAATACCAGTTCGAGTCAGGGAATTCAGAGGGGACAAGCAATTTCTTTCCGTATCCCCTCTGATACGCCAGACCATCTAATAAAGCATTTGCAGCGTCTTAAAGAGACGGAAAGAAGGAATTTTTCTAGTAAAATAGCGGAATTTGTTCTCCAAGGTGTGACAAGTTCACATGCTCGGGAAAAAGAGACAATCTCTATCCCACTTCCAAAATCTTTATCTAAAACACAAAGGGATTGGTTGAAGCATCAACATTCGGAAGCATTGCTCGGCAATATCGTCTATCAATTGCTTTCAGATCCTGTTCGGGCAACAAGTATTCTGGCTGCGATGAACAGCAATTCCACTGATATTGACCAAGCCTTGTACCTTCAGGAGGAAAAGCCGTACAAATCTGCTGAAGAAACCGATGAAAAGGTCAATCCTCACGTGTTAAAGGATGACGACTTAGACACTTTCGATTGGGATGCAGCTCTCCAAGAGCAGGCGTCAACGGAAGAAGAAGAAGAGTTGGATGTGGAAGATGTGGATAAGCTATTGGGAGATTTTCTTTCACATATGAATAAGTGATTGACCAGTAAGGCCGCTATGAAATTAGCGGCCTTTTTATCTATGCATTTTACAGATAAAAGAATAGATTCCAACTGAAATGACCATAACTAATAAAAGAGAACTAAAGACGGGAGTAGGAGTCTATGTATTTATTATTGGTCATTGTCGTTTGGATTTTGTTTGCGTACCGGTTCATTGATTGGGCAAATTGGAGGAAGCATTATCCTACTGTATTGTTTTTTATTGTCATTAATATGACGCATAATATGATCTATTTTAATCATACGTTATGGGCATTTCGGGGTGTAACGCTAGACTGGTTGAACCACACGTTCATCAATTTGGCCTTTACATTTTTCATCGTGCCGGTAGGCCTTATTATCTTCTTGCAGCGTTTTCCTAGGCAAAAACGCAATCAGTTCACTTATTTAGCAGCATGGGTAGCCTTTTATACTGCTTTAGAGTGGTTGTTTTCCTTAAGAGGTATGTATGTATATGATAATGGTTGGAATAACGGGTACAACATTATACTAAACTTGGTTTTATTTCTTATCTTAAGAATGCATGACAAAAATCCTGTCAAAGCATTATTAGTTTCGATTGTATTGGGGATACTATTTGTGTTCATGTTCCCAGTTCCTTTGGAAAGTCTTAAGTAATAAGAGGTGTTTAATTCGTGATTATACGCGATGTATTGTCTGTACCAATGTTTTTACTCTTACTGTTTTCTACCTATATCATCATGTGGGTTTATATTAGAAACGAGATAAAAAAAGAGCGTCAAAAGTAGGAAGGGCCTATACGTTTAGGCTCTTTTTTTATTCCCGGGAAATATGATAGTATGGGAACAATAATTATCTAAAATAGTTATAGCTGCAGTAAAAAGGGTATAGAATAGAATGGTCCTAAAATTTAAATGGTAATCGAACTATATAGCAGGAAAACAATAATAGATACAAGAGACGAAGTTACTAGATCATTTTAATTAAGAAAATAATGTGAAATGATTGGTGGAGGGTAAAATGACACAGGAAAACAAATTGATAAGTAAGACGTATTTTGAAACCTTTATGCTGGATGTGGAAACAAAGCATCCGGTGCAAGTGCTTGGAGAAGCATTCCTGGCAGAGCAGAACAATGAAGTGTCTGATCTCTCGTTTATCCGCTATGCGCAAGGAGAAGTATATTTTCACAGCAAGGATTATGAGAGTGCCATCTATAAGTGGGAGAATGTTCACAACGAAATGGAGCCTTGGGCAAAGAAAAATATTGCAGACGCTTACTATGACCTTGGAATGCTAGTAGAAGCAGAAGATATTTACGCTAATATTAATACAGATAATAAAACACTCAAAATAGAAGTAGCACTTCAGCTATTTACGTTATATATACAGCGTGAAAAACTGGAGAATGCCTATAAAAATATTAAAAAAGCCATTGCGATTGATCCAGATTATCCGCATGTCACACAAACGGCTCGTACTTTTTATGAAGAGCAAGAAGACAGTCAACATGCAGTAGTATTGGCTGTTCATGAAGCTTTAAGAACAGGTTCGGAAGCATGGTACGATTGCTTGAAGCATTATATAGAAATTGGATATACGAGAGAATTTACACCTGATTATTTTCAAGAGGTTCTGTTGAGGTTGCTAGAGATTAATCAACGGAAATTTGAAGATATTACGGCTGCTTTATGGAACAGCTATGAAAATCACCCAATGTATTTGGAATGGGTGAAGACTGCAAACAGCCTGTTCATGGCCTTAGATAGAGACTCGGAAGTTTCTTGGACGAAAGTGGAGGAGCTGCACCAACGAACTTATTTATCTCTTATTGAAGGCGAATATCTGATTAAAGAACTGCAAGGCATTGTCCCGGATCTACTTGGAAACTGGCTGAAGGTATCCAATAGGTCAAAATCCTTGTTTGCTTCAGCTGCGGTCATGTCTTGGAATGAAGTATTTCCAACAGCATTACCTGCGCATGTTTTAGCGGATGCAGAAAATAGAATCTTCCATTATGAACATGACAGCATTCAATTGAATTATACGGTCGAGCTGTTTAAGACACTAATTAATTGGGCAAAGGACAACCACCTCGAAGTCGCACATCAAAAGAAATGGCTATTCTCTCAACTTAGCAATCTAAACAGAAAACATTTAGTTGTTACAGGTACCGTTCAGAATGGGAAAACTTCCTTCATCAATTCCATTATTGGAGAGAAGCTTCTTGGAGATGAAACGGTTCCGGTATTTGTTTCTTCCAACGGAGATATTGCAGAGATGAATGAGGTTTCCATAAAAGGTACATCCGCCCTGGGAGATATTAGCGAGCATCAACAAGGGTCCTTGATCGACCTTAAATGGCCATCACAGTTTCTAGAAGACGAAGAGTACTCGCTGATCAGCACACCGGAATTCAGTGTGGATGAGATTGAGAACAATGAAACAATGAAATACATCCCGTTATCAGACGGACTATTATACATTTTAGACGCGCAAACACCTTTTACAGAAGATGAATTGAAAGTATTGGTGAAAATTAAAGAACGCGCGCCGGAAGTACCTGTACATTTTGTCATCAACAAAATGGATACGGCTTTCCACGAAGCAGAAGCAACACAGATTGTAGAAGAAGCAAAACACCGCATCAATGAATTTTTCCCAGATGCGAGAGTATTCCCATACTCTTCCCTCCGTTCTGCAAGCAAGCAGCACCAAGGGTTGGCAACTTTCATGGAGGCCAACTTCAAGCTGCGTGCAAAAGCAGTGGAAGAACGCCGTGCGACCAAGCTGTTGCAACTGATTCGTTCAACTTTAACAGAATTGCTGGATAGCCGCATTGCGATGGAAGATAACCTGACAAACACAGTGGAGTTCAATGAAGATATTCTAAGCAGGCTAAGTGGTTTCATTAATCACCTACATGATGCGGAATCAGAGAAAATCCGTAGTATTTCTGAAAATTACCGTGCTGTGACGATTGAGATGAAACGAGAAGCAACAAAAACCATACCTCGTCTGCTAAGAGAGTGCTCTAGCTATGTAAAGGAAGACAGTAACTTTAAAACTTTGCATCTCGAGCTGAATGAGCGTATGAATGAAACGATTCGCACTTATATGCATTCCGACCTGTTACCTCGTTTGCGTCAGGAACTTCAATTATGGCTCGATACATCCAACCGTGAACTGATTGACAGCCAAGAGTACTTGCATGAAATGAGTGGAACATTCAATGCTCTTTACAAGGAAGATAGAATGCAACTAAACTGCGACTTTAAAGTCATGGAAGACTGGCGTCGTGATATCAACAGAATCTTAAGCAGAGTGGAAGTGGAAAAGGAAAACATCTTAAACCGCCCAAACACCACTCAGTATCTGTTAAAAGGAGCAGGCCGCCTGTTCGGTTCCTTGCAGCAAAGCAATCAACTGCTTTTCACTCAATATAAGAAATACATTGAAAACGAACGCTTCACAGACGTGGCACAATCTGTAGTAGATAAATTCTTCCTTGAATTTGATCTATTCGAGAAAGCGCTGAAAGCCGACGTCAACATGTTCTACGAAGCACCATTCACAGAACTGAACAAAACAGTGGAAGGCACAGAACGCGCCATCCACAACGCCAACAAAAAACTAGAACAAATGAAAGCAAGCCCAGAACGCTACTACGACCCACTGAAACTATTCGAAGCACGCCTACTCCAATACGAATTCATGGTCAAAGCATGCGAAGAAAACGAAATGCTGCCTTCATACTAGAACAAAACTTGGTGACAGTGTTTAAAATATGTGAAAAAGCAAAAGGTAACGCAAGGGTCTGGCACCTAAAACAAACAACCAAAGAACCACAGCAAACTAATGCAGGTGCCTGACCCTACCCGCTCTTACCATAATTCACGCCAAGCCCTACCGTTATTTAGAAAAATTTTAAAGAAAAAATAATAAATACCACATTAAATAGCAGGTCTAATTCAAATGTGAATTAACCTGCTATTTTTGTATTAACACAAAAATATAATTTTAAAAAACTAGGAAAAACTGACAAGTTAATCTCTTGCAAAGCTTTTTCATGATATTATTGTAAATAATGGATATTGAAGAATCGGGCAGACTTCAAGAATAAGGGAGAGTGAATGCGATGACAAACAGAGTGAAAAAAGAATTAATTTCGCTTTCCATATTCTTAGTTGTTGTTGGGACTTTCCTATCAGGTTGGTATGTAAATAAACCAGATCATCGTGGTAGAGTAGGAAACTTAGAAGAAAATAAATTTATCCTATACCCTACGAAAGTATATCCAGAAGAGGAGCCGTTTACTCCTGAAATTTATTTTACGAAGAATACTAAAGTATCAGGGAAAATAAGTAGCATTAAAGATTTGGATGAAAATCAAGTGGTTAAAATATGGATAGAAGTATTTGAAGGGCAGTACATTGCGAAAAAAATTAAAATTACTAAAGAATAGCTTTCTTCAAGAACCTGGGAGCTTTTCTGTAATAAAAAATGCTTGAATTATGGTGCAAACCAGTTATAAAAGGGGATGAATTTATGTTGTGGATTCTTTTAGTTTTAGTTGTTATAGGAATAGGTACAATCATAGGACTACTAAAAGAACAATTAAATCAAAACAAAAGAATCATAGAGCTTCTTGAAGAGAGAAAGAAAAATGCAGATTAATGCTGTTCATTTAAATAGGAGCGACTGTGACAATGTGTATCCCTCCTGGAAAGTAACGAAGGGGAGTAGACATTGAAACATCCACAATTCTCAAATAATCTATCGAAATAGATATACACTACAAATTTGACCTAAATTGCAACACAATCTATGTTTCTATTAAAATAAGAAAGAATGTATCATTCTTCCTTTCAATCACTTTTATTTGATTCTAACTTTAATGAAATGTCTCTAAGTATACTGTTTCTTTCTTTTTGTATTTTTATAAAGGTTATTAAAAACCAAGAAACTAGGACTATTGGAATTAAATAAGACAGTAAACCTAGAAGTGGCAAAATATCAAAAAAGTCCATAGAGGTCTACCTCCCTTCTTTTGTTTGGATAATTATAACATATGAGAAGTTTTATGAACATTTTATGTTGGGCCAAGAGATATATTTGGAATAATGCAAACGACCAATATTTAGAAGAGTTAAAACAGTAATTATTGCATCAGAATTACAACTATGATCATCTTTTTCGGAAGTCTATTAAGTCAACAACGACAAAAATCAAACGCTATGTATTTTTCAAAGGGGGCTTCTTTCATGAGGTGGTTGTTTGCGATCCTATTTATTTTACTCGGATCCATTTTACTTTCCCTAACCATAAATGATATGGGAAATGCAGGACATATAATCATGAAAACGATAGGTTTTGTATGTTTTATCATTGCTGTACTTATTGTTAAAAGCAGAAAAGATAAACAAAAGAAAACTTAATTTTTCGCATGACATCCCCCTAGACATGAATTAACTAAGTACTTTTTACACTGCTGGTTTTATCGGTGAATTTTAACAAATCAATCAGTACAGTGGAGTATGTATGTTTAGACTCTCTTTCTATCCATGGAGGGAGAATTGCAAAGAGATTTTACTGAAAACCTGCGGAGATATAAGTGTTTTTATTTTCAACGTTTTAAAAAACATCAATTCGTCTTCCTCGCACAATTGCGTTATAATACAACCACACTAAAAACCCAAAAAGATTGGATGAAAGCATGCGACAGCAACTAACACTGAAAGTGAAAAATAAATACGCTAAACCCTATAAAAGCGGCTACCCGCTTATCTCGAAGCAGTCCCTCATCAATGGCAATGAGCTAAAAGAAGAGGGCACACTCGTAAAACTGGTAGACGAACAAAACAACTTCCTCGGCAAAGGCTACTACGGTAACCAAAACAAAGGATACGGCTGGATTGTCAGCAAAGATCCCAACGAAGAAATGGACATCCCTTTCTTCAAATGTGCCCTTCAAAAAGCTGTAAACAAACGCTCTGCCCTTATGAAAGCAGAAGACACAACAGCATTTCGCCTTTTTAACGGAGAAGGCGACGGAATTGGCGGCTTTACCATTGAATACTTTGACGGCTACCTAGTGATCAACTGGTACAGCAAAGGAATCTACTCCTTCAGCAAGGAAATTCTTGAAGCCATCGAGGAAGTAATCGAGTACAAAGGGATTTATGAAAAGAAAAGATTCAACACGGACGGCCAGTATGTAGAAGACGATGATTTTGTAAAAGGAGAAAGGGCGCCATCCCCTCTTATCATCAAAGAAAACGGCGTAAACTTCGCGGTGCATTTAAACGATGGCGCGATGGTAGGAGTGTTTCTTGATCAACGGGAAGTAAGAAAAACCATCCGGGATAAATATGCCAAAGGGAAAACGGTCTTAAACACCTTCTCTTACACTGGAGCTTTCTCTGTATATGCAGCATTAGGCGGTGCCGTCAAAACGACAAGCGTAGACTTGGCCAAACGCAGCCTGCCAAAAACAACCGAGCAATTCAACGTAAATAATATAGACGAGAAAACGCAATCGATTCTCGTAGAAGAGGTATTCCATTACTTCAAATATGCGAAAAAGAAGAACCTGAAATTTGATATCGTCATTATGGACCCACCAAGTTTTGCTCGCTCAAAAAAGGTCACATTCAGAGCCGAGAAAGACTACACAAGCTTAGTATCCGATGCCATTGCCATTACCGAAAAGAACGGCATGATTGTCGCTTCCACCAACGCCGCTACATTCGGCATGGACAAGTTCAGAGGATTTATCGACCAAGCATTTAAAGAAAATAACGTAAAATACAAAATCGTAGAGGAGTTCTCCCTGCCAAGTGACTTCGCGACCATCAAGGAGTTTAAGGAAGGGAACTATCTGAAGGTATTGTTTATAAAAAGAATTGGATAAAGAAAAGGAGTCAGCACGTTAGCTGGCTCCTTTCATCTTCGTACTGGATTCCTCCAAGAAAATTTCTTCAAGGGAAGGCTCTTCCACATGTATTCTATAAACATCGATATTCTCTTTCGTAAAGGTCCTTACAATGCTTGCAATCTTATCTTCTGAGTCTACTGTAAACGACGTATATTGCTCTTCTACAGAAATCTGTGTGGCAAAGCGCTTTAACATCTCGCCTACACCTTTTCGATTCTTTAAAGCAGAATGCTTTATTTTCACCTCGATGGCAGAAGAATAATGTGCACGCAATTCTTCCAATGTACCTTCATTAATGATGGCACCATCTTTCATAATTGCAATTCGTGTACAAATTTTCTCCAATTCATTCAAGTTATGAGAGGTCATGAAAATGGTCTTCCCTTCTGCTTGCAAGTCTTGAATCAGCTGCTGGATGCTTATACCAGATTCTGCATCAATCCCGGATGTCGGTTCATCAAGGAAAATCAGCTCTGGATTATGAGCAATCGCCTGTGCTATTCCCAGTTTCTTTTTCATCCCAA
Organism: Bacillus sp. RO2; assembly: GCF_012911845.1. Taxonomy (GTDB): domain Bacteria; phylum Bacillota; class Bacilli; order Bacillales; family Bacillaceae_I; genus Sutcliffiella_A. The sequence goes on along the minus strand of NZ_JAAXCU010000020.1, from coordinate 8,066 downwards.
ACGAAAATTTTCCCACCTTCTTTTTTGCATGCTCCAACAGACCAACCCGGTCCAAGACAGCATTTGCCTCAGAAGTAGATAATTTGCACCCATTAATTTTTCCGAAGAATTTTATATGGTCCACCGCCGACATGCTATCGTAAAACTGCGAATAATCGGGAAGGACTCCAATTCGGTTCTGCACCTTCTGAAGGTCAGATTCCCCCAACAGTTTAAACGTACCGGAAGTGGGAAGGATGATCCCGGTAATCATATTGATAAAAGTCGATTTTCCGGCCCCGTTCCGACCGAGAAACCCATATATCTCTCCTTTTGGAACGGTAAGGTCCACCTTATTGACTACCGTTTTATCTCCAAAAGCTTTCGTTAAATGTCTAACCTCGATCACACTCATTAAAAATCCCTCCTCTTAAACAACCAATAGGCAAGTAATAGCAATAAGAACGCATAAAGTCCATTAATCAAGATGTAATAGTCTGCTAGAGAAGAATAGTAATACGGAGTGAGGTACTTAAACCATGTAATATATAGCTTCCCTGAAAATATTGCCCAAAAGCTTAAAGCTGGAAACACTAAAGCAAAAGTAATCCCTACAAACATGGTAACGCCAGGCTTTGGTATGACAATGGAAAACACAAGATTTAACGCCAAAGCTACAGAAAGAAACAGCATGGTATCTACTAAACCGAGCCATAAAAAGTCCTTTGATTTAATGGTGATTAACAGAAAACAGACAACCATACAGAAAAACCAAAAAAACCAAACTCCTAAATATTTTCCCATCAGTACATTTAATCTAGAAGTCTTTGTCACTAGAAATCGCATCGTCCTCTCGCTGACTTCCCGGTTTATTATGTCGTGAGAAAGACCGGTGATAAAGAAGAAACCAAGCACAAAAATCAAAATAATAATTCCTGTGGCATATCCATCCGTCCCTAACTCTGCTGCTTCCTCTGGAAAGGTTGCCATCAGATTACTCATCAAATCAGCAGTTAAATACGTAACACCAAAAATAATCGCAATCACAACAATCGACTTGAAACTCTTAAAATGTCCCTTAAATTCATTTAAACAAATTGCCCACATATCATCTCGCTCCCTTCATAGTTTAGTATAATAATGGTAGTTTATTAGAAAATTAAGGGAACCTTAACATTACCTTAAAAAGGAGTCCACAAATGGAACACGCAAGGATATTAATGGTCGATGATGAACAATCCATTATCGATATGATGAAATTAGTATTAACGAAAGAGGGATTTCAACAAGTAGATACATGCAGTACAGGGGAAATGGCCCTACATAAGTTGAAGCATAACGCCTATGATTTAATTTTGCTCGACATTATGCTTCCAGATATGACTGGTTATGAGATTTGCCAGGCCATCAGAAAAACAACCGAAGCACCAATCTTTTTCCTATCAGCCAAAACCTCTGATCTGGATAAATTGACTGGATTTGCACACGGCGGAGACGACTATATCACCAAGCCGTTCAACCCGTTAGAAGTAGTAGCAAGAATTAAAGTGCAACTAAATCGATACCTAAAGACCACACCAAGTAAAGAGGAGGACGTTCTTAAATTTGGTAGATTTAAGTTGAACCTCCAATCTGCAGAACTAACAGTGTTAGGAGAAAACGTCTTGTTAAGCGGGCAGCTTTATCACTTATTAGTGTTCTTCTGTAAAAATCCAAATAGAATTTTCACAAAAGAACAGCTCTATTATCACGTATGGGGAGATCATATTCTGGTGGATGAGAACACCGTCATGGTCCATATTCGCAAGCTCAGAGAAAAGATTGAGGAAAACCCAAGCAAGCCAGAATATATTAAAACGGTTAGAGGAATCGGGTATAAACTCGTACCTGCTGCAGGTAATCAAAAATGAGTGTAAGTAAGAAGCTTGCTTTTCATTTTGTTAAACAGCTGTTTGTCCTCTTGATAATCATAATTATCGCTTTGACCTCTGCCTTATTTTTCTTCGCCTCACACTTAACAGAGTCGGAAATGAAAGCAAGTTTTACAAGGACGGACCCGTATTTCCTCGAGCTTGAATTGGATGTGAAGTCAGAAAATGATATTCAAATCAGTGAGGCTGTTAAAACAGCTGTCCACCAAAATGACGGCTGGCTGCAATTAATAAATAAAAAAGGAGTCGTAGTTAAAGAGATAAATGCTCCTGCAGACTTAAAGGAAGCCTACACCTTTCAAGAGCTTGCAAACTTTGAAGTACCTGGTTACCGGACCTCACACTGGAGGGTATTCAAGGATGACAGTGATCTTGTCGTTTTGTACGGGGAGAAGAACTTGAGCGAAGGAATACTTGCTGAGCTTCAAAAACTAGGTGATCTATCAACCATTACAGAGGAAGGTAAATCATTCCTTGAGAGTGAAAACGCATGGATACAAGTATATGATTCCAATGGAGAAAAAATCGAGCAATGGAATGCCCCTGAGGATCTTACACTTTCAGCAAGGGACTTCCTATCCATTAAGGAAAGGCCGTGGAACTACACATACGACGTATCCACTTTAGTAGAAGGGGACAAGGTCTATGTTGTTGGAATGGAAAATGCCTATTATGCCCCGGACGACGTATTGGATGGTCTAATGGGTGCGTCCTTGGTCAAAAATTTTTTACTTGTTATTATGGTGCTGCTTATCATCATCATCGCGCTCTCCATCTGGTACGGCAGGACAATTGGGGTACCTTTGCTTTACATGATGAATTGGATAAAGAGAATGTCAAAGGGGGACTTATCTGTACCAAGGAATAAGAAGGGGAACATTCCATTCCGGAAAAAGAACGGCAAACTTCATAAACGCTTTCGGATTTTCCGTGACATCCTTTTTTCCATCCGTAAGCTTGCCAACACGCTAGAAAAAAACGAGCAATACCAAAAGCGGGTAGATCAGACAAGGGAAGAGTGGATCACAGGCTTAAGCCATGACCTCAAAACTCCCTTAAGCTCTATATATGGCTACGCAAAAATACTCGAAACAGGTTCATACAAATGGACAGAGGAAGAGATACAGGCAATGGGAAGTACCATGACAGAAAAAGCTTCTTATATGAGCGACCTAATTGAGGATTTGAACCTTACTTACCGTTTGAAAAATAACGCATTGCCTATAGAAAAGAGTGTACAGGACATTGTTCCACTCTTGAAGGACGTCATTCATTCACTTACCAACACAGATTCAACAATCAGAATGGAAAAGGTGGAACCGGAAATTCGTTTGGCGGTTGACCCCAAATGGTTCACCCGCATTCTCACCAATCTGCTGGCAAATGCACAAAAGCACAACCCAAAAGGAACGGAGATCACGCTAAGTGTCTCTAGAAATCCTGAACATACCTTCCTTACCATAAAGGATAACGGAGTGGGGATGGATGAAGAAACCCAAAGTAAACTTTTTGACCGTTACTACAGAGGCGGCAACACAACCGATAAATCAAACGGAACCGGGCTTGGGATGGCCATTGCTCACCAGCTGGTCTTGGCACACGGGGGAAATGTCTTTGTAGAAAGCGAAAAAGGGAAAGGGACGACCATCATTATTACATTACCTAACGGACTGGAAAACCTAACTTCCTCATAGTAAAAGGGTCTGCCTGTATCAACTGGCAGACCCTTTTTCTATTCAACTGCCGTCCTTCAACATATACTGATATGACTTCGATTCCTCCACCATTCCCATCTCAAGATAAAGCTTCGACAACCATTTTATCGAACGAATATTGGTCGGATCTAGCTCCAACTCCCAGTTAAAGCACTCCACCGCTTCTGAGAGCTGTTTAAATTCATAATATAGTTCACCGAGTGCATACATTTGGTCCGGATCGTCCTTCAAGGCAGCCATTTTTTTAATCTTCATCAGGATTGGGATGCCTGGATACCTTGAGGAATAAGGGGCGACCCACTGCTCGGTATAATCCAGCCCTTTTGACTCGATTAAGTTGGGCACAAAAGTTTGAAACAAGGCCTGCACTTGTTTTGGTGATACATCATCATCAAAATGGAAGGTTAGGTTGCTGAGCCAATCAGATTTTTCTTTCCATTTTGCATGCAGTAAAGCTTCCTGCACGTAAGGCAGGTCTTTTTCTGTAATGAGAGCTTGGTTTTTTGTAAGTAAGATTAAAAGGTCTTCATACCGATTGGATTTTTTCAATAGACCGAGCAAATCATGATACAACCCTTCATGATGAATGGCGCGCTTCCTTAGGATATAGCTGAGGAGGCCCACTTTATCATCGTTTGTAAAATCAACCGGAAAGCTGGCTATCATTTGTTCATAGAGAGTGTGGTCTGCGGATGTACTTCTGACTAGTAAGTGGGAGTATAGGCTGAGTTGCTCCATTTTCCGATCTTCTTTTTGCAGTAATTGCAACAGCAGGTTTTCCAAATCGTCTTGGTTTATGTGATTATAGCAGTATTTTTCAACATAAAGTGGATCCTTAGAAAGCAGAGATGGGGGGTCAGGAGTATAGAGTGCTTGATAGGACTGATATTGCAGGCTTTTAGACATTTCTTGTGCCCATTTGTTGGCTGGGTAAATGTCCGTTATTAGTCGCAGAAGTTGGTAGGTGTGCAGGAGTTGACCTTCTCTACGGTATTGCAGCGCAAATTCTTTCATCACTTTGGTTATTTTCTCTTTTTTCATATAGTTGTCGAAAATGGTAAGGATGTTGGATGCTTCAAGCGGTGAGTATCTTTTCTGGATTTTTTCCCACAGCGGAGTCAGTGCAGGGAATATGTGAATTCGGTTATGTGCGAGTAGATAGGCTAATAGTGGATGATCTGGTGAGAAACGAATGCCTTTTTGTAGAATGGTGCTTAGTTGAGATTTTCGTTTAATTTTAGATGTGGATTTTCCGGTGAGGTACGATGTCTTATAGAAAAATAAGTAATAACATTCTGTGTGCTCTTCATTGTAAGCTTCTATGACTTGAAATCCTTGATACATATAGAGGTTTGTAGGGTTGAGGTGTAGATGTTTCTTTTCATGTTGGATGTTAATACTGGTCGTTTTGTTTGTCATATAATTCCCTCCTAATTGGTCTTACGCCTTTTTGAGAGATTGCTTAATTAGAGTGTAACATGAAAAAGCAAAAAAGAAAAAACGAAGAAGCGGACGACCAGGGGTCATCCGCTTCTCTATATTTTAAAGGGGGGGGAGTCAACTTCGTTCAAGCCTTATAACGTCGTGCTTGCTGTTTTATCTTTTACCACTAAGATTACTTTACCTTGATCAAGCTTTTCCTCTAATTGTTCCGCTTCTGGAGCTGTGAATCCTAACTCCTGGAATTGAGCACGAAGCTCGTCTCCTTTTTTGCGGAAAATATTTTTCACATAAGTATCCATACCAACTTCACCGGCGCCAACAGTATTAGCATCAGCGTTATCAGCTACACGTTTTGTACGGTCATCATCATGAGTGATGACAAAAATATCATCCTCGTGAACACCTCTAGTTTTTAGCTCCTGTACTGCTCCTACTACTTGTTCATCATTTTGAAACTCTTTATAAGTGGGTTTCATATTGTATCGCCTCCTTGGTTATGTAATAAAAATACCCGGCTGACTGAAAATGAAACATGCTCTTAAATAATTTTTTTGTGCAGGAAAAAGCTTTACTGATAATACGCAAAAAACTTCGAATACTAATAAGACTATGATGAGAGAATGGAGAGCTTACTGTGCTATATGACTGTATGATTATCGGGGGAGGTATTGCCGGACTTCAGGCAGCTATCCAACTGGGAAGATACCAACATAACGTGCTTGTTTTGGATGATGGAAAAGGTCGTTCGAGTATTTGTCATTGCTACCATAATCTTCTAGGTTGGCCAGAGGGGGTGAGCGGAGAGAAGCTTAGGAGTACTGGGCAAACGCAAGCGTTGAGGTTAGGAGTTCAGTTTGAAAGGCAGCGTGTAGAGGCAGTGGAGGAAACGGGAGGGGTGTTTTGTGCAACCAGCTCAACGTCTCAACAGTTTTTTGGGAAAAGGCTGCTGCTAGCAACCGGAATTAAAGATAATATTCCTCCACTAAAAGGCCTGTTGCCTTGCCTTGGAAAAAGTGTATTCGTCTGTCCGGATTGTGATGGGTACGAAATTTTGAATAAGAAAGCTCTTGTGATTGGCTCCGGAAATGCAGGAGCTTCCATGGCGTTAACGCTGACATATTGGACAAATGCGCTTACTTTTATCAACCACGGAAAAGGGGAAATTGATGCTGACTTAATGGACAAATTAGTTGGCAAAGGAATCCGTCTCGTTTCGGGTGAGATTTCGGAAATACATGCGGATTGTTCTGATTTTAAGGGAGTAACGCTTGCTAACGGAGACCGGCTTGAATTTGCTTATGCTTTTTTAGCATTTGGTGGCAACATGCCCAACACAGGCCTTGCCTTGCAACTTGGGGTGAAGTTGGATAAAAATAAACACATTTTGGTGGATCCTCGGACAAAGATGACCTCTGTGCAGAATATTTGGGCCGCCGGTGATATAACCGTTCATTCCGAACAAGCCGCCATTGCAATGGGGGACGGCATACAATCGGCAATCTGGATTCATAAAAGCTTGTTGGAAAGTTGATGTGGGTTTATTTGTAGCTTGACAGTTATTTGTCCGAGTGCGTAACATAAAATGTAAGGGTTTACATACACGTTTGAGTGGAAGATAGAAGACATTAGCTGCTAGCGCCTTTCCATTTATTCGATAGTAGGAGGAGAAAAAATGGAAGAGAAGAAAGTGACAGATTATGAAAAGTATATTCGTACCGAAGAGCTATTAAGCTTACAAAAGGGAGCAGGGGAACTCTCTTGTGATGACGAACTCACGTTTCAAATGATTCATCAAATTGCTGAACTTCATTTCAAGCTGATCATTCAGTACATTCACTTAGCAGATGCAAATATGAAGCATGGGAAAGTCTTGGAGGCAACCGAACAACTTCAAAGGGTGAACATGCACTTGAAACATCTGCCGCCAGTGTTCGATATGGTAAAAGTGATCACTCCTAGAGACTACCATACTATCAGACTCGCACTCGGACGTGGAAGCGGACAGGATTCACCTGGATTCAATGAAATACTAAGACTTGGACCGACATTATGGGGGCCATTTGAACAGCTGTTGAACGACAAGCAACTGACTCCTTTCATGCTTCATAAAGCTGCGGGTGACAATTATGAGCTATACTTGCTGATGCAAGAATTGATTGCGTTTGACGAAAACTTCCAGACGTTCCGTAAGCACCACATCCAGCTTGTACGCAGGATGATTGGCTTGAATACGAAAAGCTTGAAGGGGATACCTGCTCAGGCGTTGGAAAGAGGAGCAAAGTTTGAGTTTTATCCTAAGCTTTGGGAAGCGGTATGTGAATTGACGGACTGGACGGGTTCAAGTTACGATCCGAAGCCGTTGTAGTGGGGTAGTTTTAGGGCTGTTCTGGAGGGCATGTGTTGTTGATGCCTTTTGGGGCGGTCTTTTTTTGTTTGGTGGGGAGAGTGGAGTTATGAGGTGGGGGGTCTATATACCTGAAGTGCTTGCTGAAAGGGGGGAAAGGTCAAATAGAATCTTTCTCAAGACCAGAAATACCAATGCAAACACCAATACGATAGGAGGGAGGGGTTCTCTCCACCCAAACCACTGCCGCAATTAACAAAACGGTAGTAGAGAGGGGTTCTCTCCGCCCGAACCGCCGCCGCAATCAGCAAAACGGTAGGAGAGAGGGGTTCTCTCCACCCCAATTACAGCTGCAACCAGCAAAACGGTAGGAGAGAGGGGTTCTCTCCGCCCGAACCGCCGCCGCAACCAGCAGAACGGTAGGAGAGAGGGGTTCTCTCCACCCCAATTACAGCTGCAACCAACAAAATGGTAGTAGAGAGGGGTTCTCTCCGCCCGAACCGCCGCCGCAACCAACAAAACGGTAGTAGAGAGGGGTTCTCTCCGCCCGAACCGCCGCCGCAACCAACAAAACGGTAGTAGAGAGGGGTTCTCTCCACCCCAATTACAGCTGCAACCAACAAAACGGTAGTAGAGAAGCATCCTCTCCACCCA
>NZ_JAAXCU010000002.1 GCF_012911845.1 Bacillus sp. RO2 | reverse complement strand
CGGTAACTATATAAATCATCCAAGTAACGTCTTGCGGCAAGGAGTTTTTCCTCCTTGGTGAATATAGTCATTTGGACTACACCTCCTATTGTTAGATGGTGTGTCCAACAATAGGGGTGCAGAGTATAGCCGAGGAGGCTCCAGCAGCGCCCCTAGGAAAGCGAAGCCATTTGCGGAAATCAACAGCGGAGTTTAACCAATTTATAAAATCATAGATTTTTTCAGTGGCTTTCCATGAAGTGAGGAGGCTCAAGCACCTTCCCGCGGAAAGCGAACACCTGGAACGCAAGGAAACTGGGTATAAAAGCGACTCTTAACTTACTAATAGAAAGGAAGAAAAACCATGACCATAAACGTGTACTATAACCAAGAAGGCATAGGCGACACACTTCTAATCTACATAAAAGAAATCAATTTAAACAATCGAATGGTAGAAAAAACCGGGGACATTGCGAAGATTATAGATAAAGAAACAAAAGAAATAGCGGGATACAACCTTTTCAACGCATCCCAATATATAGCAGTAGACGACTTCAAAGGCCCAGTCAACCTAACAGAAGACCTAATTGCAAAACTTAATCAAGCCTTAGAGGAAAATGGAGTGAAAGAAACCCTCAATCCTGACCTCAGCCCGAAATTCGTTGTTGGACATGTGATAGAAAAAGAAAAACATCCAAATGCAGACAAACTAAGTGTATGTAAAGTAGATGTAGGGACAGAAGTACTTCAGATTGTTTGTGGCGCCCCAAATGTAGATAGCGGACAATTTGTCGTAGTTGCAAAGGTTGGAGCAGTCATGCCTAGCGGACTTGTTATTAGAGATGCAGAACTGCGAGGCGTTGCATCCTCAGGAATGATTTGTTCTGCTAAAGAACTAGACCTTCCAAATGCACCGGCAGAAAAAGGTATCCTTGTTTTAGAAGCCGAGAAATATGAGGCGGGCCAACCGTTTTCAGGTTAATTTCGAGATGACTTTTCTTTTTTACCACTAGATGTTCTCTAGTGGTTTTTTGCCTACTGAACCTGATAAGAGAACAGGTTACGAACAACAAAGAAAGAGTGTGATGAATGTGAACTGGTTTAAAAAGCTGTTTGCTCAGCTAAGTGATGAGGAAGAAAGGACCATTGAGCAAGATTACGCTAAGAAACCGGAAAATAAGCAAAAACAACCAACAGCAAAAGTGACTTATCAATATCCTACTGGTAAATTTCGCTTTCCTCTTATTCCGGATGATGGAAAAAAAGATCAGCAGCCAAGACAGGAAAGAAGACAACAAGCTAAGGCTAATCATCCTACTAAACCTAAATCAGCAGAACAAAACAAGCCAGAATCAATTAAAGTGAAACAAGAAAAAATGACAGAAGAGCCAGTAAAACCGACAGAAACAACAAAGAAAATAAGCACAACAAGAGCATTCGAAAAAGTAACAAACAAAAATAAACAACCCTTTCATCCAACAGAGGTGGTGTCCCCTATTTATGGATATAAACCTCGTCCCTTTACGGAAAAGAAAGAAGAATATATCCCTGAGATTGAGCTGTACAGTAGAGAACAAAAACCAATCTCTAATGAGGCGGCAGAATGGAACCCACTAGAAAGCTACGCTAGTGTAAACTTTGAAGAACTTACAGATAACGACAAATCAAAGGTACAAGCTTTTAGTGAGGAGCTAGTAGAAGAAAGTGATACCCCAGAGGATAGATGGGATAGGGAGAATCCAATAACTTCAATGATAGACAGAGCTGTCAGCGAAGAACACTTGGAAGCTGATGTTGAAGAATCAATAGAAGTAATAGAAGATATGGAAGAAATAGAATCAATAGAAGTAATAGAAGATATGGAAGAAATAGAAGAAATAGAAGTAATAGAAGATATGGAAGAAATAGAAGAAATAGAAGAATTGGATGAAGTTAATGTAGATGTTTCTATTTCTCAACAGCAATCAGCTGCAACTTTGCAGTATAGCGAGCCTAAAGAGGAACGGGTAGAACATCCAAAACCGGAAGTAACTCGTACAAAAGATTCTTCTTCTAAACAGAACATTCCATTTAATGTAATCATGCTTAAGCAGGATAAACGTTCTTTAGAGAGAAAACAGCAGATGTTGGCTAAAGCAGAAGTATCACAACCGTTTTACAGAAAGCCGCCTATAACGATGCTCGCCATCCCACCACAGCATTCTCAGGGTGACCAGGACTGGGTAGAAGCGCAGAAACAATTACTAGACGAAACCTTACATCATTTCAGGGTCGGTGCCAAAGTAGTAAAAGCAACCCAAGGACCATCTGTTACTCAGTTTGAAGTACAACCAGAGCCTGGTGTAAAGGTAAACAAAATTACTAATTTAAGTGACGACATTAAACTTAGCCTGTCTGCGCGTGATATCCGGATGGAGGCGCCAATACCAGGGAAAAACACGATTGGAATTGAAGTGCCTAATCGTGTAAGTAAGCCCGTATTTATCAGAGAAATTATTCGACATCCATCGTTTATCCAGAATAATTCTCCATTGACAGTAGCTTTAGGGTTGGATATTTCAGGTCAACCTGTTGTGTTGGATTTGCAGAAAATGCCACACGGATTAATTGCCGGTGCAACGGGATCCGGAAAAAGCGTCTGTGTAAACTCTATCATTATGAGTTTGTTATATAAAAGTACTCCAGACGAAGTGAAACTTTTATTGATAGATCCCAAAATGGTAGAACTTACACCTTACAACCACATTCCGCATCTTGTCAGCCCGGTTATCACAGATGTAAAGGCAGCAACGGCTGCGTTAAAATGGGCAGTGGAAGAGATGGAACGCCGTTATGAGTTGTTTGTTCATGCAGGTGTAAGAGATATTGGAAAGTACAATGAAACTGCGAAAAAGCATAACCAAGAATCCTTGCCATATATGGTCATCATCATTGATGAGTTGGCTGACCTTATGATGGTTGCTCCAAGTGATGTCGAGGAAGCCATTTGTCGGATTGCCCAAAAAGCACGTGCCTGCGGAATGCACTTACTAATTACCACACAACGTCCGTCCGTTGATGTTATTACAGGTCTTATCAAGGCGAATATTCCAACACGGATTGCTTTCTCTGTTTCTTCCCAAGTAGATTCCAGAACAATCATTGATATTGGTGGGGCTGAGCGCCTTCTTGGGCGCGGGGATATGCTGTTGCTTGAAAATGGTGCTCCTAAGCCAATCAGGGTACAAGGAAATTTTGTCTCAGATGAGGAGATAGAGAGAGCGGTTGACCATGTTCGTAAAGAGCAAAAGCCTAATTATTTGTTTGAGCAAAGCGAATTGCTAAAAGAGAGCACCATACAAGAAGAAGATGAGCTCTTTTTAGAAGCATGTCAATACGTAATTGATCAAAATGGTGCATCCACTTCCAGTTTGCAAAGAAGATTTCGGATTGGCTATAACCGAGCTGCTCGCTTAATGGAAATGATGGAGGACCAAGGTGTGATATCTGGTCCAAAGGGCAGTAAACCAAGAGATGTACTTGTTTCAGAAGAGGAACTTGTCAGTATGCAAGATTCTGACTTTTAATGCTCCTTAACTGAAGTTGTTGTAAATGGATACAATCTTCTATTATTATTAATACTAGTAAACAATAGGAGTCGGTATATCCGACAAGATAGTAACCCGAAAACAGGGTCTTAAGGAGCTTTTAAGAGTATGAAAGAAATTGAGTTGAAGCTGCAAGGTAAAATTAAAAGGCTGACCAATCGCACGTTTAAATTTGATGAGCGTGTAAAAGAAGGATGGTTTTCAGCTGTATATTTTTTGAAAACACGAGAAATTGTTAAAGAGTTTAAACCAGATAACATAGTGACAATGCAATTTTTTCAAAAAGATCATGCGGTCTTATGTGGAACAGACGAAGTAATTGCATTGATTAAGACTTTCGCTGATGACCCGGATTCACTGGAGATTTATTCCTTAAAAGATGGTGACAAAATTGCTCCGTTTGAAACAGTTTTAACCATTACGGGCCCTTATCAGAATTTTGGATTCTTAGAAGGAGTAATTGATGGTATTCTGGCCAGAAGAACATCGGTGTCTACGAATGTTTATAATGTAGTGAAAGCTGCAGGACAAAAACCAGTCATTTTCATGGGAGATCGTGATGATCATTATACCCAACAAGCTGGAGACGGATATGCAGCGCATATTGGAGGCTCCACGGCCCAAGCAACTCATGCAATGAATGAATGGTGGGGTAAAAAAGGGATGGGCACGATGCCACATGCTCTCATCCAACTATTTAATGGGGATGTAGTAGAGGCTTCTAAAGCTTACCATGCTAAATTTCCAGAAGATGACCTGTTGGTTCTGGTAGATTACAACAATGATGTCATTACAGATGCATTGCGAGTGGCAAGAGAATTCGGTGACAAGCTAAAGGGAGTCCGGGTCGATACATCCAGAACCATGATCGATCAGCATTTCATCCGTCATCAGGATGTACTGGGAACATTTGACCCACGCGGAGTAAATGCCCCTCTTGTCTTTGCACTGCGTGAAGCACTGGATAAAGAAGGCTTCCAACATGTGAAGATTGTGGTAAGCGGTGGTTTCAGTGAGCAACGCATCAGGGAATTCGAAGAGCAGAATGTGCCGGTCGATATTTATGGTGTGGGAGGAAGCTTGCTGAAAATTCATATTGGTTTTACTGGCGATAATGTTGTGTTAAACGGGGAGCCACAAGCAAAGGCGGGAAGAAAATACCGCTTCAATGAACGATTGGAAAAAGTGGATTAAAGTATACGAGTACGTGGTATATGGAGAAACTGGTAGGGAGAAGGTCTATCAGTTTTTTCCTATGATGTTCCGTTGCATAAGGGTACGGTAGTGGAATTGTTGAATTAGTGCTATAATAGATCGTTGTTAAGAAAAGTCTTTTCTACATATGGTTTTAATCCTTAAACATAAGGGAATTAGCATTTTTAGACGCTAATCATATAATGGATTATCTATGCGGAGAAAACTACGTTTGGTACAAAAATAAAAACTATTATTCAGTTCGTTTGCATGAATAAGCGAATTATATATAGATAAATGTTGGAGGTTTTTTCATGACCATTTATCATTTTGTTGGTATTAAAGGATCAGGAATGAGTGCCCTTGCCGGTATATTGGACGATATGCATTTTCAAGTACAAGGGTCAGATATTGAGAAGAGGTTTTTTACGCAAAAAGGTCTCGAAGAAAAAGGGATTACTATCCTCCCTTTTGACAAGGACAATATTACAGAAGATATGACGGTTATTGCCGGTAATGCATTTCCTGACACACATGAGGAGATAGAAGCGGCAAAAGAACTAAATATACCAGTCATACGGTATCCGCAATTCCTGGGCCAATTTATGGAGAAATACACCAGTATCGCCGTAACGGGTGCGCACGGAAAGACGTCTACAACAGGATTGCTTTCTCATGTCATTCAAGGGGCGAAGCCTACATCTTACCTTATTGGAGATGGCACAGGTCGTGGAGTAGAGGGTAGTGAATATTTTGTATTTGAAGCATGTGAGTACAAAAGGCATTTCTTATCCTATTTTCCTGATTATACGATCATGACAAATATCGATTTTGACCATCCAGATTATTTTGGCAGTATTGATGATGTGTTTTCAGCATTCCAGGAGATGGCTATGCAAGTGAAGAAGGGAATCATTGCATGTGGAGATGACGAGTATCTGCAAAAAATTCAGGCAAAAGTTCCAGTAATCTACTATGGTTTCGGGGAAGAGAATGATTTCCAAGCACGTCATGTGGAAAAATCAACAGAAGGTACCACATTTGATGTATATGTACGTAATAACCATTATGCTACATTTAAAATAAATGGGTATGGTGACCACAACATTATGAACTCCTTGGCTGTCATTGCGTTATGTCACTATGAAGAAATTCCTGTCGATGTGATTCAGAGTCAATTGCTTACATTTGAAGGAGTTAAACGAAGATTTTCAGAGAAAGTAATAGGCTCTCAAGTTTTGATTGATGATTATGCCCATCATCCAACTGAGATTCGTGCGACTATTGATGCAGCCAACCAAAAATATCCTGATCGCGACGTGATTGCCGTATTCCAACCGCATACTTTTACAAGAACTCAAACATTCTTGAATGAATTTGCGGAAAGCTTAAACGGAGCGGACCATGTTTACTTGTGTGATATATTCGGTTCTGCTAGAGAGAATCAAGGGAAGCTGACGATTAATGATTTGTTGGAGAAAATTGACCGTGCAGAAATTCTGACAGAAGAAGGAACAGAATTGTTGGCAAAGCATGAAAATAGCGTCATTATTTTCATGGGAGCCGGTGATGTTACCAAATTCCAAGAAGCATATGAGAAGTCCCTTCAGCATGAAGTAGAATGATAATGTATATAAAAACCGGCTTTCCTTCATGTTGAGGGGAAGTCGTTTTTTGATTTGCTGAATACCGCTGTTAATTTCCGCAAAAGGCTTCGCTTTCCGCGGAGCGACCTTGAGCCTCCTCACTTCGTTGGAAGCCACCTTGATGTTGAAATTTTATCAAACACCGCTGTTGATTTCCGCAAAAGGCTTCGCTTTCCTAGGGGCACTGCTGGAGCCTCCTCGGCTACGCCTGCGGGGTCTCCACCTAGCGCTATCTCCCTCAGGAGTCTTCGCCTTTTGCTCCAATCA
>NZ_JAAXCU010000019.1 GCF_012911845.1 Bacillus sp. RO2 | reverse complement strand
GTCGCCTTGGTGAGCCGTTACCTCACCAACTAGCTAATGCGCCGCGGGCCCATCTGTAAGTGATAGCCGAAACCATCTTTCAATAAAGAACCAGGAGGTTCCTTATATTATCCGGTATTAGCTCAGGTTTCCCGAAGTTATCCCAGTCTTACAGGCAGGTTGCCCACGTGTTACTCACCCTTCCGCCCCTGACCTTTCCACAGCAAGCTTTTAAAAGTTCCGCTCGACTTGCATGTATTAGGCACTCCGCCAGCGTTCGTCCTTATCCAGGATCAAACTCGCCAATAAAGGGTCTGAGCTTTTGCTCGATATTTGCTAGCTTGTGTTACTTAAAATCATTTTTTCGTGTTCCGTAGAACTGACGTTATGACGCTGTTGTTTTGTTTAGTTTTCAAAGATCATTTTCATCAATCCGTCGCCCAGAAGCGACTTTATTAATATAACATGTTTCGTTGTTGTAAGTCAACATGTTTTTTTAATTTCTTTTTCTCGTTGTCGCGTTTAAGCTTTTCTCTTGCGGCGACGAATAATAATATACCATGTAACGACAAACATCGTCAATACATGTTTTAAACTTTTTTAAAATAATTTTTAAAAAGATAAGAAAAGCAAAAGCTCCTAAGGAAATCCACCCCATTAGGAGCCTTAAACGTAACCTCTTTTGTTATTATTTCTCTGGCACGACTTGATAAAGGCGGTGAAAAACACCATTACCTTTAGTCTGTTTCTTCTCCACTTCCAGAAAACCTTTTTCCACTAAATATTCTACCAGTACACTGAGATCTACAGAATACTTCTGGAGTTTAGGATGATGCAGCATTTCATTATAGGACCAAGCTTCTTCCTTCTCCATTAAGACTTCGATTAGATGTTTAGCTCCGGTTCTTGTTCTGGAATAGATCATGAACTCATTTGCAAGGAAGAGTAATTCCAGTCTTTTATCGATTGGTTCATCTCCTTGAATGAGTTCTTCATATAATTTGTAGATTTCTGGTTCGATTTTCTTCACCTGATTCCAAACGGTGATTTCTGGATGGAAACCGTGATCGATAACTGCCAACCTTGCCAAGTGGTGAAGGGAGTGGACGATATGGTTATATGCATCAATATAATTCTTGGAATCAAAGAAATCTTTACCTTCTAGGTATCTTCTTATTAGTTTAGCAAATTCTAAACCAATTTTTAGTTTACGGTCTTCGAGTGGAAAATCGAGGAGTTTACCTCTTAGGGCATAGATAAACTCATTTCGGTCAAAGAGTACTTTCCCATTGATAATCCAATCAATGACTCTTCGGTTCGTTCCAAGCGTTATCCATTCTTCTAATTGCTGTTCGCTTGCGATGTAAAGCGCGGCTTTCTTTTGAAGCAATTCATAGTGTTTGACGTATAAGGATTCATCCAGTTCTTTTACTACCATAAAGAGAATAACATCAAATTTATCTGTATTTGGGCTAACGGGGTTTTTCTTTTCTATCATTAATATTCCTTGCGTGTTTGATTGACTTGCGCGTTCTTGATAGATAGGACGAAGTAAATCTTCCATCTTAAGACCTCCATCTTTAAAGGGTTCTCCCTATTATTCGACACTTTCTTTTAAAAACCTTTTTATCATTTTTAATCCAGAACATTCGGTCAACTTGTAATTTCAACATGTCTGTGACTGTAACTCCATTTTCGGACAAAATGTGCTATTATATTGTTTTAGGAGGTAGTGTTCATGGCTCGTAAATATTCTAGTAAGATTAATAAAATAAGAACCTTTGCACTAAGTCTTGTCTTTATCGGTTTCTTCGTTATGTATATAGGAATATTCTTTCAAGGAAACATGTTGGTCATGACTTTGTTTATGTTATTGGGGCTTTTATGTATCGTTGGTTCCACAGTTGTTTATTTCTGGATCGGCATGTTATCTACAAAGGCTATACAGGTAGTTTGCCCGAACTGCGGGAAGCATACTAAAGTTCTTGGGCGTGTTGATATGTGTATGTACTGTAATGAACCGTTAACGATGGATCCTTCCCTCGAAGGAAAAGAATTTAATGAAGATTATAACTCAAAAAAGAAAGCTGATAGGAGCTAAGTCCTATCAGCTTTTTTATGGGGTGTTTTCCCCGTGCGTGCAAGAGGTCAATGAGCGCCTTTGTCACATTCTGGGCAGACACCGTAAATTTCCATGCGATGGCGAGAAATTTTGAATCCAGTAACATGGGCAGCCAACGCTTCCACTTCATCAAGACCTGGATAATGGAAATCGACAATCTTGCCGCATTCGTCACAGATCACATGGTAATGGTCGGTAGTCACGTAGTCAAAACGACTGGAGTTGTCTCCGTAGGTCAATTCTTTCACAAGACCCACTTCACGGAAAACTCTCAGATTGTTGTAAACGGTCGCGACACTCATGTTTGGAAACTTTCCTTCAAGTGCTTTGTATATATCGTCAGCTGTCGGATGAGACATAGATTGAATAAGATACTCTAAAATCGCATGACGCTGTGGAGTTATGCGAACTCCAGTTTGTTTTAGCGTTTCAAGCGCTTCTTTTAATTGTTCGTTTGCCACAGTCATGCACCTCGCTTTTCATAAAGATTATTACTTTATAATATTTATAATTAGTGTACCGTGATATTGATATTTTTGTCAATGTTATTACTTATATCTATATGAAGTTATCCTCATTTTAAACCTCTGGCTTTAGAATTGGTTCTTCTTTCTTTAATTGACTGTTCACATAGCGTGCAACGACAAATAAATAGTCAGAAAGACGGTTTAAATAGGCAAGTACATTCGGAGATAGTTCCTCACTCAGTCCTACAGCAGATCTTTCCGCTCTTCTTACGATTGTTCGTGCACTATGCAAAGCCGCTCCAGCTTTCGACCCGCCAGGTAATACGAAATTCGTTAACGGAGGAAGTGTTGCATCAAGTTCGTCCATTTCGTCCTCGAGACTTTTCACATGCTTTTCTGTCAGCTTCCATTTCACTTCTTTTCCTGCAGGTGTGGCAAGTTCTGCTCCGACGTGAAAAAGGATTGTCTGGATGTTGGAAAATGATTTGATTAATGTTTCTTTACGGTTGAAGTCCTCGTCGTCTAGATAAGCAATTGCAAGGCCGATCATGGAATTTGCTTCATCGCATGTTCCATATGCTTCTACACGCACATGATTTTTATCCACTCTTTGACCGTACACTAATGAAGTTTGTCCTTTATCGCCTGTTTTTGTATAAATTTTCATTTACTCCCATCCCTTACTCTACATTTTTTAGCTACTACTTTCCTTATAGCAAAAAAACACCTGCAAGTCCATTATGGACAAGCAGGTGTTTTCCATTCATTATCCAACATAATCGATTGGTGCGTTCGGTCCGATTGGCAAGCCTGTAAGGATCCAAACGATAAGCATGATTACCCATACGATAGAGAAGAACACAGAGTATGGAATCATCGTAGAGATTAATGTACCGATCCCCACCTTTTTGTCATACTTTTGAGCAAACGCGATGACGATTGCAAAGTACGGCATCAATGGTGAGATGACGTTTGTAGTGGAATCTGCAACACGGTATGCCAATTGCGTAAGCTCAGGGGAGTACCCTAGACCCATCATCATTGGAACAAATACCGGAGCCATGATTGCCCATTTAGCAGAAGCACTTCCGATAAATAGATTGATGAAACCAGCAACAATCATAAAGACAAGAATTAAAAGAATGCTCATAAAACGATTTTCGCTATCAAAACCGATTCCTTGGATGAGTTCTGCACCATTTACTGCAAGAACAAGTCCAAGATTTGTTTCATTAAAGTAAGCAACGAACTGACCAGCAACAAAAGCAAGGACGATATATGCACCCATCGTTGCCATTGTGTCGGACATTTGGTTTGCTACGTCTTTATCATTTTTTATAGATTTTGTAATCATTCCATATACAAGTCCCGGAATGAAGAACATTATTAGAATTACTGGTACAAGTGTATGGAAGAATGGCGCTTCTAGGAATGAGCCATCTCCACGCAGTGGTCCCCAAGAAGGTACAACTAGCAAAGCCATTACTGCAATGGTTGCAATAAATGCAAACAACGCAGCCCATAAACCTTTTTTCTCTTCAGGTTTTAAGTAATCAACGTCCCCTTTGTACGCACCTTTGTATTCACCAAGGCGAGGTTCAACAATTTTATCCGTTACAAACGTACCAACAATAGTTAGAACAAAAACTGACGCAAACATGAAGTAGAAGTTCATCATGTAGTTCATTCCTGCAGCATATTCTGGGTCTACTGTTGCTGCCGCTTCTTGTGTTAAAGACCCTAATAACGGATCAAGAGATGTTAAAAGCAAGTTTGCACTGAACCCTGCAGATACACCAGCGAACGCTGCTGCAAGTCCTGCCAGGGGATGCCTTCCCAGTCCTGCGAAAAGCACTGCACCAAGCGGTGTTAATACAACATATCCAGCATCTGCCGCCATAGATGACATAATTCCTCCGAATACTAGAGAAGCTGTCATTAGCTGTTTTGGCACAGATGTTACCAAGCCACGGAGACCGGCACTGATAAGTCCTGATCTTTCCGCAATACCGATACCAATCATTGTTACAAGCACTGTTCCAAGTGGAGCAAAGCCTGTAAAGTTTTTAACGGCACTTTCAAAGATGTAAGCAATTCCTTCTGAACTCATTAAGTTCTTAACAGTAAGAACTTCTCCTTCATTTAAAGGATCGTCAACTTGTACACCCATGCTGGAAAAGATTCCAGAAGCGATAATTACCAATAACGCGAAAATCGCGAATAACGTTACCGGATGTGGCAACTTATTACCAACACGCTCAATGCTATCAAGAGCACGCATAACAAAGCCGCGTTTCTTTTGCGTTGCTTCCATTATAAAATCCCCTTTCTCAATCTATTAAATTTTCAAAAAATAAGAAGAAAAAAATCCTTTACCAGTATAATAAAAAACACTCTAGGATGGAAGTGTTCTGGGAATACACGAAAAATAACCAATTTTTGAAATAATATTAATACTATGTATCCTTTATTAAGTTAACGTACTTGTCCACTATGTATCTTTCTTTACTTTACCCATAATATATAAATTCATATCATAAAAAAGGAGTGCAAGCTTTATGCTCACACTCTAATCACGTCAACTTTTGAGGAGGTATGCCCTACACTATAAAATACTCTGGCAGGGACCTTTTGTAGTTAGACGTTTGCCTCAATTATTTTAAAAAAGGCTTTTCCTCTTAAAGATTTTCTTTAATAAAGCTTAAAGCCTCCTCCACGTGGCCCTTCACTTTTACTTTTCTCCACTCTTTTACTAGTTCGCCTTCTTTACTAATGATGAATGTGGAACGTTCAATACCCATATACTCTTTGCCGAAATTTTTCTTCAGCTTCCACACCTCGTAAAGTTCTGCTACTTCATGATTCTCGTCTACTAAAAGCATAAACGGCAACCCGTGCTTTTCAATAAATTTTTCGTGCCTTGATTGAGGATCAGGACTTACCCCAAGAATCACTGTGTCCAGATTGGAGAAATCTTCATGCATATCCCGGAAATCACATGCCTGAGTGGTACATCCAGGGGTCATATCTTTTGGATAGAAATATAGTACGACATTTTTGCCATGAAAACTTGAAAGAGTCACCGTCTCGCCTGTATTAGATAGCAACGAAAAATCAGGTGCCTTTTTGCCAACTTTTATTGTCATTTTAAAACTCCTCCTTGAACTAAAAACTGTTTCTTTAAGCCTATCGAAAGCATGAAGAATTATCAAGAAATGCACTACCATACATATACTTTCACAAATGAACTAAACTAATGATTATTGAAACGAATGGAGGAAGGTATATGAAGAAAGAAGTATTACACGAAGGAGCAGTAACAGAGCATGAGAAAAAAATCAGCGTCAACCAGAAGTCCATAGAGACTCCCTTGAACGCTGACGCCAACTGTCCGGAACCAATTTCAGAGATGTCAAACCGCTTTCTAAATGAAGGGAATTAACAAAAATCATCTCTCACGCCCGTCCATATGCAGGACCACTCGTACTACAAAGGCTGCAGGCATGACAAAACCTATCAATGCTTCTGTCATGGCAATAGCCCTGCCAATACCGATTGGGGTAATATCTCCATACCCAACCGTCAAAATGGTAATGGCACTAAAATAGACAGAACGAAAGAAAATGGAAAAGAAGCTTCCATTTATCAACTCGCCTCTTTCCAACAGAACGGGGTGTCCTTCAATATGGAGAACGGTGTATAACAGGCCAAATGAAAGCAGAAGTGTGGAGTATATCAACAGTAACAGAAGGAGTGTTTCTTTTGAAACATAGGGTATGCTTCTGCTTTCTGAAGAAAACACATGTGAAAAGCTTATGAAAATAGCGATGAATATGAAGATGACGATAAATAAATAAAGCATCCTACTCCTCCAATGCGCGGACATGCCATTAGTACAATATACGCAAAGGAAGAACAGGTATGCTTTTTGTTTTTATAAAGTTTGACCCTACCTATTAACGAGTGGATTGGAGCGGAAGGCACTCGACTCCGGCGGGAGGTAGCAGTAGGTTAAGGCTCCGCAACGAAGGAGGTCACTGAAAAACTGAAACATCATGTAATTAGTAATTTCTAGCTGTGGATTGGAGCAAAAGGCGAAGACTCCTGAGGGAGATAGCGGTAGCTTGAGACCCTGCAGCAAAGCGAGGAGGCTCAAGCACCGCCCCTAGGAAAGCGAAGTCATTTGCGGAAATCCACAGCGGTGTTTAAGAAAAAGATAAAGTCATGTACTCTTTCAGTGACCTCCAACGCAGCGAGGAGGCTATAGCACCGCCCCGCGGAAAGCGAGTGCCTGCAGCGCAAAGGAACGGTTAAACTTGTAAGCTTTAATTGCCCGCACCTCTATATTTGGTGACTCCAACATTCCAGACGAATACGGCGAGAATAAAAAAAGCCAATCCGATAAACGGAGTCATAAACGCGTATCCATACCACTCGGACCTGCCAAGGAAATATGCAGACGGGTAGACCCCCACAAAAGCAAAAGGTAGAATCCAAGTCAAAACAAATCGAATGACACTGTTGTAGATATCAACTGGGTATCTACCGTAATTCCCGATATTGTACATCATCGGCATGATGGATGTTCTTGCATCTGACCAGAAACCGATACTTGCAAGCAAGACGAATATACCAGCATACACAAGCGCTCCGCCAAGCACAAAAATAATTAATAGTAGATAATCGTACCAGGCAAAAGTGAGATCTAGCAGGCTTCCTGCATAGACCATGATGGCCGCACCTGTTACCACACCAAATAAAGATTCCAGTTCCATCCGCTCGAGCACCACTTGAAACAGACTGTGAATCGGCCTAGTCAGGATGCGGTCCATCTCTCCTTTTACAATATACCGTTCGTTAAAATCCCAAATATTAAAAAACGCGGAAAACAGCGCAAACGGCACCAAAAAGAACCCATAAATGAAAATGATTTCTTCCCTGCTCCAACCGCTCAAAAATTGAGTATGGCCAAAGACAACCAGGATAAACACCAGGTTCACGGCCTGAAACAACAAGTCGGAGAGGATTTCCACGACCAGGTCAGCACGGTATTGGAAACGTGTTTTTATATACTGGCCAATGTATTGAAAAAACATCGAAACATAAAACATTCCTCATCCTCCTTGCACTACTAGTTGTTTTTTTGCCAAGTTCCAAAGCAACTGTATCGGAATAATCAAGATGAACACCCATACCGCCTGCATGAGCAGAGCCTGAAATACGGCATTTCCTGTAATACCCTCTGTAAAAATCATACTTGGGATATAACTGATTGCCTGAAACGGCAGGAAACTCATGACGTCTTGTGCCCATAACGGGTAAAAGCTGATAGGTAAAAGCAATCCAGAAAATAAATCAATGACGACACGCTTAGCACGAATCAACCCGTCATTATTAAATAGAAAGAACGTCATGATACCTGTAAGCAGGTTGATCTGTGTATTCACAATAAAACTGAAGATGATGGAGACCCCGAAAAACCCCCACGTGGCAAAATTTGCTGAGAATTCCAGTGGAAAGACCAATGCTACGATGACCATCCCTGGTACAGAGAAAAACACCAGTCGGAAAATCCCCTCTCCCAGCCCTTGCATCGTTTTCATACCGAGATAGTTATACGGCCTGATTAATTCCACAGCAACCTTTCCTTCTTTTATCTCTTGGGCAATTTCTCGGTCAATATTATTAAAATAAAACGCACGGGCCATCCAAGCAACTGCTACATATGTTGTCATCTGGATGGTGGAAATACCTTGTATATCTTCTTTTCCACTATAAATCGCCTGCCAAAGGAAGTAGTAGGCTCCTATATTGATGCTATAAATCAGAATTCCAGAATAATAGTTCGTTCGATACGCAAGCATCATCAAAAAGCGGATGCGTATCATTTCGATATATTTATCCATGTGTCAACACCGGCTGCTTTTGGGAAGTTGGTTCTGTGCGAGCCACCATTCCCTTATCATAGATATTACGGATAATTTCCTCTGTTGAGATCTCTTGGATGGTGAGGTCTGTAATGGCAAATTGTCCTACTACCCTTCCAATCAGTTCAGAAATTTCCTCTTCTTCTTTAGAAACCACCGCGCTCCAAATTGTTTCTTTTCCTTCATTTTTCCAATGAACGTCGAGATCTGGAGTCAACGGTATCAGTTGTTCTTCTGTCACATTTTGTGCAAACTGGAATCGAATTTGCTTCCCTTCTCCCCAGTTGTTACGCAGCTTTTGAAGAGAACCATCATAGATGATTTTCCCTTCGTCTAACATGACAACTCGTTCGCAAAGTGCTTCGATGTCTGCCATGTCATGTGTGGTTAATAGAATGGTTGTTTTATATTTTTCGTTTATTTCTTTTAAGAACTGTCGGATTTTAAGTTTTACAAGAACATCCAAGCCAATTGTTGGTTCATCCAAGAAAAGCAATGGCGGATTATGAATAAGCGCTGCTGCCAGTTCACAACGCATGCGTTGACCTAGTGACAACTTTCTTACCGGCTTATCGAGAAGATGACCGATATCTAGCGTTTTAATAACGTGATCCATATGCTCGTTATAATCCTCGTCTGATACTTTATATACTTTTTTTAGAAGACGGAAAGACTCTTGTACCGCGATGTCCCACCAAAGCTGGGAACGTTGGCCGAATACCACACCAATGGAGCGGACAAACTCTTCCCTCTCTTTATGCGGGTTCATGCCATTTACGCGCACTGTCCCAGATGTCGGGGTGAGAATTCCGGTCAGCATTTTAATGGTGGTGGACTTTCCTGCACCATTCTCCCCGATATATCCTACCATCTCCCCTTGCTTAATGGTAAAAGAAACATCGTTGACGGCTGGCACTATTTTATAATTTCTCGTAAAAAGATCGCGGAATGCTCCCTTCAAACCAGATCGACTAGAATATGCTTTAAACTCTTTCCGAAGTGAATCTACTTCTATGACGTTATGCATCTAAGTTACTTCCTTTCTATAATATGCGCTTGTTTGAAAAAAGCTCATAGAGACTAGTGTATTACAAGTGAGGGGGAACACTCAAACGGGAAGCTTTGGGAATTACTTGATGGCTTAATTGGGGTGTAATAAAAATTGGGTTGAGTTGAAACTAGGAAGATAGTAATCTTTCGATGACAATATCAACTACTCCCTTCCTCTTTTAGCATCGTTCCCGCTCTATGGTAACAGAGAGGGCGTTTCAATGATGACCGGAAAGAGGGAGAACGCAGAGGAGCCGGCGTCATAGGAGGTGTATGACGACCGGTGAGGGTGAAAAAGCAGAGGGACCAGCGTCATAGGATGTGTATGACGACCGGTGAGGGTGAAAAAGCAGAGGAACCGTCGTCATAGGAGGTGTATGACGACCGGTGAAGGTGAAAAAGCAGAGGAGCCGTCGTCATAGGCGATGTATGACGACCGGTGAAGGTGAAAAAGCAGAGGAGCCGTCGTCATAGGAGGTGTATGACGACCAGTGAGGGTGAAAAAGCAGAGGGGCCGTCGTCATTGGAGGTGTATGACGACCGGTGAGGGTGAAAAAGCAGAGGAGCCGTCGTCATTGGAGGTGTATGACGACCGGTGAGGGTGAAAAAGCAGAGGAGCCGTCGTCATAGGATGTGTATGACGACCGGTGAGGGGGAAAAAGCAGAGGAGCCGGCGTCATTGGAGGTGTATGACGACCGGTGAAGGTGAAAAAGCAGAGGGGCCGTCGTCATAGGGGATTAATTCTTAAATCTCGTGGTAACTATTTTTACCCATTAATATGGACTTGACACTCTTCGATGACAGAATCCCTCTCTTCCTTCCTTTTCTGACATTGTTTCCGCTCTTCCCTAACTCCACCAGCCATTCTCTGTTACATCCCCACCACATTCATGATAAAATAACATATCATTTGATTTACCTTAATCAATAGGAGGACTCGATCAATCATGAACTTTTCTAAATCACAACAAATACACGAAGAAGCCTTGCAACATATCGTCGGCGGTGTAAATAGCCCGTCACGTTCTTATAAAGCCGTTGGTGGCGGCGCACCGGTCGTCATGGAACGTGCGGAAGGAGCTTATTTCTGGGATGTCGACGGCAATAAATACATCGACTACCTGGCAGCATACGGCCCGATCATCACCGGTCATGCCCATCCACATATAACAGAAGCCATTACAAAAGCAGCACAAACCGGAGTTCTATACGGAACACCTACTCCCCATGAAGTTAAATTCGCGAAAATGCTGAAAGAAGCGATGCCAGGAATGGACAAGGTACGTTTCGTCAACTCCGGCACAGAAGCGGTAATGACAACGATCCGTGTGGCACGTGCGTACACCGGTCGCGACAAAATCATCAAGTTTGCCGGCTGCTATCACGGTCACTCCGACCTGGTTCTTGTTGCAGCAGGATCTGGTCCGGCAACACTTGGAACTCCAGATTCCGCTGGAGTACCTAAGAGCATTGCCAATGAAGTAATCACGGTTCCTTTTAATGATATTGAACCGTTCCGTGAAGCGATGGAAAAGTGGGGTGACCAGATCGCAGGTGTACTTGTTGAGCCGATCGTTGGTAACTTCGGCATCGTGGAACCTAAACCCGGATTCCTGCAAGCGGTGAACGATATCAGTCATGAAGCTGGCGCATTAGTGATTTACGATGAGGTAATTACAGCATTCCGATTTATGTACGGAGGAGCACAAGATATGCTCGGTATCACACCAGATCTGACAGCGCTTGGGAAAATCATTGGCGGCGGTCTACCAATCGGAGCGTATGGAGGACGTGCTGAGATAATGGAGAAGGTGGCGCCACTTGGACCTGCATATCAGGCAGGAACCATGGCGGGTAACCCGGCATCCATCCTATCAGGAATCGCATGCTTGGAAGTACTTCAAAAAGAAGGAGTCTACGAACACCTTGATCATATCGGGCACCTGCTAGAAGAAGGTATTCTCGAAAGAGCCGAAAAGTACGGTATCACGATTACCATCAACCGCCTAAAGGGAGCACTTACCATCTACTTTACGGATGAAACGGTAGTTAACTATGAACAGGCAGAAAATACAGACGGCGAACAGTTTGCAAAATTCTTTAAACTGATGCTGAATCAAGGAATCAATCTTGCTCCTTCCAAATACGAAGCATGGTTTGTGACAACCGAGCATACCGAAGAAGATGTAAAAGTGACACTAGATGCAGTAGAGCACGCATTCAAAGAATTAGCAACTGCATAAATATACAAGACAGCGTGTACACCAACACGCTGTCTTTTTCTACACCAACGCTTGAAAACGCTTTCAAATAAACGCTTTTTCTTCCCTTCCACATGTATGACCTCTTCAACTTTTTGCATAAAAAATTGATTTTTATTGTTTGAAATGTTAGTATATAATTTAAAGTCTGAAAATTCCCTTATTTATTTTTCCTCACTTTTTACCTATTTATAAGAAAACCGCCGAGCTTACCTCACGCAGAACAGATAGACACTACTAACTAACTGCATTGGTTTTTCTTATCAAACTATCAAACCACAGGAGGTGAATGGCTAGTTAGGGTCCCCACTTTTATCCCTAGTTAACAGCCAATCCATATGAAAAATTGGAGTCCAAGTACATTTAAAGATTTTCACAACGCAGAACACGATGCATGTGGTATTGTATCCGCTATAGAAAAGAAAAAATTCCCAACAAAGAAAAATATTGATGACTGTATAGATGCTCTTGTCAAAATGAACCACCGTGCAGGTTTTATTAATGGTGAAGGAGACGGTGTCGGTATTCATATCGATATCCCCCGTGCACTATGGAAAGAAAAACTTGATAAAGCAGACCAAGACGCTTCGCTTGTAGATCGCGAAGATTTCGTAGTCGGACACTTTTTCATCAATCATCATGTAGATGTAGACCAAGTGAAAAGCGAGATTACGAGCATTTTAGAAAAAGAATCTCTTAAACTAGTTTTTGCTTCTGATACTGTTACATCTTCTGAAGCATTAGGACCGATTGCAATCATCCAAGATCCAGTGTTCTGGCAGATTGCTCTTGTTTCAGAAAAGGAAGAATGCACACAAGCACAACTCTTCCAAGCTTCTATTGAAATTGAAAAAAATGATGACGTGCATGTAGCGTCCCTATCGAACTACCACGCAGTATATAAAGTAATGGGTGCGGGCGATATTTTGCCAAAATTCTATCATGATCTGGCAAATCCGCTTGTAGCGTCCACGATGACACTTGGTCATAACCGCTATTCTACTAATACGCTTTCAAACTTTTTTCGCGTGCAACCATTTAGCGTCCTAGGTCATAACGGTGAGATCAATACAATCGCTAAGCTCCGCGACGAGGCAACAATGATTGGCGTGCCGCTGACAAATGGAGGTAGTGATTCTCAGGACTTAAACAGAACGATCGACACATTAATTTCTCGAGATGGCTTCACACTATTTGAAGCTCTTGATATTGTTTTCCCACCGATTGTAAATGAAATCAAAAGCTATCCTGCTCATTTACAGGACCTATACACATATGTACGTGAAACATGGGGTCATTTCGCCCAAGGACCTGCCGGCATCATCTCCCGCAACAAAGACGAGGCGGTATTCAGTCTAGATGCCCTTGGATTGCGTCCACTTTGGATGCTTCAGACGGAAACATCCTATTATTTCTCATCAGAACCGGGTATTATTCCGACAACAGAATACAAAGCAGAGCCGAAGCCTTTCTCCCCTGGTGAAAAAGTTGGGATGAAATGGGATGGCGATACGATTAAAGTGTATGACTATCATGCCTATCAAGAAGAAGTCTATCAGCGCATGAACGCGAAGTTTGCTGTTGAAGGATTTGCTGAACGCCTGAATGCGCCAAAGCTTGATAACTATGTATCCACTGCTCCACTTGCAAAAGTGCATAACGGCCATTATGCAGCTTTTGGTTGGGATCGTGAGCATATCCAGTTAATCGAACAGATGGCGGAAAAAGGGGCAGAACCAATCCGTTCCCTTGGTCATGACGTACCGCTTGCTGCTATGAATCCAGGTCGAAATAATATCGCTGATTTTATAAAAGAAAGCGTTGCAGTTGTAACGAATCCAGCAATTGACCGTGACCGTGAGACAGAACATTTTTCTACAAGAACGGTTCTAGGTGCCCGTCCTGCGCTACAAAAAGAAGACGAAGTACCAAACGGCTACACAATGGAACTTCTTTCTCCATTGTTAATAGAAGGCCAGGTTGGCATGGATTGCGTCGCAGAATTGGGGCAGCCTTCTTACGACCAAGTGGTAAACCAGTTCCAAACACAAGGGCTAACCTATTACGTAAATGCTACCTGTGGTTCGGATGAAGATATCACCTCTGCTTTGGACCGTTTAAAAGCGGAAGCAGTGGAAGCAGTAAAAGATGGTAAAACATTATTGATCATTGATGATGCCCAAGCACATAAGGATGGCCAGCTTTGGTTGGATCCGCATCTTGTGACGGCAGCGATTAATGAAGAGTTAGTTCAGCACCAATATCGCCGTAAATGTGCACTACTGCTTCGTTCCGGTGCCATCCGCTCCCTACATGATGTAATGGTAGCAATTGGACTTGGTGCAAATGCTATCAGTCCGTACCTACTATTCGGTACAGTGAGTGATGAGACAACTAAGCCTGTTGTGAACCTTTTCGGGGCACTGACGAAAGGTATGGAAAAAGTTATTTCCACAATTGGTATCCATGAATTAAGAGGATACGGTCGCTTATTCTCGGCAATCGGTCTCCATCAAGAAGTCGAGAATGCGCTTGGTATCGTCAATTTCTTAGGTTCCGATAAACTCGGCTTTAATTTTACAAAATTAAAAGAGGACGCTGCAGAGCGTGCAGTGGACTTTGAAGATGAAAAAGCTCGTCCAGGCAAATCGTTCCACCTCTTCCCTCGTATCTGGAAAGCAATCGGGGACGTGGCAAAGAACGGAACATACGATGACTATCGTGAAAAGCTCGATGAACAAGAAACGAAAAACCCTATTACCATCCGTCACTTAACTGACTTGAGGGTCGCCGGCAAACAACCTGCCAAAGAAAAAGTGAATATCGGGGTTGGGGCACATGATTTACCATTCGTCATTGCATCCATGTCTTTTGGTTCGCAAAACGAGATTGCATTTAGAGCCTATGCCGAAGCTGCAGATAAACTGAACATGGTCAGCCTGAATGGTGAGGGCGGCGAAATCAAAGATATGCTTGGAAAATATCCAAAAACCCGCGGACAGCAAGTGGCATCCGGACGTTTTGGTGTAAATGCCGAGCTGCTTAACTCCTCCAATCTATTAGAAATCAAGATTGGGCAAGGAGCAAAGCCTGGTGAAGGCGGACACTTACCTGGATCAAAAGTGACAGCGAAAATCGCTGAAGCACGTAACGCAACGATTGGATCGGATTTAATCTCTCCATCCAATAACCATGACATCTACTCTATCGAAGACTTGGCTCAAATGATTGCCGAGCTGAAAACAGCCAACGATCAAGCTAAAGTTGCCGTGAAAGTTCCCGTTGTTCCTAATATTGGTACGATTGCAGTCGGAATCGCAAAAGCTGGCGCGGACATCATTACCATCAGTGGTTTTGACGGCGGTACAGGGGCAGCAAGAATCCACGCCCTTCAATATGTCGGTTTACCAGTTGAAATTGGTGTAAAAGCTGCGCACAACGCGTTGATTGAATCCGGTCTCCGCAACAAAGTGGAAATCTGGGCGGACGGCGGAATCAAGAGTGCACTAGACTGCATGAAGGTTATGCTATTAGGTGCCAACCGTATTGGTTTCGGAACTCTCTCCATGATCGCCATCGGTTGTACAACATGCCGCGGTTGTCACTTGGATACATGTCACGTTGGAATTGCAACGCAAATCGAATCCGAAGCACAAGCGAAAGATCACGGTCTCCGTCGTTTTGTTCCTAGACAATCAGATCTTGCCGTACAAGGCTTGATGAACCTGTTCACTGCTTTTGGCGATGAACTGAAAGCATTAACCGCTTCTCTAGGTTTTGACAACCTTCAGGAAATTGTTGGCCGCTCAGATCTTCTTGAACAGACTCGCGGCTTGGAATCGCTGGACCTTTCTAACTTGCTTCATACATTAGACGTGCCTCAGCTTGCACAAAAAGAAGTAGCAGCAAGCATGGAGAAAGAAAAACTTCTTGTAGCAGCCGGTGCGGAATATCTGGATTACCAAGAAAGCGATTTGCATGAATCTCGTCAATTTGATGCGGTTACAGCAGAACAACGTGTCCTTGGAAGCCGCGTTTCTTGCCACCGTGTACGCGGTCGCTTAGACGGCTCTTACCTTGATCTTCCTGAAGTAGAACTGCGCTACAACAAAGGCTCCATCCCAGGTAATGGACTTGGTGCTTATAACTCCACCGGCATCAACATCAAGGTTGAGGGTGGCGCACAGGACGGCATCGGTAAAACCGCATTCGGCGGAAGCATCTTTGTCTTCAAATATAAAGGTAAAGACGGCAAATTCTATAACGGTTCTGTCGGAAAAGGCTTTGGTTACGGCGCACAAAAAGGAGCGCTTGTTGTACAAGGAAACGCCGACGCTCGTGCAGGTATTCGTCTTTCCGGAGCAGACATAATCATCGGCGGGAAAGTTACCACTCCTATCCCAGCTATTGAACATGGAAACCTTGGAGTCAATGCCAATATTAAAGGCTTTGCATTTGAGTACATGACAAACGGCCGCGGCCTTGTCCTTGGTGACCCTGGTCCATGGATCTGCGCAGGTATGACAGGTGGTGCTGTTTACCTTCGTCACCAGCCGGAAATGGGCTTGACGAAAGAAGCACTTCAACGCCGTATCGCAAAAGGTGCTAAAGTGAATATTGAACCACTTAATACAGCTGGTTTGAAGGATGTTGTGGAGTTACTCTCCATCTATCATCAATCACTGCTAGATCAGCACCAACTAGAAGAAGCCGCAGAAATCAAGCAAATGCTCGACAACCCTGCAGACTTCTTCCTCCAAGTTAATCCTGTTAAAGAACAGGCAGACCCAGCAGTATCCACAGAATGATTTTTCTCTTTACTACATCCCGCAAACTTCAATTTGCGGGCTTTTTTCTGTCAAATTTCCGCTTGCGCTACTTAAGGAAACGGTGTATAGTACAATATCGAATAACATGATTACCACACTTCCGACATATACTATTAAGTGTTTAACTTTCAAGATAATAGGCTATTAAAATCGGAAAGACAAGAAAGGACTTATTTTAAAATGAAACTTGGTGCCCGTATAGTCAAGACCGGTATTGCGATCACCCTTGCTTTGTTTGTGGCACAGTGGCTTAACGTCCCCACGCCCTTCTTTGCAGGAATCGCCGCGATCTTTGCTATCCAACCATCCATCTATAAATCGTATCAATCTATTATTGAACACGTTCAGGCCAACCTGATTGGGGCAATCTTAGCCATCATCTTCTCCTTACTATTCGGACATGACCCTTTTATCATCGGTTTGACTGCCATTTTTGTCATTGGAATCAACTTAAAACTAAAAATTGAAAATACCATTCCACTAGCTCTTGTGACCGTTATCGCGATTATGGAAAGCCCTGGGGAAAACTTTTTTGAATTTGCACTAATACGTTTCTCAACCGTCATGATCGGTATCCTTTGTGCATTTCTAGTCAACCTGATCTTCCTACCACCAAAATATGAAACAAGGCTTTATTACAAGGTAAAATTAACGACAGAAGACATCATAAAGTGGATTCGAATCAATATGCGTCACGGTACGGAACATCATCTTTTGAAAACAGATATTGAAATGCTACATCAACGAGTGCTGAAACTTGAGCAACTTTTCATGCTCTATAAGGAAGAGCGGACATACTTCCCTACATTGAAAAATTCAAGCTCCAAAGCACGAAAGCTTGTCATTTTCAGACAGCTGATTGTTACAAGTAATCGGGCTTTGTATACGTTAAAAATGCTGCACCGGTTAGAAAACGAACTGCACCACATGCCAGTAGAATACCAGCATTATATTAAAGCAGAATTGGATCACTTGGTTAACCTGCACGAGCAGATCTTGTTAAAATTCGTCGGCAAAATAAAACAGCACAACACCTCAGAAATGTACGAAGAAGAACGCTTTAACAAACAGCAATTTATTGACGAATTTATGGCTCATAAAGACAACTGGTGCGAATACGAAGGTGACGTCGAAGTCTGGTATCACCTGTTCCCGCTCGTTTCTAAGATCATTGATTATAGCGACCAATTGGAACATTTGGACAAATTGATTGACAGCTTCCAGAAATATCATGTGGATGATAATGAGTTCGAAATTGGAGCAAATGAAGAAGAATAACACACTTTCCTGCTTTTTCTAAAGGCGGGGAGGTGTTTTTTTTATGGGGAAAATCGCTTAAATGTAGAAGGTGGCTTGGGAAATGTAGAAGGTCGGCTCTAAACTGTAGAACTTCTCCCAAAAATGGTAGAAGGTCACCTCTAAACGGTAGAACCATAAATAATCGCAATCGCTAGATATCCAGCTCAGCCCCCTAGAACTCCCCCAAACATAAAAAGCCAACCTCCAGCAGAAAAAGAAACGTTCCTCCGCTAAAGGTTGGCTCACAATAAATTAACTTATTTCTTGTATCGTAAACAAATTATAATAGTGACCTTTTTTCCTCATTAATTCTTCATGGGAACCGACTTCTACAATCTCACCATGCTCAAGCAGCACAATACGGCTCGCATGCGTAATCGTAGATAGACGGTGAGCGACAACAAATGTTGTCCGGTTGGCCGCCAAACGTTCCAGTGACTCTTGAATCAAATGTTCACTCTCAAGATCAAGTGCAGATGTTGCTTCATCCATAACAAGGATTGGCGGATTCTTCAAGAATACACGCGCGATGGCGACACGCTGTTTTTGGCCACCAGAAAGCTTCACACCGCGCTCTCCCACTTTCGTTTCGTAGCCACCAGGCAAGCTTGAGATAAAATCATGCGCATTGGCCGCTTTGGCCGCTTCGATAATCTCATCCATGGTTGCATCCGGTTTCCCAAGAGCAATATTTTCGCGAACGGTATCACTGAACAAAATGCTGTCCTGCAATACAATCCCAATTTGTTTCCGTAACGACTGAACGGTGACATCGCGAATGTCCACACCATCAAGCTTGATTTTACCTTCGGTGACATCATAGAACCGTGGCAACAAGCTTACCAAGGTGGATTTCCCGCCACCGCTCATCCCAACTAGGGCAATGGTTTCTCCCTCCATTACTTGCAACGACAAATTCTTCAAAACGTACTCTTCATTTTCTTCATATTTAAAAGAAACATTTTCAAAGCTGACTTCACCGCGTGCGGTCTTACATTCCACGGCATTCGGCTTATCCGTAATGTCATATTTCTCATCTACAAATTCAAACACCCGGTCCATAGATGCAATAGATTGCGTCAAGGTTGTCGAAGAGTTAATCAATCGGCGCAAAGGGTTGTATAGGCGGTCAATATAGGCTACAAACATGACCATCTCCCCTACTGTCAGCCCCTGATTTATAACCTGATAACCCGCGTACCCGATTACTAAAAGCGGTGCAATATCCGTAATGGTATTAACTACTGCAAAAGTTTTTGCATTCCAGCTAGTATGATCCAATGCTTTTTGCAGAAAATTTGTGTTCTGTTTTTTAAATTGCTCCTGCTCGTAGTCCTCAATCGCCATACTTTGGATGACAGGCATACCTTGTACCCGTTCATGCAAGTGGCCTTGTACCTCTGCAAGCGCCTGTGAACGCACCCTTGTAAGGTGACGCAGACGACTGTAGAAATATTTAATCGAGAAGCCATAAAACGGGAACAATATAATGGATACAAGTGTCAACGTAATGTCGACTTGGAACATAATTACGATGACTATCAAAATTGTCGCAAGGTCAAGCCAAAAGTTCATCAAACCGGTGATAACAAAATTTTTAGTCTGTTCCACGTCATGAATGACCCTCGAAATAACTTCCCCTGCCCGGTTATTCGCATAAAAACGCAAGCTCAGCCTTTGAATATGATCGAACAACTTATCCCTTAAATCATATAAGACCTTGCTGCCTGTCCATTGTGCAAAATATTGTCTGTAGTATTCAATCGGCGGTCTTAACACCAAAAAGGTTATAAAAATTGCGACCATGATTAAAAGCAGCTCGTTTGTTTTCTCCTCTGCTGAGCGGCCGTCTACAAGCAATATGTCATCGACTACGTATTTCAATAATAAAGGAATTAATAATGGCAACCCAAATTTCAGCATTCCTATAAGTATGGTACCAACAATTTGCCACCGATACGGTTTCACAAATTGCATGTACCGTTTTATACTATCCAATTGACTTCCTCCCAAATGATGACTGCTATCTTCTCTTTTTAGCTTCCGCTTTTCAATTTGAAACATGTATGTTTCTTATAAACCCCGCTGTTGATCTCCGCAAATGGCTTCGCTTTCCTAGGGGCACTGCTGGAGCCTCCTCGGCTACGCCTGCGGGGTCTCCACTTAGTGCTAACTCCCTCAGGAGTCTTCGCCATTTGCTACAATCACCAGCTTGGAAACAATAAAAAAATCACGTTATCAGTTATTCAGTGGCTTCCAACGCATCAGGGGTCTCAAGCTACCTCTATCTCCCTCAGGAGTCTTCGCACTGTGCTACAATAAGCAGCTTGGAAACACTCAATAATTAGCTAGAAAACAAAAAAGGCCTGGCATATCAAGTTACCAGTTGCCTTTTGCATGAAACTATCCTCTGTATGTGAGGTAGCGCTCGTACCACAAATCAATAAAGTCCGGAGCAAACGGACCTTTTCGCTGCCTGATCCAAGAAATCAACGTTTGGACATTACTCTTTAGGATTTTATCAATTACCTCTGGGTAGTTCATTTCTTTACGGTGTTTCTCGTACTCATCTTCATCAAGCAAAATAAACGTCATATCAGGAAACACTTTTATATCTAGGTCATAATCTATGTATTTCAACGCTTCATCATCCGCTATAAATGGTGAACTGATATTGCAATAATAGTACACCCCATCCTCTCTGATCATGCCGATGATATTGAACCAATGCTTTCCATGAAAATAACAAATTGCTGGTTCTCTTGTGACCCAGGTTCTACCGTCCGACTCTGTCACAATGGTTTTGTCGTTTCCACCAATAACAAGGTTTTGCGTCCCCTTAAGCACAGTCGTTTCATCCCACACTCTGTGAATGTTTCCATTGTGCTTATAGCTATGTATTTGTATTGTTTCACCTTCTTTGGGACAACCCATTCCTCTTCCCCTTCTTTCTATTTTATGCCCGCACTTCTCAGTTAAAAGCAAACCATTTTCTACTATTATAACGGTTCCCGTGAGATTTTAAAACAAAAGAGCCATCTTTATGAAAAGAAGATAGCTCCACCGCTCTAAAAAAACTCTGATTTCATCCGAAATTAACCGATTAGAAAGACTCCTGCAAGTGAAAAGATTTAATTGCCTCTTCTGTTTGCGTTTCAAAAATGGATTGAATTTCTGCTAATTCTTCCTTCATCTTCGCTATGTCATCTTTTAATTTTCTTAGTTTTTCGGCTTCTTCCTTTAATTGCTCCAGCTGTTCTATCACCTTTTCATTTTGCTCAATCTTTCCCTGAAGTAACAACAATCTATCCATCGTCTTCAACTGCTCCGCCACCGCCACATCAAACCTATCCACCACAAAATCCTCCTCCTTACCAAATACCATACCCTCTACTCATAACATTCTTCCCCCACCTCCCAATCCCTTTGACTACATATGTTGAGCTAAGGGAAGTTTTGTCGAGGAAAAAAATTTGCAAAAGGGGTCAGACCCCCACAGGAAAATCACCCCTAACGTCGAAGGCTATCTACCACTGAAGAATTTGTCTAATTTTGACGAACAAAAAGGGGTCAGACCCCAGAAGGAATTTCTTTCTCCACAAAGAAGAAGCACTCCCTATCGGTTTGATAAGGAGTGCTTCGTGTTATTGCTTAATTATTGTTGTTGTTGGTTTTGTTGGTTCTTTTTCGCTGCAGCTTGAGCGTTTTGTTGTTTCACGTGTTGCGCGCTAGTTTCGCTCGCATACTCAGCACCATATTGTTGTTGTTGGTTTTGTTGAGCATTTTGTTGTTTCACGTGTTGAATGCTTGTACCAGAAGCTGTTTTAGCTGCTTGGTTTTGTTGGTTGTTGTTTGCCATTGTTTATCACCTCCACGAAATTTAACATAACCATTTCGGAAGGAAACTATGACAAAAAAATAAAAAATTATTTTCTGTATATTTTAGACGAGTAAAGACCTGCCACCATCTACGATAATTGTTTGTCCTCGAATCATGCTCGCCTTATCAGATAATAAGAATAACACCGAATTAACAAGATCATCTGGTTCCACCATACGTCCAGCAGGTGTATTATTCTTTGCATCCTCAAGCAACTCTTCTCTATTTGGGAAGTGCTTCAACGCATCCGTATCCACTGCCCCACCTGACACTGCATTCACCACAATATTCTTATCTGCAAGCTCAACTGCTAGATAACGTGTCAATGCTTCAATAGCAGCCTTGGACACTCCAACTGTTGTGTAATTTTTCAAATAACGGATGGAGCCTAGGGAGCTGATACTTACAATCTTACCGCCGCCTACCTTCTCCATTCTTTTTGCAGCCTCCTGCGCTAAAAACAACAACGCCTTGGAGTTAATATTCATCGTCCAATCCCAATGAGACTCTTCAAGTTCCATCACGTGGCGCAGTACACCTGATGCGGCGTTACTCACCAATAGATCAAGACGGCCAAACTCTTCGTCAATTTTCACAAACATCTCTTTAATCTTTTCCGGCTGTCCAACATTGGCTTTAACAGTCAGTGCTTTTACACCTAGCGCTTCGATTTCGGCGGCTGTTTCTTGTGCCGCTGATTTACTGCGATTATAGTTGATGACAATGTTATAACCGTCTTTAGCCAATTCCAATGCAATTTTCTTTCCGATACCACGGCTGCTTCCCGTTACTAATGCCACTTTGTTTGTCATTTTCTCTACTCCTTTATGTATGGAAACTATATATAATATCTTTCAGTATAAGCCTTATTGATTCATCAAACAATAACAGCATAAACAATGCCATAAAGGAGGCAGAAGCTATGTACGTTGGACGGGATATGACTGAACTATCGATGCATTCCAAAAAAGAATGGAAAGACAGCGAACTGGCTTACTTTCACCATTCCTTGCAACAAATGGTCCCTTATTTAAATGCAGAGGGTCAGAGCATTCACATGGAGATTGTGAAAGAAATTGAAGCGCGTGGCGGATTTCAACGTCATGAAGCTGATTGGACACATGGAACCAGAATAAGTTATGACTGAACACGCAAAAGGATCAACCGATAAAGGTTGATCCTTTATTTTTTCAATCTACAGTTTTAATGTATTCCTTCCACATGTTCTGATGGGAAACAGGAAAAGCATACTCCTTCATTTCTTCTGCAGTAACTGCAACAAGATCACTTCCTACTGGAAGCTCTCCTTCCCAGCTTCCAACGTAAACATTTACATCCCATACTAAATGAGAGAAGACGTGTTTAATATCGCAAACATATTCGCCAGGTGTAATATTTAAACCATATTCCGTTTTCATCAGTTGCTGTAACTGCTGCTTCGCCGTTCCAAGCTCATCAACTTTTACAAAATTAGGGAACTCCCACAGGTTTGCCAATAAACCTTCGCTTGGCCTCTTATGAATTAGAAAACGTCCGTCATTATCTTTGAGAATTCCTGCAACTAGCGCTACCTGCTTTGTTGACTTCTTTTTTGTTTTTACAGGAAGCTCCCGCTGAACTCCCTCTGCAAAAGCACGGCAATGTTCGCGGACCGGACATAACAAACAAGATGGTGAGGTTGGTGTGCAGACCATTGCACCAAGTTCCATCAATCCTTGATTAAAAAAGGACGAGTTCTCTTTTGAAATGAGATCCCGAATGACTTCTTCAAAAACTTTACGTGTTTTAGGCTTGGCAATATCATCTTTTATCAAAAGTATTCGAGATAATACCCTCATAACATTACCGTCCACGGCAGGTTCAGGAACACCATACGCAATACTAAGAATCGCTCCCGTTGTGTACGGCCCCACTCCTTTTAATGTGGCGATTTCCTTAGGCGTATTCGGGACAATGCCCCCATGGCTTTCATGGACCTCCCTAACCGCGCTTTGCAAATTTCTTGCACGAGAGTAGTAACCAAGACCTTCCCAAGCCTTTAACACCCTGTCCTCTTCTGCTTCAGCCAAGCTTTGGATGTTTGGGAATTGTTCAATAAAGGAATTAAAATAAGGGATAACTGTGTCCACTTTTGTCTGTTGGAGCATGATCTCTGACACCCATACTTTATAGGGATCCTGATCCTTACGCCATGGCAAATCTCGTTGCTCCCGTTCAAACCAAGTTATTAAATCATTTTGAAAACCATATATATCAAAGTCATCTAGTCGTTCGTGATGAGTACTTTCTTTTTTCAAAATAAACCTCCATGTGATTAGCTAGAAATTTTCAAGCCTATATATTCAACCGTTCCTGCCTCAGTATCAATATATGAGGACAGTTCATGAAAAACATTGCTTTGTTGTGAACCACGCAAAGCTTTCATGGCAAAATAATGCGATTCAGTAGGAAGTAAAAAAGATTCACGATAATAAGCGGCACCTTTTTCAGAACCAGCTTTTGTCCAATGATACTCATTTGCTCCCATTTGGTTCATTGCTTGCAGAACGCGCTGCATCGTTTCTTCGTATTGAAGAGTCACTGTTTCCTTTATAGGATATTGAATGAAAATATGCAACTGTTTTGTTATCATGTTTGAAAACACCCCTTTTGCATCAGACTAAATAAAAATAGATTGAGCCAGTTTTTCTAACAAGCCGGAAAGGAGGCCTACCATTGGATACTGGAACACATGTTGTAATGGGTATAGCGATTGGATCCATGGCTACCATTGATCCATTTGTAGCTAGTAGCCCTGAAACAGCAACAGCCATCATGATGGGAGCAGTAATTGGTTCACAGGCTCCGGACACGGACACCATTTTGAAATTCAGAAATAATGCGACATATATAAGAAATCACCGTGGGATTACTCATTCCATTCCAGCAGTGTGCCTCTGGCCGCTTCTTATAGCACCGGCGATTTATTTGTTTATACCAGAAGCTAATTTTCTATATTTATGGATTTGGACATTTATTGCCGTAATCCTTCATGTTTTTGTCGACATTTTCAACGCTTATGGGACACAGGCTCTCCGTCCTTTTACAAAAAGATGGGTGGCACTTGGAATTATTAATACCTTTGACCCCATAATATTCGGCTTTCATATTGCCGGACTTGTCCTATGGGGAGCTGGATTTCACCCAGGATACACATTTCTGGCGATATACGGCATATTAATTGCCTATTATGTGTTGCGATATCGAATGCAGCAAAAAGTGTTGCAACAAGTTCGAGAAATCATTCCAAGTGTGAAACAAACCATCATTTCACCGACACTATATTGGAACCAATGGCATTTAGCTATTACTACTAAAGATAATTTTTACGTCGCCAGGGCAGTCAAGTATCAAATCTTTATTCACGATACGTTTGAAAAAGTCCCGCTCCCTGAAAACGCGATTATAGAAGCGGCAAAATTCGACGACAATGTTTCCGCATTTCTTTCCTTCTCTCCTGTATACCGGTGGGAGATGGAAGAATACGATGACCATTATGAGGTCCGTTTCATTGACCTTAGATACCGAAGCAAAGATTATTATCCTTTTGTGGCCATTGTACAGCTTGATCACAATCTGAATATTATTAGCTCGTATACAGGATGGATTTTCAGCGAAGAAAAGCTGCGAACAAAACTAGACATCATTCCGAATATAGACTAAACCGCTCGCCCAAACGATGGGCGAGCGGTCTTTTAGTGTGTCAAATGATCATCGGAATTCAAGAGATGCTTGTACTTGGGATTATTCGAAAAAAATTCATGAAGACGATCTCCATGACGGTCAATGATTTGCATGACCATTCTCTCTGTCATGTCCTTCCCCTTATATTCATATCCAGCCTTAGCATAGGAGCTCTCAAAATCTTCCCATAAAAGTTCCACCCAAGTTCTCGCCTTATCATAAGGTAAAGCAGAATTCTTTTCCATAAGACGATCAGCCAGTCGTTCAAAATATTGCTCCATAAAAACACTCCGTTCGGTTTTGGTTTAATTTCACTATGCTTATCATTACATATAATCACATCTAAAATCCAATATTAAAGATAGATGTTAGGCTACTCAGCCAACATCCACTTACCGAGGAGGCGAGTCGCATGAGGAACAAAGCGAGAAACTTTCCAAACCCCAACGACAACAAGTTTGAAGGGGAAGGTCGTGCAAAGTCTGAATATGCTTCAAAGCGTGCGAATGGAACGATTAATACGCATCCACAGGAGCGCATGCGTGCTTCTGGTGCCAGAGAAGAAGATACATTCTAAACTTTGTGAATAAGGTTTTTTCGTAGTTATAGCGTTATCTACCGCTATGAATGTCGAAACCCTAACTAATAGGAGGTTGTTATCATGGCAAAACAAAATCACAAGCCATCACGCAGTAATCCTTTTACGTTAAATGACCACCCGTTTCCGCAGCCTAATGCCCATTCTAAGCACTCGTTCCGTCAAGTAAACGGTGAGACGCAACAAGCTCAGAATATCCAGATCTTAGAAGTGCAAACAAGAAAAAGATCTTAAAGCTCGCAAAAAAGCAAAGAAGCCTTAAGCTTCTTTGCTTTTTTCGTTCATGAGCATGGAAATTGGCAATCCTTCTTCTTCCTTGCTAGTAGTATCGCCGTGAATTCTATGTCCCCATGCAAAAACACCGTTCATATAGGTTACTTTAAAATGAACACCAGGATCACCTTCAATTTCATACACATCTCCTGGTTTGAAGTCCTCTGGATCTAACATATAAGCTTTTGCCATCGTGATCTTGCGTTCCAATACTGCAAACTCATTTACAATACCAAGTTGTTCCGCCTTTCGCGCCTTTTCTTTTAACATGGCGATTTCCTGATGCAACTCATGAGGTGTCATCTGACTGTAGCGTTTTTCCTGTTCCACTTGCTTTCCCCCTAAAAAATCTATATAAAATAAGAATAGCACGATTCTGACATTACAAAAAGCTATTATGAAAAGGTGATTTGAATGAAAACAATACTGATCACAGGTGCCGGAACAGGCCTCGGAAAGGAATTGGCACTTTCATACGCTAAAAAGGGTCACACGATAATATTGACTGGCAGAAGGTTAGATCCCTTGGAAGCTGTAAAAGAAGAAATTTTAACTTTTGGAGCACAGGCCTTCGTCTACCAGTTGGATATTAGCAGTTTAGAAAATGTTAAACAGACGGTAAGTAAGATTATTTCCGAACATACTGTCGACTACTTATTGAACAATGCTGGTGCAGGCTGCTTTGGTCCGTTAACAAATTTAGATTATGGAGAGATTGAAACAGCCATTCAGACCAACGTACTTGGGACCATTATTTTGACAAAAGAATTGCTTCCTCATTTGTTAAAGCAGGAGAATAGCAAAATCATGAACATTATCTCCACTGCCGGTCAAAAAGGAAAAGTGAATGAAAGCGTCTATGTTGCAAGTAAATTTGCAGTCCGCGGTTTTACCGAAAGCCTGCAAAAAGAATTAGAAGGAAAAGTGCATGTGATTGCAACCTACATGGGCGGCATGGACACTCCTTTTTGGGATGAAAGTGATCATATTAAGGACAAGGCTAGGTTGAAATCTCCTAGAGAAGTAGCTGAGATGATTGTTGCTCAGGATAATCAGTTGGAGATACAGATATGACTAAAAAGCAGCCGCTAGGAACGAAGTCTGTCCCAAGCGGCTGCTTTTTTATTGAATAGTAACTTCTATCTCTAGAGTTAATTGTTCTACCTCTTTGAATAGACCTTCTACATTTCCCGGGTTTTCTTATACATTTCCCGAGTAAACTTGTACACTTAAGTAAGAATGTTCTACCATTTTGCTGTTTTTATCCTTTGATTAAAATTAATTCGCCTCATTCTCCTCCAGCCACCGGTCTATAAGATCCATCCCAAATCCCTTTCTATACAATGCGCCCTTCATCTTCATCTTATATTCGTATCCCTCAAGACCTGCGTACTTGCGGTGGTATTTTTCCGCTTGTTTTACAATTGCTTCCCACTCTTCAGATGTATCTTCCTCAAGTTCCGCCTCTTCTACAGCTGTTTGGATGACGGAAAAAGCATATCCCTTTCTCACTAAAGCTTGCTCCACTTTTTGAATCATGATTTTAAATGAGTCTTTTTTATATTTTGGTGCATATTTCAACACTAGCTTCACCGCATGCTCAAGCTCTCTCTCTTGGCTATATTCCAATTCAAGCACCTCTACAATAATATCCTTACTCACACCCTTTTCAAGCAATTCCTGTTCCATGACGCCCCGGCCCTTCAAGGTAGTGTTCACCTGAGTCCTCACAAATGCATTTGCGAATTCCCTGTCATTCAAGTACCCCTGCTCCCGCAGTCTTACGACTATTTCTTTAATAATGAACAATTCATATTCTTTTTCCTTCAAATACTCTTCTATTTCTTTTTCGGTTCTCATTCGAAAAGATAGATAGTGGACCGCAGCATTATATGCTTTGTTGATTTGATCGCTGTAGAGAATTTCTTCTATATCCAGCTCATCTAGTTCCCTTCCTTTTACTAGCTGGAATTTCAATAGCGTCGCTTCGTACACAGCAAACGCATATTCCTCATCCAAGAAGATATTGAATCTTTCCTTGTTTTTTTGCTGTACCGATATTTTTGTTATTTTAGCCATTATTGCTCTCACTCCGTTTCATAGCACATTGCGCCGTATTAAATAAAGGATAATTAGGGAAAAGAACTAATATAGTATGTAAGATATTCTCTATGGAGGGTGATATAGATGAAGATTGCCATTGCAGGCGGTACGGGGCTTGTTGGTCAAGCTCTGACAGACCATTTAATTGATAAAGGACATTCCATCTTTATTTTAACGCGAAATACTTCGAATAAAAAGGAAAAAGAAAATGTCACCTATGTAGAGTGGCTAAAAGAATCTTCCACTCCGGAAACAAGTTTAGATGGCATGGATGCGTTCGTAAATTTAGCCGGAGAGTCCATCAACAGCGGTCGCTGGACGGAAGAGCAGAAAAAGAAAATAGTGGAGAGTCGCATATCTTCAACAAATGAAATTAATAGAATTATCGGTTCGTTGGAAAATAAACCGGAAGTGTTGGTGAATGCAAGTGCCATTG
Source organism: Bacillus sp. RO2 (assembly GCF_012911845.1). Lineage (GTDB taxonomy): Bacteria > Bacillota > Bacilli > Bacillales > Bacillaceae_I > Sutcliffiella_A. The sequence continues at coordinate 44,208 of NZ_JAAXCU010000019.1, read as the reverse complement.
GCTTTTACGGGACTTCAGAGGCTCAAACATTCACCGAGGCGGACACAACTCCTGGATCTGATTTTCTTGCTTCTACTGTCTATGCTTGGGAAAAGGAAGCGGAGCAAGTAAAGACAGAAGGGGTCCGTACGGTGCTTACACGTTTCGGGATTATTTTAGATAAAGAAGAAGGTGCACTACCTAGAATGATGCTTCCTTACAAAATGTTCGTTGGCGGAAAAATTGGCTCCGGTGAACAGTGGATGTCTTGGGTGCACATTAAAGATGTAGTTGGCGCTATTGCTTTTAGCTTGGAAAATAAAGTGGTAGAAGGACCAGTGAATGTAGTCGCACCGCATCCGAAACAAATGAAAGACTTCGGTAAAACGCTTGGAAAAATAATGAGCCGACCACACTGGTTCCCGACACCTGGTTTTGCTTTGAAGGCGGCCCTTGGAGAAATGAGTGTCCTCGTGTTGGAGGGCCAAAAGGTGCTGCCGATAAAATTAGAAGATAAAGGCTATAATTTTTTATTTTCCCATCTTGATGACGCTCTGTCCGACATATTACAATCAAAGTAATGACAGAAAATTAGGAGTCTTCTATGGGTATAGTAATGTTCCGAAACGCTACAGTTTATCCCATCACATCAGCTCCGATAAATAATGCGGATGTGATAACTGAAAATGGAAAAATAAAGACGATTGGCAAAGGATTAGCCGCACCGGAAAACGGGAAAGTGATAGAATGTAACGAAAAATATTTATTTCCTGGATTTATCGATGTGCACACCCACCTTGGCTTATATGATGAAGGAACTGGTTGGGCAGGCAATGATGCTAATGAGACAGTTGAACCATTAACTCCCCATATACGTGCACTAGACGGGGTCCATCCTTTTGACCCTGGATTCCAGGATGCTATTCAGTATGGAATCACGACTGTTCACGTTATGCCAGGAAGCGCGAATGTAATTGGAGGAACAACGTCTGTAATCAAAACACATGGTGTGAACATTTCCAAAATGATTATTCAAGAAACTGCTGGGTTGAAGGTCGCTTTTGGTGAAAATCCTAAACGAATTCACAGTCAGGGAAATAAGGATTCCATTACCCGAATGGGCATTATGGGGATGCTTCGCGAAGCCTTTTATCAGGCAAAATATTACGATAACCCGGAAAACCTGCGGGTAAAGCCTATTATCATGGCTCTTGAGCAAAAGATTCCAGTTCGCATCCACGCTCACAGGGCAGATGATATCATGTCAGGCATCCGTTTTGCAGAAGAATTCAATTTGCGATTTACAATCGAGCATTGTACAGAAGGACATCTTATTGCAAATGAGTTGCGAGGCAGAAACATGAAAGTTTGTGTCGGTCCAACGATGACAAGGAGATCAAAGATTGAATTAAAAAACAAAAACTGGAAAACCTATCAGGCATTATCAGAAGCAGGCGTGGAGGTTTCCATCACAACAGACCATCCATATACCCCTGTTCAATACTTAAATATGTGTGCGGCTTTGGCAGTGAGGGAAGGGTTAGATGAACAAAAAGCACTAGAGGGAATAACCATAACCGCGGCTAAAAACCTTAGTGTTTCTGACCGGGTGGGGAGTATAGAAACTGGGAAAGATGCCGACTTGGTACTATGGTCTCATCACCCATTCCAATTCCTCGCAAAGCCTGTCATGACAATGGTTGAAGGTGAAATAATTTACCAAAAAAATTAACAAAAAAGTTGTTTCTTTTTTAAATGAAATCGAGTATGATACGTAGGTAAACAAAAATTAAATCAACTAACAATTGTGTTTAAATGTTAGGGAAGGCAAATGGTGCGCCACCAGTTAATCTGGTTCTAGTGGGTTCGATTCCCACCCCGAAATTTTTTGTAATTTAAAAAATTTCGAGGGTGGGCCAGTCTTCACGTGAACGTGACAGTTCTGCCCTCAATTGGAGGGTTAGACATGCTCAAAAAACGTGATTTCCAAGAATCTCAAACTCTTTATGAGTTAATGGTGCACCCTGAAGTCTTCCCTTTTGTGCGTCATAAAGCGTATTCCTACGATGAGTTTCTTTTCCTTACAAAACAAACCATCGAAGCGGAAGAACGCGGAGAATTGATTTCACGTACCATTCTTGATGAGTGGGGCACTCCAATTGGAACAATCAATCTCTTCGATGTGCAAGACGGAGCAGGATTTCTCGGCACTTGGCTCGGCAAACCATACCATGGCAAAGGCTACAACCAGCCTGCAAAGGATCAATTCTTCGAGGAACTGTTTTACGAACTCGATATTAAATCCATTTTCATGCGCATCCGCAAAGTAAATGTTCGTTCCACGAAAGCAGCGGAGAAACTACCTTATGTCGTTTTGGCAAATGAAACGCGCAAAAGCCTGCTGGATGAAATCAACGGCGGAGAAGATATCTACAATCTTTATGAAATCTCCCGCGACCAATATACTCTATACAAACTGCGCACCGGTCACGAAGTGCTGCATGAAGAGCATCAGTTGAAGGAAGCATAATAAATTTACGCCTGCCCAATGTTTTGGGGTAGGCGTTTTTTAGTATATTTTCCCACTTTCTAGTTAAAACTGATGGTATGCAAATGTGAAGGAGGGGTTCTTGATGAGTGATAAAAAACGTCGTGAAAAGGCAAAGACAACATTAAGTAAAACACAGGAAGTTACCTACTCTCGTGAGTTTAAAATGGCAGATCGAGTTGGCGGATATACGGAGAGACGACGATAGTTCTAATTAGAAAATATGTCTGACAGCGAACGTGCCTTCATTCATCTTGCATCTTTGCATCTTGATGAAGGCACGTTTTTTTATGTTTTACTTAATCGGGCGATTATGGGACGTTTTCGGGCGATATTTTGAATTTACGGGCGAAAATTAATTTTTACGGGCGATTATTTAGAAATACGGGCGATTTTCGAAACTTTTCAGGCGACTTTTCAAAATTACGGGCGATTCGTGAAATCCCCCCTAAATCCCACTTCCTAATAAAACTTTAATCTCCCTCCGGAACCACCACCATCTTCCTCTCCAACATCTCCCTCACATCACCGCCCTCTTCTCAGGTTAACCTATTTAAGAAGACATAAAGGAGCAACAGACACATGCACCTTATGTCTATCGCATATTCTTAGGAGGGTTTCGAATGGGACGTTCACGCGGACATCAATCAGGTGGAAAAAATAAATCTTCACTTCCACAAGTACCTAAGAACATGAAAAAAGCTGCACAAGATGCAGAATTCGCGAACGAGCAACATGCGGACAATGAGATCCTAGAAGCACAAGCTCGCGCATCAGCAGCTGGAATTAAACGGAACAGTAAAAAAGATACCTTTAGATAGTTCCACCATTTTGCCGGGTTTGATCAAAAAGATCATGCCCGGTTTTATAATTTATATTAATATAAATTAATCGCTAAATTCCGAATAATTTTATGTGGATAAATTTTCAGAATGTTGTTGATAATGTGGATAACTATGTGTATATCCCGTCTATCAAGGAAATCAACTGTGCACAACTGAAAATAAATATGACTTTAGAACCATAAAACATTAAGAATTATATTACCCAATACCTATATTAAAATAATTCTAATCTTTTCCAACCTAATTATATTTGATTGATATCAAGTACTCTAACGATTAAAATAAAGGTACTATTAGAAAGCGGGGTGTGGCACATAATGAGTAACTATATGATTGGATTAGATATTGGCACCTCTACAACCAGATCTGTCATTTTCAATAGAAATGGAGAGGTGATCTCTGAGTCAGAACATGCCTATTCTACCTACCGTCCAAAACCTAGTTATTCGGAACAAAATCCCATGGAGATAGAGAGTGCTGCACGTCTGGCCATCTCCACTTCTATGAGGAAATTAAGAATCGCACCCCACGATATTATTGGTCTCAGTATTTCTGCTCCTATGCATAGTTTGATCTGTATCGGTGATAATAACGAACCAATTTCCCCCATGATAACTTGGGCTGACGGCAGAAGCTATCCACAGGCTGCCATTATGAAGGAGTCTTATGGCCAAGACTTATATGAGCAAACTGGTACGCCTATTCATCCCATGTCACCTTTTGTGAAGCTTGTTTGGATGAAAGAGAATCAATATACACCGTACTATGAAGCAACTCGCTTTGTTTCTATAAAAGAATATATCTTATATAAATGGTGCAAGACGTGGCAAGTAGATTATTCTATCGCCTCTGCAACCGGACTATTCAACATACATACACTCCGTTGGGATGAAGAAGCACTTGCCATAGCTGGAGTAAATGAGTCTCAGCTCTCAAAAGTGGTTCCCTGTACCACACAAGCGGGCCCTCTTACCGCTGATATCGCACAAGAAATGTTACTACATACATCTACCCCCATTATTATTGGGGCAAGTGGCGGTGTGCTTGCAAATATTGGGGTTGGAGCTACGGAAGAAGGAGAAACCGCATTAACGATTGGTAGCAGTGGGGCTATTCGAAGATTCACCACCCAAAAAACGATTGATGTGGAACAACGTACCTTTCAATATGCGTTTACGAAAGAAAGTCGTATCGTCGGCGGTGCAACCAACAATGGTACGATTCTCATGCAATGGCTGGCAAGACAATTCTCTTCCTTAACAAAAAAGGAAACGGTAGAAGTGTCTGATCTTGAAGCACTTGCTGCAACTTCAAGCGCAGGAGCTAACGGGCTATTTTTCCTGCCATATCTGAATGGAGAACGTGCACCAAAATGGAACGCTAAAGCAAAGGGAGGGTGGATGGGGCTCACCCTTTCGCACACTAGTGCAGACATGATTCGAAGTGTGATGGAAAGTGTTATCTTCAACATGTATGAGATTCATGAAAAACTTCACGAAAACACACATCCTACAAAAAAACTGGTGGTTAGTGGTAGCTATGCTCAATCGCCTCTATGGGTGCAGATGACAGCAGATATTTTTCGCAAAACGGTCATCTTACCGGAAAGTACCCATGCTACTGCGTGGGGTGCTGCCTGGTTTGGCATGTTTGCACTTGGAGAAGTTGAGTCCCTTGAAGCCATTAAATCATATATTCCAATTAAACATGAGGTATTGCCTACTGTTCGTAATGTGGCCATGTATGAAGAATATTACCACCTCTACCGTGAGCTTTATAATAAAAATAAACCCTTATTTGCAGAAATCGATCGGTTGCAATATTGACGATTAAAAGAATAATCGGGCAAATACGTCTTTTCCTTTTAAAGTTAAAAACTTTTGACGATTCTTCAATCGCCGCTGTTCCTTTCCGCAAATGGCTTCGCTTTCCTAGGGGTGATGCTTGTGCCTCCTCGCAACGCTTGAGGGGTCTCAAGCTACCGCTATCTCCCTCAGGACAAGGAAGGCTTCGGCAGCGATGCATCGCACGAAGAAAATGCGTAGCATTTTCGAGGAGTCTTCGCCTTTTGCTCCAATCCTCAGCTGGAAAGTATAAATACTTACTCTTTATGTTTTACAGTTAACTAATTGAGAGTGCTTTTTTATTAATCGTACATTGAATGGAATTTCCGTTTGATTGGAGTGCAAGGCGCGCAGACGCCCGCGGGAGGAAGGGACTGGTGAGACCCCGCAGGCGCAAGCCGAGGAGGCTCACGGACCGCCCGCAGGCAAGCGAAGCGCCTGGAACGGAAATCAACCGTATTATATAATTTTATATCATTTAAGAGAAAGAGCTAGCAGTCCTGTTGACTGCTAGCTCTTTTATCACCTTACCCTTTAACTTGTTCTCTTTTCCTAATACTAATTCCGGTAAACCCATAAAACAGACTTAATACCGGACTGACTAAGCAAAACAGGGCAAACGGTAAGTAATCCAGCACAGGCACTTCAAGCACCCCTGCCATGAACACACCACTTACTCCATATGGAATTAACGGATTGATAACAGTTCCCGCATCCTCTAACACTCTCGCCAAGTTTTTAGGAGCAATTCCCTGTTTTTCGTATTCCTTTTCAAATGCTTGGCCGGTTAATATGATGGACATATACTGTTCACCAACCGTTACATTTACTCCAATTGCTGTTGCAACCGTAGCGAAAATCAGCTTTCCTGTGGACGATACAAATGATTGGATCATAACTAGTAATCGTTCCATCACTCGCAGCTGTTGAATCAATCCACCCATGCTTAAGGTAAGTAACACAAGGGATACCGACCACATCATGCTTTGGATTCCACCTTTTGTCAATATGCTGTCTATCGCTTCGTCGCCTGTTGCTCCGGTATATCCATTTTGCATAACATCCATAAGTTGGCCAACTTGAACGCCAGGTTGAAGAACGAATGCCATCACTGCACCAACGATAATGCCGACCATCATGACAAAAATTGCAGGTACACGTTTAAGGGCCACTCCAAACATGACAACAGCCGGTATTAATGCCCAAATGCTGACCATGCCTTCTTCTTTTAATACCTTAGGCAACTCTGCAAAATCCCCTATCTGCCCACCACCGGTACCAGTTGAGAAAAGTCCAAATACCACCAAGCAAAAAATCGTTGCAGGAATGGTTGTCCATAACATATGGCGGATATGATCAAACAAATCGACCTTGCATACCGCAGAAGCAATATTCGTGGTATCTGAAAGAGGAGACATTTTATCCCCTAATAGAGCCCCTGAAATAATGGCTCCTGCCACTATAGCCGGGTTAAATCCCATGCCTGTCCCAAGCGCGATAAACGCAACTCCCACCGTTGCAGCCGTAGTAAAAGAGCTACCAATGCTAATCCCGATGATTGCGGTAATGATAAACACACTAGGAAGGAAAAATTGTGCGGAAATGAGCTGACCTCCATAGTAGATGAATGTTGGTATTGTACCAGCCAGCATCCACACCCCAATTAAAATTCCAATGAGAATAAATAATAAAATCGGCGTAAGACCTTCTTTTAAACCATTTTTTAATCCAGTTTCAATAAAGTCCCAAGAATGTCCTTTAATTAAGGAAAATAAAATTAATACCATGATACTCGCAAAAATCGGTATATGAGGCTCTGCCTTAAAAATAAATAATGATATAGAAATGATTGCGATGATGCTGCTAATCAAACTAAGAGCTGCAAGGCCGCTAATGTTTATTTTTTCTTTTTGTATTTGCTGCTCCATGATGTTCCCTCCAAAAAAAGTAAGTTTGCCTACCTGTTAATTTGCACCAAAAAAGCTTCCTCATCCCTAAAGTAAGGGACGAAGAAGCTCCGCGGTACCACCCTAATTGGCAACATGTAAATTGCCCACTCATCTGCTATGATAGCCGTTCAAAATATGTATTGTACTTCATCTTCCATCACGCCTGGATTTTCACCAACCATCCAGTCTCTTTTTGCTGCAATAAGGAAAACTACTTTTATACATAGCTACCAACCTATTTATTTACTAAACTCAACTCGGCTAAGTTTCGCTAACACACTTAAACGCTTAAACGCTTTTAGGTGTTAAAGTGTTGTTATTAAGATAATATATATTTTAACGCTTGTCAACAAAAAAAATCCTCCTGCGTTTTGCTGAGGACATTAAAAAAATTCTTTGATTTTAGATGTTGTTAAAGACACCGCTGTTGATTTCCGCAAATGGCTTCGCTTTCCTAGGGACTGACGAGAGCCTCCTCGTCTACGCCTGCAGGGTCTCCACCTAGCGCTATCTCCCTCAGGACAAGAAAGGCTTCGGCAGCGATTCATCGCACGAAGAAATTGCGTAGCATTTTCGAGGAGTCTTCGCCTTTTGCTCCAATCAACAGCTAGGAATTATTAAAAACTTTAGGTTATTAGTTTTTCAGTGCCTCGTTTTGCTTAGGAGGATTTCACATGTTTTAGTGAGTTAGGCAATCGAATAACAAAGCTGGTTTTTTCATCATTGGATTGACAAAATATTTTACCATCGTGCTTTTCAATCAATTTTTTGCAGATATACAGCCCTATTCCTGTACCTAAATCCTTAGTAGTAAAGAACGGTTCAAAAATAGCGTGGATGGCGTCTTCTTCAATTTTCGGTCCGTTATTGGAAATCGATAGCTGGGTAAAATCCCCCTTCTCCACACAAACCACTTGAATAGTACGAGAGCCACCCTTTTCCTGTTGTAAGGCATCTATGGAATTAATGATCAGATTCAAAAAAACCTGTCTTAATTCATCTTTATTGGCAATCATGTTGATGGAAGGATCAATGTCCAATTGAATAACTACATCTCCATCTAGTAAACTCGGATACAAGAATTCTACCAATTCCTGTAAAAGGAAGGATAGATTCACTTCTTCTCGCTTACTCTCAATCAATTCTTTTCTAGAGACATGTAAAAATTGAGAAATGCGATAATTAAGCTGATCCAATTCATGACGCATTATCTCCAAATATGGATGATCAGGGAGTTCGTACTGCAAGAGCCTTGTGAACCCGATGACAGAAGTTAGGGGGTTTCTGAATTCATGGACAAAACTTGAGCTCATCTGCCCAAGAATGGTAAGACGCTCTTTATGGGTTTGATTGATATATACCTCTTTTTCTTCCAACTGTTTTTCTTTGATCTCTGTGTATTTTCTAACAGCCAGGTAAGAAAACTTGTCAAAAAGGGCATTGATTTGGTCGATGAAAGGTTGAAGTTCCTCAGATGGAATTCCGGAATTCCAAACCCACTTAACAACTTCACTTCTTCCCGTATTCACATTGAATACAAACTCACTGATGTTAACATTGGCTTGGACTCGTTCATGGGCCGTCTTGTTAGCGAGCTTAATGATTTCATCTTCAGTCAATGGATCTTTAATGGCCTTTTTAATTAACTGATACATTTGCCAGCCATTACGCACTACCTCTTCTTTATATATATCATCTTCCGAAATTACGCTCCTGCTTCTCCAATTCCGGATAAATTGATCATGATTTTCTTCTAAAAACAAAATGAGTTTCTGAGCAGCATCCATACTTGCCAGCCACCTTCTACGTTATTTTCGAATAATCTATTTCTATCATACCAGAAAATTTCAGTAGAAGATAAAAAATTCTGAACATTAATACCGTTAAATGAATACTTTTCTCCTTATTTTTTCGTCATGGAGAAAGGGCATTTACCTTCGATAGGTTTTACATCATCTCCAATAAAATATTGTTTCCATTCTCGGTGGTCTGGATCTCCGTAGTGACTGATATTTGGATGTGTTGGGAACTGATCCCATTTTTCCACACGCTCCCTTACCTTCTCACGGGACATGATTCCACCCTTTGACGTACCTTCCAGTCCTTCAAATATTCTTCTTGGCTGGAATCCTAAGATTAGACTGTTCCCTAAATCTCTTGTCTTTCTCTGCTTGTAGGCGGGGGCATTCCCAAAGACGAAATACGGCTCTTCTGCAAAAGAAAACGCCCACAGGTGGTGATCTGGATCTGTAGGATAATCTTTAGGCCAAGGTTGATCATCTTTCAAATGTAAAAACTTCAAAATATCCCAAAAATATTCCCGATAGTACGGAATAGTTTTTTCTTCTTTCTCTGGCTCGACAAAAAGAAAGAGACCATGTCGTACAAGTGGTTTTTTCGGATCAAACAAGGCGTTAAATTCCTTTAAAGTATCTGGCAAATGCCTCCAATTATCATGACTAATATAGGAATAACGAAGTTCTCCTTTCTTTTCTGCACTCATTCCAAAATAACAAGGAAATGTTTTATTTGTTACAACATCCCGAAAATTCCTATATTCTTGCACAACCCATTTGGGTACAATTTTCTCATTTGTCATTTCTTCCTTTGTCAGCAACTTACCTTTTGTGGAACGAACTGCGGTTTCCATTACATCACCTCTAGAGTTAGTAGTTAAAGCATCCTTTCTAACAAGCAAACTACCCTTAAACCTGCCATGCAAAACATAGCCAAGCATTCAAGCAAAATTTATTCTGGGAAAAGGTTTTATCTATTTAGGAAAAGGGTATTAAGATGTGGGGTGTTTACTATTCTAGATAGATAGAGGAGAAAAAAAGAATATGGGCATACTAATTGTCGATGATAACCAAGTAAATTTATTCGTTATAGAAAATATCTTAAAAAGAGCGGGATACAAAGATTACTTATCCTTCACATCTGCCAGCGAAATGTTTACATACTTACATAATAATAATTCCGCTTCACCTCAAATGCCCGTCGATATCATCTTAATGGATATCATGATGCCTGAAATTGATGGAATTGAAGCGTGTAGAACTCTTCAAACCATTCCACACCTGAAAGATATCCCTGTCATTTTTGTCACAGCACTAGAAGACTCTAATAAGGTAGCAGAAGCACTGGATGCAGGTGGATTGGACTATGTCATGAAGCCAATCAATAAGACGGAACTATTGGCTCGTATCCGAGTGGTTCTTCGACTTAAACAAGAGAAGGATAAGAATAAAAAGCAGGCGGAAAAGATCAAAAATCAATTGGACCTTTCCCAGCAAGTACAGAATAGTCTGTTAAGCGAGCCAATCACAGAAGACAAATTCACTGTAAAAGCATCTTACATTCCTGCTTATAAGCTCGCAGGCGACATGTATTATTGGTATAAGGTCGACGATTCGAGATATGCTGTCATACTGCTAGATATGATGGGGCACGGAATTTCTGCTTCCTTAGTATGCATGTTCATCTCCTCTGTATTGCGAGACTCCATCAGAGGCTGCGCCGATCCTGAATTCGTTATTAGTGAATTAAATCGCTGGATGCATGCCCTCAATTTACGTAATCAGCAAATTCCATATTATTTTACGGCTATTTACCTTGTCATCGATACAAATGAAAAATCAATGGAATATGTGAATGCTGGTCATCCCGCTGGTTTTGCGTTCGTTGATGAAGATGAGGTAGTAGAGCTTTCTAATCGAACATGTGCCCTTGGGTTCTTCGAGACCGTGGATGTTAGGAAGACGAAGATAACTTATAAGGAATCCGTTCAAATTATGCTTTATACAGATGGTGTTGTAGAAACAATGGAGAAGGTGGGTATGAATCAATACCCTCAGTTCATTAAATCCGCCTCAAAACTCTGGGATCTACCAAACATCCCCGAACCTATTAACCTAGTCTTACCTGCTGACATGCAACAACAAGCTTCAGACGACATGTGCGTCGTAATGGTACAAGCGAGATAATTTCATAAAAAAGGAGAGCCGATTAACCCTTGCTCTCCTTTTTTTTGCGATAAATCTTATCATATACATCAAACTCTTCAAAACTAGGATGGGCATCAAGACGTAACGCCTCTTTGCTCCCAAGCCCAAGGAACCCCTCAGCCCCAAGACTCTCCTGAAACAATTGAATCACATTAAATTGCAGCTCTAAATTAAAATAAATTAATACATTACGGCAAACAATGATATGAAACTCATTAAACGAACGGTCTGTCACAAGGTTATGCTGAGCAAACACTATTCTGTTCAACAGATTTTCCTTTATATAGGCAAACTGATGATCCGATTGATAATATTCAGAAAAGGCCGTTTTGCCACCGGCTTGCATATAATTCTTCGTATATGTTTTCATTTTCGAAAGGGGGATGACTCCTTTTTGTGCCTTCTCCAAAATCTTCTCATTCATGTCAGTTGCATAGATTTTCGACTTATGACCGACTCCCTCTTCTTCTAAAAGAATGGCCATAGAGTAGGCTTCCTCTCCAGAAGAACAGCCTGCGTGCCATACACGAATTTCCGGTAATTCTCTTAAAAGAGGAATCACCTTTTCTCGGAAGGACAAGAAAAAAGAAGGATCACGGAACATCTCCGTAACATTAATAGAAAAATCATCTAAAATTTTCTTTAAGAACACTTCTTGATGTATTACTCGTTCTGTCAGCTCCGTTATATTTTTTAACCCTTCTAACCTTAATCTATTTTCCACTCTTCTCATAATGGAAGACTCCATGTATTTCCGAAAATCGAACCCTGAAAGCCGATAAACTGCGGTTAAGAATAATTCTAATTCCAAGTCTTGCTTGTCCACTTCTAATCCTGCCTCCAAAAACTCAAATCTTATAAAAAGGAACGGTTACTCGCAATCCAACGAACCGTAACCGTTCCTTTTGTCTATAACCTAATTTTTTGCTACCCAAACTCGCATCGCAGATAATAGTTGATCAAGTTTAAGTGGTTTGCTGATATAATCCGAAGCTCCCACTTCCAGACATTTTTCTCGATCACCTTTCATCGCTTTTGCTGTAAGGGCAATGATTGGAACGTCTTTATGTTTTTCTAGATTACGTATCGTTTTAATAGCTTTATATCCATCCATGACCGGCATCATAATATCCATCAAGATGATATCAACATGTTCTGTTTCATGGAGGATATCAAGACACTGCAAACCGTTCTCTGCAGTTAAGATGTTCATATCCTCTTTGTTCAAAGCATTATTCAAGGCATAGACGTTTCGATGGTCATCATCTACAACGACAACCGTCTTTCCTTTTAGGATATTAGAAATATCATTATCTTCCACTAATGTTTGCGATTCACTACGTATTTCTTCTTTCCTCGCCATGTCTAGAACCATGTTTTCCTCTTCCAACAAATCGGCTTCAGATGTGGATGCTACTTCCTGCCACGCTGCCTCTACTTCTTTTAATTGAGGCATTCCATTTGGCAGACTAGGAATTAACAGAGTGAAGATACTTCCTTCGCCTTCTTCGCTCTCTACAAACACACTGCCCCCCAAAAGATTAGAGAATTCCTTGGAGATGGAAAGGCCAAGTCCAGTTCCGCCATACTTTCTCATAGTCGCTCCATCACCTTGATGGAAGGCTTCAAAAATAAGGGACTGCTTGTCCTTGGAAATGCCAATTCCGGTATCTTCCACAGATATCTTCAACCAAGTATCCGCGTTTACATTTACTTTCGCTCTTAGAAGGTCTCTTTTTAGTGCTTTTTCAATTTTCACGGATACTTTCCCTTGTTCTGTAAACTTAAAAGCGTTCGATAACAGATTTTTTACAATCTGTTGAAGACGCTGTTCGTCCGTGAAAATTACATCTGGTAGCTGATTTCCACGAACAATCTCGTAATCCAGCTTTTTGTGCTTGGCAATATGGGTGAACTGAAGCTCCAGTCGGTTAATGAACTCTTCTACGTTCACTTCCCCAAACATCACTTCTAACTTTTTCACTTCCACCTTGGAAAGATCCAGAATATCATTTATCAGATTCAACAAATCCTGACCGGAAGAATTGATGACACGGGAGAACTCTCTTTGTTCATCTGTCAATTGGTCTTCTGGATCTTCCGCCAGCATTTCTGATAGAAGTAAGATACTATTCAACGGTGTTCTCAGTTCGTGGGACATATTAGCCAAGAACTCCGATTTATATTTAGAGCTAAGTTGAAGCTGTTTCGCTTTTTCTTCCAGCTCCGTTTTCGCAGTTTGAAGGTCTGCAGATTTCTGTTCCGCATCACGGGACCGTTCTTCAAGCTGCTCATTAATCATTCGCAGCTCTTCTGATTGGGTTTGAAGCTCTTCAGACTGAGCCTGCAGTTCTTCCGATTGAGATTGGAGCTCTTCTGTCTGCGCTTGTGATTCAAGCAGTAAGCGCTCGACTTCCATTCTTCCTAAAATGTTCGTGATAGCAATACCAAGTGTTTCAAGCACTTTATTTAAAAGCTGGCGGTGCGTCTTTGTAAATTCTGTCAATGTCGCCACTTCAATGACGGCAATCACTTCGTCTTTTACGATGACAGGTGCAATAATGATGCTCTTCGGTTTAATATGACCAATTCCTGTCGTAATGACGGAATAGCCTTCTGGGACATCCTGCAGAAGGATTTCCTTCTTGTCCCAGGCACATTGCCCTACCAAGCCTTCACGAAGCTTATATGCTTCTCCACCAACATCTTCTGCACCGTCGGCATAGGTCGCAATTTTTCTATATGAGGATTCTTTTCCTTCTCCATCTAACAGATAAAAAGCACCAAGCTTTGCATCCATGAGAGGTGTTAAGGTTGCAATAAATTTTTCTGCAAGCGAGTCCGTAGAAACATTGCGATGATAGAGGTTTATAATATCTGCAGAGTTTTTTTGCACCCAGTTTTGTCTACCAATTTCTACTGTAAACTGCTTTTCTTTCTTATGATAGGTTTCAATAGACGAAGCCATCGTATTAAAAGCTACCGATATTTCTCCGATTTCATCCTTTATGTCTGTACTTAATCTAGGTAAAACAGATAGGTCGGTATAGTTAATATCTTTAATTCCATTCTTCACTTCATCTAGACGTCTGTTGGTACTTCGAATTACCCAAAGAGTGGTCAAGACAATTACCATTAATGATAGGATGACGGCAGTAACCATAATAATTATTAGAGTTTGATAGGTTTCATTAGCGTTTGCCAAGGTATCTTGCATAAACGATTCCTGCATATCTTTAAAATCAGATATGTCTTGGAGAAGTGCTGATCTTGTATCAAGTTGAGAAACATAGATTTCTTGCAAGTCTTCGTTAGAAGCACCATTATTAATTTCGGAAACGATTTGTTGTTCCATAACCCAGTACGAATCGTAACGTTCTTGAATACTACGTATTAACGCTTTTGTTTCGCTTCGCTCTAGAACTGCTTCCAATTCTATGATGTTGGTTCTGGCAGCTTCCCTATTTTCAGCAATATTTGCTAGATTGTCAGTAATATCTTCCGCATCGTCCCGATTAATAACAAACAACAGCTGCCTGTCTGTTTCATAGAACAATTGCCTAATATCAGTAGCTTTGTTGACTTTGAAATACCTGTCCTCTACTATTTCCAGCATATTTGTCTTCATGGAATTGGCCATAAATAAAATTACAGACAATAGCAAAACAAGCGAAATCACTGTAATTCCAAGACCAACAAATTGTTTTTTCTTAAAGCTCACCGCAACTCCCACTTTCATTGGTTTATGATGCTGAAAACGTGCACAACTATCTAGACTGATTATACCAGTAAGAGGAAATGATGGTCGAGTTTGGGTGTTCGAATCAACGGAAGTTTTTTTAGTAAAAAAGGGCTAAGTCCATTTATTCTTGGAGTTGGCCCTTTCTTCTTCATATCTCCTTTGATGACACTGGGAGGAACAACTTAATTCCTCTTTTATTAAACGGCAAGATTTTCATATCAGCGATTAGGTGGCTGATATAGGAGATGGTGCATGTTAAAAATACTCCAGTGATAGATAGTGATTGTTCAAGTTGTAAAGCTATGTAAGCGAAAAATGCCACACCAAGTAGGGAGTGGGTATAACTTCTGTGGGACACTAAGGAAGCTACTATGATATAGATCCCAAAAAGTATCACCCACATTTGTTGCAGGGAAACCCCTCCGAGAATAACCCCCGCAGCAGTGATGGTCAGCATATGTTTCTGTTTTATGAAGGAAGAAATAAGAATCATAAGCGCTCCAATTCCGATTCCCCTCAACTTTTCCTCTAGGGTTCCTTCATATAAACTGTATAGGATCATCATTGTTCCAATGATTTGGGCAATCAATCTCGTCACTTTGTGGGATAGCGTTATTCTTCCGCGAAGTTTCCCGTCAATATCAAGATCTGGCACAAGGCCTGATATGGTTCCCAAGCTGACTAAAATAAGAGTGGTAGTCGGGGTTGTGTGCAACGTGTTTGCTACTGCGAAACCTGTTGCTGCCCCTATGGCTGCATGTGGAGTTCCATTCATGTTTTGTTTCACCCCTGTCTGATGTTCTGAGTTGATCGTGTGTTGTTATTTCCGAAACCTTTGGTTATACAACATCACGTTTTAGCTATTCTACAGGAAAACATTTGTTCTGTTTAGGTGCAAAAGTCCTGATTGTTAGTGACTGGGGACCCGGGGGTGGGGGTATGATCGGAAAATCCAAATATGTTTCTATGTTTTTTTGGAGTGGATAGTACGAATCGCCCGATTGTACTTGTAAATCGCCCGATAATCGTAATAATCGCCCGTAAAATGAAATTTTCGCCTGATTCCTTGCTATTTTCGCCCGATTACCTTGAATTTTCGCCCGATTTTCAATTCGAATACCACCTGTAGGTATATTCAGATTCAGATCCACTTCCTAAGGTAGTATCTGCTTCTAGCCTTCTCCATCCATGTAAAAAGACCCTCCCACTTAAAAGTGCAGAAGAGTCTCCAACTTAATCAATTTTCTTCAAAAAGTGCTCCACAAGCTCGCTATGATCACAAAGTTCCTTCTTCCCTTTCTCACTGATCACATATGTCCCGCGCTTTACCCGTTCAAACCAGCGGTAATAGTTCTTTGTTAAAATGGAAGAGGTTTTCTCGCCAGTTCCTAAATCTCGCAAAGCCTTTGGCGACAAAGGTCCGAACCTATCCAGATAGCACGCAATTTGAACGCAGTTCTCTTTATAAGCAGTTCTTATCTTTACTCGGTTGCTTCCGCCGAGATTGACATCAGATGAACGACCGTCCATCTCTTTGACCAATGCATCACGCTTCCGTTTATTTTTACGCAGGCTTTTTGCTCGATCAAACGGAACTGGATCAAACATAACCTCCACACGTTTCCCTCTTCCGCTGAATGACACGACAATCAAGCCCAGTTCAAGCCGCTTAATTAAATGACACAGATCTGTCCAACGTTTTGAACGCCTGCTAAAAGATGGCTTTGGTATCGCTATATAAACAAGGTCCGTAAGCTTTTGCCGCTTTGTCGCCTGAATGAGCAGCTGAACATTTAAATTCAGCTTTAGCTCTACAACAACCACCACTTCACCTTTCACCATCGCAATATCGCAGTCATTCACTTCCCCGTACACCTCATACCCTTCTTTGACAAAATGCTTTTGAATAGGCTTATACAAATCTACTTCATACATTTTTTTCTTTTCTGTCATGCTTACACACCAACCTCCCCTAAATGGAAAGAATCTCCCGGATGTCCTCCTCCGTTAATGCTTTTGACACTCTTTCGTCAGGGTCTATAATTTCTTCTATTAGATGTCTCTTTTTATCTTGCAGTTCGTTCATTTTTTCTTCGATTGTTCCCCTTGTTACAAGCTTTATCACCTGAACCGTTTGCGTTTGGCCCATACGATGGGCACGGTCAGCCGCCTGCTCTTCCACTGCGGGATTCCACCAAAGATCATATAAGATAACAGTATCAGCACCTGTCAGGTTAAGACCAGTCCCTCCTGCCTTTAGCGAAATTAAGAAAAAGTCTCTTTCCCCAGAATTGAACCTCTCACAACGTTCCACCCTTTCTTCTGATGGAGTTTGGCCGTCAAGGTAAAAGTAGGGCAGTCCTTGATGGGCAAGCTCTCTTCCTATCAGCTCGAGCATTTTAGTAAACTGAGAAAAAATAAGCACCCTTCTTCCTGAACGCTGAGATTCTTCAATTAATTGTAACAGCATGTCAAACTTCGCAGACCTTCCCTTATATCCGTTAACAAAAAGCGTGGGATGGCAACAAATCTGACGGAGCCTTGTTAATCCTGCCAGTATCCGGATCTTATTTTTTCTCAATGTATCCTTGTTCAAATGCTTCAATGTATCATGTCGAAGTTTTGCAAGATAAGCCGCATAAAGCTTCTTTTGCTCTGGTAATAGCTCTACGAATTCCAAGCTTTCAAGTTTCTCCGGCAACTCCGCCAGTACATCCTCTTTCACGCGTCGCAGCATAAATGGCCGGATCCTACGCGCAATGGTTTTTCTAGTCAAATTGCTGTATTCCTTCAATCCCATAAACAACTCCGGGAAAACTATATGAAAAATAGACCACAGCTCTTCTAGAGAATTTTCGACAGGAGTACCTGATAAAGCAAATTTATAATCGGCTTCCACTCTTTTCACTGCTCGAAACGTTTGAGTAACTGGGTTTTTAAAGGCCTGTGCTTCATCAAAAAACACCGTATGGAACAGGTTAGTAGCATATAGGTTAACATCACGTCTCAACAAAGGGTATGAAGTGATGATGACATCCACTTCCTTTATCTGTGAAAAACTCTGCTCGCGTTCCTTTCGTGTTCCATCCATAATGAGAGTCTTAATTTCTGGCGCAAACTTCCCAATTTCACTAAGCCAGTTATAGGTTAGTGAGGAAGGGGTAACAATTAAAACCGGACATTTTTTATAGCGGATATCAGGTAGCTCCGAGAGGATAAATGTGATACTCTGCAAGGTTTTCCCAAGCCCCATATCATCTGCCAAAATTCCACCAAAACCGTAGTGAGCCAATGTTTTCATCCATCTGAAGCCTTGTACTTGGTAATCTCTTAAGATTTTATCCACTTGATTTGGAACCTGAATATTGTCACCACTTGGATTTCTGATTTCCTCCAGAAACTGTCGGAAACTTTCTTCTAAGGAAAACACACCCTCATCTGTTACGGAATCCATCATCTTGAATCCTTTAATAATGGGCACATTCAAGCCCTGTTCTAAATCCTCATTTTGCACTGGGTTGGCTTGCAAGAAACGTTGAATCTCTTCAAATTCCCTTGTTTCCAATGAAAGCAATGAACCATTTTTTAAACGATAATATTTTCTTTTTTCCTCTAATGCACTTAAAAGCTCCCTGATTTGAGATTCCGGTATGCCGTCCATTTCAAATTTAAATTCAAGCCAATTGGTCCGCTCTTTTTTTACCCTGATCCGTATTTGGGGTTTGGCACTTTCCCTAAAAATTCGATTTCTAATAGCAGTCGTTGCATACACTTGAACAAAACGTTGCAACGCAGGCAGCATATGATAGAGGAATTGATACTCCAGCTCTTCGTTGTGCAGAAAGTACCCTTCATCTGTACTTCCGAATTCACTGTCCTCCATTAAATCAAGAATCATTTGCTCCTTATCATAATCGCGGATAATCATGGTGTTCATCCTGTGTTCTCTTGGATCTAGAGGATTAATGATCACCTGTTCATATTGGAACTCTATACTTGCTAAAAGCCGGTTTTTCACTCTGTCCAGATAGAGTTTCGCTACTAACGGGGTTTTTGTAAAACGCTTGGCGACCGTTTCATCAAGTTCCACTTTTCCGAGTTTCCTTAAGCCCGGCACTACCTTCTCCACAAACATCTGTACCTGATTAAGAGCAATGGGGATGGAATTTGTCCTTGATGCATCTAACATTCTTTTCAACTCTGCAAGTCGACGGCAGTCATCTGTCTCCAAGGAAATAAAGTATCCATCCTTAAAAACTGCATTATATGATCTGAAGACCAATAAACTATTTAACCCATCAACCTTCAGCAGAACCCCATTTGCGTTATCTTCTGTAAAAGAAAAATGAAGGGAAAGGGGCTCTTTTATTAACTTAAAGCCTTCGTATGCTTGTTTATGAAGATGTATTTTCACACTTACCTGCTGTAAAAGCGGTGCAATTTTTTTAAAGGAGGAAGGTGGAAGAATTAGTGCTTGTGGCAATATCTCCATGTCCTCCGTAAATGTTTTTTCATCATCTAGAATGTCTATCATATGTTGAATAACAGCATCCGCTTCTTTGTTAAAGCATTGAATCTTAGGGTCAAACAAGTCCCTACTCTTTCCATTCTTTATAGCATGTAATAGTTTACGCGGATCTTGTACAACGCTCTGGTTCAACGAAAGCTCTATTCCAAGAAAATTCCCCTTATCTTTTAATACCGGTTTCATGGCGAAAGCTACGTCTACCACTTCTCTTTTTTCGAAATGAAGCTGACTGCCACTTGTAGGTTTCTTATCTGCTTGGAATAGACGGAACACTTCTTCTGACAGGTCATGTTGTGATAAATTGTTTTCATAAATCGTCAAAAGCACAGCTGCAACATGCTGACATTCTATTTTTACAGAAGCTAGTTTTGGACAAGTACAGCTTGTATGAAAATCACCCGATCTATCCGCCGATACAACAACACGGAAATCCTCGGTGGTCGTTACGATAGCAACACACCTATCGTTATTCCATTCTTCTATTTTCACTTTATCCGCTCTGCGAAAGGCCTCCCCGCTTTTTAAGGAAACTGTACCACATCGTTCTTGGATGAGTTTTTTATCTACTTTTATGTTCATGTGGTGTTCTCCTTTCAGGGTGGATTTCGACTTTCTAAAGTAGATTGTAACACACAATAAGAAGCACAGCCCCCTAGTCTGGCAAGCTGTGTCTCCGCTTTACTATATACTTCTTATACTCTTTAATTTCATATCATCAACCGCTTCGTTCAATCTTACAAGGTCATAAATTCCTTTCATTAGAAAGAATTTGACTACGAGGTCAGGTATATCGTTTCCCGACAAAGAATACCCTGCAGCACCAAGCAGGTCTTCTGTTTCTTCTTCATTAAGTCCCAAGGCAAAAGCCAATGCCACAATCGTTGATTTTTTAGGGCGATACTCTGGGTTGGTTCGTATTTTAGAAAAGTGTTTTCGGTCCAAACCGGCTTTTTTATATATCTCCGCATCTGTTCCCCCATTGCGGTCCATATACTGAAACAAAACCTGTTGCAGCGTGGGCTTCTTATTATTTTTTATGAACTCTTCAATTTCAAATACATCATTATTTTCATGAAGAATAGGTGATTCTTTGTAGCAGCTGTATTCATATTCCTCAAGTACATCGTGAATTTGATGCTGCCAAATAAATTCTTCGAGCTCCTCCAAAAACTTTTTATCTATCATTCCCCTACCTCCAAATGTCGCTTTGAAGGCGACCATTTTATGGATATTGTTAGTTATTATTATAGCATGAAGGAGGAAGATGAAAATGAATAAAAACTTAACAGAGATTATTTTTCTATTGGACAGAAGCGGGTCAATGGGAGGCCTCGAAAAGGATACAATTGGAGGGTTTAACGCATTCTTGGAAAGACAATGTAGACATGAAGGAGAGACCCTTGTCACCGCCGTCCTATTCGACGATGAAGTGGAAACTTTATGGAACGGTGTGAATGCGAAGAATGTTACGTTAACAAGAGAAGACTATCACGTTAGAGGCACTACTTCCCTTTTGGACGCAATCGGTAGAACCATACTAGATGTAGGAAACCGCTTGTCTCGGATTGAGGAAATTGAACGACCTGGTAATGTAATCTTTGTCATCACCACGGACGGCATGGAAAATTCAAGCGTAGAGTTCACGTATCCTAGAGTAAAAGAGTTAATCCGTCACCAAGAAGACAAATACAGTTGGCAGTTCATCTTCATGGGAGCGAATATAGACGTTGCAAAGGAAGCGGAAAGCTTAGGTATTCAGGAGAATCAAGCATTTAACTTTGAAGCTACCAACAAAGGTGTGGAGATGATGTATGAAAACGTCTGTGACATCGTTTCAGAGAAAAGGATTCAAGTGGAAAATTAGATAATTTGTAAGACAGAACTAGTTAAAAGAGAACCCGTCCATATAAATTTCAGACGGGTTCTCCAACTTTTTTTCCTATTTGGTAGCTGTGGAAAGCAACTCTTCCATCCCTATCCATAGTTTTGTTTCTTCTATCATCCTTGCCATTTGAAGTAGTAAGTCTTCCTTCCCCCGCCCTGCCATAAACTGGACACCAACTGGGAGACCCTCCTTTGTCACATGGACAGGTAACGACATAGCCGGCTGCCCAGTCAAGTTTGCAAGCTGCGTAAAAGGAACTCTTTTTAAGCTTTCTTGTACAAGTTGTTCCACGATACCCATTTTCTTGAGGATTGCAGCAGATCCCAGTTTCCCCGTCACTTGCAGTGCAATACTCTCAAGCGGCTTTAGTTTATGATCTCCAATTTTCGCGGGAGGAAAGGCAGTCGCAGGTGTTATATATAAATCATAGGTTTCATGAAATTCTTCCATAGCATAAGCTGCAACATCCCATTCCCTCATATTGAGGACGAATTCTTGCGCAGACATGGATTTACCAATGAGGGCAAGCAGCCAGGTTGCAGGTTCGACATCATTTAAAGTAGCTTTCCGTCCAAGTATCTCCTCTAGGGAAGAAACCATCGCGCTAACTTCTCCAAAGTAGAGGGAAAGATAACTTGTTGCAACTTTCTTCCCATCTATCGGTGCATCTTTCTCTTCAAGACTATGACCTTCTGACTCTAGATATCTTAACGTTTTTGTGACTGCCTCTACACAGTCAGGATGAACTTCAGTACCAATTGGCGATTTAGTAGAATAAGCAATACGGAGCTTTTTCTCTATAGGTTGTTTAATGATATCCAAGAAACTTCCATTATAATCTGGGATGGAAAATGCCGCTCCTTTTTCAGCTCCCTTTAATTCATCCAAGGCTGCTGCGCTATCTCTTACAGTCCGGGTCAACACATGTTCAACTGCCGCTCCCTGCCAGAACCGACCAAGCTGCGGACCTACCGGCGTTCTTCCCCTTGTAGGTTTTATCCCAAACAGTCCACAGTATGCAGCAGGAATACGAATGGAACCTCCCCCATCATTTGCTCCTGCGATTGGAACCATGCCTGAGGCCACTGCTGCTGCCGAACCGCCACTTGAACCTCCAGGAGTATGAGTTAGTTTCCATGGATTTTTTGCAGGACCGTATACAACAGGTTCTGTTATTGCCATCAAGCCAAACTCTGGGACATTTGTTTGTCCTAAAAACAGAAAGCCGCTTTTCCTGAGCCGACTTACATATTCAGAGTCCTTCTTGGCCCTATACTTGTATAGAGCTTTAGATCCTAGCGTTTTTGGTTCACCTTTTATTTCCTGACCTATATCTTTTAATAAGATTGGAACCCCTGCAAACTGCCCTGTAACTGCCTTCCCCGCGGCAGTCCTTGCCTGTTCGTACATCGTATGGATAACCGCATTCAGCTGGGGATTTTGTGTCTCAATTTCACTGACCGCCATTTCTAACAGTTCAGTAGGCTTGACTTCCTTGTTTTTCACCAATTCTGCCAGTCCTAGTCCGTCATACTTTTTATATTCATCCCTCTTCAACGTTATCACCTCTCTATACTCTATTCCTCAATGTAGGTGAATAAACCTCTGTCTAGTAATCAAAAAAATCCCATGTTGATAATGTAGTTTTCACGATCTTCACCAAAGACCACCTTTTAACATAGGCTACCATACAGAAATTTATATTTTACATCTTGGGCTTGTTCGCCTTGGAGGGGAGTTTGGTACAGATGGAATTGACTGCAGCACATTGGATGTATTTACTTGGTACACTAATTATCATCGTTACAATGTTGTTCAGGAAAAATGTAGTGGTTCCTGCCATCCTGGTAACTTTTTTAGTGGGGTGGATTTTCAGTGGGTCATTCATTTTCGGTCTTCAAACCATATTTAACGCCAGCTTGGTTGCAGCAGGAGAGCTTTTTAATATCTTCCTGATTATTGCCATCATGACGGCACTTTTACTTTCCCTTAAATCATTAGGTACTGATGAACAAATGATTACTCCTTTTCAGCGGGTGATGAAAAACGGGCATGTCTCGTTTTGGGTCATTGTGTTTGTTACCTATGCGATTTCCCTATTTTTCTGGCCTACTCCAGCGGTACCCCTTGTGGGTGCACTCTTAATTCCTGTTGCCATTAGAGCGGGGCTTCCACCCATTGGGGCAGCAATCGCCATTTCCCTTGCCGGTCAAGGCATGGCGTTATCATCGGACTACATTATTCAAATTGCCCCAGCCTTAACAGCCACCGCTGCTACTGTGGATATTGCTACGGTTGCCGATCGCGGTTTCATCTTATCCCTTGTTACAGGAGCAGTTGCTATCACACTTGCTTATATTTCTATACGCAAGCTTATTGTACGACCGGCAAATGAGCATTTAATAAAATGGAACAATGTAGATAACCAGAGTGGTGACACGGAGGGTGTGACAGAAAGCGGACCTGTGACAACAAGCAAATATAGCACACTGTTTGCTGTCTTAGTTCCAGGAACGTTTCTGGCTATCATCATCTATATGGTTCTGGCCAAGTTTTCCGATGTCATTCCTTCTCTAGAGGGTGGAGCTGGCGCGGCCCTTATAGGTGGGGCTTCGCTCATTCTATTAATTGGAGCGTCATTCTTCCTTAACGCCCGTACCTCCCTTCAAACTGTCAGTGACAATATGGTCAAAGGTTTCTTGTTTGCCTTTAAGGCGATGGGGCCAGTTATTCCGATTGCTGGATTCTTCTTTATTGGTAGTGGGGAACTTGCTTCTAGAATCCTGGGCACTCCTTCTGAGGAGACACCCTCCTTCCTGTTTGACCTCATACTTGCCGGTCAGTCATATATCCCTGAAAGTTCATTTATCGCAGGATTTGTAATACTGCTGATCGGAATGATAACAGGGTTAGATGGTTCTGGCTTCTCGGGACTTCCTCTTGTTGGAGCGCTTTCTGGAGCCCTTGGTGAAAGTGTTGGAGTGGAAGCTGCCACACTTGCAGCAATAGGACAGATGGGTTCTGTCTGGGTTGGCGGAGGAACATTGATTGCCTGGTCTTCCCTTGTAGCTGTTGCCGGTTTTGCAAAGGTTCCTGTAATGGAGCTTGTGAGACGGAGCTTTTTGCCAGTGATAATAGGACTGATTGTAGCGACATTAGTTGGACTTTGGTTATTTTGATATATTGGAAGCCCTCATTCTTTGTATGGATGAGGGCTTTTGATTGTGTAAAATGGGTATGTATTTTTTACATAAGAAAAAATAGGTGAAACCTTTTGTTCTAGCTGTTCGTATCTTTAAATATACGAACATTAAGTTATTACTCTTTCCGGAGGTTAAAGTTATATGATAAAAAAAGTAATGAGCTACTTAAATATAGGTTCTCCCCATGTAGATTTAGTTTTGAATAATATGGAGTTAAATCCTGGTGAAAGTGTGACTGGCACCTTTTACGTTGAAGGCGGTTGGGCTAGGCAACACATAAAAAGATTAGAATGTGACCTTGTAAAGGAATTTCAAGGGGATACAGTTGAAACAGTGGATGCTGTTACGACGATTCTCATGTCCAAAAGCATGGATGCAAATGATAAAGCAGAGTATCCATTTTGCTATCAGCTTCCAATTCCATTAGAACCTTCAACTGAACATATAAGCTATCGTTTCCACACGCGACTGATTTTTCAAGATGATGTGAAGAGCATGGATCATGATGAGATAGTTGTTCTTGAACTTGAAAGAATTAAGGCCTGACTTCTATTGCGGAGGCAGGTTTTTTGTTTTTAAATATTTTAGAGAATAGTGATTCTGAAAGAAATATTTAGGCAAAAGCTCTGACTGCAAGAAAGAGAGTTAGTTTGCCCACCCAAATAGGAAAATACATTTAATTTAAAGAGACGGAATTATGAAATCTATTAAAGCAAATGTCCAGTTTCCGTCTGTTAAAGATATAAAAAAGATGCCTATGAATCTTAAGTAGGAGCACAGGCATCTGTCTCTTTATCCATAACCAGCTATCGTATCTCAATTAATCTCGGTGCTTGCTCTTTTATCATCTCGTCATGTGTCACGATGATAACTGTTTTTCCGTCTTCATTTAAATCCTTCAAAATGTTCATAATTCGATTAGCATTCCCCCTGTCCAAAGAACCTGTTGGTTCATCAGCTAAAATTATATCAGCTTTTTTCAAGTAGGTTCTGGCTAGGGCAATGCGCTGTTGCTCGCCACCTGAAAGAGTATATATTCTTTCGTTTAATTTATCCGGTAGACCTACCTTAGCAAGCGCCTCATCATAGCTAATACCTGATCTGTTTTTCTTACCGATGATATCAAAATTTTGTTTGACGGTTTTATTTTCAATCAGGGCAAAATTTTGAAAGATGAAAGACACCGTTTCGCCGTAATAGCTTTTTTTATCAAACTTCTTGGTTATTTCTATATCATTAACCAATACGCTTCCTTCGTCTGCTTCTTCTATTCCCCCGATGATGTTTAATAAAGTAGTCTTTCCACACCCACTTTTACCAGATATGATGGCAAATTCACCTTTCTCCACGGTAAAGGTTAAGTTATGAAACAGGGTGCGGCTGCCAAATCTTTTTGTAAGTTGCTTTACTTGAATCATACAATCCCGCCTTTCAAAACTTTTACAAGGCTCTTTTGGTCCAGACGGGTGATATTAATGTACAATATCATGCAATCCAGCAGTATAATAAGGACACTGCCCATAATCAAGTAGCCTGTAAGAGAAGTATTAATATAAAAGCTGATGACAATCGCTATTAATGCGCTTATGACGCTTGTCCCTATGGATAGAATAATAATCTTTCTGTTGCGCTCAAATAGAGATCTTCCGAATATTTTCATTAATAATAACTCTTTCGCGTTAAATGTGTATTCGACCTTGAGAATCGTTGCCACAATAAATATGTTCATTGCAAGTACCAATCCAAGAAGAATGAATGATATATACATGCCGCGTTCAATAATTTTCCAATTGTACTCATACAGATCCTTAACATTGGTCTTTACTACAAGCTCGTCTTCCATTTCGTTGTCAGCAAGGAACTTTTTGTACTCTTTGTCTGTGATATTATACATAACGTCATAGGCAACATATGTCCTGATTTGCGCATATTCATTACTAACATCCTCCGCAGATGTAGCACTGTTTACTAGCATAATCGGGTTAGATTCCAGCCTTGTTTTGAAAGGATAAAACATATCCTTTGCACTAAGAACCTTTAAATCATCCTCATAGTACGTTATTTTAAATGGTGGATGAGAAGGTTCGTACAAACTGTACACACCTTTAATTCCATCAATCGGAACGTTCCTGTCCTTTAAATCAACTGGAATCAAAAAGTGGACGAAATCCTCCTCTAAATTCTTGATAAAAGCTTCAGGTAGCTGTTTAAGGGCACCTTCATTTATTCGTAGAACAGGATAGTTGAAGTCCGTCTGGCCTATCACAGACCCTTGAAGATTCGTCATATCTGCAGACTTTTCGGCAAATATCTCATGAAATTCCTCCCGGATTGCAGCACTTTCCTCAAATTTACTTACATCCCGGTAATTCAATTGAACGTAAGAGTAATCTTCAAAAGTGGAAATGAGCCCTTTTTGCTTGTAATAATTGAGCCCCTGGTCAATAAATGTAGCCATGGCGGTAATGGACAAGATACACAGGACACTCATGACAATCTTTAAACCATAGTTGATTGCAAGTACACTTTTTCCTCCAGCAGATGAGAGTGTCTTTCTGAAGTTTCCCTTCCACAGGATTGCATATAATAAACTGTTGAACACCAAGAAAAGACACAATCCTGCGATTTGAACATTACCATGAAATAAAGAGTGATGAAGCTCGCTCGTCAGCCTGAAACTGATGAAGTAGAGGAACGTGATGATCAATAGATCCGCCATAACCAGCTTACCTATCAGACTTGTACTATCAGCTCCCATCAACACACGAACGGAAAACTCTTTTTTCAATAATTGAATCTCATAATAACTCAAGAATAGAATCAGCAGAAGGCAGATGCTAAAGAATACAAATACGATTCCTTCTGCATTGGTTGATGCCCCCATTCTTGGGAACCCTCCGCCGTATTGATCGACCAGCTGCTGCTTGAATAAAACAATATTTTCTTTTTCACCTTCTAGATAGTAGACATGCCCACTTTCCTTGTGGTAAAAAGAGGAGAAGTCCCTATAGCTGACATTCATGTCACCTAAGAGAAGGCTTTGATTATTCCTAAACTGAATTCCGCGGTTCTCGAGCTCCTCTTTGACTGACTCCACCCCGTAAATGGTCATCTCGCTCTTTATTGTCGAGATGACATTCCTTTCCACTGTAAAAAGCATAATCTCATTTTCTTCAGCGGCATTCAGGAGTTCTTCTGTCATCTCCTCATTACTACTATCAAAAGGCTTGTAGAATTCAGTATGATAGAAATCCTCTTCAAAGTTATCTAAATAGTAAATATAGAATTCACCAACAAAAATACTGGCAATTGATAAAAATAAAAACGCCATCAAATATTTTATTTTTTTCATGATTCTGCCATTCCCTTAAAAAATATCCCACGTCTGATTCGCGATTTCCTGTTGCTTCTCTAATTCTTCTTTATGTCTTTCCATAAGCTCTCTACCAGTTACATCTGTTTCATCGATAATCTGGAAGTCCTCATCAACAAGAATCTGATAGGACGTCCCTTCTTCTGTAATCATGATTCCACTTTCCATTCCAAAAAGAGATGGCCAAATGATAATAGATACCGTATCATCCTTATTCGTTATGCTGAGATTACCAGTGAATGTTCCAAAATCTGCTTTTTTCACTGACAATGTATGTTCATCAAGCATTTTTACTTTTGTATGACTAAGTGGAATTTCCTCAAACCCTTCTTCGTATTTATTGAACACCATTTCATTATTTATATACCATGCCAAACTATAAAAAATAACTATACCTGCCAGAATAGAGAATATAACTATAGCTTTCTTTTTCATTTATTTACCCCCTGTGTCTATTTATATATAATGTCCATTCATTTTAAAAAACACCTATATGTCGACTATAGGTGTTCTTTAAAATAATTGGTAATGAAAGATTAATAGTGGATAGTATATGTTACGGTAGAACCAGCATGTCTTACTTCCACTTTCGCCGTTTTACCTGAACCAACACTTGAGCTCACATGAGAACCGTTTCCGTTGGAAATGGAAGCAAAATGAGTTTTAGATGCATGGTACGCATGAGCAAAGTCTTCATTGATCCATGCTGTGTTATATCCATACGTTAATACCCCTGCACCGTCACCGGTATTTACGCTTTTTGACCAAGCCTTTGTAAAACTCGTTCCGGTTGCTGATTTAGTAGCTGCATCTGCCGTTAAAGCAGGAGCCACCGCAGACATACCAAGAAGTCCGCCGCATAAAGCAATAGATAAAA
Organism: Bacillus sp. RO2; assembly: GCF_012911845.1. Lineage (GTDB taxonomy): Bacteria > Bacillota > Bacilli > Bacillales > Bacillaceae_I > Sutcliffiella_A. The sequence goes on along the minus strand of NZ_JAAXCU010000019.1, from coordinate 15,431 downwards.
GTGCTTTTTTCATTATATCCTCCTAAGTAATCTCACAATATTGTGATGGCTTTCCTCGAGTAAATCTATCGTACCACTTACTTTCCCGAAATTTCCATTTCGGTTTTCCGAAAACTAAAAGCCGTAGAACCGAAAAGAATTTTTCGGACTTCCATATTTGCACAGTTTCATAGATAATAAGTTATGTAAAGGAATTGTCGAATAATGGGAAGTGACCATAATTGAATCATGTAGTTACTAATGTTAAACAAGCGCTCGTTGCATTATTGAAAAGCGAAAAAGAGATCGACGATGATTTTAGCAGTATGATGCTTTCCTTTATTAAGGAAAAAGAAGACGATACCCTTCCGTTTGCAGAGCTTTGTATCCTTCATTATGAAGCATTCGCCGGAGATTTTGATGAAGAGATATTCAAGGTAGCAGCAGCTATCGAGTTGTTGGTGTTATGTTTTGATATGATCGATGATATTCAAGACGGGGACAGTAGCCATAGCTGGGCAACATACCCTGCATTAGGAATCAATAGCGCTTTGGCCATGTTGATAGTGTCTACGAAAATAATTCGGGAGAGCTCGTTTACACATTCAAATCTAGCAGGGAGAATAATGGAAAAACACGCTTTACAAAGTATTGATGGACAGCAGAGGGATTTACTGAACCTTGCTGTTGATGAATCTTCCTATCTTCAAATGATTGAAAGAAAATCCGGGTCCCTTACCGCTATGAGTTGCCTTATTGGAGCGGCCTTGGCTACAGGAAAATCAATTGCACCTGTGGAGCGCTATGGGCGGTGTATCGGTGTCATTCATCAACTAAAAAATGACATTTCCGACCTAAAGTGCTGGGGAAAGAAAAATGATATACTAAACAGAAAATTTACCCTGCCAGTCATTTTTCTCTTAGCATTAGAAAATGAAATATCTAGACAAATTAGGCAATTCTATGAAAAAGAGAACTCCATCTCCTTAGATAGAGACAAGGTTCAACATGCACTCACAGAAAGCGGCTCCATACGATATGCCCTATTTTTCATACATGATTATCAGAGAAAAGCAGAACAAACTATGAACCGCGTTCCATTAACTTATGAATTGAAAACCAAACTATTATCGATAATGAAATGAGGAAATAACATGATAAAAATGATCGCTTTTTTAGAACAGAATAAGTACATTGTGGAGTTATTGAAAGAACGTAAACTTTGTTTAGTAGGAATCGACACGGAACAAGAGCGAGCAATCCTTCGTGCCTATGAAGAAGCTGTCGTATTGGAAAACCGCTACTGGAGATGAAATCGAATACAAGCAAATATTTAATACTTTTTATCTTTTTGTATAGCATCCTAGGAATCTATTTGCTTTATGTAGCAGTAAGTACTCCATTTATCAGCATGGAGATTCAAAAAGCAGGTGAATATTGGGTTGTTGATGATCCTTTATATAAGGAGTGGGCGAAAGCACATAACATTGAATCAGGAGATATCATCCTGGGAATAGACAATAACCCAATAGATGAATCATCCAGTATTAAAGAAGATAAGAGTATTAGGGCTGCAAACAATATAAGTCTGTTGAAACCAAGTGGTGGTGTTAATAATGTGGAAGTTTCACACATGGATCTGCCTGAGCAATTGATAACGCACATTTTGCTTCCTTCCCTTTACTTCATCCTGTCACTTGGACTTGCCTTGTACCTTTCCTTGAAGCAACAATCAAACAGTTTGAATATCCTGCTAATACTGTTTCTGCTCTCTGTCTCTTTGGCTTATATCAGTGCTGGAGCCTCAAGCCGATTGGACACGATCGGGTTATATGTAAATGGAACTTTCCTTGTCTTATGCCTCATATTTCTCCTTCACTTCTTAAAAGAGTACTTTGCTTATTTAAGAATGGAGTGGGAATGGGGGAGGAAAATTATTGTATTGTACGTATTACCTTTTATTGTTTTTCTTTTAAGTATGATGACGAGTTTTAATTCTTATTATTTCAAGTTAACATCTGATATTATTTTAAGCTTCTTTCTAATCCTTTCCCTAAATGTTTTTTATGTTTTAATCAAGGGATATTTGAAATCAAAATCACCTAAACTTCTATTTATATTATGGGGGCTCATTCTACCAATACTCCCCTTTATTCTTTTATATGCTTTACCGGAAATTTTTACTGAACAACATATACTGTCAGCAGATATCAGCGCCCTTTTTCTACTGTTCATTCCGTTTTCTTTTATATACATCCATTTAGCAGACAGGCTGTTTGATATTCAGTACCATATGACTCGGTTTCGATATTATTCTATGCTATCACTTGGTACAGGTGTCGTAATTACAGCAGGAATCTACTATATTTGGAATGGTGACCATTTAACTTTCATAGACTGTGCCCGCATATTTGTGTTTCTGGTAATTATATTAATTGCTGTATTCTATCTGAAAGAACAGATTGATTTCAGACAACGTAAGATTTTGTTTTCGACTAATGGTGATTATATCCACGGACTATATTTGTCCATCCATGACCTTGGCCAGGCAAGAAACCAGCAGGAACTCTTTCAAAAATATGAAAGAAAAATAGTCGAAAAGCTGGAAGTGTCATTCCTCGATATAAAAGTGTTTCCCTCTGATAAGAACAGTGATGGATACAACAAGTATACCCTTGGAGAAATCAGAAGGTACGGAAAAAAATATCAAATGTTGCTCCATGAAACAGCAGTTGAAAAGATTGTCCTGACAATCGGTAATGGATTACAGAGTGTTTTATTAAGAAAAGAAGAGCTGTTGTGGCTGGAATTACTGTCACTTTATTTCCATAGCTTTTATAGTAATCTTAAATTAGTTGAAGAGCTCGTGGAGGAGCTACAACTGATGAAGTCAGCAAACAGCCACCGGCTCCCATGGCTTGACAAGCTACTTTGGCAGATTCTCGAAAAGGAAAAGGCCATCTTGGCACAAGAACTTCATGATACCATTCTGCAAGAACAGCTGCACCTGGCAAGAGAACTAGACTTACTCATTACTAGCCGAATGGAAGTAGAGGTCGAGAAATTGGCCACCATCAGGCAGCAGTTACTTGATGCTTCTATGGACCTGCGGGAATATTGCGAGAATCTCAGCCCGCCTCTTTTAGATACTTTTGGACTACAGGCAGCACTCAAAAAGTTTCTCCAGAAAATAAAAATGCGGGCTGACTTCATGTTGAATGCTCATCTTGATATTCCGCAATTCAAAGATCCTATGCTCTATCTGATGATTTATCGTCTGATACAAGAGCTGTTAAACAATGCTATCAAGCATGCAAAAGCCTCTGAAGTAGAACTTCGTATACATCCTGTCGGAGAAAAGGGCTTTGAATTAATTTATCTAGATAATGGAGCAGGTTGCGAACCAAACGAGGTTTTTAAGTCTACTGATTCAATGGGCATCAGTGGAATGAGGGAACGAGTAAGGGCATTCAACGGAGAAATGAATATAAATTCCGCCCCCGGGCAAGGTATGCGAATAAAGATTCGAATGATAGAAAGCAGTGATACCAGTGATTAAACTACTGATTGTGGACGATCATCCAGTCGTCCTTGACGGCACGATGACGCTTTTGCAAGAGCTCGAAAACCTTCATATAGAAACAGAACAAGATCCGATAGTTGTGGAAAAAAGACTCGAAAATGATTCCTTTCATCTCTTTTTGATAGACATTAATATGAAACAGGTAAATGGCATACAACTTGCAGAATCTATTAAACAGCGAGAACCCGAAGCGCTGGTGATTCTATATACAGGTTATGAACTAGCTGATTACTATGAGCTGATTTTGAAAAGAAAAATAGATGGCATCTTATCCAAAACCGCAACAAAAGAACAAGTCATTCAGACAATTCATGCAGTTCTTCGTAGGGAGATCCTTCTACCTAACGATTTTCTTGATTTCGTCCAATCCCAAATGCATCATTCACTGCAAGACAGACAGCAGACATTAAGCGATAAAGAAAAAGTGATCCTAAGTCTTATTGCTCAAGGCTGTACGAACAAAGCCATTGCAGTAGAACTATCTGTCACACAGCGTACTGTAGAAAACTACCTTTCTAAATTATTCGTCAAACTTAATGTTGAATCTCGTGCAGAAGCTTTGAAGATAGCCATGGAAAATGGATGGTTGAGTAAGATTTAATTTATTTAAAGTTTAGGAAAAGTTCGCTATAAATGAGGTATTATGACAATTTCCATGGTTATAGTAACTTTTCTAAGGGTTATGCCCCGAGACCACTTCAAGATATAGAAAAACCGCCAAGCGTACTCACACGCCAGGCGGTTTTCTTTTAACTCCTATCGAATCTCTACGCGACCCTTTTCTCCAACTCTTACATTACCATTCTTAATCTCAACTGCTTCTCCAGCAGCCAAGTTCGTAAAAATGATCGGTGTAATAATGGATGTCGCTTCTTCTGAAACAATGCGAAGGTCTACGTTCAGTAACGCTTGTCCTTGCTCAACTGTGTCGCCTTGTTCTACTAAACTTTCAAAGCCTTTTCCTTTTAGGTTGACTGTGTCGATTCCGACATGCACAAGCACTTCGCGGCCATCAGCCGTTTCAATTCCGATTGCATGTTTTGTCGGGAACAAGTTTACGATCTTCCCTGCAACAGGTGATACCACTTTACCCTCAGTTGGTTCGATGGCAAAACCGTCACCCATCATCTTTTGTGAGAAAATCTTATCAGGAACTTCAGAAATAGGTAGTAGTTTACCTGTCATCGGCATTACAACCTCAAACTTTTCTGAAGTAGATACTGCAACAGCATCTACGGAATTATCTTCAGAAGTTGCCGCCACTTCCTGCTTCACTGGCGTTTTCCCGCTCAAGATATCTTGAATCTGTCCTTTGATTGTTTCAGAACGAGGTCCGAAAATTGCTTGAATGTTGCGGTCGATTTGCATAACGCCTGCTGCACCTAATTTTTTCAGTCGCTCTTTATCTACTTGTTCTACATCTTTCACACTTACACGAAGACGAGTGATACATGCGTCCAGGTTTGTAAGGTTTTCTCTTCCGCCAAGTGCTTCTAGTACACCTAATGGCAGTTCATCAACGGAACCAGAACCAGCTTCCGTTTCCTCTGTTTTTTCCTCACGACCTGGAGTCATTAAGTTAAACTTCTTGATTGCAAAACGGAATCCGAAGTAATAGATAACCGAGAATACTAGACCAACAGGAATCACCAACCACCATGCCGTCGCATTTGGAAGGATACCAAATAGAATATAGTCAATGACACCACCAGAGAACGTCATCCCGATTTTCACATCTAAAATATGCATGACCATGAAAGAAAGTCCTGCAAACACTGCGTGAATTGCGAATAATACTGGTGCTACGAATAGGAAACTGAACTCAAGCGGTTCTGTGATACCTGTTAAGAAAGATGTCAATGCAGCGGAACCCATGATACCTGCAACAAATTTCTTGTTTTCAGGACGTGCACAGTGATAGATTGCTAGAGCAGCTGCTGGAAGACCAAACATCATGAATGGGAATTTACCTGTCATGAACGTTCCTGCTGTAAGCTCGGCACCGTCTTTTACCTGCTCCATGAAAATGCGTTGGTCCCCACGAACCAATTCTCCTGCCGCGTTCGTGTAAGAACCAAACTCGAACCAGAATGGAGAATAGAAAATATGATGCAAGCCAAATGGAATCAGTCCACGTTCAATGACACCGAAAATAAATGCTGCCAACGTACGATTTGATTCTGTCATAAAGTAAGAGAAGGTATTTAGTCCCTCTTGCGCGAATGGCCATACGAAGTTCATAACTACCCCTAGTACAAGTGCGGAAGCTGCCGTTACAATCGGAACGAAACGCTTACCAGCAAAGAATCCTAAGTAAGATGGCAATTCGATATTGTAAAACTTATTGTACATATAGGCACCGAGCACCCCTGCTATGATACCCCCGAATACACCGGTTTGAAGGGTTGGGATCCCTAAAACATTGGCAAGTGCAGGGTCAGATCCGACCTGCTCAGCAGTTACTCCACTGATTACACTCATCGTAACGTTCATAATTAAGTAACCGATCATTGCTGCAAGACCGGCAACACCGTCTCCTCCAGCAAGTCCAATGGCTACCCCGATAGCAAAGAGCAGTGGCAGGTTAGAGAATACGATACTTCCCGCCTGTTCCATGATTTGTGCCAGTAGCACGAGTGAGTCTGCCTCTAGAAAGCCAAGACGACTTGTTAAGTTTGGATTTTGCATGGCATTACCGAACGCGAGCAGGATTCCTGCTGCTGGAAGCAATGCGACAGGAAGCATGAGGGCTTTCCCGATACGTTGCAGTAAACCGAATGATTTCTTGAACATATGTGTTCCTCCTAGATATTTTTATATGCATTTTAAAACCCAAGGATTTCTGTTAACTCCCTGTTGATTTTCGTTCCGGATGTTCGCTTTCCTAGGGGCGGTGCTTGAGCCTCCTCGGCTTCGCCTGTGGGGTCTCAAGCTACCGCTATCTCCTAAGGAGTCTCACATCCTGCACTTCAATCAACAGGGGAAATCCACGTACACAACAAAAAGGCATGAGTGAAAAGAAAAGGTATACGAAGGAAAGGTAGATAGACTTCTACCGTTTTCTTCGTTTACGCTTTCTTTCGCTCATGCCTGCATGACCAGTAACACGTGAAAAAAGTGTTCTAGATTATTTATTGTTTTGCAAGCCTTTGCAAATGTAGGGTCAAGTATACTGCCTCAGCATCTGGGACTGGCTTGTGTAAGTTCTGCTGCATAATTTTAATCAATTTCCATGCTAGATTGTAGCATACTGGATATTCAGCTTGCAACACTTTTGCGAGCGCTTCTTGATTTTCTGGACGGTTCTCGTCTTTTTGCACCCTTTCAATGGACGCATGAAAATGACGAATAAGCCTCAAATAGTTCACATCGGTCCGGTCAACGGAGATTTTTAAAGATTCTTCAATGACATCCACCATTCTGCTAATCAGCTGGGTATGCTTGTTGATCTCAGACAATTCCCGGTTGGTCAAGGCACTGTGAATGTGTAAAGTAATGAAACCTACCTCTCCCACTGGAACCGAGATTCCAAGCTTTTCATTCAACCACTCCACAATTTCAAGTGCTACTGTATATTCTTTTGGGTAGGCAAGCTCTGTCTCCGTCAAAAATGGATTTTTTATATCAAGCCCCTGTTGAATTCTTTTCACGGCAAAATAAAGATGGTCTGTTAATCCGACATGGATATGTTCATTCAACCGGACTTCAAAACGTTTTTCAATTCGCTCTATACATTCATTCATCAAACCGATGAACGACTCATCAACATAATTAAGTAGCTGCTTGTATTGTTGCTGTTCTTCCTGGTCACGAAGCACAAAGAACTTCTCCGCACTCTCAACGGAAATATCTTCTCCAGTACGTTTCCCAAAACCGATTCCCTTCCCGGTCAGAATCACTTCATTGTACTCGGGGTGGGCAGCAATCAACACATTGTTATTCAAGACTTTCTTCACACGCATTTAGCCATTCCTCCGGTGTATCTAAAACTGCAATATATACTAAAGTACGATACGAAAGAGGTAGAGTCAAGCGAGCAAATTTTCCAAATGGTTCTTTACTGTAAATCACTGATCCAAACTCCATTTTTCAACGTTAGGAAAATAGGAAAGCCTTATTTCTTCTTTTAATCAGACAAAAAAAGATATAATAAAAATAACCACATAAAAAAGGAGAAAACCTATGCAGAATAAGGACTCTCTTCTGTATGAGCGGATAAGGAAAAAAGATAAAACCGCTCTGGAAGAACTGTACGACAGGTACGAAAAGATCTTGTATTCTTTTTTATTGAAAATAACGAATGACCATGAAATAGCTGAAGAAGCAATGCAGGATGTATTTATTAAAATATGGCAAGGTACAGGGATCTACGACGAGTCAAAAGGAAAGTTTCGATCTTGGCTGTTCACCATCGCCCGTAATAAAGCCTTAGATATTATTCGCAAGCAGCAACGAACGCAAAGCGCCCCGTTAGAAGATGTGGAGCCATTCTTACAATCTAACGACTCCACCGAAAAAGAGACAGAGTGGAAAGAAGAACAAATAGTCATCAGAGAAGCGGTCTCCACTTTATCAGATGACCAAAGGAAGATGGTTCATTATATGTATTTCAAAGGCTATACCCAACAGAAAATAGCTGAGTTGACCGGCATACCGCTTGGGACAGTAAAAGGAAGGATTAGGTTGGCTCTTAAGAAGTTGAAACCGTTGCTTGCAGATAGGAGGGGGAGTATATGAGTCAGAAATGTGAGTTAGTGTTGGACTATTTCAATGGTCACCTAGCACAGACAGAAAAAGAAGAGTTTGAACAGCACTTAGCTACCTGTCCCGAATGTCAGGAAGAATTAATGGAACTTCAAGATCTGTTAGGAGATGTTGCCCTTGTGTCAGAGCAGGCCTCACCCCCGCCGGAAATGAAGAAGCGAATTTTGGATAATGTATTTGCAGCAGACGTTAAACCAGATAAAGCCATTGTTACTCCGATTGCTTCCAAAAAAGAAGTCATTGAAACACCTCTTATTAAAAATACAGCTTCCAAAAAACCTTGGCTAACCACGTTGCTTGCCGCATCGTTGTTGCTTTCATTAATTGGAAACGGCTACTTGATGATGCAAAACGGTGAAGACAGTGACTTGGCTGCTGAAGAACTGAAACAACCTGATAACGTAGTAACTTTGCAGCCATCAGATGCTGTAGGCAGCGGGTTCGCAGCACTTTTCCAACAGGATCAGGCACTATATGTCATGATTCAGACACAGGACTTACCTGAACTCACCGGGAACGAAGTGTATCAGGTGTGGCTATTGAAGGACGGCGCACCAATACCGGCAGGAGACTTCACCATAGATGATCAAGGAAAAGGGTATGTGTTCCATAACATTGCAGAGACGACAACGGAAGATTGGGATACCATCGCGATTACATTGGAACCTCAGAGTGGGAATGAATTGCCTGAAGGGGAGATTCATCTTTCGGCGGGGTTGTAAAAAAGAAAGCTCGGAGCACATCTACAAATTGCCCCGGGCTTTTCCTTTTTTTATTCGTCGCTTTCCTCACCTTGTCTACTGTTCTGGAAAGGCAGAGTCTCCCAAAAGCTAGTATCAACAGTATTAATAGAGCCATCAGCAATGGCTTGAACTGTGGAATCAAGCGTATTTACCGTCTGTTTGATCAAGTATCCATTACTCTTTTGTCCAAGAATCGCTGTTGGATTCGTGTGGTCGGACATTCCTCTCATTTCAAACAATAAAGTCGCGATATCATATCTCGAAGCAATCCCATTTCGACCAATATTGTCTGTATTTCCACCATAATACTTGCCAAGATGCCCCCAACCTTTTGACTCAATCTCATGGAACACCACTGCACCCAACTGCTTGGACTGCTCCACTACAGCCGGGTCAACATTAGGGCTTGTCGGGTGTAAAATAGACCCGGAAACAAGCTTCCCATCACGTTCACTTTGTGTCCCTTGATGATGTAAATCAATCAAGTAATCAATCTCATACTTCTCCAACACATTTGTATGAAGTGCCCGTGCTTCAGGCTGCATCGCATCTACGGCTTTGTCATGCTCACGATTTAAATCAAAGTTATTAGCATTTGCCCGCGTCAAATGACGGTCACCGTCTGCAATGTAATTATCTGTAGAAAAGTTCACATCACCCATCGCACCGTCTGCATTCAGCATCGGTATAACCAGGATATTGACATGATCTAGTACCGATTGATTTTTCCCGGTGCCAAGATGTTTGATGAATTCCATCGCACCCTCTGTTGTCAACTGCTCATTTCCATGCTGCTGTGTTAAAAACAGAATGGTTGGATTGTCCTCGTTTTTAATGTATTTGGCCATGTAAATATCTCGGCCTTTCACTGTTTCCCCAATAACCTCAAGCTCCATCGCCTGTTGTCTTGCTTCTTGTTTTAGTAAGTATTCTACCAACTCATCATATGTAGTAAGGATGGAGGTTTGGATAGACTCATTGCCGTTATAGTTAGGACCATTTCCGACCGCACTTGTTGGAAGCGTTCCTGTTGTTAACGTCCCGATTGTCATAACTCCTGTTAAAGATAACGCTAGTACCGTTTTATTGATCTTCATCATAATTTCCTCCTCATTTCAGATATTTAGTGACCCTACATAAATAGAATAAAGTTTATAGAATTATCTGTAAATAAGGACAAACTCCTCTCTTTCAATAGCTGCAGACAATTAACAGACGGAAATATATGGGTAAAAGTACTTATACAACGCGTTTTGTTAGTTCTTGATACATATCATTCACTAATAAACACTTCCCCTGTTAATAATTCAAACAAAATTGATGAGTGTTGATTTCCCAGTTTTATATACACAGCTTCCCCTTCACGAATAAGTTCAAGCTCGTCGCCTAAAGGCGTAATCCAAACGGCAAAAGTAGAACCATTCAACGTAAATCGGTATTCAGGCGGAGTCGCCATTTGCACCTCTATATCCTCAGCCCATTGTTTATCTTCAAAAAATGATTCCAATTTTTCAATTTCCTCTCGTGTTTCCAATACATTTATCGTTATGTAGCCAGCTTCTGTTCGTTTCTCCACATTTACTTGCTTTTGGTCATTTCCTTTTGTTGTATCTTCATTGCTTTCCCCACTCATAGCGTACGTTTCTTCCGCTAAGTTTTCGTCACCACTTATATTACTAGAGCAGCCTACAAAAATTACTAAGATAAATATAAAAAGAACAATCAAATACCTTTTCATTCCAACACCTCCACTTCATAAGACGTTTAATTATGTCAAAGGTTGCAAAATGATGATTCCTCTTTTATTCACGGAAAGACTTGTAGACAAAAAACGCTTGGTCTAATTGCTTCCCAAACGTTTTAATAATTCCCATTTCTAATTACAACAACATCTCTAAATCCCTTTGCTTTTCAAAAGCTTCCCTATCCAAGCGTTTCAAGATTTCCACCCAAAAGTCTTCTTTTATCCCGGTTTTGCTTAGTTCTTCCCGTTCATCCGTAGTTTCCATAGAAGTATCTAGGATTACGAATCCCCTTACATGTTTTCCCAAAGTTTTCAAGCAGCGCTGATTGAAGGCAACAAGAAACTCTACTTTTTCAAGAAACTCATTGTCCAGTTTTATCTTCGCTTGATCTGTCCCTTGAATTTCCGCTATCTTACGGTTAAAGACTGCTTCCGTTACAAAGGCCGCCTCTACGATGGAATATCCTTTATTTTCATACCGATTCAAATTCATAGCCAAACGATTATAGTCTTCATAATAGTTTATAAGAATATAAGTGTCTTCACGAATTAGATCTACTTGAGCTTGTTTCAAAGTTTTTGTTTGGAGAATTTGCTGAAGGACTTCTTCTTTCCTTTGAAAACTCCCAATCAGCCTGGAAGTATCATTCATCAAGGATTGAGAGTGATACTGAGCATATCCACGGGTTTCTTTAAACAAATTAATAGTATAAAGAGAGAATACTACGCCGATTGCTATTGATCCTACTACTAGCCACTTTATCTGTTGGGCCATGGTAAAACCCCCATTTCCTTAACTTCCGCCAATAAATTCCCCAACATGTTCACTCATCTCTTTCGCATTTGTCCAATGTAAATAATGATGGCCTTCAAGTGGCACAATTTTATTTTTTACTACATTTTCTAATTGCTCTTCATAAAAGGTCATCGTAGATCTTCCAGCAGGATTTACTTTTTCGTCCTTAGGTGTAAAAATCATTACCGGGATATCAGCCGGAAAAGCCAGGTTTATCGTTTTGGCGATATTATTACTAATTTCATTTGCTTCCATCATGATATTCTTGTTATAGCCATTCCAGACAGTCAGAGTTTTCGTTAGCTCCAAATTATTATTTGAGTATGTCCCCTCATCTGCCAAAGGTAAAAAACTCTCTTCATTTGCCGCTACCACTATCCTGGCAATACCACTCGGAGCTACAGCCCTGAAGAAACGTGGCATAGTCGGAACAGGCACATCAAAATAATCAACCGCAGCCGGAAGTGTTGGATCAATCCCAACAATAGCCTCCACTTCTCCTGGATATGTATTTGCATAGTACATGCTGTAAATTCCGCCAATAGAATGTGGCATCAAAATATATGGGCCTTCGATTTCCGCTTCCTGCAACGCCGCCCTAACTTCTTCCACCACATTTTCTACTGTTCTATCTTTATCAGTCTTCTCGCTCCATCCATAGCCAAACGGATCCACGACTACGACTCTATTACTCTTGCTCAACTCATTCATTAGCGGCTCAAAATCCAGCACTGGCGCTGACGTCCCCAATCCAGGAAGTAGGAGGATAGTTTTAGGCCCTTCGCCTTCCACATGCACATGCATCTTATTACCATCCACTTCCACCAGGTGCCCAGTAGCTTCGTACTTGTTCTTTTCGAAAAGTACCATAACTTGATGAAAGGCAATCCAAAGAACTACCAAACTAACCAATGATAAGGATATATATTTAATTGATTTTCGGAAACTAAATCTCTTATTAGTGTTCATTTTTCCATCTACTTTCTTTTGAAAAATCACATTCAATACCTATACGAAATGAATACTGATTTAGTTCCATAATATTTTCCAATTCCTACATCCGATGATCTTTTAGTTTACTGTTAACTCTTCCTTATTTTCTCCAATAATCTCTACATAGTAGGTACTTTCTAAATTTGAAATCATGGTCGAAACAGGGGGATTTAACGTTACTTTTTCCGTTTGATGCTTTCCGGTAAATACAGTGATCACAAAGCTAACCTCTTTGTCCGGGAGAAAATTGACCTGATTAAAGTCGAACGTAAACGTATCCCCCTTCTTTATCTTTGAATTATCGGCATACCCACCGCCTCCACTTCCCCCTCTGTGTGTTCCATCTTGTGAATAGCTGACTTCATACCCGTAAATATCAATATCGGTGTTATTGATTAGATCCAAATGAAAAGTCCCTTCAGCTGGAATAACGGCACTCTTGTATTGATTACATCCTGATAAAATTAACAACATAATTGTGGTGATCAATGATACTTTTTTCAATTTCTCATCCCCTTTACACCCATTACTTTTACATTAATTAACAGTATGATATCAAATAATTTATTGATAATCAATAAATTATTTTTGATTTAAAATAAAAATAGAACTTATCTCTTGGTAAGACAAGTTCTATTAATTTTATTATTCTAGTATTCTCTACTCCCAAATTCTAATCCGTCTATAATCTCTACCGCTTTTAGAACAGTCCATTCTTCTATGGATAAATCAGGATTTTTCTTTAAATACTCCTGCATTATTTGATGGCCCATTCTATAGTTGGACCAACTAGGAAGCTCTTTGGAAATGCTACCATTATAGAGCACACTGTAATCCTCCTCCCTAACGGAGTATTTATTCTCATCCATGTAGCTCCACACTCTATCTCTTTCATCATTACTTAATGGCTCTATCCAGTGAACGTCGTAATCGGGATAGAGCATTTTGGTGAAAGTTTCGGCTTTCCCTTCCATAACAACTTTTTCTAAAAGATGAGCCGTGCGTGTGTTATAATCTTCAGAGATTTCCATGTATACTAAGTGATGATATTCATGGGCAATAAGCTCTTTAATGCTTTTCTCTGTCATATTATATGGATCCAGCATAAGAATCATTGCATTCTTTTCCGCAAATCCTGTAACCCCATGAAACTCTTCCATATTCACGTCAGAATTAACTGGAGCCACATATATCTGATAATTACCACCTGGAAGTAGTGAGGTTGAATCTGTCAAAGCTTCTTTAATTATTTCCAATATTTCTTTATGACGTTCATCCAATTGCAGAACATAGTCTTTTAATTTGTTGATATTATGAGGGGGGCTTCAAATATATGTTATTTTGGTAACCATAATCATATCCCAACACTTCATTACTCAAAGGGTTTCCAACAATCTTCTGGAAATGGTCACTTCTTGCGTCAGCTGAGCTAAAGTCCTCCTTCAAATATTCAACATAGTATCCATACCACGGGTGGATTTTAAACTCTTGTCCATTGACTGTAAAAATATCAATGACATCATTTTTCAGAACTAATTCTTCTTCCTCTACCACTATCACTTTTTCTGTTTCAATTTCACATCCTGAAAGAACAAACAGACATATTAAAAGAAAAACTCTCATTAGCTCCCCCCTTATTTCTCCCACAATCAAATTCCCTTTTAAAAAAAGTTAAAGTCCCAGCATCATCAATTCCTCGTCAAAATAGGTATCATTTATCTTCAATCCGTGTCTATCTACTCCATATGTAACAAACCCTAAGGATGTGTATAAACGCTTTGCAGGTTCATTGATCGCTGTCACGGCGAGATAGATTTGTTCAATATCCTTTAATACTTTTGCCTTGTTTATTGCTACATTCATAAGTGCTTTTCCTACACCTAATTTTCGTTGATCAGGCTTGACGTACATGGCTACTATAGTAGCTCTATGTTTGATTTTCTTTTTCGTTTCACATACCAAAGTCACCGTACCGACCAAATTATTTCCCTCAAAAGCTCCAAAGGTGTAAGTGTGGTCATTGTCAAATCTACCTCTATATTTTTCAACAGTAAACTCTACTTCGTCTTCGTAACTTGAGCTGAATGCTTCTGGTTTATTTTTCAATGCTTCTAATCTAATGGTTCTATAGACTTCCGCATCAGCAGATGTGAGTTGTCTTATTTTCATAGTGTGGCTCTCCTTTAAACAACATTTGATATGGTTCAATTAGATGAATGTTCTTTCTCCAATTTCTCTATGATAGTGTCTAGCTTTTGTTCTATATTTTTTAATCGTTGATTCTTGTAAGATGCATTAACCAGCAGCCTTTTGATGAAAAGTGTGAAGGAAAGACTACCTAGTATTAAAAGTCCAAAAACTACTAGTTGAAAAATTAAATCGCCCATTATAATCCACTCCATCTATTACCATATTGACATACATTTGATCTTTTCGGGTCTAGAGACGCCCTCTCTCTTACCGTTTTCCTTTTCATTGCAACATTTCGGGCGTAGAGAACCTCTCTCTCTTACCGTTTTCCTTTTCATTACAACGTTTCGGGCGTAGAGAACCTCTCTCTCTTACCATTTTCCTTTTCATTACAACGTTTCGGGCGTAGAGACGCCCTCTCTCTTACCGTTTTCCTTTTCATTACATCGTTTCGTGCGTAGAGAACCTCTCTCTCTTACCGTTTTCCTTTTCATTTCAACATTTCGGGCATAGAGAACCTCTCTCTCTTACCGTTTTCCTTTTCATTTCAACATTTTGGGCGTAAAGAACAGCAATACCCCGCAGCTCTGTCTACTCACCCACTCCATATCCACTTAACTCCAAAATCTCATCCGCTCT
>NZ_JAAXCU010000018.1 GCF_012911845.1 Bacillus sp. RO2 | reverse complement strand
CTCTCCAATAAAGAGTCTGAGCTTTTGCTCAAAATTTGCTAGCTTGTGTTACTTAAAATCATTTTGTCGTGTTCCGTAGAACCGACGTTATGACGCTGTTGTTTTGTTTAGTTTTCAAAGATCATTTTCATCAGTCCGTCGCTCAGAAGCGACTTTTCTAATGTACCATATTGACCAAGTTGATGTCAACATGTTTTTTATTTTTTGTCTTGCAAGCTTTTATGTATCTCGCAGCGACGAATAATAATATACCACGGATTTTCTTTTTCCGTCAACTACTTTTACAAAGTTTTTTTAATTTGTTTTTCTGACGTACTTTCTTCTTATATACAAGTGTTGAAAAAACAAATAAAAAGCCGCAATTAGTGCGGCTGATTGGATAGCTCTAATAGGATTCTCTTTCTCTAAAGACGGCTTTGGATCGAATATATTTCATACACTCTGTGGGCGGCGCGATACGGGTGAACATTTTGTAGAGAATTTGATAGCGTTCTTCCATGGCATGCTTTACCACTCTATCGATGCGATGATCATCAAAATCGTGTAAGAGTTCTTCTAGTTCTCTTTTTAATAAGTATTCCATTTCTTTTACTTCTTTATTGTTTAACAGCATCCCTAACATTTCTTCACCTCTAAAAAATACTTTATAGTGTATTTTTTCCACCAAACTGGTTTTTATGAAACATTTTCCTAAATATTTTTTGCATAAGATTTGTCCTACTGAATATTTATGAGAATAGATACTGTGGACAAGGAAGGGGGCTAAGCATGACTAATTTCTATGTAATTAACGGAAGAAAGCTTAAGCAATTATCCATCATCATTTTGGCGGCATTCTTCACTGCAGGGATTTTATATATAGAAAACTTTTCGAACCAGCCTGTGTTTTCAACCAAGGATGGACCGCGGGCAATATATAAGGGGGAAGGGGGTAATAAGGAAGTTGCGTTGTCCTTTGATATTAGCTGGGGTGATGAAAAGGCACTTCCCATCTTGGATTTATTGAAACAAAATGGCGTAACTGGTGTGACATTCTTCCTATCTGCTTCTTGGGCGGAGAGGCACCCGGATATTGTAAAAAGAATCGTGGAAGATGGACATGAGATTGGCAGCATGGGGTATGCGTATGAAAATTACCGGGATCTTGAAGACTTAAAAGTAAAGAGGGACATCTTAAAATCCTTGGATGTATTTGAGAAGTTAGAGGTAAAGAAAGTTAATTTACTACGCCCACCTAAAGGGGCTTTTGATAAACGTGTACTTGAGATTGCCAATTCCCTTGGTTTTACCGTAGTGCATTGGAGTGTGGATTCACATGACCTGATCAACCCTGGGAAAGAAATTATTGTGGATAATGTGACAAAGAATTTGAGCAATGGAGATATCGTTCTTCTTCATGCCTCCGATTCTGCCAAACAAACAGAGGACGCCTTACCGGAAATTATTCAGTTCATTAAAGATAAAGGCTACGAAATCAGTAGCGTCACCGAATTGATCAATAACACCAAAGCGAAAAGCAAGGAAGTACAATAACTCCAAAAAAATGGCGCCTCTCCGTATCGGAGAAACGCCATTTTTTTATTTTGTCACAGATGCTTTATTCAACCTGTGCAACAACAGAAGCTGATAGGAGTTACATGCCAATAAAGGAAAGAGCATAAATAGCAGCCATCCCGGTTCATTTTCCCTAAGGGCAGGAAACCATTCAATCGTTGTTACCACAACCATAAAGAACAACGCAGGAATAAATGCGTGTTTATTAGTCTGCGTCTTTTTCACATAGGCTACAAGCAAGCCGTACACTAATAGAAATATTGGAAAGGCGAAATAAGGAAGTAAGGAATCGCCTTCATTTGCAAAAGATATGTATCGGAAATACACAAGATCAAATAATACGAAAATAATTAGCACCACTTGTACGGCACTCCATAGGGATTTAAAAATACCCAAGCCAAATCGGTGGATCGTCAAGTAGGCAAAGAAGCCCATTTGACTAATAATACTAAATATCAAGCCTACTCCTATATACCAAGCAATGATTGATAGGAATTGAAGGTATTCTCCATTTGCAAATTGTGCTGTATGTTGATCCCAACGGACTATGAACGCAACAATAACGGTAGTTACTGCTCCGACTAGTAGCGTGGAAAGAAATAATCGAACCCAATTACGACTGTTCACTTTCTTTTCCTCCATTTAACACAGATTAAAGACACTAGTTCCCATTTTACCAATGTAACCAGTAAAAATCCATCATCCTCTCCATGCAAATTTGTATATTTGATTAACTTTGTCACATATTAATCGTATGAAATACATGTTGGAAGGAGTTTTCTTGATGAAAAGCTACCTTTTGCCGCCTCTCCTTCTTTCCCTCCTTCTTACTGGTTGTGCAGAGAGTGAAAAAGGCGGTCAAATGGATTACGACGAAACAAAAAAAATGGTTGTAGATATATTAAAAACAGACGATGGAAAAAAAGCGATTGAAGAAATCATGGCTGACGATAAGATGAAGGCTAACTTTGTCTTGGATCAGGAAGTGGTGACAAAATCGATTGAACAGACGCTAGATAGTGAAAAGGGTGCCGAATTTTGGAAAAAGGCATTTGAAGACCCTAAATTTGCTGAAACTTTTGCAAAGAGTATGCAGAAAGAACATGAAAAACTTATTAAAGATTTGATGAAGGATCCTGAGTATCAGGCTATGATGGTTCAAATTTTGCAGGACCCTGAAATGGAAAAGCAAATGATCACTGTGATGAGTGGACAGGAATACAAAAAACATCTGCAAAAAGTAATCACCGAGACTTTTGAGAGTCCATTATTTAAAGCCAAACTACAAGACCTATTGTTAAAAGCCGCTTCTGAAATGCAAGGCGGTGAAGGACAAGGTGGCGGTGGGCAAGGCGGTGAAGGTGGCGGTTCGGAAGGCGGGCAAGAGTCCGGCGGCGGTGAAGGCGGCGGCGGATAAAAAAACAAGCAGACCCACTGACTGGGTCTGCTTTATCTATTACGTTAATTCCACCACTTTTGATGCGATACTTAAATAAATTTTACCTAGATCATGGTCTTCTTGGTAGATGGACGGAGCAAAATCATCGTCATTCCAGTCAGGCTGTTGTAATGGAAGTTGTCCGAGCAGTGGCGCCTGCAACTCTTCTGCCAGCTTGTCTCCTCCACCTTTTCCAAATACATACTCTTTTTCACCTGTCTTCTTGCTTTCAAAGTAAGCCATGTTTTCAATGACACCAATCACTTCATGGTCCGTTTTGATTGCCATTGCCCCTGCTCTCGCTGCAACAAATGCTGCTGTCGGATGAGGAGTCGTTACGATTAATTCTTTACAGGACGGAAGCATGGAGTGCACATCAAGCGCCACATCCCCTGTTCCAGGAGGCAAGTCTAGTAGCAGGTAGTCTAAATCTCCCCACTCCACTTCGTTAAAGAAACTGTTCAACATTTTGCCAAGCATCGGGCCTCTCCAGATAACTGGGGAATTGTCCTCTACAAAAAAGCCCATAGAGATTACTTGCACACCAAAACGTTCCACTGGAATGATTTTTTCACCGCGCACTACCGGACGTTTCGTAATTCCCATCATATCAGGCACGCTAAAACCATAAATATCTGCATCAATTAAGCCGACTTTTTTCCCAAGACGCGCCAATGAAACTGCCAAGTTGACGGACACAGTCGATTTTCCAACGCCGCCTTTTCCAGAAGCAATGGCTAAGAAGGTTGTTTTGTTACTGGATAGAAGTGTTTCTTCCTCTTTAGGAGCTTCTACACCAAAACGTGCGACTACCTCTTGTGGAAGTTCCATGAAACGCAGGCCAACCGTTGCCGCTCCTGCTTCTTTTAACAGGTTAACGATGGTGCCTTGCAATTGCATCTGCTCTGCCGTTCCAGTCTTGGCAAGCGCCACCTTCACACTCACATGGTTTTTTTCTTCCTTGATAGAGATTTCTTGTATCGCGTTTGTTTCTTCAAATGTTCTATGTAAAAACGGATCATGTAGATCTTTTAGTAACTGTACAACTTTAGCTTCTGTTAACACTCTGACCCCACCCTTATGTGATAATAGTCTATTTTCAGAATTGAATTCGTTTACAATTTTAGTATAACATATAGATCGCTTGAATTTATCGTTATGTGCCTATAAAAAATCCCCCTTTTTATTACTGAGGGGGATCGGGTAACTCTTGTTCATTTGTATAATGACGCATCACTCCATTATAGATGGATGCCGCTAAGGATTTTTGGTATTCTTCTGTATTCAATAACGCCCGCTCGGATGGATTGGACAAGAATCCAACCTCTACTAGAGCACCAGGTATTTCAGCATTTTTTAAAATAAATAGTGTATTCATCGATTTAGCATAACGGTCGGTATTTTCAAGGTTGACCCGGAACTCTTCTTGGATAAACTTTGCTAAACGTTCATTTTCCTTATGCTTCGTTCCATGATAGAAGGTTTGGGCACCTCTCCATCTTGGTGACGGAATGGCATTTAAGTGAATGCTGAGAAAAAGATCTGCATCTGATTCATTGATCATTTCAATCCGCTTCCGCAAGTCCTCTACTTTTCTGCGGCTATAGCCTTTAGTCTCAGGATCTGCAAGGTCAACATCCTCTTCCCTAGTCATGAGTACCAATGCCCCTTGTTCCTGAAGGTAATCCTTCACATAACGCGACACTTCAAGTGCCACGTCTTTTTCTAAGACATCGCCCCCGACCGCTCCTCCATCAGGCCCACCGTGTCCAGGGTCAAGGATGATAATTTTCCCGCTCAACGGCAGACTCCACTGCTCCCAGGTATCTTTTGAAAATAACTGATATTGAAAAACGGCAGTGACCGTTAAGATTACCGTTAGAAAAGCCCAGAATTTCCACCTTTGCATATGTACCCCTCCCGCATGTCCACTCTATACACTATATGGGACAAGGGGGAAGTTTATGATAATTAGTGCAATCTCATGCGGTACCTTTTTTCACCTTTATGGAAGCCTTCACGCCACCAATAATCAATAAAGGCATCGCATGTCATATAAAAGGATTCATGAACCATATCATTGTCACCGATTGAGCCCCAGTACAAGAAATAATCGTACAAAGTATCAATCAAATATTTCTCTTCCACATGGCAGCGTGTTTTCACCTGCTCTGCGTTTTCACCATAATACCCAAATTTGCTATATGAAGCACCAAGAAGATAAGCTTCAATTGCTACATCAAGGCAGCCTTCTTCAATGGCAGTTACCTGCTTTTTATTCTTTAAGTATGGTGAGAAAAAATCCTTCACCTTTGTCCGTAAAACCTCGAGTGAAATTTCACGCAGCATCTTGCGCTCATATTTCATCTGCTTTTCCCGGCGCTTTTCCTTGAAGGTTGTTACTACAGTCATCTCTTTCACACCCTTTCCCGATTAGTTTCCTAATGGGCGAGGGCTTTCATGCGTGAAAAGAATGAGTACGTTTTTCCAAGTATGGAATTGAAAAAAACCTGTGCAACTAGGCGCAGGCAAATGGACTACTCTGATTGGTAAAGCGCATTTTCGCCAGCTTGTTCTAGTTTCATGTACGCTTCCTCCATAATTTTCTCCAGTTCGCTTATAAACTGATCTCGCTTACTTTCCTCATTAAATTCGATGGTTTGAATAAGCTGCTCGGTATAGCTTTTTAGCTCTTGCTTGCTCTTATCCGCCTCTTTCGATGTAAAATCGGCTAGCTCCTTATTAGCCTGATTTAATAAAACAGCGATTTCTTCTTTCAACACAGACATCTGCGCTTCTTTTTCTATCATGATCTCTTCTTCCAAAGACTGAATAGATTCCTGTTGCTTGCCTTCAAACCAACTTGTGAGCAAAGATTGAATATTGGAACTAGCATATGCCGTTTTCCATTCCACTGTAAAAAGAAGTGCCAAGACCATCATCATCACAATAAACAGCCTTTGATGGCGTTTGTTAGTCATTAATACTTTCCATTACTTCATCAAGACTTGCTTTTGCTTCTTCTTCCAGTTCCAATGCCTTCGCTGTGATAATATTTTGCTGTTCACTAACCAATTCATTGATGATAGATGTTAATGCATCACGCAAGTCGGTCAATTTGTATGTGATCTGCCGCTCCAGGTTATGTCTGCTTACCTGCTCTTCCATCGCAAGTTGTGCGGACAGTTCTTCTTTGGCCTGTGCTATAGCCTCTTCTAACTCTGTAACCGCTGAATCTTTTGCGGAGGTCAACTCCTGCGTCATTTCGTTTACAGCAACTTGTCCTGTTTCACTGGTGAAGTTCTGGAAGCTTTCTTCGACCGTACCCATCGCTGCATCTCCCTGGTTCTGGATAGCCATGTATCCTTCAAGGAAAATGTGCTGATACACTTGATAGTTCATGTCTGCAAGCAGTTCTGCTTTCTCTTCGTCAAGTGAAGCTATATACTCATCCTTCGCACTCATAATTTCGGTGCCTGCTCTTGTTAACTCGGCTTCCATTTTTTCATTGATTTTAACGCCTGCACCAACTTTCAGCTGTTCACTAGTTGCTGCCCAATTTTCAAATGCCTCACTAGCTGCAGCTTCATTATCTGTCAAGATTGACTGCTGTGTATCGCTGAATAATCCATCATACCATTGTCTCAATGGCGATCCTTCACTTGCACTTGCAAAAGTCATCCCTACACCTGTCACTAAACCTACCGCTACTGTCCCTGCTACTAATTTCTTTTTCCACGTCATTATATCTCTCCCCTTTTAATTTTTATTATTTTCATCTAATAATTCTTCGAGATATTGCTCAAGTTCATGGGTCAGTTCATCGTCCAGCTTCGATTGGTGTTCATCGTAATAACTGTGCAGTGTATTTCGTTTCAACTGTTCCTTTGCTTGTGTGAGTTGTTGTATGTAATCTGCTTGGTGGTTTTTTATATTGCTCTTTGTTGAGGTGGTGGTGGACTTGAAGAACTCTTTTAATTCTAAGGAGTATTGGGAGCTGTCTATTTCTAGGAGTGGTTCTAAGAAGATGTTGCTGAAGTTTCCTTGATTAACATACCCTTTAATATTTTCTGTCATCCAGTCTTTAAGGCTTCCCCAGCTAGATGCTTGGACTTGAGTGCCAGCGAAGAAAAAACAAGACAGAATCAGAAACGAAAACATAAACTTATTTCTAATGACTCGTTACCTCCTTTTCTTCTTTATTAAGAACTAATGATAAAGGAAATTCTAAAATTTAATAAGTTGCATAATGCCTATTTTATTCACTATATAGAACGGTACGAATTGGTTTATTTTACCTATTTTAATTTAAATTCTAGGAAAGTATGTGAATTACTGCTTGGGTAGAATGGCGGACTAATGGCGGACAAACATATCTACCTTTTGTCCAAACACCAAAAAACCCCCAACCACAAAGGGTCGGGGGTTTTCCATATTGGAATCCGAAGATTAACGTTTTGAGAACTGAGGTGCACGACGAGCGCCCTTAAGTCCGTATTTTTTACGCTCTTTCATACGCGCGTCACGAGTCAGAAGACCTGCACGCTTTAAAGAAGCACGGAACTCAGGATCAGCTTGTAATAATGCACGAGCGATTCCGTGACGGATCGCACCAGCTTGACCAGTGTATCCTCCACCGTCAACGTTTACTAATACATCGTAGTTACCTTCTGTTTCAGTAACTGCCAATGGTTGTTTAACAACGTTACGTAGAGCTTCGAATGGGATGTAGTTTTCGATATCACGATCGTTGATCACGATTTGTCCGTTACCAGGAACTAGACGTACACGTGCAACGGAGCTTTTACGACGACCTGTGCCGTAGTATTGTACTTGTGCCAAAGTTATACCCTCCTTATTAATTAACCGCGAAGTTCGTAAACTTCAGGTTGTTGTGCTTGGTGTGGATGCTCGCTTCCAGCATACACATTCAATTTTTTAGCTTGCTGACGTCCAAGACTTCCTTTTGGAAGCATGCCTTTGATTGCTAGTTCTAACATCTTTGTAGGATAGTTAGTACGCATTTCTAAAGCCGTTCTTTGTTTAAGTCCACCTGGGTGCATTGTGTGACGGTAGTAGATCTTACCGTTCAACTTGTTACCTGTTAAGTGGATTTTTTCTGCATTGATGATGATTACATGATCTCCAGTGTCTACGTTTGGAGTAAAAGTTGGTTTATGTTTACCACGTAAAATGGATGCAACTTCACTTGCAAGACGACCTAAAGTTTGACCTTCAGCGTCAACCACGTACCATTTACGATTTACTTCGCTAGCTTTCGCCATAAACGTTGTACGCATTAAATTTCCCTCCTAAAAAAAATAAACCTTTTATTTTTCATTTCTTCATATATTTTATTCAACACGATGAAACTCTTCCGGGGCTTGATCGTGGGGTTAAAATACATACCATGTGATATCTTATATCTTTTTTGCGATATTGTCAAGAAAATGTTACACCAGGATTAGTTGTCATCATAAACCACGTCCCAAAGGTATAAACCGTGTGCTGGTGCCGTTTTTCCTGCCGCTCCCCGATCTCTTGCTTCCAGGATTGAAAAAATATCTCTTGGTAATTTTTTACCTTGTCCTATTTCCAGTAAAGTACCTACAATGATGCGGACCATGTTATATAAAAAGCCGTTACCGACAATGCGGAACACAAGCTCCTCCCCATTCAACTCTACATCAAGCGAGTAAATGAACCGCACCTTGTCCTCCACTTCCGTTTTTGCAGAACAGAAACTGGTGAAGTCGTGTTCTCCAATAAAATGCCCACACGCCTCCTTAACAGCTTCTAAATCTAACGGGTAAGGGTAGTGAAACACTTGATTTCGGTCAAAAACATTAAAGTCCTTTGCAAGGCTCACCTTGTAACGGTACTCCTTTTTTACCACATCAAAACGCGCGTGAAAGTCCCCTGAGACAGACTCCACTCTCTTCACCCAAATATCTTTTGGCAAATGAGCATTCAGCGCCTTCTGCCAGGCTGCCTTAGGAATGGTTAAAGGAGAATCATAGTGCAATACTTGACCTACGGCGTGAACACCTGCATCGGTGCGGCCTGAAGCGGAAACCTTTATCTCCTTCCCTTTGTGGATTCGAGACAAGGCCTTCTGGACCTCCAGCTGAACTGTACGCTTTTCCTTTTGAATCTGATAGCCTTCAAACTGTGCCCCGTCATAGGTTAGGGTACATTTCAATCTATTCATCATATCTAACTCCATTATGTTCGAATAAGAACTAAGATAAACGTAAGGATAGCCAGCGTCACCAACAACAAAGTGTCTTTCCACTGCCATTCAAGCAGACGGAATTTCGTTCTTCCTTCGCCGCCTCTATACCCTCGTGCTTCCATCGCCGTAGCAAGCTCCTCTGCGCGTTTAAACGCACTGATGAACAATGGGACAAGCAAAGGCACCAATGCCTTAACACGCTCTTTCAGAGGTCCTACAGTGAAGTCTGCACCTCTCGCACTCTGCGCCTTCATAATTTTGTCCGTTTCTTGCATCAAGGTTGGGATGAATCGCAAGGAAATTGACATCATAAGCGCAAGTTCATGAACAGGGACCCCTACCTTTTTAAACGGACCAAATAACGTCTCCATCCCGTCAGTCACCTCAATTGGTGTAGTGGTCAAGGTAAGGATGGTGGTGATCGTAATCAAGAATAAAAAACGCAAAGATATAAAGATAGCCTGTATGATGCCTTCTTCGTACACTTCAATAAAACCTACTTCAAAGAGCAAGTTGCCCTCTTTTGTTAAAAAAACATGAAAAAGCATGGTGAAAATAATGATCCAGAGAATCGGCTTCAAACCTTTTAATATAAATGGAACCGGTATTCTGGTAAGCAACACAATGGTCAATGTAAAGGCAGCAAGCATGGCATAGCCCCAGACATTATTGGCAATAAACACAACCATGACGAAAATAAAGACAAGCAGCAATTTTGCTCTCGGATCCATCCGGTGAATAAGAGAGGTACCCGGCACATAACGACCGATTATTAAATTATTCATCACCCTCACCCCCCTTTTTCAAACGGGAGGCGATCGCTTCTGCCACTTCTTCAACAGTCAGACACACTTCACTGAATTCTAAATTCAAACGCGAACCCAGCTCTTTCATAAACAAAACCGTCTCCGGAACGTCCAGCCCAAGTTTCTTAATTTCCTCTGCCTGGCTGAATATTTCCCTTGGTGTCCCTTTTAACCCAACCGTCCCTTTATTCATGACCACAATCGAATCTGCGTACTTTGCCGCATCCTCCATGCTGTGTGTGACTAGAATGGTGGTAAGGTTCTGCTCTTTATGCAGTTTATAAAACAGGTCCATGATCTCTTTACGTCCTCGTGGATCGAGACCAGCTGTCGGCTCGTCCAGTACAAGGACTTCCGGTTGCATTGCAAGCACGCCGGCAATGGCAACCCTGCGCATCTGTCCCCCACTTAAATCGAACGGAGAAGACTCCAGATATCTATCTGGCAGACCGACAAGCTTAAGTGCTTCTCTAGCCCGTTTTTTTGCTTCCTCTTCAGGAACACCAAAATTAAGCGGACCAAAACAAACATCCTTCTCCACGGTTTCATCAAACAACTGGTGCTCAGGGAATTGAAAAACAATTCCTACCTTTTTACGCAGGGCTTTTATATTCTTTTCTTTTTTATTCGCATGTAAGGTGATATCTCCAACTTGAATGCTTCCACTCGTAGGTCTTAACAGTCCATTAAGATGTTGTAACAATGTAGACTTCCCGGACCCTGTATGGCCAATAATGGAGGTATAGGAGTTCTCAGGAATTATCATGTCTACATCATAAAGCGCGACCCTTTCAAAGGGAGTATTCAGCTGATAACGATGCTCTAAATCTTTGATTGTAATTTGCATAACTCATTCATCAGCCTTTCCCTATTGGTCGGGTCTGTATCAAACTCCACACCCAACTGTTGCAGTTTATTCGCCAAGATGATAGGAAAAGGCAAATCAAGACCTATCTCCACAAGCTTATCTCCCATTAGAAAAACTTCCTCGGGGGTTCCTTCGCCATACACTTCTCCTGCGTTCAGTACAATGATTCGGTCTGCTCTTGCTGCCTCTTCCAGATCATGGGTAATGGATATAACCGTTACTCCCACCTGTTGTCTAAGCTCTTCTATTGTGTCAATTACTTCTTTCCGTCCAATAGGATCGAGCATGCTTGTAGCTTCATCCAAAATGATAATGGATGGTCGCAGCGCAATTAAGCCTGCAATCGCCACCCGCTGCTTTTGGCCTCCAGAGAGCTGATGTGGCTCTTGGGTTAAAAAAGATTCCATCCCTACTTTTTCAATCCCCTCTGCCACGCGGGAAATCATTTCTTCACGGGGGACGCCAATATTTTCTAAACCAAACGCAACATCGTCCTCTACCGTTGAGCCTACAAATTGATTATCGGGATTTTGAAAGACCATTCCTACCTGCCTTCTAATATCCCAAATCGTATCTTCTGCTAACTTTATTCCCTGCACGGTAACAGATCCTTCTGTCGGAAGCTGCAAGCCGTTTAATATTCTAGCCAACGTGGATTTGCCTGAGCCGTTATGGCCAACGATGGCGGTCCATTCTCCTTGTTCCACTTTAAGGTTAATATTCTTTAACGTATTCTCTTCTTGGTTTGCGTAGCGGAAGGACAAACCCTTCACTTCTAAGATGGCCATCGAAAATACAACTCCTCTCTTCTCCGCTTAACTGACTCTCTCTATTATAGCCTTTCAACTCAAAAGAACTCTACTAACACCGCTGTTGATTTCCGCAAATGGCTTCGCTTTCCTAGGGGCGCTGCTGGAGCCTCCTCGGCAAGCCTGCGGGGTCTCCACCTAGCGCTACCTCCCTCAGGAGTCTACGCCTTTTGCTCCAATCAACAGCTATAAATTTTATAGAATATTGGTTGAAAGATTTCACTTCATCTCGAAACTTTAGGAAAAATACTTAAACTTGAATATAGTGAAACCAGTAACCCCCTGTTGCTTGGAGTGCAAGGTGTGAGACTCCTGCGGGGGAGAAAAGGTTGGTTTAGACCCCGCAACGAAGTGAGGAGGCTCAAGCACCTTCCCGCGGAAAGCGAACACCTGGAACGCAAAGCAACAAGGGCGTTAAACCAAATCCATAAATCAAGACAAAAAAATAAAGGGCTTAGATCAGTCATTACAACTGTCCGCCCTTATTTATGACTGACTATAGTAAGCTCAAAGATTCGTTGCCTCCTCTTTAGCCCACTATCATCTAATATATATTATACAAGTTCAATGATAACCATTGGAGCTCCGTCTCCACGACGAGGTCCAAGTTTCATGATACGAGTGTATCCACCTTGACGCTCTTCATAACGTGGAGCGATATCAGCGAATAACTTTTGAACTGCGTCTTGACCAGTTTCTGCGTTCGCTACTTCATGACGAACGTAAGAAGCTGCTTGACGACGAGCGTGTAAGTCACCACGCTTACCAAGAGTAATCATTTTTTCTACTAAAGAACGTAATTCTTTCGCACGTGCTTCTGTAGTTTCAATGCGCTCGCTGATGATCAAGTCAGTAGTCAAGTCACGTAACATTGCTTTACGCTGTGCGCTAGTACGACCTAATTTTCTGTATCCCATGTTGATGTTCCCTCCTTCTGTAGAAAGTCATGAAACGTTCAAACACATAAAGATGCCTAGTTTTCCAAGTAAAAACTAGTCATCTTTACGCAGGCCAAGACCAAGCTCTTCTAATTTGTGCTTGACTTCTTCTAAAGATTTACGGCCTAAGTTACGAACTTTCATCATATCTTCTTCTGTCTTATTTGCAAGTTCCTGAACAGTGTTGATGCCAGCACGCTTCAGGCAGTTGTAAGAACGAACAGATAGATCTAATTCTTCGATAGTCATCTCTAGAACTTTTTCTTTCTGATCTTCTTCTTTTTCTACCATGATTTCAGCGTTTTGCGCTTCATCTGTTAGACCTACAAATATATTTAAGTGTTCAGTTAAAATCTTTGCCCCAAGTGCTACTGCTTCTTGTGGACCGTTACTACCATCTGTCCATACATCTAATGTAAGCTTGTCATAGTTAGAGACTTGGCCTACACGTGTATTTTCAACATAATAAGAAACACGAGAAACTGGAGTGAAAATGGAATCAATCGGAATAACACCGATCGGTTGGTCTTCACGTTTGTTTCCGTCCGCTGGTACATATCCACGACCGCGTTTTGCAGTGAAACGGATACGCAGGTGAGCGTCCTTCGCTAACGTCGCGATATGAAGGTCAGGGTTAAGGATTTCAACATCGCTGTCATGTGTAATGTCAGCAGCTGTTACAGCACCTTCACCTTGCACATCAATCTCTAACGTCTTCTCATCATCTGAATAGATTTTTAATGCTAGCTTCTTAACGTTCAAAATAACTGTTGTAACATCTTCAACGACGCCTTCAATTGTTGAGAACTCATGCAGTACACCATCTATTTGGATAGATGTTACAGCGGCACCAGGAAGTGAGGATAAAAGAATACGACGTAAGGAGTTACCCAAAGTTGTTCCATATCCACGCTCAAGTGGCTCGACGACGAATTTACCATAGTTGGCGTCATCGCTGATTTCAACCGTTTCGATTTTTGGTTTTTCGATTTCTAACATTCATAACCCTCCTTCAAAACGTCGAAACCCCGGAAAGACATATAATGTCTTACCGAAATTCCCCATAGGTATGTCCCGATTGTGCACAACAACAACATTTAATTATCTCTGTATATTTTTAAACTGTATCATCAGCCATTATTGACATGTATACAAAATCTATACAGACAAATTAAACACGGCGACGTTTTGGTGGACGGCAACCGTTATGAGGTACTGGGGTTACGTCTCTGATCGCAGTTACTTCAAGACCAGCTGCTTGTAAAGCACGAATTGCTGCTTCACGGCCAGCTCCAGGGCCTTTAACTGTAACTTCAAGAGTTTTTAAACCGTGCTCCATGCAAGCTTTAGCTGCTGTTTCAGCTGCCATTTGTGCTGCGAATGGAGTAGATTTACGAGAACCTCTGAAGCCAAGAGCACCTGCACTAGACCACCCAATTGCATTTCCGTGAGAGTCAGTAATCGTTACGATTGTGTTATTGAATGTAGAACGGATATGCGCGATACCAGTTTCAATATTCTTTTTCACACGGCGTTTACGTGTATTAGTTTTGCGTGCCATATTTAACTTACCTCCTTACTTACTTAAAATTATTTCTTTTTGTTTGCTACAGTACGACGAGGTCCTTTACGTGTACGAGCGTTGTTTTTAGTGTTTTGACCGCGAACCGGTAAACCACGACGGTGACGAAGACCACGGTAGCAACCGATCTCGATAAGACGTTTAATGTTTAGAGATACTTCACGACGAAGGTCTCCCTCAACTTTAATTTTGTCTACGATGTCACGAATCTTTCCTAATTCTTCTTCCGTTAAGTCGCGAACGCGAGTTTCTTCAGAAACACCAGCTTCAGCCAATACTTTCTCAGCTGTAGAACGACCAATACCGAAAATGTATGTTAATGAAATTACAACGCGCTTGTCGCGAGGAACATCAACACCAGCAATACGTGCCATATATGCGCACCTCCCTCAAGTTATCCTTGTTTTTGTTTGTGTTTCGGGTTTTCACAAATAACCATGACTTTGCCTTTTCTACGAATAACTTTACATTTTTCGCAGATCGGCTTAACAGATGGTCTCACTTTCATCTTATATTACCTCCCTGATAGTACGGAGTGCTAAAATAGGTTTATTTAAAACGATACGTAATTCTACCGCGTGTTAAATCGTATGGAGAAAGCTCCACCGTTACTTTATCTCCTGGTAGGATTCGAATAAAGTGCATACGTATTTTCCCAGATACATGAGCCAACACAGTATGACCATTTTCCAATTCTACTTTAAACATAGCATTTGGTAAAGTCTCAATGACCGTACCTTCTACTTCAATTACATCGTCTTTCGCCATTAATTAAGTTCTCCCTTCTTCAAATCAGTAACAAGCTCATTGACATACTTGGTTAGTGCAAAACGCAGCTTCCCATTTGTCACACGGCCTGTTTCCTTCATACTGTTCTGAACTTCTGGAGACACGTAATCAAAAAATTCAAGATGATGAATGTTCTTTTTCTTTGGGCGGTCAAACTTCCGCTTGTCTCCATCCGCTAGGACGACAAAACGCTCATCAAGAATTTTAATAATTACGGCATACTGTCCGGCATCTCTGCCTTGAGTAATCGAAACAATTTGGCCTACTTGCAAAGTCGAATCAGATTCGATCAAGCAATATCACCTCTTAGGCTTTTGTTAAGATCTCGTAGCCTGTTTCTGTAATAGCGACCGTATGTTCAAAATGAGCACACATTTTACCGTCAACAGTAACAACAGTCCAGTCATCTGCTAGCGTTTTTACGTAGCGGGTGCCTGCATTGACCATTGGTTCAATTGCAAGAACCATACCAGGTTTTAACCGTGGACCTTTATTAGGAGGTCCATAATGAGGAATTTGTGGGTCTTCATGTAAGTCTTGACCAATTCCATGCCCTACATACTCTCTCACAATTGAAAAATCGTGTGCTTCCGCATACGTTTGAATCGCATGGGATACATCAGAGAGACGAGCGCCCGGTTTTACTTCCTTGATGCCTTCATACAATGATTGTTCCGTGACTTCAAGTAATCGCTTTGTTTCATCGGATATGTTACCTACAGCATACGTCCAAGCGGAGTCACCGTGGTAACCATTATACTTAGCACCAATATCTATGCTAATGATATCTCCGTCTTTCAGAACACGATCGCCGGGAATACCATGAACAAGTTCTTCATTAACAGAAGCGCAGATGCTTCCGCGAAAACCATTATACCCCTTAAACGAAGGAATTGCATCATGTTTGCGGATGAATTTCTCAGCAATATCATCCAATTGCTTCGTTGTTACACCAGGTACAATGTGCTTTTTTAATTCTTGGTGTGTCAGAGCGACAATTCTACCTGCTTCTCTCATGATCTCAAGTTCACGAGGAGTTTTACAGATAATCATTACGCACGACCTCCAAGAAGTTCTTCTATATCAGCGAATACTTTATCGATCGCTTGTTGGCCATTAATGTTGCGAAGATAGCCTTTGGACTCATAAAAGTCTAACAATGGCTTAGATTGTTTCACGTTAACTTCAAGACGGTTACCCACTGTCTCTTCGTTGTCATCAGCACGTTGGTAAAGCTCTCCTCCACATTTGTCACAAACGCCATCCTTTGCAGGCGGGTTGAATACCAAATGATAAGTAGCTCCGCAATCTTTACAGATACGACGCCCTGTTAAACGTTCCATAAGAATGCTTTGGTCCACATTGACGTTGATGACAAAGTCAATTTTACGACCTAGTTCTTCTAGCATTTGCTCAAGTGCATCTGCTTGGGGAACCGTTCTTGGGAAACCGTCTAATAGAAAGCCGTCTTTGCAATCTTCTTTTTCTAATCTTTCACGAACGATACCGATCGTCACTTCATCCGGAACAAGCTGACCTTGATCCATGAAAGACTTGGCTTTCATGCCTAGTTCAGTTTCTTCCTTCATAGCAGCACGAAACATATCTCCAGTAGAGATATGAGGGATATTGTACTTTTCGACAATTCGTTCTGCTTGAGTACCTTTACCGGCACCCGGAAGTCCCATTAGAACTAAATTCATCTTTTTGCCCCCTCAGTATCTTGTGAAGTATATTGGGATAAATTTATCCCAATTACTTCATTACTTGATGAACCCTTTATAATGACGCTTCACTAACTGGCTTTCTAGTTGTTTCATCGTCTCAAGTGCTACACCTACGACGATTAATAGACTAGTACCGCCAATCTGCACTGCTGCAGGAAGACCTGCAAAGCTCATAAAGATAATAGGTAGGATAGAAATAGCTGCTAAGAATAATGCCCCAACAAATGTTAGTCGGTAAATAATCTTTGTCAAATATTCCTGTGTATTTAAACCAGGACGAATTCCTGGAATATATCCGCCTTGTTTCTTTAAGTTTTCTGCCATCTGTTCAGGATTAGACTGAACAAATGTGTAGAAGTAAGTGAAGGCAATTATAAGAGCTACATATACAACCATACCGATTGGATTCGTATAGTCAAACGTACTAATGATCCATCTAGTCACAGCATTCTCGTTAAAGAATGAAGCGATTGTCGGTGGTGTAATGATAAAGGATACTGCAAAGATAACCGGAATTACCCCTGCTGCATTAACCTTTAAAGGTAAGTGTGTAGTGTGTCCTCCACCAGTAGGAGCGCGACCTGCCGTCTTCTTCGCATACTGAATCGGAATTTTACGTAACGCTTGTTGAATGAAGATTACACCTACGATTACAGCCAAGATTGCAAGGATGATGAGTGCAACAATAACAAGATTTAAGAACAACTGATCACCAGCATCCTGGATTAAAGATGCGTAAATCTGATTTGCGCCGGTTGGGATTGCAGATACGATACCAGCGAAGATTAGAATGGAGATTCCGTTTCCTACGCCATGTGCCGTGATTTGCTCACCAAGCCACATCAAGAATGCAGTTCCTGCTGTTAACACTAATGCTATAAGCAGATAAGTAGTGAAAGTCGGATTCATAATCAATTGACCATTGGCCATTGTATTGAAACCGATCGACATACCAATTGCCTGGATGAAACCAAGTACAATGGTGAAATACCTAGTGAATTGAGCTAATTTGCGACGTCCAGCTTCTCCTTGTTTTGACCACTCCGTAAATTTCGGAACAACATCCATTTGCAATAACTGCACAATGATGGACGCTGTGATGTATGGCATTACACCCATGGCAAGAATAGAGAAGTTCTGAAGAGCTCCACCACCAAAAGTATTCAGGATACCAAAAACACTAAGTTCATCCTGGAATTTCAAAATGTCAGAGTTCACCCCTGGTACTGGGATAAACGTACCGATACGGAATATTACTAACATTAATAGGGTGAAGACAATTTTCTTTCTTATATCACCCACGCGCATAAAATTGGAGAATGTCTGGAACATTAAATCACCTCAACTGAACCGCCAGCTGCTTCGATAGCTTCCTTAGCTGCTGAGGAGAATTTATGAGCACGAACTGTAAGCTTTTTCTCGATAGAACCATTACCCAATACTTTAAGACCAGCGTTTAATTTGCTAACTAAACCTGTTTCAACAAGTAATTCAGGAGTAACTTCAGTTCCTTCGTCAAAGCGGTTTAAAGTATCAAGGTTGATAATTGCGTACTCTTTGCGATTGATGTTCGTGAATCCGCGCTTAGGTAAGCGTTGGAATAGAGGTGTTTGACCACCTTCGAATCCAGGACGAACGCCACCGCCAGAGCGTGCATTTTGACCTTTATGACCTTTACCAGAAGTTTTTCCGTTACCAGAACCAGTTCCGCGACCTACACGGTTGCGCTCTTTACGAGATCCTTCGTTAGGTTTTAACTCATGAAGTTTCATTGTGGCACCTCCTTATTTAAAAAACCGTTTCTATTTATTGCTCTTTCACAGTAACAAGGTGAGATACCTTGTTAATCATTCCACGGATAGCTGCGTTATCCTCATGGACAACTGTTTGGTGCATCTTTTTCAAACCAAGAGTTTGAACAGTCGCACGTTGATCTTGTGGACGACCGATTACACTGCGAGTGAGGGTGATTGCTAATTTGTTCGCCATTTTGTTTCCCTCCTTATCCTAACAGTTCTTCTACCGTTTTACCACGCAATTTAGCAACGTCCTCTGCACGTTTCAATTGCTTTAATCCGTTAAGTGTTGCACGGATCATGTTGATTGGTGTGTTAGATCCTAAAGATTTAGAAAGGATGTCTTGAACACCCGCTAACTCAAGTACCGCACGAACTGGTCCTCCAGCGATAACCCCTGTACCTTCAGAAGCAGGTTTCAATAGGATTTCACCAGAACCGAACTCACCAAGTACTTGGTGAGGAATTGTTGTACCAACGATAGGTACAGCAACCAAGTTCTTTTTCGCATCTTCAATTGCTTTACGGATTGCTTCAGGTACCTCTTGAGCTTTACCAGTACCAAAACCAACATTACCGTTTTTATCTCCTACTACTACAAGAGCAGCAAAGCGGAAACGACGTCCACCTTTTACTACTTTCGCAACGCGGTTAACCGTAACAACGCGTTCTTCAAGTTCT
The DNA here is from genome assembly GCF_012911845.1 of Bacillus sp. RO2. Classification (GTDB taxonomy): domain Bacteria; phylum Bacillota; class Bacilli; order Bacillales; family Bacillaceae_I; genus Sutcliffiella_A. The sequence continues at coordinate 43,567 of NZ_JAAXCU010000018.1, read as the reverse complement.
AATTTGTTTGGATCAATACGACGCATCAGTGTCCCTCCTTTGTCGATTAAAATTCTAGACCAGCCTCACGTGCAGCATCTGCTAATGCTTTCACACGGCCGTGATATAAGTATCCACCGCGGTCGAATACTACTGATTTGATTCCTTTTTCAATTGCGCGCTTTGCAACAAGTTCTCCAACTGCTTTAGCGGACTCAACGTTGCTACCGTTTGCTGTTACATCTTTGTCAAGTGTAGAAGCACTTGCGATTGTTACAGCGTTAGTATCGTCGATCACTTGAGCGTAAATGTGTTGGTTGGAACGGAACACATTTAAACGTGGACGAGTTGCAGTTCCTGATAACTTAGCACGAACACGAGTGTGTCTTTTCTTACGAGTAGAATTCTTATCAGGTTTTGTAATCATCGTGCAGTCACTCCTTTCTATCTGCTTATGCCGTATTACTTAGCAGTTTTACCTTCTTTACGACGTACTTGTTCACCTTCATAACGAATACCTTTACCTTTGTAAGGCTCTGGTGGGCGAACGTCACGAATGTTAGCTGCTAAAGCACCTACGCGCTCTTTATCAATACCTTTAATAACGATCTTTGTGTTTGCCGGTACTTCCACTTCGATCCCCTGTTCAGGAGTGATCTCAACTGGATGAGAGTAACCAACGTTAAGAACTAGTTTGTTACCTTGCTTAGATGCACGGTAACCTACCCCGATAAGTTCCAATCCTCTTTCGAAACCAGTTGTAACACCTTGAACCATGTTGTTTAAAAGTGCACGAGTTGTTCCGTGGATTGTACGGTGTTCTTTGCTTTCAGAAGGACGTACTACTGTTAATACGTTCTCTTCAACTGTAATAGCCATATCTTGGCTGAATGTACGAGTTAATTCACCTTTAGGACCTTTTACGGTAACTGTGTTGTTGTCGTTTGTAATTGTAACCCCAGTTGGGATTTCAATAGGTTTTTTACCTACACGTGACATAGTTACACCTCCGTTCATTTAAAGAAATTTATTACCAAACGTATGCTAATACTTCTCCACCAGCTTGTTTTTGACGAGCTTCTTTATCAGTGATAACACCTTGAGAAGTAGAGATGATCGCAATACCTAAACCGTTTAATACACGAGGTACTTCATTTGCTTTTGCATAAACACGAAGACCAGGCTTACTGATACGCTTAAGACCAGTAATAACACGCTCGTTGTTTGCACCGTATTTCAAGAAAATACGAATGATACCTTGTTTGTTGTCTTCGATAAATTCTACGTCACGTACGAAACCTTCACGCTTTAAGATTTCAGCAACTTCTTTTTTGATTTTAGAAGCAGGAAGTTCAAGCTTCTCGTGACGTACCATGTTCGCATTGCGGATGCGAGTAAGCATATCTGCAATAGGATCTGTCATAACCATTTAATTTACCTCCTTCCCAATTATCGGGTTTTACCAACTTGCTTTTTTAACGCCAGGAATTTGGCCTTTATAAGCTAATTCACGGAAACAAATACGGCAAAGCTTAAACTTACGGATTACAGAGTGGGGACGTCCACAACGTTCGCAACGAGTGTAAGCCTGCACGTTATATTTTGGTGTGCGCTTTTGTTTCGCAATCATTGATTTTTTAGCCACATTTTCGCCTCCCTCTACCACACGCTGGTATTATTTTTGGAATGGCATTCCGAATGATGTTAAAAGCTCACGAGCTTCTTCATCAGTGTTAGCAGTAGTAACGATAACGATATCCATACCACGAACTTTGCTAACTTTATCGTAATCAATTTCAGGGAAGATAAGTTGCTCTTTCACTCCAAGAGTGTAGTTTCCACGACCGTCGAAAGACTTTTTAGAGATTCCACGGAAGTCACGAACACGTGGTAGAGAAACAGATACTAACTTATCTAGGAATTCGTACATACGCTCACCGCGTAATGTAACTTTCGCACCGATAGGCATTCCTTCACGAAGACGGAAACCAGCGATAGATTTTTTCGCTCTTGTTACAACAGGTTTTTGACCAGTGATTGAAGTTAACTCTTCAACAGCTGCGTCTAAAGCCTTAGAGTTTGCTACTGCATCACCAACACCCATGTTGATAACGATTTTCTCAAGCTTTGGAGCTTGCATCACAGATTTATAGTTAAACTTGCCCATTAGAGCAGGAATAATTTCGCTTTGATACTTTTCTTTTAGGCGGTTCATCAAAAGTACCTCCTTTCTTAAACGTTCTATTTATCTAATTGTTCACCTGATTTTGTTGCAACACGTACTTTTTTACCGTCAACTACCTTGTATCCTACACGAGTCGGTTCACCGGACTTAGGATCTAAAGGCATAACGTTTGATACATGAATAGGTGCCTCACGGTTGATGATTCCACCTTGAGGATTTTCTTGAGATGGTTTAGCGTGCTTTTTGATCACGTTGATACCTTCTACAAGAACACGGTCTTTCTTAGGATAAGATTCAAGAATAACTCCTTGTTTCCCTTTATCCTTACCAGAGATAACTACAACTTTATCACCTTTTTTGACATGCATCCTTTCGCACCTCCTTGACAAACATCTTTTCGATTTATTACAGAACTTCTGGAGCTAAAGATACAATCTTCATGTAGTTGTTATCACGTAGTTCACGTGCAACTGGTCCGAAGATACGAGTTCCACGAGGGCTCTTATCATCCTTGATGATTACGCATGCGTTCTCATCGAAACGGATGTATGAACCGTCATTACGACGAACTCCGCGCTTTGTACGTACTACAACAGCTTTCACTACGTCACCTTTTTTAACAACGCCTCCTGGTGTTGCTTGTTTCACTGTACAAACAATTACATCACCAATGTTAGCGTAACGACGACCAGATCCACCTAGTACTTTAATAGCAAGCACTTCACGAGCACCTGAGTTATCAGCAACTTTCAAACGAGATTCTTGTTGAATCATGCATGGTACCTCCCTTCGGAATTAAATATCCGAACTTATATATTAGATAATTACAGCTTTCTCTACAACCTCTAGCAAACGGAAACGCTTCGTAGAAGATAATGGACGAGTCTCCATGATTTTTACGATGTCGCCAGTTTTAGCCGTGCTATTCTCATCATGCGCTTTGTACTTTTTAGAGTACTTAACACGTTTGCCGTAGAGTGGGTGAGTTTTGTAAGTTTCAACTAGTACTGTGATTGTTTTATCCATTTTATCGGAAACAACACGACCAGTGTAAACTTTACGTTGGTTACGTTCACTCATTTTCGCGAACCTCCTCTTGATTATTTGTTAGAAGCGATCTCTCTCTCGCGAACTACTGTTTTCATACGAGCGATTGACTTACGTACTTCGCGAATACGAGCAGTGTTTTCTAATTGACCAGTCGCTAATTGAAAGCGTAGGTTAAATAACTCTTCTTTTAAAGATTTCACTTTTTGTTCAATCTCGGCAGTGGTTAAGTCGCGTAGTTCATTAGCTTTCATTAGATTCACCACCAATTTCTTCACGTTTTACGAACTTACATTTAACTGGCAACTTGTGCATAGCTAAACGTAATGCTTCACGAGCTACTTCTTCAGATACACCTGAAATTTCAAACATAACCTTTCCAGGTTTAACAACTGCTACCCATCCTTCTGGAGCACCTTTACCGGAACCCATTCGGACCTCTAGAGGTTTTGCAGTGTATGGTTTTGAAGGGAAAATTTTAATCCAAACTTTACCGCCACGTTTCATGTAACGAGTCATCGCACGACGCGCAGCTTCGATTTGACGGTTAGTGATCCAAGAAGCTTCAAGAGATTGTAATCCGAACTCTCCGAAATGTACTTCTGTACCGCCTTTCGCTTTACCACGCATTTTTCCACGATGTTCGCGGCGATATTTTACGCGTTTTGGTAATAACATAATTATTTTCCTCCTTCCTCAGTTTTCTTCTTCGTAGGAAGGACCTCTCCACGGTAGATCCATACTTTCACACCTAATTTACCGTAAGTTGTATCAGCTTCTGCTGTACCATAGTCAATATCAGCGCGAAGAGTATGAAGTGGAACTGTACCCTCACTATAATGTTCAGAACGAGCGATATCTGCTCCGCCTAAGCGACCAGAAACCATCGTTTTAATACCTTTCGCACCAGCGCGCATTGCACGTTGAAGTGATTGCTTTTGAGCACGACGGAAAGATACGCGGTTTTCTAATTGACGAGCGATGTTTTCAGCTACTAATTTAGCATCAAGATCTGCTCTCTTAACCTCTAAAATGTTGATGTGTACACGTTTACCAGTTAATTGGTTAAGTGCTTTACGTAATGCTTCAACTTCCGTACCACCTTTACCAATAACCATACCTGGCTTAGCAGTGTGAACAGTAACGTTCAGACGGTTTGCAGCACGTTCGATTTCTACTTTAGAAACAGATGCGTCATTTAGACGTTTTGCGATGTATTCGCGAACTTTGATGTCTTCATGTAGCAGGTTAGCATAATCTTTGCCTGCGTACCATTTGGACTCCCAGTCACGAATGACTCCTACACGAAGACCGATCGGATTTACCTTTTGACCCACTGGTTATCCCTCCTTCTTTTCTGATACCACGATTGTAATGTGGCTAGTACGTTTGTTAATTTGGCTCGCACGACCCATTGCACGAGGGCGGAAACGTTTCAAAGTTGGACCTTCGTTAACGTATGCCTCTGTTACAACTAGTGAGTTTGCGTCCATTTCAAAATTGTGCTCTGCATTTGCAATAGCGGACTTTAGAACCTTTTCGATTACTGGTGAAGCAGCTTTTGGAGTTAATGCCAAAATAGCTACCGCTTCGCCTACTTGCTTGCCTCGAATTAAATCCATAACTAGACGAGCTTTACGAGGAGCAATACGAACTGTTCTTGCAACAGCTTTAGCTTGCATGTAAAAGCCTCCTCTCTAATTAGCGTTTTGTTTTCTTATCATCATTTCCGTGACCTTTGTAAGCACGAGATGGAGCGAATTCTCCAAGCTTGTGACCTACCATGTCTTCTGTCACATATACTGGTACGTGTTTACGGCCATCATATACAGCGATTGTATGTCCGATAAATTGTGGGAAAATAGTAGAACGACGAGACCAAGTTTTAACAACTTGTTTACCCTCAGTTTCATTTAACTTTTCAATCTTGTTCATTAAATGATCATCTACAAAAGGCCCTTTTTTCAAGCTGCGACCCATGTGGAAACCTCCCTTCGTGATTGCTCTACGGCTCCGTTGAACCGTAGTACAACCCCGTTATTTTTTACGACGACGAACGATAAATTTGTCAGACTTGTTCTTTTTCTTACGAGTTTTGAATCCAAGAGTCGGTTTGCCCCAAGGAGTCATAGGTGACTTACGTCCGATTGGAGAACGTCCTTCACCACCACCGTGTGGGTGATCGTTAGGGTTCATTACAGAACCACGTACAGTTGGGCGAATACCCATCCAACGAGAACGTCCTGCTTTACCAATGTTGATAAGTTCGTGTTGTTCGTTACCAACTTGACCTACAGTAGCGCGGCAAGTGGATAGAATCATACGAGTTTCACCAGAAGTTAAACGTACAAGTACGTATTTACCTTCTTTACCAAGTACTTGAGCAGAAGTTCCTGCAGAGCGAACTAATTGTCCACCTTTACCTGGTTTTAACTCGATGTTGTGGATTACAGTACCAACTGGGATGTTGATTAGTGGTAATGCATTTCCTACTTTGATGTCTGCTTCAGGACCAGCCATTACAGTCATTCCCACTTCTAAGTTCTTAGGAGCTAGGATGTAACGCTTTTCCCCATCTGCATAATTGATTAACGCGATATTAGCGGAACGGTTAGGATCGTACTCGATTGTAGCAACGCGTCCTGGTATACCATCTTTATCACGTTTAAAGTCGATGACGCGGTATTGACGTTTGTGTCCACCACCTTGGTGACGTACAGTCAATTTACCTTGGTTATTACGACCACCTTTTCTGTGTAACGGTTGAAGCAAGCTTTTTTCTGGTTTGTCTGTAGTGATCTCAGCAAAATCAGAAACTGTCATGCCACGACGTCCATTAGAGGTTGGTTTGTATTTTTTAATCGCCATCATGTTCCCTCCTTTTCGATGATGTTATTATTTTTGTATTAAACCTCGAAGAATTCGATTTCTTTGCTATCAGCTTTTAAAGTTACGATAGCTTTTCTACGACGGTTAGTTAATCCGCTATGACGACCTACACGACGGAATTTACCTTTGTAGTTCATGATGTTTACTTTTTCAACATCTACGCCAAAGATCGCTTCAACAGCGTCTTTAACTTCAGTTTTATTAGCTCTAACATCTACTTCAAAAGTATATTTCTTTTCAGTCATTAAATCTGTAGAACGCTCAGTAATCACGGGGCGCTTAAGAACATCACGATGATCTCTCATTATGCAAGCACCTCCTCTAATTTTTGAACAGCGTCTTTCGTAAAGATTACTTTATCGTGGTTAACAACGTCTAATACGTTCACACCAGTTACTGTAACAACTGTTACTCCAGGAATGTTACGAGCAGATAAAGCAACGTTTTCGTCAGCGTCAGCTGTTACGATCAACGCTTTACGATTGATTTCTAAACCTTTTAATACAGAAGTCATTTCTTTTGTTTTTGGTGCATCAAAAGCTAATCCTTCTAATACTAATAGTTCGTTTTCTAATACCTTAGATGATAATGCAGATTTGATAGCTAAGCGACGAACTTTTTTAGGAAGTTTGTAGCTGTAGCTTCTTGGTGTAGGACCGAATACGATACCACCACCACGCCATTGTGGAGAGCGGATAGATCCTTGACGAGCACGACCAGTACCCTTTTGACGCCATGGTTTGCGTCCACCACCTGCTACTTCAGAACGTCCTTTTACTTTTGCAGTACCTTGACGTTGAGATGCTCTTTGCATAACGATCGCATCGAACAATACGCTGTTATTTGGCTCAATACCGAATACAGCATCTGCTAATTCAACTTCACCAACGTTTGCGCCAGCTTGGTTGTATAATGCTACTTTAGGCATTTGTAGTTCCTCCTTTCCTAAACAATTAGTTTGCTTTTATAGCACTTTTAATTGTGATTAAAGATTTTTTTGGACCAGGTACGTTACCTTTAACAAGTAATAGGTTACGTTCTACGTCTACTTTCACGATCTCAAGGTTCTGGATAGTAATGCGCTCTCCACCCATGCGTCCAGGTAATAGTTTACCTTTGAAAACACGGTTTGGAGCAACAGGTCCCATAGAACCAGGACGACGGTGATAACGGGAACCGTGACTCATTGGGCCACGAGATTGGTTATGGCGCTTAATTGAGCCTTGGAAACCTTTACCCTTTGAGATTCCTGTTACATCTACTACATCGCCTTCTGCGAAAATATCAACTTTGACTTCTTGACCAACTTCTAAGTTAGCTCCACTGATTTCACGAATGAAGCGCTTAGGTGCTGTGTTCGCTTTAGCAACGTGTCCTTTTAAAGGCTTGTTCGCTAATTTATCGCGTTTGTCAGCAAAACCAATCTGAACCGCTTCGTATCCGTCTGTTTCAACAGTTTTAACTTGAAGTACAACGTTTGGTGTAGCTTCAATTACTGTTACAGGGATAAGATCGCCGTTTTCAGCAAAAACTTGAGTCATACCAACTTTTCTTCCTAAGATTCCTTTGGTCATCAGTCACACCTCCTAGATTAATTAAGTAATTTATTGATTAAAGCTTGATTTCGATATCTACACCAGATGGTAGGTCTAAACGCATTAAGCTGTCAACCGTTTGTGGTGTTGGATTAATGATGTCGATTAAGCGCTTATGAGTGCGCATTTCGAATTGCTCACGAGAATCTTTATATTTGTGTACCGCACGTAAGATTGTGTATACAGATCTTTCCGTTGGCAACGGAATAGGACCAGAAACAGTTGCACCTGAACGTTTTGCAGTTTCAACGATCTTCTCAGAAGATTGATCTAGAATTCTGTGATCATAAGCTTTTAAACGAATGCGAATCTTTTCTTTTGCCATTATTTTTCCCTCCTTTTTTCGCCTATATTATTGATAGACATTCTCCGTGAAAATTAACCTGTCACACTCGCCATGGCAAAGCGGCCGGGTGTGCCAGCAACCTTTCACATCATCGCAGTCAAAGACCAACATTACCTATTATACATGGTGTTAATAGACAATGCAACTATATTTCAAATAAATCTCTGAGCACTTTTCATATTATAACGAGAAGTGAGGTTTATTGCAACAAGTGGGCAAGAGATTTATTCGTTTCAGTTTTTTCCAGTGGAAGATGGTTGTTATTTATATAGAAGAAAGAGGTTATTTTGAGTATTATCAAAGATGTTGTATGGGGGTGTGATCGACGATTGGACCGGAGGGTACTGGTGGATGTGGTTGCATAATCATTATTAGTGGCCGATGAGGGCTGCTAATGTCAATTGTCCGAAGTTTTCGTAAAGTTAGCCGAAGTTTCTTTGAAATTGACCGAAGAAATCCGATAGTTGATCAAAGTTTTTCAGAAATTGACCAAAATAAAAATTAAGTTGACCGAACCTCCCCTTTAAGTTAGTAGTTTTTGTCCGAAGGAAAGCGAAAAATGACCGAACGATTTTTGCAGCACTTAAAACGAGGTGTTATTTATAAATATCTAACTATTATTAAACGTTTTTTGTTTTATGACTACTTTTCATTCGGCACATAACATTACCAGTATTCCAAAGCAGCACCTCACCCTCCCACACTCCCTTAAAAAAACAAAATCAAAAAGCCGGCAACCCTCAATCGGGATGCCGGCTTATAAAAAGATCTATGATAGATCCAAAAATTACTCTTGGATAGTCGCTACAACACCAGCGCCTACAGTACGTCCACCTTCACGAATAGAGAACTTAGTTCCTTCTTCGATAGCGATTGGAGAGATAAGCTCAACAGTCATCTCAACGTTGTCGCCAGGCATAACCATTTCGATACCTTCAGGTAGGTTACAAATACCAGTTACGTCAGTTGTACGGAAGTAGAACTGAGGACGGTAGTTTGTGAAGAATGGAGTGTGACGTCCACCCTCTTCTTTAGATAGTACGTAAACTTCAGCTTTGAACTTTGTGTGTGGAGTGATTGTACCAGGCTTAGCTAATACTTGTCCACGTTGGATGTCGTCACGAGCAACCCCACGAAGAAGTGCACCGATGTTGTCTCCAGCTTCAGCATAGTCAAGAAGCTTACGGAACATTTCTACTCCAGTTACAGTAGTAGATTTAGGCTCTTCAGTTAAACCGATGATTTCGATAGTGTCACCAACTTTAACTTGTCCACGCTCAACACGTCCAGTAGCAACTGTTCCACGACCAGTGATAGAGAATACGTCCTCAACTGGCATCATGAATGGCTTTTCAGTGTCACGAGCTGGTGTTGGGATGTAGTCATCAACTGCAGCCATAAGCTCAACGATTCTTTCTTCCCACTCAGCGTCTCCTTCAAGAGCTTTAAGAGCAGAACCTTTGATTACAGGAACATCGTCTCCAGGGAAATCGTACTCAGAAAGAAGGTCACGAACTTCCATTTCAACTAGTTCTAATAATTCTTCATCGTCTACCATGTCGCATTTGTTTAAGAATACTACTAGGTAAGGTACACCTACTTGACGAGAAAGAAGGATGTGCTCACGAGTTTGTGGCATTGGGCCGTCAGCAGCAGATACTACTAGGATTCCGCCGTCCATTTGAGCAGCACCAGTGATCATGTTTTTAACATAGTCAGCATGTCCTGGGCAGTCAACGTGCGCATAGTGACGAGTATCAGTTTCGTACTCAACGTGAGCTGTAGAAATTGTGATTCCACGCTCTCTTTCTTCTGGAGCAGCATCGATCATGTCGTATGCCATTGCAGCACCTTTACCGCTCTTCTTAGCAAGAACAGTAGTGATTGCAGCTGTTAAAGTTGTTTTACCGTGGTCAACGTGACCGATTGTACCGATATTAGCATGAGTCTTGGATCTATCGAATTTCTCTTTACCCATTGTTATATCCTCCTTAGAATTTCATTAATTTTTATTTTATATGTTATTAACAAGTGATTTCCACTTATTAACCTACATACTATTTATAAAACAAGATTAGGTGAAAATCAATTATTCACCTTTATTTTTTTTGATGATTTCTTCAGAAATCGATTTTGGTACTTCTTCATAGTGATCGAAATGCATTGTGAACACTCCACGTCCTTGTGTGTTAGAACGTAGGGATGTTGCATAACCAAACATTTCAGATAGTGGAACCATAGCGCGAACAACTTGAGCGTTACCGCGAGCTTCCATACCTTCTACACGACCACGACGGGAAGTGATACCACCCATGATGTCTCCCATGTACTCTTCAGGTGTCACTACTTCAACTTTCATGACAGGCTCAAGGATTACAGGGTTACATTTGGATACTGCATTTTTAAGAGCTAAAGATGCAGCTACTTTAAACGCCATCTCAGAGGAGTCAACGTCATGGTAAGAACCATCAACCAATGCTGCTTTAACATCGATTAGAGGGTAACCAGCTAGTACACCGTTCGCCATTGCATCTTCAAGACCAGCTTGAACTGCAGGTACGTATTCACGAGGTACAACCCCACCTACGATTTTGTTTTCAAATTCGAAGCCTTTTCCTTCTTCGTTTGGTTCAAATTCGATCCAAACGTGTCCGAATTGACCACGTCCACCAGATTGACGAGCAAATTTACCTTCAACCTTAGCAGATCCACGGAACGTTTCACGGTAAGCAACCTGAGGTGCACCAACGTTTGCTTCTACTTTGAATTCACGCTTCATACGATCAACTAGGATATCAAGGTGAAGCTCACCCATACCTGCGATGATTGTTTGACCAGTTTCCTGATCTGTATGTGCACGGAAAGTAGGATCTTCTTCTTGTAGCTTTTGAAGAGCAGTTGTCATTTTGTCTTGGTCAGCCTTGGATTTAGGCTCAACAGACAATTGGATAACCGGCTCTGGGAACTCCATGGACTCCAAGATAACTTGGTTTTTATCGTCACATAGCGTGTCACCAGTAGTTGTGTCTTTAAGACCAACTGCAGCAGCGATATCTCCAGAATATACAACAGGAATCTCTTCACGGCTGTTTGCGTGCATTTGTAGGATACGTCCTACACGCTCACGCTTACCTTTTGTAGAGTTGATTACGTAAGATCCGGAGTTTAATGTACCAGAGTACACACGGAAGAACGTTAATTTACCTACATAAGGGTCAGTCATAACTTTGAATGCAAGAGCAGCAAACGGGTTGTCGTCTCCAGATTCACGAGTTACTTCTTCTTCAGTGTCAGGAACGATACCTTTGATTGCAGGTACGTCTGTTGGCGCTGGAAGGTAATCAATAACAGCGTCAAGCATTAATTGAACACCTTTGTTTTTGAATGCAGAACCACAGATTACTGGGTAGAAGTTAACGTCACAAGTACCTTTACGGATAGTCGCTTTCAACTCTTCAGTAGTAAGCTCTTCTCCTTCAAGGTATTTCATCATTAATTCTTCATCCAATTCTGCTACTGCTTCCACTAAGCGTTGACGATATTCGTCTGCTTTGTCTTTGTACTCAGCTGGAATATCTTTCGCTTCAGAACGAGTACCTAAGTCATCTTCGTAGTAGAATGCTTTCATCTCTACTAAGTCGATGATACCTTCAAACTCATCTTCAGCTCCGATAGGAAGTTGAATTGGATGAGCATTAGCTTGAAGGCGATCATGGATAGTTCCTACAGAATATAAGAAGTCTGCACCGATCTTGTCCATCTTGTTAACGAACACGATACGTGGAACACCATAAGTTGTAGCTTGGCGCCAAACTGTTTCAGTTTGAGGCTCAACTCCTGATTGGGCATCAAGAACTGCTACCGCACCATCAAGTACACGTAGGGAACGTTCTACTTCAACAGTGAAGTCTACGTGACCAGGTGTATCGATAATGTTTACGCGGTGACCTTTCCATTGAGCTGTTGTCGCAGCAGATGTGATCGTGATTCCACGCTCTTGCTCCTGCTCCATCCAGTCCATTTGAGAAGCACCTTCGTGAGTTTCACCAATTTTGTGAATACGTCCTGTGTAGAACAAAACACGCTCAGTTGTTGTTGTTTTACCAGCATCGATGTGAGCCATGATACCGATATTACGTGTTTTATCTAAGGAGAACTCTCTTGCCATAGTGTATTTCTCCTTCCTAAGTAACTAGATTTAATTTATACCGAAAGCTGTTAAGTACTTGTCTTAACAGCTCCAGATAATATGTGATCTTACCAGCGGTAGTGAGCAAACGCTTTGTTTGCTTCTGCCATTTTGTGCATATCTTCACGCTTCTTAACGGAAGCACCAGTGTTGTTAGCAGCATCAAGGATTTCATTAGCTAAACGCTCTTCCATCGTTTTCTCTCCACGAAGACGAGAGTAGTTAACTAAATAACGAAGTCCAAGAGTTGTACGACGATCTGGGCGCACCTCTACAGGTACTTGGTAGTTTGCTCCACCTACACGACGTGCTCTAACTTCAAGAACAGGCATGATGTTTTTCATAGCTTGTTCGAACACTTCCATAGGTTCTTGTCCGGAACGCTCACCAACTAGTTTGAATGCGTTATAGATGATAGCTTGAGATTTTCCTCTCTTACCATCGATCATTAATTTATTTACAAGACGAGTTACTAATTTAGAGTTGTATAACGGATCTGGTAATACGTCTCTTTTTGCAACAGGGCCTTTACGTGGCATATTATTTTCCTCCTTTCGGGTAACTTAATGTTAAGCAGTTTGAAGTTTATTACTTCTTAGGTGCTTTTGGTCTCTTAGTACCATATTTAGAACGACCTTGCATACGGTTGTTAACTCCCGCAGTATCAAGTGCTCCACGAACGATGTGGTAACGTACCCCTGGTAAGTCTTTTACACGACCGCCGCGAATTAATACTACGCTGTGCTCTTGTAGGTTGTGACCGATACCTGGGATATAAGCAGTTACCTCAATTTGGTTAGTTAAACGAACACGAGCATATTTACGTAATGCGGAGTTCGGTTTCTTTGGAGTCATTGTACCAACACGAGTACATACACCACGTTTTTGAGGTGAAGACACATCAGTTTGAGCCTTCTTGAAACTGTTATAACCTTTGTTCAAAGCTGGAGATTTTGACTTTACAACTTTACTTGTACGTCCTTTGCGGACTAACTGGTTAATAGTAGGCATTAATATTTCCTCCTTCCTAGTGTTTTAAGACCACATATCCAGGTGGTTCATTTTTAGGTAAAAAACAAAGTCTTTGCGAATCTGCACTCACAAAAACAGTTTTTAATGAATGATCGCAACAGCGGAGGCACCCACTTCAATCCCGCAAGCTTTTCCGAGTTTTTTCATCGAATCTACTTTTAAGACTGGTATGTTGTGCTCATTGGCAGTTTGGACAACTTTCTGTGTGACAATCACATCAGCATCCTCTGCAATGACAACCTCTTTTACTGTTCCGGATTTCAGCGCCTTCACTGTTTGTTTGGTACCAACAATGAAGGTGTTTGCCTGCATCACTTTTTCATAAGACATTAACATATCCTCCAAAGCAACAGGTTATATAAGCACCTTTGCTATATTACCATCTCTATTTTTGAATGTCAACACTTTATCGAATAACATTGAAAAGATTGTCGGGGGCTGCCCGACAATCTTCCTTTTATTCTACTGTTACAGGTTCTTCCTGGCCCACTTCTTTCGTTAGATCGAATTTGCGGTAACGGTTCATACCTGTACCAGCTGGAACTAGTTTACCGATGATAACATTCTCTTTAAGACCTAGTAGCTCATCACGTTTTCCTTTAATTGCTGCGTCTGTCAGGACTCTAGTCGTTTCCTGGAAGGATGCTGCTGATAAGAAGGAATCCGTTTCAAGAGAAGCTTTCGTGATACCTAGTAATACTGGGCGTCCAGTTGCAGGTGTTCTACCTTCAAGAAGTACACGTTCGTTTGCATCAGTGAATTGGTGAACATCAAGCAGTGTTCCTGGTAGTACATCTGTATCACCAGCATCAATAACACGTACTTTACGTAGCATCTGGCGAACCATAACTTCTACGTGCTTGTCACCGATTTCTACCCCTTGCATACGGTATACTTTTTGAACTTCAAGCAATAGATACTCCTGTACAGATACCATATCTTTCACTTTCAGTAGTTCTTTCGGATCGATGGAACCTTCTGTTAGTTCCTGACCACGTGATACTTCTGAATTTACGCCGACTTTAAGGCGGCCAGTGTATGGTACTGTGTAGTTTCTCGTTTCCACTTCACCTTGGACAGTGATTTCTTGCTGACGGTCACGACCTTCGTTGATAGATGTAACAACACCATCAATTTCAGAGATGACCGCTTGACCTTTAGGATTACGCGCTTCGAAGATCTCTTGGATACGCGGTAAACCTTGTGTAATATCGTCTCCTGCAACCCCACCTGTATGGAATGTACGCATCGTCAACTGAGTTCCCGGCTCACCAATAGATTGGGCAGCGATAATACCTACTGCTTCTCCCACTTCTACTTCTAAGCCTGTCGCAAGGTTGCGGCCGTAACATTTTTTACATACACCATGACGAGTGTCACATGTGAACACAGAGCGGATCCAAACATCTTCCACGCCTGCTTCTACAATGGTTGTTGCAAGGTCTTCAGTGATTAAATCGTTCGATGCAACAAGAACTTCCCCTGTTTCAGGATGCTTCACAGCTTTTCTTGCATATCGGCCAACTAAACGCTCTTCTAACTTTTCTACTACTTCTGTGCCATCTTTCAGAGAAGAGATGTGTAGACCGCGGTCTGTTCCACAATCCATCTCACGAACGATAACATCCTGCGCCACGTCTACAAGACGACGAGTCAAGTAACCGGAATCGGCAGTTTTCAGTGCTGTATCGGCAAGACCTTTACGCGCACCGTGAGTAGAGATAAAGTATTCCAATACCGTAAGACCTTCACGGAAACTGGATTTGATTGGTAATTCGATGATACGTCCAGACGGGTTGGCCATCAGTCCACGCATACCAGCTAACTGTGTAAAGTTAGATGCGTTACCACGGGCACCGGAATCACTCATCATGAAGATGTGGTTCAGGCGTGGCAAGGACGCCATTAGCAACCCTTGGATCTTATCTTTAGCAGCACTCCAGATGGAAATAACGCGGTCATAACGTTCTTCCTCTGTGATTAAACCACGGCGGAACTGCTTAAGGACTGTATCAACTTTTGTTTGTGCTTCCACCAAGATTTCATCTTTCTCTTTAAGAACTACGATATCTGCTACACCAACGGTGATACCAGCTTTAGTAGAGTAACGGAATCCAAGGTTTTTCATGCGGTCAAGCATTTCGGATGTTTGCGTGATCTTGAAGCGTTTGAACACTTCTGCAATGATGTTACCAAGGATTTTCTTCTTAAATGGATCGATTATTTCTTGTGCTTGTATCGCTTCTTTTACATTCGCACCTTTTTCCACAAAGTATTTATCAGGAGTGTTCACTTCTAAGTTGAACTTTGTAGGTTCGTTAATGTAAGGGAATGACGGCGGCAGGATTTCGTTGAAGATCAACTTTCCTACTGTCGTAATTAGAAGCTTTTGTTTTTGCTCTTCGGTAAATGTTTCGTTATTTAAGGATCCTGCATATACCGCTACACGAGTGTGCAGATGTACATAGCCGTTTGAATAAGCGATAAGCGCTTCATTCGTATCCTTGAATACCATTCCTTCACCTACAGCATTTTCTCGCTCTAGTGTTAAGTAGTAGTTACCAAGCACCATATCCTGGGAAGGTGTTACTACAGGTTTTCCATCCTTAGGGTTAAGGATGTTTTGTGCAGCAAGCATCAAGATGCGTGCTTCAGCCTGTGCTTCAGCAGAAAGAGGTACGTGAACTGCCATTTGGTCACCGTCAAAGTCCGCATTGTATGCAGTACATACAAGAGGATGTAGACGAATAGCACGGCCTTCTACAAGGGTAGGTTCAAATGCTTGAATACCTAGTCTGTGTAGAGTTGGTGCGCGGTTCAGTAATACTGGGTGTTCCTTAATAACGGATTCCAATACGTCCCAAACCTCAGGTTGTACGCGTTCGATCTTACGCTTCGCACTCTTAATGTTATGTGCAAGCCCGCGTTCTACAAGTTCTTTCATTACGAAAGGCTTGAATAGCTCAAGGGCCATTTCTTTCGGTAATCCACATTGGTACATTTTTAAGTTAGGTCCTACTACGATAACGGAACGACCAGAGTAGTCAACACGTTTTCCTAGTAAGTTCTGACGGAAACGACCTTGCTTCCCTTTCAGCATGTGAGAAAGAGATTTCAATGGACGGTTACCAGGTCCTGTTACAGGACGGCCACGGCGACCATTGTCGATAAGTGCGTCAACAGCTTCTTGTAACATACGTTTTTCATTCTGTACGATGATGCTTGGGGCACCAAGGTCAAGAAGACGTTTTAAACGGTTGTTACGGTTGATTACACGGCGATACAAGTCATTCAAGTCAGAAGTCGCAAAACGACCACCATCCAATTGCACCATCGGACGTAATTCAGGAGGAATGACAGGAAGTACATCAAGGATCATCCAAGATGGTTCGTTGCCGGATCCTCTGAAGGATTCCAATACTTCTAGACGCTTAATTGCTCTTGTACGGCGTTGGCCTTGAGCAGTTTTAAGCTCTTCTTTTAGTGTATCTACTTCTTTTTCTAAGTCGATATCAAAAAGAAGTTTCTTGATTGCCTCTGCACCCATGGCAGCTTGGAATGTTTGACCATACTTTTCACGGTATGCACGGAATTCCTTTTCAGAAAGCAGTTGCTTCTTCTCCAAAGGAGTGTCGCCTGTTTCTGTTACCACGTAAGATGCAAAGTAAATTACTTCCTCAAGCGCACGTGGGGACATGTCAAGAACAAGACCCATGCGGCTTGGGATTCCTTTGAAGTACCAGATGTGGGATACAGGAGCAGCAAGTTCGATGTGACCCATGCGTTCACGACGTACTTTCGCTCTTGTCACTTCTACACCACAGCGGTCACAAACGACGCCCTTATAACGGACGCGCTTGTATTTACCACAGTGACATTCCCAGTCTTTTGTAGGACCGAAAATTCTTTCGCAGAATAACCCATCTTTTTCTGGCTTTAATGTACGATAGTTAATTGTCTCAGGCTTCTTGACTTCCCCGAAAGACCAGGATCTGATCTTGTCGGGTGAAGCAAGGCCTATTTTCATATATTCAAAATTATTAACATCTAGCAAGGGGCCTACCTCCCTTATAATCTACAGGTTCTACCCAAATGCTTATCTTTAAAGTACTGTTGGCCATCAGTCTTTAGCGACAGTTTCTTTTACTTCTTCTACTTGATCTGAATCAAGGGAAATACCTTCGGAAGCTTGTTCTTCATCTTCCTCTAGATCTCTCATTTCTATCTCTTCTTCATCGCCTGACAGGATTTTTACATCCATACCTAAACTTTGAAGTTCTTTGATCAATACTTTGAAGGATTCAGGTACACCAGGTTCAGGTACATTTTCACCTTTTACGATCGCCTCGTACGTTTTCACACGTCCTACTACGTCATCGGATTTTACTGTAAGGATTTCTTGTAGTGTGTATGCGGCACCATAAGCCTCAAGTGCCCATACCTCCATCTCACCGAAACGTTGTCCACCAAATTGCGCTTTACCGCCAAGTGGTTGTTGTGTAACAAGTGAGTAAGGTCCAGTAGAACGTGCGTGAAGCTTATCATCAACCATGTGCGCAAGTTTGATCATATACATGATCCCTACGGATACACGGCTGTCGAACGGCTCACCTGTTCTTCCGTCATACAATACTGTTTTCGCATCTCTTGCCATGCCAGCTTCTTCAAGTGTGCTCCATACGTCTTCTTCACGCGCGCCATCAAATACGGCGGAAGCAACGTGGATGCCCAATGTTCTTGCTGCCATTCCTAGGTGAAGCTCCAATACCTGCCCGATGTTCATACGAGAAGGTACCCCTAGTGGGTTTAACATGATGTCAATTGGTGTTCCATCTGGCAAGTAAGGCATATCTTCTTCCGGTAAGATACGGGAGATTACCCCTTTGTTACCATGTCGTCCGGCCATTTTATCACCTTCAGAGATTTTACGCTTCTGAACGATGTATGCACGAACTAATTGGTTAACACCTGGTGGCAATTCGTCACCATCTTCACGGTTGAATACTTTTACATCAAGTACGATACCGCCACCACCGTGTGGAACTCTTAGTGATGTATCTCGTACTTCTCTTGCTTTCTCACCGAAGATTGCGTGTAATAGACGTTCTTCAGCAGTAAGTTCCGTAACCCCTTTAGGTGTTACCTTACCTACTAATAGGTCTCCGTCTTTTACTTCCGCACCTACTCTGATGATTCCGCGGTCGTCAAGGTTTTTAAGTGCCTCTTCCCCGACGTTCGGGATATCACGTGTGATTTCCTCTGGTCCAAGTTTTGTGTCACGTGCTTCTGACTCATATTCTTCAATATGAATGGAAGTGTACACATCATCTTTTACCAGACGCTCACTCATGATGATAGCATCCTCATAGTTATATCCGTCCCATGTCATGAAACCGACCATTACGTTACGGCCAAGTGCCAATTCACCTTTTTCCATGGATGGTCCGTCTGCAAGGATTTCTCCTTTTGTTACAACGTCACCAACGGAAACAATCGGACGTTGGTTATAGCATGTACCTTGGTTGGAACGAATGAATTTAAGCATTCTGTACTTATCAAGGTTGCCTTTAACTTGTTGTCCGTCGACTTCTTCCATACGGCGCACCCAAACTTCGCGGGCTTCTACTCGCTCTACAACACCAGGGTGTTTACAGATAACGGCAGCTCCGGAGTCTTTTGCGGAAACGTGCTCCATCCCTGTACCAACAATCGGGGATTCCGGTTGCAATAAAGGTACAGCTTGACGTTGCATGTTCGCTCCCATTAGGGCACGGTTGGAGTCATCGTTTTCCAAGAAAGGAATACAAGCTGTCGCAGCAGATACAACCTGCTTAGGAGAAACGTCCATGTAGTCGATTCTCTCGCTTACAACAACCGTATTTTCCCCACGGAAACGGGATACAACATTTTGGTCCAAGAAACTTCCATCTTCACCAAGACGGGCATTTGCTTGGGCTACTACATAGTTATCTTCTTCATCTGCAGTCAAGTAATCAATTTGGTCTGTCACACGTCCCGTTTCAGGGTCAACTCTTCTGTATGGAGTTTCGATAAAACCAAATTTATTCACTTTCGCAAAAGAAGAAAGGGAGTTAATCAAACCGATGTTTGGTCCCTCAGGAGTCTCGATCGGACACATACGGCCATAGTGAGAGTAGTGAACGTCACGAACTTCAAAGCCGGCACGCTCACGCGTTAAACCACCAGGTCCAAGCGCAGACAATCTACGTTTATGTGTTAATTCAGCTAATGGATTCGTTTGATCCATGAACTGAGATAACTGAGAGCTTCCGAAGAACTCTTTAATAGATGCAATAACAGGTCTGATGTTGATCAATTGTTGCGGAGTAATGGTGTTCGTATCCTGGATGGACATTCTCTCACGAACCACACGCTCCATTCTCGATAGACCGATACGGAACTGGTTTTGAAGAAGTTCTCCAACAGAACGTAAACGACGGTTACCAAGGTGATCAATATCATCTGTATCGCCTACACCATGTAGAAGGTCAAAGAAATAACTGATAGAAGCAATAATATCCGCAGGAGCGATATGCTTTACTTTTTCTTCAATAAAACCGTTGCCTAAAACGACGATTTCTTTTTCACCTTCTGCATCATTTGGTGCATATATCTTAATAGATTGCATAGGCACTTCATCTTCTACTACTCCACCATGCGGATGGAAAGAAGTCAGGCCGATGCCATCTTCAATGTTAGGTAGAATGCGGTCTAAAGTTCTACGATCTAATAGCGTACCTTTTTCTACAATAATTTCCCCAGTTTCTGGGTCTACAAGTGTTTCAGCGATACGTTGATTGAAAAGTCTGTTTTTGATATGAAGCTTTTTATTAATCTTGTATCTTCCAACACTTGCCAAATCATAGCGTTTAGGATCGAAAAATCTAGACTCTAATAAACTTTTCGCGTTTTCAACCGTTGGTGGTTCACCAGGGCGTAGACGCTCATATATTTCTAGTAATGCCTTTTCTGTGCTTTCTGTGTTATCCTTATCTAAAGTATTGCGAAGGTACTCGTTTTCGCCAAGAAGATCAATGATTTCCTGGTCGGAACCGAATCCAAGAGCACGCAAAAGAACCGTTACTGGTAGTTTACGAGTACGATCTATACGAACATATACAACATCTTTAGCGTCAGTCTCGTATTCTAACCATGCACCACGGTTTGGAATAACAGTAGCCGAAAAGCCTTTTTTACCATTTTTATCTACTTTTCCGCTGTAATACACACTTGGAGAACGCACTAACTGAGATACAATAACACGTTCTGCACCATTAATAACGAACGTACCAGTATCCGTCATCAACGGGAAATCACCCATAAATACATCCTGGTCTTTTACTTCACCAGTTTCTTTGTTAATGAGACGAACCTTCACACGTAAAGGAGCTGAGTATGTAACATCTCTTTCCTTTGATTCTTCAACAGAATATTTAGGTTCCCCTAAGCTATAATCGATGAATTCTAAAGATAGATTTCCTGTGAAGTCTTCAATCGGGGAAATGTCATGAAACATTTCTCTTAACCCCTCATCAAGGAACCATTGATAAGAAGATGTTTGAATCTCTATTAGATTTGGTAAATCTAATACTTCACTAATGCGAGCATAACTTCTGCGTTGGCGGTGTCGTCCGTATTGAACTAGTTGACCTGTCAACTGATTCACCCCTCGTATCAAGCGTTATTAATAGTAGTTTAAAAAATATAAACCACTCAAAGCCAAACATAAAAAAACATTCAACATGGAAACAATACTGCTTAAACGAATCCATGTTAAAAATAAAAAATGGTTTCAATACAGAAAACCACGTTTTTACAATCGCTCTATTGATTTTACTATCTTTTCCAAGCATACTAATTTTATACATGCAAAATACATAAAATTATTAGTGCTCAGAAAAATACATATTGGCATTAAACAATGCTACCATAACAAAAAAACCAAGTCAACCCTTTTTTGATTTGATGATAGAGTAACCTTTTTTCTTTGTCACAACTTCCACTTCCTCAAACAATGATTCTAATTTCTCCATTGCAGAAGGAGCTCCCTGTTTCTTTTGGATCACAATCCACAGTTCACCTTTTGGCGCTAAGTGCGTCCAAGCTTTTTCTAAAATTTCATGAACTACTTTTTTGCCAGCGCGTATCGGCGGATTAGAAAGTATTGCCGCATAATCGGTGGAAGTGACATTTTCATAGATATCACTAGTAAAAACAGTGATATTCTCCACTTTGTTAATAGAACCGTTTTCTTTGGCTAGCTCAACAGCTCTTTCATTGACATCAATCATGTCCACATGGCGATGTGGATAATATTTTGCAAGAGACAATCCAATCGGACCATATCCACAGCCAACATCTAGAATGCGACCTTCCACTTCCGGTTCTTCAAAAGCCTCTATCAGCACTCTTGATCCAAAGTCCACTTCTTTTTTCGAAAAAACACCGCTATCCGTTATGAAAGAAAAGTTGTTACCTTTTAAATCAAATTTCCATTGTTGACGGTTGCTTTCCACTGATGGCTTGTTTGTATAATAATGATTCGTCATATTTAGTCTCCTTATCTGAATAGCTATCGCTAGCTTTTCAACAAATCAACTTCATATATTAGCACCCTTGAAAAAGACAGTAACCAAACGGTCCTTACATCAAGTGTGGCACCGTTTAAAAAAAGCCCGCTAACACGTAGCGAGCTTTCCTTTTTAAGAGCCTGTAATTACTTAACTTCTACAGAAGCTCCAACTTCTTCAAGTTTAGCTTTGATTTCTTCAGCTTCTTCTTTAGCAATACCTTCTTTAAGAGCTTTAGGAGCGTTGTCTACAACTTCCTTAGCTTCTTTAAGACCAAGACCAGTGATTTCACGTACTACTTTGATAACCTTGATTTTTTGTCCGCCAGCGTTAGCTAGGATTACGTCGAATTCAGTTTGCTCAGCAGCAGCTTCAGCAGCTCCACCACCAGCTACAGCTACAGGAGCAGCAGCAGTTACACCAAATTCTTCTTCGATTGCTTTTACTAGGTCGTTTAGTTCTAAAACAGTCATATTTTTAACCGCTTCAATGATTTGTTCGTGTGTCATTGTTAATTTCCTCCTTAGATATTATAAGTTTTTTGTTTTTCTTACTTAACTTGCTAGATTGAAATTAAGCGCCTTGCTC
The DNA here is from genome assembly GCF_012911845.1 of Bacillus sp. RO2. Taxonomy (GTDB): domain Bacteria; phylum Bacillota; class Bacilli; order Bacillales; family Bacillaceae_I; genus Sutcliffiella_A. The sequence continues at coordinate 21,126 of NZ_JAAXCU010000018.1, read as the reverse complement.
TTCTTTTTGATCTGCAACTGCTTTCGTAACAAGAGCCAAGTTGCGGATTGGAGCTTGAAGGACGCTAAGCAACATGGAAAGAAGACCTTCGCGGGATGGAAGTTCAGCAAGAGCTTTCACTTCTTCAACCGTTGCAACATTTCCTTCGATTACACCAGCTTTGATTTCTAATGCTTCGTGCTTTTTCGCGAAGTCATTAAGGATCTTAGCAGGAGCTACTACATCTTCAGTAGAGAATGCGATAGCGTTAGGTCCTGTTAATGCGTCGTTAAGTCCGTTGATGTCTGCTGCTTCAGCCGCACGGCGAGTTAAAGAGTTTTTGTAAACCTTGAACTCAACACCTGCTTCACGAAGTTGTTTACGAAGTTCAGTTACTTCAGAAACGTTAAGTCCACGGTAGTCAACTACGATAGTAGATACAGAACCTTTAAACTTGTCAGCGATTTCTCCAACAGCTTGCTTTTTTACTTCAACTGCTTTGCTCATCGTTACACCTCCTAAAAAGTTGGTTACCACTTATACCGACCGGTGTACATAAAGAATGCCTCCACGCAGGTGGAGGCAGAAGTTTTATCGTTAAAAGCACAAGGCTTTATATCGTAAAAATTCACACCTCGGTAGGAAATTAAGCCATTCGGCACCTACTGTCTACGGTACAAACAATATCATTTTATAAACACAACGATTATTATAACCGTCTAGTTATCTTGTGTCAATATGTTAGTTTTTGGTAGCTACGAAAGTAGAAGTGTCAACTTTTACTCCAGGGCCCATTGTAGAAGTAACGGCAACGTTCTTCATGAATGTACCTTTTGCAGCAGCCGGTTTAGCTTTTAGTAAAGTCTCATAGATAGTTGTGAAGTTTTCAACAAGCTTCGTATCTTCGAAAGAGATTTTACCTACTGGTACGTGGATGTTACCGGATTTATCAAGGCGGTATTCAACTTTACCAGCTTTGATCTCGTTAACAGCTTTCGTTACATCAAATGTAACTGTACCAGTTTTAGGGTTTGGCATTAGTCCTTTAGGTCCTAATACGCGTCCTAATTTACCAACTTCACCCATCATGTCTGGTGTAGCAACGATTACGTCGAAATCGAACCAACCTTGGTTGATTTTCGCGATCATGTCAGCATCCCCAACATAGTCAGCTCCAGCAGCTTCTGCTTCTTTCGCTTTTTCGCCTTTAGCGAAAACTAGGACTTTTTGAGTTTTACCAGTTCCATGAGGAAGCACTACTGCTCCACGGATCTGTTGGTCATTTTTACGAGGGTCAACTCCAAGACGGAATGCAACTTCCACAGTAGCGTCGAACTTCGCAGTGTTTGTTTTCTTAACTAATTCGATAGCTTCGTTAACAGAGTAAGCCGTTTGACGGTCTACAAGTTTCGCAGCTTCGATGTACTTTTTACCTCTTTTAGCCATTTTAAACGTCCTCCTTATGTGGTTTTAGCGGAATAACCTCCCACGAATAAAGGTTGCGAATTGGCCATAAACCAAAGTCCGCAACCCTGAACAGCAGTTAAATCAAAAGCAATGGGATTAGTCTTCGATAGTGATACCCATGCTACGAGCAGTACCTTCAACCATGCGCATTGCAGCTTCTACGCTTGCAGCGTTTAGATCTGGCATTTTCGTCTCCGCAATTTCGCGTACTTTATCACGCTTAACTGTTGCAACTTTATTACGGTTTGGTTCACCAGAACCAGACTCAATACCAGCTGCTTTTTTAAGTAAAACTGCAGCAGGTGGAGTTTTCGTAATAAATGTAAATGAACGGTCTTCAAAAACCGTGATTTCAACAGGGATAATCAAACCAGCTTGATCAGCTGTACGAGCGTTAAACTCTTTACAGAAACCCATGATGTTAACACCTGCTTGACCTAGTGCTGGTCCAACTGGTGGTGCTGGGTTAGCTTTCGCTGCTGGAATTTGTAACTTTACCATTTTAATTACTTTTTTAGCCACGAGACACACCTCCTTAAGTCCGTGATGTGGTATCTGGGATTTCTCCCTCCCACTCAACTCATTCTTTATATATTTAATAAAGAATATTTTTTTATTAATAGTCTCTGTTTCAGAGACATACTGACCTTTGAAATAATATCATTTTTACGAAACTATTTCAAGTTTTTTTACATTATAATTTTTCGATCTGAGTAAAGTCAAGCTCCACAGGGGTTTCACGGCCGAACATATTGACTAGAACTTTCACTTTATGCTTGTCTTTATCCAACTCTACGATGTGGCCAGTGAAGTTTGCAAATGGTCCTTCTGTTACTTTTACGGATTCTTTCAAGTCGAAGTCTACTTCTACTTGTTTCTCCATCATGCCCATTCTCTTTAGGATGAATGCAATTTCGTCATCCAATAGAGGTGTTGGCTTGGAACCAGATCCACTTGATCCTACGAAACCTGTTACGCCAGGTGTGTTACGCACGACATACCAAGAGTCGTCTGTCATGACGATTTCTACTAGAACGTAACCTGGGAAAACTTTTTTCTTGGTTACTTTCTTTTTGCCGTTTTTGATGTCTGTTTCTTCTTCTTCAGGAACTACGACACGGAAGATTTTGTCTTGCATCCCCATTGACTCTACTCGTTTTTCTAAGTTCGCTTTTACTTTATTCTCGTATCCGGAATAAGTATGAACAACGTACCAGTTTTTCTCCATTGTTTAGGACTTGTGTCCGTCCCTCCCTTTTCTAGTATTTTATTTTTGAGACTATAAATGGTAATCATCAGGATTCCGTTGGACTCCCTGTTGATTTCCGTTATGGGTGTTCGCTTATCCTTTGGGCGGTGCTTGAGCCTCCTCACAACGCTTCAGGGGTCTCAAGCTACCGCTAGGAACGCTACGGAAGCGAAGCATCGCACGAAGAAAATGCGCTAGCATTTTCGAGGAGTCTCACACCCTTCAATACAATCAACATGGGAAGTTCGGCTAATCGCCAAGAATACCATCTTATAAAAACCAGTGAAACTATTAAAACAACGTGGTGTTTTTTTCCAAATGAAAAAACCCGTTGAACGGGCTTTTTGTCAGAAAGTATTATTTACATTATACCATGATATAACATTACTTATTCAAGAGCAAAAGGAATAAGGAAAAAATTTTGTTCGCTCTAAAAAGATTAGTTAATCAAAGCACGGATTAACTCGGAAATACCTAAGTCAATAACCCAAAAAAACACTGCCACAAACAATACAGTTGTTACTACTGTAATTGTGTAGCGAGTTAGTTCCTGGCGTTTTGGCCAGCTTACTTTTTTCATTTCGCGAGCTACATCACGAAAAAAATTAGTCAAACGTCCCATCCATGTAACCTCCAACCCCAGATAGTGATCTATTTTGTCTCCCGATGAACGGTGTGAGCATTACAAACTTTACAAAACTTCTTTATCTCTAATCGCTCTGCGCTTTGTGATTTTCCTTTCACTGTTGAATAGTTGCGGGAAGAGCACGTCGCGCAAGCAAGTGCTACCTTACTTTGCATGTGTTACACCACCAAAACATAGATGTCCCTAAAAATGTAACATAGGCGTAATAATTAGTCAATGTGATTTGAAGGCGCCACCATTCGGTATTTCAGCTTAGGAGATGTTACTGTTTATAATGTAATCTCTCTCAGCTCCAAGTACCTTTCTAACTTGCGTTTTACCCTTTGTAATGCGTTATCGATGGATTTTACATGCCGGTTTAAATCTTCTGAAATTTCTTGATAGGAACGTCCGTCCAGGTAAAGGGCAAGAACCTTTCTCTCAAGGTCGCTCAGCAACTCTCCCATCTTAACTTCTATATCATCAAATTCCTCTTGATTTATAATTAATTCTTCAGGGTCCATGACCTTAGCACCCGAAATGACATCCATTAATGTGCGGTCCGATTCTTCGTCATAGATAGGCTTGTCCAATGATACGTACGAATTCAATGGAATATGCTTCTGTCTTGTAGCAGTTTTAATCGCAGTAATGATTTGTCTTGTAATGCATAGTTCGGCAAATGCCTTGAAAGAAGTCAACTTGTCCTCTTTAAAGTCTCTTATTGCCTTGTATAGACCTATCATCCCTTCTTGCACAATATCCTCGCGATCTGCACCAATAAGAAAATAGGATCTAGCCTTCGCGCGAACGAAGTTCTTATACTTGTTGATTAAATAATCTAGCGCTTCACTATCACCTAAATGCACAAGTTCTACCATCTGTTCGTCTTCCATAAGCTCTAATATCCTGTTAGCATTTCTTGGATCGCTCACTATCACACCTATCCCTCCGACTGAATCAGTAGATAGAAATATTATACAGTAGGCATAAATTGACCGTCAACCACTCATCGCTGTCCTCGACGCCATTTTTCGAAAATTGCTGAAATTTCATGGTCGAGTTCTATGCGTTTTGACGGCTTTTCATTGGTAAATTTTGTTACGCGTTTTTTTATTCTTTCCTCAATAGCATTTGACTCATTTAACAGTTCACGAGCAGATTTCCGCAATGCACCTTGACCGAAGATGGCCCATTGTTCTGTAAAGTCAGAAGTGGCCACATGAATTTGTGTGCGGATGTCACTTAGGCTGATGGCCAGTTTTTCAATTCTTTCATCGGCTGTTTCGTTTTCACGAGTATAAATGACTTCCACGCGATGATTTTTGTACTTCGTCTCTATTCCCTGTGACATATGGGCATCAAAAACAATAATTACCTTGTAGCCTGTATACGCCTGGTACTCTGCCATTCTAGAAATAAGGATATCACGGGCCATTGCGAGATCCTGATCTTTCAAGACCCTAAGCTCTGGCCACGCACCGATAATGTTATATCCATCTACCAGTAGAATATCCATTCTTCCTTACTCTCCTGCCGACAATCTTTTGCGGAAAACCTCATACATTAATAAACTTGCTGCTACAGATGCATTCAGTGACGTTACTTTTCCTACCATCGGTAAAGATACAAGAAAATCGCATTTTTCTTTTAAAAGTCTAGCCATTCCTTTTCCTTCACTGCCGATAATAAGCCCTAGCGGCAAGGAGCCATCCATTTTTGTATAATCAACAGTTCCCTTTGCGTCTGTACCGTAGATCCAAAGTCCTCGCTCTTTTAGCTCGTCCACTGTTCGAGCAAGATTGGTTACTCGTACAACCGGTATATGCTCAATGGCACCTGTGGAGGCTTTAGCAACTGTGGCAGTCAATCCCACCGCTCTGCGCTTAGGTATGATGATGCCGTGTGCCCCTACTGCATCTGCTGTACGCATGATGGAGCCTAAGTTATGGGGATCTTCAATTTCATCAAGAATCAGAAAGAATGGATCTTCGTTTCGTTGTTCTGCAGCCTTATATAGATCATCAAGCTCAGCATAATCATAGGCAGCTACGGAAGCGACAACTCCTTGATGATTTCCCTCCACCATTTGATCGATTTTTTTACGAGGGACGAATTGCACGAGAACATTTGCTTCCTTCGCCATTGCAATTACCTGTTGGATAGAGCCTTTTTGACCACCTTCTGCAATCCATAGCTTGTTGATTTCACGATTAGATTTAAGCGCCTCTAGTACTGGGTTTCTTCCCATAATGAATTCTTTAGTCATCTCTATTCACCTCTCTTGCTGTCTACCAGTTCTATGCAGGTAAACACGATTTCTTCCATGCGGTCTATTTTATCACTTAAGTAATGATAGCCGATCAGCGCTTCAAATGCGGTAGAGTAACGGTATGTTTGCACGTCTGTATTCTTTGGTACCGAACCGGATTTTGCATTCCTTCCGCGTCTGATTACACCTTGTTCTTCTTCGGTAAAAAATTCACGCTCCATCAGTTGGTGAAGCAGATGTGCCTGCGATTTCGCAGACACATAGTTTGTTGCAGCTCGGTGCAACTGGTTTGGGCGAATCTTTCCGGATTTCAAAAGGTGGTGGCGGATGTATCCTTCATACACCGCATCCCCCATATAGGCAAGCGCTAGACTATTTAATTGCTTAGCATCTACTTGTGTTTTGCTCATTCAGATATTAGCCTCTTTTCCAACGCGTGCCTTGTGCAGTATCTTCGAGGATGATATTTTTCGCTTTCAATTCGTCACGAATTTCATCCGCTCTAGCAAAATCACGGTTTTTCCTTGCATCGATTCGCTGTTGGATCAAGCTTTCAATTTCCTCATCCAATAGTTCTTCCTCGGCAGTAAGGGACACACCGATAACAGAAAATAGTTCTTCAAACTGGGCAATGAATGCCTGCAACACTTTTTCAGTAGTGTTTTTCCCGTTTAAGTAAAGGTTGGCTTGTTTTGCCATATCAAACAAAACAGAAATAGCATTGGCTGTATTAAAATCATCATCCATTACTTGAATGAATTCATTTTTAAATTCTTCTACTTTTTCTAGCCATTCCGCATCATCAGTTGCGAGATCCGCTGTATTGTCCAAACGATGCTTTAAGTTAGCGTAAGCTGTTCGAATACGGTCCAGGCCGTTTTTGGTGCTTTGCAGCAGCTCCTCATTATAGTTGATTGGATGACGATAATGGACAGAAAGCATAAAGAAACGCAATAATTGCGGGTCATGCTTTTTGATGATGTCATGAACCAACACGAAATTGCCAAGAGATTTAGACATTTTTTCATTATCGATATTAATATACCCATTGTGCAACCAATAGTTAGCAAAAGTCTTACCTGTCAACGCTTCGGATTGGGCAATTTCATTTTCATGATGCGGGAAGGACAAGTCCTGTCCACCGGCATGGATATCTATAGTGTCGCCGAGGTATTTAAGAGCCATTGCCGAGCACTCGATGTGCCAACCAGGTCTACCTTGGCCCCATGGACTCTCCCAATAAATTTCTCCCTCCTTTGCTGCTTTCCATAGGACAAAATCAAGTGCATCTTGTTTCTTATCTCCTACTTCAATACGAGTTCCAAGCTGAAGATCTTCTATCGGTTGATGTGAAAGCTTTCCATACTCCTTAAATTCGCGGGTTCTGTAATAAACATCTCCACCAGACTCATAGGCATATCCTTTTTCAATCAATGCTTCAATAAACTCAATAATAATATCCATACTTTCTGTCACTCTTGGGTGAACAGTTGCTTGTTTGCAACCCAAAGCAGAGACATCTTCGTGGTATGCTTCTATAAACCGTTCTGCAATGGTCGGTACATCTTCTCCTAATTCGTTTGCAGCCTTGATCAGCTTATCATCCACATCCGTAAAATTAGAAACGTAGTTCACTTCATAGCCACGGTATTCTAAGTATCTTCTGACCGTATCAAACACGATTGGCGGCCTTGCATTCCCGATATGAATGTAGTTATATACGGTCGGTCCGCACACATACATCTTTACCTTGCCCTCTTCAAGCGGGACGAACTTTTCCTTTTGACGTGTTAAAGTATTATAAAGATGAATGGTCATCTATTTTCTTCCTCTCTTTTAAAAGTAGCAGTTCATTTTGCAGGCGGGCAATTTGATTTTCCAATTCCACAAACCTGTCACCTGTCGGATCTGGCATTTCGTGATGATTCAGATCTCTTTTTACCTTCACTCCATCTTGTATGACGATCTTTCCTGGTATTCCGACAACTGTGGAGTTAGCAGGCACGTCTTTCAATACGACCGACCCCGCTCCAACTTTGGAGTTTTCACCGATTGTGATAGAACCCAATACCTTGGCGCCAGTCGCAATAAGTGCGTTGTCCTGTATGGTAGGATGTCGTTTTCCTTTTTCTTTCCCGGTACCACCGAGGGTTACTCCTTGGAAGACAGTAACATTATTCCCAATTTCACAGGTTTCTCCTATAACAACTCCCATTCCGTGGTCAATAAAAAATCTGCGGCCGATTTTAGCACCTGGATGAATTTCAATTCCGGTGAAGAACCGGCTCACTTGGGAGATGGCTCTTGCTATGAAGAACATTTTTCGTTTAAAGAATGCATGTGCAACTCGATGTGCCCATACAGCATGAAGACCGGAGTATGTTAAGATTACTTCGAAGTAATTTCTTGCAGCTGGGTCTTGTTCAAATACCACTTCTATGTCTTCCTTTATTGTGCGAAACATGGAGTACCTCCTTTCTTCTGTCCATAAGTGTTTATCAAAAATAAAAACGCCTCCGTGTCATTGACACAGAGACGCTTATGGCGCGGTTCCACTCTGTTTGGATATGGGTTGACTAATAGAAGGACCCATACCCCCACTTAAGCCTCGTAACGGGAGGTTGCCGCTGTCACTTACTCAGCTTTAGGGCCTTTTAGTAACAGACTCCGAGGTGCATTTCAAAAAAGTCATCGCATGAATCGCTTGCAGCCATGGCGATTCTCTCTGGAAAGGATGTACCTTTTCTACTCTCCTCTTCAACATTCATCTATGGTTATCTCATTTAAAAATATGTTAGTTCTATCATATTATGTTTTACGTAAAATGTTAACCGATTAGCTTCGACAATCTCGCTAAAACTGTATCTTTTCCTAGTAGATGGATCGTTTGCGGCAGGTCACGACCATGTGTTTGACCCGTCGTTGCCACACGGATTGGCATAAACAGCTTTTTCCCTTTATGACCAGTTGCTTTTTGTACAGCTTTCGTTGCAGCTTTGATGTTGTCCACAGAGAAGTCCTCCATCTCTTCCAATTCCTTATGGAAGGCAACCATTACTTCTGGTACTTGTTCTTCAGCAAGGACAGCTTTTGCTTCTTCATCGTATTCGATATGCGTTTGGAAGAACATTTCCGTCAATTCCACAATTTCCGCTCCAAAACTCATCTGCTCTTGGTAAAGCCCGATAAGTTCCTTCGCCCAATCCTTCTGATCCTCTGTCATTGTTTCTTCCAGACGGCCTGCTTTTACTAGGTGCGGTAAGGAAAGATCAACAAGGCGATCCAGGTCCATTGTTTTGATGTATTGGTTATTCATCCAAGTTAATTTGTTTGTATCAAATACCGCTGGTGATTTGGATAAACGAGCAGTGTCAAAAATCTCAATAAATTGATCCTTTGAGAAGACTTCCTCTTCACCGACTGGAGACCAGCCAAGCAAGGCAATAAAGTTGAACAAAGCCTCAGGCAGATAGCCAAGTTCCTCGTATTGCTCAATAAACTGGATGATGGACTCATCACGTTTACTTAATTTTTTACGACTTTCGTTCACGATTAACGTCATATGACCAAATACAGGAACATCCCAGCCTAATGCTTCAAAAATCATGATTTGTTTTGGCGTGTTCGAGATATGATCGTCACCACGAAGGACGTGAGAAATCTGCATCAGGTGATCATCGACCGCCACCGCGAAATTGTAAGTAGGTGTTCCATCCTTTTTCACGATAACAAAATCACCAATGCCATCCGACTCAAAAGATACGTCACCTTTTACCATGTCATGGAACTTAATTTCTTTTCCCTTTGGAACGCGGAAGCGAATGCTTGGTTCTCTTCCTTCTGCATCAAAGGCTTTTTGCTCTTCTTCCGTTAAGTTGCTGTGTTTGCCGGAGTAGCTAGGATTCTCTCCGCGGGCAATCTGTTCTTCGCGCTCCGCTTCAAGTTCCTCTTCCGTGCAATAACATTTATAGGCAAGCCCTTTTTCTAAAAGCTCGTTATAAAATTTGGTGTAGATTTCATTACGTTCTGATTGGCGGTATGGGCCATATTCGCCACCGACATCAACGCTTTCATCCCAGTCCATTCCAAGCCACTTCAAATATTTCAGCTGGCTTTCTTCTCCGCCTGCGATATTACGTTTTTTGTCTGTATCTTCAATACGGATGATGAACTTCCCATTTTGGCTGCGTGCAAACAGGTAGTTGAATAGTGCGGTTCTGGCGTTTCCTATATGTAAGTGCCCTGTTGGACTTGGGGCATATCGTACACGAACTGTCATGTTTTGTTACCTCCATTTTCCGTCGGCTTTCGGGCCCGGACGGTTTTTAAAACTAAGCATTATTTTAACATAAAAATGCTGGAGTACGTAGCTATTTCTTTCTATGGACTTCCTACTACGCCGCTGTTGATTTCCGCAAATGGCTTCGCTTTCCTAGGGGCACTGCTGGAGCCTCCTCGGCTTCGCCCGCGGGGTCTCCATCTAGCGCTAGCTCCCTCAGGAGTCTTCGCCTTTTGCTACAATCAACAGCTATAGATCACGTTTTCCAAAAACTATCTCTTTATTAAGAGAACGGCTGCTTGGGCGGCGATTCCTTCTTCTCTGCCGGTGAAGCCTAGTTTTTCGGTGGTGGTGGCTTTTACATTGACTTGTTCCACGTTCGCTTCTAGGAGTTCTGCAATTCGTTTACGCATCGGTTCGATATGTGGCGCCATTTTTGGTTTTTGTGCAATGATGGTACAGTCCACATTTCCAAGTGTATAGCCTTTTTCTTTTACTATTGCCCATACCTGTTCCATTAAAACAGCGGAATCTGCATTTTTGAATGCCGGGTCTGTGTCTGGGAAGTGTTTTCCGATATCTCCTTCTCCAATTGCGCCTAGGCATGCGTCGGAGATTGTATGTAATAGTACGTCAGCATCGGAATGTCCTAGCAGCCCTTTTTCGTAAGGGATGGTTATGCCTCCGATTATAAGTGGTCTGCCTTCTGCAAACTGATGTACGTCAAAACCTTGTCCAATTCGAAACATAGTGCACCTCTCCAATTAAAAAAGTATAGTCCGTTTAACTCCTTGGCTCTGTTAAACACCGCTGGTGATTTCCGCACTAGGCTTCGCTTTCCTAGGGGCGTTTGGGGAGCCTCCTCGGAAAAGCGCCTGCGGGGTCTCCCCTAAACGCTATCTCCCTCAGGAGTCTTCGCCTATTGCTCCAATCAACAGCTAGGTTGTTGCAAAAATCAACAATATACTTTAACAGAGCCAACTCCTTTAGATTTCCGTTTCAGGTGTTCGCTTTCCGAGGGACGGTGCTTGAGCCTCCTCACAACGCTTCAGGGGTCTCAACCTACCGCTACCTCCCTTCGGAGTCTCACACCTTGCACTCCAACCTCAAGGAGTTTACGGTTTGATAACAATTATTTTTGTAAAAAAGCTTTTGCAAGGATTAGATCTTCTGGTGTGGTCAGTTTGAAGTTTTCGTATTCGCCTTGTACTATGTGTACTGGGACTTGGATACGTTCTACGAGACTTGCTTCATCGGTTCCTAAATAGTTTTCTGTTTTTGCTTTTTCGTGCGCAGCTTTCAGGATTGGATACCGGAAAGCTTGAGGCGTTTGGATGGACCATAAGCTGGATCGTTCCACCGTTTCTTCCACTATTCCCGCCACGCTAACACGTTTTATCGTATCTTTAACAGGCACCCCTACAATAGCAGCCCCCTCTTTGGACGCTTTTTCTACCAGATTGTGAATGACGTCGCGAGAAATGAAAGGCCTTGCTCCATCATGAACAAGAACAATTTCTGCTGCTTGAAGCGAGGTAAGCCCATTATACACGCTATCCTGCCGCTCTTCTCCACCAAGGACCATTTCTTTTATTTTAGGTACCGGGTATTGGATAAGAAGTTCTTTGAATATATCTTTTTCTTTTTCATTAATGACGAGTTTAATTTCTTTACACCATGGGTCCGCTTCAAAGACGGAGAGGGTATGTATGATGACAGGTTTCCCCTCAAGCTTGATGAACTGCTTGTTTTTTCCTGCTTTCATCCGCTTTCCTTGTCCTGCTGCTAGTACGATTACTTGGTAGTTCATTGTTTAACTCTCCCGTGGGTGTTGTTTTTTTTCACAAAATAACTTATACCCTCTAAGCATAGCTTAAGAGGGTAAGGGTTACTACTATTTACTTATAACGCTGCCCGTTCTAGTTGTTTGGGCTTGGCAAAGATCATTCGTCCGGCAGATGTCTGGAGGACGCTTGTGACTAGTACCTGGATGTGCTTGCCGATGTAATCACGGCCTTCTTCCACTACAATCATGGTACCGTCATCTAGGTATGCGACACCTTGATTATGTTCTTTTCCGTCTTTTATGACTTGTACAGTCAGCTCTTCGCCAGGAAGAACGACAGGCTTTACCGCATTCGCGAGATCGTTGATATTTAACACTTCAACATTTTGGAGCTCACATACTTTGTTTAAGTTAAAGTCATTGGTCACTACTACACCAGAGGTCAACTTTGCTAGCTTCACAAGCTTAGAATCCACTTCCTGGATATCTTCAAAATTGCCTTCATATATCTCTACTTTTATAGCTAATTCTTTTTGAATTCTGTTTAGTATATCTAATCCTCGTCGACCACGATTTCGTTTTAATACATCGGAAGAATCAGCAATATGCTGAAGCTCTTCTAGTACAAATCGCGGAATGACGATTGTTCCTTCTAGAAAACCAGTTTGGCAAATATCCGCCACCCTGCCATCAATAATAACGCTCGTATCCAAGATTTTCAGCTTCTTTGAGGACAAATCTAACTCATCATCTTCTACTGATTTTTTCTTCCCAAACTTTGAAGAGATGGAAAATAAACTTACCAATTCATCTCGCTTCTTAAAACCTACTTGAAATCCAAGGTATCCTAATAAAATGGTAATGAAAATAGGGAAAATGGCGCTGACAAAAGGGATTCTCTCCAAAGGAATAACTGCCAGATACGCAACAATTAGTCCAAAAATAAGTCCTAGACTACCAAATAATACATCGGTAACAGGCGCTTTTACTAAAGATTCCTCTATCCATTTAATGAATCCTACAACATAATCCACTAACCAAAAAGTAAGGATAAAAAATATAATTGCTCCTAAAATAGCAACAGTATAAGGCTTCGTAAGAAAAGGGATATCCCCTAGATCCAAGAGAGAAAACAGCTCGGGAATGAAAAAGATCCCTAATGTTCCGCCAAGGATTAAAAAGAATAGTTGAACCGTACGCCTTAACATTGCCTCACCTCCCTTTATTCATTATAAACAGTTTCCTTTAAATAAAACGTCGAAAAAACTTTTAATTTACTTTTGTAAGGATTTTGTCACATTCCTGATTTTACGGCTTACATTTGACGGTCTATTAATAGTTGGTCTTGTATTCGTTTTAATCCCTCTTTGATTTTTCGGGCTCGCACCTCACCAATCCCGTCCACTTCATCCAGTTCCTCCACGGTTGCATGAAGGATATGTTTTAAATTCCAAAACTTGCAGACAAGATTTTCGATGACGAGAGGCGGAAGTCTCGGGATCTTATGCAATACTCTATATCCTCTTGGCAGGACAATTTCATCCGGATTCATAAACCCAGAATACCCCAGCATCTTCAGGATAACAGCATCGTCCAATAGATCGGTATTTGCCAACTCCTGCAATCTTCTTAAAATCATAAACGCATCCATTTCTTTATCAAGACAATAATCTTTTATAAGTAGAATCGCTTCTTCTTCAATATGAGCCAGCAGTTCTGTCATTTGTAGACGGATGAGTCTGCCTTCCGTTCCAAGCTCATTTATATAGCTTAGTATTTCATTTTTTATGCGGAGTACCATTTCTATACGATGGATTACCTGTAAAAGTTCCGATAATGATACTTGTTCTTCAAATTCCAAGGCACCTAAATTGGTAATACCTTGATCTAGCACTGTTTTATATTTTTCCAACGTTTGAATCGCTTGGTTTGCTTTCGTAAAAATAACCCCAATATCACGCAATGCATAACGAAAATCGCCTTTATACAATGTAATGACATTACGGCGCTGAGATATCGCTACCACAAGACAGCCTGTCTGCTTTGCCACACGCTCTGCTGTTCGATGCCTCATTCCTGTTTCTGTAGAAATGATGGTGGAGTTAGGTGTCAATTGCGCATTGGCATACAGGATTTTCGTCCCTTTTTCATTCAGGATGATGGCACCATCCATTTTGGCTAATTCATATACATAAGCAGGACTGAATGGACAATTGATGGAAAACCCGCCGTCTACCATGTCTTTCACTTTATCATTGAATCCCACGACCACAAGTCCGCCGGTTTGGGACCTTAGAATATTGTTGATTCCTTCCCGAATAGGTGTTCCCGGTGCGATAAACTGTAACGTATCTGCCATTATTTTTTCTTTCTGCCGTTGTTCTTCCATCTCTATCCCCCTAGAGTATATTGAAGAGCCTGTTCAATGGTGTTAACGCCAATTACATTAATCTCTTTTGGAATGGTCCATCCTCCCAGATTTTTCGCGGGTATGATCACTCGTTTGAATCCAAGCTTTGCCGCTTCTTGAACACGTTGTTCGATGCGGGATACCCGTCTGATTTCGCCAGTCAGTCCCACTTCTCCTATCACTACATCTGTTGGTTCAGATGTTTGGTTACGAAAGCTGGAGGCAATGCTGACCGCTACTGCAAGGTCAATGGCTGGTTCATCGAGTTTAACCCCTCCTGCCACTTTCAAGTAGGCATCCTGGTTTTGAAGCAACAGTCCCACTCTTTTTTCAAGTACCGCCATGATGAGTGATACCCTGTTATGGTCGATTCCTGTTGCCATTCTTCTTGGATTCCCATAACCTGTCGGAGAGATCAACGCCTGGATTTCCACCAATACGGGCCTTGTACCTTCCATGGATGCTACTACCGTGGAACCTGCCGCTCCTTTTGACCGTTCTTCTAAAAAGATTTCTGACGGATTTTTTACTTCCGTCAACCCCTCTTCCTTCATTTCAAAAATACCAATCTCGTTTGTGGAGCCGAATCTATTTTTCACCGAACGCAAGATACGGTATGTGTGGTGTCTTTCTCCTTCAAAATACAACACCGTGTCCACCATATGCTCCAAAAGTCGCGGCCCTGCAATGGATCCTTCTTTTGTTACATGACCTACGATGAAGACAGCAATATTTTTAGTCTTAGCAATTCGCATCAACTCAGCCGTACATTCTCTAACCTGGGACACACTCCCCGGAGCGGAAGTAACAGCAGGATGATAAACAGTTTGTATGGAATCGACAACAAGCAAGGTTGGTTGTACATCGTCCACTGATTTTGCAACAAGCTCAAAGTCCGTTTCTGATAAAACAAACAATTCTTCTGCCTGTACTCCTAAACGATCTGCTCGCAGCTTTGTTTGCTGAACAGATTCTTCCCCCGATATGTATAGGACACGATGTTTTTTTAATGCCAATTGACAGCACACCTGCAGCAATAAAGTAGATTTACCAATGCCGGGGTCTCCCCCAATAAGTACAAGTGACCCTTGGACCAATCCCCCACCAAGCACTCTATTGCACTCTTCCATATCCGTATAAATTCTTGACTGCTTTATATTTTCCACTTTTGTGATGGATTCCGCTTTTCTTGCCAGTGTAGATGAGGACGTCGTAAAACCTCCGCGTCTTGGCGTCCTGGACTCTTCCAGTTCCTCCACCATTGTATTCCAAGCATTGCATCCGGGACATTTCCCCATCCACTTAGGAGACTCATACCCGCATTCCTTACACATAAACTTTGTCTTACGCTTTGCCATCCAAAAATCCTCTCTCTATTAACAATAATCTTTATGAAAAGAGTATAATAAAAATACCATTGTTTTCCTTCTTTTATGATACCTTATTTCACATAACTTACGCTAATCTTAACCTTTGGAAAATACAAGAAAGGAGGAAAGCCCTTATATCACGAGCTAACCTCCACTTCTATTCAGCCATGTAAAACGACCATCAACCTTATTTTACTTTTTCCACATCGCGGACAACAAATTCTCCGTCTACCACATCTAATGAAATTTTCTTGCCTTTCTCGATATTTCCTTTTAACAGCTCTTCCGATAGTTTATCTTCCACGTGCTTTTGGATGGCGCGACGTAACGGTCTTGCACCATATTCCGGATCATAGCCTTCTTCTGAAATCTTTTCTTTTGCAGCATCCGTCAGCTCCAAGTCGATATCCTGTTCTTTCAGACGCTTCGTCAACTGCTCAGATAGCAACGTTACGATTTCTTTCAAGTGTGTCTTCTCTAAAGAGTGGAACACAATCATTTCATCAACACGGTTTAGGAACTCTGGACGGAACGCCTTTTTGAGCTCATCCATCACTTTCCCTTTCATGTCTTTATAGTTCTGGTTCTCATCTTGTACATTGAAACCTACATATTTGTTGCGCTTTAAGGCATCTGCACCAACATTAGATGTCATAATGACAAGCGTGTTACGGAAGTCGACTGTTCGACCCTTTGAATCTGTCAAACGGCCATCCTCTAACACTTGTAATAGAATATTGAACACATCAGGATGCGCCTTCTCAATTTCATCTAAAAGAATAACAGAATACGGTTTGCGACGAACCTTCTCCGTTAATTGGCCGCCTTCATCATATCCCACATATCCTGGAGGAGAACCAACAAGACGGGAAGTTGAATGCTTCTCCATATACTCAGACATATCAATACGAATCATCGCATCTTCGTCACCAAAGATAGATTCAGCTAGGGCTCTTGCAAGTTCCGTTTTACCTACCCCAGTTGGCCCAAGGAAGATGAAGGATCCTATTGGACGCTTCGGATCTTTCAAACCGGCACGTGCACGACGAACAGCTTTCGATACTGCTTTAACTGCTTCATCCTGCCCAATGACACGGGAGTGCAATAAAGATTCCATGTTTAACAGTTTATCTGTTTCTGTTTGTGCAAGTTTTGATACCGGAATTCCCGTCCAGCTCGATACCACCATCGCAATATCTTCCACTGTCACCTCAGAATTCTCTTGTCCTTGCTTTTCTTTCCACGTTTTCTTTGTTTCTTCTAATTGTTCACGAAGACGTTGCTCTGTATCTCTTAAAGAAGCCGCTTTTTCAAACTCTTGGCTCTGTACGGCAGCATCCTTCTCGTTTCGAACAGTTTCTAGCTTTACCTCTAACTCTTTTAAGTTTGGAGGTGTGGTAAAGGAACGAAGTCGCACTTTTGAGCCTGCTTCATCAATCAAGTCGATCGCTTTATCCGGCAAGAAGCGGTCCGAAATGTAACGGTCAGAAAGTTTAACCGCCTGCTCAATCGCCTCATCAGTGATAGATACTCGGTGATGGGCTTCATAACGGTCTCGAAGTCCTGTCAAAATCTGAATGGATTCTTCTGTAGTCGGCTCATCCACCTGGATTGGTTGGAAGCGTCGTTCAAGTGCAGCATCTTTTTCAATATATTTACGGTACTCATCTAGCGTGGTGGCTCCAATACATTGCAACTCTCCACGCGCTAAGGACGGTTTTAAGATATTGGATGCGTCAATGGCACCCTCTGCCCCGCCGGCACCGATCAATGTATGAAGTTCGTCGATGAAAAGGATGATGTTGCCAGCTTGACGGATCTCATCCATCACTTTCTTCAGGCGGTCCTCAAACTCCCCGCGATATTTCGTACCAGCAACAACTGTTCCCATATCCAGTGTCATAACGCGCTTATCACGAAGGATTTCTGGAACTTCGTTGCTCACAATTTGCTGTGCGAGTCCTTCAGCAATGGCCGTTTTACCCACTCCAGGTTCCCCGATCAATACAGGATTGTTTTTTGTTCTTCTGCTAAGCACCTCAATGACACGCTGAATTTCCTTGCTTCGTCCGATAACAGGATCCAGGCTGCCCTCACGCGCGACCGCTGTCAAATCCCTTGCTAAGCTATCCAAAGTAGGTGTATTCACATTAGCCGACGCACCACCTTGATGTCCTCCGGAAGACTCGTTGCTTCCAAGTAATTGCAACACTTGCTGGCGAGCCTTGTTCAAACTCACTCCCAAGTTATTCAATACGCGTGCCGCCACACCTTCTCCCTCGCGAATCAAGCCAAGCAATACATGCTCTGTTCCCACGTAGGAATGACCAAGTTTACGGGCTTCATCCATGGAGAGCTCTATTACCTTCTTCGCTCTTGGTGTGTAGTGGGGGATGGACTGACCACTGTCCTGCCCTCTGCCAATGAGGTTTTCCACTTCTTTTTGAATTTTTTCAGGTCCCAGGCCAAGGGCAATCAGCGCTTTAGCAGCAATCCCTTCCCCTTCTCTGACCAGTCCAAGCAGGATATGCTCTGTTCCAATATTATTATGGCTTAGGCGCAATGCCTCTTCTTGTGCCAATGCCAATACTTTTTGCGCTCTTTCTGTAAATCGACCAAACATCATATCCAATCGCCTCCCGAATATTTTATCTATTTAATCGCATTCTTTCCCTAATCAACCCAGCCCTGCGAACATCTCTTTCATTTGGCTTTAATGGTCCTCCAGCATATTGTTGTAAGAAGCCCGGTTGAGTTAATATCATTAATTCATTCAAAATGGATCTGGAGATGTCGGTGATATAGCCTAAATCTATACCAAGCCGCACATTCGACAAACACTTTGCCGCCTCTTTCGTCTCCATTACCCGGCTATGTGCCAGCAACCCGTATGAGCGAAATACCCTATCTTCTAATTGTATGTTCGAAGTTTTGACTAATGCTTCCCTGGCAGAGCGCTCTTGTGAAATAAGTTGATGCACAACACCCATAAGGTCCTGGACAATATCTTCTTCTGACTTACCAAGTGTCATTTGGTTAGATATCTGAAAGATGTTCCCTAAAGCTTCGCTGCCTTCCCCATAAATTCCTCTAACAACTAATCCCAATTGATTAATTGCTGGAACAATTCTGTTCATCTGCTGAGTCAACACTAGTGCAGGCAAGTGCATCATGACGGAAGCGCGCAGCCCCGTCCCCACATTTGTCGGGCAACTCGTTAAGTATCCTCGTTTTTCATCAAACGCATAATCAATCTTGTCTTCTATCCAATCATCCAATGAATTAGCCATCTGCAACGCTTCATTTAATTGCAGGCCCGGAAACAAGCATTGTATTCTGATATGATCCTCCTCATTTATCATAATGCTCACTTCTTCATTCGGTGATAACAAACATGCTCCAAATGCCGAATCCTCCGCCAGTTGTGGACTGATTAAGTGCTTTTCTACTAACACTCTTTTCTCTAAGGCATTCATTTCCTCCATAAGAAGAAACTCTAGCTCCCCAAGATCCTGGAACTCCTTTTCTCCAAAATGCTGCCTCATGATATCCACTATTTGTTGAGCTTCCTCATTGCTAGAGACTGTAGGAAACTGCATTTTTTCTAGATTCCTAGCAAGTCGCACCCTACTACTAAGGACGATATCTGAATCCGGACCCTCCTGCTTCATCCAAGAGCTGACCGCATTATTCAAAAAGTGTTCAAGAGACATCTACTGCTCCCCCTCTCTTTTTTCACTTAATTGCCTTTCCAATTCTCTGATTCTATCTCTAGTATTCGCCGCACTCTCGAATTCTTCCTGTAAAATAAGCTCTTGTAATTCTTGTCTTAGCGAATCAATTTCTTTCCTTACATGCATACTTCCACCGATTCGTTTCGGTATTTTCCCTGCATGCACCGTATTTCCACTATGCAACCTTTTTAATATAGGCTGCATTTTGTCGGAAAAAGTATGGTAACACTCCGAACAACCAAACCGGCCAATTTTCGTAAACTGCGGAAATGTCATCTTACATCTC
The DNA here is from genome assembly GCF_012911845.1 of Bacillus sp. RO2. GTDB lineage: Bacteria > Bacillota > Bacilli > Bacillales > Bacillaceae_I > Sutcliffiella_A. Next base: position 1,669 of record NZ_JAAXCU010000018.1, on the reverse strand, counting down.
TCACACTGTAAGATCTTCCGCGGCTCAAGATCTTCCTGTTGTGGATTGGGAATGGCGTGTTCCGTATTTAACAATCCGGCGATCAGGTTATTAATCGAAAAACCTGAACCACCCGTAAACAATGACATACTGCCTTTTTCTTGAGCACATTGCTCACATATATGAATCTCGGATTTTTCTCCATTAATTATCTTCGTAAAGTGCAAAGCAGCCGGACGCTCATTACATTCTTGACATACCATTTTCATCCCCCCTACCTATACTTCAGTGTAGTCAGCATGGCCGTTAACATCCTTGCCCGCAACTCATCTCTTTCAGGCAGGCCCAAATATAAAACTGAGCGATCCATGACACTAACCATTATCTTCGCCTCCCTAGCGGAAATAACCTTCTCTTCCACCAACCGAAAGATAACATCCTCCGCACTAGCTTGGGAAACTCTAACATCTATCAGTTCTATAAGCTGGTCGATTAATTGCAAATGGTCATGCGGCTTAATTTTGATAATCCTAATATACCCGCCGCCCCCACGCTTGCTCTCCACCAAATATCCTCGTTCAATCGTAAATCTAGTATTAATCACATAATTAATTTGAGAGGGCACACATTCAAACTTATCTGCTATCTCACTTCGTTTAATTTCAGCAGAATTCTCCCTGCTCCCCTCTAACACTTGTTTCAAATAATGCTCAATGACATCAGATATGTTCCTCATGCTATCCTCCTATCTGACCTTGACTATCTTTGACTATATGTAAAATATATAAGACCTTCCGAAAAAATTCAATAGATAACCTTTCGCTAAAAACTGTCATTCCGGCGAGTTTGGGGTGTTTTTGCGTCAATATATGTAGGGTATTGGATGTAGGGAGCTTTTCTTACAAAATAATCTCTCTCAAACAGAATTCCACTTTTGTGAGGTGTTTAAACGTCAATTGGTCAAAATTGTTCAAAAGAATTGTTTGGGGGTAAGGGCGTCATAGTTAGGGATTTCTGTTTGTGAAGGGCTTTATAACGGTGGTTAAGGCTTCTTGGTTAGGGATATCTGCTCTTGAAGGGCTTTATTACAATGGTTAAGACCTCTAAGATGAAATTCTCACCTCCTACATGTCCTTAAAACCTCCATGAAGACATTCTCCATAAAAACTCTCCCTCCAAAGTGTCTTCATCCACCACATGATGACACTCTCAATAAATTTTCCTCTCTCAAAATGTCTTCATCCCACGGATGATGACATTCTCAATGAATATATTCTCTCTAAATGGTGTTCATCCAACTTATGGTCTATGGGTTCCACTTCACTCATCGAATTTGCATTTGCTAAACGGTGACAAAGTTGGCTCCGTTTCTTGTTTTTTGGCGCAGTTCTCGCTCTACAATGACAGAACTACCTTTTCCTCCGCTGTTTTGGCATCGTTCCTCTTCTGCGATGACAAAACCACCTTCTTCTCCCCTGTTTTGGCATCGTTCCGCCTCTGCAATGTCAAAACCTCCCCTTTCCAAAGAATTTTGTCATTGTTTCGCCACCAATTTCTCCAAAAAAGAAAACACAAAAAAACCAGCGCCTAATCTAATAAGCACTGGTTTCCCATAAATTTGCCTGGCAACGTCCTACTCTCACAGGGGGAGATCCCCCAACTACCATCGGCGCTGAAGAGCTTAACTTCC
>NZ_JAAXCU010000017.1 GCF_012911845.1 Bacillus sp. RO2 | reverse complement strand
AAACACCTCATCTTTAGATGAGGTGTTTTTTTATTAAGTTATGAGAATGTTTATATGAAAGAGTTTTTTATCTGTTGATTGTAGCAACAGGCGAAGACTCCTGAGGGATATAGCGGTAAGCGGTAGCTTGAGACCCCACAGGCGAAGCCGAGGGGGCGCAAGCACCGCCCCTAGGAAAGCGAAGCAATTTGCGGAACTCAACAGCCGTGTCTAACAGATTTTTATCGGAATTTTTATCAAGCTATGAAAATGTTTATATGAAAGAGTTTTTTAGCTATTGATTGGAGCAAAAGGCGAAGACTCCTGAGGGAGATAGCGGTAGCTTGAGACCCCACAGGCGAAGCCGAGGAGGCTCAAGCACCGCCCCTAGGAAAGCGAAGCCTTTTGCGGAAATTCACAGCGGCGGTTTACGCAACAAAAAAACATCTGCCCCATCCACAAACGTGGAAGGCAGATGTTTTTTTACTTCTTCTTCTCATTCAACATCTTCGAAATAGTCCCCATATCAACCGGCTTATTTCCATTAATCAATGTATTAACAATCTTATCTTCCAATTCCTTAGGTACCTTCTTATTCGCCAACGTCGCTACACGAGACACCAAATTACGTACCGTTTGCTCGTCTTTGAAATTTGCATTTTGCATCGAATTAGCAAGCTCAAATACGTCCTTCATACTTACGCCCGTTTTCTTCTCAATGCCTTTAAAAATATTATTATCCACCAAACATCCTCCTCTCGGATATATCACATTGTATGTGAGAGAGCCTATCGGTGTGCCACTAATAATTCATCACTCACTACTGTGGAGGTGGACGAAACAGAAAAGCACGGGGACATGTCCCGTACTTTCCATATTCCCACTAATTAATTATTAATAGAATTTAGATGCACCAACGATGATCAAAAGAATGAATAGAACAACGATTAGCACGAATGTGCCGCCTTGGTTGCCACAACCGTAACCGTAGCCAGCGCCACCTACACCATAAGGATAGCCTCCATAGTAACCCATAATCTCGCACCTCCTTAATGAAGATTCCCTATTACTATATGTACTTTTCAAAAAACGGTATGGGCGCTTTTACAGGCAATATGCAGTTTTACGGAATTTTTTTAAGTGAATGGGAAATTGGAGGGTCTGGAGGAGTGTATTGAGTTTAGTTTTGACATAATGTTTTTGACTTTCTACATTTCCCAAATGACTTTCTACATTTCCCGGTTTCAGTTCTACCGTTTACCCTGTAGCTTCTGCGTTTCTTACGTCACCTTCATCCGTTTAAAGAAAACCTTCTACCACTTTCAAAAAAAAACAAAAAAACGAAGGGATCTCCCTCCGCAACTACGAAACTCACTCTTCTTCATCCTCAAAATCAACGTCGACAGTACTCGCTTTCCCTTCCATCCACCGCTCCAAATTTCCAATATATTTATTCATCCTGGCTTCTAGCTGCTGCACATACATAAACCCTTCATCTGCAGTACTAATATTTATTTTCGCCTGTTTGCCAGCCTCAGTGATCCCTTCATCAACTTTCCACCGTTCAAAAAGAAACTTTAAATGTTCATCTCCAAAATCAAATTCACTCATGACTCTTCACCTCAAGCTATTATATGAACAAAAAAAGAGCCGGTAGCTTAACCCTTTAATAATGGGCGCAGCTCCCGGCTTACTTCTTCCAGACTTGTCATGGCACTCTGATAAAATGCGCGGTTTCCAGCTGAACTGGCAGTGACACTTAGAAACGAAAGATCAGAAATACATTTTTCAAGCGTCACAATTGTCAGCATCTTTTCTTTCACCTGAGCGGCTTTTATATGATCATTATATAAATCCACGCTCATTTCTCCCCAGGCATTCACTTGAGCGAGAAACACATTATCTAACAGAACATTCCGTTTCTCGAGCTCCGCATCCAGCCAAGCCCGGTTTAATCCAATTTGAGCAAGAGGTTCATCTAAGATTTCTCCGTCCATAATCACCGTTTGAGGCTCTATCTGCTTTGGAGCGTCAGCATGGAGATCTCCGTATGTAGCAGGTTGCTTTTCTTTTTTCAAAAGCACACTTAAATCACCATTTGACTCAAGCGTCGCAAACTCGATGTCATCCACGGAAAAAATATCCTTCTTACGTAGCTGCTCGAGAAATTCATCAATCGTGTACATTTCTTTCTTCAAATTATGTTCAAGGATCTTACCATCCCGAACAAAGACCGTAGCATTTCCTTCCACAATATCTCGGAACTTTTTATTCCGAAGAGAGATCTGTGAGATTACAAATGGGAAAAGGGACCAAACCAATATGCTTGTCACACCGTTCGTTAAATTCAGATCCCTATCCATCGACAATGTCCCGGCAATGTCTCCCACCGTAATGCCAACAATATACTCAAAAAAAGACAGCTTTGACAGCTGCTTCTTCCCCAAAAGCTTTGTTATCAAAAACAGCCCAATAATAATCGCAAAAGACCTTACAACAATCTCTATCCACTGCGGCACGAAACACACCTCCTTACTCACAGCTCTGAATTCATTATATCTCCTTAAGTTTTAAGTCAATGTTAGCAAGGAGGTCGTCGATTTTCATCATCGATTCATGATAGGTGTTTTGAGCGACGGGGTCACTCGCTTCCATCGCATAGACGTGAAGATTGTTTCGTATCATCTTCAAACTTGCCCGGTTATAAGAAAGCATCATTTTTTCATCCACCGCAAACTCCCCCTCCTTACCCTTTCGGTTTAAATAAAAGTGCACCGATAAATCCGAACACAATTGCGGCAGAAATACCAGAGCTTGTCACTTCAAACATCCCTGTCAACACACCGACAAGCCCGTGCTTTTGCGCCTCTTCCAATGCACCATGTACCAACGCATTACCAAAGCTGGTTATGGGAACCGTCGCCCCCGCTCCGGCAAATGCTATCAAAGGTTCATACAGACCCACGCCATCCAATACAGCACCTGCAACTACCAATGCACTCAAAGTATGGGCAGGAGTTAGTTTAAACACATCAAACATAATTTGACCAATCGTACAGATAAGCCCTCCTACAACAAACGCCCAGAAGAACGATAATAACATCAGCTGACACCCCCCGTCCCCATCTCAATGGACACTGCATGAGCAATACATGGAATCGATTCCTTTTGTTGAAAAGAAACCGGAGATAGTAATGCGCCTGTAGCTACTAGCAAAATTCGCTTGTATGTTCCTTTTTTCATTTCATTCAATAAATGTCCATATAAAACCACAGCCGAACAACCTGCTCCACTTCCCCCGGCCAGTACTGGTTGTCCCTCCTTATAAATCATCAAACCACAATCCTGATACTGCTCGTCACTTATCTGCAGCCCTTTTTCCCTCAATAGCTCCAGCGAAACCTCACGACCAATTTGTCCCAGGTCACCTGTTGCAATCAGATCATAATAGGATGGATCCCGGCCAGTATCTTTAAAATGCGCCTCAATCGTATCTACCGCAGCAGGAGCCATTGCGCCTCCCATGTTAAATGGATCCTTTAGCCCCATATTAATTACTTTGCCAATCGTAGCGGAAGTAACCTGAGGTCCTGTTCCAACATTGCTCACAAGTCCTACTCCAGCACCTGTTACGGTCCACTGTGCTGTTGGCGGTTTTTGACCACCATATTCTGTTGGATAACGAAATTGCTTCTCCACAGCCGCATTATGGCTGGAAGCACCCGTTAAACAGTACTTTGCCCCACCATAGTTCACCAGGAAACTAGCTAGCGCCAACCCTTCCATTGATGTAGAGCACGCCCCGAACACTCCAAGATACGGCACTTCCAAAGCCTCAGCCGCAAAATTGGAAGGGGTCATTTGATTAATTAAATCTCCTGCAAGCAAAAATTGAACATCAGAAAGTTCCAAACTTGCCTTCTTAAGTGCAGTTTCGCACGCTTCCTCCAGCAAAACCCGGTGTGCCTTTTCATAGCTATCCTGTTCTAGCCATAAGTCTTTATGCAGCAAATCAAAATCATTAGCAAGCAAACCATTCGCTTCAAAGGGGCCGCCAATAGCAGCACTCGAGGTGATGACAGGCTTATTGGCAAAAATCCATGATTGTTTTCCCTGTAGCATTAAAACCCTCCTAACGAAACCACAATTGTCTTCACCAATGCGACCACAAAGGCCGAGAATACGCCGAATAAAATAACGGACCCTGCCAATTTAAACATATTCGATCCTACTCCAAGCACGTAACCTTCAGTCTTATGTTCAATGCATGCGGAAATAACGGCATTCCCGAATCCTGTTACAGGAACCGCGCTTCCCGCCCCAGCAAACTGCGCAATCCGGTCATACACACCAAATCCTGTGAGCAACATCGCTATAAATATCATGGTAGCAACGGTAGGATTTCCTGCGGTTACTTCCGTAAAATTAAAAAAGTATATGTACATCAATTGAATGGCCTGACCAACAATGCAAAAGAGACCACCAACCAAAAAAGCGATGATGCAATTCTTCCATACCGGACGCTTTAACTCCAGGGTTTGTTCAAATTTCTGATAGGTCTTTTGTTCCGGTGTGAGTTGCTTATCTTTATTACTCATCTAATGACACCTCCTATGCTTTTTCTTCACGTAAAGTCTTCATTTTTTCGATACGCTTTTCCAGTTCTTTTTCTGAGATCTGCTTCTGCTCGACATCTCTTCTAAGCCTTTCAATCTCAAGGCGAATTTTTAAATCATGAGACACGACTACATTTTCGTCAGGAAATTCTTTTTCCAATGCCTTTTTCACTTTCTTCTCAATTTTTTCCGTGAAAAATTTCTGATATTGTGTCACATGAAAAGCAACCACCAACTCATCTTCCGTGTCGTAAGCCACAGCACCTTTGACCTCTTTAAAATCCTTGGCAATCTCTTCTGCCCGTTGTTCTTTGTCTGATTTCTCCTTTTGTTCGTTAGAAGTCCTCATAACAGTGTCCTCTACTCTTTCTTTGACCTCACCTTGCCCGCAGGCACCCAACAGGCCAACTGACACACTCAATAAAATCACAAACGCCAACGTTTTCATTTTTTCACCTCATTTTGCTTTGAAACTCTATCTCTTAATATTTATATCTGTCTTCGAAATTATGTATACAAAACTCCACTTAAAAAGGCCCTCCCTAAGGAGAGCCACATTTAATCAATGATTCTTGTCACGATACTCTCTAGAATCCCTGCCACACTAGCTGCAGCAAATATAATCAATACCGGCTTGCCAAGGAGAGGATAAAACGTTATCAAAAGAAATAAGCCCGTGGTTACCCAAACACCGGTACACCAGTAACAGCTGAGCAGCTCTCCCATCCAGCGTCTTAGCCCTTTTCCTTTAATAACGATATATTCCTCTATTTCTCCTTTTTCGTTCTTCTCCTCAATTTCTTCCATAAAAGGTTTCCGGATAAAACCCGCAATCTTATCCAGTACAAGGAGCCTAGTTAATCGGAAACTGGCAAGTCCAAGCAGAAAAAACCAAAACCAGCTTTCAAGCAAAAAAATTCCCCCTTTCATATTGATGATATGTATGAAAAAGGGAATTAGTAGTAATGAAGTTAATCTTCTCGAATAACTTTTGCTTTTTTACCGCAGCCACAACCGGAGGATTTCTTTTTCTTGTTTGATGAAGAGGAATTATTACTTGAAGAAATCACTTTCATCTGACCAGCTGTAGGTTTTGGTTGGCCTGAATAATGATAGTAGTTCATATGCAACCTCCAATTTGTTCGTAGTATAAGATACTTTATCTTATGCGCTTTCGACAAAAAGGTTTTCCGCATCTATCATCACTCGTATAGGCTTATGTGTTTTTTTTCACATTATTATAGAACCAAGATTGAATTCGCGGATCAGTCGCTTGAGCATGTTGAGCAGATTTCTTCTTTTCTAGACTGGAAACCTTCGTTGATTCATGAATGACTTGATCCCCCTTCTTCTCCAGTTCTACCACACACTCGTTCAATTTTTTCAAGTCATCTGTTAAAAGGGAGTTCTCATCGTGCAGTGATTTGACTTCCTCCTCTAATTCGGCAACCAGCTTGCGATAGGATTGATTCTCCGCTTCGAGCTGGTCATTGATATCTGCAATTCTTTGATATCCTTCATGCGCCTGACTAGAACTTTCAATCTTCACCAGCAACCCTTTTACCGTTTCCTTCACCATTTCGTATTCTTTCTCAAGATCCAAATTTATGGTACTTTGTTTCTCTAGCTCTCTTTTCAAATCCTCCAGCTCTTCCGTAAGCTCCTCATTTATCTCTATTGCTTTTAGATGCGCAGTTCGTTCTGACTCACATTGGTACTTAAGTTGATGCATTTCATTGCTAATGGTCATCAGTTTTCCCTGATGATCTTCTTTTTGCTTTGCAAGCTCTCCTTTATATTGTGCGATTTCCTTTTGAAGCTTGGTGAGCTTTTCGTTCCCTTTTTGCTCCAATAGTGCAAGTTGCTCTGTAAGCTGAATGATTTTCTCTTCATATTCATTTTTTTGTTTTTCTATATTTTTCAAGAGAGACTTACTATTAAGCCTTTCTACATATGCAGTAAGGCGCTTTACTTCTGCACCTAAATGAATGATTTTCTGCTGTAAGATAATTTTATCGTCGTTCTTAAAGCTTTTCATGCTTATCCCTCCCAAAAACTCTCCCTTTTAAAAGTAATTCCATTAGCTAGGAAAATATGACAATCTGATGCAAAAATAAAATTTGGGTCATTGTCTCGGCACACTTACCCTCCAAATTCATACTATACAGTAGTCCCGTAACCCAAATGGGTATTAAATGAATAGGAGGAGTTTTTAGTGAGTCATAAAGAAACTGAAAGAGTCTGCATTAAGGCTCGTAAAGTTTACGACTGGGTAACTCGTCAAATACAGGTTTCCCCTAAAAGTATATGTAACTCTGATTTAGAAGGAATTTTTGCATGCGATTGGGATCATGATGATGATGCAAACATTGCTGACCTTTTATGTGAAATAGATCCTAAGATTGGTCCTCTAGCAGTCGAATGTTACCTATCCGACGATCACGGTCGTAAAATTGATGTCATGGCAGCACACCACCACCGCCATCACAAAGGCTTTATCTGTAAAGAAATTGAGCAACCAGGTGGACGCCCGACTGTAGATGTAGAATTACCAGACGGCACAGAAATCGAATTACAACGCGTGAAAGTACTAATCAAAGGCTTTGTTACTGTTCAACTGGTAGACGGTAACGGACGCGTAAGATGCTGTTCCAAAGCACTACCTTTTGCAAGTGTTCAAACATTCCTACTATGTGCTCCTGAAGGCACAGAGCTAGATTGCCATGTAACATATTTTGAGTGCGACTCTAACCTAATCGCAACAGACGAATACTCTCAACTTGATGTTACCCTAGCACTTTGCTTAGACATCCAAATGGAAGCAGACGTAAAACTAGAAGTAGAAGCTAAAATCTGCCGCCCACGTGAGGAAATTATCGAAGGCTTAATCTGCCCTCCAAAACAATTTCCAGAACAATGTCCAGAAATCTTCCCAGCACATAGACGCCCAAGATAACTTTCACATACTAGATAAACACTTTTTAGAACAGCCAAAAGGATCGGAGTACCATCCGATGAATTTTGGCTGTTTTGCTTTTGTTCATAACGACGATTGTCCAGTACATAGGATGTTGTAAACGTATTTATGAGGAGTGTTGAAGGGTGGATCCAAATAGTGAGTTGTTTAGGGCTAAACAACAGGTGATTTATTATAAAGCGGAAATTGCAAAGTATAAAAATAGGATAAATGAGTTGGATAGGATAGTTGAGAAAGAAATTGTTAGGAATAAATATCTCCAAGAAAAAATTAGAAAATTGAATAGCGAAAAGATAGCTGTCTTCCAAGAGGAAATAAAAAGGCTACATAAAAAAGTATTAGAGTTGGAGGTGCAGTTGGAGGAAGAAAGAAATATACAGGATTTTAGTGGGAAAGCAGTTCCTGCAGTAGAGAGCATTAAAGAAGAAAAAGAAGACTTTTATAGCTACTTCAATTACTCGGTAATCATGCCACCAAAAGGAGAAGATACCATCAGTATTTATGGAAACTTCACGGTTGTAAATAATGGGGATGTCCCATTAGAAGACATGGTTGTGTGCTTTGAAGTTAAACCTGTCGGGGCCGTTTCCTTGTCAGCTAAAATAATGGATCCGAAGCTGTTAAATGGATCTGGTAGAGACAGGGATGATATAGAATGGGTGTGGGCCGCGGAGGATTGGCGGGAACGGATTATTAAGGATGGGGAATACTGGTTTAAACCACAAAATGAACTTAATAACTATTATGTACTGAACTTAGAATCTACTGGATCTATTATGGAACTAAACAATGATAGGATTTCAATAACAGGGACAATCTACAACAGCCAAAGTTTTTCAAAGAAAACACTAAACAAAATAAATATTAGTTTATAAAACAAATTATCCTATCTAGAGGAGAATGTGGAGGAAAGTTATTTTTGGGGTATATCTATCACACTTTAAATCTACTATCCTTTATTATTATATACATTATCGAAATATTTAAAAAAACCCAACCATATTCGGTTGGGCATTCACAAACAAAATTATTTGATTACTGTACCTGCGAAAGTGATAGGTCTTGATAGAATAACACTCGCAGTATATGCCTCAACAGTTAACACATAACTTACAGTTTCTTTTTTATTGCAGAAAACGTTACACAGGTCGTCACAATGTAAAACCGGGATCGCAAGGTAGTCACCATTTAGAGTAAGCAACGGAGTTTGGTAAATTGTTGTTCCACTTGTATTTAATGGTAGACCATCTCGTCTTTTAATTCTTACTACTGCCTGAGCAGTGGCATCTTCTCTCAAGTGTAAAATACCGTTTAATAATACTTCTGCATCTTTTTTCAAGTGTTCAAAAGTGATCGATGCAATTGCAGTTTCCTGTCCAACAGCAATAGTTTGCTCAGTATTAGCAGGAGTTGTGAGATCTGCGAGAGCCGGAAGTTCAACATCACATTCAAAATCTACCACAGTTTTCTTGAAACAATCATCTTTCTTACGGTCATCCTTCTTAAAGTCCTTCTTGCAAAAATCATCATCTTCGCATCTGTGTTTCTTTTGGTAATAGAAACTCATATTTACTTCCTCCTTGGAATTTTAAATTTTGGTGGTATTTTCATACCTCTCGCTTATAGTATATTGTGGTGAACAGGGGTTGTATCAGCGTTTGTCCATGGGCGATGATACATTTTAGTAGGGAATGTGAATATGGGTTCATAGATTAGGTAGATGTCATAAACGTTGACCTATCAAGGATTCTAGGTTCTTTCCTCCCTACCATTTACCCACTTAAACTAGAACTCTCTAACCTAGTAATTACTAGGAAAACGTCTATCAATTAAAAGTAACATTGCCACGTTTTCTTTTTCTTCTCCTGCTTTTTCTTTCTTTTTTCAATCAATTCTTCTGCTATTAGTTTCTTCTCACCCATTACACGCACAGCTTTCATCCCTTCTCACTCCTTTCTTCTTGTCTATTTTCAAATTATTCAGCTTGTGGCTGAAACGTTTGTACTTGTTTATCTTTATTGAAAAAAGGGCATCTGCACACGGACACATTACTCAAATGCTGAATAGATTAGTAAATGAGTTTAAGTACCATTTTTTAACAAAAAGGGAGGCTTTATCATGGGAGTAGTATATGTTGAAGGTTCATATGAGGGTTGCGGCTGTTTTAGATGTTCCACCAGAAAACCTTGCTCTTCAAGGAGAAATGACAATTGTAATTCAAATCCAACTATCCGTTCTCTGGAAGAGAGAATTGAACGGTTAGAGGCGGCTGTTGCACAAAACACACAACAAATTGCCCAGATCAACAGTTCAACAGGAGCGAGATTTGCAACTTTAGAGGCGGCTGTTGCACGTAACACTGAACAAATTGCGGAGAACAACCGTTCATCAGAAGCGAGGTTTACAGAGTTAGAGGCATCAGTAGAACTCAACACTCGACGAATTGAAGCTATTGAAAATGGTAACCTCACACCAGCTGAAGTGAGAGCGTTTTTTGAAGCAAACGAGGGCAGGGTTGTGACAGTTGGCACTACTTTCGGAACAGTGACGGGAAGGGTTACTGTAGCAGGTACCGATGTAGCAGAAATTCTTACTGCTGAGGGTGACGTTGTCATTACTCCATATAGAAGTGTCGAAACAGTATAAAGGTAGAATGGAGGAACGAACATGAATTTTCCAGAATCATTATCTAAGTATGTTAACGAAACAGTGGAAGTCTATCTTCCCAACCAAACTCCAGTTGGCCGGCTAGACTCCGTAAACGGAAATTCCATCGTAGTTGAAGTGCGAAACGGCTCCTATGTAACACCATCTGAATTTGTCACCATTTTCCTTGACAATGTAGAAGGCGTCCGCGTCGTAAACGAAGTTAATTAACAAACAGTTCAATGGAGACGATAAAACGTATATCGTCTCCTAAGTGTAATAATAACTTCATTTAGATTGATAATTCCACTCTTACCCAGTCTCTCCACTTTTCAAATACCTCTCTTTGTTGTGCAGACACACTTCCTCTTCTTAATCTTCTATGATATAAAAGTTTATCAATATGCGCTACCTTTCCTTGTTTACTTATTGCACACAAAATATATACATCTTCAAACAATCTACTTTGGTAAATATCCTTCGTGTGCCAACCACCGATTTTTCGTAAGAGATCTATCTGATAAATTCGTGGAGCGAGCGGGTAGGCACTTTCTAAATAAACGGACGCGGTGAAGTTAGGCAGCCCTTTGATTACCTTAGAAAAGGAGAGCTTCTTATCGCGGAGATGTTCCCTCCATTCCGCGTAGTTTCCATAGTACGCCGCTACCCCAGTCTCTACGACTTCATCTAGAACGAGTAGGGCATTTTTCTCTAACCAATCATCAGAATCAAGCTCGACTAGCCATGTACCTTTTGCTGCATGCAACGCAATATTCAAACAATATGCCTTACCCCTATTTTGCTCTAGGGAAATGATGTGAACAGCGGGAGAGTTTTTATATGGGGCGAGTATTTCTAACGTATCGTCAGTGGATCCATCATTGATGATGATCAATTCCCAATTAGACACTTCTTGGTTCATCACACTTTCTATTGCTTTGCGTATGTATTCCGCATTATTATACGTGCAGATTACGATGCTAAAAGTTGTACTGTTATTTTTTTCCTTAAAATACTTAAAATGTATGTTTTCTCTGTGCAAATGCCTACACCCCCTTCTCCCTAGTACATACATTATATAGACTATGTTCACTAATGAACTTGTAGAAGCTGGAAAAGAGGAATCATGATGGACATCATAATTTTCCCACCTACCATTGACTGGACATTCATGAAGCAGCGCCCACAACAATTGATGACCAAATTCGCCCAAAAAGGTTATTGTGTTTTTTATTGTAACAAGACACAAAAAGAGCAAGACATGGAATTTCTCTCTCCTAACCTTTATCTCGTTCATCATCACCAACAATGGATAACAGAAATCCTTCCCCTCTTTAGACAAACAGGGAAAAGCCGTGTTGGAGTATGGTGTTCCTGGCCTATGCTAGCTGATACATTGGATGTTTATCAGGCAGATTGGGTGATCTACGACTGTGTAGATGACTTTGCGATAGCGTTGCAGTACGAAAAAGCGATGATTGATAAGGCTGATGCTATCACCTGCACGGCGGATCGGATAAAAGATCGCTTAGTTAAAATGTATCCCTATAAAACAATTACTCTTATTCCCAATGCCTATGACGACAGTATGGGACTGCATCTAAAAAGTTCCAAAGGGACAAAAGAAAATAACATTATCGGTTATATAGGAGCCTGGGCACCATGGGTGGATGATGCGTTGATACGTAAGCTTGCATATGCCCTCCCTACAATCCAAATAGTCCTAATTGGTATTGAATTTGATAAAAAATTCCGTTTGCACGATATTCCTAACATTACTTATTTGGGGCATCTCCCTCACGACCAGTTGGCTTTGCATCTTTCTACTTTTTCGGTATGCCTTATTCCATTTAAGGTAAATTCTATTACTCTTGCAACCAATCCCGTCAAAATGTATGAATATCTTGCCACCGGAAAGCCCGTTGTTTCTACCAACCTTCCTGAGTGTAGAAAGTATGAAGAAGTTATCTCCATCGCTTCAAGTCACTTAGATTTCATTGCGAAAGTAAAAAACTACCTAGAAACACCAGGCGATGAAACCCTTCGTAGACATATTGCACTTTCCAACACGTGGGAACATCGATGCAATAGCATCCTTTCATTAATAGATAACATCTCTAACTAATCCAATGGAGAGGACTAAAGCGTTATGAGAATAGCTATCATTGTCGGCACCAGGCCTGAATTGATAAAAATGGCCGTCTTGATCAAGGAACTAAAAAAGCGAAATTCCGCTCATCTATTTATACATTCCGGCCAACACTACGATTACTTTATGGATGGGATGGTCCTAGATCTATTTTCGCTCCCTAAGCCAGATTATCATCTTAATGTAGGTTCTGGCACACATGGTGAAACAACGGCCAAGATTATGGTAAAGATGGAGGAAATCATTATTAAAGATAAAATTGATCTCGTTGTCGTGCATGGGGATACCAATACGACACTAGCTGCAAGCCTTGCTGCCTGTAAAACGGATGCCAAGATTGCTCATGTGGAAGCTGGGTTAAGAAGCTATGACAGAACCATGCCAGAAGAAACGAATCGAGTTCTTGTTGATCACCTCTCTGATTACCTTTTCTGCCCTACCGAAGGAGCCGTTCAAAATTTAAAAAAGGAAGGCATAAACAAAGGAATCCATCTTGTTGGCCAGTCCATTGTCGACGCCGTTACCTATATATCAGAGGGAGTACCACCAAGTATTCTCGATAAACATTCCTTACAATCAAAAGGCTATCTGTTTGTCACATGCCACCGTCAGGAGAACACGGATAACAAGAAGCGCTTAAACGGAATAATCGAAGCCATAAAGCAGCTTGCCAATCACACATCCGATAAAGTCGTGTGGGCGCTTCACCCTCGAACAAAGAAAATACTCATAAACAATAACATGCTAGACCCTTTAATCCATCATCCAAACATTCTCGTACTAGATCCCCCACCAAATTTCCATGAAACCATACACCTACAACAACATGCCAAAATGGTGTTAACAGATAGCGGAGGTTTGCAAGAAGAATCCTGTATTCTAGGGACACCATGTATTACCTTACGGGAAAACACCGAACGCCCTGAGACAGTGGAATGTGGAGCCAATACACTAGCTGGTTATGATACTTTCAAGATAATCCATTCTGTGGAAAGGGTATCAACAACTTCCCCTAATTGGAGTCACCCTTATGGAACGGCTGGTATCAGTGCAAAAATTATCGACATCATGCTAGGGGGATCAACATGAAATTATTCACCTATGGATTTTATGGAGCAGGAAATGCTGGAGATGACGCCATCCTTGAAGCGGTAAGTGTTCGTTCGAATATAGTCCTGATCAATATATGTTCGAAAACTGTTCCATATCGTAAGGAGGGGAATTTCAGTGAACATCCTTATTTATCCTCCAACCATTGATTGGGGTTTTATGAAGCAAAGACCTCAACAGTTAATGCAGAATTTTGCGAAACAAGGATACACGGTATTCTACTGTAATAAGACTCAACAAGATCGGGAAATAGAAGAAATTGCACCAAACCTATATTTAGTTCATCATCATGACAACTGGTTAAATGATACATTACCGAACGTCAGAAAAGAGAAAGGTTGCAAAGTGGGTGTTTGGTGCTCATGGGCAATGTTAGCAAAGGAATTAAAAGTATATAAAGCTGATTGGATCATCTATGATTGTGTGGATGAATTTGCTGATTGGATTAAATACGAGAAAGAAATGATCGAGATTGCCGATGCAGTATCGTGTACTGCAGAAAGACTATACTTTCGTCTAAAAAAAGAATACCCTCATAAAAAAATCGACTTGATTCGTAATGCCTATGACGAGTCTATGGGTCTCCATATTCCATCACGGCATAGTTTGCCGCCTAAAAAAATAATAGGCTATATAGGGGCATGGGCTCCCTGGGTAGATGATCATTTAATCATAAGGCTTGCACATGAATTTAAAGATTGTGAAATCAAGATTATAGGAGTGGAATTTGGTAAAAAGTTCTCTTTAGATCATTTGCCAAATGTAACGTTCTTAGGCCACCTTCCCCACCATGAACTAGCATCCCATTTGAAACAGATGGCGATTTGTATTATCCCTTTTAAGCTAACTTCTGTTACGTTAGCCACAAATCCAGTAAAGATGTATGAATATTTGGCTACAGGCAAACCAGTCGTATCCACAGCGTTACCTGAATGTTTATTGGTTAAAGATTTGGTTGATGTCGGAAGAAGTTACTCAGAATTTATTTCAAAAGTACATTCTCGATTAAAAGATCCAGGTGACAGCTCCATACGAAAAAAATATGCACTCTCCAATACTTGGAGCCATCGTGTAAATCAAGCAATCACTCTAATTAACAACCTCCATTAATCATAAAAGTAGACTGGACACACCCGTAAGGAAAAAATGGAATTAGTAAAAGAGTTTTAGAGATTGTTTAAATTAACTATCAGAGGTGAACTATGACTATTATTATTTATCCACCTACAATCGACTGGTCTTATATGAGGCAACGTCCTCAACATATAATGAGTCAGTTTGCTAAAGACCATCACACTGTCCTTTATCTTAATAAGGAAAATCAACCTGGTAAAGTTTGGAGTGAAGTAGAAAATAACTTATTTACCATTAACCATGCCCAATTCTTTATAGATAAAATAGTACCTAAGTTAGAGGAAGAGAAACTATATTGGACATCGTGGAGCAAAAAAATACCATTTGCTAAAGCATGTCATGCAGACTTTCTTGTTTACGATTGTGTAGATGACTTCCCAGATTGGGATGATGATGAAAAAAGATGGATCCATGAAGTAGATACCATTGTTTGTACCGCCATGAACTTGAAGGAGAAAATGAAGAAGATTGCACCAGAAACGCCTGTTACGCTCGTTCCTAATGGATGTGATTGGGAATTTTTCAATAAATTTCAATCTATTCATGCCGACATGTTGGAAGGTGTCCCTTCTTCAAAAGGACCGAAAATTGGCTATATCGGTGCGTGGGCCGAATGGGTAGATAAAGAAATCATTTCTAAATTAGCCGACACCTATTCAAATGGTCAAATTATTATCATAGGTCCTATGTTAACTTCTGACATAGTAAATAAAACTAATGTTTATTATCTTGGATATAGAGATTATAGTAATCTTCCAGCTATACTTGCTTACTTTGATATTTGTATTATCCCATTTAAACTAAATAGAATTACGGAAAGTACAAACCCCATTAAGGTTTATGAATATTTAGCTGCAGGAAAACCTGTTGTATCTACTAATCTCCCAGAAGTGAAGAAAATGGTACCTTTTGTAGATGTTGCAGATACACATCATCAATTTCTTTCGGATATTGCCAAAGCACTTGTGTATAAGAGAAACCCCTCTTACTTATCACAATATGCTAAACAATTTAGTTGGGAAGAACGGTATAAAACCATTCAACAATCATTGGTAAATTATTTTCCAGCCATTAGAAAGCGCGGTGAAACCCATCAACTATTAACTTCTATTTCCTATCATCATGATACGTTTACATTAGCACACTGCACTACCAATTCCTATTACCCCAACACTAATCTTAAACACGACCCTCCATTCATCGGGAAAAAACCACAGGGTGAGTACCAATGTTTCTTGAAATCTCCAAAAGAAAATATAGATTTAAGAAGTGACCATATTTATTTGGACTTTGATATCGAATCAACTCAATCTTTTACCACCATACATGTAGAAATTAATTATACCCTTAATGATATAAATATCGACAAGCTAACATATTCCACTAAACTTGACCTTCATTCCTTTAAAAACTACGACTTTCAAGAATCCATTAACTACACATACTCGGTAGACATTACGGAGTTAGTTAAGAAATTAGGAGCTATTCCTAGCTTTCAATTAAAAAGTAAAAATAATGCTCATATAAGACTAAATAACCCTCGGCTTTCCATATTTAATAGAACAGATGAGGTGAGGAAATGAAAATAGGTATTGCTGGTTATTATGGTCAAGGAAATTTTGGGGATGAACTATTTCTTGAAACATTCAAACAAGTCTTTCATGAACATACTGTATATCCAATTGTTAAGCATATAGATTATTTCTCTTCTGACTCTGTCATCGTAGGAGGAGGAGACCTAATCATTCCTTACTCTTATAACGACAGTTACTTTCCAAAAGGTTTAATAAAACTTCCAACCTGGGTTTACGGCGTTGGAATTGTTGACTTCTATCCTCCTGAAACATGGCCAAAAGAGGAAGTTGAAAAGTATCGTGAAGTTATTACACATGCAAAAGGATTATATGTAAGAGATTCAAACTCTGTAAGGCTTGCTGAACATATAAAACTGAATGCCAATATCAAAAAAGTTCCAGATATTGCTTTTAGTTATAAGCAACCAAATTATCCGATTATTAAAAATCCAAATAAAAAAACTATCGGTGTCTGCAGCTTCTCCTATGATGAATTCCCTTTAGAAAAAATAGCTAAAATTCTTTCTACATTATCCCCTAACGAATATACCCTTTCTCTAATAGCTGTAGTGGACGTTCGAAACAGATTCTCCGATCTCAATACTTGTTTAAAGTTAAAGGAAGCAATTTTACAACTTAATCCTAACGCTGATATTGTCATCAAGAATTATCAATACTTGGACGTAACATATAGTCATATACAGAACTTGGATTATTTAGTTTCCTTTAAACTTCATCCTTCTTTAGTAGGTATTAGAAATAATGTCCCTACATTTTGTCTAAGTAGATTAAGCAAAGTAAAAAGCCTCCTCCAGGCCTTTGATTTAGAGGATTTCTTTTGTGATTACCTAGAGGAAGAAGCCGTTTTACAAACCAAACTTGAATATGTACTAAAAAATGGTGATAAGAGAATGCTACAAATTGCTCACAAAATAAAAGAAATGGAACAATTAAGTGATATATCGCTTACTTCTTTGAAAAAAGAAATAGAAAATCTTCATCATTCCTAAGAGTAGTTATGTAAAATTAAATAGTCTGTTGTCTTTTGAGGACAACAGACTTTTTTTGTTGTTCGCCATATAAAAAGCAGTCCAGTGGTTAAGCTAACCTAATTGAACTGCTAACGAGATATCCATAAACATTTATTCAATTGTCTCTTTCTGCCTGTATTCAACAGCTATATTTACCTCTTGTGCGTCTCCATTTTTCAAACCTTGCAAAACTGCCTTTAATGCTTCCTCAATACTTAATTCAGGCGAAATGGTAAATCCTTGTTTGAAATTCACATTCAATTCTGCTTTACAAACCTCTAATGTCATCTAAACCCCTCCCTAACAGATTAGGATTTTCACTATATTATGCTGCTTATAGGTTGTTTGATGACATTATGGAAAATATTCCCTAAGTTTTTGTTTCGAATTAACTTATATCCCAAATATTACTTTTACCTTTCTTTCCTTACTTCCACCAAAACATCCCTCATCTTCTCTAACTCTACCTGTTTTACCGTAATCGTTTCTTCCAGCATTTTTTCATATATTTTCAAAATTAGCTGTCCATACTGTGTTCCCGGTACCGCCCAGCGACCATTTAAATCGATCCATCCAGGTGCAATCCCTCTTATAACAAAGTCAAATCGGGGATCTACTTTTGGGTAGGTTGTTGGCAGCGGCTTACGATTTGCATACGCGTAAAGGTGCTGAATATGAGCAAGAACCCCTTCTTCTGGTGTAGCAAAAGTGGCGCCTCTCACCTCTCCACCTGTCGCACCGATGCCTGCATAGTTATTTTGGCTTGGCTTGACCCCTCCAGTAAAACGGAAATAGTTTGTTTCGTGGATGGCCTGTGCAAAGGCGACATCACCCCTGATGTTATAAGCTTCACCAAGCTCTATATAATATTCACCAAGCAAAGGTGCTTTCGGATTAATTGCTTTGACGAAGGTATCCAGCTCTTCAGCTTTTAAAACGGATGTGCCTTCAATTGATAGTCCCTTCGGCATAGGAATGTTTGGTGGAGCTGGAGGAGTTGGTGGTGTTGGGTCCGTTGGAGGTGTCGGTGTAGGTGCTGGCGGCATAGTCCTTTCAACTAAGATAAATGCTTCGACTCCTAACTTCTTAATTTGGTCCACCAGTTTTTCGGCATTCTCCCTATCTTTAAATGCACCCGCTTGCACACGGAAATACGGTGCACCGTTTAATGTCGTAGTTGCAATGAATGCGGTAATGCCCTTTTCCTGAAGAAATTTTAGTCTGGCTTCTGCATTTTTTTTATCCTTAAATGAACCGGCAAATACTTTATACAAATTCGTAGTCACCTTCCTTGGCAGGGCCAAAGCTTTGGCAAGACCTTCCCCGATTGCAGCCGACACATCCTCTTTAAAGGTTTCATGCTGGATGAGCGCCCTGTCTTCGGTGCTATCAAGAAACAGGATTTCCAACAGAACAGATGGCATCGCCGATTCTTTTAACACATGAAAGTTCGCCGCTTTGATTCCTCTATCTCTCCTATTGTATTTACCTGTGACCACATTAATGACTTCTCTATGAACAATTTCCTGAAAAGTCTTTGCTCTACTAGCTAAAGAGTTACTACCATTAAATCGATAGCTTTCAAAGCCTGTCCCCCCACCTGCATTATGGTGAATAGAACAGAAATAATCCGCTTTAACAGAGTTGGCAAGATTAGATCTAGCCTCAAGACTGACCGTAGTGTCCCCCTCTCTTGTCATCATCACCTTCACTTCATATTCATTTTCCAAATAAGCTCTAACACGCTTGGCAATATCTAAATTCACTACTTTTTCTTGGAGCTTCTGATACACGGCCCCAGGGTCCTGTCCACCATGACCAGGGTCTAATACTATCAATTTCATCTGGTGATTCCCTCCTTTTGCTATAGAATATGCTAGATTTGTGAGGGTGGTATGGGTGAATGAGGGGGGGCGAGAGCCAATTTTAATAGAAAAAATAGAAAAAACCACTCCGGACTTTTAATAGTCCAGAGTGGTTTTTGATAGTTTTTATTATAAAATGTGATACCCGGAATCCACGTGGATATTTTCCCCAGTGATACCGCGGGATAGGTTACTGAACAAGAACAATGCCGTGTCCCCAACTTCTTCTTGAGTTGTCACTCTGCGCAGTGGAGCAGTTTCTTCAATTTCTTTTAAAATAGAGTTAAAGTCACTTACACCTTTAGCTGAAAGCGTACGGATCGGACCTGCAGAAATAGAGTTCACGCGGATACCGACTTTACCAAGGTCGTTAGCTAAGTATTTTACACTTGCATCTAGACTAGCTTTTGCGACACCCATAACGTTATAGTTTGGAACTACTTTTTCACCGCCAAGGTACGTTAGTGTTACGATGCTACCGCCTTCCGTCATGATTTCTTTTGCTTCTTTGGCAACCGCCGTTAAAGAGTATGAACTGATATTGTGTGCAAGCAAGAATCCGTCTCTTGTTGTGTTCATGTAATCACCTTGCAGCTCTTCTTTGTTGGCAAATGCGATACAATGAGCTACACCGTGTATCGTGCCAACTTCTTCTTTAATCTGCTGGAAGCAAGTGTGCACTTCTTCGTCTTTTGTTACATCGCACGGAAGAATGATGGAGTCATTTCTCTCTAGGGAATCCGCAAGCTCTCTTACGCTCTTTTCTAAACGCTCACCAGCATAAGTAAATACAAGGCGTGCACCAGCGTCATGCAAGGAACGTGCAATACCCCATGCGATACTTCTTTTATTAGCTACTCCCATTACTACATATGTACGACCATCTAAGGATAAGTTCATTGGATATATATCCTCCTATTTATATAAGTTATTAGTACCTAGTCACAATTATAGCATATAGTTGTGTAAATGCGAACTTATTCTTTTGGGAAGTTGGAGTAGCTGGTAGTAACTGGGGAAATATGGGGGTTTTATTACCGTTTTTGTTTTTGGAGCTGCGTTTGGGGTAGAGAGAGGTGATCTCTCTTACCGTTTTCGCTTTTGGAGCTGCGTTTCGGGCGGAGAGAGAGGCTCTCTCTTACCGTTTTCGCTTTTGGAACTGCGTTTTGGGCGGAGAGAGAGGCTCTCTCTTACCGCTTTTGTTTTTGGAGCTGGGTTTCGGGCGGAGAGACAGGCTCTCTCTTACCATTTTCGCTTTTGGAGCTGGGTTTCGGGCGGAGAGACAGGCTCTCTCTTACCGTTTTCGCTTTTGGAACTGCGTTTTGGGCGGAGAGAGAGGCTCTCTCTTACCGTTTTCGCTTTTGGAGCTGGGTTTCGGGCGGAGAGAGAGGCTCTCTCTTACCGTTTTTGTTTTTGTAGCTGCGTTTTGGACAGAAAGACCCCCTCTCTCTTACCGTTTACCGATTCCAACTGAGATTCAGGAGTAAAGACAATCAAAAAAAAAGTGCAGGTATCTTCCTCCCTGCACTGCTTCCTATCAAATAAAACAATTTAATCATAATCCCTGCCAAGCAGTACTTCTTTCGGAATTTCCGTTCCGCGTGTTCCACGCAGATCTTCTTTTTCCTCACGTGGATAGAAAATTATAAAGCTTTCCGGGTTTATTTTTGCAAGTTTTCCCGGGATCTTCTCAAGCTGTGGATGCCAGCCGGTCGTCCCTCTTCTTGCGCTTATTACAACCACCAGGTCATCTGGTTGCAGAGTCGGCAGCTTGTTATCATAGAGTGCCGTCCAACCTTCCACCCATTCGACAATCGTCGGTGGATTTGGTTTAATTTCACGCATATGCGCTTTATAAACATCTGGAAACCCTTTAATCACATAGCATTGAATGGTTGCCCCAAGATTGCTGGCAATTAATTTTATGGTGGCTAGTGCATCCCAATACCCCGGTTTATGGTCAATACCTTTTGGAAGAATCAGCACTATCCGTTTAGTGGTATTCAGTGGATGGCCTAGCTTAGAAATCAACACCGATACGTTTGTCTGGTCCAGCACCTGATCGATGACACCGCCGAAAATTTTCTGAGGTGCTGTACGTTCTCCGTTCCAGCCTGCAACTAGTGTGGTAATACGTTCTTCCGCGATGGCTCTGTTAATACCAATCGCGATATTACGGTCTACCCTTGTTGTCACACGGATTGGAACATCCGCTCCACTGGAATAGGAAACCGCTTGGCCAAGCATTTTCTCTGCTTTTGCCACATCACCATCTGCTCCCCACATGTCTCTCTGCACCACACTTAGTGCATACAATGGATGCTCGACAGAATTGGATTGTCTGATGACAAAAGCAAGGTCCATCAAGGATTCCATCGTATTTGGATTGGCAATTGGAATAAGGATTCGCTCTAATGCGTCCCCTTTTTGAACCGGCATCATTTCTTCTTCAAGTGCTAGTTTTCGGCCATATTTTTCAACTAAATACGGTCCGACAATACACGTAATTAAAATCATGATGATAACTCCGTTAACCGTCGCCTGATCCAACAACCCGACATTAAATCCAACAAGAGTAGCAGCAAGCGTAGCGGCAGCCTGTGGCGTGGTAAGTCCGAATATCACCATCTTTTCATCTTTGGAGTAGTTGTAAAATTTACTGGTTAGCACTGCGGCAATATACTTACTCACCAAAAGCCCAAGCACAATGGCAATTGTTAAAACCCATGCCTTCGCATTGCCGACAAGTACACTCAAATCCATCAGCATCCCGACAGATAACAGGAAGAACGGAATGAAAATGCTGTTGGCTGTAAAACGAATTCTGTTCATCAACGGTCCTTGGTCGAAAATAAAACGGTTTAGGGCAAGCCCCACTAAAAATGCCCCGATAATCGGCTGCAGACCTGCAATAAGTGCCAGGGATCCTGCTGTGAATAACATAACCATGACATAGATGAACTCTCCTGTTCCTTCCGTCGCAATATTTCTGAAGAACCACCTAGAAAGATAGGGTGTTCCCAAAAAGATAATCGCGACAAAGACGATCAACGAGAAGGTCAATTTTATACCAAAATAAATATCAAGTTCTCCCGACGCTGCCCCTGTAATGACAGCAAGCACCAATAGGGCAAATGTATCGGTCAAAATACTTCCACCAACAGCTGTGGTTATTGCTTTACTTTTCCCAATCCCTAGACGGCTGGCAATCGGGTATCCTAAGAGAGTATGGGAACCAAGTATCGAACCAATCAATATAGCTGCTGCCATACTATAACCGAGCAGCAAACTTATCACGGTACCAACAGCTAATGGGATCCAAAAAGAAAGCATACCATATACTATGCTTCGGTTTCGGTACTTTTTAAAACCATCCAGGTCCATCTCAAGTCCTGCAATGAACATGATGAAAAGCAAACCGACCGTACCTAGCAACTCTATGGTCGAGCTTCTCTCTAACACTGCCAATCCGTTTGGTCCAATGATGACTCCCGCCAAAATTGGTCCAATTAACCCCGGAATCCGCAACAATTTCATGAAATAGGGAAAAATGAAAAAGATGATCATGGCAATTGTAAAAACTAATACCGGTTCCTTTATTGGTAATTCAAACATGCTATCTTCCCCGATCATTTTATATGTAATAAGCAAAAATTATATCATGTTTTTATTACGCTAAAACAGTAATCTGATAAATATTTCATGAAAAATTTACATTAATGGTAGAATGAAGATATTAACAGTAGTATGAACTTTTTCCTTTTTTCTCACTCATTTGTATGGAGAACAAGGAAAAGATATGTCCATAAAAGGAGTGTTCTGGCTTTATGAAAATTGATGTAATCGGTGATATACATGGGTGTATTGAGGAATTTAAGGCCTTGCTTAAGAAATTGGGCTATGCAAAGATTGATGGTTTATATAAACATCCTGATGAAAGAAAACTTGCCTTTGTGGGGGATCTTACAGACCGAGGTTCTGACTCCATTGGCGTGGCGAAGATCGTTTATGCTTTGGTCGAAGCGGGACTTGGATATTATGTTCCCGGAAATCACTGCAATAAACTGTACCGTTTTCTTTTAGGAAACAAAGTTCAGCATACACATGGATTGGAAACGACCGTGGCGGAATTTGAGGCGCTTTCTGGAGCCGAACAGGAACGCTTTCGACAGATGTTTATTAAACTTTATGAGGATTCGCCTCTCTATCAGGTGTTGGATGATGGCAAACTAATCGTCGCTCATGCGGGCATTAAAAAGGACTACATAGGCAAGCAAGGTAAAAAAGTGAAAACCTTTGTTCTTTACGGTGATATTACCGGCGAATTTCATGAGAACGGCATGCCAGTCCGCCGGGATTGGGCACAAGAATATGACGGAGATGCATGGATAGTCTACGGTCACACGCCGGTTCGTGAAGTGAGAATTGTCAATAATACTGCCAATATTGATACAGGCGCGGTTTTTGGTGGGATGCTCTCCGCCTTGCGCTACCCTGAGCTGGAGACGGTTTCTGTGGATTCGGGGATGCCGTTTGTGAAGGAGAAATTCCGGGAGTTGTGGGACTGAGAAGACCGTGGATGGGCGAGTGGTGTGGACTTGGTTCAAACTACGGTGGCGGGAGAAGCGGGAAATTCCACAGCGGCTGCGGGTCTCAGGCGACGGGCGAGCGAGGCACTAGGTCAGCTTCGGCGGCCTCGCGTCAAAAATCAGCGTTTCATTCAATCGAGCGATAATGTTAGTTTACTGGCGAAAATCAGAAAATACGGGCGATTTTCTGGAAAAACGGGTGATATTTGAGATTTACGGGCGATTTTTCCGAGTTTATGGGCGAAAATTAAACGTTTACGGGCGATTCTCATTTTCCACCAGTAGCCCAGTCGCCCTTCCCTCTTAGCGAGTAAATCGCAGTCAGCAAGCCTGTCCCATAAAAAAAGAAAGCCGACATCTCCTCGGATCGTCAGCTTTCCCCTAACACTCTTTTTATATCGTCTGGCAACTCGCATTGAAACGTCATTTCCCGCTCTTCCACCGGATGAAAGAAGCTCAACTCACAGCTGTGCAACGCCTGGCGTGACATTCCAGCTAACACAGAACCTCCGTATAAACTGTCGCCAAGTAACGGATGTCCTATATGTGCCATATGCACACGGATCTGATGAGTTCGCCCTGTCTCCAAGCGCAACGTCACATGACTCCACCCCGCTCCAATACGAAGCACCTCATAATGAGTTACCGCCCGCTGTCCGTCATCACGGACCTCTCGCTCAATGATGCTGGAATCCTTCCGACCAATTGGCGCATCTACCGTCCTACTTAAGCTAACCTCTTCAGCATTCATCTGCCCATGAATCAATGCCTCATACCGCCGCTTGACGCCAAAATCCCGCTGTTGCAAGGAAAATAGATGATGCGCATGTCGGTGCTTGGCAATGAGCATCAACCCTGACGTATCAAGGTCCAGCCTAGTAACAATATGTATAGTTGCGGATATTCCCTTAGACTCATAGTAACCAAGCACACCATTGGCAAGTGTACCAAAACGATGCTCCCGTGACGGTATGGATGCCATCCCAGCAGGCTTGTTCACAACGAGCACATACTCATCCTCATAAACGATATCCAAAGGAATGTCCTCAGCCACAAGATCTTCACTCGGCTCTTCTTTTGGAAAAAACACCTCAACCATATCGCCTACATGCAGAACGTATCGCACAGTAACGGCGCTGCCATTGACATGCAGCGCCCCACCGTTGAATTTTATATCGATCAATGCTCCTTTGGAAATCTGTTTATCTTTCAAAAAATCCCTTAGAAGCTTGCCTTCATCTTGCTGACCAACTTGAAAACTGAGACAAAATTGTTCCATACAAAACCAGTCCTCTTATTTATCCGTAATGAATGAATCGCTAACTCGTTTCCAGAAAGGGAAAGGACGGAAGCGTGCAAAGCGAATTTTTTCTTTTGCTACACGGCTTTGAATAGATTTAACATCCTTATGTAGCAGCGTCAAATGGTCAATGGTGATTTGATAGTCGACATCATTGACCGGTTTTAATAGACAGGTATGGTGCTGGGGCAATACAAGTGGCGATCCGATGGTACGGAATACCCTGTTGTTAATGGAAGCCATCTCTGCCAGCTGAATGGCAGGTAGGGATGGATGCAAGATAGCCCCACCTAACGCTTTATTATAGGCGGTACTGCCGGAAGGAGTAGAAATGCACAGTCCATCACCACGGAAGGTCTCGAATAACTGTCCCTTAATCTCTACATCCATAACCAATGTGCCTTCCACACTTTTAACCGTACATTCATTTAATGCAAGGTAACGTGCTTCTCTTCCCCCATCATTGTAGCGGATTATCACTTCTAATAGAGGATATTCCACAATTTGATAAGGAGTCTTGGCTATTGCAATGACCAGTTTTTCAATCTCTTCTGGTACCCAGTCGGCATAAAAACCTAGGTGACCTGTATGGACACCGATGAAAGCAGTCTTATCCAGGCGGCTGCGGTAGCGATGAAACGCGTATAGAAGTGTCCCGTCTCCACCAACAGAAACAACCAAATCAGGTTGATCTTCATCGTAAATCAAATCAAAATCCTGCAAGTAGGTCCTCATTTTGTGCATCAAAGTATTTGACACCGAGTCCCCTTTGGAGGTTATGGCAAATTTCATACTCCCACCCCTTTTATTAGTTCGAATCTAGCTCTTTTTTACGAGAAAAGATCGCTTGTGCTTCTTGGATTTCTCCTCGGATCTGCGACATTTCTGCATCAAGTAAATACGCTGCTTCCGCTGCACGTACCAGTCTTTCCTTTATATCTTGAGGAAATTGGCCGCTATATTTGTAGTTCAGAGAGTGCTCAATGGTTGCCCAGAAATTCATGGCAAGTGTCCTGATCTGAATCTCAACTAGGATTTTCTTTTCCCCTTCAATCGTTTGTACGGGATAACGTACAACTACATGATAGGAGCGATAGCCGCTATTTTTTCGAGAGGAAATATAATCTCGTTCTTCTACAATTTCAAAATCATTGCGAATCCGGAGAATTTCCACTACTCTATGTATATCATCGACAAACTGACACATCATGCGGACACCTGCAATGTCTTGCATTTCATCTTCCAGCTTTTCAAGCGATATGCCCTTGCGAGTAGCTTTATCCAAGATACTTGCGATCGGCTTTACCCTTCCTGTGACAAATTCAATTGGCGAATGCTCTGATTGCATTTTAAATTGCCCGCGCATCCCCTTTAGTTTCACTTTCATTTCATCTATTGCCTGTTTATAAGGCGCTAAAAACATATCCCAGTGTTGTATCATAATTGGCCAAACCCCTTAAAAAATCTCGTTTACTCTTCTCTCCATCTCTTCCCCATAATTGGCGTTGTCTTTTATATTTTCTATTAAGTACCCTAGTTCTTCTTCTATGTTTGTCAGCAGTAATGCCGTCTTGTCCACTACAAGGACTATCGCCTTTTTATCTAGTAATGCTTTTTTCACATCATTCCAAAAATCATCCTTGATACTTACATAGATAAATTCCGTCGCTGTTTCCAGCTTATAAATAAATGCGAGATTGTCTGAATCCACCAGCATTTGATTGCTCGCAGACACTTGATCTAGCGGAAAAGATACTGAATCCGCCTCTAGCAAAAGTTGTTGTTCACTCCATGATGTTTTCTTAATTTCAATTCTTTTTTGCATAATAATCTCCTTCCAACCTAAATCCTACTCATATATTATCATAATTCCCTTCCTTCAACGAAATGGAAACCTAACTTTTTACCAAATTATTGTGTTTCATGATTCCTATAAGAATGTCACTTAAACATTGCCTTCCCTCAAAAAGCAAGTAATAATAGAAGTATATCAATTAGGAGAGGTAAAACTATGACTAACCAAGAAATCGAAATTGAATTTAAAAACTTATTGACCTTTGATGAATTTACATCTCTCTGTTCGGCATTCAAAGTGAAATCAGATGACTTTTTCACGCAGGAGAATCATTATTTTGACACGCCTGCGTTTGCTCTAAAGGAAAAAGGCTGTGCCCTTCGCATTCGAAAAAAAGGAGACACATTCACGCTTACCTTAAAACAACCCGCTAAAGAAGGTCTTTTAGAAACACATCAGGTTGTGTCTGAACATGAATTTCAAACGATGAAAACTGAAAAAAACGGCTTGGTCAGCGGAATTATCTCCACTATTTTAAGAGAGGATCTTAATATCTCTCCTTCTGAAGTAATCTATTTTGGCTCTTTGAAAACAAACCGCGCCGAGCTTCCTTACAAAGAAGGATTATTAGTATTGGATGAAAGCACTTATTTGGATACTAGCGATTTTGAGCTAGAATATGAAGTGGAAAATTACGCAGAAGGCGAAAAATTATTCCACGAACTTCTTGATGCGTATGGAATCCCTCTCCGGGAAACGAAAAATAAAATTGTAAGATTTTACGAGGCTAAAGCTTGTGCGCTTACAGGAGAGGAGGAGCAAATATGAACGTAGAACAATTCAGGTCCATAATGCAACTTCAAGGTCTGCAAGGATTACAAGATAACAAGCATTCCACCCGATCTGGTTCCTCACTACCATTTTCTACTGTGTTGTCAGGGATGATGGCTACTAATACAGGGAATACCCCACTGCCAGGACAGGACTCTTCTTTTTCCCATCCATTGAATACAGCTTTGCTTTCTATGAATGCAAGCTTTTTGGAAGCGGAGATTGGTAAAAGTAATGCGCCAATCCATGCTACTGGAACATTAGGAAAGTATAAAAGTGTAGCAGAACGGACAGATTTTGAAGAAATTATTGAGGAAGCTTCTGTAAAATATGGAGTCGACCCAAAACTAATTAAAGCAATCATCCAACAAGAATCAAATTTTAATCCAACTGCCATAAGCCATGCAGGGGCAACCGGTTTAATGCAGCTCATGCCTTTAACAGCAAAGGGTCTGGGAGTTTCTAATGCACTTGACCCTCGCCAAAATATAATGGGCGGCACTAAATACATCCGTCAGATGCTCGATAAGTACGACGGCAACCTAACCCTCGCACTTGCTGCCTACAATGCTGGTCCAGGCAACGTAGACAAATACAACGGGGTCCCTCCTTTCAAAGAAACCATGAACTACGTCCGAAAGGTTACTGGGAATTATCAGGCTTAAATCTTATAAGAAACACCACGCATGCAAAAGAAAATTTCATGCGCGGTGTTTTTTATTTTGCCTATGAAGATGAATTGTAGTCTATAGCTGTTGATTGGAGCAAAAGGCGAAGACTCCTGCGGGGAAGTAACGGTAGATTGAGACCCCTGAAGCGTTGTGAGGAGGCTCAAGCACCGTCCCGCGGAAAGCGAAGCCGTTTGCGGAAATCAACAGCGGTGTTTAACCAATCCATTCCCTTTTTTCCCTATTTTTTGCAAGGGTGGAATCGAATTGTTTGAGATATAATAACCACATTGCTAAAATATACATACAATCGTTACTTTAGATATAAGGAGTTTAAAATGATGGATAACATACAATCACCTTTTGAAGCCGTTGGCGGTGAGCAAGTTATTGAAGAACTTGTAGACGCATTTTACGATCGTGTAGGTCGCCATCCCAGTTTAGCTCCTATTTTCCCGAATGATTTGACGGAAACAGCAAGGAAGCAAAAGCAATTTCTTACCCAGTACTTAGGAGGACCACCTCTTTATACGAGTGAGCATGGGCACCCAATGCTTCGTGCACGTCATATGCCTTTTGAAATTACACCAAAGCGTGCGAAAGCATGGCTTGCATGCATGGAAGAGGCAATGGATGAAGTGGAACTTGAGGGTTCATATCGAAAAGAATTTTTTCAGCGTTTAGTACTAACGGCTCAACATATGATAAATACCCCAGACAAACCTGAAGAAAAGGAAGATTCATGTGACCTGTAATGATAAGAAATTATTTTATTTACAAAACATACAGCATACTACCAATAAACCAATAGAGATTTACTTTTTCATCGATCCGCTCTGCCCGGAGTGTTGGGCATTGGAACCTATGTTAAAAAAGTTATATGTGCAGTATGGACAGTATTTTACGATCAAGCATATTGTAACCGGACAATTGACATCCCTTAATCTTGCGAAAAAGCATTATGCTGCGTCCATGGCCCAAGTTTGGGAACGCACCGCAACCCGCTCTGGCATGTCCTGTGATGGGTCCTTGTGGCTTGAGAATCCGATTGAATCGCCCTATGTTGCATCTATTGCAATTAAGGCTGCCGAGCTTCAAGGACGTAAGGCAGGCATTAAATACTTGCGTAAGTTACAAGAGGTATTGTTCTTAGAGAAACAGAATATCTCTGAACTCTCTGTATTAATGGAATGTGCGGAGTCTGTTGGACTGGACATGGAAGAGTTCAAAAAAGATATGAACGGGGATTGTGCGTCAAAGGCCTTGAATTGCGATTTCAAAATCACCAATGAGATGGACGTTTCTGAGATCCCTACTCTTGTATTCTTTAACGAAAATATCGAAGAGGAAGGCATTAAGGTTTCAGGCTATCATTCCTATGAAGTGTATGTGCACATTCTGCAAGACATGCTCGGAGAACAGCCTTTTCCTAAGATGCTGCCACCATTAGAGGATTTCTTATCGCAGTTTTCCTTTGTAGCAACAAAGGAAATATCGGTAGTCTATAACCTGCCGATCGTAGAAGTGGAGCATGAGTTAAAGAAGCTTCAGCTGGCACAGCGCGTGGAGAAGGTTCCCGTGAAGTATGGGACGTTTTGGAGATATATTGCGAATTGACTTAGATGTACAAGACCGAGAACGTGTAAACTGGAGAGGCAAATCATGATGTTTGCCTTCTGGTTTTCCGGAGAATAAAGGTTGGGAACAACTTCTTTGGCTACCAAGGTCGAAGAAGTTGTTTTTTGATTTTAGAGATCTTAGTTTGCATGAAGAGGGGACGGGAATCCGCGCTGGAGTTATCATGTCTTCCGTTCCGATTCATGCAATGAGTTAGATTTAGAGAATCGCCCGTATTTTTTTATTTTCGCCCGTAAACCTCACTAGCCTTGCAAATGTGTGGTATATTTTTCCTGATCTTTAAAGGTTTAAATAATAAAAAATCTCCTAATTGAAGAAGTAAGGCAATTAAGGCGGTCGCAACACCTTAATACACTTCAACAATTAGGAGATGGTAAAATGCTCATTAATCATTTACCCAATTCTACCGTCGTTGAAAAGTGTTTGTGCCTTTTAAAACTTGAAAATTTTCGAGATCCTTACCTTGACCATGGAGCCAAGAAATTGTTATCAGGTAAAGCTATCCTTTTATTCGTAGAAGCTTTCCTTCACCAAAGGGGTTCCCTTTGGGATTTGGAGGAAAACCTTAAGGCTAAGGATAATCTGCAGGAACTGACAGAACTTGAGGGAATCCATTCCTCCACTCTGTACCGGAAACTTGAAAAACTTCCAACCTCACTTCTGCAGGATACAGCCATAAAATTATTCTCCCAGATTGATTGCCATTACACACAAAAGGTAAGCACCCTGGAAGCCGGGAGGCTTTCGGTTATTGACTCGACTGAAATCTCTCTACCGGAAAAGGCAGGCGAATGGGCGTATTCCTCCAAAACCAAAAATGGCGTTAAAATCCATTTGAAATTGGCTGTTCTGGATGAAAAAACTTATTATCCGGAAGAAGCCATACTTTCCACAACAGGTGTTGCGGACAAGGAAGTATCCATTGATTTAGTAGTTGATAGACATGCCACTTACGTAATGGATCGCGGGTATATCAACTACAGCCATTTCCATAATTGGATTGAGAGGAAGATCAATTTTGTCGTTCGTGTTAAAGGAAATTCACGGACCCAACTCCTCACGGAGCACTCGGTTCCTTCCAACAGCCGAATCGTTCGGGATGCGGAAGTTGAAATCAACGATATCAAGAATGACCGAAAATTTCCTCTCAGGCTGGTGGAATTCCTGGACGAAAAGGACAATAAGTTTCGAATCCTGACCACACGAAGGGATCTTTCCGCTGAACAAGTGGCTGAAATTTATAGGATGCGATGGAAAATCGAGCTCTTTTTCAAGTGGGTGAAACAGCATCTTAAACTCGTCAAGCTTTATAACCATAAGCCCGCAGCTGTTTGGAATCAGCTATGGCTAGCAATGATTGCTTATGGCATAAGCGAACTGATTAAAATCGAGACAGGTACTAAGCGGTCAACATGGCAGGTGCTTAAACTTCTTCGGTTCTATTGGCATGATAGCTGGGACCAGTTTATCCAGGCTCTGAATCGAAAACCTACCAGACCATCAAAAGGAAGAAGGAAAAAAGGAAAGCCAGGCAGACCAAGGAAATATCCTAAAAAAATGAAGACTGTGCAAATTATCCACGTAAATTAAGAAGGAAAATTTTAAAAAAATGCGACCGTCATGTCTTTTTTGGCATGCCTGTATTTTTGAAAAAAACAAGCTAATGAAAGCTAGTTTATGCAAATTACCATTTTTAACCTTTTGATTGCAAGACTAGTGCGTAAACCTTTGAAAATCGCCCGTAAACTCAAATTATCGCCCGATAGCGGTACATTTTCGCCCGTAAATTCAAAAAATCGCCCGTATTTTCTAAAAATCGCCCGATTCCATTTTTCTGCTGCGCAGCCGTTGAAATTCCCTTCTGCGTGGGGACTGCTGAGCGCTCTAATGTCTTTAGCACCTCTTTTTTTTATAAAATAGGAAAAGCCCTGGTCAACGGGACCAGGGCTAATCTATTGTCATAAAAGACAACAAAGGGGATGGGAGAAATTTTTCACGGTCAAACAAAGGGGTATATGTTTGTTTGTGAATCGTTTCACAGTTATAATA
The DNA here is from genome assembly GCF_012911845.1 of Bacillus sp. RO2. Classification (GTDB taxonomy): domain Bacteria; phylum Bacillota; class Bacilli; order Bacillales; family Bacillaceae_I; genus Sutcliffiella_A. The sequence goes on along the minus strand of NZ_JAAXCU010000017.1, from coordinate 23,960 downwards.
TATCAGATGCCTCAGACTTTTGACAAGAGGTTAGACCTCTATTTCACAACTTTGTCACAATCGAATTTTTATTGTAATGGAATTACCTTCTTTTACGTACATATAACTAATAGAGGTACAAGTATAATTGGAAGGAGCAGCATCTATGTCAAAAATACCGTTTATCATCTGCATCGTATTTATTCTGTTTAGCCTTTTCATTAATATTCTTGGACTTATGAAGCTTTACCCAATCTATTTGACCTCTCCTTTATTATTCTTTTCTTTATTCCTATTAATCGCGCTATTAAACAATCAGCGCCGGTTTAAAGGATTCAAATAACTCCATATCCCCACAAAGAAAAACCACCTCATGACAAGGTGGTCCTCATTTGCATTATTAAGAAAGTAATTCTTCCATCTCTTTTAACTTCTCTTCAAATACCTTGCAAGCTTCTTCAATTGGATTGGATTGAGTCATATCCACCCCAGCCTTTTTCAACACTTCGATTGGATAATCCGAGCTTCCAGCTTTCAAAAATTCAAGGTAACGGTCCACAGCAGGCTGTCCTTCTTCTAGGATCTGCTTGCTTAGTGCTGTTGCTGCACTATAACCTGTTGCATATTGGTATACATAGTAGTTGTAATAGAAGTGAGGGATTCTCGCCCACTCTAAGCCGATTTCTTCATCAATCGTGATGTTCTCGCCAAAGTATTTCTTGTTTAATTCATAGTAAGTTTCTGTTAACAGGTCTGCTGTCAATGCTTCCCCATTTTGTGCAAGTTCATGAATCTTGTGCTCAAATTCAGCAAACATTGTTTGACGGAACACTGTACCACGGAAACCTTCTAAATAGTGGTTCAACAAGTATAGACGTTTTTTGTCATCATCCACTGTTTTTAAGAGATAGTCATTTAAAAGTGCTTCGTTGCATGTAGATGCTACTTCTGCCACGAAAATGGAGTAATTACCGTACGGATATGGCTGAGTTTTTCTCGTATAGTAACTGTGTACGGAATGACCGAACTCATGTGCAAGCGTGAACAGGTTATTCACATTGTCCTGCCAGTTCATTAAGATGTAAGGGTTAGTGCCATATGTCCCGGAAGAATAGGCACCAGAACGCTTGCCTTTGTTCTCTTGAACATCTACCCATCTGTTGTCGAATCCTTCTTTTACAATATCCAGATACTCCTGACCTAACGGTGCAAGCCCTTTAAGTAAATAGTCCTTCGCTTCCTCGTATGAAACCTCCATGTTAGCCTCTTTGATTAGAGGAGTATAAAGATCATACATATGCAACTCTTCGACACCAAGAACTTTTTTACGAAGATCTACATAACGGTGCAATAGGTGCAAGTTCTTATTGATTGTGTTGACCAGATTATCATACACTGTCTCTGGGATATTGTTATTGCTTAAAGCAGATTGACGGGCAGAATCATAGTTGCGGACCTTCGCTTGGAAGTTGTCCTTTTTCACCGCTCCACCTAATGTACTGGAAAATGTGTTGCGATATTTACCGTATGTTTCATATACTGCTTTAAATGCATTTTTTCTCACTTCTTGATCTTCGCTTTCTAGGAAGCGAATGTAACGGCCGTGCGTGATTTCTATTTCTTCGCCGTTTTCATCTTTTACAGATGGGAAAGTAATGTCAGCATTGTTCAACATTCCGAATGTGTTCGAGGATGCGGATAACACTTCAGAAGCTTCTGCCAACAACGCTTCCTCTTTTGCGGACAACACATGCGGACGTTGGCGATTGATTTCGTCTAAAGAGTGTTCATATAATGCAAGTTCTTTATTCTCTTGAAGGAACTTGGCGATGTCTTCTTCTTTCATGGTCAAGATTTCTGGGACCACAAAGGAAAGCGCGCTCGCCACTTGTGTATAAAGATTTGTTGCACGGTCATTCAACCCTTGGTAGAAGGAGTTGGTAGTATCTTGATCGTAACGCATATGTGCATATGTATAAAGCTTGCCTAAACGACTGGAGATAGAATCTTGGTACTGTAATGCTTCAAACAATGCATCAGCAGATTGGGACAGCTTCCCCTCATAATCCTTAATTTTGCCGATCATTCCCTTTACTTCTTGAAACTCTTTTTCCCATGCCTCATCACTTGGGAAAATATCCTCTAATCTCCATGTATCCTCCACAGAGATGTCTTTACGTTCTTGTAATTTCTTAACAGCAGTTTGTTCCGCCATCATTAAACCCCCTTTAAAAATAAAAAATGCATCCTTTTAACTATTCGACACGTCCTTATTATTCCCTTTTTTGTTTTATTAATCTTAAGATTGTTTAAGATGCAATAAGTATTCCATTACGATACGATCTTGTTTACACACATCTTCCATGGAGGTAAAAGACAGCTCCTTTTTGATTTTCCGATAAATAACAGGGGTTTCCCGCTTTAAAGCCCCAATTGTGACAAGAGTGTCCAAGTATTCCACTACCGCATCCTCATAGGACCCGACCTTAACTAGAGGAAATTCTCGTACAGTAATTTGAGAACCTTTAATGCGGCGCTTAAAATTTTGCAATACTGTAGGGACATGCAAAATAGAATGTAATGGAGTATGGAAAATAGAATCAAAGTAGAGCCATGCCTGCCATTCAATGACAGGAGTATGCAATCTGTAAAAAGAAGGAACAGGGAGACCGATTTCAGCAGGAAACAACGAAAGAGGGATGTTCATTTTAGCATAGCAATATTTTCTTAAGTGATTATGGGGTTTATATAGGGAATAGACATACCTCCATTTCTTTTTATAATGGAGAAAATGTTCTTTCCATGATGGACCTTGAATATTCTGCATGATAGGAAACTCGCTCCAATTCTTGCTTGTCACGGACGAAATATAGGTGGTAGAAGTATTAAAGGAAAAGGAAGGATAGAGATAATAATAGAGTGTAGAATTGGGGCAAAATGCTAGGATATACGGAGGACTGTGCGTGTTGTGCCTCTGAAGAAATTGCCATTGAAAAGGTGAAAACTTCATTTGTGGTTGTATGTTTCCTAGTTTTTCTTTTCCAAGTATCCATACTGGCTTGATGTGAGAGCTTTCATAAAGCTTGGTCCTCAGATTGAACTCTGATTTAGAAATAGTAGAGCATTGAAACTCGAATGCATACTTTCGATTTTCTGTTTCCAAGTAAACATCTGCTCTTTGATTGGTGCTCGGGATATAATGTTCAAGTGTTGGTGTATTATGGGAGTGGAGAAGACTTTCGTATAGCTTGGCCTTACCTTCAAGATGGTAAAGAGTTTCTGATTCTGAGGAGGCGTTGCAGGAGTCATTCATGTGGGCAAAATGTACTTTTCTTACCTGACCAAGTTTTAGTTGAAGAGTTCGATGACAAGCTGGACAGAAAAACAACTCCCCTTTTGTAAGGCGCTCAACATCTTCTCGGTTCTTCCAATCTAATAAAGAAAAGAAAGATCCGTCCTTTCTTTTTGCAACAAACATTCCAACACACCTTTCGGTAGATATTTTTACACCACTATACCATTCGACTCATAAAGACAATTCCCTTCAAAAAATAACAAAAAACTTTATTTGATTGTTTAATCGCGGCTGTTCCTTTCCGCAAATGGCTTCGCTTTCCTAGGGGCGCTGCTGGAGCCTCCTCGGCAACGCCTGCGGGGTCTCCACCTAGCGCTATCTCCCTCAGGAGTCTCCGCCATTTGCTCCAATCCACAGCTAGAATTTAAGTAAAGACAGATAACTCGATTAGACAGCCTTTCATTAACCTTAAATGAATGAAGTTATCAAGTTGATTGAAGTGGAAGGCGCGCAGACGCCCGCAGGCAAGCGAAGCCCCTGGAACGGAAAATAACCTGTTTTGTAATTCATACAAAAAAAGCCGGAAAAATTTTTCCGGCTTTATAGAAGTGGTGAGGCCAGTCTTGCCAACGATTCAAACACCTTTTGATAAAAAGGACGGGTGGCAAAAACCTCTTTTGCTATCGGTTTCGCATCATGTAAATCTTGCTCGTAATCTTCAACAAGTGTCTTCACACTATCGGTATTATATAAAAAAGCATTTACTTCAAAATTGAGATGGAAGCTTCGCATGTCCATATTCGCTGTTCCAATCGATGCAACCTGTTCATCGACCACCACCACCTTACTATGCAGAAAGCCTTTTTCATATTGAAAAATCTTCACCCCTGCTTCCATCATTTCTGGAAAATAGGATCTTGAAGCATAGTAAACTATGCGCTTATCTGGCCTTTTGGGCACCAATAACCGGACATCCAAACCGCTTAGTGCTGCAACCTTCAGCGCAGTGAAAATATCGTCATCAGGAACAAAGTATGGAGAGGCAATCCAAATGGAGCTGCGAGCGGAGGTGATCATGGAGAAGTATAAACTTTTGATCACTTCCCACTCTTGATCGGGACCTCCTGCAATCATTTGAACTCCACCATATTTCTTCCCTTCTCCGTTTGCCAAGGCCGGAGTCAGATAGCTCGGGGTAAGCAGAGATTCGTCTGTTGCGTAATACCAGTCCTGGAGAAATATTAACTGAAGCGTCCTAACAGCTTCTCCTCTTACATAAAGATGAGTATCCCTCCAGAAACCAAAATATTCATCACGACCGAGATACTCATCCCCAATATTCAGGCCACCAACAAAACCTACATCCCCATCCACGACAATGATTTTCCGATGGTTACGGAAATTAATTTTATTATTAAATACAGGTACCCTTACAGGTGAGAACGATACAATTTCAACTCCTGCGGCACGGAGCTCTTTTATGTATTTACCGCCTAGTTGAAAGCTTCCGACTGCATCAAACAGAAATCGTACCTGTACCCCGCTCTTTGCCTTTTCAATTAATAGATTTTTAATTTGCGTACCAATTTCATCATCTCTAACAATGTAATATTCAAAATGGATATGGTGTTTAGCTTTGCTTATTTCTTCTAAAATCCTAGTGAAGGTCTGATTTCCGTTAGTCAAAACTACTGTTTCTGTATCGAAGGAGATGGGACTCCTTCCAATATTTTGTGATAGTTGAAAAATCCCTTTCTTACTCTCATCCAGGAGTCGCATATCATGTTCGGTATATTCTCTGGTTCCTTCGACTTCCTCCAGTACCTCCTTGTCCAGAAGGGCTTTCCTTTGAAAGAGCCTTCTCTTTCTGACATTACGCCCAAAGATCAAATAAAAGAAAAATCCGAGTACCGGAAAACTCCCTAAGACAACCAGCCAAGTTAGCGTTCTAGTCGGATGTCTATTTTCTAGGGAGATTAAAAAAGCAATAAAGACGACAGAAATAGTAAAAAATATGGAAATGGATCCTAATAACCATCCTTCCCACAGGCCTTGGGTTGCAAATAAAACGGCACCGATTACTAATATAAATACGATAACACGAATGGTATTTTTCAACTGACTCACTTCTCCTCTATCCTAGAGCGCACACGCCAAATCTATCTGTTATTAATCGTCATTTAAATCTGAAAAAACCGATTTCAACTTGTGAAATCGGCCTTCCATTATTTTAGAGGAAAATGTTTCGTCATTTCCTTCATTGCATCGTCCTTGGCAACTTCCGAACCATATTCTTGAAGACGGTGAATGGAGATGGCTGATTCTTCCCCGTATTCTAGTAACACACTTAGTACATTGTCGATTTCTTCATCTGTATAATGCTCACTTGAAAAATCAACATATAAGTAGTAGCTTTTTTCGTAGAAGTACAGATGGTTGCTTAAGTTTTCTAAGTGCTGCAATCGGTGACTGGCTGAAATAATATACTCAAGATCTCTGAACCGGACCATAAATTGCAGAAGGTCTTTTTCCTCTTCCAGCTTGTCGTCTTTTGCTTCATCTGTTTTCGTTGATGAATTAAAGTGCTGGTCAAGCAACGCTTCTATGCGTTCATCAACTGGGATGTCAATTCGCTTGTCCTCTGACACAGGAACCTCGAAGTTCTTTCCATCTTTAGATAACTGAGCACGGGTAACGATGACTTCCAATCCTTTATCAAGGGCCTGAACTTGTATCCACAGCGGTCCTTCCACCATGAAATCTTCCTCATCATGAGCTTCATCCATCATTTCCCAGAATAATTCTTCACTACGCTCGCGGTTATACCAGATTTCTTCGCGGTCAAATCCACGTTCCTCTATATCACCATATGAAATGTAAAACTTTACCGTATGATCATTAATACGTTCGATTTCCATTCTTAACAACTCCCTTCTGATTCGGTAAATGATAAGCGTGCTCTCTTGCAAACAATTCTCTGTGAGAAATGCCAGTCTCTTATTGTCCGCTTCTCATTTTCCTCCGTCTTTCCTTGGAAGGGACCCTCCACAAATTTCTTATACCTTATTGTTTCAATTTATCCATTTAGCATAGCGAGTAAACCTAAAATCTATGCAAAGATTAGCAAATGCGGTTGGTTCCGGTCCATTTAAGCAAAACATAGATTGTGGTACATCCCCGTTAAGAGATGAGTAGTGACCTCAAGTACCTAGCCTTAAAGCTAGACCATGACCGCAGCATATAAAAAGAACATTGTACTATCAAGAGTGATACTTGTACTTTTATTTTATGATAAAAAAAGGAAGAATGGAAACAAAAATGCTCACATTTTTAAAAATCGTTAAAATGCCTACCTTACGTTTTGGAAAACCCCATGGCCAAGATTTCACCCAACTTTTATGGCATAATCTCTCTTCTTGACCACTATATTTATATAGGACTGGGACAAGAAGGGGCGATAAAGTGGAGCTGGAATTGATAACTTCCATACTACTCATCATTGGCATTGATATAGTGCTTGGCGGAGATAATGCTATAGTAATAGCGCTGGCATGCCGCAATCTTCCTGAGCGTCACCGCAACAAAGCAATCATAATTGGTACACTTCTAGCTATTGTTTGTAGAATATTGCTTACCATATGTGCCGTCTACCTCTTAGCCATTCCATTCCTGCAATTTGTAGGTGGAGTGTTACTGGTTTATATAGCAGCACAATTAATTCTTGATCAAGGAAATGAAACGATTGTTGAGGGCAGGCACTCCCTTGGCGCTGCTATTAAAACTATAGTGATTGCCGATATCGTTATGGGAATAGATAATGTAATGGCTGTTGCAGGTGCTGCACATGGTAATTTTTATTTGGTGATCATTGGTCTGGTTTTTTCTATACCAATAATTATATGGGGGAGTAAGATTATATTAGTAGCAATGGAGAAATATCCTATAATTATCTATTTTGGAGCAAGCATATTGTGTTATACGGCCGGAAAGATGATTATTTTTGAACCTAGGGTTGCTGTTATGCTACCTGAGGGTGAGTGGCAGACGTTTTTTCCTTATGTGCTAATTCTAGGTATGTTAGTTTTTACAGGGCTGTATAAAAAGCAGTTTTTTAAAATACGCTAAAGTTGCTCCATTAACACTTATTGATTTCCGTTTCAGGTGTTCGCTTATCCATTGGACAGGGCTTGAGCCTCCTCGGCTTAGCCAAGGCCACTGATAAAGTATTTGAATTAAGATATTATTTAGACACCGCTGTGGATTTCCGCAAATGGCTGCGCTTTCCTAGGGGCTGACGAGAGCCTCCTCGGCTTTGCCTGCGGGGTCTCCACCTAGCGCTATCTCCCTCAGGACAAGGAAGGCTTCGGCAGCGAAACATCGCACGAAGAAAATGCGTAGCATTTTCGAGGAGTCTTCGCCTTTTGCTCCAATCCACAGCTCGAAATTACATAGTATTATTTCAATATCATTGGCCTCGCTCCGCTTACAGAGTCTCACACCTGGTACTACAATCAATAAGGTGTCCAAGGGAACTAATAGGAATAAAAAAACTTCTACATGCGATGATGCATGTAGAAGTTTTTATTATTATTAGCCGTTAACTAATCTTTGTGCTTCTCTTAATTGGAAGGTTCTTACTTTTCTTGGTAAGAAACGGCGAATCTCATCTTCGTTGTACCCTACTTGTAGTCGTTTTTCGTCTATGATAATAGGTCTTCTTAACAGACCAGGGTGTTCTTTAATAACGGAATATAATTCTTGAAGCGGCATTGCTTCTACATTTATATTCAGTTTTTGGAAGATTTTTGATCTGGTTGAGATGATTTCATCTGTTCCGTCTTCCGTCATTCTTAAAATTTCTTTGATCTCATCAATGGATAAAGACTCAGAGAAAATATTTCTTTCTGTATATGGAATGTTATGTTCTTCTAACCAATGTTTTGCTTTACGACAAGAAGTACAACTTGGAGATGTATATAGGGTTACCATGAACTTTCCTCTCCTTTTTATCTAGTATTATTCGAAAGAACATGCTGAACGTTTCTAATTGTGAATCGCTCTCAATTTGAAATTACTCTAAATAAGTAATCTCTATTGATTATTATACACGATTTCCGACTAAAAAGGTATAGTATTTTTAAAGTCGGACAAGTTGTCACAGCATGTTCAAATTTTACTCGCATTTACTCCCTTTAGATTTCCGTTCCAGGTGTTCGCTTGCCTAGGGGCGGTGCTTGAGCCTCCTCGGCTTCGCCTGCGGGGTCTCATGCTACCGCTATCTCCCTCAGGAGTCTCACACCTTGCACTCCAATCTAAAGGGGGAATTTGAAGGACCAATTGTTTACTTTAGTTTTGGCTTACATTTATTCAGACGTTTGGTTGTCCTAGAAGGTTTCATATTATTGAAATTAGTTCTCATTATTTTTCATTTGTTCACAAAGTAGTAACAAATATATGGATTCCATAGCCCTTCGATAGTTAGGATTTGTAAGGGTTTGTAATACATGTTAGTTTTATAATTAGACAAGATAAGTATGAGGTGATATATGTTGAAAAAATATTGGCTGCTTCCTGCCATGTTCGTACTATTAATTTCAACCGCTTGCAGTCAAAAAGAGATTACAAGTCAGAATACAGAGTCCAATAAGATCCCAGTAACCGTCGCTGCAGTTGCAGAGAAAAATATCAGCAACACGATTGAATTGGTCGGACTGGCTGTACCTGAAACACAAGTACCACTCCTAACTACCTCCCCCCTAACCGTTGAATCTGTTCATGTAAAAATTGGTGATATAGTGAAAAAGGGCGATTTAATTGTTTCTTTGGATTCTGAAGCTGCAACCGAGCAGGTAGTTCAAGCTCAGAGTGCAGTTACCGAGCTAGAAAATGCCCTTTCAAAAATGAAAGAAATGCAAGAGGCAGCTGAAAGTCAGGCCTCTCTTTCTGATATACCCAAGTTACAGGAAGAATTAAACCAAAGTTTAGAAAAATCTCAAGCTCTTTTGGATGGCGTTGACACAGGGGCTGTTACTTCGCTTGATTTGGTACAAAGCACGGTAGATGTAATGGTTAAACAGGCCCAGCTTGCTACAGCTGCCAGCCAAATCCAACAGATGCCTACCTTCAATACCATGGAAATGGAAGCTCAATTAAATCAGGCTAGACAGGGGCTGAAGCAAGCACAGCAAATGGCTGATGCCACTTCGATTACTAGCCCGATTGACGGTATTGTTTCTGAATTGAATGTTGTAAATGATGGAATCGCGACACCCAATGTTCCAATCGGAACGATCATTCAATTAGATAACATAGCAGCAACTTTCCAAGTGAACAGTTATCAAGTAAGTAAACTAAAAGCTGGGCAAGATGCTACGATTTCCTTTGAAGGATTGTCAGATTCATTCGAATCCAAAATAGAAACCGTGTCCCCTACAGTTAACCAGCAGACAAATATGTTTTCTGTCACCATTCCAGTAAGCAATTCAGAGTTAGTCATTAAAGGCGGTATGAGAGCAACTGCATATGTCGCTGTGGATAACCTGGAAGCCCAAACTGTTGTACCTATGGACGCTATATTATATGAAGAAGAAAATCCTTATGTTTATGTCATTGAAGAGAATAAAGCGGTGAGACAGGATGTTGAAACCGGGTTCCGTGACAATGAATTTATCCAGATTCTTAAAGGAGTTACTAAAGGCCAGAAAGTAGCCGTAAACGGAAAAGAAAGATTAAAAGACGGTGCAGAAATAACAGAACAAAGTGAGTGAACCTATTAGATGAAAATTGCTAAGCTTTCTGTCTTACGTCCCATTGCGATGTCAATGGTGATCATACTTATGTTAATACTAGGTGCCGTCAGTATGCGCGGAATGCCGGTGGACTTGTTTCCTGAATTAACTTTTCCAATCGTAGCGGTAACCACCACCTATGAGGGCGCAGGTCCTGAAGAGATAGAGAACCTGATATCTTCTCCGCTTGAGGATGCAATGAGCACATTGCCGAATGTGGAGTCAGTGACCTCCATTTCACGAACAGGAGGCTCGCTGGTTCTCGTGTCTTTCACCTGGGGAACGAATATGGATTTTGCCTCCTTGGATATGAGGGAGCGTATTGATTCGGTACGAGACTTTCTCCCTTCTGGTGCTAATCTACCGAGGGTTCTCCGCTTTAACCCAAGTGATCTTCCCATCGTTCAACTAGCCATTACAGATCCTTCTGGAGAAATGACCAAGGCAAAGCAGTTGGCGGAACAAGATATTGAACCTCAATTAAGTAGTGTAGACGGAATCGCGTCCATTTCAGTGGAGGGCGGAGCTGAAAACGAAGTAAGAATAACATTGGATCCTAATGCGCTTTCTTCCTTTGATGTATCAATTGATCAATTACAACAGATTATTGCAGCCGAAAATTTAAACCTTCCTGGCGGCTCTCTGACAGATCAAAATCAAAACCTGCCAATAAGGATTACTGGAGAATATGCGTCCATTTATGACATACAGACGCTCCCCATCCCTACTCCAAAAGGAGTCATTCAGTTAGATCAGCTCGGTGAAGTGAAAGAAACTCTTCAACCGACAACGCAGCTCAGCTACTTGAATGGAGAACCTGCAGTAGGAATGTCCATATTGAAGCAGTCTGGCAGCAATACGGTTACCGTTGCCAACAATATTGAAGAAAAGCTAGAGGAAATTAGAAGCAACCTGCCTGAAGGGGTAGAAATAAAACCGATATTCGACCAAAGTCAATTTATTGAACAATCTATTAGAGCCGTGACAACCAACATGATTGCTGGTAGTTTGTTAGCTGCACTTGTACTGTTCTTCTTTTTACGAAATATACGCAGTACCTTAATCATTTTATTTTCCATTCCCGTTTCCATTGTGGCCACCTTTATTTTTATGTACTTTAGCGGCCAAACGTTGAACCTACTGACACTAGGGGGACTTGCGCTTGGAATTGGGATGATGGTCGACAACGCCATTGTTATTTTGGAAAATATTTATCGTTTAAGACAAAAAGGATATTCCATGAAAGATGCGGCCATAGAAGGAACTAGCGAGGTCGGCCCTGCCATCATCGCTTCTACTTTGACCACCGTCATTGTTTTCTTACCTATTGTATTTGTGGACGGACTGGCTGCGCAATTATTTAAGCCACTCGCACTTGTCGTATCTTTCTCGTTACTAGCTTCTTTGTTTACAGCGTTAATCATTGTGCCGTTATTCTCGTCTCTACTTTTAAAAGTGAATACAAACACATCTCGCTTTGAAGAGAGGTTTATTGGATTCACTAATTGGTACCGTTCTATCTTGGAAAAAGTGTTGAGAAACCCCAAAAAGACCGTTACCTCCATCGTTATCCTGTTTTTAATTTCATTAATTGGAATCCCTTTTATTGGGAAGGAGTTTTTGCCTCAGCAAGACCAAAGTTTCATTTCCATGACGGTACGCTTACCTGACGGGAGCTCACTCGACGCTACATATGACGTGATGGAAGATATAGACGCACGTTTGGCTGATGTTAATGAAATTGACTTGGCGTTTGTTACAGTCGGAGGCACAGACAACTTCTCAGTTTCAGCTGGTACCCAGACCAACCGGGCAAACTACAGCATCCTTTTGACACCAGTTACGGAACGGAGCCGGTCGGACAAACTCGTTGGTGACGAAATAAGGCAAAAACTTGAGAATATTCCTGGTGCTGAGATCTCCCTTTCTTCAGGAGATTCAGGGTTCTCTCAAAATCCTGTATCCTTAAGTATAACAGGGCCTGACTTGACCACGCTGAAAGCAATGGCGGATGAGACAGTTGAACTTCTTTCAGAGATTGATGGAATCAGGGAACCGTCCTCTAACTATACAGAAGGAAATCCGGAAATTGTGGTAGATATCGATAGAGTCAAGGCAAGCCAGTTTGGGATTGGCAGTGCACAGATTGCTTCTGCCGTTTCTAATGCGACAAAAGGACTTGTCGCATCCAGAATGGCACGTGACGGTGCTGAACTTGATATACGTTTAACCATTGAGGATACGTATACCGCTTCCATTCAAGACTTGGAGAAATTATTGATTAATACACCAACAGGTGAAAATATTCCGCTTCAAGCGGTAGCAAGCGTTGAGAGAGGGCAAGGCCCAAGCCAGATTACCCGTACAGACAGAAACCGTGAAATTACAGTTAATGCTGACATTGTGAACCGCGATCTTGGAAGCGTCATTGATGATGTGGAACAAACACTCAAAGAAAACATCTACATTCCAAATAATCAATATAAAATAACAATTGGTGGACAGGATGAACAGATGAATGACGCCTTTTTCAAGCTTGGTGGAGCTCTGGCACTTGCTGTTGTACTTGTCTACATGGTCATGGCCGGACAGTTTGAGTCTTATTTTTATCCATTTATCATTATGTTCAGCGTGCCTCTGACAATCATTGGAATCATCACTGGCCTGCTCGTCACCGGGCAACCACTAGGCGTCGGTTCCCTTGTAGGAATGCTGATACTGACAGGGATAGTAGTCAATAACGCCATCGTGTTTGTCGACTATGTAAATATGATGAAACGCGAAGGCAAAACAACCTGGGAAGCTATTCTTATAGCAGGTCCAACTCGTTTGCGTCCAATTTTCATGACGGCTCTTACGACCATTTTAGGCTTGATTCCATTAACCTTGGGCTTTGGAGAAGGGATGGAAATCCAGCAGCCGATGGCAATCGTAATTGTGTTCGGTCTAAGTTTTGCAACCATCATAACGCTAATTTTAATACCGGTTGTTTACTATTTGTTTGATAAGTTTAAGGAAAAAAGAAAGCTGAAAAAATTAGAGAAACTAGATGTTTGAAAAAATTTGCGGGAGGATGATTAACATGCTGAAAAAATGGGTTTTCGTTGTAATACTGGTTGTTTCAAGTTTTGTTATTTATCCTCCTGCAACTGCTGAATCTCCAGGTGACATTACCTATATAGCCATTGGAGATTCATTAACTGCAGGCCTGGGATCGTCTGAAGAAAACTATTTACGCATTTACGGCTTTGTACCTCAATTTACGAAGTATTTACGTCAAGAAAACAATGTTATGGTAGAGAATTATGGTATACCAGGTCTTTCCTCCTCTGGCTTGTTGGCATTGCTGACTGCAGATGAGGCTTTGCAAAATCGCTTAAAGACAGCTGGAGTTATTTCTGTTTCCATCGGAGGCAACGATTTCTTGCAAACCATTCGCTCCGTACCAGAGGGCGAAGATGAGTCAGCACTTAATATTCGTTTGGAGATTTTGAAGAGAACATATCAGGAGACCTATAAGTTGTTGCGTGAACTGAATCCTGATGCTATTATCATTCTTTTAGGACTCTATAATCCCTATCCAGAAAGTCATGAATGGACGGACCTTGGAGCGAAGTATGCCCCATTATTTAATGCCTTTATAAAGGAGTATGGAGATGAGCCTAAAACACTGGTGATTGACCCTTATGAAGCTTTTGAGGGAAAAGCATTGGAATGGACGCACATCTCGGAGGACGATATACATCCTAATGATAAGGGATATTCCAAGATTGTAGGCTTGATGAAGAATGCATATGAGAAAAATATAGAGTGATATAAAAATCCCCCGAAAATAAAGCTTGCAGCTTATTATTTCCAGGGGATTTTCTTATTCATTATAATTTTGACAAAATATCTTCATTATCATCATCTTCATCATAAGTAAGTACATTGTCAACTTTATCATAAGATTGACCGTACAATTCTTTATCTTTATACGTATGAATTTGCTCGTATGTAGCTTTCATTCCCTCGTAGATGACTTCTTCGCTTGCATCCGTAGGTGACCAATACAGGATTTCCATCGCATTCACTTCATTTGTTGCAAGAGAACGACGTCTATAGCCGATAGATGAAGCGTGTTCAAAGCCTTCTCTTTTATAGAAACGAAGTCTTTTCTCTGTATCTGTATCTTCGTAATCAACAGGCTCGACTTCTAAAATAATCGGCTTCCCTTTTTCCTTCATTTTATCTAAGAGCTTATGCCCAAGACCCATTCCTCTGGCATCTTTTGAAACAAACAAGTAGTCAATGAAGAGGAAGTTATCAAGCTCCACATACATCAGTACATGATGCTCTCCCTCATCTTTATGATATATGTCCCCTCTCTCTTTTAAAAGAAGCTCCATATGTTCCCTCGATTTCATTTCTTCTACTGGAAAATACTGATTTAATTTCTCATACCAATTCATTCTGTAAAAAGACTCCCCTTTCGTTATTTCTCTATGTACACTTTAAGTATAACAAACTTGAACAGACTTCAGTGTTAATATACCCTCTTCCTTTTCTCTTAAACATAACATACAATAAGAGTAAGGTTGTTTTTTGTATACGATTACATAAGACAAAGGGGATGTATGGTATTGATTGAATATTTCATGGATTTTACCATCGTGGCTATATTGGTGATCGGTATTACCGCTGTTATGGGCGTGCTTACAAATGGTATCGGGGAAAAGCTTTTTGGCGGTAAAAAGGGCTCTGAAAGCTTTGATAAGTCTACTAGCATGCAGGCTGGTTGGAAAAGTGTTGGTGGAGGGAAAAAGAAATAAAAAAAGCTGCCAGATGATTGGCAGCTTTTTTCTTAGTCATTTTTCTTAGTCATTTAACGGGGTAAAATCAAGACCTTCTGTATAGCTGTTACCTGCATTCCAAATCAAATACTCTTTAATTCCATTTTCGTTTAAAGCCCGTATTTGATCTTCTACTTCTTTTGGGCCATATGGAATATAATTTCCTGCCCCAAGCCAAGTTGCGGTAAAGTCCTGAATCCATGGTCTTGAAACAGGTCTGTTTTCCAGTTTATCCAGCTTGTCATTTTCAAGCTTCGAATACGCATCAATCAGCTTGTAAGGTTCTGTATCTGGTTTTGCAATTCCAAAATACGCTGTCCAGTGACTTGGATAAATCATGGATGAGATCACATCCACATGTTCTGAAATCCGACTGAAATTCTGACCGATTCCAGGTGCTTCCGGCAACGTCGCCGTATAACCAAAGATATCCACGGACACTTGAACATTGTAAGGTTCTAATCTCTCACGTGCATACGCTACGAAATCTGTCACCGCTTCAACCCGCTTTTGCACATTGTCCAATTCCAAGTCCTTGTACTCGCCATAAGTATATTCAAGAGTTGTATCTCTCTTTTCAAAACCTTCCGGGAACCTGACATAGTCAAACTGTATTTCCTGAAATCCCATTTTTGCCGCTTCAATCGCAATATCAATATTGTAATCCCACACTTCTTTTAGGAAAGGACTAACGAACGCCTCTTCACGGCCGTTCACCCATACTTTGCCGTTTTCCTGAAAAGATAAATCAGGACGTTTCTTCGCTAGCACAGTATCCTTGAAAACTACGATTCTACCAATTGGATATACTTCATTTTCCTCCAAGGTTTCCATCATTTTTTTCGGATCCTTAATATAAGGTTGTGCAATATCCATGAATGGTGAATCTTTTTCCTCCGGTATGTAAGTCAGGTACCCATGATCATCTTTAATATCAATAACCATTGCGTTTAGATCTGTCTTGTTTAGAAGGTCGAGTAAACGTGGAAATCTTTCTCCACCTGCAGAGTGACCTGTTACATAGATCCCTCTAACTGCATCTGGATAGGTGAATGTATAACCAGAGTCAAATGCAAATCTAGCAATTGAAATAGGTAGCTCGCGAGTCTCTATTTCTACCTTTTTTGTTGCATGTTGCGCAGTTTGTAGTACCTCTTCTCCTTCTGCTTGAACAAGTGTTCCACCCAACACGAAAATTCCGACTGCAGCCACCAGACCACTAATCATTTTTTTCATCATTTCATTTCAAAATCCCTTCTCTTATATGCTATCTCTATTATACTGGAAAATCGTTGTTTTTTTACCTTTTTCAACAATTTACTTCAAAATAATTCTAGAGAACTAGTGTGGTGGGGTGATGAATTTACTGTGAGATTACATTTAGGGGACTCTGTTACCATTTTAGGTTTTGTGAGGGAATTTAGGGGGGAGAGACGGCTTCTCTCTTACCGTTTTTGCTTTTGTGGAAGGATTTAGGGCGGAGAGACCGGTTCTCTCTTACCGTTTTTGCTTTTGCGGAAGGATTTCGGGGGGAGAGACCAGTTCTCTCTTACCGTTTTTGCTTTTGTGGAGGAGTTTGAGGCACATAGAACCATTCTATTTCACTTTTCACTTCTTTTGCCGGAGCTTCTGTCACATAGAACCGTTCTATTAGACATTTTCCCCTCTTCTTCCCAAGCATCGGTCATATAGAACAGTTCTATTAGACATTTCCTCCTCTTCTTCCGGAGCTTCGGTCACATAGAACCGTTCTATTAGACATTTTCTCCTCTTTTTCCCAAGCTTCGGTCATATAGAACCGTTCTATTAGACATTTCCTCCTCTTCTTCCGGAGCTTCGGTCACATAGAACCGTTCTATTAGACATCCACCCCCTCTGAATGTCCTTCGGTCGTTTAGAACCGCCCGTCCTCCGTCCTCGCCAACAAAAAAACCGACCCTCACAATCGAGGATCGGTCCTAACAAACTTACCAGTTCTTATTTACCTGCATACTCAGCTTGATATTTCTTAAACTCAGCTTCTGAACATAAGACAAAGTGTCCTGGTCTTACTTCACGCAACTCTAACTCCTCATCCTTGGCATAGCCATGGGAAGCTGGGTCGTAAGCGAAACGTTTACGGCTGCGCTCGGAATCCGGGTCCGGTTGAGGGATCGCGGATAGCAAGGATTTCGTATATGGATGGATTGGGTTGTTATACAGCTCATCACTATCTGCAAGCTCCACAATTTTCCCGAAATACATTACTCCGATACGGTCGGAGATATATTTTACCATCGAAAGGTCATGGGCGATGAATAGATACGTTAGCCCTTTTTCCTTTTGTAGCTTTTTCATTAAGTTTACAACCTGTGCCTGTATGGACACATCCAACGCCGAAATTGGCTCATCTGCAATGATGAAATCTGGTTCCACAGCTAGTGCACGGGCGATACCAATACGTTGACGCTGTCCGCCACTGAATTCGTGAGGATAGCGGTTGGCGTGCTCTTTATTTAAACCAACTGTCTCAAGCAGTTCATGAACGCGAGCTAGTCGATCTTTCTTTGACTTAGCCAATCCATGAATATCAATGCCTTCAGCAATACAATCAGCAACTGTCATACGAGGGTTCAATGATGCGGAAGGATCTTGGAAGATCATTTGCATCTTACGGTTAAACTTCAGCAAGTCTTTCTTAGACTTTTTACCGTGTACGTTTTCGCCCTCGAAGAGTACTTCACCGTCTGTTGCATCATAAAGGCGGATGATGGTACGCCCGGTAGTAGATTTCCCACAACCAGATTCTCCAACTAGCCCGAGCGTTTCTCCGCGGTAAATGTCGAAATTCAAGCCGTCTACTGCTTTAACCATATTCGGCTTTCCTTCGTTAAAATATTGCTTCAAGTTTCGAATTTCCACTAATTTTTCATTAGTTGCCATTGTTTCCACCGTCCTTTACCAAAACAGGCTTTTCGAAGTTTTGTGGCATGAGACGACGACGCTTCTGAACAGCCAATGGTGGTTCCACTACTGGAGCATCTTCATGTAATAGCCACGTTTTCGCAAAGTGCGTTTTGGAAATTTGGAACATTGGCGGCTCCATTTCCAAATCAATTTGCATCGCATATTCATTACGAGGAGCAAATGCATCTCCCTTTGGAGGATCTGATAAATCCGGTGGTGAACCAGGAATTGCATAAAGCTCATCCTCATCACCAAGATCAAGGTCAGGCATGGAGCTTAATAATCCCCAAGTATATGGGTGACGTGGGTCATAGAAAATCTCATCCACTGTACCTGTTTCGATGATCTGTCCACCATACATAACTGCTACACGATCAGCGACATTTGCCACTACACCAAGATCATGTGTAATAAAAATGATGGAAGTATCAATTTTTTTCTGAAGGTCTTTCATCAAATCTAGAATCTGCGCTTGAATGGTAACGTCCAATGCAGTAGTAGGTTCATCTGCAATTAAGACTTTAGGGTTACATGCAAGAGAAATCGCAATAACAACCCTTTGTCTCATCCCTCCAGAGAATTGGTGAGGGTACTGCTTAAATCGTTCTTCCGGCATTGGAATACCTACAAGACGAAGCAAGTCCATTGCTTTTTCTGCAGCTGCGCTTTTGCTCAATTTCTGGTGTTTGATGATTCCTTCCATAATTTGTTTTCCAACAGGCATTGTTGGATTAAGGGAAGTCATCGGATCCTGGAAAATCATTGCGATGTCTTTTCCACGGATGTCTTGCATTTCTTTTTCAGAGAGTTTCGCCAAGTCTTTTCCGTCAAATAAGATTTCCCCATTTTTGATGTTGGAATTATTCTTAGGCAATAAACGCATTACGGTTTTTGTAGTTACGGATTTCCCGGATCCTGATTCTCCTACAATCGCCAATGTTTCACCTTTTTTTAGATCAAAGTCCACACCGCGGATGGCCTTAACTTCTCCTCCGAATGTATCAAAAGAAACATGTAAGTTTTTCACTTCAAGTATTTTTTCCATTGTCATTCACCTGCCTTTATAACTAATCTTTCATTTTAGGATCTAATGCATCACGGAATCCATCCGCAACAAGGTTAAATGCGATCATCAACAAACTGATGATAATTGCAGGGAACACCATGATATGCGGGAAGATTTGCAAGGATTTAAATCCATCGTCTATTAGCGTACCAAGTGATGCCATAGGAGGCTTCAAACCTAACCCGATGAAGCTTAGGAATGCCTCGAAGAAGATAGCACTTGGAATTGTGAACATTGTATTAATGATGACTACTCCTACCACGTTTGGCAGTAAGTGTTTCGTAATAATTCGATTATTGGTTGAACCAAGCGTCTTGGATGCAAGGACATATTCTTGACTCTTAAGCTTCAGAACCTGCCCCCGGACAACCCTGGCCATTCCGACCCAACCTGTTATGGTCAAGGCAATGGTAATGGCAATAATCCCCGGTTCAAGTACAAGAATCATTAATATAACGATTACAAGGTTTGGAATACCAACTAAAACTTCGATGATACGTTGCATGATGTTATCTGTACGTCCACCGTAAAAGCCTGAAATCCCACCATAAGCAACACCAATTACCATATCAATGAATGCTGCTAATAAAGCAATGTACAAGGAAATACGTGTACCTGTCCAAACACGTGTCCATAAGTCACGTCCAAGACTGTCTGTACCAAACCAATAATAATCAGTGATACCACGTTGCTCGTATACGTCTACTCCATTTCTTGTTCCATCAAGAATTCCCAGATTTTCAATTCCAGGTACTTTTGGAGGCAGATTTCCTTGAGTAACATTTTGTGTGTTAAACCCATGGTCATTCATAAATGGTCCAAAGATTGCAAGGAATGCAATAACAATTAACACAACGGAACCTGCTATAGCAGCTTTATTTTTCTTAATACGCAACCAAGCTGTTTGCCAATAAGTCAAACTTGGCTTTGCAATTTTTTCACTTTTACTTGGGTCTTGTACTGCCGGTTGGAATAATTCCTTTGGCAATTTATCATAATTGTTGTTATTCATTATTTCTTACCTCCTGCCAAGCGAATACGCGGGTCGATAATTCCATAAAGAATATCAACTACAAGAACGATGACAATGAATAAAGCCGCAAAGAACAATGTCGTTCCCATGATTACTGGATAGTCGTTTGTTGTAATGGAACGCACAAACTGTTCTCCAAGGCCTGGGATCGAGAAGATTTTCTCGATTACAAGTGTTCCTGTCATCAAACTTACAGCCAACGGACCAAGAACCGTGACTACTGGAATTAGGGCATTTCTTAATGCGTGTTTTACTGCAATATCAAAGTTTGAGGCACCTTTGGCACGTGCCAAAGTAATATAGTCTGAGCCTAATACCTCAATCATTTCTGTACGCATGAAACGTGCAGCAATAGCGATTGGGAACATTGCTAGTGCAATCGTTGGCAATACTGTAAACTCCCATCCTGACCAGAAGGCAACTGGGAACCATCCAAGTTTTACACCAATCCAATATTGTAATAATCCTGCGAATACAAAAGAAGGAATGGACTTACCAAGTACTGCAAGTATTGTGGAACCATAGTCCACCCATGTATTTTGTCTTAAAGCGGCAATGACACCTAAGAAGATTCCAATAATTGTTCCGAAGAACATAGCTTGGAAACCTAATTGTGCAGATGGACCAATACGTTGCATAATCAAACTGGTAACACTACGGTTATCATACTGGAAAGATATACCAAGATCACCTTGCGCAAGGCTTAATATATATTTCCCGTATTGAACTGGAACCGGATCGTTAAGTCCATACTTTTCATTTAAAATTAACTTCTGTGCTTCTGACAGTTTATCTTGCATCGTAAATGGGGAACCTGGCATCATCTTCATCAGGAAGAATGTAAATGAGGCAATTAAGAATAAGGTGATAAACATGTATAAGATACGTTGCAACAAATACTTTGTCATCTTTGCACCTCCTAAAAAAATAATGCGTCGAATTGTTTATAATTTTCCCTAAAATTCGACAATTTCCTTACAGGGAAAAAGAGAGTATATGTTTCAAATATACTCTCTTTCTCTCTATTTTAAAAGAATTTTTTATATCAGTATAACATTATTTACCGCTGATATAAGCCCATTTGTAACTAAAGTCAGGACCGAAATTGTGACGGTAAACGTTTTGTACGTATGGTTTCCAAAGTCTTGTCGTACCACGTTGGTAGATCGGTGCAATCGCAGCATCTTCTTCAAGAAGAATTCTTTCTGCTTCTTGCATCGCTTCAAAACGTTTAGCAGGATCATTAGCATACGTAGTCATAACGTCGTTCAACAACTTATCGTACTCTGGGTTAGAATAACCCATCTTATTGTTTCCTCCATCTGTAATCCAAAGGTTAGAGAAGGAGATTGCATCAAGATAGTCAGGACCCCATCCAGCAAGTTGCATATCGTAGTCCATTGCAGCATCTAGGTCTAGACGTTGAGCAAATGGTACTTCTTTCAACTTGATTGTTAAACCAGGAAGATTTTCTTGCATCTGGTTTTGAAGGTATTCTTGCATAGTTTTTGCAGTTTCAGTGTCTCCACCAAGGATTTCAATTGTTAAAGCATCTGTTCCTAACTCTTCAAGACCTTTTTCCCAATACTCTTTTGCTTTTTCTGCATCAAATTCATTGAAATCGCCGTTTTTCTCACGGAAGTCTTCACCCGTTTCAGGATGTTGAACAAATTCAACCGGTACAGAATAGTTTGCAGGAATAGAACCGTTGTTTAATACATAATCAGCCATGTCTTGCTTATTGAAGCCCATAGAAATTGCTTTACGGATGTTAACATTCGCTAATGCTTCGTTCTTTGTTTGGTTAAATTTAAACCAGAAAATAGTTGGCTCCAGGTAAGAAATCAAGTCTGGATCTTCTTTGTACTGAGTTACAAAGTCAGAAGTTAAACCAGGAGAGATATCGATTTGTTGTGCAGTGTATAAGTTTACACCAGTTGAAACCTCTTTAACAACTTTTACATTGACTTCATCAAGTTTTACTGTTTCAGCATCCCAATAGTCAGCATTTTTCTTCATTGTCCAGCCAACTTCATGCTCCCAGCTGTCTAATGTAAATGGACCGTTGTAGATTAGAGTGTCAGCTTCTAATGCATATTTGTCACCTTGTTCTTCCAAGAACTTTTGGTTTTGTGGGAAGAACGTAGGGAATGTCATTAAAGATTCGAAATAAGCAACTGGTTGCTCAAGTGTTACCTCAAGAGTAAATTCATCAAGTGCCTTTACACCAAGTTCTTCAAGTGGTAATTCCCCAGCAGAAACTTGTGTAGCATTTTTAATTTTCCCATTCATCATATATGGACCATACTCAGAACCTGTATTAGGATCTACTGCACGCTGCCAAGCAAAAACGAAATCGTTTGCTGTTACAGGTTCGCCATTGGACCATACGGAATCTTCACGTAATGTGAAAGTATAAGTAAGACCGTCTTCGGATACTTCATGACTTTTCGCAACACCTTCTACTACTTCATCATTTTCTCCAAGTCTGTAAAGACCCTCAAAAACGTTATTCATTACGTTAAATGCTACTGCGTCAGTACCTTGTACTGTATCCATAGTTGGAATTTCTGCAGAATCAACGACGTTAAGTACTTGTGGACCTGTTGGTTCTCCTTCACCAGATGGTGGAGTGTCCCCTTGTCCTCCATTGTTTTGCGCTGAATTTCCGCCGCCACATGCAGCTAAGAAAGCACTAAGTACAAGTGTAAGCGCTAAAAGAAGTAAATATTTTGACTTTTTCATTTACTTAACCCCCTAGAAAATTATGTCGAAATTTGTTGTGTTTCGAGGTAACGATTTCTATTATACAAGTTTTCTAAACATTGTGCATTCATAAATTTAACGTCAACTTTACAAAATACTGATATTTCAAGCATGTTCTTTACAAAAATAGTTCTAAAGTCCTATAAACAATCCAACAAGAACGTTCCATTTATTACAATTCATTTACAAATATTACACATATCTTTCCTCTAACCTTTACAAGTAAATCCTTTTATAGTTTCTTTAAATTTGTCTTATTCTATTCATTTCATTACAATACAATTTAGATAACTAACTTTAAACGTCTTATAGGAGGAAGCATGAATATTTCCATTCGAACTTCATTAATCATTTTCTCTATTTTGCTTTTAGCTACATTCGGCACAAGCTGGATTTATTATGGAGAGATTACCCTGCTCTCGTTTATCAATACATCTTTTATCATATCTAGTGTTTTTATTTTTATTTCATTATTCACATTAGTGGTCCAAAAAGGTTTTTTTGATGGAATTACCTATAGTTTCAGGAGAATCTTTGCTTCTTCACAACCAGACAAAGAATTGGAAGAAGATATTAGAAATGAAATGAGACCACCATCAGAACTATTACAACCTGTATCGACCCAACAAATATTATTAGCTTCCTTATTGTTGTTAATATGTATGTTGATTTCACTATTTATGTATTACAACAGTTGATATATACCATCTAAATAGTTATAATAAGAGAACATTTAATTAATATAAGCAATGAGGAAGAGTAGTACTAAATAGCTTAGTTTTTAGAGAGTTTGTGGTTGGTGTGAACAAACAGCTAACGTTTAGGAATGGACTTCTGAGCTTCATGGCTGAACCAATTAGTAGGCTATGACGTATCCTTACGTTACAAGGCAAGTGATTTCTGCAACTTTTTGTGTGAAATAATAAGGGTGGTACCACGGTCCATTCGTCCCTTCTTCTAGGGGATGAATGGGCCTTTTTGTATTTTCATCAAACTTAATTTTATTCTAGCTTGGGTACCACCTGGTAGTTTGGAGTGCAAGGCGTAAGACTCCTGAGGGAGATAGCGGTAGCTTGAGACCCCTCAACAAAGGTGGCCACTGAAAAACTGATAACGTAAAGTTTTTATTAATTCCTAGCTGGTGATTGGAGCAAAAGGCGAAGACTCCTCGAAAATGCTACGCATTTTCTTCGTGCGATGTTTCGCTGCCGAAGCCTTCCTTGTCCTGAGGGAGATAGCGCTAGGTGGAGACCCC
>NZ_JAAXCU010000016.1 GCF_012911845.1 Bacillus sp. RO2 | reverse complement strand
TGGACAGCTCTTACACCGCTGTTGATTTAC
Organism: Bacillus sp. RO2; assembly: GCF_012911845.1. Taxonomy (GTDB): domain Bacteria; phylum Bacillota; class Bacilli; order Bacillales; family Bacillaceae_I; genus Sutcliffiella_A. The sequence continues at coordinate 44,055 of NZ_JAAXCU010000016.1, read as the reverse complement.
GCACTGGGCTTCGCTTTCCTAGGGGCACTGCTGGAGCCTCCTCGGCTTTCGCCTGCGGGGTCTCCACCTAGCGCTATCTCCCTCAGGAGTCTTCGCCTTTTGCTCCAATCACCAGCTAGGAATCATAAAAAACTTTACGTTATCAGTTTTTCAGTAGCCTCGCTTTGCCTGGGAGTCTCCACCTAACGCTATCTCCCTCAGGACAAGGAAGGCTTCGGCAGCAATTCATCGCACGAAGAAAATGCGTAGCATTTTCGAGGAGTCTTCGCCCTGTGCTCCAATCAACAGCTAGTGAATTTTTCAAATGTACTTATTTTTAAAAAGCAAAAACCCATCGAGAGTTTTTGCTTTTTTGAAATTACATGTTTTTGATTAGTTCGTCACCAAACTCGGAGCATTTTACTTCTGTTGCGCCGTCCATTAGACGTGCAAAGTCGTAAGTTACTACTTTAGAAGCGATGGATTTTTCCATTGCATCTACTACAAGTTTAGCAGCTTCTGTCCAGCCAAGGTGCTCAAGCATTAATACACCGGAAAGGATAACAGAGGATGGGTTTACTTTATCAAGACCAGCATATTTCGGAGCAGTACCGTGTGTAGCTTCGAAAATTGCGTGACCAGTTTCATAGTTAATGTTTGCTCCAGGAGCGATTCCGATTCCACCTACTTGTGCAGCAAGTGCATCAGAGATGTAGTCACCGTTTAGGTTCATTGTTGCAACAACATCGAACTCTTTTGGACGAGTAAGAATTTGTTGTAAGAAGATATCAGCAATGGAATCCTTTACTAGGATTTTGCCTTCTGCTTCTGCAGCTTCTTGAGCTTTATTCGCAGCATCTTTACCTTCCGCTTCCGCGATACGGTCATATTGTGCCCATGTGAATACTTTATCGCCGAATTCTTTTTCAGCTAGCTCGTAACCCCAGTTTTTGAAAGCTCCTTCTGTGAACTTCATGATGTTTCCTTTGTGTACTAGTGTTACAGACTTGCGGCCATGCTCAATTGCATAATTGATTGCACCACGAACAAGACGGGAAGTACCTTCTTCAGAAACCGGCTTGATTCCGATACCGGAAGTTTCAGGGAAACGGATTTTGTTAACTCCCATTTCAGTTTGAAGGAAGTTGATTAGCTTTTCTACTTCCTCTGAGCCTTTCGCATACTCAATTCCAGCATAGATATCTTCTGTATTTTCACGGAAAATAACCATGTCAGTATCTTCTGGACGTTTAATAGGAGAAGGAACTCCTTGGAAATAACGAACAGGACGTAAGCATGTGAAAAGGTCCAACTCTTGACGTAATGCAACGTTTAGAGAACGAATTCCACCACCAACTGGAGTAGTTAGAGGACCTTTGATTGCAATTATGTACTCACGGATATCATCAAGTGTTTGACTTGGTAACCATTCACCAGTTTGGTTAAATGCTTTTTCTCCAGCCAATACTTCTTTCCAAACAATTTCCTTTTCACCATTATATGCTTTTTCAACAGCTGCTTCTAAAACACGGGATGCAGATGCCCAAATATCAGGACCAATTCCGTCTCCTTCGATGAATGGAATAATCGGGTTGTTAGGTACGTTTAGTACGCCATCTGTAACAGTAATTTTTGTTCCTTGTGTCAAAGTAAAAACCTCCTAAGAAATATGATGACATTAGATGTTTGGGAAAGGGATTGCCCTTCCCCTTGTATTATAGCAAAAATTCAATCAATGTATCTTGTTGTAACATCAAGTTATATTAGCTGCGTTTTTCAATTGGTACATAGTCCTGCTTGCCAGGGCCAGTATAATCTGCACGCGGACGGATTAGACGGTTGTTGGAATACTGCTCAAGGATATGCGCCAACCAACCTGATACACGGCTTACAGCAAAGATTGGTGTGAATAAGTCATGATCGATTCCTAAAGAATGGTACACAGAAGCACTGTAGAAATCAACGTTAGGCGGAAGCGGTTTCTCGGAAGTTACGATTTCTTCCACTTTTACAGACATATCATACCATTTCGGTTGTCCTGTCAGATGAGTAAGTTTCTCGGACATTTCACGCAAGTGCTTCGCACGAGGATCTCCCTGACGATATACACGGTGACCGAAGCCCATAATTTTTTCTTTATTAGCAAGCTTTTCACGGATATAGCTTTCCGCGTTTTCTACTTCTCCAATTTCAGAAAGCATCTTCATTACCGCTTCGTTTGCTCCACCGTGCAATGGACCTTTTAACGCTCCGATTGCAGCAGTAACACCAGAGTAAACATCAGATAATGTCGCTACACATACACGTGCAGTGAAAGTAGATGCATTTAACTCGTGATCAGCATGAAGAACTAATGCTTTATTAAATGCTTCAATCGCAACCTCAGATGGCTCATCTCCAGTTAACATGTATAAGAAGTTAGCTGCCATGCCTAGGTCAGTTCTTGGAGCAATCGGGTCTAACCCTTTACGGATTCTTGAGAACGCTGTCACAATTGTCGGCATTTTAGCTTGCAGGCGAACTGCCTTGTGGTAATTTACTTCAGTATCCATGTTATCTGCTTCTGCATCGTAAAGACCAAGTAGTGATACTGCCGTACGTAAAGCAGCCATAGGGTGAACTTTATCAATTGGATAAGTTTTAAAGTGATTGATGACTTCATCAGGAAGCGCAGCATTTTCAGCTAATTCTTTCTTCAGTGAAGCCAATTCTTCCTTGTTAGGCAATTTTTGATGCCATAAAAGATAGATTACCTCTTCGAAGCTAGCATGGTCTGCTAAGTCATCAATGTTGTAGCCAACATACGTTAGTGTGTCGTCAATAATGGAACTAATAGCGGAAGTTGTTGCTACAATTCCTTCAAGACCTTTAGTTGTTGTCATTTCAAACCTCTCCTTTATGTGAAAATTTCTTCAAATCCTTATCTACCATTGTCCATCCGAACGCTTGCTCACCATAATGATAAAAATTAATGATTTGTATAAATATTAAGAGTAATTCATTAATTCAGAATCTAGCAAACTAAGAAAATGCTTACATTTCCATTCATAAAAATATGCGCCATATCCACTATGTTCATGGGTGTGCGCGCATTTTCGGCGAACAATGTTTCTCTTGCTAAGTAGGAAGGAAGTGTCCTTGTCCCTATTATAAACAATTATCTGACTTTTGTGAATGAAAAGAACGAAAGTCCTGCAAAAAATATTATCACGAAAAAATAATTTGTGAAAAATCCCCTATGTGAAATACTCCACTACCTTCATTGCAAGATAAGCTATTCCTGCACCAATCAACGGGCCTACAGCCACTCCATTAAACAAGGAAACCGCAAGAATAGTACCAAAAACCAAGGCCGTTGTAATATGGGGATCATTGGCAAGCAATGTTAACCCGCTTTTTGCAATCAGCGCCACAGCTATACCAGCTCCTAACGCCACCCAGGCATAGGAAGACTTCAACGCTTCTTGTAATTGCTTGAATCCTATATCTCCTGTAGCAATTGGAACTAAGACTGCAATGGTAATAATCGTTACTCCCCAATTTATCCCTTTGGACTGCAGATATGGGAATACTTTATTATCCAGACCAATAACTTTAATAACAAGCAATACTGCTACAGCAAACATCAATGATGGATTCTTAGCAATAAAGCCGATTAATAGAAGTATTAGTAAAAACACGGTAGCTTGACTTATCATTCTGTTTCATCCTTCCAAAACCAGACCCTTTTTCCATACTACCATAATAAAATACGAAAGAAAAAGAATTGAGATCGTACAGAATTTTCCTAATTTTTAAATATAAAACTATGAAAACAATAAGTCAGGTTGTAAAATATGGAGTAAGGAAATTCCGGTACTCATAAGGGGTGTTATGATTGAATTGGAATTATGTACATATCGTTTTTCGTCTCCTCCTAGTGCTTCTCATCATCACGATTGGTCTTGTTTCATTTTACTATCTTTTCTCCATTGCCTATCCTTTCATCATCGCATTAGTTCTAGCTTTCTTAATTAACCCGCTCGTTAACTTACTAGAAAAGAACGGAAAACTTCCAAGAAGTTTAGCCGTTTTCCTCTCCATCATGGCTTTGTTCGCAACGGTAGTTGGTGTCGTCACATTATTAATTGTTGAGATTGTTTCTGGAACTGAGTATTTGGCTAAAGTAGTGCCGGGACATTTTGAAACGTTGGTTGTCTATATGGAGCAGTTTGTTGTAACTAAAATACTTCCTTTGTTCCAGCAGGTCAGTACTATGTTTCATAGTTTGGAGGAGGATCAACAACAATCTCTCTTGACAAATATTGAAAATATTGGCGGAACGGTTGCCAGCACAGTCGGTGAGTTCATCCAATCCTTTTTAACCAACCTTCCAAAACTCATCACATGGATTCCAAGTGTTGCAACAGTCTTAATTTTTTCTTTATTGGCAACTTTTTTCATCAGCAAGGACTGGTACAAACTTAAAGGAAGACTAAAGAGAATCACTCCAATTAAGGCACAAGGAAGTCTTACAAAAGTGTTTGTAAGCTTAAAGAAAGCCTTCTTCGGTTTCATGCGGGCACAAGCCACGCTGATATCCATCACTACCATCATTGTATTAATTGGATTATTAATATTACGGGTTGAATACGCCATTACCGTTGCCTTAATCATCGGATTGGTAGACTTGATTCCGTATCTTGGAACTGGGCTCATTTTTGTTCCGTGGATTATCTTTTTAGCCATTAGCGGGAATTTACCATTAGCTATTGGACTTGGAGTCCTTTATTTAATAGTCATCGTGCAGCGTCAGTTGATGGAACCAAAGATATTATCATCTAGTATCGGCCTTGATCCTCTGGCGACATTAGTAAGTTTATTTGTCGGTTTCCAGCTGATAGGCTTCCTCGGCCTCATTGTTGGGCCTGTGACGGTAGTCATTTTTAACACCCTTTGGAATGCAGGTGTGATAAAAGATATCTATCTATTCATAGTCGGGAAGAATAGGGTGGTATAATAATAGAAGAAATTTTCTTGTTGGGTTAATCATCGCTGTTCCTTTTCGCAAATGGCGTCCTTTTCGCGGGACGGTGCTTGAGCCTTCCCGCTAGGCTGCATGAGCTCAAGCTAACGTTACTCCCCCGCTGGAGTCTTTGCCATTTGCTCCAATACACAGCTAGAAAATACGTTAAGATATGTTAATACTTTTTCAGATAACTCTATTAAATGAACAGGTTCTGATACCTGCCATAAAATAAGCATGCATATGAAGATGACCATCAAATTGTAGTTGAATTGGGTGGTCATTTTTTTGAATTGAGAGCATTGTGAAGACATTATTGGTTGTATTTGTGGTTTCTGTAAGTCTGCAAAAAGGACCGTAACTCGAAACACCAATTGATAAGAAAATATTGCTGTAAATAGAAAATTGATTTATTGGTTACGGTAATGCAAAAAAAAACGCAGGATCATCTCCTACGTGTGCTGTGGCTTTTTAATATGAATTATCTGGAGCATTAGAGCTCTTTTTTAAAAACATCCCTACGCTTATCATAATGGCACCAATAATGCTCGTGAAAAAAATCAGCATAGTAAAAGTCTCAAGCTACTTATTTCCCCTGATACTTTAGTATTCTTTGTGAAAAATTTATCTATTTACTAAAGTTAAAGAATTTGCAATCTTAATCAATTCTTCTTGTGAATACAGTTCATTTCCTTCTTGATGGGTAAAAACAATAATGTTATAGTTTAATCCTTCATCGTTTAGGGATAAAGTTTGTCTGTTGTTAACATATGAATAATACCCTTCTCTTCCACCACTTAATGCTATTTGTTCTAAATTTGAATGATTTGAATTTCTATTGTTCAAAATTGGTGTCATTTCTATAAAGATCAGTTCCTCGAAATAACCACCAATTCCAATTGATAAAGCAAAATCATTGGTTTTGGCATCTGCTAATCTTTCGGGCAACTCTTCTATAATTTGAATGTAGTCATATATCCTAACTTCCTTTACATCATAAGGTAAATAAGTTGGTAGTTTAAAATCATATGGAAATTCTTCAATACCCTTTAAACTATGGACTATTGGGTGTTGGGAAGTTTCCTGATTACAACCTGATAATATAAATACCAAGGCTATTAATATTTTTAATCGCATAAATACCCCCTAAAAAACCTTTTTCTTCATTACAGTAATCCTGCGTTTGATTAATTCCAATTATTTCATAATCAAAAGATTCCTACAATAAGTTATTTTCTCTGTCCAATATAGAAAACAGGAGCTGATCCTTGTTCCTGGAAAGCGCAAGACTTGAAAAACGATCTTTCGCTATTGCATTCGTAAACACATTTAGAAAAAGCAGGTTATTTTCATACTAAAAACCCCCACATTTTGTGAGGGCCATGTAAACATTATTTCCATATCAGGCAGCAGGCGGCAAGATTAAATAATAAACACTTGAAAAGAATAAAAAGGCAATCAATACAGCCCCATAAGCCCTCCATGAATTTAGTTTCTGGGATATTTGTATAAAACGCACAGAAACGAAGTACATCCATAATAAAGAGACTACCAGAAGGATTGTCAATATTATTGATAACTCCTCACCTGTGCTTAATGCAACAATTGATGGTAAGCCAACAATTGAAGGAACAAGGGCAAACGCGGTAAGCCGGTTTATGATGCCCATAAACCCCTGACCGCCAAATGCTTTCCCTCCTGCCCACAATAAAAGAGTAAGGCCTAGTCTGGTGAGATACACCATCCCCGTTCCTGAAAGGAGGAGGAATAGGTAGACAGCTGATTGCAAAATGGAAGAGTCGAATGTAAGATATTCTTCCGGCACTCTCAAGTAGATTACCGATCCATAACAGATGCCAACGACAAATGTAAAAATAAATGCCCATTTGTTATATGCTTCACTGGAAGCAAGCTTTTCTGCCGCTTCCTTATCTAAAAAAATCGCTTGAAAAATAGATGATAGCTTATTCATTTATCTCCCTCCTTTGACAGAAAAGGAGAAGGAATGAAAAATCCTTCTCCTTTATGTTAGAATTGCCAAGGTGTCAAGGCCCAAATTAAGGTCAATGCACTAGCGATTACAACAATAATAGCACCAGTCAGGCTATTATATCTGGCTGGATTCACATCGCTCCATCCGTGAATACGTTCAATCAATTTGTGGTCTTCTCGTGTGGTTAATTTATTTTGCAGAGAAGGCATTTTGTTTGTAATCATGGAAACTACCACTAAAATAATGAAAGCGATTGGCACGCATAGCATAGCTCCCGATACACCTAAACTGTCTGTCAGCCCATGGCCGCTCACCACAATACTCGGAAATACAAAAGGAGAAACAATCACATAAATAGTTCCTGAAATGACTACAGATGCAATGGCCCCATATTTATTGGCTCCCTTCCACCAGACTCCCATCAGGATAACCGGTGCATTCGTAACCGCTGCAAGGCCAAAAGCCCATAGAATACTCACTACAAGAAAGGCAGGCGGTTTTACAGCAAGCAAAACGCTTGTTATCCCCCCCAAAGCAATCGCTGCGTATCCCAAACGCACCTTCGTTTTAGAAGTAATATCCGGTAATAATGTTGCAAAAATATCTTGTGATAAAAGAGCGCCGATTGCTAGCAGGTTTCCGCTTAAGGTGGAAACACCGGCAGAAATTGCACCAGCAATAACCAAAGCTGTCACCCATTCAGGATTATAAACAAGATTAAGAATGATGGTAAGTTTGTCAGCGTCAGCAGCCGAAATCAAATTGCCGTTGGAGCTGTTAAAGAACACACCAGCAAACCCCATTGTATAAGTTGCCGAGAAAACAAATCCAAGAACTAAAGCAAACCAAACCATTGCCTGGCGTGCACTTTTAAGACTTGAAGCTGTGTAGATGCGCATGGCTAGATGAGGTAAACCTAAAGAACCAAGAGTCATTGCTGGAATGAGGGCAAAATACCATTTCGCATCAAATTGATAATCAAAAAAGTCTGGAACCGCTTTCAACATTGCCGGCACCATATCTGCATACAATAGCGGAGGGAAAAACCAGCCAGAAGAGCCCATTGCCTTCATAATTGCACCCAGCGGTATGACAAACATGAGAGCAATAATGACCATTTGAACTGCGGCATTGTTCGTAGCCCCTCTCATTCCGCCGATAGTTACATAGCCTGTAATCAAAAGCCCGCCGACAAATAATCCTGTCATATAAGGAATGCCAAATAGCATTTCAAATGTCTTTGCTATTCCAATCATTTGCCCCAATGCATACATGATGGAAATTAAAATCATCCATAGAGCAACTATGACAGCTGCGGATTTCCCATATCTTTCTTTAACAAAGTGTGCAGGTGAAAAAGCGCCCATTCTTCTCAGGCTTGTACCATAGATAATTGTTATTAATGGGATTGCCAATATCAATTGAATCCATAAAAATATGAATGGTATTTTTAAATTTAGAATTAGCCCGGTAACTCCTAGAAAAGTTGCCAAACTCATATATGTAGCAGCCATTGCAAGGCCGTTCGTGATTGCTCCCACTCCACCTCCAGCCACATATAAATCTTCAACAGATTTACTTCTCCTGTTTGAAATCCAGCTAATTACATAAAATAATATAAAGGTAAGTGCTACAACTATAAGCCCAATAATTGGATTTTCCATTTGCCACGTTTGGTCCATTTACACAACCTCCTTGTCCACATGAGCTTTAAGCTGCTGGTTCTGCTTATTCTCTGTTTCAATAGCCGCATCAATTTTATTGCCGATTTTACCTGCAACAATTGTTAAAAGCACAACTCCAAACCATCCTACAACAACAGGAACAATATACATTATTGGGAAACCAAACCAATTACCTTCAACAGGGAAAATAGTAAAGATTAGTCCCATGTTACCAGCTAGTAAAAATAGCGCAGTCATTCCGATCGTAAACCATACTTCTTTTTGATAAGCCCCCATATAATTCCTCCTAGTTATTTTATTGTGAGCGAGCGCTCAATCGTTGTTCGTTGCAAAGCGACCTCCTCTCCAAAAAATTCCTGATGTATAACAAAGTTGTCTTGTAGTAAATATTATACAACAAATTTATTAGAAAGTTTTAAATTTTTTTAATATTCCTTTTAATAATCTAGAACACTAAATGTCCATTTCCATGAAATATTCTTTCACTCAGAGTATATAATCTTATAAACACATCATGAAAGTCCGCTTGTTCATCCTGTGGAATACCGTTAATTTTGTTCTAAATTCATATGCTCGATATTCCCAAGCCTTTTTATTTTTTATACTTTTTTCCATCATCTAGCAGTACTCCCCCTCATTAGAACTTTGATAAGCTGCACCAAAAATGAAAAAGACGCTTATCCTTGTACCGGGATAGCGTCCTTTCGAAATTACTGTAATATATTCTCATTCTTAGAATCACTTAATCCTTCTTCACCTAATGATCCATTAAACGGAAGATCATAATTAAGGGAAAGCAACAATTATATTTCACTAATGAATTTCTTATAATCTTCAATAAATGGTTTGTTAGTGGGAGAAATATTTACAGGTAATTCATCTATGTTATAAAACCTAATTTCGGCACTTTCTATTCCATCAGCTTTTAAATGCCCACTAAAAGTTGATGAAAAAAATACTACATTAACAAAGTAAACCTCGTCACCATTCGGATAAATGTGATGTTGCTGCCCGCCAGAGTAAACATTAATTGGTCCCCCCATTTGTTCTCTTATGTATTCCTTATCGAAGCAACCTGCCCCATTAGCACAATAAGAGAACTGCCTTCTTCTACAATAGCTCCAGATTGCGGAATAGTGTTATTAAACTAACGCACCCTGCTATTATATCGATAATTGGTTTGTTTAATTTTACACCTGTCTTTTCTTAACCAATTAAAAATGCATCTACCTCTATAACTATAGTTTGATGTTCCTATGCAAGAAAATGATTCTTTCTATTTCTTCAAAACCATTTTTCTTATAAAATTCTTCCGCAGGTATACCTCTATCTGTGAGAAGTGTAATGCTCCTTATATTACTGCTATGAAGCTCTTTTATTAAATGATTTAACATCGCTCTTCCAATACCCTTATTTTGACATTTTGTTTTTACACACATTTCATTAATAAAAAACTCATCTCCGCTCCACCATACTCTATTTACACCAAAAATAAAGCCGAGAATTTCGCCGTTTTCTACCGCTAAAACACCTAAGAATCCAGGTGTCTGGTGAAAACTCAGTAAATATTTTTTAGCCTTTGTGAATGTCCATTCATCATTCCAAGGCTCATCATTAAATACTTCAATAAATGTTTCCGTACATTTAATTAAATCATTTTTGGCTAATAGTTTAAATTCCAAGGTAAATTCTCCTTATTGTTAAATGTATTATTAAAACCACATTAACCATTTATTTATGGATTATTCTACACAAAAAACAAAACTCCTTATTCTGCTAAACTGCCCGATTGCTTAATACCAATTATTTCAAAAACAACTGTTATACTCAATCTTTTATTTTCATTCAATATAAAAAATCACGCTCAAATTCGAACGTGATTTTTTAAAAGTATTTGCTGTAGAGGGCTATTCTCCAAATATAGAAAGTTTGTATACGCAACTTCTTCTAACTGTTCATCATATGTTTTATAGTTCGTTATTCTAGCGAAGAAGTTACCCTGTACTGTAGTACACTGATACATTTCATATGTTACTAATTTAATCTCACTAAAATCTATTCCATATATTTTGTTGAGCAATTCTAGTATCTTTGCTTTCATAAAAAATAACTCCCGTCCCCTGGTTATTCCAAAAAAACACTTCATATAATACGATACGGAACGGGATCTGTTCTTACGTAATTTATTTATACCTTCTACTATCTAGGCAGAACATAATAAGGACGCATCATTTCATAGTCTTCATGCTCCAGAATATGACAGTGCCATACGTACAACCCGCTGAATGGAGCAAACTGGACAATGATGCGGGTTATTTCTTTAGGATTTGCTCGCACTGTATCTTTCCATCCTTGTTCATTCATATCTGGGGGTTGTCGGGGACCAGTAGGAACAATTTTCTTTTCTTTTTCATACAATTCTCCATCAAACGGCTGCCGATCGAGAATTTGAAAACGTACCAAGTGTAAGTGAATAGGGTGCGTAGCTTTAGTTACATTAATGAAACTCCAAATCTCAGTACTCCATAAAGTAGGGGTTTCCGTAACAGGATCCATCCAAAGGCGATCGTCTAACAAATGAATGGAGCGCCCGTACTGATCCGGTCTCGTAGAAAGTAATAAATTTCTAATTTTCTTATTAGGACTTTCTTTTAATTTTGGAATATATTTCAAACAAAAAGGCAGGCTACCAACATCTTGGTCTTTCAACTTTTTAATTACACGGATTTGCATGATAGATCCGGTCGTTTCTGGATTTGGTTTTTCACCTTGAGGAAAAGGCGACTCGGCATCGTTCCTTATAGTAATTAACTCTCCACTGGAAGACGAAAAATCCACTAGGACATCCGCTCTCTCCGCTGGGGCCAAAAGTAATGAAGGAACTTCTACAGGATGCGCCAATAGTCCCTGATCGGAACCAATTTGAATGAATGGCATCCCGTTTGAAAATGACAGTCGATAAAAACGGGAATTAGAGCCGTTCAGAATACGAAACCGATAGAGACGAGGCTCCACGTCGAGATAAGGCCATATCTTTCCGTTTACCAAAATGGTGTCACCAAAGAAATCCGGTAAGATGGAAGGGTTCACTTCAGAGTTAGGTGGATCTGGTTGTGCAGGATAATAGAGAGCGCCATCTGCTTGAAAAGATCGATCTAGGATAAGCAAAGGAATCTCGTAAGGCTGTTTTGGCAGATTCAGCAGTTGTTCTTCTTCATCATAAATTAAATATAAACCAACAAGACCAGCATAAATATTTAAGCGGGTAATGCCCATTGCATGGTCATGGTACCATAAGGCTGTTGCATCCTGGATATTAGGATAGGTATATAGCTGATTGGTAAAGTACGATCCAACTTGTTTGAATCCTCTAGTAAACCAGGCCTCGGGATAACCATCACTTGTATCAGGAGTCACACCACCGTGAAGATGGACCACCGTCCGGACTTCCGGTTTATTTTTTTCTGCTCCATGAATGGTAGTATCTATCGGGAGAAAGTGTTTAAGCGGCAGTTCATTTTTCCACAATACATGGATCGGTCGATTTTTCCAAACCCTGAAGGTTGGTCCAGGAAACTCTCCATTGTACCCCCATATTTTTGTAGGAGGTAAATCTCTGTGGAGCTTTTTCAGCGATTGAACCATACTCACCTCATAGTAAGGTACATGGTTTAGGATACATATGGGTTGAATGGTTTTCATAATCGGAAGTGGATCTACAAATTTTTCAAGCATGAAAATCCCCCCTTCTCGATTTTATCGCTTTTTACAAAGAAATAGACCTAAATATGTGAAAGCAAATTGAACCTCACCTGGGTCTCTAATAAAAAGCACCCTTTACAAAGAGAGCCAACTCCCCCTTGTTCATACATGGAACCCTCACATATAAATAAATAGATAAGGAATAATAAAAACATAATAGACCAGATGTTGAAAGGACTTTACATCCATGAATTCTTTAATAAGAGAGGTTAAGGATACGTTAGGGAAAAATGATGATTTTTTTATGGAAACATACATGTTCAACCATTTCCCTGTTTTTCTTATAGGACTTAAAAGCCTTATAGATTTACCTAAAACATTGGATGGCATTAGAGCATATGCTGATCACCTCGAGGACTTTCCTGAAAAATTGATTAGTTTAGGAGAAAAGAAAAGCGAGCGAAAAGATGTTATTCAATTAATCCTTGAAGGTAAATTAATCCTAGCCTTTGAAAATAAACATTTCGTCATAAGCGTTGAGCCATATTCCTTCACACTCAATCGCTCTATTGATCAGCCTATCAACGAAAGTATTATCCAAGGGTCTCTCAGTTCTTTTATCGAAGATCTCAATACAAATATTGGCTTAATAAGAAAGCATGTAGCATCAGAGAGTCTACATGTAAAAAATTACTCATTCGGATCAATTCGAAAAGGATTATCATTGGTGTATGTCGATCAGCATGTGGATCCCAACCTCATTACCACCTTGATGAAAAAACTAGATATAAATAAGGATAGGGACATTCAATCTATACAAGATATCATCAAATTACTAAACCTTAAAACATGGAGTGTAGTAGCTCAAATAAATACGACTGAGCTACCTCAGGAGGCATCTCATTCATTAAAGAGAGGGAAGGTTTTGCTCCTGGTTGACAGGCTACCATTTGCCATTGTTCTTCCAAGTAGCATTTGGGACATGTTTATTCTTGAAAGTGATCGTAATTTTTCCGTTCCCATCATGTTGACTATAAGATTTATACGTATAGTCGGGATACTTATGACTCTTATCGTTCCAGGATTATACGTAGCTTTAGTCGCAGTTAATCCTGAAGTGTTGCGAATCGAATTAGTATTATCCATTGCACAAAGCCGTGAAGGAGTACCCTATCCCTCCATAGTAGAAATGATTATCATGCTGATTATCTTAGAATTGATAGTGGAAGCAAGTGTGAGACTACCCAAAAGCATCGGACCTACGATAACGATGGTTGGAGGAATCATACTTGGACAAGCGGCTGTAGAAGCTAAGTTAGTCAGCAATTTAATCATTATTATACTTGCTGCGACCACCATTGCGAACTCAACCATCATTGGATTTCAAAATATACTTTCTATCCGTCTTCTTAAATACCTGGTTTTGATACTGGCGGCATTCTACGGTGTTCTCGGAATCCTTGTGGGTTTGTTTTTAATTTGTTCTTACCTGGCAAGTATTAAAACATTTGGAATTCCGTATATAAATTTTCAACTTTCAAAAGGGGATAGTAGAAGTGGATAAAAACAGGCAAGTCATCGTTATGTACTTTCTCGTTCATATGGGTTTGATATTTTTTATGTATCCAGCTGATATTATCGCAAGTACAGATCAAGCACATTGGATTCCTATTTTGGTGGGGATTATCACACATTTTACACTTGTGTTTATTTACTTAAAGGGACTTAGTTACTTTCCAAATAGAAGTATTATTTCTATTTACTCCCAAAAAGGAAAAATAATATCTTTTCTTTTTTTAATTCCTATTCTGTTATATTTTTTGATGTCTAAAATAATTATAGTGAGGGCATTTGCTGAAATCATTAATATTGTCTTTCTATCTAAAACCCCTCTTTGGGCTGTAATGGCGTTAATGATATCTATATCATGTTATTTGGCGATGCTTGGTATTGATACAATTTTTAGAACAGGTTTTGTGTTTTCGATATTGCTATTCCCTCTCATTCTCTTCATTTTGATGGTTTCTTTGCAGAACATTGATTTGCATTATGTTTTTCCTTTATGGAATAGCGACCTTTCCTTTTTAACAGACTCATCTTTCTATAAAACGTTCTTAACCATTGGCGGGGGCTTTTTGTTTCTTGGTTTTATTCAACCAACACTAACCTTTCAACGGAAGAAAATTCTTATTTCATTGATTGTGATTATACCTTGCTTTATACTTTCCGTTTATGTACCCATACTTACATATGGACAAGCTACTACTGAAACTTTCATATTTCCTTTTGTCATGACATTGGATTCTATAAAAGTTGACTGGTTAATGTTCGACAGGGTAACGATGTTTTTTATACTTAGCTTAATAACTTTCATTATGTTATTCATTTCATTAATTCTTTGGAAGACGATGAGCATAGTTCATCACTATCTTCCTTTTATAAAACCTAATTATGTAGTTCTCTTTCTTTCTCTTCTTGTATATAGTATCTGCTTATATATTCCAAGTTGGGACGTGATAGAGTCTCTCTTTATATGGAGTACTCCTCTCAGGCTCTATGTCATCTTTACAGTTCCCCTGTCCATTATCACACTAGGCTTTTTATCGAAAATCGGAGGCTATCGACAGAATGTATAAACGACAACTAATCATCATAATTTTTTTTATGCTGAGTACACTAAGTGGTTGTTGGGATAACAAGGATATTGATCACCGTGTTATGCCAATTGTATTAGGGATATCTAAGGAAAGTGAGAAGTATAAGGTCTTTCTCCAAATCCCCACGCCCGAGAATGGAACCATTCAGACTAAAGTGGTTTCTGGTACAGGACGAACCCTCAATGAAATTATTGACTCCATAAGTTCCGATATGGAAAGTGATTTAGATTTACTTCATGTGAAGGTTATTGTCGTAGATAGAGAATTAGCTGAAGAAGGGTTAAAGGATCTTATTTCTGGTTTTTTGAGATCAAGAGAAGTTGCTTCAAAAGCATCTTTAGTTATTTGTGATGAGGACATTGATAATTTTTTTTCAAAATTAGATCAGCAAGAAGGATCAATGGCTATAGCCTTATTAGATTATTTTGAAAAGAATGCGGGTTGGGATCCTCATATTGCGTTAACCAGAGTATGGGAGGTATACAGAAGTATCCACTCCTATACTTTAGATGTAGCTGTACCTATCATGACACTTGGTGAAACTACTTTATTTAAACAATTAGGTTCTGCGGTTATTAAAAATGGGAAAATGGTGGGTGAGATAAATTCAGATGAAACTCTGCTTTACAATGCCTTCAACGGTGAAAAAACTCAAGGGCAAATTGAAGTATTAGATGACGCAAGTGTTCTAATTCTAAGTCAAAAGTTACATCATAATAGTGATTTCACTAATCGTAAGCCATTATTATCTACCACGCTTACCTTTAATGTGATGATCTTAGAGACGCGTGGCAACCCTAGCACTGAATTAATAAAAAATGAATTGATTCAGTTGCTTGAGGGTAGATTTGAGCGAATGTTTGCAAGCGCACAGAAAAACCAGTCAGATATTTTAGGAATTGGTCAGTACTTTCGAAACGATCTTTCTCGAGAAGAACTTAAAAATTGGCGTAAAGAATTTTATCCTGATTTAACGGTGGACTTAACGGTTCAGGTTGATATCCAGAACAGTGGTAATTTAAAATCACCTACAAAATAGACAATTCAATTTGTAAAGAGAAAATAGCAGGCAGGAAAAACATATTTTCCATTGCCTGCTTCCATCTTCTTTCCCCCCTACTAGTTAGTTCATCACCCATTTATCTTCAAAAACATCACTCTTGCAATAATAAACGCGGCAACTACGATACAAGCCAGTGCTCCCTAACATGATGCCAAAGCTTAGTTCCATTGTAGGGAAAGGCGCGTATACGTCCGTAGAAGGAAGGGACAGTTGAGACCCCACAGGCGCAAGCCGAGGAGACTCCCGGACCGCTCGCAGGTAAGCGAAGCGCCTGGAACGCAAATCAACACGTTTTAGCGAATCCACTAAAAAAAGGCCACCCACAAAGGGCAGCCTTTTTCAGATAGTACTATTTAAACAAATCAGCAATAGACTGGAACAGGTTACGGAAAAAGTCTTGAACTCCCTGCCAGAAACCTTCATTTCCTACTACTTCGTCAATTTTATTTTTAATGTCTGTAGAAATTTGCTCTAGCTGAGTTTTCACACTATCAAAGTTGATATTCAACTCACGCATTTTTTCAAAAAGATCAATCAACAGTTGTCGATCTTCTTCACTTAACTGGATATTCAACTTAGCTAATTGTTCTTCTACGATTTTTTCAACATCTTCTCTTGTTGCAGGATTTTGCTCTGCAATCTGCTTTTTAATTTCCGTAAGCAACTCACTGACTTTTTCACTGTCCATGCCTTCTTCTTCTGCAAGCTTGGTTGCAATGGACAATTCTTCGTTTGCTACTTCCATGCGATCTTTATTTAGTGCTTCTCCGCTTACTTCATAAGCTTTGTATATACCTACAAGTGCCGAATGACCACTAACTTTCACTGGAGACGCGACGATAACCTCTGCATCCTCAATTCCAGCTGTCAGTAGGGCATTAGCGTACATATCATCTGTTACTTGTGTGATATTTTCAGGAGTGGCTCTAGTAATGACAAGCCCTTCCCCTTTTTCTTTTCTGGTAATTTTAGCAGAAGAAAACATACGGGCATTTCTGTCTTCTCCTTCAATATAGGTAACAAGGTCTTCTCCTGTTACCGTAATTTCTTCAACCATTTCAGGGTTTTTCACATTTAGATGTTCGCGCACTTCCTGTTTTTGATCATCATTCAAGGTTCCACCGTATACGACAATTGGAAGGCCAAACTTTTCATTGATGCTTTCTTCCTCATCTTCTCCACCGGCAGCTTGTACAACATTCGATAATGTAAGGCCAGACAAAACCAAGGTCAACACTAGCAAAACTTTCAACCAATGCTTCATTTCATTTCCCCCAAACTAATAGGATCATTTACTCTTTATTTTCTGTTAATGACAATAAATTGTCCGCGGTCCATTCTGTTTCTGATTGCACGCATAATGGACGGTTTAATCAAATTCCTTGTTGGTGGTAAAAGTAAGGCAAAACCAATCGCATCTGTGATGAATCCTGGAGTTAAAAGAACAACACCACCAACTAAAATACATAAACCATCAATAATAACATCACCAGGCATCTGACCGCTGTTCATTTTCTCCTGGGCACTTCTAAGAGCAGAAACTCCCTGGTATTTTGCTAACCATGCTCCTAAGACACCAGTAAGGATAATTAACATAATCGTTGGTATTGGACCAATCAGTTTTCCTGCTGTAATAAGAAGCCATATTTCAAGTGCTGGTACAACTATAATCAACGCTAATAAAATTCTGAACATAATAGGACAACCCCATTTCTATTAAAAACAAGCTACCAATTAATTATAGCAAATGTGAAAGAATTACTCTAATATAAACAAACCCCTCTCCCAGCATATGCCAGAAAGAGGGGGTTATGTCCTATATTATAATACGTTTGCGTGACCTGTATAAATGGTACCGCGGGAAGAATCAACCGTGATTTCTTGACCGTCTTGTAGAATAGAAGTAGCTTCTTCTACTCCAACAATGACAGGGATTCCAAGGCTTAATCCAACAACAGCAGCGTGACTTGTTAGACCACCTTCTTCTGTGATAAGAGCAGATGCTTTTTCTAATGAAGGCATCATGTCTTTATCAGTGCCTGTTGTTACGAAGATAGCTCCGTGTGTCATTTTTTCAGCAGCTTCTTCTGCAGTCTTTGCAACAACTACTTTTCCGTACGCAGATTTTCTACCGATGCCTTGTCCGCTTGCAAGAACGTCACCAACAACATGAATCTTCATCAAGTTTGTTGTACCTTTTTCGCCAACCGGAACACCTGCTGTAATAACAATTAGGTCTCCGTGAGAAACGATTCCTGTGTTCAATGATTCTTCTACTGCTACTTCTAACATTTCATCTGTTGAAGTTGCTTGACGACCGATGCGTGGGTAAACACCCCATACTAGAGCAAGTTTACGGGATACCGCTTCACAAGAAGTAACAGCAACAATCGGTGCTTTTGGACGATACTTGGAAATCATGCGTGCAGTATGTCCGCTTTCTGTTGGTGTTACGATTGCTGAAACATCCAAGCTGATTGCCGTGTAAGCAACAGATTGACCAATGGAATCCGTAACAGTCAGAGCAGCTTGTTTGCTGTGCTTTGTAAGGATTTCTCCGTATGCTAACGCCTGTTCTGCACGGGAAGCAATGTTGTGCATTGTTTGAACAGCTTCAATTGGGTATGAACCAGCTGCTGTTTCACCAGAAAGCATGATAGCGTCTGTTCCATCAAAAATTGCGTTTGCTACGTCACTTGCTTCTGCGCGAGTTGGACGTGGGTTGCGTTGCATCGAATCAAGCATTTGAGTTGCTGTGATGACAGGCTTTCCAGCAAGGTTACATTTTTTGATAAGATCCTTCTGTACAAGAGGTACTTCTTCTGCAGGGATCTCTACACCAAGGTCTCCACGAGCCACCATCAACCCGTCAGATACTTCCAAGATTTCGTTGATGTTATCAACACCCTCTTGGTTTTCAATTTTAGGGATAATTTGAATATCAGTAGCGTCATGTGCTTCCAATAATTCACGGATTTCAAGGACGTCAGATGCACGGCGAACGAAAGATGCCGCAATGAAATCTACTCCTTGTTCAATACCAAAACGAATGTCGTTCGCATCTTTTTCAGTAATACCAGGAAGGTTTACTTTTACACCAGGAACGTTTACACCTTTTTTATTTTTCAATGTACCAGAATTTAGGATTTTCGTTCTGATTTCGTTGTTTCCTACTTCAAGTACTTCCAATCCGATTAGACCATCATCCAAAAGTATACGGGAACCTGGATGTACGTCTTCCATAAGTCCAGGGTAAGTAATGGAGAACTTTTCAGTAGTACCAATTACTTCTTCCATAGAGATAATAATTTCATTTCCTTGTACTAATTCAATCGCACCATCCTGCATAGTGTGCGTTCTGATTTCCGGACCTTTTGTATCTAAAAGAATTGCAACATTTTTCCCTGTGCGCTCCACCGCTTCTCGAATATTGCGGATACGAGCTCCATGCTCTTCATAGTCACCGTGTGAAAAGTTCAGACGGGTAACGTTCATTCCTGCTTCCATCAGCTGGATTAACGTTTCCACGCTTTCACTAGCTGGTCCAATCGTACAAACAATCTTGGTTTTTTTCATGTAAAATTTCCTCCTAGTTATATACCGTACTTTTCATTTCGTCCTCTTATATTATAAAGCAATAGAGTGGCATTACACCAACGATAGCCTCAGATAACCTGGTAATGAAAACGATTCCAATGCGCTTATCATACTAAATGGAAAGCTCTTTAGAAAGGTCGTACATCTTGTCATCGATTGTGTGTGTTTTAGAAAGTGCTTCAATGATATCATGGTCAACTAGCACATTACTTTGAATCCCCACACATCTGCCGCCTTTACCATCCATAAGTAGTTCCACTGCACGTGCACCTAATCGACTTGCCAAAACTCTATCAAATGCAGTTGGTGATCCACCGCGTTGGATGTGACCAAGTACACTTACTCGGGTTTCGAAATTTGTCTCGTCTTCGATTTTCTTACCGAACTCCACTCCGCTGCCTACTCCTTCAGCTACGACGATGATACTATGCTTTTTCCCTCGCTCTGTTCCGCGCTTCAGTCTTGCAATCACTTCTTGCATATCATCCTTCGCTTCAGGGATAAGAATGGTTTCCGCCCCACCTGCAAGACCTGCCCAAAGTGCAATATCTCCTGCATGACGTCCCATCACTTCAATCACGTATGTACGCTCATGGGAAGTGGCGGTATCACGAATTTTATCTATGGAATCGATAACTGTATTTAGCGCCGTATCAAATCCAATTGTAAAATCAGTACCTGGGATGTCGTTATCGATCGTGCCTGGCACACCAATACATGGATAGCCGTGTTCGGTCAACTTTTTAGCACCTTGATAAGAACCGTCCCCACCAATTACAACTAAAGCTTCAATGCCATGCTTTTTGAGGTTTTCAATACCCTTAAGCTGACCTTCTATTGTTTTAAATTCTTCACATCTCGCAGAATATAACATGGTACCGCCTCGATGAATGATATCACCAACAGAACCTATTTCAAGCTTTTTGATATCTCCATCAATTAATCCAGCATATCCACGATAGATTCCGAATACCTCGATGTCATGAAAAATAGCCTTTCTTACTACTGCACGGACCGCAGCATTCATACCTGGTGCATCTCCACCACTTGTCAGAACGCCTATTCGTTTCATTCTATTTTCACCTCTTGAGCTAATTTACCTATAAACGTATACCCAAACATATATTTTATTAGAAGAATGAGTACCATGTAAAGCCTCTTTATTCAAAATTAACATGAAGGTATGTCGAAAACAACTGAAAATTGTCGATGAAAAGTTTTGGATGCGCTGTCATTTTCCATTGTTGACATTTTGGTCAATTTTATTATGTATACCTGTATATTTTATAGGTATTCAAACTTTTAGCTCTTCCATTAAGATACCCAGCTTATTCCTTCCTATCCAAAAGAAAACAGGAGGAAAATAACCTATTCCCTCCTGCTGAAAAGCCTTTTGTGTTGTATATGGAATAACTACGATCATCTACTGGTTGATTTTTTCGGGCTTAAGCTGCTCTTTAAACGAGAATGCACCAATTCGTTTATATTTTGCATAGCGGTGTTCGATTAATTCTTCTGCAGTCAATGGCATGAGATCTTGAAGGGACTCTTTCAATATCTCTTTAATTCCTTTTGCTTGTACATCTACATTTTTGTGGGCACCGCCCTTAGCTTCTGGAACAATTTTATCAATGATTCCTAAATCATGCAGATCAGGTGCAGTAATCCTCATAGATTCTGCTGCTTTCTTGGCGAGACTGGCATCTTTCCAAAGAATAGCCGCCGCTCCTTCTGGCGAAATAACAGAATAAGTAGAGTTCTCAAGCATGTGTACATGATTGCCGACACCAAGTGCAAGGGCTCCGCCGCTTCCGCCTTCACCAATGACAATACAAATTACCGGCACTTTCAAACCTGCCATTTCAAACAGGTTCTTGGCGATGGCTTCACTTTGTCCACGCTCTTCCGCAGCTTTCCCAGGGTAAGCACCCTTCGTATCAATGAAGCACACGATAGGACGGTTGAATTTCTCTGCCTGATACATCAATCTTAATGCTTTGCGATAGCCTTCCGGGTGCGGCATGCCGAAATTCCTGCGAATATTTTCTTTCGTATCCTTCCCACGCTGATGCCCGATAATGGTGATAGGTACGCCTTCAAATTTTCCAATCCCACCTACGATTGCTTCATCATCGCCATAGTATCGGTCTCCATGTAATTCTAAAAAGTTCGTGAAAACACGTTCAATATAATCCAATGTGGTGGGGCGTTCGGGATGTCTGGCTATTTGGACGCGATCCCACGGACTTAAATTTCCATAGATATCTGATTCTAGTTTTTCTAGTCTTACTTCAAGTTTCTCAATTTCACTAGTAAGATCCATATCGCTATTTTTCGTGAACTCTTTTAATTCACCTATTTTCTTGCGAAGTTCTACAACCGGTTTTTCGAATTCCATTTCTCCTACCATCTCGTCTCCCCTCCTCCCTGGTGAATATCTAATACATTTGTTAAGGTTTCTTTTAATTCAAGACGAGGAATAACAGCATCGAGTTGACCACATTTCAATAAAAATTCCGCCGTTTGAAAGTCTTCCGGAAGATCCTCCCGAATGGTTTGCTCAATGATACGTCTACCGGCAAACCCTATTAAAGCTTTCGGTTCTGCAAAATTATAATCTCCTAATGATGCAAAACTTGCAGATACACCACCAGTAGTTGGATGAGTCATCACCGAAATGATCAACCCGCCACTTTCACTATGAAGTTTTAAGGCACTACTAGTTTTCGCCATTTGCATCAGACTTAAAACACCTTCCTGCATTCTTGCACCACCAGAAGCAGTGAAAATAAGGAAAGGCACTCTCTTCTCTTTTGCCTTTTCGATGGCACGGGTGATTTTTTCACCCACTACCGATCCCATGCTTCCCATACGGAAAGTAGAATCCATTACAGCAACAACAAGCGGGAAACTATTAATCGTTCCCTCACCAGTTACAACCGCCTCATTGATTCCGGTTTTCTTCCTGTCTCCTTCTAGTTTCTCCAAATAGTTTGGGAAATTTAGAGGATTTTCAGAAACCATATCCACATCATATGCGGTAAAGCTGCCTTTATCCAATATGCTTTGAATTCTTTCTTTTGCATTCATAGGATGGTGATGGCCACAGTGTAGACAGACCTTCAGATTTTTCATTAACTCTTTTGTATACATTATTTTTTTACAGCTTGGACATTTGGTCATAATTCCTTCTGGTACATCTTGATTTGCTTGTTCCGATGGAATGGATGCGTATTTTTTCTTCTTTGTGAACAAATCCTTCAACAAAACAACAGAACCTCCCTTAATTACAGAAACTTGTTACTTAGTTTTGGTATTTGGTACTAATAACAGGTCAAAATATAGGTAAGTAAGGCTGTTAACATTATTTCAATAAACAAATTCCTTTACTTACCTTTATACTCATACTGTTAATGTAACGGAAACTCCACGAAGGATGTTGTAGATTCTTGTCTACTTTTTATCGACAATTTCCGTAAAATGTTTTTCATATAGTTTTATTACTTGTTCCGCCTGC
The DNA here is from genome assembly GCF_012911845.1 of Bacillus sp. RO2. GTDB lineage: Bacteria > Bacillota > Bacilli > Bacillales > Bacillaceae_I > Sutcliffiella_A. The sequence goes on along the minus strand of NZ_JAAXCU010000016.1, from coordinate 20,857 downwards.
TTTTCTCTCATCGCCTCTAGTAACTCTTCTAAAACACCACTTTCTATCATATTATCCTTAGAGATAATCTGTGCATAACTATTGACAAGCGTCCAAATTCTTAGCATCAAACTGTTGTCTACTATCGTCACAATCCCTTTGAAAAACTCTGTTCTAGATATGGGAGCTGAAAGCATTTCTCTCAGTTTCTCATAATCTTTTACAGAAGCTTTTTGCATTAATAGCTGGATGCATGATTTTTCTATCTCCAGTTTGGTTTCTAACAAATCATTTTTGGTCTTGTCCTGCTCCAAAATAAACGTTCCCAATAGTTCCACTAGGTGGTGCTCTTTAAAATCTTTGATGAATGTTCCTTCACCACGTCTTGTTTCAATAAGCCCTAAAAGCTCCAATGCACGAAGTGCTTCTCGAACAGAGGACCGTCCGACATTTAATCTGTCGGACAGTTCACGCTCGGAAGGAATCTTGTCGCCTGCTTTCAAGCCGTCTGCTACAATAATGGCCCGAATTTTTTTGACGATTTCTAGATACATTTTCGTAGGTGTAGTCATAGACTATTCACTTTTTCCAATAATGGCGGTCCGTCTGGTTTTTTCTGCTACCTCTTCTGGATCCACCTTAATACGAGCAACTCCTGTTTCCATTGCAGCTTTTGCGACAGCTGCTGCCACAGCAGGAGCTACGCGTGGATCAAAAGGAGCTGGAATAACATAATCATCACTTAGCTCATCATCAGAAACCAAACTTGCAATTGCTTCAACTGCAGCTATTTTCATTTGTTCGTTAATATGAGTCGCCCTTACATCAAGCGCACCGCGGAATATTCCCGGAAAAGCCAAGACATTATTTACTTGGTTAGGGAAATCAGAACGTCCAGTCCCTACCACACTAGCACCTGCAAGCTTTGCTTCTGCCGGCATGATTTCCGGATTAGGATTGGCCATAGCAAAGATGATGGCATCCTTGTTCATACTTTCAATCATCGCTTGTGTCAAAGCGCCTTCAACAGACACCCCGATGAACACATCAGCGTTTTTCATCACATCAGCTAATGTCCCTTCCACTCTGTTTCGGTTAGTATAGGTAGCTACTTCCGCTTTTACACTATTCATTCCATAAGGACGCCCTTCATAGATGGCACCTTTTGAATCACACATCGTAATATCCCTTACACCATATCGATATAATAATTTGATGATGGCAATTCCCGCAGCACCTGCACCATTGGCCACTACTTTTATTTCTCCGATATTCTTTTTCACTAGCTTGAGGGCATTAACAAGGCCCGCAACCGTAACAATTGCTGTTCCGTGTTGATCGTCATGGAAAATAGGGATATTCGTTTCTTTCTTCAGGCGCTCTTCCACGACAAAACAGTTTGGAGCAGCGATATCCTCAAGATTGACTCCTCCAAAAGTAGGCTCAAGAAGCTTCACAGTTTCCACAATTTTATCTACATCCGTCGTGTTCAAGCAAATTGGGAATGCATCCACTCCAGCAAAACTTTTGAACAATACCGCTTTTCCTTCCATAACCGGTAAAGCTGCTTCAGGTCCGATGTTGCCAAGTCCCAATACTGCTGTCCCATCTGAAACGACAGCTACCATATTGCCCTTCATCGTATAATCATAGACTTTGTTTTTATCATCATAAATCGCTTTACACGGCTCAGCCACTCCAGGAGAATATGCCAGACTTAAATCCTTAGCATTTCTTACGGGAACTTTTGATTTCGACTCCAATTTCCCCTGGTGAATCTTGTGCATATGTAATGCTTCTTCTTTTAAAGACATGATACATGTCCCCCCCTGCTATTTTTGTCATCCTCTTTGCCTTTATTACATTAGGTTCTTGTGATGACTTCCATTTAATATATTTTCCATTTCATTATACTAAAAAAAACAAGGAAAAGGTGGTCTGACCACCTCCTTGTTAACTATATCATAATATTAATCATTGTAAAGATTTTTTAAACACTACATTCTCATCCCCAAGGATGGTTTTCAGCTTGAGCAAACATTCTTCGGTAGGTGTTACATATAAGGCTGGCTGAAGCTTTATCGTCTTTTTCGCTTGCGTATAATGGACATAAACTGTTGATGGGCCATGATACATTTTTAGCACGTTTTGCAGATGTTGAAACACTTCTTGCTCATGTTTTTCTTCGTCAATTTGTAAAAAAAGATCACCAATTAGATGTGCATATTGTTCTATCAGTGTATCAATTTCGATGATATTTTTTATGATCAGCTGTACTTTCCCTTCTCGTTCTTCCAGATTTCCTTCTACCATTAACGTTTCCCCAGTTTTCAAAAGATGAGAATATCGTTTATAAAGTTCTGGAAATGCTACAGCTTCTAAGTCACCTGATTGATCAGAGAGAGTAAGGAATGCCATGAGATCTCCCTTTTTCGTTCGAATTACCCGTTCGTTTGATATGAAACTTCCGACTCTCACTTTTTTCAATGTTGTGGAAGGAAGGTCAAGTACAAGGGACGCACCACCGAGCTGAAAGTAAGATGCAAAAGGTTCTGTGGGATGTTTGGAAAGATAAAATCCCAAAGCCTCTTTCTCCAATTGCAATTGTTCTGTCAATTGTAACGGTTCCACCTTTACATACTTCGGTTTAATGTTGAATTCTTCCTCTAAGAAAAAGTCAATTTGATCGTCATCTGAAGGCATGACAAGTTCTGCATGCTGCATGGCTACATCCAAAGTTGCTAGCAGCGTAGCCCTGTCCTCACCAAATTCGTCCATGCTCCCTCCGAAGATGAGCATTTCGATTGTCTTCCGATTGATTTTGGAAGAAGCCCTGTTGCAAAAGTCAAATAAATCACTAAAAGGCTTTTTTCTCCGCTCCTCTATTAAAGCTTTGATGGCTTGCACTCCCACACCTTTAATCGTTAACAGACTGAAGCGGATGCCTGCCTCTTCGACCTGAAATACAATGCCGCTTTTATTGATAGAAGGTCCAAGGACTTGTATGCCTTTCCTTTTTGTCTCGGTGATATATTGGGAGAGTTTTTGTTCACTTCCCATCACACTGGAAAGTAGTGTCGCCATGAAAATTTTTGGATAGTTTGCCTTTAGATAGGCAAGCTCATAAGATATCATACTATAGGCAACCGCGTGGCTTCGGTTAAAACCATAATCAGCAAATCGGACAATCAGATCATAAACAGAGTTGGCAACCTTCTCGTCATATCCTTTCTTCAGGCACCCCTCCACAAAATGCGCTCTTTCTTTTGCAAGAACTTCCTTCTTTTTCTTTCCGACCGCTCTTCTTAATAAATCTGCTTCGCCTAAAGAGAATCCTGCCATTACAGCCGCGATTTGCATGATTTGCTCTTGATACACAATTACCCCAAACGTCTTCTCCAAAATAGGAATTAGATCTGGGTGCGGATATTCCACTTTTTTCAGTCCGTGCTTGCGTTCAATAAACAAAGGAATCTGTTCCATTGGACCCGGCCGGTAAAGGGCGTTAACCGCCACGATATCTTCTAGATTTGAGGGCTTAAGCTTTGTAAGAACTTTTTTCATACCAGGTGACTCTAGTTGAAAGATCCCGGACGTATCCCCTTCACTTAAAAGGCGGAAGGTTGCTGCATCATCGAGCGGGATTTCTTTTATAGGGTGATTTGTTTCTTTTTTTACTTGATAGCGGATGCTTTGAATCATTGTTAAGTTTCTCAGTCCAAGAAAGTCCATCTTAAGCAACCCAAGCTCCTCAAGGGTTTCCATCGTGTATTGAGTAAGGTAAATGTCTTGTTGACCAGCTTGTATCGGGATTAATTCCGTTAGAGGCTTGTGGGTAATGACCACCCCTGCTGCATGTGTAGAAGAATGACGGGGCAGCCCCTCAATTTTCTGCGCTATTTGAAAGGCACGCGTTCTTTCTTTTGTCTCGTTTATCGCTCTTTGTAATTTTTCGTTCTCTTGATGCGCCACATCAAGCGTAATGCCTGGCCTCGATGGAATCATCTTAGAAATCATCTCAAGTTCTTTTCCTGAAAGATTTAAAACCTTGGCAACATCACGCCATGCTGCCTTTGCAGCCAGGGTACCAAATGTGATAATTTGGGCAACATGGAGCTCTCCGTACTTTTCCGCCACATAACGGATAACCTCATCTCGCTTATTATCTTGAAAGTCGATATCAATATCTGGCATGGTGATACGCTCAGGGTTAAGAAACCTTTCAAAAAGAAGATCATGCACGATCGGATCCACATCAGTGATATAAAGAGAATAAGCGACCAATGAACCAGCAGCAGAACCACGGCCCGGACCAGTCAAGATCCCTGCATTTCTGGCAAAATACATAAAGTCCCAAACAATTAAAAAGTAGTCACTGAACTTCATCCCTTTAATTACTTGAAGCTCATAGGTCAGGCGATTCTTATACTCTTCAGACGGTTCCCCGATCCTACTTCGAAGTCCTTCCCAGCAGGTCTTCTCTAAATAATGGTCTGCAGTTTCCCCCTCAGGAACCGGATAACTTGGGAGAGCGGCTTGCCCAAACTCCAGTTCCACATGACATTGGTTACTAATCTTCCAAGTATTCTCCAATGCATCGGGGATATCTGCAAATAACTGTGTCATTTCATCAGTTGCCCGTAGATAATCTGGAGCCTCTTTAGACAGGGATTCAAGCTTAGTGCCTTGTTTGATGCTGCGTAAACACTCATAAACAAAGACATCCTCTTTAAGAAGATAATGCACCTTGCTTAAGGCCACGATTGGTAACTCGTTATGTCTTTTACGCGTAGCTTCTGAACGTTCATGTGCTGATATGGAATTACGATCAATCCCAAGATACACACAATCTTGCTCGAACATCTCCATGTAGGCATCCGCTGTTTGCGCTTCTTTGTGTGCAAGCTCGGATTCGGAGCCAGACAAAATCGCAATCAGCCCCTTTGTATAATGCTTCAGCCATCGTTTTGGAACACCTTGTGGCGACTTGGTCTGAACTACGCTTGATAACTTCATAAGGTTTGTGAACCCCAGTTTATTTCTCGCCAATAGAATGACAGGGTACTTAGAATCATCGCCCCCCTCATCCGACAAGACAGAAAGCGTCAGACCGATAATCGGCTTAATGTTTGCGGCTTTACAAGCTTTATAAAAATCTACAGCCCCATACATCACATCTTCGTCTGTAAGAGCAAGGGTCTTTAAACCAAGTTCAGTGGCACGTGCAACAAGCTTAGAAAATCGGACAGAACTGTTCAACAGACTGTAACTGCTTTTTATATGTAAATGAACGACACTCATTAATCATCACACCTTATTTAACGCTTCCATTTTATATATTCATTATAGGGTCTATTCAGTTCCAAACACAATGAAGAAACTTCTCCATTAACATCACATACTTACAACTTCCTGTCCATATATATGAATAAGGACAGAAAGGATGATGAAAATGGACGTAAAAGATCCCTTCGTCGCTACCCTTATTTTCAGTTTTTTCATTGCAGTCGGGGTAATACTTGGAGGAGCAATCATCGGTGGAATTGCTGCTTTTCTAGTAGGGGATCCACCTTTGACGAGAATGTGGAGCTTGGCCAAAAGTTTGAAGATATGGGCAATCGTTGCCGCTATCGGGGGTACCTTTGACACTTTTTATAATCTGGAAAAAGGACTTTTCAACGGCGAAACGAAATTCTTAGTAAAACAATTGCTATTAATTATCTCAGCAACCGGAGGCGCCCAAACCGGCGCACTCATTATCAGCTGGCTCACACAGGAGACTTTATAACATGAGGGTTCCTCCGTACAACCGCGATCCCGGATGGCAACGTTTTTTTTCCGGTGTGGTGTTGGGTGCAATCATAGGCTGGCTGATATTCATGCTTATGTACGGCGTCACTTTGGAAAAGAATATCGGCGATCTCATTAAATATAAGGAAGAAGTGAGAAGCTACAAAAACAGAATTCATATTTTGACAGAGGATAATGATAAATTAAAAGAGGAAAAAGACCAATTAAAAATAGAAGACTTTAAAATATCCATCATCAATCATGAAAAGTACATGCTCAACTCGTTCAGCCGTTCCTCCATCATTGCAAGGATTACAGAGGATCTCAACGACCAGGTTTCAAAGGATGTCGCAAGCATTAAAGACAATCGTCAATTACTTATAAAAGTCATTGAAAATAAAAGCTACACACTTGATGACAAACAATACTACTTCGAGGTCGATTTTCTTTATATAGATACTACGATTGAAATGGACTTGTTGATTGTGAAAATGGAATGAGGAGAGGAAGCGACTGCCTGCTGAAGCTGTAGCCACTTCCTCTTTTACTCTCCTACTCCCCTTGCATTTGTGCCCGGGAAGCTTCAATCAGGTCAGCGAGAACATGGTCCGCCTCTTCCCACTTATAGATAGATGCCCCTGACGCCAATGGATGGCCTCCACCATTATACTTCTTAGCAATTTCATTGACGATGGTCCCTTTCGAACGAAGCCTCACCCTAATTTGATCTGCTTCTTCAATAAAGAAAGCCCACGCCTTAATTCCTTCAATGTTACCAAGCATCCCAACCAATTGCGACGCCTCAGAAGGAAGAGCATTATATCGCTGCAAAATATCAGGAGTAATTTTCATAGAAGCAATCCCATTCTCGTGCATGGAGAAATTCTCAAGCACAAATCCGCTAAGTTTAGCTATGTGCAACTTCGTTCGGTACAGCTCATCATAAAGCTGTGTCATAGAGAATCCGTAGCTCAACAGTTCACTCGCATATTGGAATGTCTTCGTATTGGTGCTTTGGAAAAGGAATCTCCCCGTATCTCCAATAATACCAGCGAATATAAGTCTTGCAGCTTCCTTTGTCATAACCCAACCTTGGTTTTTTCCAGCAAGATACAATTCGTATATCATTTCACTCGTCGAACTCGAATCCGTATCCACCCACATCAAATCCCCGTATCTGTCCTCATTCGGATGATGGTCAATCTTTATCCACTTAGCTGCCAGCTTGTAACGTCGATCACAAATTCGATCCGTATTGGCTGTATCACAGACAATCACAAGAGCCCCGTCGTAACTGGAGTCCGGAATTTCATCAAGCTTGCTCAAAAAATTTAACGACTCCTCCGCTTCCCCAACGCGATACACCTTTTTTTCCGGATAACTTTCCTTAATCAACTCTGCCAATCCACATTGCGACCCATACGCATCTGGGTCCGGCCTAACATGACGGTGAATAATGACCGTATCATGCGCCTTAATTTCATCGATAATCTGCTGCCTCATCGTATGTAACCTTCTTTCACCTGTTTCTTTTCTTTTATTTAATCACAGTTTCCCTTGTTCTCAAAGAAATATCATTTTCGTTGAAAAGTAGAATTTTGTTCACGAACACGTTACAATATAGCTTGTATGCGTATGGTAGAATGATAACTATCATGTTTGAAATTTAAAGGAGTGTGTCCTTTTGGCTATTTTTGTTTTTCTCATTATCTTTTCATTAATGTTCTACTTGATGTATAAAGTAAAATACTTTCGCACCCAATTGCCAGCCGAAAAAAAATGGCTAAGCGCAAAATCCAGCATCGCTCTCGGAAGTTTTGTTTTCTTTTTTGGCGTTAATTCTCTTATTAATCCACTATCCACGGTTGCCATCGTTGTCGGAATTATCTTGTTGGTTGTAGGATTAGGAAGCATCTGGGCGGGCTACAAAGCCTACCGTTTCTACCTGCCATTTGCAATTGAAGAAGCAGAAGCTGTTAAGGAAGCAGAAATGAAAGAGAAGCCGGTTACGGATTGAGGTTGAGTGGAGAGTCGTTCCTTTTTTGGGGGCGGCTTTTTTGTTTGTTTTTATAATTTTAACTGAGTCAGGAGGTATTTGCGGCCTTTGTTGGTCCCCTGTGCGGGCAGTTCCATGGAATTTAAAAGATAGTTTGCTACACTTGGTGAAGGAAGCAGAAGGAAGTCTCTTATAATTCTGTTAGTAATGAAATTACCAACTAATAACTTATAATCCAAGAGATTCTCTATGTGAGCTGTTTTAGAATACAATCCGCAATTTCTACAAATCCAATTCCCTTGTTTTTGTAGCATAGGCAGGTATGAACAATCTGGACAAACAACTCCCTTTTTAAGTTCATGATATTGAATTCCATAGTATCTTAACACGGAAAATTCATCTGGTGTATGCTTTTTAATAAGAACCTGTGCTATTTTTCTAAAGTCTGATTTTTCTAGTAAAGGAGGGTGTTTGAAATTATCAATAGTTTGTAGCTTATTGGGAAGGTTTGTATGAAAGGTGACTTTTTTCATTAACGATGGGGTCGCTTTGGTTAAGGTGGCATTAGAGTGAGTCAGAACTATTTGGCTAGCGATCGGTAAAGGTGGAAAGTTATTTTTATCCAACCATAGCGAAAATTGATATCTTTGCCGTTCAATCTGAGACAACGGATCACCAAACTTTTCCTTCTCTTCCCCTCTATGCCTAATCAATTGATTTGTCGTCTCATCAAACTCCAACGTACCAGAAATATATTTCGAGTCTAAAATAAGGCAGTATTCTGGAGTTATCAATAATGTATCCATTTGAAAGAATCGATTTAGGGGGTCCTCTATACGTAGTCCGTGTAATAATTGGGAGTTTTTATTGGGAAGGAAAGTGAGGTAATAATCAAGTGCTTTTTCTCCGATAAATCCGTAATGTGATCTAGCGTGTTCCTTCTCTATTTGTTTAAATTGCGGGTGCTCGAGGGGAACTCTTCTCATTGCAGCTTCCAATGTTAATAATCTTACTGATTTTTCTCGTGGTTTCTTTATCATTTCATCTCTCCTTTATATGGCATGTAGAATATAATTCGATAATGAGACATAAAATCCTTCAAGAGTGTGGATTTTGCGGAGGGATATTTGGAATATCGAGAAAAATCGGATTATATCAAGAATTCAGGGGATATATCAATAATTTTAGAGATATATCAATAATTCTGGGGATATATCAATAAATTTCAACTTTTATCAATAAATCGGGGAGTTTCGACAAAATCAACCAGCCCCCCACCAAAAGCCCTTCCACACTTCAGCCTTTGCTTTTGACCTTAGTCCCCATCTCCACCAAACCACACAAAAAACGCCCCCACCCCAAAAGGTGAGAGCGTTCCACGCCTTGACCGCGCGCCCCTTCACAAACCACTACTGTATCAACTGCACCATCATCATCGCCTTGCCCACAACATTGCCTTCATGGTACACTTCCACATCCACTTTACCGAACTTACGGCCGACCTCGAGTACTTTCGGCCGAATATCAATCGTACTGTCAATTTGGACTGGTTTAATAAAATAAATGGTGATGTTCTCCACGACCATATCACTCTTTTTCACATTACGGATCACACGCTTCGCAGCTTCTGTCACGATTGTTGTAAACACCCCGTAAGATATCGTCCCGACCGAGTTGGTCATCTGAGGTGTCACTTCACTCTGGTAAGATTCTTCCCCTTTTGATTCTGTGACATCCATAAATTGATTGGTCACGATGTCATCAAGAGTTTCGCCGACCTGCGGCTGCCTTTGAATCATCTGCAATGCTTTCAATACGTCCTGACGGCTGATGATTCCAAGAAGACGGTGGTTTGGGTCAACAACAGGCAGCATCTCGATTCCTTCCCATACCATGATATGGGCAGCGGATGCTACTGACGTTTTCCCGTTAACGGTGATCGGATTTTTGGTCATCACTTTTTCAATTGGCGTCGAAGAATCCTTCCCAAGCACGTCCTTTGAGGTAACCACTCCCTGCACCTTTAAATTTTTATCGATGATTGGAAAGCGGCTATGCTTGATTTCTTCGTTCACCTTATACCATTCCGCAATGGTATCTTCTGTGGTTAAGTAAGTCGTCGCCTCGATTGGTGTCAAGATATCCTCGACCAACACAATTTCCTTTTTAATCAACTGGTCATAGATGGCACGGTTAATTAATGTCGCAACAGTAAACGTATCATAGCTACTCGAGATGATCGGAAGCTTCATTTCATCGGCTAATCGCTTTACCTCATCATCTGTATCAAATCCACCGGTAATCAACACGGCTGCACCAGCTTCGATGGCAAGCTTATGTGCGTTGTAGCGGTTTCCGACAATCAACAAATTGCCCGCTTCCGTATATCGCATCATCGCCTCTAGCTTCATCGCACCAATGACAAATTTGTTCAACGTTTTATGAAGTCCTTCTCTGCCACCAAGAACTTGTCCATCTACAATGTTGACCACTTCGGCAAATGTCAGCTTTTCGATGTTCTCTTTCTTTTTCCGCTCAATACGAATAGTACCAACGCGTTCGATGGTACTAACATATCCTTTATTTTCGGCATCCTTAATCGCTCTGTATGCCGTACCTTCACTCACCGTCAACGCCTTTGCTATTTGTCGTACTGATATTTTTTCTCCAATAGGAAGTTCTTCAATATATTGGAGAATCTGTTCATGCTTTGTCACACTCTTCACCCGTCCACATAGTTATTTGTACTTTTATTATACGGGTGTTAGAGCTTGTATTCAATGTGTTTACTGATATTGACGCAATCGAACCTTTTTGACCTCTGCCAATTTCGCTTTTCGGACCACACGGTTTCGCTTTGGTAAGTACATGATTGCTGCAATATTACCTCCAACTGCCATTAAAGCAAGCACCAGCCATGCAACACCAAACCATCCTGCAAGACCATCTTCCGTCACCGGCAAACGCGGTACTGCAACGTACAGCAATGCACCGATACACAATAACGATAATAAAAGTCTATTCTTCAACACTTGACACTCCTTCCAAACTCGATAGCTTGTATCATGTATATTCGGCACAACAAAAAAAAGAAGCAAATCTGCTTCTTTTTTAAAAGCCACTATAATTCTATAACTTCCCCTACTTCTAGCACCCTGCCTACACCTTCAGGAAGTTTGGAAACAAAATCATGTGGATTTTGTTCAATAACGGGGAACGTATTAAAATGAATTGGTACCACCGTAGAAGCATCCAACCACTTTGCAGCCAGAACCGCATCATCCGGACCCATTGTGAAATTATCACCAATTGGAAGGAAGGCCACATCAATATCATTTAACTGGCCGATTAGTTTCATATCAGAAAATAATGCCGTATCTCCGGCATGGAAAATCGTCTTTCCATCAATGGTCAGCAGGATCCCACTAGGCATGCCTGTATAAACAATTGTTTTCGTTTCATAATCTGTATAACTGCTTCCATGAAAAGCCTGCGTTAATTTCACCTTACCAAAATCAAATTCATGCGCTCCGCCAATATGCATTTCATGTACCTTTACGCCTTGCCACCCTAAATATTCGGCAAGTTCAAATGGCGCTACCACCAGGGCATCATTCTTCAAGGCCAGGTCAATCGTATCTCCCACATGGTCATTGTGTCCGTGTGTTAAAAGTATTACATCCACTTTTACATCTGCTGCCGTTAAATCTGTCAAGCCATTTCCCGTAATAAACGGATCAAAAAGAATGGTCTTTCCCTTAGCCTCTACTTTTACTACAGAATGTCCATGATAGGAAACCTTCATTCTAACAACCTCTCCTTCTCGAACTTAAATTCTTCACACCAGTTAATCTTCTCTTTTTTAACCAAAAATCCTTCTAATAAAATTTACACAAGTATGATTCCCTGATACTCTTAATGTAAACGTATTAAACTTCGTAACTAGAAGTAATTTACCCAATGAAGGAGTGGCTGATTTGAAAGAACATCGTCTGCAACAACTGGTGGAATGGCTGAAACAGGAGGACTTGTCCGGTTGTTTCTTAACGTCTACCCCGAACGTATTTTACATAAGCGGATTTTACACAGATCCACACGAAAGGCTATTGGGACTACTTGCTTTCCCAAACAGCGAGCCTGCGATTGTCTGCCCGAATATGGAAGTCGAGCAGGTGAAGAAAACCGGTTGGACCTATGGGATTGTAGGTTATAATGACACGGACGATCCATGGCAAAAGGTTCAGGAGTATGTGAAACAACAAGGAATTCAAGTTGAAAAACTGGCAGTTGAGCAAGAACATATGACTGTAGCACGTCTACATAAGCTAGAGGAGATCTTCCCGGGTGTCAAACTTGCCTCTGCAGAAGAGAAAATGTATCAGCTTCGTCTAGTTAAAGATGAAGAAGAGGTTTCCATCTTGAGAGAAGCAGCTAAACTCGCTGATTTCGGAGTGGAAGTTGGGGTTCATCATCTTAAAAAAGGTGTTACCGAGCAGGAGCTTGTTGCCACGATTGAATATGAGCTAAAGAAAAAGGGTATCAGCCAAATGTCCTTTTCCACCATGGCGCTGACAGGATTAAAAACCGCCGCTCCTCATGGGAAGCCAGCCTTGGATCAAGTGAAAGTAGGCGACCTTGTTTTATTCGATCTTGGGGTAGTTTTAAATGGATATTGCTCAGATATAACAAGAACTGTTGCCTTTGGTAGTGTGAACGAACAGCAGCAGGAAATCTATGAAACCGTATTGAAAGCACAGCTTGCTGCCGTGGATATTTGTAAACCAGGAGTGGAGATCGGGCAGATTGATCGAACCGCTCGTTCCATCATAACGGAAAGTGGATTTGGAGAATTCTTCACCCACCGCATTGGTCACGGACTTGGAATTGAAGTACACGAGTATCCTTCCATGAATGAAACCAATTCAATGAAACTTCAAAAAGGGATGGCGTTTACGATTGAGCCTGGAATCTATAAACCAGGAGTCGGTGGTGTACGAATCGAGGATGATATTTTAGTAACGGACGGCGGAATCGAATTGTTAACGAGCTATCCAAAAGATTTGCAAATTATAAAATCCTAATAAAAAACAGGTATCCGTGTTTCTCGTGGATACCTGTTTTTTTAAAAAAGTATATTAGTTTTTCACTAAAAGATTGCTTGCACTCTCATACGCCAATCCGTGAGACTCTGCCACTGCCGCATATGTTACAAATCCGTCAAGCGTGTTGATTCCTTTTAGTAACGCTTCATTATCTAAGCATGCTTGTTTGTAGCCTTTGTTTGCAATTTGCACCGCATAAGGTACCGTTACATTCGTTAATGCAATAGTAGATGTACGCGGAACTGCACCTGGCATGTTTGCAACTGCATAGTGAACGACTTCATGCTTCACATAAGTTGGATCATCGTGCGTGGTGATGCGATCTGTCGTTTCAAAAATTCCACCTTGGTCGATAGCGATATCCACCACAACAGAACCTGCACCCATGGATTGAATCATTTCTTCTGTTACAAGCTTAGGCGCTTTAGCACCAGGAATAAGTACCGCACCAATGACAAGATCAGATTCTTTTACTGCGATTTCAAGGTTTAGCGGGTTACTCATTAGCGTCTGAATGTCTTTTCCGAAAATATCATCCAGTTGACGAAGACGATCTGGGTTTAAGTCAAGGATTGTCACATCGGCACCAAGTCCGATGGCCATCTTCGCAGCATTCGTTCCAGCGACACCTCCACCGATAATGGATACCTTCCCACGGCGAACACCAGGAACACCACCTAGTAGGATACCTTTGCCACCTTTGATTTTCTCTAGGAATTGAGCACCAATTTGTGTAGCCATTCGACCAGCTACTTCACTCATTGGTGTTAATAATGGCAGGGAGCCGTTTGGTAGTTGAACTGTTTCATAAGCAATCCCTACTACTTTATTGTCAATAAGTGCTTTTGTTAACTCAGGTTCTGGAGCAAGGTGAAGATACGTGAAAAGAATTAACCCCTCACGGAAATAGCTGTACTCAGATGGAAGTGGCTCTTTCACCTTCATAACCATGTCCATGGACCATGCTTCTTCAGCTGTTTCCACCATTTTCGCACCAGCTTGTACATATTGCTCATCCGTAAAGCCAGATCCAATCCCAGCTTCTTTTTCTATGTATACTTCATGTCCGAAGCCAACAAGGTTCACTACCCCAGCAGGTGTCATCGCAACACGGTTTTCGTTGTTTTTTATCTCTCTAGGTACTCCAATTCTCATGGATCAAATACCTCCCTCATCATAATCACAAAGCGTTAAGACGTAACTAATATAACATTAAACTAGAAAATGTAAAATAGTTTTTTGAGCATTTTTGTAAGCGCTTTAAAACAGGCGGAATTATCAATATTATCTAAATTCAATAAGGAAAAATTACTTAAATTATCGGAATCGATTGATAACTTCTACTCCCCCTGTTACTTCTAGTACGGCACCTGTAATCATATCAGAGTTTTCTTCACATAAGAATTCGATTGCCCTCGCAATATCTTCCCCTGTCCCAGAACGGCCGATAGGGGTATTCTTTGAGTCCTCCAACCCTCTGGCCTGTTCTATGGTCGCTTCTTTCATATCCCCCACAATATTACCTGGGCAGACCATATTGGCCGTGATGCCATGTTCTGCTTCTTCAATAGCAATGGATTTTGTCAGAGATACAAGTCCAGCCTTCGCTGCTGCAAAAGCAGATCGATAAATCCAACCTGGTGAGGATTCGGCCCCCTGAAAACCGTATGTAATAATGCGCCCGAATCGTTGTTCCCTCATAACAGGGATGGTTTTACGGAAAAGGTGAAAAACGGCACTAAGATTGCCTTCTATCATTTCATACCATTCATCATCCGAGTAATCAGCCAATTTTTTACGTTCAAAAATATAGGGTCCTGCGTTGTTGATTAAGTAATCAATTCTTCCGAAACGTTCGTAAACTTCGTCTATGAATTGCTGCATCTGTTCTTTTTTCGTTACGTCCCCTTGGAAAAAATGCAGTCTATTTTCTCCGATGTGGCTCCATTCCTTTTTAAGCTTTTCGATAGCTTCTGTGTCATTTCTATAATTTATTGAAACAGAACATCCTTTTTTCAACAGCTGTTCCGTCACTTTTTTTCCAAGTCCTTTGGAACCAGCTGTTATTACGGCATGTCTCAAACTGGATTCCCCCTTAATAGAATTGCTTACCTCTATATTTTCTTGTAAATTCATTAAATTTACAACATATAACCCGTTAAGATACGATAAAATGATTGTTAGGTACACGAAAGAAAGGAGTATAACCTTCTCATGTCTAAAGCACAAACTGTGGCACTTCCTCCTCAAAGCCGGATAGAGCGGTTCGGTTTAGATGCCGTTCCACAAGAATTAAGGCAAACACGTTGGTATGAATATTTAATTATTCAGGTTGCATTTTCGGTTAATGCGGGGAATTTCCTTGTCCCGGCTCTCGCTGTGATTCAAGGGGGCCTCAGCTTTTATGCAGCCTTTACCTCCACCATATTTGGTGCAACACTCGCCTTTTTATTTGTTTCCTATTTATCATTGCCTGGTGCCGAGCGGGGAATTCCTTCTCAATTTGCCATTCGGTCCATCATTGGCATAAAGGGATCAAGATACATTTCCTCCCCCATTCGCACTCTAACGTCCCTCTACTGGTTCTCTGTTCAGACCATAGGTGGTACGTTGGTGATACAATTCATTCTTGAGAGAGCCTTTCAGTTTTCTTTGCCATTTTACATAATTGCTATGTTCTTAGCCTTCATCATGAGTGGCCTTGCACTTGTGGGATTTGATGCTGTAAAAAGGGCAACCAAGTACTTTATGCCATGGCTGATTCTCGGGCAGCTAGTGATGCTATATCTTTTGCTCACTAATGGAATGACTGTGGAATCTGCTGTAAAAGTAGATGGTGGCTGGAACCTTCCCATCATGGGCTTTTTTGCAAGTCTTGCTTTTGTACAATATGTATCTGGTGTATCCTCTTCAGCAGATGTGACGAGGTACGCCATTACTTCCAGACAGGGATTCTGGGGGTTATTTTCTGGAAATGCTCTAGGCTTTATTCTTACTGCTTTTTTTGGAGCTTACACAGCCAGTCTCACAGGAAATCTAAATCCGTTTATTGCAACAAGCGAAATGACCACCTCCGGCCTATTAACCGCAATTATTTTAGGTGCGGCCATATTATCGATGGTTTCCATTAACTTAAGCAATGCCTATACAGGTGGATTCAGTTTATTGAACTCTTTACCCCAACTTGGAAGAGTAAAAAGTAGCATGCTTTTTGGGGCTGCGGGAATACTTTTATCCATGTCTCCTGCATTGGTGGAGGAAGCAGAAAAATATATTTCTTTTATTGGGGCATTCGTCATCCCTTTATCTGCTGTCATTATCACTGATTTTCTAATGATTAAAAGGAAGAAAATAGACATTACTGAAGGATTACCTTCGTATAACAAAATCGCTTTTATTTGTATTGGAATTGGGATAGGTATTTATTTACTATTGCCTGAAAACTTGTCTCCTGGATTTTTAGCTTTCCTTTTCACAGGAGTAATTTATTTTTCCTTTATTAAAAAATCACAAAAATAGGTGCCCTGTTGACGGCACCTGTTTTTTTATTCGTGGGAAGTATGTTCACTTTCTCCTTCTACCGGTTGGTATGCGTTTGAGCTGTATTGTTCTCCAACTACTCCGCTTGAATAAGCATCTGTAATTTGATTGTGAACCTCATTTACTGCATTATCGTCATAAGAGAAAACTTCTTTTGGATCTTTTTTCTTCATCGTGGTTTCCACCTTTCAACTAAGTATCCATTCTAGTTTGCGTCGAGTATCTGACATTTAAAGGTGGAAAAAATTACAGGGTGAATGGATAGAATGTTCTTGTTAATTATTATACAATGAGTAAAAACGGGGAGAAAAGGAAGGAAGTAGCGATGTTTTCTTTTATTAAGGATCCAAGGCTTGGAATATCTTTGCCACAGCTGGATTTAGAATGGAATCAATATAACAAAGAAACACAGCAGTGTATCTTATTAAAGTGGGAAAAGATACGTGGGAGTATACCGGACCGGATTAAAGAGTTAGAAGAAGAAATTAATTGTAAGCAGGCTCAATTGAATGATGAAGCGGATTTTGAGCGGTCTTGCGAATTAAATTCGGAAATTGCAGGTCATGCCAGTATTATTAATGATTTATGGCTGTGGTATCGAATGAACCAACATGTATCATCATCTAAAATACACTCATAAAAGACGAATATCCGCTATGGATATTCGTCTTTATCTTTGACGACGCAGTTGCTCTCCGCAAAAGACTTCGCTTTCCGCGGGGCGACCTTGAGCCTCCTCACAACGCTTCAGGGGTCTCAACAATGTCGCTACTCCCCTGCAGGACAAGGAATGCTTCGGCAGCGATACTTCGTACGAAGAAAATGCGTAGCATTTTCGAGGAGTCTTCGTCTTTTGCTCCAAGCAACTGCTATATTTTCCATATTACATTAAAACATCTCACATTCTGATTCGTCTAGTTCTCCGTTTTCTACTAGGTGTCTCATCATGTAGTAGTAATGGGAGAATTCTGAGACTTCTTTAGTCCAGTAATAGTTTGTTCCTGCTGCGGTTATCATGCCGAGAAGCGGAACATTGTTTACTTTTTTGCGTCCAATTGTCGCAACAAATAATAATTTAATCAGATGCATTAAAGGTTGTTGGAGCCATACCGTCGGGTGATCTTTATCAGTTAACACGTCAAAATAATGATCAACATCCTGTCCAAGTTCACTTTTCAATGTTTCCCAGCGCTCATGTTGATATTTTTTAGGAATGGTCGCACCATAGAATAATTGTAATGACTTTACCATTTCAACAGGCGTACTTGCCCTATAGCCGTAAGACATCGCAATAAGCTGTGTAGTACGAATATTTAGTGCTGCAAAAGCTGGGATGTCAATGGCAAGGGTGGACAGTTTTGCCGTTCCTGTCATCCCACCTTGAATCACCGAATAAAGCTTTTGCTTGGCAATCTGCTGCTCGGCGATGAATGCTTTTTGTGATAAAGGCAGTTCTCGTATATCTTCAATCCTTTTAATGTCTTCCCTATAGCTTCGGGCCATGTTGACAATCCGTTCTTCTGCTTGCTGTTGGAAGGAGGACTGCTGAATGATGCCGTGTAAATGAAATAACCATGTGTCGATTTGAGCAAAAAATAACTGCTTTTTATCATTTGAAAGTAAATCAAAGGCCTTGTCCACCCAATGTTCCAGTGTATCTGAAAATTGGGATGGTTCGTATGTATATAGTTTTTCTTCCCATTGTGAAAGTCTATGTTTCCATTGTTCTTCCTGACTTCTATTGGACACAGTTCTTCCCCTCACTTTTCCAACTGCTAGTTTTCTCCATTATACCATAGTAATTCTGTACAAAAAAACAGTCCCCGATCTGATGAATTAAACTGATCGGGGACTGAATATTATAATGCTATTTTCATTACATCTCTAGCAATCATTACTTCTTCATTTGTCGGAATAACGATGACTTTAACTGGAGAGTGTGGGTAGTTAATAAATGCTTCTTTACCACGAACCTTGTTCAATGCTGGATCCCAATAAACACCCATGAACTCAAGTCCTTGAAGAACTCTTGCACGGATTACATCACTGTTCTCACCAATACCTGCAGTAAAGATGATCGCGTCCACTCCGTACATTCTCGCAGCATAAGAACCAATATATTTATGAATACGGCCTGCGAATACTTCTAATGCAAGTTCCGCACGCTCGTTACCTTCTGTTGCAGCAGATTCAATATCACGAAGATCACTGGAAAATCCAGAAACCCCAAGGATACCACTGCGTTTGTTCAATACTTCTAATACTTCGTCGGCTGTCTTGCCTGTTTTCTCCATGATGAATGGAATTAAAGCAGGGTCAATATTACCAGAGCGAGTTCCCATTGCTACACCTGCAAGCGGTGTGAAGCCCATGGAAGTATCGATGGATTTCCCGCCTTCGATTGCCGCAATACTTGCACCGTTCCCAAGGTGACAAGAAATCAGGCGAAGTTGCTCAACCGGTCTGCCAAGTAATTCTGCAGCACGTTCGGAAACATATTTATGAGAAGTACCATGGAAACCATATTTACGGATGCCATAGTCTTCATAGTACTCGTAAGGCAAGCTGTAAAGGAAAGATTTTTCCGGCATGGATTGATGGAATGCTGTATCAAAAACAGCCACTGCCGGTACATTCGGAAGGATTTCCTTGAATGCTTTAATTCCCACGATGTTTGCCGGGTTATGAAGTGGTGCAAGCTCTGAAAGTTCTTCTAAATTACCTAACACTTCATCAGTAATTAGAACAGAGTCATTAAATTCTTCCCCACCATGTACAACGCGGTGGCCAATCCCTGTGATTTCATCAAAGCTTTTGATGATGTCAAGATCGATTAGTTTTTTCAATAATATTTTAACTGCTACCCCGTGTTCTGGAATGTCTGTGATTTCTGTTACTTTTTCACCGTTCACAGAGATGGTGAAAACAGCATCGTTTAAGCCGATACGTTCCACTAGCCCTTTTGTAATAACATTTTCACTAGGCATTTCGAACAGTTGGAATTTAAGAGAAGAGCTTCCTGCATTAATTGCAATAACTTTTGACATGACGATACGTACAACTCCTTTTATATGGTCACACTTGGATGGATGATTAAATGTTTTTTACACTCTACCTATCTTGTGCAAAGTTCCGATATTATATATACCTTTTTCATTTAAACACCGTCATACTGCATTTGCAAGAGGCTTCCCGGCATGGTAACGCTTACCTGATATATTCGTTATTTTCTGAAGAATAGCATAGTTATTTTTTGTTCTTTTGCTCAGAAAACCAGTGGTTGATTTGGCTCATGATTTTTTCCATTGCCTGCATGTTGGAGAAGCTTGGCAGGTTTACTAATAGAGCTTCTTTAGGAGGTTCAATGCCTATTCCTTTTTTCTGTAGAACAAGGATGCTTTTTGCATGATTCTTATTTTGGAACATGGTTTCCGGAAGTTGAAGCATTCCTTGAATATACGCTTCATCTTTTATTAGAGCGTTGACTTTTTTGGCTTCCTCTTCTTCAAACATGGAGTTTGGAACCAAGAATAACAGGTGTCCACCTGGTTTGGTGTAACGCAAACCTTGTTCGATGAAAAGATAATGTGCATAGGAATGTCCTTCTTCTGCTTTTAACTTGAAGTTGGCAGCATTGTTATCGTCTGGATAATAGCCAACCGGAAGGTCACTCACTACCACATCAACGGGCTCTATAAATAGGTTGCTTAAGCCATCTTGGTTGAATAAACTGATTGCCTGCTCTTGAAGGTTGGCGTTATTATAAGCAAGCTTTACTAGTAGGTCGTCCACATCCACACCAAACGCCTCTAATTTTTTGTTGGGCTGGTGGTTAAGGACTGCTGTAAGAAGGTTACCAGTTCCAATTGCAGGGTCCAACATAGTCATTTGTTGCAGATGAGAGGTGTATTTTCCAACGAGGTAGCCCATAAACATCGCGATCGCATCTGGAGTCATTTGGTGGTTAGCTTGAACTGCATCTTTCATTCCTTTAAGGATTGCTAGTTGGAACCCTTTTCTGATTTCTTCTTTTTGAAGGGAAGCGATGTTTTGTTTGCTGTATTCTTTTTCAAGTCTGCGTTTGGTTACTTCTGATACTTCTTCTTGGATGACTGCTCCGTGGAAGAGGTTTTCTGCTGTTTCTGCTAGTGCTTCTAGGTATGTACAGTCTAGTTCTTCTTGCAGGATTTGTGCGGTTGTATCAAATAAGGAAAATGTATTTTCTAGTTTTGTAATGGACATTGTGCCACTCCTTTTTATGGGTAACTTGGGTTTACTCCTATTGATTTGCGTTCCAGGTGTTCGCTTTCCTAGGGACGGTGCTTGAGCCTCCTGATATGAACGAAACTGTCAAGGCCCCCACTCAACTAGGTGTTTATGTTTTGTTTTTGTGCAACTCTAAGAAGAGAAGCCGATTCTACTTCTTTTTCTTTTATGCGTTTGATGTTAG
>NZ_JAAXCU010000015.1 GCF_012911845.1 Bacillus sp. RO2 | reverse complement strand
GGTTTGGGCTAATTCCGTTTCGCTCGCCGCTACTCAGGAAATCGCGTTTGCTTTCTCTTCCTCCGGGTACTAAGATGTTTCAGTTCCCCGGGTCTGCCTTCCATACCCTATGTATTCAGATAAGGATACTGCTCCATTACGAACAGTGGGTTTCCCCATTCGGAAATCTCCGGATCAAAGCTTACTTACAGCTCCCCGAAGCATATCGGTGTTAGTCCCGTCCTTCATCGGCTCCTAGTGCCAAGGCATCCACCGTGCGCCCTTAATAACTTAACCGTTGACCAATATGGTCATGTGTCGATATCAGCGATGATATCTTAAAAGAAAATTACTAAGATGAACGATATTTTGTGAATATCTTGATATTAGTTACATTATCTAGTTTTCAAGGAACAACTGCGATAAATCGAATGATTTATCTTATGTGACAATTCGCAAGAATTGTCTATGGTGGAGCCTAGCGGGATCGAACCGCTGACCTCCTGCGTGCAAAGCAGGCGCTCTCCCAGCTGAGCTAAGGCCCCTTAAAGTTCTTTAATTAAAAAATGGTGGGCCTAAGTGGACTCGAACCACCGACCTCACGCTTATCAGGCGTGCGCTCTAACCAGCTGAGCTATAGGCCCCGACTATCTATGAGAGAGATCTCTCAAAACTAAACAAAACAACAAGCGTACATTCCTTAGAAAGGAGGTGATCCAGCCGCACCTTCCGATACGGCTACCTTGTTACGACTTCACCCCAATCATCTGTCCCACCTTAGGCGGCTGGCTCCAAAAGGTTACCCCACCGACTTCGGGTGTTACAAACTCTCGTGGTGTGACGGGCGGTGTGTACAAGGCCCGGGAACGTATTCACCGCGGCATGCTGATCCGCGATTACTAGCGATTCCGGCTTCATGCAGGCGAGTTGCAGCCTGCAATCCGAACTGAGAACGGTTTTATGGGATTGGCTCGACCTCGCGGTTTTGCTGCCCTTTGTACCGTCCATTGTAGCACGTGTGTAGCCCAGGTCATAAGGGGCATGATGATTTGACGTCATCCCCACCTTCCTCCGGTTTGTCACCGGCAGTCACCTTAGAGTGCCCAACTGAATGCTGGCAACTAAGATCAAGGGTTGCGCTCGTTGCGGGACTTAACCCAACATCTCACGACACGAGCTGACGACAACCATGCACCACCTGTCACTCTGTCCCCCGAAGGGGAACGTCCTATCTCTAGGAGTGTCAGAGGATGTCAAGACCTGGTAAGGTTCTTCGCGTTGCTTCGAATTAAACCACATGCTCCACCGCTTGTGCGGGCCCCCGTCAATTCCTTTGAGTTTCAGTCTTGCGACCGTACTCCCCAGGCGGAGTGCTTAATGCGTTAGCTGCAGCACTAAAGGGCGGAAACCCTCTAACACTTAGCACTCATCGTTTACGGCGTGGACTACCAGGGTATCTAATCCTGTTTGCTCCCCACGCTTTCGCGCCTCAGTGTCAGTTACAGACCAGAAAGTCGCCTTCGCCACTGGTGTTCCTCCAAATCTCTACGCATTTCACCGCTACACTTGGAATTCCACTTTCCTCTTCTGCACTCAAGTCCCCCAGTTTCCAATGACCCTCCACGGTTGAGCCGTGGGCTTTCACATCAGACTTAAAGGACCACCTGCGCGCGCTTTACGCCCAATAATTCCGGACAACGCTTGCCACCTACGTATTACCGCGGCTGCTGGCACGTAGTTAGCCGTGGCTTTCTGGTTAGGTACCGTCAAGGTGCGAGCAGTTACTCTCGCACTTGTTCTTCCCTAACAACAGAGCTTTACGACCCGAAGGCCTTCATCGCTCACGCGGCGTTGCTCCATCAGACTTTCGTCCATTGTGGAAGATTCCCTACTGCTGCCTCCCGTAGGAGTCTGGGCCGTGTCTCAGTCCCAGTGTGGCCGATCACCCTCTCAGGTCGGCTACGCATCGTCGCCTTGGTGAGCCGTTACCTCACCAACTAGCTAATGCGCCGCGGGCCCATCTGTAAGTGATAGCCGAAACCATCTTTCAATAAAGAACCAGGAGGTTCCTTATATTATCCGGTATTAGCTCCGGTTTCCCGAAGTTATCCCAGTCTTACAGGCAGGTTGCCCACGTGTTACTCACCCGTCCGCCGCTGACCTTTTAAAAGCAAGCTTTTAAAAGGTCCGCTCGACTTGCATGTATTAGGCACGCCGCCAGCGTTCGTCCTGAGCCAGGATCAAACTCTCCAATAAAGAGTCTGAGCTTTTGCTCAAAATTTGCTAGCTTGTGTTACTTAAATCATTTTGTCGTATTCCGTAGAACCGACGTTATGACGCTGTTGTTTTGTTTAGTTTTCAAAGATCATTTTCTTACAAGATTCGCTCAAAAGCGACTTCCTAATCATAACAACTTGTCGTTTTAAAGTCAAGCTGTTTTTTATTTTTTTGAAGTAGCATTTTCACATCTTGTCTCTGCCCTCGCAGCGACGAAATTAAATATACCACCTCTACAACTATATTGCAATACTTTTTCTAAATATTTTTGATTAACATTCTACTAACTCTACTAATGGATTATACACAACGTATCTCTACTATAATTGTTAACTAAGGAAAAAACTTGTCGTTTTCTTGTGGGTTATGTATGATGAAGGAAGACAATTTAATTATTTTCCACGAGGGGAGCCTTTATGGCTGAGAGTGAACATGATGTTCTGACCCTTTGAACCTGTTAGTTAGTACTATGGTAGGGATGTGGCAGATTTATTACTTATTTCATTTAAGCAATAAAGGAGCCTCCTTTATTGCTTTTTTTATTTTAAGGGGGATTTTCATGAAGAAGAATAACACATTATTTCTCGTTGAAGTTGCAATATTTGGAGCATTAGGGTATTTACTTGATTTATTGGCCGGGGTTTTGTCACTAAAAATTTGGGCTCAAGGGGGCTCAATATCAATTTCAATGGTCCCGGTATTTATCATGGCCTTTCGCTGGGGGATAAAAGGTGGAATATTATCTGGTTTTATACTCGGTCTACTTCAGATAGTAACAGGTACCTTTTGGGGGATTGATCCTGTACAAATTTTTCTAGATTATATAGTAGCATTTACCTCTCTTGGTTTTGCTGGAGTATTTGCGGGCAAGGTCGCGACATCTGCTAAGAATGATGACATGAAAAAAATTGTAATGTATGTAAGCATAGCCGCATTTTTAGGATGCCTTTTACGATTCTTGGCTCATTACTCTGCCGGAGTCATTTACTTCGACTATTTAGCTCCAGAAGGGCAACCGGTATGGCTATATTCCTTACTTTATAACGGGTCCTATATGTTACCAAGTTTTGTGATTGCAACAATTGTAACAGTACTATTGATTAAAACAGTGCCTCGTATATTTACCACCAATAATTCTATCTCTTAAGCTGGCCACATCGGTCAGCTTTTTTATGTAAAAATTAATAGAATTTTCTACTATAACCACTCATACAATCTATTAATAAATGAAACAGGGGGATAAGTTATGGATCTTGTAAAATACGCAGCATTTTTAGTAGCCTTACTCACTTCAATAGGCCTTTTACTTTTTGCATACTTTGAAGGGTTGCGTATAAGTGATAAGGAAGGAAAGGTACGCGGCGAAGGATTTATTGTCAGCCTTTCCCTTGGTATTTTTTTCGCAATGATGGCCACAAGACTCCAATGAATGGTACATATATATAGATAAAAGCCGACAAAGTGTCGGCTTTTCGTCTTCCATTATTATTTATAGGTAATTTTCAGAGACAGGCCATCGTCCCCGTATACCCCATTCTTATATCCACTTCTGATTCTCATCTTTCTCCGTTACCAACCATTCTACTTGTTTGCTCTTACGGTTATCTTTTAAGAAATACCCAACACTAAGCATCACAAGGAGCCCTCCTGTAAATTGTGTCCAAGTTACCATCTCATGTAAGACAAAATAAGCAAGTACTGCTGCACCGATCGGTTCAAATAGAATACTCATTGAGATAACATTGGTGCTGATGTATTTAACAGCCCAGTTGAAGAAGGAGTGGCCCAACAATGTTGGAATAATTGCAAGCAGGATGAACCAAAACCAATCTGTAGTGGAGTACCCTGTGAGAGGCTCTCCCGAAACTAGTACATACAAAAACAAGGTAACACAGCTGAAACCATAAACGATAAAGGTATAGGTAATCAATGATAGTCTTTTTCTGACGTCCTGTCCAAACAATAAGTAAGCCGTTACAAGCGCACAAGCCACCAAAGCGAGTATATCCCCAAATAAAGCCACTCCACTAATCCGGAAATCACCCCAGCTGATAATTACACTCCCTACTATTGCCATCAATCCACTTACAATAGCTTTAATACTAAGTTTTTCTTGGAAAAACAAATAAGTTCCTATGAATGCAAACAAAGGTTGGAGGGTTACGAGCACTGTTGAACTTGCTACACTGGTATAGTTTAAGGATTCAAACCATAGAATAAAATGAAACGCTAGGAACACACCTGCCAACATCGAGAAGAGCCAATCCCTCTTAGAAATATCCTTTAATTCTCCAACATATTTATATAAAAATATGGGTAGTAGTATTATCACGGAGAATAGTAACCGGTAGAAGGCGACCACTCCAGCAGGGGCATCCGCTAATTTGACAAATATGGCGGATGTAGATACAGTAACTACTCCCACCGCGAGAGCCACGTATGGATTAAACCACTTATTCATTTGCCTTCACCCACGCTGTTAGTATTTTAAAATAACCTTTCTAACTTTACAGAATATTGCTATAATTTTTTAACAAATATTTTTATTATAGAATATCATATTTTTACTTTTTTAAGGAGGGCCATTATGGAAATGATCATGGAATATATCAATGAATACGATTTTATTATTAAACTTATTTTTGCTTCAATAGCTGGGATAATTATAGGGTTAGAACGGGAATTGAAGGGTAAACCTCTTGGACTAAAAACATGCGTCATCGTCTCAGTAATGGCGTGCTTATTGACCATCGTTTCCTATGAATCTGCCTTTCTTTATTCTAAAGAATACTCAAGACCTATGGATCCGGGGCGAATTCCTTCCTATGTTATTAGCGGTATTGGATTTCTTGGAGCAGGGGTAATCCTAAGAAGAAGCAACGAAGCTATTTCAGGGCTGACAACAGCTGCATTGGTATTAGCATCCGCAGCACTTGGAATTACTATTGGAGCAGGATTTTTTATAGAAGGGGCATTCGGTGTCATTTTCATCATTTTGGGTGTGAAGATAATCCCCTCCCTCTTCGATAAGATTGGACCAAAGAAATTGAAGGAAAAAGAAATAAAAGTAAAGATCTTTATTGAGAAAGAAATTGACCTGACCATGGTCATGAAGGAGATACACCACAAAAACCTTGCCATTAAGCGAGTTAAAGTAAAAGAGGAAAAAGATGATATCGTGCTTAATTGTATCATCACCACGAAGAAAAGCGTATATACAACAGATGTATATTATGAGCTAAAATCACTTACTGGTGTCATTCAAGCGGAAGTTGAAAACTTGGACTAAATCTTTAAAAAAAACATTTGCAAAAGAAAGAATTTTTGATAAAATAAATTCATTCTCACCGGGGCGGTAGTTCAGTGGGAGAATACTTCGCTGGCAGCGAAGGGGTCGTGGGTTCGAATCCCATCCGCTCCATACTTAAGGCACCACTATTAAATAGTGGTGCCTTTTTCTATGTAGAATATCTTTTAACAGGACAAGCATATGATGGTTAGAGACAGTCCATTGAAAGAAGGTTGATAGATAATGATTCCCTTTAGAAAAACCTTTACTGCCTCTCTTTATGCCACCATGGCCATCAGTTTTTGGGGTATATCATTTGTATCTACTAAAGCTGTCCTATATAAGCTCGATCCTTTTACATTATTAGTGATGCGATTTGGCATAGGAGCTTTGTTTTTGTTCCTTTTATTACTATTAACACGAGAAAGATTCCATATTTCCATTAAATACGTACCCCATCTAATTGTTTTAGGTATTTTAGGAGTTTTTGTCCATCAGGTATTGCAGGCAACCGCCCTATTGACCATAGATGCTTCTTCTGCAGGGTGGCTTATATCCTTTTCGCCAATTTTTACAGTACTCCTGTCTATGATGTTTTTGCATGAAAAAATGTCACTTTCAAAGGCTATTGGGATGATTCTCTCTGTATTGGGTGTATTGCTTATCACTTCTGCAAGAAACGGGCAGCTCCTTTCAATAACTATTAATTTAGGCTTTCTATTAATGATATTAAGTACTTTGAATTGGGCGATCTACTCCATTCTACTAAAAGGTCTTCGAATTCCATATCCAGCACTGGTTGTGACCTTTTATATGAGTTTAGTGGGATTCATTCTTACTACTCCTTTTCTTGTGCGAAATAAGGGATGGGAGTCTTTAAAGTTATTATCTCTTAATGAGTGGGCTCATCTTATTTTTCTTGGGATTTTTGTATCAGGTATTGCATATTGGTACTGGGGAAAAGCACATGAAGTAATGGCGGCAACAAAAGTTTCTATGTTTCTATATTTAGAGCCGCTTTCTACTTTAATAGCAGCAGTTGTTATTTTACATGAAAAGATTCTTGTACATGGTGTTTTGGGTGGAATTATCATCATCGTGGGGGTAGTAATTGTTAATGGACAATGGCTGCCAAAATTATTAGAAGGATTTCCACTTTTCAAAAAGAATTATTATAAGTAAAGTCTAATAAAAGAGGAAATATCATGCTGAAAATCACCTATCTATGTATTACTATATTTCTATTAATTGGTTGCGCCAAGCCGACTGCTCTTACGGAAAAACAATTGGATAAAATTAACCCAATTACAGCGCCAGCAATAAGTGTTCCGCCAGAACCCTCTAACCTGGAGATGGAGGAATGGCTCCTCCCAAAGAAAAATTCAAGAGTCAGAGGTGCCCCTATTACACACGTCATGCTACATTTTACAAATAACGCTCTTCGTTCACCTGAAGACCCTTATAATATGGAAGAAGTCTATGCACTTTTTGAAGAGTATGAGGTTTCTGCTCATTATATGATAGATAGGGATGGAGAGATCTACTTTATGGTACCGGAAGAACGCGCAGCCTTTCATGCCGGCAAAGGACATCTCTTAAACTACCAAGAGTATGAAAGTGGTTTGAACGACTATTCGATTGGAATAGAATTGCTGGCGATAGGAACGAAGGAAGAGATGCTTTCGATAATGCCAGCGGATGTTTATGACTCCATTTCCCCTTCCGATATTGGGTACACGGATGCTCAGTATGCTTCATTGAAGATATTATTAGAAGATATTTTGAAGCGCAATCCATTAATTCAAAACGACCGGGAACATATCATCGGCCATCACGAATACGCTCCTGTGCGAAAAAGCGACCCAGGTGAATTGTTTAATTGGTCCAGGATAGGTTTTTAAATACACGAAAAAAGAGACCAGCCTAATGGTCTCTTTTCCACTTTTATTCACATACTAAAATCTCTCTTGTAAAATAACCCTTTTGGGTCTCACAACGATCAACAATGCTAAACCCAGCTTTCTCCACCATGTCATCCATCGTCTCGATGGTAATGACGACGACTTTTTTTGCGAAACGGCGTGCATGCTTCAAGATGGATAATTGATCTTCCGGGGTAGCGTGAGTATAAAGATTGTATGGCATATCAATAACCGCCACATCATAGTTATCCGTTACATCCGATATAGGTCCTAGCGTAACATTTCCTGAGAGACCGAAATATTCAATATTTTCCCTTGAACCGTTTACCACTAACGGATTTATGTCTCTTCCATCCATATTTATCCCCATGGATAATGCCTCAACAAGTACCGTTCCTATCCCACAGCAAGGATCGATAGATTTTATCCCCTCAGGATCTGGGACGGCAATATTGGCAACAGCCCTAGCCACACGAGTGCTTAAAGCAGTTGAATATTCCCTTGGCTTTTTCGTATGCTGAAGCCATACCGCTTCTCTTTTCAAATAATGACCGAAATACCAGCGTTCACCAACAGTTGCCACACCAAAGATATGATCAGGTTGATGGACATCAGCTTCTCCTTCTATAACCCAGCCGATAGCACGTTCGATATCACGACGCTCTTGATATTCAATCGTATGTGGAGCTTTCCTATCATTTATTTTGGAGAAAATAACTTTGAAAGTTTGATCACCCATCGCTATTCCCTTCACTTGATCCACGATTTCCTGCAATGAAGCTCCTTCATATATCGCTTCTATTCTTTCGCGGATAAAAGGGCTTCTGCTCGGTTCAATCCTTGTAGTACTTTTAATAATGTTATCGTCTGTTGCCGTGCCAAAAAAAGAACGCATCTCCAAATGGCAAAGGGAGCGCTCTTCCTTGCTATATGCGTACGTATATATAAATGCCGGTTTCTTTTGCTCTGCCAATCATTTTACTCCTCTGTTAGCCGACCTTCACTTTACAAGATCTATCAGCCTATTTAGTTCCCCTGGGTTAAATCCTTTTACCGCCTGGTCACCTACAGCCGTAACCGGAATTCCCATAAATCCAAATTTCTCTACTTCCTCTTGGTATTCTCTGTTTGCCAGTAAATCTCTGACTTCAAAAGATACTTGATTTTCTTTTAGAAATTCCTTTACCAATTCACAATCCCTGCAGCCTGGTGCTGAGTAGACGATAAGTTGTTTGTTCATGTAAGAAGCCCCCTAAGATGAATTTTGTCTCTATCATAAATAATAACATAAAAAACACCCGGCAAAAACTTCCCGGTCCTTTTATTGCATTAAACAATAGTTAGCGGAATTAGCCGCTGTTCCTTTCCGCAACTGGCTTCGCTTTCCGCGGGACGGTGTTTGAGCCTCCTCACTTCGTTGCGGGGTCTCATCCAACCGTTACTCCCCCGCTGGAGTCTTCGCCAATTGCTCCAATCCACAGCTAGGAGATAGTGAGAACGAATTGTTAGTGTTATTACAGTTAATTATGTTAGATTATCACTCAGAACCTTAAAGTAAATAAAGCCACCTTATTGATTGGAGTGGAAGGCGCCCAGACGCCAGCCAGGTGCGACCCCGCAGGCACAAGCTAAGCCACTGAAAAGCTGAAATATTATGTGCTAGTGAATATCTAGCTGTGGATTGGAGCAAAAGGTGAAGACTCCTGAGGGAGATAGCGCTAGGTGGAGACCCCGCAGGCGTAGCCGAGGAGGCTCCAGCAGCGCCCCTAGGAAAGCGAAGCCATTTGTGGAAATCCACAGCGGTGTATAAACAACCGCTTAAATCAGAGACATTTTCAGTGGCTTCAGGGCAAGCGGAGGAGGCTCGCGAAGCGCCGGAAGGGAAATCAACTGCATCTTATTCTTTCTTGTCTAAAAAAACACCCATTAGTTTACTAATGAGTGCTTAAATGCATAGATGACTGCCTGTGTTCGGTCCTGCACCTGAAGTTTTGCGAGGATATTGCTTACATGTACCTTCACAGTTTTAAGTGCAATAAACAGCTCATCCGCTATTTCTTGATTAGTTTTTCCTTGTGTCATGAGTAGAAGGATTTCCATTTCTCTGTTGGTCAATTCCTCGTGGGGAAGAATCTCGGTCTTTCTGCGCATCTTCTTCATCATTTTTCCCGCCACTTCCGGCTCCAAGATGGATTGCCCTTTATATGTAGACCGAACTGCATTGGCAATTTCACTTGCTTTGGAGGTTTTAAGCATATAGCTGGTAGCTCCCGCTTCAAGGGCTGGATATACTTTTTCATCGTCCAGAAAGCTCGTAACGATGATAATTTTCGCTTCCGGCCATTGTTCAATAATTCTTCTGGTCGCTTCTATTCCATCCATTTCTTTCATAACAAGATCCATTAATATAATATCAGGTTTATGTTCCATAGCGAGCCCTACTGCAACAGATCCATCATCTGCTTCTGCCACAACTTCTATATCAGGTTGTGCGGAAAGATATGCCGTAACACCAATCCTTACCATTTCATGATCATCTACAAATAATACTCTTATCATTTTGGTCAAGCCTCCTCTACGTCCAATTTGGGAACTTTCACTTCCAGTCTTGTTCCTTCATTTTCCACACTTACTATCTTTAAAGTACCGCCTAGTTCAACCGCTCGATCATGCATGTTTTGCAAGCCATAAGAACCTGCCCTAGCCTGCTCGACATCAAAGCCAATTCCGTCATCGACCACTCTTAGTATGATGAAGTTCTCTCTTTGAATAAGTAATACCTCGACCTCATTTGCTTTGGAGTGCCGTAATGTGTTGGATAATGTCTCTTGGAGGATTCTAAATAGATGATCCTCCACACCTTTATCTATAGAAAAACGTTCAATTTTCCACGTAATGCTCATCGGAACTTTTTGAATAAGTTCTACTAATAACTCTTCTGCACCTTCTTGCAACGTTTTTCCTTTCAATGCCACTGGGCGTAAATGAAGGAGCAATGCCCGCATCTCCAGTTGAGACTGATGAATCATCTCTTCCACTAATTTTAGTTGCTTTGTTTCATTGTTATCAGTACCAGATTCTCCCCTGGTTTCCGTTAATGCAGACATTAGCATCGAGGCTGCAAAGAGCTGCTGACTGACTGAATCATGAAGCTCTCTTGCCAGCCTGTTTCGTTCTTGTGAAACGATTTCCTGTATCCTAATCTCTAGGTCTTCCGCCTTTTCGTTTGCAATCTTTTGGGAGATTTTTGCTTGTTCCTGTATCTGATTGTGCAATTTCCATATGACTTCTTCCATTAAAGCTAACTCCTGAACATTGCTTCCTGGTACTTCCCACAGGGTTCTCCCTTGTTCCACTGCTTTTAACTCCTCATAAACAGTGTTTATTTGCTTCTTCCAATACAACCCGGAAAACAAGCCGAAGAGGATTCCCAAACCAAGACTGACAATAAACAAAAACAAGATGAACGGAAGATCTATTACCTTTAGCTCCCAAAGAGCTTTCAGACTGATTACCGGAAAAAAGAAATAGGTTATTGAGCCTATTACTAGGAAGCTTATTAAAGATATACAAGTTGCCCACAAAACTTGCCTTTGCAATGTACTCATACTCTCTTCACCTCTATGCTGCCGACGAAGATCGAGGTGACAATTTTCACTTTATGGATGGCTTCTCTATAATTAGCGGTTTGGTAATGAACCGTCTGGTTAAGGATGCTTTTCTCTTCTTGCTCTAGGATATTAATGGAACCTACCATGCCAGAGTGGACGATACTAAGTTCCAATTCGTAGGGAACCATTATCTGAATGTTTCCTATTACATTTCGAATAAAAATGATTGCTTCTCCTTTAGGTAGTACCGTAAAGCTCAAATCTATATGAGTATCACTGATTCCACATTGGATGTTTACATCGTCCCATGTATAAGATTGTTCAGGTGTCTTTTGTCTTCCAAAAAGCTTGTTAGTGAACCACTTTTGCTCGTTTCTAACAACCTGCTCTTCCTGTTTGGGCATGATAGACGGCTGCATTTCTACAGGCTGTTTTTTGGCTTGGAGGAATCTGTACAAGAAATACAACACTGTTGCCAAAATTAGAAAGTTAAAGGTCATCATATTGAATACGGAAAAAGTAATGGACAACCCCCCAATGACAAATAGGGCCTTTCCTATTAACCAATGCCATTTCTTTTTCCCTATATACATTAGGAATCCTGAAAACAAAAAAGAAAAAATAAGGCCCGTATTGAAAAAGAGAATTTCTAACAAAAAAATGAAGCTAGCCACTACGATTATAAAACTAAGATAATCAGATTTCATTTTGTTCAACATGCGCCTTATCCCTCCTTTTCATTTAAATTTTTGGCTCTGTTAAACACCGCTGTTGATTTACGCACTAGGCTTCGCTTTGCTAGGGGCGTTTGGGGAGCATCCTCCAAAAAACGCCTGCGGGGTCTCCCCTAACCGCTATCTCCCTTAGGAGTCTTCGCCTATTGCTCCAATCAATCAACAGTATGCTTTAACAGCAAACTTTTAAACACCCTAAAAAGGCGCAAAATGTACGCCTTTTTAGGATAGCAGTTTTCATTGTGAAAGAGAATGAGTTTTCTCTTCTGTTTGAGGAATTTCTTTTTCTAGCTGGGCAATACGCGCATCAATAGTATTACGATGATAGTCGGAATTTACTTGGTGCTCCAAACGATCTAAGTAGGTTTCCATTTTATTAAATTTTGTGTAGGAGCACTCTGATTTGCTAGAAACCACCACCTGATTCATTCGATGTGTAGCACGGGCAACATTCTCCCTTCCCATTAATTCCATCCGCTTGATATACATATCCTTAAGTCGGTGCTTCATTTCTTCATATTTTTGCTCTAGAGATGTCAGATCAGCCGAAACCTTTTCTAAAGAATACTTCAAATTGTTGGCGCGCTCCTCATATTGTTGATGCTCACGCTTTGCAAATTCCTCCAGTTCGGTTTCACCAGCATTTTCGGCAATGCCCGCTTGGGAATTTCGCTTTTCCGCTAGACTTCTTGCCTCATGATATTCCCTTACAAATTCTTCTTTGAGCAAATTCTGGCGTTCTACTAGCTTGCGAACTTTTTCTACTTCTTTTTCACAATCACGTAAATACTGATTCAACATAGCGATTGGATTTTTCTGCTCCTTTTTATCCAAAGCCTCATGGAAATCTGCAGAAATCGTCTGTTTAATTCTTGAAAATAAGTTAGTCATGGTACCATTCCTCTCCTTAATTTTATTTGTTCAATGAATTCCACTGTTTCTCGAAATTAGTGAACGGGTCGCCAGCTTCAATGATGGTGTTGCTTTCTTTCTCTTTGTTCCAGTTCTTATAAACAACATATAAGATATATGCTGCAACTACTGCTAATACGGCGGGTACATTTGCAATTGAAAACGCGATGGCAATAAAAGCAATGATACCCCACAGAATTTTCGTGCCATTAGAATCCGTTTTTATGAATTCTTTTACCGCATAATAAGTGACTACCAAACTAACGGCCAAACCTAAAAGTGGACCAATGTTTGCAAGTAAAACAAAGAATGCAATGACACCTGCTATAAACAATCCAAATTTTTTCATTCGTTGTTCCTCCCTTCTATGTCTTTATCTTACCTTTGTTAAAGGTTCCGTATAATGAGCTTCAGCCATATTTTAAGTTAAGACTTGGGGCTTAGCGGAAATAGGACTCACTATGTAAGAAAAGGCATAGTAAAGTTGCACTATGCCCCCAAAAAATTAATTTATTGCTAAACTTGCACTCGCAAACCCTGTAATCACCGATGCCAAGGCTGTTTCTGATTCCGTATAGAAAACTAATAAAAGCCTTGTTCCTGCAGGGAATGTTTCCGTAAATCCCGTAGCAGTCCCTGTTAACACTTCTCCACCTGTTATTATTCCTTCCAATTCAGGTTGCAAGGTAACTGTAACTGATGTTTCTGTAAACTCAGTTTCTCTTGGTGGTGCACTAAATACGGAAGCTATTACTGAAACAGGAGTTGCCAGTGTTACCTCAGCAGTGGCAGTAAAGTAGGCACTAATACCTGTTATAGTTGTGTCTCTTGGAATTGGAAATGCGAAGTTGAGGACTCCTCCTCCTCCTGAAACATCAATGGTATTATCTGTTATGTCAATGCCTCCGAATGAGCTTCCAAATCCAATGGTGGCACCTGTACTTAATAGATCATCCAAAGCGGTAGTTAACGCAACCGGAGTACCAGAAGAGTATGGAAGGATGGCGCTTTGACCATCGACTCCGGCTGGTCCAGCTGGTCCGACTGCTCCTTCTGGTCCGACTGCTCCAACTGGTCCCTCTGGTCCGGCTGGACCAGTGGGGCCTTGAATACCAGCTGGCCCTTCAGGTCCCGCCGGTCCTGCTACCCCTTGTGGCCCTGATGGTCCTGCTGGTCCAGATACACCTTGTGGCCCTGATGGTCCTGGCTCTCCTTGAGGTCCTCGAGGCCCAACAACAGCCCCCTCCCCTACACCTCCACCTGTTCCACTACCGTTTGTACTTGTACTAGTACTCGTACAAGTAACATTTATAGTTCCTGGCACATTGTATTTTGAACAGCTTCTTTCTGAATACAATCCCAATTAAATTCCTCCTTTTTCCTTTTTTTCAAATAACTGTATCATTCTACTCACTCAAAGACCGGTTGGTATCTTGGTCCAAAAATTCCTAAATATGTATTTTTGTATTAGTTAATTTTTAGGCTGTTAATCACTTGCTTAATAGTAGTTTTATTGATAGAATCTTCAGAAAGTAATACTGCAACACGCAACACCTTCTTTCTTTTTCACATTTGTTTGAAAATAATGATTAGGAGGCGTTTTTGTATGCAAAAAGAAAAATTAGTTCATTTAATTCCTTACAAGTTGGAAAACCAGTTATTTGAGACCCAACAAATCCCAGAAGGCGTTGAATTAATTCAAGCACCAGCTATTTGGCAAAATGGTTATAAAGGAGAAGGTATCGTCGTTGCCGTTATTGATACCGGATGTGATGCACAGCACCCTGACCTTGAAGGAAGGATTATAGGAGGGAAAAACTTCACAGAGGACGATAATGGAGATCCAGAGAACTTCAAAGATTATAATGGTCATGGCACGCATGTTGCAGGGACCATTGCTGCGATAAACCCTGGTTCTGGTGTGGTTGGAGTAGCTCCTGAAGCAAAACTACTAATCCTTAAAGCTCTTGGCGGTAAAAATGGCTCTGGGGAATATGAATGGATTATTAACGCAATAAACTACGCCGTTACCCAGAATGTAGATGTTATATCTATGTCACTTGGTGGTCCAATTGATGTACCAGAACTTCACGATTCTATTAAAGCAGCAATCGACCATAACATACTTGTCGTGTGCGCAGCCGGTAATGAAGGAGATGGGAATCAATATACACAAGAATTTTCCTATCCAGCTGCTTACCAGGAAGTGATATCTGTCGGTTCTATTAATCTTCAACGTAAATCCTCTTATTTTACTAACTCGAATAACGAAATTGATCTTGTAGCACCTGGAGAGAAAATAATTTCAACCATACCAGGAGGAAGATATGCCGTATTCAGTGGTACTTCCATGTCAGCCCCACATGTCGCGGGAGCTCTCGCTTTAATTAAAAAGCTTTCGGAAAATGAATTCAGCCGAACACTCACCGAGGCGGAACTTTATGCACAACTAGTCAAAAGGACCATTCCTCTTGGCTATCCAAAAAGCTTAGAAGGTAATGGGCTTGTCTATTTAACAACTCCTCAACTTCTGGCAGATTATTTAAGGCAGTCAAATATAGCCGAAAGCATCGGCGTTTAATAAAAATACATCCCCCGATATGGAAATTATCGGGGGATTATTCTATCTGTTCATAGGTCAAACCAAGTGCAAGAATGATGGTACCAAGTGCTTGCAGCCAGCTTCCTAGTGCAATGACAGTTTCATTACTTTGCTCATTGTGCTTAGAATTTGTTGTTTCCACTCTTAACTCTCGACTACCTCCAACCGCTTGTATAGAGTTCCCAATCGCTTGAAGGAAATTACCCAGTACCATGTATGGTTGACTGGCACTGCCTAATGCAGTTATCGCCCCCAATGCTTGCATTAAGTCTCCACTAATGACAAGCCTTTCCTCTGTCTCTCCGGCAAAATCAATGGTCAAGCCTGAGCTGACCGTTATATTACCCGTTGCTTGTATAATATTTCCTATTTTCCCGTAAGTCAGTTCTTCTTGCGAGTCCGCTTCAAGACCATTTCCTCCTGCTTGAAGGACATTCCCGACCAAACTTAACCCCGTTCTCCCTTGCTCATCGATGGGTACAGACGGGGTACTGCCAATTGCTGCAATTACCGTGCCTATTGCCTGAGTCCAGACACCAATAAATTGTTTCGTATTTTCTCCCATCAAATATTCCGCCTATCTTCTCGGTTACCTTATCACTATATACGGCCGCATCATTTCATAATCTTCATGTTCTAACATATGACAGTGCCATACATAAAGTCCTGAATATGGACCAAATTGTATGATTAATCTTGTAACCTCATTGGGATTTGCCCTTACAGTGTCCTTTCTCCCCCTTTCCTGTGGCTCTGGTAAAATACTAGGCCCTAGGTATTCCAATACATTTTCATTATTGTATTTCTCTACATTAAACTCACGCCGGTCAAGTATCTGAAAATCTATTAAATGAATATGGATAGGATGGGTATCCGGTGTAAGGTTAATCAGATACCAGATTTCAGTTGTCCCAAGTCTAGGGTTTTCAGAAATCGGTGCATCCCAACCTTTATTATCTAGTAACATGAGCTCTCTTCCATACTTATCCATCAAGTGATTAAGCGTTAAAAACCTTTTTCTTACAACATTCTTTTCAGACAAAACAGGAAGTTGTTCCAATTCTGCAGGAATGCTGCTAGTATCAATATACTTAGTTTCTGAAATTACCCTGAACTGCATGACATCCCTTACTTCATTTTTAGCCTCTCCACTTGGAAAAGGAGCAGGTGCACCATTAATTAATGAAATTCTCCTCCCTTCCAAATTCGAGAAATCGATGATAATATCTGCCCTTTCAGCAGGCGCTAGGATAATCTCCTTTATTCCAATAGGTTGAGGTAATAGCCCCCTATCTGTACCTATCTGAAACATAAGTTGATCTCTATCAAGCATTAATCTATAGAATCTACTGTTTGAGCCGTTCAACATTCGAAATCGATATTTTCTTGGTTCCACCTCCAAATAGGGCCATACTTTCCCATTAACCAATATCGTTTCCCCGAAGAACTCAGGCACAATGGACGTTACAAGGTCAGGCACTGGTTCTTCTGGCTGTTTGGGATAAAATAGCGATCCATCTTGATTAAATGTCCTGTCCTGTATCATTAATGGAATATCATATTCTCCTACTGGTAAATTCAATGATTGTTCTTGCTTACTTCTAACTAAAAAGAAGCCGGCAAGGCCTGCATATATGTTTAGTCTGGTAATTCCAATTGCATGGTCATGGTACCAAAGGGTACAAGCATTCATATAGTTGTCATATCGATAGACTTGTTTTACAAACTTTTCCCCTACTTTTTGATAATCATTAGTAAACCAGGCATCAGGATACCCATCACTCTCCGGTTCTACTACCGCCCCGTGTACATGAACCACTGTTCTTACCTCAGGGACGTCCCGGTGAGCACCATGGACAGTAAAATCTATTGGCAAAAGATGCACAGGTGGCAATCGATTTTTCCACTTGATATACACCCTTTCCCCACTCTCCACTTGAATGGTCGGTCCTGGGAATATCCCTTCGTATCCCCACATAGTAGTCTCGGGCAATTCACTATGCACCGACACCTTGCATTCCTTCATGCACACCTCGTAATACGTATAGCCTTTCCCTTTATATAAGTGCTTTAAAACTGGCGGAACAGGGAGCGCGTCCTTATATTTGGTCAAGTTATGAGCTGTTTGCTTCTGGTTTCTAGACACCATGCAGTCCCTCCTTTCACTTACCCTCGATTTAACATATTCGACGAAATCGATGAATATCCAAAAAGAGAACCTATTTGAAAAGATATAGTTGTATAATTATACGTAAAGTGTTATTTTTATTGATATCCTATTCTATTATTCTAATAATCAAAAAAAGGAGACAAAACGTATGAGTACTCAATCTGCCAAACCAACTACCTACTCCAAACAAACAGCAGTTCCAACCTATTCAACTTTACAAATCTTGAAATTCGCTATTCCTTCCTTTATTGGTATTCTTCTTTTCTTAATTCCGGTTTCATTCAACGGAAATGTAACCATTGGTCTTGGAATCATGGCTGACTTGATTTTGACTACTTTTGGTGGAGTTATTCCTACCTTCATGGCAGTCGTATTAGTTGTTTCAGCTTTTAGCAGTTTGGTAGTGAGGTTTATTCCCCTACCATTCTTAAAAAAGGATAGCTTTCTAGACTCCCTATTGAACGTAGGAAGTATATGGCTAGCACTGCGTGTGTTAGGTGCTGCATTCGCTGTTATGACGTTAACGAAATATGGACCTGAAATGATTACATCAGAATTTACCGGTGGCATTGTCTTATATGACCTTATCCCTGTTCTAACTGTATGGTTTCTATTTGCAAGTCTCTTCATGCCACTTCTGTTAGAGTTCGGTTTAATGGACTTCATCGGTACGTTGGTTAGAAAAGTAATGCATCCCCTCTTCAA
This sequence comes from Bacillus sp. RO2, assembly GCF_012911845.1. GTDB lineage: Bacteria > Bacillota > Bacilli > Bacillales > Bacillaceae_I > Sutcliffiella_A. Next base: position 32,448 of record NZ_JAAXCU010000015.1, on the reverse strand, counting down.
GCTACCCGGTCGTTCGTCTATTGATGCAATGGCTTCTTGGATGGGAAGCGGGACCGTCGGGGTGTTGTTAACCACACAACAATACGAATCTGGCTATTATACGAAAAGGGAAGCAGCTGTCGTAGCGACCAACTTTTCCATTGCTTCCATTGCTTTTAGTCTTGTTATTGCCAAGTTTATTGGAATTGATCATATGTTTGTACCTTTCTACTTTACAGTAGTCGTTACAGGAATCATTGCAGCAGTTATATGCCCGAGAATTCCCCCTCTTTCCCGTAAAAAAGATACCTATTACGAGCCTGTGGGCCAAAAAATTGATGAAAATGTTCCAAAAGGAGTGTCGAGCTTTCAATGGGGACTACAGCAGGCAGTTGATAAAGCGGGGCAAGTGAAGAGTATAAAGCAAATTGTAAAAAAAGGGATTTATAATGTAGTGGATATTTGGATGGCACTTATTCCACTAGTAATGGCGTTAGGAACAATTGCCTTGATGGTGGCAGAATTTACGGAAGTCTTCAACATTCTATCTTATCCATTCATACCGTTTCTTCAACTGTTGCAAATTCCAGAAGCCCAGGCTGCTGCACCAGCCATGATTGTAGGGTTTGCGGATATGTTTCTTCCAGCAGTTATTGGTAGTGGGATAGAGTCTGAGCTTACGAGATTTGTTATTGCCGTTATGTCATTGACTCAGTTGATTTACATGTCGGAGATTGGCATTCTTTTAATAAAATCAAAAATTCCTCTATCCATATGGGAACTGTTGATCATCTTCTTACAAAGAACCATCATTACATTGCCTGTTGCAGCACTAATGGCTCATTTGTTCTTTTTCTAATAATAACGCTCTGTTAAACACCGCTGTTGATTTCCGCACTAGGCTTCGCTTTCCTAGGGGCGTTTGGGGAGCCTCCTCGGAAAAGCGCCTGCGGGGTCTCCCCTAAACGCTATTTCCCTCAGGACAAGGAAGGCTTCGACAGCGAAACATCGCTCGAAGAAAATGCGCAGCATTTTCGAGGAGTCTTCGCCCATTGCTGCAAAAATTAACAGTATGCTTTAACAGAGCCAATAATAAAAATAAAAGCTCGCCAAATCCACAAATGGAATTGGCGAGCTTTATTAGTTTCGTGCCTCATGCACTTTCAACTGTTTTCCTTTGACGGTGCGGTTTTTCATTTCTTTTAAAACTAAAGGTCCCTTTCCATTTAAGATATCAACATACGTCTGATTCTCCTGAATAGAAATAATCCCTATATCTTCTGCTGTTATGCCATCTATTTGGCAAATGGTCCCTACGAAATCCACCGCTCTAATTTTCTTTTTCTTACCGCCATTAAAATAGAGTTTCATAATATTCCTCTCTAATTTGGCGCTTTTTTCTTCTTTCTTTGTTGGTTTATTCTTTATCTTATCTAAAAAAGAACTTTCAGCTAGGACTACTGCATCTCTATTTAGAACTTCACCTTTTATAATCTTAATGCCAATATAATTCTCTATTTCGTCTAATTGATGATTTTCGTCATTTGAAATAAGCGTAATGGCTTTACCAGATTTTCCAGCTCTTGCTGTTCGTCCGATACGATGTACATATCGTTCCTTGTCGGAAGGTATATCATAATTAATGACTAAGCTTATATCTTCAATATCAATACCTCTTGATGCCACATCCGTTGCGATCAGATATCGGAATTCTCCTCGTTTAAAAGCATTCATTACAGAAAATCGGTCTTCCTGTACCATGCCGCCATGCAACTTTCCGCAAGGATACCCGCTACGATGAAGTTTACGGTGAACCCTCTCCACTTCTTCTTGGGTAGCGCAGAAAACGATACAGCTATCAGGGTTTTCCACTACTGTTATGTCTTTCAGTAAAAGAAATTTCTCCCCTTCCTCCACCTCATACCAGACATGCTCTATTCGATTTGTCGTCAAACCACTTCTTTTTATTTCAATCAATGCAGGTTCTGTCATATATTGATTCGCTAGTTGTTTAATATCTTCCGGCAAGGTAGCTGAAAACAACATCGTTACCCTATTTTGAGGTAGCTTTTGGATGATTGCTTCTACTTGATCCATAAAGCCCATGTTTAACATTTCGTCCGCTTCATCAATCACAAGATACTTGAGTCTATTCACTTCAAGCGTACCTTTTTCAAGATGGTCCAGCACCCGTCCAGGTGTACCAACCACTATATGAGATTTTTGCTTCAATTCTATTTTTTGCCTTTGAAAAGATTGTTTTCCGTAGATAGCGGTTGCCTTAACTCGCTTAAATCGCCCTATGTTTGTAATATCGTCCTTCACCTGGGCGGCTAGTTCCCTTGTTGGAGTCAATACCAAGGCCTGTGGCTTATTTTCTTCCCAGTGGACCAGCTCACAAAGAGGGACGGCAAAAGCAGCTGTTTTCCCGCTTCCTGTTTGTGATTGTACAATAATATCCATCTTCACTAGAGCTTTCGGGATCACTTCTTCTTGGACATTTGTCGGTTTTATGTAGTTAAGACTACTTAAAGCCTTGACTATGTCTTCTCCTAGATTAAATTGCTGAAAAGTTCTATTCATTCGTTAATACCCTTCTCTATCTTCAAATTTTACGACAATTTCCAATACTTCCGACCTGCTGCCAATTCTAAATGGCGGCCCCCAGAAGCCGAAGCCAGAGGAAACAAATGCATGTAACTGGTCTTTATTCAAGTAACCCCAATCCAATTCAAACAGCCTTTTGGTAATAAGGTGGTTTGGCGTCATTTGGCCTCTATGGGTATGACCCGATACGATGAGATCTACCCCACTTTCTTGCGCTTCTTTCAGCTCTGCAGGCTGATGATCCATTGCGATCAAAGGCAAGGAAACATCTATATCTTTATCGTTTACCAGCTGTTGGAACGACTTTCTTCTTAAGTCTGTTTTATCTTTTCTGCCCAGCAAATAAAAACTGTCTCCAACTAGAATAACCTCGTCCATCAAAATACGGATATCCACTTTTTCCATCTCTTTTAGAAACTGAGGGATCTCTCTTCCATAGTATTCATGGTTACCTAGAACCCCATAAATACCGAGTGGAGCATCGAGTTGTTTCATGATAGCCCCCATATTCTTTTTTTGAAAATGTTCAGGCTCGTCATCAATAATATCACCAGGAAGCAGAATGATATCCGGCTTGATGCGATCTATCATCTTTACAAGCCTTTTGGCATGGGCGACTCCTGATAACTTACCGAAATGCATGTCAGAGGCAACCGCTAAATGAATTTTTTTCATTTCAGTTTTTTTCGGTATGGTCACCTCATACTTTCTGATTACTGGGCTGTAAGCATTATAGAGTCCAAAGATGAGAATAAAAGCAATCATGATAGCTGTTACGGTCCCAACCATAACAATGGAAGTCTGCCCTGGAACTCCCGTTAAGTCAAGTACCCAAACAACAAGGTTAGCTACTGGAAATAATAGAAGTCCGTACTGAATATATCCAAACCATATTGAACCAACAATCGATAACCAGGAGAGCGGTTTTACCAACCTGCCAAGAATATAGGCATAAGAAAAAATGGTGATGGCTAACCAATATACAGTTTCTTGTTGGAACGAGCATATCGCTTTTAACCAGATTAAGCCGTTCCAACCAAGATAAAACATCAAAATATTATATAATGAGAAAAATGCGACGAACGATAATATCCGACCAACGTTCACGAAAACATCTACTCCTTTAGTACGATAAATCTATACAACTCATTATAGCGAAGAATGATGGAAGAAGGGAAATGACAAGTATTTAGAATATGGAAATGTTTCTAGCTTTTCTATTAGACAGTTACATGGTTTTCCCTTTCGCTTCGGGCGTTTAGAGTGCTTCTATTTGACAGTTACATGGTTTTCCCTTTCGCTTCGGGCGTTTAGAGTGCTTCTATTTGACAGTTCCATCTCTTTTCCTTTCGTTTCGGGCGTTTAGAGCCCTTCTATTAGACAGTTCCATCTCTTTTCCTTTCGCTTCGGGCGTTTAGAGTGCTTCTATTAGACAGTTCCATCTCTTTTCCTTTCGCTTCGGGCGTTTAGAGTGCTTCTATTAGACAGTTCCATCTCTTTTCCTTTCGTTTCGGGCGTTTAGAGTGCTTCTATTAGACAGTTCCATCTCTTTTCCTTTCGTTTCGGGCGTTTAGAGCCCTTCTATTAGACAGTTCCACCTCTTTACCTTTCGCTTCGGGCTAATAGAACTCTTCAATTAGACAGTTCTATCTCTTCCGCTTTAGCTTCGGGCTATTATTAACCATATATCACTAACCTACACGGTGATTAGCTCCTAACATAAAAAACTGACCCCCATTGAGAGGAGTCAGTTCACAAAAGAAGATTTCTTTAAATAATTGTCAAATACAATATTCCCAAATGGAATGAAAGCAACAGCTACAGCACCTGCCGCCCACTTTAGGGACCATCTTATCTTTAACGTGATGTATGCAATAAAAAGGACATAAGTGATGAACAAAAAGCCATGTAAAGCTCCAACGACACTTACTGCTTGCGGGATGTCAAATCCATACTTCAAAGGCATTGCTATAAAAAGAAGGACAAGTAATGATCCGCCTTCTATTAACCCCATCATTCGGAATTTTCCCATAGTAGTGTTTGTCATTAACTATCAGCCTTCCTTTATCAAACATGATTTCTTCTATTATAAAACACTTCTTACGTGCCTCTTCCACATACTCATGACAATCCTGTGAATTTACTAAAGACAGTGCCCATCCACACTGCCTACTTCAGCCTAATTCACTTTCGCTTTCTTGCTTATATTCCTTAAGCGCCTGAATGCCTTCATCCAGATAGGATAAAAAGCCTTCTTCTATTTCCTTATCTAGCATTCCTGTCAGATTTTCTTGTATTTTTTCAAAGTTATAGATAATCATATCTGTTTTTAAACCTCTACTTACGAGTACACTATTAAGCCACATCGCATAGTCCACAAAAGTTTGAGTATCATTTAGCTTGTATGCTGTGTTGAGATACAAAAAGTGATAAAAGTTGTCTTCTATGGTTCTTTCTTTTCCTTTTTCCCCAAACTTTTCTTCAAGGAAAGGAAAATCATTGTACATGGTTACTACCACTTTTTCTACAATCGGCTCTACGTCCAAGTTACCTATATCTGCTTTAATTTTTTGGACGGTTGAAGACTGTGTGAGAATGTTCATGTTGCCACCACCTTAAATTTCGTAATGGTAGGGATTATAGAGGCGAGCTCTTGGTCCGGGTATTTCTTTTCGAGTTCATGTATTCTTTTATAATCTTCACTGGTAACCCAAGAGATGAATTCTTCTTTTGAATCCCATTCCATAAAAACTGTAAGCTCCCCTGCTTTGTTTTCATTTTGTAGAAGAAGGAAGCGCTGAAACCCTTTCGCCTGTTCTACTATTCTAGATCTGTTATGATATATCGAAATAACTTCATCTGCTTTTTCAGGTGGAACTATAAAAGTGGAGTGAACAATGTACATACTAGGTGTCTCCTTTTGATGTATTTATAAAGAAAAAAGATGCTGACTACGATCATCACATCTCTTTCTGTTCTGCTATTGTTTCTATCGGTTCATCATTATATGTTGGATACTGGTATATCTATTTTTCTCCGCTTCATTTCATCAAGAATCAGCTTCAAGAACTCTTCGTTCAAGTCATTCGTTATCGCTGCTTCATAAACTTCAATCAAGGATTCATCACTTAACAAATCCAACTAAATCCCTCCCATATAACGGTCATTCTAAGTATTTGATGTATGCCACTTATTTAATTTTCAAAACGATTCGATTAACCCTAGCAAGGTATGTTTGTGTTAATTTTAAATAAGATAGCTCTTCATCATCTTTTTAAAATTCCCATTAATATATGTGAAGTAAAAGGATTCTTCATTTAAATTCATGTATAAGATATCTTTATCTAGCATTCTAACGAAACAGATTCCCTTTTGTCCAATTCCTCTTATACTTTTGAGCATTTCATTAATGCTTTTCGGTGCACTACTTAGCCATTTCAACCGCAAAGATTCTACATTTAAGAACCCTTATTGGAATTTTTATGAAGAATGAAGCATTTCAAAAAGAAACTCAAACCACGATATTCTAAAACGTTAAGGCTTCGTGATTTGAGCCAACAGCTCTTGAACTTCATTTATTTTCAACTTGGATATGTGTGCATACTTCTCATGATTACTAAAGTAGGCAAAATACGTTTCATTTTTAGGTGTGATATGAGAAAGCATCCTTAGGTTCACAATATAGGATCGATGTGTCCGATAAAAATTTTGGTCCAATTGTTTATAGATGTCACTTATATTTTCATAGGTTTCAATGGATTGGTTGATTGTATATATGATGCATTTCTTCCCTGACTTTTCAATGAAAATGATATCCTCGAAAGGTATATAGTAGAAAGAACTATTGGAACGAACAGATAATCTTTTGTTATGGTTTTTCTGATTAGTATCCGTCATTTCAGTAAGCAATTGGGCTTTTGCACGCTCTAAAGCTTTGTATAATCTGATTTTCTCAATCGGCTTTACAATATAGTCAACTGCAGATATAGCAAATGCCTCTACGGCAAATTCATTATAACCTGTTACAAAAATAAACTTTAAATCAGGAGAGAACTCAAGGCATTCTTTTATTGCATCCAAGCCGCTTTTTTTGGGCATGTTTATGTCCGCAATAACAAGATCTACCTTGTTTTTCATGACACTATCAATCAACCTTTCCCCATTTTGACATGTATCTACAATGTGAAATTCCTTTAAATCTCGAATAAAAAAATCCAGTATTTCAAGAGAATCTTGATTGTCATCAACAATGACTACATTTATTGGTTTCAATCGAAGAAAACCCCTTTCTTTCGATGTATTATATCGGTACCTTTACCCAGAAGGTACTCCCTGTTCCCTCTATACTTGAAACGCCAACGGTCCCTTTCATTTCTAGAACATTCTGCTTTACGAGAGTTAAACCAATGCCTGTCCCCTCAATCCCTGGTATAGCATGGTTCACTCTGTAAAATGGTTCAAAGATATTCTCTTGGTGTCTTTGAGGGATACCAATCCCCGTATCTTTAACAAAGATAGCTAAATATCTGCCGTCCACTCTCCAATAAAGGGTGACAGCACCATGCTTTTTGTTGTATTTAATGGCATTATTTAATAAATTGACCATGACTTGTTGAAAACGTATGGGATCAATTTCAATGGCAATATCTTCTACATCTTTTTCAATGTGAAGAGAAATCCCTTTATCCTTTGCATTGTTGCTTACGGAGTACAAACTTTCCCTAACAGCCTCTTTTATATGAACTGATTTTACATTTGTTTTAATTATTTCTGGTTTTGTATCAATTCTAATTAGCTCTAATATGTTGTTGATTAGTTGCAGTAGATGCCTGCTAGAACTTAATATTTTGGCAAGTCTAGATTTTTGCTTGTCTGTTAGGGGATCTTTTTGATCATTCTCTAAAACTTGACTGTATCCAATAATAGAGTTCAATGGCGTCCTCAACTCATGACTGATCATTGCCAGGAAATTCGCTTTGGTTTTACTTTCTCTCTCTACTTCATTTCTTTCAATAATAAGCCGTAACTTTCTCTCATTTTCTTTAAGGTGAAGATTTGCCACTTCCAATGTTTCTGTGTTTTGAGTCAACTCGTCCACTTTTGTCATACGATCTAAAACGATAGTTACCTGATGACAAATAGAATGAATTAAATCAAGTTCTTCTGATGTAAAAGAGGAACGTTTCTTAGAACCAAAGGAAATGGTACCAACAAGTTCTCCAAATGATAGTAAGGGTTCACACACGTATGCTTTAATTCCTAGCGGACGGATGAAGTCCAACAGCTTATCCTCGCACTGATCCACACGCTCAAAAACCATTCTTTTCTTATTTTTAGCAACCGAACCACTCACAGAAGTTCCTTTTTCAAGAAACCTGAAAGTTCCCACTTCTTCTTTGCATATTCCATGATGATTTGTTAATACAAGACAATTCTGTTCCTTGTTCCAGCTAAAATTAATATAGATATCAAGGTCCAACACTTGTGATAGTTTTTGAAATAGGGAGTCTAGCAGTTCTTTCGGATCCTTGATTGAGGTCAGCATGGCAGCTGATTCATTTAAAACGTTAAGATTATCAGTCTGTTTGCTAAGCGCTGCTTCCAACTCTCTCTGCCTTGTAATTTCTAAAAAGAGCATAGAAAAGTGATTTGCACCTATAGGATAGATAATTACCTTAAACCACTGAACCGGATTTTCAGAAAGTTTTATTTCGTGTTGCACGAAAATGCCTTCTTGTATTACACTGTATGTATATTTAAGTAGTATATTATATGCATCTTTATTCAGTAGATTAGAGAGTAGCTTCCCAGTTACCAAATGATTCGAATGTTCAAGTCCAAGTAAATTCATCGCCCCATCATCCATAGTACTGACTTTGAGGTCAGAATCAAAAAGGATAAACCCCTTAGTTACATGAACAGACTTATGTTCACGTTGTATTAAACTATTAACCCCGATTATCTCCAACCTCCTTATCTTTTCTTATTAAAGGATGTACAACAAATCATAAAAGAAACATGTTATCAACATGACTTACCCCGAATAAGAAAGTTCAAAGGTAGGTGATAGTCATAACCACACATGCCTGTATTTTCTATAAAGAAATAGCATATTAAAACTTGTACTATATGCATTATATCTTTTATAATCAATTATTTGAACCTAAATGTTTCTTATATTCATTATGTATGCTTAGCTATTTTACATCTAAACACTATTGATCAACCACTCAAAATAGCACTTTTCATGTGGCTTTTCCGCTCATTTCAAGCCAATATATCCTTATTTCATAAGCTTTTTTCTACTTTTTGATAATTACATAAAAATAAGATACCTTTTATTAATATAATTTTCTTCTTATGAAAACTTAACAATATTTACCGAGCTTGCACCTTTAATTGATTAAAAAAGAGAGAAGCAAAAGGCTTCCCTACTAATTTTCTTTTAGGCCTAGAAGATATTGCATAAATACAGTTGCTCCAATTCCCATGTATTCTATATAGGGATTCATGTCCCATTTTTTATTCTCATGTAACACATTCATTAGTCTATCCCTCCCATTTTATAAATTTAGCGGATCTGACCTCTCATGCAACCAACTATCCAGATATTCTGGGAGTCTACCATTTCTAACAGAAGTCCCTGTATGCCCCCCTTTTAATATGTGTGCTGTTTTATCTACACTAGCCACCTCATCCATTATTGGAAAAATGTGATCAAGCGGTACAAGCCGATCTCCTTCTGTTCCTACTACAAGTAAATTTGCTTGGATATTTGATAGCTTGGCTTGATGGCCATTTATTTTACTCTTGTTATTAATAAATTTATTTCCCTTTGTAAAATCCTTGATGATTTGCTTTGCAGCACCACTTGTTAAAGGGATATGTCCTTTCGTCCATGTATTAAAACGATGCCATTTCTTAACATAGGCTTCATCATCCCTATTCAGTAAAAGAGATAAATAAGGAGTAAAATAAATAGGTGATGTCACCAAACGTATACCTGCCTCAACATGAGAGGATGGAATAATTCCGAGCTCATCGATATAACGAGTGCTGTCCATATTTTCTTCCCTCAATGCTTTTACCCATTTATCAAAATAACCTGGGTTGTTGAAATCAACTGGAGTCACAAACAGTACAAGATTTTTTATTGGTTCCTTTGCTATAGATGCATACATAGCTGCAAGTGTGCCACCAAGGCAATACCCCATTATGGTTACCTCTTTTGCGGAGGAATGCTTAATTGCACCTCTTACTCCAGCTTGAATATAGTTTGTAATGTAGTCATCTATGGTCATGTCCCTATCCTCAAATCCAGGTTTGCCAAAATCAATCATATACACATCAAACCCTTTATTAACAAGCGCTTCAATGGTGCTTCCTCCGGGTATAATATCTAAGATAAAGGGCTGATTAATCAGAGAATAAATAATAAAAATGGGCACATTAAATTTTTTAACCGGTGTTTTGTAATACCAGAGAGTGGCTTTGTTCTTTCTCCAAATCGCTTGTCTGTCCGTTACTCCATCCTTGAATGGAGTTTCATTATAATGAGTCATTTCCTTTTTCCACGCATCCAACTGAAAATCATTCATCATGATCACTGACTGTAGAACGGACAATCTTTTCATCATATCCAAGTAAGGAAGATACTATCGCTTGACGTTCGGCCATATCTTCCAAGATTACTTTCACTATATTCTTTTCTTGATTTTGTCCCGAGGGGGTTGTCTCTTCCTGTAACTGTGCCTCGAGGCGATCAATTTTTTCTTCTATTTGGATAAGCAGCCTAGCAATATTGGCAACATCATTTTTACTAGGAAAATTATATTTCAACGAAAGCACTTCTACTTGTTCCCTCATCTTACGTAATTTTTCTGCTTCTAACTCGCTTTCTAGTCCAACAATGCGAAATACTGACTCTTTGTTCAGCCCTGCCTTTATAGCTTCATTCCATTTGTTTTCCATTACTATTGCTTTAACTTTTATCTTTTTGTTCCTTTCATCTTTTTTATCGCTTGAATGCAACATGGTTGATTCACCCTTTCATTTCAATTCAACCTCATATTAAGGAGGTCATCCCTCCATCTACCACCAAAATGTGTCCCACACAGTAATCCGAAGCACGAGAGGATAAGAAAACAGCTGCCCCCTTTAAATCATTTTCGCCACCAAAACGTTTTGCAGGTATCTGTTCTTTTAACATTGGAGCGGAGTGTTCTATTATTTTTTCGGTAATTTTAGTAGGGAACATGCCTGGTGCGATGGCATTGACTTGTATGTTATACGGAGCAAGTTTTACAGCAAGGTCTTTTGTAAATGTTATGACTCCTCCTTTGCTTGTGTTGTAAGCAATGGTGTCCATTAGTTTTGGATCTGTCCCACCCATTCCGGATACAGATGCAATATTGATTATTTTTCCGTTACCTTGCTTTTGCATGACTCTTGCCGCTTTTTGACTAAATAAAAATAATCCCTTTAAATTAACATTCATCACTTTATCCCACTTGTCAGCTGGCAAGTCTAAGGTTGGCGCCATCCAAGATGTTCCACTGTTGTTTACAAGGATGTCCAACGTTCCAAAGTGTCTTTCCGTTTCCTCAATAACATGTTGAATTTCTTCCTCTTTTGTTACATCACACGCATATGCTAGTGATTTCACACCTTTTTGTTTCAAGTCCTCGCTTACTTTTTGGCAGGATGCCAGATCACGTGAACATACAACAACGTTTGCCCCCGCCTCTGCAAGGGCATTTGCTATTTGTTCCCCAAGCCCTTTTCCTCCACCAGTCACAATTGCCGTCTTGTTCTTTAGATTGAACAAATCATTTACATCCATAATGTGTCCCCCTCTGTATGCTAGTTTCCTTTTTCAATCTAGTAACGATTAATAGATTCCATATAGTATAGTAGAGAACCATTCAAGATGTGTATAAAATGATGAAATGGTGGAGGCGGAAAATACACTATCTATTAAAAGTAAAAAAACTGGCCCCCAGTTCCTTTTTAGTTGCTTGGTTTTGCTCCGCTATTGATTTCCGCAAATGGCTTCGCTTTGCGCGGGACGGTGTTTGATCCTCCTCGCTTCGCTGTGGGGTCTCCAACTACCGTTTCTCCCCTGCTGGAGTCTTCGCCTTTTGCTCCAATCACCAGCTATTAATTACGAGACCGAAACGTTAGTGCTTTTTCAGTTAACACGGCAAAACTCTTCAGAAACCCTTAGGTAAATGAAGTCACCTTGTTGATTGTAGTGGAAGGCGCTCAGACGCCAAAATCAACCAGTTTTGCCTATCTTATCGTTAAAAAAAGGCATAAAAAAAAGACTCTCCAGATGGAGAGCCTTTTTCTCAACTTATGTCAAAATTACTTTTGAACGTTAGTTGCTTGAGGTCCACGAGCGCCTTGCTCGATTTCGAAAGTTACTGTTTGACCTTCTTCTAAAGATTTGAAACCTTCGCCTTGGATAGCAGAGAAGTGTACGAATACATCGTCTTGTCCTTCAACTTCGATGAATCCGAAACCTTTTTCAGCGTTGAACCATTTTACTTTACCTTCTAACATTATGTTTCCTCCTACAGTGGAACAGTCCACAATTGTATTACCATTCTTGCTCTGCATAATCTTTCAAGACGAAAAACATTGAAGTAAATTCCTTCTATCAGCCTTACCGAACAAAAACAATTAACTTAATCATAGAGGTTATGTATCAAAAAATCAAGTTTTATTTGGTTTTGCTAGTAACTTCCATTAGAAAAGTGTACTTTGTTACGGGTGAAGACATACAAGATTTGCTGCATCGATGGTGATTTTCTGTAGTAGTGTACCCATTATTCAACTTTTTATAAACCTATTTTCCTGAAAATTTTTCTCTCTATCACCCTTACATATTTGAAGTAAGCGTTCACTGGAAAATACTTTTTAAAAAATATATCATTTAGTACTTTTCTTTTTGTATTTGTTTTTGTAAGATAATACAATATTCACAAACAATAGACAAATGTATTTACAGGGAGGACACTGGACATCATGAGGAAATTAGGACTTTTACCTAGAATTATTCTTGCCATTATACTAGGTGTGACTATTGGTAATTATGCACCAGAATGGTTCGTTAAGATATTTGTTACTTTTAACGAAATATTCGGAAACTTTTTAGGGTTTGCAATTCCATTAATTATTATTGCATTTATTGCTCCAGGCATTGGAGAAATTGGAAAAGGAGCAGGTAAGTTTCTTGGTTTAACTGCTTCCATTGCTTATCTATCTACTATAGCAGCAGGCGTCTTGGCCTATTTTGCTGCCAGTACGTTATATCCTACAATATTAAAGAACGCAAGCCTGACAGGAACAATGGAAAATCCAGAGGAAGCATTATTAAAACCTTTCTTAGAACTGGAAATACCAGCACCATTTGAAGTGATGACTGCACTAATAATTGCATTTACACTAGGTTTAGGTATGTCAGCAATCAAAGGAGAAGCGTTAAAGACTGTCATGATAGAGTTCAGAAGTGTTATTGAACTTGTCATTTCTAAAGTGATCATTCCGCTTTTACCGATCCATATTCTAGGTATTTTTGCAAACATGACCTACGGTGGACAAGTTCAAACGATTATCAATGTGTTTGCAAAAGTTTTTGTAATAATTATCTTGTTGCATATAACGATGTTAATTCTTCAATACTCCGTAAGTGGTGCCATGACACGAAAGAATCCTTTTTCAATGCTTAAATCCATGATGGCTGCTTATTTTACCGCACTTGGAACACAGTCATCTGCATCAACAATTCCAGTTACCCTCGAGCGAACCAAGAAGATGGGGGTAAAAGAAAAGACAGCAGATTTTACTGTTCCATTGCTTGCAAATATACACTTGTCAGGTAGTACCATCACAATTGTTTCGTGCGCGATGGCGATTATGTTTATTAATGGAATGGATTACTCTCTATTCTTTGTCTTCCCTTTCATCATGATGCTTGGTGTAACCATGATTGCTGCTCCTGGCGTACCTGGTGGAGCTGTAATGGCCGCTGTCGGGCTATTACAGTCAATGCTTGGGTTTGATGCTACAATGGTATCCTTGATGATTGCTCTTTACCTCGCCCAAGATAGTTTTGGTACAGCATGTAATGTAACTGGTGACGGAGCCATTGCAAATGCCGTTGATAGACTTACAGCGTCTAAGTAAACTCATAAAAAGGTGGTACCCAAGTTTTCTCTATTGGGTGCCACCTTTTTTGTGTATTATTTTAGCGCACAAGCGACTCTATCGTAGCCAAATTGCTCTAAGAATTCGTTATACGCTTCTATTTTTCCAAGGATTATGTCATGTTGAATTTCTCCTGGAGTAGTTGTCTCCATTTCCTTGCAATACTCCTCAATCCTCGATTTTACATAAGAAATAATCGCTGTTTCATTAAAAGAAGTCATTTCCTATCACCTCACATATTGATAGTAGATAAATACCCTTCTTCTAAATACAACAAACAAAAGCAAGCACATTCATAAATAAAAACAAGTAGTACTGGTTTATCAGCCGCTGTTCCTTTCCGCAAATGGCTTCGTTTTCCGCGGGACGGCGCTTGAGCCTCCACACTTCGTTGTGGGGTCTCAACCTACCGTTACTCCCCCGCTGGAGTCTTCGCCATTTGCGGAAATCAACAGCGGTGTCTTAACAACATCTAAAATCAATGACTATTTCAGTAGCCTCAACGGAGTCGGTGAGGCTACTGGACCGCCCTTAGGCAAACGAAGCGAATGGGATGTAAATCAACCGTATTATATGTTCTCATTTAATTAAAAAAAGAGACTCAAATTTGAGTCCCAATCTAGTTATTCTCCTAATTCCACTAAGTCAGAAATAGCAACTTGTGTACGCTCTTCTCCCGGCCCACGAAGATGAACTGTTGCAGTTTTTCCATCCTCACTTACTGAATCAATCCATACCTTTGTCCCTTCAAAGGTCACCTCTATTGTTGCGGAAGAGGATAGTATTTGTCTTGCACGTGCTTCATCCATTCTCGTCACTCCCTATACATTATTCATTCATCATGTCATTCCCACTTATTTTTCCAAAAATAAGCCATTTTATCCCTTTTAAGTTTAAGTTTGAAGGTATTTTGTCAACAATGAAATAAGAGGTGAAGGAGATGAAATTAAGGAAGGAAGAAAAAGAACAATTGAGCGAAGCCATCGATCAGATGAATGAAAGTCTAGACAGGTTTATCGAATTCTATAATGAGTCTGAAGAAGACAAACCTATTATTTCTTTTAATGATGAGGTTATACAATTGATAGAAGCAGGTAAACAAAAGTACGGGGAAGAGGCATTGAACCAAAAAATCAACTCCATTGTTAAAGAAGTGCTCTCTTTTATATCTTCAGGGGATGAGCAATAGATGGATAGAATCAAGGAACAGACTTCCCTCATTTTTAGGTTTGTACATTGGCCTTTAATAGCAAGAATACTAGTCATCATAATTGTCATCAATATTACTTTCGGTTTTCTTATTCATTTCATAGAACCAGATGAATTTCCTTCCATTTTCGATGGAGTATGGTGGGCGATTGTCACTACTGCTACTTTAGGTTACGGAGATTATGTTCCGGTTACTGTCACTGGGAGATCATTAGCTATTATTCTCATATTATTTGGTACAGGTTTTGTCACTACATATTTTGTATCACTGGCTGCAAGTGCCATCGCAACACAAAATGATTACTTGGAGGGCAAAGTGGATTATCGAGGATCTGAACATATTATCGTTATTGGTTGGAATGAGCGGGTAAGAGAAACGTTAAGGCAAATTAATGCCATGAGCAATAAACCTTTATCAATTGTACTTATTGATTCAACGCTAGAGAAAAACCCTCTTCATGACCAAAACGTACATTTTATTAAAGGAAATCCCTGTAATGATCAAACATTACTTTCTGCCAATGTGAAAAGTGCTGGTTTTGTTGTCATCTCTGCCGATCAAAGTAAGGATGAAGTTCAAGCGGATATGAGCTCAGTCTTAACATTATTGGCTGTCAAAGGGTTAAATCCGGAAGTGTACACAATCGTGGAGATATTGACTTCTACTCAAGTGAAGAATGCTCAACGTGCCGGAGCTGACGAAGTAATACAAACAAATATGTTTACAAGTTATGTGATGACGAACAGTATGATGTCTAATGGTATGTCCAATACTTTGTTAAATATGTTGAATCAACTGAAGGGAAGCAAACTAAAGTATTTAGAAGTGGAGAAAGAAATGGTTGGAACAACATTTGAAAAACTTAGCAATCAGATGCTTCAGAAGAAAATTCTCCTTATAGGAATAAAAAGAAGAGGAGACACCCTGGTCAATCCTCCTCTTTACACGTTAATTCAAGCAGATGACTGTCTGCTTGTCATTAAAGACTAATTTCTGCCAAGCACTGCTTCTAATTCATGAACAAGTGTATGACCAAGTTCAATGAATTCTTTTGGGAAAGTGGCATCGGGATCTTCCGGTTCTGAAAACTGGTCAAACGATGCCGTTCTGTTCCAAACATGAACGTTGTCATCTATTCCAATCTGGTATTTATGGGAGAGCAGGAACGGTCTTCCGAGCTCCACTGTGGTCCCTTGTGAATCCAACTGCCCGTCGACAGACTGAAATGGGACTCTCAAAAATTGATAGCCGACCTCATCGTCTATTTTATAGTCAAAATAGCCGTGGTCGTAGTCCCAGTTTCCCCCGATGGAATATCCAATGGCTTTTAGTTCCTGTTCTAGTTTATACAACTGAAACTCCGCACCTTCGATTTTTGAAGGAATAGGAATCATAGCAATCCCTCCTTTTATATGGGTAGGTTTCCCCATGGAGGGGTTTTCATGCATATGGAAAAAGGGATAGTCCTTACAACCTGATGGTCGTAGGAACTATCCCTTTTTTTAAAAAAGTTGGGTTAGACGCCGCTGTTGCCTTCCGCAAATGGCTTCGCTTTCCTAGGGGCGGTGCTTGAGCCTCCTCACTTCGTTGCGGGGTCTCAAGCTACCGCTATCTCCCTCAGGAGTCTTCGCCTTTTGCTCCAAGCAACAGCGGTGGTGTCCATAATCCAACATTTAATCTTTATAGCTTATTTTAATCGTTTTTCTAGTTCTGCTTTTACTTCTTCGAAACCAGGTTTGCCTAGAAGGGCGAACATGTTTACTTTGTATGCTTCCACTCCCGGTTGGTCAAATGGATTTACTCCAAGAAGGTATCCGCTCATAGCGCATGCTTTTTCAAAGAAATAGACAAGGTATCCAAAAGTATATGCGTCCATTGCTGGAATGTTAACGACTAGGTTCGGTACTCCACCATCTGTGTGCGCAAGAAGCGTTCCTTCGTATGCTTTTGTGTTTACAAAATCAACTGTTTCTCCTGCAAGGTAGTTGAGTCCATCCAAATCAGCTGCTTCTTCTTCTACTGTCAACTCATGGCGTGGGTTGTCCACTTTAATAATTGTTTCGAAAAGATCTCGACGCCCTTCTTGAACATATTGTCCCATGGAATGAAGGTCTGTAGAGAAGTTGGCAGACGCTGGGAAGATACCCTTTTGGTCTTTCCCTTCACTTTCACCGAACAATTGCTTCCACCATTCGGAGAAATATTGAAGTCCTGGTTCATAGTTGATCAGCATTTCAATCGTTTTTCCTTTGTTGTAAAGGACATTACGAACAGCTGCATATTGATATGCTGGGTTTTCTTCCAACTCCGATGTAGAGAAGTCACGGCTTGCATCTGCAGCACCTTTCATCATTGCTTCTATATCTGCTCCTGATACCGCAATAGGCAATAATCCTACTGCTGTAAGGACAGAATAGCGTCCACCTACATCATCTGGAATGATAAAGGACTCATATCCTTCTTCAGTAGCCAGTGTTTTCAAAGCTCCACGGGCTTTGTCTGTTGTAGCATAGATACGTTTTCGAGCTTCTTCCTTTCCGTATTTTTCTTCTAAGATTTTACGGAAGATACGGAATGCTAATGCTGGTTCAGTAGTCGTACCAGATTTGGAAATCACATTAATAGAGAAATCTTTTCCTTCTAGCAGGTCCATTAGATCTCGCATATATGTAGAACTAATGTTATTCCCAACAAACACAACCTGTGGAGTTTTACGTTGCTCCTTTGTTAATGCGTTATAGAAAGAATGATTTAGCATTTCAAGTGCTGCTCGTGCACCAAGGTATGATCCACCGATACCTACTACTAACAAAATATCTGAATCGTTTTTAATTTTCTCTGCACTTTTTACAATTCGTGCAAATTCTTCTTTGTCATAATCTGTCGGCAGGTCAATCCAACCAAGGTAGTCATTTCCCGCTCCTGTTTTTTCATGTAATGAATGATGGGCAACCTTTACCGCATCACGTAAGTATGTAATTTCATGTTCGCCAAAAAAAGATAACGCCTTTTTATAATCAAAGCGAATATGTGTCATATATAATAACCTCCAAAAAACATATTTGCATGCCAATTTTCACTTTACATAATACTGTCCGATAATTCAAGGATTCCCCTTCCCTGTAAGCGGATACAACCAAAAATATTATTTCCGTTTGCTTACTCTCACAAGAAAACGGCTATACATAGTGTATAACCGTCTCCCATTTTCACTTTGTCTCTACCATCAAGTCGGTTCGACTTCTACTTCTTCTTTTTCCTTTTTTGCCACGACAATTCGGATATATTCCCGTGGTTTAAATGGTTGGATGACATTCGAGCTTTCCTGTTGATTAGACCCAATGAGCACTATGGAAGAATTTCCATTGTAATAATGGTCCACATAATCTCTTTTTTGCTCAACACTCAACCACCATGCACCAGCAAATAAAGTAGAAAATATGGATAATGCAACAGCTGCTTTTCTTTTCACCATATCTACCACCACCTACGACTAGGATGGCTAAAATATCGACATTTTATGCATTGGAAAAAAATTTTTTTAGGCGCGTTTTGACTAGTTTCTATCATATTTAATATGCAGGACAAAATCGGTCCATACTAACAAACAGTAAGGATGCAAGCGGTTATGATTTAGTATATAATTTGATTTAGTAATTTTTCTTTACAAATAATAATTCCTTTTTACATGCAACAAGGCAGGTACCAAACCGTTAAGGTGACAATACCTTAGAAAAAAATGGTATTTGGCGTTGTTTTCTTATGTTTAGAAGGGAATACTATTATTTATAGAAGAAACAGAGGAGGTTTGTGTCTTGTCACTGATTCATTTAGTGATTCTATCGCCTTTTTTGTTGGCGATTCTTGTGCCTTTTGCGCATAAGTACTTTAAAAGCATACATACAGGGTGGTTTGTACTTGTCTTGCCACTCGTTTTGTTCATTTACTTTCTCCAATTCTTAAGCACCACCATGAACGGGGAAACGTACACAAGCACCATGAAATGGATTCCTTCCATTGGGATAGATTTTGTTGTTTATTTAGATGGGCTAGGCTTGCTTTTTGCTCTGTTAATCACAGGTATTGGCGCCATGGTCGTTTTATATTCAATTTATTATCTTTCCAAAGAGAAAGAAGCGCTAAATACGTTTTATGTTTATTTACTCATGTTTATGGGTGCGATGCTAGGTGTTGTACTCTCTGACAACCTACTTGTTATGTATTCCTTCTGGGAGTTGACTAGTATATCTTCCTTCCTGTTAATCAGTTACTGGTACCATCGCGAGAAGTCTCGCTATGGGGCACAGAAATCGATGTTGATCACAGTGTTTGGTGGACTAGCTATGCTCGCTGGAATCATCCTCTTATACTTAATGACTGGTACGTTCAGCATTCGAGAAAACATCGCGAATGTAGACCTTATCACTAGTCATGAACTATTTGTACCGGCACTTCTTTTGTTCTTGCTTGGTGCCTTCACGAAATCAGCACAATTTCCATTCCATATTTGGTTACCGGACGCAATGGAAGCACCAACACCTGTGAGTGCATATCTTCATTCTGCTACCATGGTTAAGGCAGGGATTTATCTTGTAGCACGTATGAGTCCTGTCTTTGCTGGTGCACCAGAATGGTTTTGGCTTGTATCTGGATTCGGTATAGCCACATTATTCTGGGGTTCATTCTCAGCAGTCAAGCAAACTGACTTGAAAGCAATATTAGCTTTCTCCACTGTCAGTCAATTAGGATTGATTATGTCCTTACTTGGAGTAGGAAGTGCAGCAGCATATTATGACTACATTGGGGAAAATGCTTATACAATTGCCACCCTTGCAGCGGTGTTCCACTTGATTAACCATGCAACCTTTAAAGGAAGCCTTTTCATGGTTGTGGGAATTGTCGATCACGAAACGGGCACTAGAGATATTAGAAAGCTCGGCGGTCTGATGAACCTGATGCCAATTACTTTTACTCTGGCTATAATTGGAGCATTCTCTATGGCTGGTTTACCTCCTTTCAACGGGTTCTTGAGTAAAGAGATGTTCTTTACGGGCATGTTGCAGGCATCGGAGATCAGTGCTTGGAATATGGAAACGCTCGGTATGATTTTTCCGGTACTTGCTTGGATTGCAAGTGTATTCACATTTATCTATAGCATGATCTTAGTTTTCAAAACTTTTACAGGAAAATACCAGCCTGAAAAGCTGGACAAAAAACCGCATGAAGCACCGATTGGCATGCTTATTCCGCCGATCATCTTGGCTTCTTTAGTTGTTATCTTCGGTTTCTTCCCAATGTTGTTAAAAGGGGTTATCGAACCTGCACTATATTCTATTCTTCCATCAAATGTTTTATCGGTGGAAGTGAAAATATATCATTGGCATGGCTTTAATACAGAACTGTTTATGACGATTGGAGTCATTTTGGTAGGGGTTCTTCTCTACCTTACCGTTGCGAAGTGGGGGAAAATCTACGAGTGGTTTCCCCAAAGACTTACACTTAACAAATTGTATGACGGTGGGTTAGTAGCATTAGATAGGGGTGCTTCTGCATTTACTAAGTCGCACATGACCGGTTTTATCCGTGACTACCTTGTAATGATTTTCGCTTTCATGATTGTGTTATTAGGAGTTCTTCTATTTTCCACCGATGCATTTAATGTGAATCTAACGAACGTAGCACCTGCTGGTATTTACGAAGTGATTTTAGCTCTTGTGATGGTCATTTCAGCTGTTACCATACTATTTGTAAAATCCAGACTAGCGGCTATCATTGCGCTCGGTGCAGTGGGATATTCCATTTCCCTGTTTTTCGTTTTGTTTAGAGCACCGGATTTGGCATTAACGCAGTTAATAGTCGAAACAGTTTCGGTAGCACTGTTCTTATTATGTTTCTATCACCTTCCCGAGCTATCAAAGAAAATGGACAAACTTCGCTTTAAAGTGACAAATTTCATTATTTCTTTAGGTGTTGGTCTTGTGGTCATCTTTATCGGTCTTTCCGTTAATAGCTCGAAGCTTTTTGAATCCATTTCTAGTTATTTTGAGGCTGCTTCCTATAAAGAGGCTGGTGGAAAGAACATGGTAAACGTAATACTCGTTGATTTCCGTGGCTTTGATACTTTATTTGAAATTGCTGTACTTACTATAGCTGCTTTTGGTATTTACGCCATGATCAAGCTAAGACTTACAGATAAGAAGGGAGGAGTAAAGGGTGAAAGTAAATGATTTGATTTTACAAACCACTACTACCCTTTTAACGTTTATCATCGTAATCTTCTCTGTCTATCTATTTTTTGCCGGACATTACACTCCAGGCGGAGGATTTATAGGAGGATTGATGACATCAGCTGCTCTAGTGCTGCTTTTACTTGCTTTTGATAAAAAAACAGTACAAAATGCGCTCCCATTCAACTATCTTTCTGTTGCAGCAGCGGGTTTGATGATATCCATCATCACAGGGGTCATTGCTCTTTTCTTTGATGTACCTTTTTTAACGCATACCTTTGGATATGTAGAGCTACCATTGCTAGGGAAAACTGCGTTAACTTCTACTCTACCGTTTGATTTGGGTGTTTATTTAGTAGTAGTAGGTGTTGCAATGACCATTATTCAAACGATAGGGGAGAGTGAATAATGGAGATTATTATGACTATTGTAGCGGGTGTTTTAATTGCAACCGCTACTTACCTAATGTTATCCCGAAGTATTTTAAGAATTATTATTGGAACAGCACTATTATCCCACGGAGCCCATTTGTTGTTATTGACCATGGGGGGATTAAAAAGAGGAGCTGCACCTTTACTTGGCCAAGAAGCAGATGCTTATACAGATCCGTTGCCACAAGCATTAATTCTAACGGCAATCGTTATTGCATTTGGTGTCACTTCCTTCTTATTAGTTCTTGCTTATAGAGCTTATCAGGAACTAAAAACCGATGATATGGATCAATTAAGGGGAAATGAAAATAATGAATAACTTAGTTATATTACCGATACTGATCCCTTTAATAACAGCAACACTATTATTGCTCATACCTAAAAACGTTAAGCTTCAAAAAGTGATCAGTGTCATTTCGTTAACATTTACAACGATTGCAGCGATGGTTCTTGTCCATACTGTATATCGCGATGGCATTCAAACATTAGAAATAGGAAGTTGGAAACCACCATTTGGTATTGTGCTCGTTGCGGACATGTTTGCCGCTCTTCTCGTACTAACTGGAGTGATTGTAAGTTTCACTTGCGTCCTCTTTTCCTTTCGTAATATCGGCAAGGGCAGAGAGAACTTTTTCTTTTATTCCTTTACCCAGTTTTTAATTACAGGTGTCATGGGGGCTTTTCTTACGGGCGACCTGTTCAACTTGTTTGTATTCTTTGAGGTCATGCTCATGTCTTCCTATGCATTGATAGTATTAGGAGGAACTCGAATACAGCTTAGAGAGTCTATCAAATATCTATTGGTAAACATTATTTCTTCCGCCTTATTCGTTATAGCACTAGCATATCTATACGGATTAGTCGGCACACTGAATATGGCAGATGTTTCGGATAAAATTGCACAGTCAGGGCAAACAGACATCGTGACAGTAGTGGCTATCCTTTTCTTAATCGTTTTTGGATTAAAAGGCGGCATCTTTCCATTATACTTTTGGCTACCAGGCTCCTATCAAGCACCCCCATACGCGATAACTGCAATATTTGGTGCTTTGTTAACAAAAGTCGGGGTATATTCCATTTATCGAATATTCACGTTGATTTTTTACCATGAGCCTCAAATTACCCATCAAATTATTGCAGCATTAGCCATTATCACCATTCTTATAGGTGCTATCGGCGCAATAGCATACTGGGACGTTAAGAAAATACTGATTTACAATATTGTAACAGCGGTTGGTGTAATCATTTATGGGATCTCCATCGCTACAGAAACAGGTTATGCAGGTGGCATTTATTACCTTGTTCACGATATGGTGATCAAAGGTGCTCTGTTCTTACTAGCGGGAGCAATGTTTACCATCACAGGAACAGATAATATTAAGAAAATGGGTGGATTGATTAAACGTCATCCCCTGTTAGGATGGATGTTCTTCACAGCATGTCTTGCACTTGCCGGCATTCCCCCACTAAGTGGTTTCGTCGGGAAAATTCTACTAGTTCAAGGCGGTCTAGAACAGGAACATTATATTTTCGTAGGAGTCATGCTTTTCAGTAGTTTGCTGGTATTGTATTCCGTTATGAAGATATTCATGAACTGTTTCTTTAGGGAAGAAGTGTTAAGTTCAAAAGAAGAAAAAGGTTCAACCAGAGGCCTTGTCTATCCTTCAGTCATTTTAATTGCACTCTCTGCTTTCCTTGGTCTTGGGGCAGAATTTGTATATCCATACGTTTTTGAGGCGGCAGAAACATTGATGGATCCATCCATCTATATCCAAGCAGTTTTAAAGGAGTAGTTTCACATGGCTTTTCAAATTTTAATCAATGTAGTTATTGCATTCAGTTGGATGTTTCTTAAAAATCAATGGACCTTCCCCGACTTCATCATTGGATTCTTTTGGGGGCTTGTTATCTTATTTTTAATGAGAAAATTTCTTCCTGGCAGGTTTTATTTTGAACGAGTGCTGGCAGCCGGACGACTATTTTTCCTGTTTTTAAAGGAACTTGTTCTTGCAAACGTTCAAGTAATACGGGATATCCTA
Organism: Bacillus sp. RO2; assembly: GCF_012911845.1. Classification (GTDB taxonomy): domain Bacteria; phylum Bacillota; class Bacilli; order Bacillales; family Bacillaceae_I; genus Sutcliffiella_A. Next base: position 8,744 of record NZ_JAAXCU010000015.1, on the reverse strand, counting down.
CGACCTAAATTAAAAATTGAACCCGGGATTTTCGCAATGCCGACAGAGCTTAAAAGCGATTGGGAAATTACGTTACTTTCCCTGTTGATCACCTTAACTCCAGGTACTTTGGTAATGGATGTGTCTGATGACAATAAGATTCTTTATATCCATGCCATGAATATTCCGGATACAAATCAGGCAATTGCAGAAATAAAAAACACCTTTGAAAAAGCTATCATGGAGGTGACCCGTTAAATGATTGAAAGCACATTGGATCTATTGCTATCTATCAGCTTAATTATCATTTCCATCGCAACTTTAGGCCTCGTATATCGGGTTGTGAAGGGCCCTTCTGTTCCGGACCGTGTCATGGCATTAGATTCCATTGGTATCAATCTGATTGCCATAACAGCCATCACGTCCATCATGTTAAAAACTGATGCATTTTTAGAAGTAATTCTTCTAATAGGTGTGATTGCTTTTGTAGGAACGGTTGCGTTTTCTAAATTTCTTCAAAAAGGAGAGATAATCGAGTATGACAGAGACAATTAGCATATTCATTGGAGTTGTCGTACTGCTAGGTTCTCTTCTAAGCTTAGTAACGACCATTGGCTTAATCAGACTACCAGATGTTTATACCCGCAGTCACGCAGCCTCTAAAAGCGCCACACTCGGTGTCTTGTTGATTCTTGTTGCTGCCTTATTGTATTTCTGGATTGCAGATAATTACTTTAGTGCTCGATTGGTACTAGGAATAGTGTTTGTCTTTATTACAGCCCCTGTTGCAGGTCATCTCATTTCAAGAGCGGCCTATTATACAGACGTCCCGCTATGGGAAAAGTCGGTCAAGGATGATTTAAAGACTAAAGCGCGACATGAACCGAAGAAAGAAGTAGAAAAAAGACAAAAAGTCCATACTGAAGCATAAACAAAAAAACTGGCCGAACCGTATCAGGTTCGGCCAGTTTTATTTTATAGAGATGCTTTCAAGATAGAAGTGACATCTTCATGTGAAAGTGATTTAAAGTTCCCCACTGCACCTCGTGACATAACATGCTCAGCCATTTTGTTAATGTTCTTACCATCAATATCATAATCGGCTAATCTTGTTGGAGCTCCAAGGCTTGACCAGAATTCGCGTAGTCTGCGGATGCCCTCTAAAGCTATTTCCTTGTCAGATGAGCCATTGTCCTGCACGCCAAACACTCTTACAGCCAACTGCTTAAATCGGCCAAGATTTGCATCCATTACATGCTCCATCCAATTTGGGAACAGAATAGCCAATCCACCTGCATGCGGAATATCATAGATTGCAGAAACAGCATGCTCAATGCCATGAGTCGCCCAATCCCCACGATAGCCCATCTGCAGCATACCATTAAGCGCGATAGTTCCATTAAACAGTATTGTTTCGCGGTGTTCATAGCTTTCCAGATCTTCTAAAAGCTTGGGAGCCTTTTCCATCACGGTAGTTAGAACCGCTTCACACATACGATCTTGCAGTGGTGTATTGGTTGTCTGATGAAAATACTGCTCTAACACATGTGACATCATGTCAACAATACCATAAACAGTGTGATCTTTTGGAACAGTAAATGTATTAACTGGGTCTAGAATAGAAAACTTCGGGAATGTCACAGGACTTCCCCAACCATATTTCTCATTCGTTTCCCAATTTGTAATAACCGAGCCTGCATTCATCTCAGAGCCAGTTGCAGCGAGAGTCAATACTGTTCCAAAAGGCAGAGCTTCTGTAGCAATATGTTTTCTTAGTACAATATCCCATACATCGCCATCATACTTGGCACCTGCAGCGATTGCTTTCGTACAATCGATTACACTGCCTCCACCGACTGCTAGAAGGAAATCAATTTGATTTTCTTTACAAAGCTCAATACCTTTTCTGACTGTGGATAATCTAGGGTTAGGTTCCACACCTGCAAGCTCCGTTATGGTTGCACCTGCTTTATGTAAAGTACTTATCACATTATCATAAAGCCCGCTTCTTTTAATGCTTCCTCCACCATAAACAAGGAGAACATTCTTGCCGTATGCCTCCATTTCTTGTGGCAATGTTTCAAGTTGCCCTTTCCCGAATAGTAGCTTTGTTGGATTATAAAAAGTAAAATTCTCCATTACTATTACCTCCCTTTTGCCATGATTATGGATGATTTTTTGATTGCTTGCAAAGATTTAGCTTCAAGACCGTGATTGCCCACCGTTATCATGCTTCAACAAAAAAATTTTATCAATGAATAATTTCTGTTCAGTTACAAAATATATGAGGGAAAGCACTTATATTCTCAAGGAGGGAATGTTATGAGTACTATTCAACGTATTGCACTAGTATTGACTATTGTTGGAGCTATTAACTGGGGTTTGATCGGATTCTTCCAATTTGATCTAGTAGCAGCAATCTTTGGCGGTCAAAGCGCAGCCTTGTCCCGAATCATATACGGTCTAGTGGGAATTGCCGGACTGATCAACCTAGGACTTCTTTTCGTGCCATCTGAGCAGCATGAAAGAGAAGTTGAACCAAGAACAACTCGATAATAACCTTAAAAACCGCCTCCCTCACAGTGGCGGTTTTCATTTTTTTAGCAAAGTTGTGGCACATGGGAGAGTATTGTAACTTTTCGGAGGTTGATTCTAACTAATTTCGAGGGTATTGTAACTATTCGGAGGTTGATTCTAACTTTTTTCGTGGATATTGTGACTTTTTATGGGTTATTGTGATAATTCGGTATGCGAGATAATTAGATAGAATTCTTAGTTGTTTGGTTATTCACCGCTGTTCCTTTCCGCAAATGGCTTCGCTTTCCGCGGGACGGTGCTTGAGCCTCCTCACAACGCTTCATGGGTCTCAACCTACCGTTATTCCCCCGCTGGAGTCTCCGCCATTTGCTCCAATCCACAGCTGAAATTTACGTAGACCATATGTAATGCTTATTCAGTTATCTCGGTCAGTTGATTGTTGATTGTAGTGGAAGGCGCGTAGCCGACCGTGGAAGAAGGGAATGGTGAGACCCCGGAATGAGAAGCCTTAGGAGCTCGCGGACCGCCCGCACGCAAGCGAAGCGCATGGAACGAAAAACAACCGTATTACTTCTACATATAATCATCATTAAAAAAAGACACCCCTCACAGGATGTCTCTCTTACTTAATCAAAATTACTTCTTGATTAGATCGTTACGGTTGGATTGCTCAATCCACTCTTCTAATTTGTCTTTAAGCGTGTTGAAACCACCAGGAGCCTCTTCAGTGTGGTTTTTCACTACAGTAGCTTGACGCTTCTTAGGCTTTCTTTGTGCAGCTGCTGGAGCTTCAGCAGGCGCTTCTTGAGTAGCTTTGATAGACAAGCTGATTTTGTTAGACTTTTCGTCAACAGAAAGAACCTTTACTTGAACCTCATCGCCCATTTTCAAATGTTCGTTTACATCTTTCACATAACCGTGCGTAATTTCAGAAATATGAACAAGACCTTGAGTTTCTTCGTCAAGCGCAACGAACGCTCCGTAAGGTTGAATACCCGTTACTTTACCAGTTAATACACTTCCAATTTCGAATTTATCAGACATGAAAACACTCCTAAATAATTTATTTTTATACACATTGAACGCAATAAAAGATTATACCACAAATTCGATACTTAATCAAAAATACTTTTTTTGATAGTTGGAGTCCTCCGTATTATTTGTGCATTTGGTCACTAATATCCTTTGAATGAAGAAAATAACCATATGTTCATAAATTCCGTAAAAAATTTATAAGCTAATGATGAAAGAGTAAAAATATGTTCAAACTTTCTTTAGATTAATCATGGTATGATAAAAGTAAGAAATTGCTTACATTGGAGGTAATCGGAATGAGAAATATTGGGGAAAACATTCGTTTTTATCGGGAAGATGCAAAAATGACCGCTGCCGAGCTTGCACTAAAAATTCGCGTGGGGACCGGAACCATTGAAAAGTATGAAGCTGGCCTACAAACACCGGACATGCAAACCATCCTAAAAATTTCTACGGTTTTAGATGTACCTGCTTCTGAACTACTAGAATCCTTTACTTCCAAAAATTCTACAGGTCTAGATCCAGAACTAGAGGAACTAATCAAAGAGGTAGGGGTTAAAAGAGCCAAGTTGATTCTCAGAAAAGCCAAAGATTATTCGGATGAAGACTTCTTAAATGTAATGCAAGTATTGTACGAAAAAAAATATAGCACTCAATAAAGAATTTTCTAAAAATCAGGTTTTAAAAATAATTTAGATGGGAATACTTATACCATCAAGGCTTTCTAGTATTCCCCCTTTTGTTAGGACCAAGTCCACGTTGGACTTGGTCCCTTTTTTGTACTAGCGATACTTTTTTAAAAATCGCTCCATCCTTTTAATCGCTTCTTGTAGCTGTTCCAAAGACGATGCGTATGAGCATCTCACATATCCTTCTCCGCTTTTTCCAAAAACATTTCCTGGTACCACTGCCACTTTTTCCTCTAACAATAATCTTTCTGCAAATTCCTGAGAGCTGAGTCCAGTAAGCTTTACAGATGGGAAGGCATAAAATGCACCCCCAGGATTGTGACAATCAAGTCCAATCTCATTTAGAGAAGACACAAAATAATTGCGCCGTCTACGATAACTCTTTTTCATTGCTTCAATATCCTGACGACCATTTCTTAACGCTTCGATGGCGCCATATTGTGCCATAGTAGAAGCACACATCATTGCATACTGATGGATTTTGAGCATGGCTTCAATAATGTCGGTGGGACCAGCTACAAATCCTAATCGCCAACCGGTCATTGCAAAGCCTTTTGAGAAACCTGATATTAGGATGGTGCGTTCCTTCATTCCAGGAAGAGTAGCGAAACTGGTAAACTTTTCGTCAAAACTAAGCTCGGCATAAATTTCATCTGATAAAACAAGCAAATCATGTTTTTCAACAAGTTTACTTACTTCCATGAGTTCTTCTTTTGAAAGCATTGTACCAGTGGGATTGTTTGGAAAACAAAGAAGTATTGCCTTCGTTCTGTCAGTAATTGCCTGTTCTAATTCATGAAAGTCGATACTGAATCCTCTCTCTGCATCTGCTCCTACTCTAACCGCAGTGCCTCCAACTAATTCAATGAGGGGGGCGTATGAAACGAAACACGGCTCAATCACAATCACTTCATCACCAGGGTCAACAATTGCGCGTATCGATAAATCCAACGCTTGACTTGCTCCCACTGTGACAATTACGTCGGTTTCAGCTCTGTACTCTACTTCAAATTGTTCGACTAAATAACGGCTGATTTCTTTTCTTAATTCCAGCAATCCTGCATTTGCTGTATAGGACGTATGTCCATTATGTAAAGAAGCAATGCAGGCTTCCCTCACGCCCCACGATGTTACGAAGTCTGGTTCACCCACTCCTAAGGAGATAACACCTTCCATATTCGCAGCTAAATCGAAAAATCGACGAATCCCAGAAGGCTGAAGGTTTTGAACATGTTTTGCAACTCTGTTTCTCATGGTGACACCACAATTCGACGATCATCTTCTCCCTGATCAAAAATCGTTCCATCATGTTTATATTTTTTTAAGATAAAATGGGTAGTCGTCGAAATAACCGAGTCTAAGGTAGAGAGTTTTTCAGAAACAAAATTTGCAACCTGAGAAAGTGACTTTCCTTCAATTACGACTGATAAATCATATGCTCCCGACATTAAATAAACTGATTTGACTTCTGGAAACCGGTATATATTTTTTGCAATTTCATCGAAACCTACCTCACGCTTTGGTGTCACTTTCACGTCAATCATCGCCGTCACACCTTCAAAATTGTCAACCTTGCGCCAATCAATCACTGCCCCATATTCCACGATGACTCGTTTTTCTTCCAACCTTTTTAACATACTATCTGTTTCTTCTTCTGTTAGTTCCACCATTTTGGATAGAACATCTATATGGATCCTTCCGTTTTCTTCAATGATTTGAAGCAATTCCAATTCTTTTTCTGTTAATTGCATACGCTCATCCCATCTCCTTCATATAAACATTGACTCATTATAGCAAATATTCCGCCTAAATGTATTACGATTATTTTACAGAACATATTCAAGAAAATACAAAGGTTTGAAATAGCAAGGAGAGGATAAAATACCTATAACAATTCAAACCAGGAGTGACAAAGATGAACACCAATCAATTCACAACCAATATTGGGGGGATCAATGTGTTTTATGAATTTCACTATGACTCTAACTCCCCCTTTATCAATAAACCAACACTTGTCCTTATCCATGGGTTTCTTTCGTCATCCTTCAGCTTTCGCCGCTTAATCCCATTGCTGACAAAAGAATACACGGTTCTCGCTATTGATTTACCACCATTTGGAAAAAGCGGAAAATCCAAAGAATTCGTGTATTCCTATGAAAACATGGCAAAAGTCGTGATATCCCTTCTTGAAAAGCTAGGGATTAATCGTACTGTGTTAATTGGACATTCAATGGGTGGACAGATATCCTTAAACATCAGTAATCAGAAACCTGAACTCGTTGAAAAAGTGGTCCTGTTGTGTAGCTCAGGTTATTTAAAAAGAATGCGCAGATCCATTGTTTATTCATCACGCATTCCATACTTCTATGTATGGTTAAAATATTGGCTAGCAAGACAAGGCCCTATCCAAAACTTATTGAACGTGGTGTATGATCATTCATTAATTGATGACGAGATGATTGCAGGATATACAGAACCTTTTTATGATGACCAAATTTTTGTAGCATTAACGAGGATGATCCGCGATCGGGAAGGCGACCTTGCTGCCGAAATATTAAGAAAGATCGAAACACCAAGCCTATTGATTTGGGGGGAAGAGGATAAAGTAGTTCCTCTTGAGGTCGGAAAGAGACTTCATAAAGACTTGCCAAACTCCCGGTTAATCACCTATAAAAAAACCGGTCACCTACTCCCTGAGGAAAAGCCGCAAGATGTGCATGATAATATTTTGGACTTTCTGCAAACCTCTCCATAAAAAAGGAGAAAAGCTCTAACCGGCTTTTCTCCTTTTTATGAGGAGCTTATTTTCATGACAATTAACAAACAAAGGCTTATTATATAGAACAAGAATCCTCTTCGTTTTTAATGACCAATAGCTCTATCGCCTTTTCTTTGCATTTGGATAAGGGAATAAATTCCTCAAAAGAAAATTCATAAATATCTTGGATTTTTTTTGCTAATATTTCTGTATCATCAAGTTCATGCACTGCTTGAACAACATCCACACATTCTGTATCGTAGGCATCAACACCATAGCCTAGTGGATCCCATTGCAGTAAGTTTTCCATTAATCGAACATTCACACTTGCTTTTATCATGATATTTCCACCTTGCTTTCAACAACATTTACTGCATATTATACCTTGTTTTTTGGAAATTGTTTAGTAGACTCAAGTCGAATTGATTGGAGGCGATGAACATTTATGAAAACCTATGATTTCAATAAACACATCAACAGAAAAAATACTTCCAGTGTCAAATGGGATGAAACAGTTCGGGTTTTCGGAAGTAGTGATGTATTGCCAATGTGGGTGGCTGACATGGACTTTCAGGCGCCAATTGAGGTAACCCAAGCAATTATGGAGAAGGCGCAACATGGAATTTACGGTTACACTTCCATTTCTTCATCTGTGAACGATGCCGTTGTAAGCTGGTTTCAAAAACAACACAACTGGAAGCTTAAACAAGAATGGCTCACCTATATTTCGGGTGTAGTTCCAGCATTGAGCGCGACCATCCAAACCTTTTCAAACGCAGGAGACAAGGTTATAGTTTTTTCTCCTGTCTATTATCCTTTTTATGACATGGTTACATATAATGACCGGAAATTAATTACTAGTCCTATGGAATATAGAGATGGCCGGTATCATATGGACCTTCATCACTTTGAAGAACAACTAGATGGAGAGGTAAAGCTTCTCTTATTATGCAATCCTCATAACCCAGGTGGCACAGTTTGGTCTCGGGAGGAATTAGAGAAGCTTGGGAATCTTTGTGTAAAGCACAATGTAATCATCGTTTCCGATGACATACATGCTGATCTAGCATTTAATAATCACACGTATTATCCCATTGCATCTATTTCTGAAGACATTGCTATGCAGACTGTTACTTGTATTGCTCCGACCAAAACCTTTAACATTGCTGGATTACAGGCTGCCGCAATGATCACTTCAAACCAAACGCTCCGTGAAAAATTGGACTTTTACTTAAAAAAGCAGGGCCATTTCTTGTTGAACATGCTAGGTGTCTCTGCAATGGTAGCAGCTTACAGGCATGGGGGTCCGTGGCTTGACGAAGTATTGCAATATATAGAAGACAACATGGATTATGCTGTGGAGTATATTCACAAAGAGATTCCTGATTTAAACGCAAGCAAGCCGGAAGGGACTTACCTGCTCTGGATCGATTGCAGGAAGCTAGGTTTAGAAGAGGAAGAACTAAAGCACCGCCTGCTTCATAAAGGAAAGCTTGCCCTTGAGTCCGGAAGCAAGTTCGGCAAAGAAGGAAACGGCTTTCTGCGCATGAATGTCGCATGCACAAGAGCAACCTTGCAAGAAGGCCTCCTAAGACTAAAAACTGCCCTGAATTAAGAGGATATGAATAGATAGTTAGCAGATGATTGGAGCAAAAGGCGAAGACTCCTGAGGGAGATAGCGCTAGGTGGAGACCCCGCAGGCGTAGCCGAGGAGGCTCCAGCAGTGCCCCTAGGAAAGCGAAGCC
>NZ_JAAXCU010000014.1 GCF_012911845.1 Bacillus sp. RO2 | reverse complement strand
TTCATAATAACTAGCTCCTTCCGTAATGTAGCTCTGATTTGGTTTGGTTTTTCCAGTAAACATTCTAACCAAATTAACCTACGATTTTACGAGTAAGGAGCTAGTTTCGTTCATGATAACTCGGCTTCGCCTGTGGGGTCTCAACCTACCGCTATCTCCATCAGGAGTGTCACACCTTGCACTCCATTCAACAGGTGGGCTACTCCCAATCAAATTTTCAGTATTCCTATTTTACATGGAGATTGGACAAAAATAAAGCAGACTGCTATTATCACAGTCTGCTCGTCTTGGTGCAATGGTTTTGAGTAGGGTATTATTCTGCAGATTTAACTGCTTCGATTGCCGCTTCGTAGTTAGGGTGGTCTGTACCTTCCCCTACGTATTCAACGTATGTTACTTTGTCATTGGAGTCCACAACAAACGTGGAGCGGGCAAGTAGACGTAGCTCTTGCATTAGTACGCCGTATGCTTCACCGAAAGAAGCATCGCGGTGGTCGGATACTACCTCAACATTGTCAAGCCCACTAGCTGCACACCAGCGTTTTTGAGCGAATGGCAAGTCCATGCTAACTGTAATAACTTTTACGTTATCAAGCTTTGCTGCCTCTTCGTTAAATTTGCGGGTTTGTTGATCACATACTCCTGTATCAATGGAAGGTACTACGCTGATCAGTTTCTTGAATCCTTTGTAGTTTTCCAATGTTACTGGAGATAAGTCGTTTGCAAGAACGGAGAAGTTTGGAGCCTGGTCGCCCACTTTCACTTCGCTTCCGACTAGTGTCATTGGGTTGCCTTTGAATGTTACGTTTGCCATGTTAAATTCCCTCCTCAAATTGTATGTACACTTGTAATAATAGCTATGTTTTTTAAGTTTTGCAATTAATCAATCTTTGTTTGTGAGGAGGGAGGGTGTTGGTTTTTATAAGGGCTCTAAGTTTGTCGAAATGTGTAGATTTATTGATATATCTTGAGTTTTCTTGATATCCGTCCTAGTTTTCTTGATATCCGTCCTAGTTTTCTTGATATACTCCGAAATTTATTGATATCTACCCTAGTTTTCTTGATATACTCCGAAATTTATTGATATCTACCCTAGTTTTCTTGATATCCGCAGCAGTTTCTTGATATACCCTGAAAATTCTCAATATCCCCCCGAAATCCCTTGATACCCTCCCATTCATCCTTCCCCAGCAACCAAATAAAAAGCCAACTGCTGTGCAGCCGGCATTTTTAGAAGTCTAAATCTTGTTTATGATTGTTGTAGGAATGGTCAGAGTGATTTCCACTGTTATGTTTATTGTTATTCAACATTTGTTGAACTTTCTCAACTGCCTGTGGAGCCAGATCCAGTAATCTCTCATAGATACTTGTGCTCTCATCAAGGTGAAGCATTTTCACTCCTTGCGAATTTACAATCAAGAAAGCGATTGGAGTGATGGACACGCCACCCCCACTACCTCCGCCAAATGGAAGCTTGTGACCTTGGCTTTGTTGATTGCCACCGCCATCGTGTTTTTCAGGTCCTGAAGAGCCCCCACCTTGGAACTCACTTCCTCCTGCTGCGAACCCGAATCCGACTTTGGAAACAGTCAAAATGACACTTCCATCGGGCGTTTCTACCGGGTCACCGATGATGGTATTGACATCAATCATATCTTTTAAATTTTCCATCGCTGTTGTCATAAGACTCTTAATTGGATGTTCAGACATATTGATCCTCCTTATTGCTGTTACATGGATTTGTGATTTTCCTCTTTGGACAACACGGATAAAGGACGGGTTTTAAACTTTGGTCTACCGCCCTTCCAATATTTAACGATTCTTATTCCTGCCAACATAGCATGCCCGATTCGAAACCGAATCATACACTTAAACATTGTCTGAGAAACAACATACTGGAAATATGGAGTGATGGAGAGTATCGGTCGAGCTCGGAAGTCTGTATAATTGCTTAAAAATCCAACAATTCCACCTTTAATCGTCCAACCTGCCCCAACAATCATTCCGGTATGGGCTGCATCTCCTAATCCAACGTTACTATGCCATTCCAAGTGATTCACTTCCACTCTTGAAAGCATTCTTCTTACTATCTCATGCATCCCCACAACGTGGCGCACCAGTTCATATGTATCTTCAAAGCTCTGCCATATCTCTTTTGGAGAAAAATCTTTCTCTTTTTGTTTTCCTTGAGAAGGATCTCCGCCTCCAACTTTGGTTTTTTCCTCGACATGAATGGATGCTGTTTCTTTATCCACACTGATTAAAGGCACATCAATGGTGTATCGCAACAACCCGTACCATGCACTTAGTTTCACTGTCATCTGATCATTATCTTGTTGATGATGGTAGTAAAATTGGATGGTAATTTTAGTGACGAGAACCATGATTAAAAGAAGAATGATGATGGCAAGGATTATTATGGCCCAAATCACACTTTCACACCCTTTCCTCCCTCTTCCATTATCTCCTAGCATAAAAAAAATAAACCTAAAGTCACGATGGACTTCAGGTTTATTGGTTATTTTTCATGAACGACTGTCGTGTCTGCAATAAAGTCGTGGACACCTTGTTTTTTGCTTGTAAAAGCTGCCACAAGAAATACGATGTAGGTGATAGGTGCATAGACTAAAGCGATATAACGTCCTACACCTTCTCTAAAGAAAATGGTTCTCCATGAAAGGTCATTGGCTTTTAGATCGACCACCCGTAAACCAAACACCATTTTTCCTAACGTCTGTTTAAAATACTTTGTCATAAGAATGAAATATCCATATAGCACGATAGTAGTGGCAATCGTTGCAGGGGAGAACATGAAGCTTTGACTAGTCGATATCCCTAGTAGTCTGAAAATCGGGAATATCACAATCGCTCCGATGCTCCAAATGATTAATAGATCTAACAGAAATGCCCAAAGTCTCATCCAAAACCCTGCATAGCGATATTCCGTGACAGCTACTTCGTTCGCAGGCATCGCGTTATTGCTGGTTCTTTCTTCGCCTATATTCACGTCTTCATGTATTACACTCTCGTTTGTATATTCATTATTTTGCTCATCTCTCATTTCTTCTTCCTCCTACTCTGCATACAAGTACATTAGTCTTGGAGAATTAGGTTGATTGATAAGCTTCGCTAACATCTGCATTTCAGACTCTGTCTTTAATAGAGCTTGAGCGTTCATAGCGAATAAGGAACCTAAGCCTAGGTTTTCTGTGTATTGAACAACTTGGACGTTCCCCATATCATGGTCTTGCTTCATTGCCTCAATAACATCTTCAAAATAGCCAAGCTCATCGACTATGTTGATATCTTTCGCTTGTTGGCCATCATAGATTCTTCCGTCAGCAATTCTTCTTACTTCCGAATCACTCATTCCTCGGCCTTCCACAATAACATCTACAAATTGATCGTACATATTGTCTACCATTGATTGAAGAATTTGACGCTCTTCCTCAGACATATCTTTTGTTGGTGACATAATATCTTTGTATGGCCCACTCTTGATGGTGTCAAATTTCACACCATATTTTTCAGCAAGTTCTTTGTAATTAATGCCTTGCATGATAACACCGATAGAACCTGTAATGGTCTCAGGCGAAGCGAAAATTTTGTTGGCAGGTGCAGCAATATAGTATCCACCTGAAGCTGCCATGGCGCCCATAGAAATATAAATTGGCTTCTCTGTTTCTTCTTTAATCTCTACCAATCTTTTATGTATCTCTGCACTTTCAGAAACGCCGCCACCCGGTGTATTGACGCGTACGATAATTCCTTGAACTGAATCATCTTCTTTGGCTTGATCAAGCATTCTTAAAAATTGACGGTGGTTATATCCTGGAGTTTGGAATACAGATGTCACGTCGCTTCCTGTATCTTGGATAACACCATTAACTTCTAGAACAAGAATTTTGCGGTTTGGACTTCCGTCTTCTATTACTTCCTCAATAAACTCTTCTTCCCCTCCGAAAAGATCTGAAAAAGAATCAGATTTGGAGCTTTCCGCAGGTTGTGTTGCAAAACTCGTGATAATTGACACAAAAAATAATAATGCCGCAATACCTAATGCGGCCCAACGCTTTCCGCTCATATTTAAACCTCCTAGTTGTACGTACAGTACCTATACGTTAAATCGTTTCAAAAAGTTTCATCAAAATGGTAAACTTATCACAATATAGAATTGTACTAAAATTTTTTCCAAAAGGATAATGTTTTTGGATATTTTTTGTTTAAGTTCCATTTTTTATTATAAAGAGGAGGAAAAACAATGACAGAACGCCGTAAAATATTTTTCTTTTATAAAAGGGAAGAAGAGCTAGTTGCAAAGGTTGAAAAGCTTGAACAATTAGCGGTACAAAATAACTTTGAAATACTAAGTGATTACCACAATGCGAACATTATCGTAGCCGTAGGAGGAGACGGAACCTTCCTTCAAGCCGTTCAAAAAACAGGGTTCAAGGATGATTGCCTTTATGCTGGTATCAATACTGGGGAAACTTCTAGTTTTTATTGTGACTTCCATATCGATGATACTGAAAAAATGGTAGAGGCCATGGCATTTGAACAAATTGAGGTTAGAAAGTATCCTACTATTGAAGTAACAATTGATGGTACATCTTCTTTTCTATGTTTAAATGAATGCTCCATCCGCTCTGCCATCATAAAGACTTTTGCCATTGATGTCTACATAGATGAGCTGCACTTTGAAACGTTCCGTGGTGATGGGATGATTGTATCCACCCCTACTGGCAGCACTGCTTACAATAAATCAGTCCATGGTGCTGTAGTAGACCCGATGCTCCCTTGTTTTCAGGTAAGTGAGCTTGCTTCTATTAACAATAACAGCTATCGCACCCTTGGATCGCCGTTTATCTTGGCAGGTGCCAGAAAATTGACTCTAAAAGTAATTCAGGATGGGAATGACTATCCTACGATCGGCATTGATAATGAGGCACTTAGCATTAAACATGTGGAGAGGTTGGATATTCAGCTTACAGATAAGAAAATTAAGACTGTGAAGTTAAAGGATAATTCGTTTTGGGAGAAGGTCAAACGGACATTTTTATAAAATTCACCATTTATATCAACAAAGGGCACCGTATGAACGCGGTGTCCTTTTGTATACGCTATAACTCCGCTGTTAATTTCCGCAAATGGCTTCGCTTTCCGCGGGGCGACCTTGAGCCTCCTCACTTCGTTGCGGGGTCTCAACAATGTCGCTACTTCCCCCGCAGGAGTCTACGCCTTTTGCTCCAATTATCAGCTATATATCTCCATACTATGCTTACTATTCTTACTCTCTCTCGTACACAATCGTACCGTCGACTATTGTCATTAGTACGTTTGTTTCAAGGATACCATCGTCTGTTGCTTTGAATAGATCGGTATCGAGTACTGTGAAGTCTGCGTAATAGCCTGTATCGATGATTCCTTGTATATGTTCTTCTGAAATAGCTTGGGCGCTACCTTTTGTAAAGAGACCGATTGCTTCATACATGGAAAGACGTTGTTCTGGTTGATAGACTGTTCTTTCTATGTCTCCGGGTGTTTGCCTTGTAACAGCAGCGTGAATTCCCAAAATCGGGTCAACCGGTTCAATAGGAGCGTCAGAACCACCTGCACAAATGAGACCTTCATCCAGAAGTGTTTTCCAGGCATAGGAATAGTTGAGTCTTTCCTCTCCTAAACGTTCAATAATCCAAGGAAAGTCGGTTGCCACAAAACGCGGTTGAATATCTAGAATGAGTGGTAGTTTTTTCGCACGATCAATCAGGTCCTTCGTTAAGATTTGAGCATGAATAAGTCTATCTCGTTCCCCCTCTGGAGCAGGATAGTTTTCAATCGCATCTAACATGTACTCAAATGCAAGGTCACCGATGGTATGAACTGCAACGGTCATTCCATATTCTCTTGCTTTTTTTACTAGACTCTTAAGTTGTTCTTGTGTGTGGATAGCAACCCCAGATGTCTCAGGAGCATCATTATAAGGACGGCTTAACAATGCAGTCCTGCCTCCCAGTGCACCATCTGCAAATATTTTCATGGCACCAAGGGTAATGAAGCCTGTTGTTTCTTTAAATTTATGACCTTCTTCATGCATATCATCCACTACCTCATGGTGAACCAACAAATGGGCACGATACTTTAACTTGTCTCGTTCAATTACATTTTCAAACGCTCCAAATGTTTTAGTAAAACTGCCATAATAACTTAAATCTTCACTGTGACTGCCTACCAATCCGAGGCGTAAGCAATCTTCAATAGAAGTTTTTAAAGCATTGTATAAGTAACTTTCACTCGCTTTTGGTATCTTCTTTTTCACTAATTCCTGCGCTTGGTCAAGTAAGTACCCAGTCGGTTCACCATCAATATCTTTTACAATCACTCCACCTGAAGGATTTTCAGTTTCTCTTGTAATGCCGGCAAAATCCAATGCTTTGCTGTTGACTAAAACTGCATGACGGCAAACTCTTGATAAAATCATTGGGTGATTGGAAGTGATTTCGTCGAGCTCGTTTCTGTGGAAAATTTTCCGGTCAACAAAATTATTCTCATTCCATCCTTCTCCAAAGATCCATTCTCCTTCAGGGGTTTCTTGGACTTTTTTCAATAATGCTTTTTTTACCTCTTGGGGGGATGTGTAGTTTGATAAATCCAGGCGTAATAATTTCTCACCGTGCCCAATCAGGTGCATATGGCTGTCTGTAAAGCCAGGGTACATAACTGCCCCTTTCAAATCTTGCTTTTGTGCATTATGGTATGTAGAGAAGAGCTCTTCTTGAGTGCCGATGTCTTTAATGAGCCCATCTTCCGTATACACAGCTTCGAACGTTTCCAATTCTGCTTTCATTGTGTAGATTGTTCCGCCGTACCATATTTCTCCCATGGTAATCTTTCTCCTTCTTTTTGTAAAATTACATCTAGATTATCATTTGTGAAGGTCTGGCACAAAAAATCGCATTAAAAAAAGCAGTAGAGGAGGGGTCAAGGAATCTGATCCCCACCCTTACTACCTTTCCTTTGTAGATTTATCTTTATCAGGATTGTGCCGCTTGAGCCAATTCTTGCTGCCGTAGTTCTATTCTTCTTATTTTTCCTGAAGTAGTTTTCGGAAGCTCGGCAACGTACTCTATTTTGCGAGGGTACTTATAAGGGGCTGTCAATTCCTTAACATGCTCTTGAAGCAGTTTAGTCACTTTGTCTTCCTCTTGCTCCACTCCATCCTGAAGTACAACAAACGCCTTGACTACATTCCCTCTGATTTCATCCGGACTGGCTACTACCGCACATTCGCGAACCAACGGATGCTTTACTAATGCATCTTCCACTTCAAATGGTCCAATCGTATATCCAGAACTGATGATAATATCATCACTTCTTCCTTCAAACCAGAAGTATCCTTCATCATCTTTCTTTGCTTTATCTCCAGTTATATAATAGTCTCCTCTAAATTGTCTGGAAGTACGCTCAGGATCTTTGTAATAGTGCTTGAAAAGGGCAGGTGTCTCTACGTGTACTGCAATGTCCCCAACTTCCCCCACCGCACACTCTTCGGCATCCTCATTAATGATGGTTACCCGGTTGCCAGGTGTCGGTTTTCCCATTGAACCAGATTTGATTTCCATTCCTTTTAAAACACCAAGTAACAGCGTGTTTTCCGTCTGGCCATAGCCGTCTCGGACATCGATTTGGAAATGTCTTCGGAAGGTGTCAATTACTTCACGGTTTAATGGTTCCCCGGCTGATACTGCACTGTGAAGGTGTGGTAGCTGATAAGCGTTCAAGTTATCCACTTTCGCCATCAGACGATACTCTGTCGGTGTACAGCAAAGGACATTCACTTCATGTTTTTCCAAAAGCTTCAGGTAGGTGTTAGGATCAAATTTTCCATGGTAGACAAAGCCTGTTGCACCAGAACCAAGTGTCGATAAGAACGGACTCCAAATCCATTTCTGCCAGCCAGGACTTGCCGTCGCCCAAACTACATCATTTTCTTCGATACCAAGCCAGTTCTTGGAGGTGGTACGAAGATGCGCGTAAGCCCAGCCATGCGTATGAACTACGCCTTTAGGGTTGCCCGTTGTACCTGATGTATAGGATAGAAAAGCCATGTCATCTTTTGAAGTGGAAGCAAATTCAAGTTGGTCAGATTGCTTTTCCATCGCTTCCTGCAGGTTTGTCCAGCCTTTTTCCGCTAAACCACCAACACTGAATCTTACCAGGTTGCTCACTTCTTCTAATTTATCTGCCTGTTCCAAAAATGGTTGATATGTAATAATCCCTTTAACATCTCCGTGCTCAATTCGGTATGCAAGATCTTTTTCCCTTAACATTTCAGAGCATGGAATAACCACAATACCGGCTTTGAGTGCACCTAAGTACACTTGATACGATTCAATAAGCCTTGGCATCATGACAAGAACTACATCCCCTTTTTGCAGTCCTTCCGAAAGTAAAGCGTTTCCAATTTTATTTGCAGCTTTCATTAATTGTTGATACGTTACTTGTTCCTTCTCCCCTTGCTCGCTTTCCCAAATGAGTGCGAGCCTTTCGCTGTCTTGTACGTACTTTTCCACTTCTTCAACCAGATTGTACTTTTGCGGTGCTAAAAGTTCTTCTCTTTTCATATGAAGTCATCCCCTTTGTAATAGTACTACCTCTATATTACAAAATTTTTTAAATAATTTGAATTATTTTGTGGAATTTTTCGTTTTTTTTTGGGAGGAATGTGAAATCTTTTGAGAATGTCCGAAGTTTTGGGGAAGTTGTCCGAAGATTTCTGGAAATTGACCGAATATTTCGCATAATTGACCGAAGTTTTTCGATAAGTGACCGAACCAAATTTTTAAATGACCGAATCTACTAGGATATTTGACCAAACCTATCATCCAATTGTCCGAACTCCCTGTATATTCCATCAAAAATTGTCCAAACCAAATTGAAAGTTGACCGAACCAAATTTCCACACCTAGAATTGGAGGATTTTCTATGAAATATCCTAAAATAACGTATTTCTAAAAGCATCTAGTCCAACTCCTCCCGCTGTTCAAACTGATCTACCACGCAAGAAATTCTCCCGGCACATAATTTATAAAACATAAAAAAACACCTTCCCTAAAGAAGGTGCCCGAACATTATTTACTGTTCATTCGATTTTACCGCATGCTTTGGCTCGTTGCGGCGTTTTCTTCCCTGTTTCTTCTGTTGTTTTTCCACTTGATTTTGCTCCTTCATATAAAAGCACCTCCAAGATTAGAATAGAAGAAAGGTGGGGTTTCCCCCACCTCGTAGCCATTTTATATATTATTTTTGGTAACCGCCACCGAAGCTTTGTTCAGCCATTTGAACTAAGCGTTTAGTGATTTCTCCACCAACGGAACCGTTAGCGCGAGCAGTTGCATCAGGACCAAGTTGAACTCCGAATTCAGAAGCGATTTCGTATTTCATTTGGTCAAGAGCTTGTTGTACACCAGGTACAACTAGTTGGTTTGAACTGTTGTTTGCCATGTGTTTTCACCTCCTTGTGAATATAGAATGTGTAAAAACACATGGCATCATTCATATTTTAAAAATGGTAATTCTTCACAGTATCAAACTGTTAAAATAAATCGTTGATAATACTGTCTTCTTCTTTCTTTTTCCCTGTTATTAGTAGTTTTTCTGTACGTTCCACTGCATCGTTCACCATTTTATCAATATCAAAGAAACTCTCATAAAAATTGATTTTTTCTTTTTTGGGCTTTGTTTTTGGTGCATACGGTGTGAAAATGGTACAACAGTCTTCATAAGGACGGTTGGAAATTTCCAACGTATCAATTTGTCTGGCAATATCCATGATCTCTATTTTGTCCATTGTAATGAGCGGGCGAATGATTGGAGTGGAAGTTACCTCATTTATGGTCGACATGCTTTGCAACGTCTGACTAGCCACTTGTCCCAAGCTTTCTCCAGTAATGATGGCAAGCCCTTGCTCTTTTTCACAGATTTTGTCCGCTATTTTTAACATGAATCTTCTGGTGGACGTCATCGTATAGTTTTCCGGTACTTGCTTTTGAATTGCTACTTGAATGTCTGTAAAAGGAACAATATGCAAATTAATGGAGTGTCCGAAATCTGTCAGTCTTTCTGTCAGTTCCACGACTTTCTGTTTCGCACGTTCACTTGTATACGGAGGGCTGAAGAAGTGGACAACCTCCAGTCTAATGCCACGTTTCATTGCCAAATAACCTGCTACCGGGCTGTCAATCCCTCCAGATAGCATGAGCACACCGGTACCACTTGTCCCGACAGGTAGACCTCCTGCGCCTGCAATATCCTTACACGTAATATAGGTGGCTTCTTCTCTGACTTCCACCCTGACATTAATATCTGGTTGCCTTACATTCACTGTCAAGTCTTCGGTATTTCTCAATAGATGTGATCCTATTGCATGATTCAATTCATTGGTATCAAGTTCAAAGTTTTTGTATGCGCGCTTGGCAGTCACTTTAAACGTTTTTCCTTTGTAAGGTAACGCCTCGAGAGCGAATAATGCTCCTTTTTTCATTTCTTCTAGTTCAGTTTTCGTTTTGACAGCTAAGCTAAAAGAGTGAATGCCAAAGATGCTTTGAAGTCGATCTAGAATCTGTTCATGCGGCTCCCCATTTAATTTGATGAACATTCTGTCTCTGCTTTTTTCAATAGTGACGTTTGGGAAGTCCTTAATTTTTTCTAAAATATTGAAGCTCAGACGCTGCACAAACTGTTTACGGTTTCTTCCTTTTGTAGACAGTTCACCAAATCGTATTAATATGTGATCATAGTTCATGTTTTTTACCTCGTTACTTCTTTTATTGTGTTTATCGCTTGTATTAGTTCTTTTAAAAGTAAACGTATTTCTTCTTTCGTCGTACTGTAGGTCATACTTATCCTAATAGCACTTTCCGCCTGCTGTCTCGTCACACCCATGGCCATTAAGGTTTTGCTTGGTGCTTTTCGCTTGGAAGAGCAAGCAGAGGTGGTGGATACATAAATATCCTTATTTCCTAATGCATGTACCAGTACTTCCGACTTTATGCCCGGAACGGAAAAATTGACAATATGCGGTGCGCTTTGACTTGTGGAGGTATGAATAAATACTCCATCTATCTGCACCAATTCATCAAGAAGATAATGTTTCAATGCAGTTAAATCTGATAAATAGTTTTCACTATTCTCTAAAGTCATTCGGAGAGCTTTGGTCATGGCAACTATCCCCCCCACATTCTCTGTTCCGGAACGTAACGTCCATTCCTGATCTCCTCCACTAAGAAGGGGGTGAAGCTTGACTCCATTTTTAGCAATAAGTACACCGTTTCCTTTTAGCCCGTGAAACTTATGAGCCGAAAGTGAGCAAAGGTCTATTACAGCCATTCTTAATGGAACTTTCCCGATCCCTTGTATATGATCGACATGGAAGCTGACATTGGGGTAGTTTAGAAGAACTTCTCCTATTTCTTCTACAGGTTGGATTACTCCAGTTTCATTATTCACATGTATGATAGAAACCAACACCGTATCTTTCCTTAACGCATCTTCCACTTGCTTTACAGTAATTCTTCCTTCTTTATCAACAGGAAGTATCGTTACTTTAAAGCCTTCCTTTTCTAAATCTTTAATCGCATTTGCTACGGAAGGATGTTCGATAGCGGTTGTGATGATATGATTACCGATATTTCTTTTGCTTAAGGCACATCCTTTAATCGCCAAGTTGTTGCTTTCTGTTCCACCTGAAGTGAAAATGACTTCTTTATGATGGACATGCAGCAAGGATGCTATTGTCTCCCTTGAACGGTTAAGTAGCATTTCTGCCTCGCCGCCAAGGGAATGGAGCGAGGATGGATTTCCAAAATACTCTGTGGACACTTTAAGGAAAGAATCCAACACTTCTTTATATGGTCTAGTAGTAGCGCTATTGTCTAAATAGATCATGGTCATCCTCCATTAGCATGATGAGGAATTTGAGTCATCAATTTAATATAGATAATATTTTCTTCTAAGCGAATATTAATGTTAGCACATTTTATATCTATGGAAAAGAATTGCCTCCCCTTATAGCGCCAAGAGAAAGGTATTTATTAGAAATAGTCTTTTTTTCTTTCTAAACATGTATAGACATGTTAAACTAATAATTGTTTTTCTAATATATAGAATTGTTGAACTTTTATGTTATTCGACAAATTTCATCAAAATTATGATAGGATGAAAACGTATTCATTTCATTTTCTCATCAGGAGGATTTTCATGCAGAAAAAAGTATATACAAATAAAGATATATTGGTATTGGGACTAATGTTGTTTGCCTTATTTTTAGGTGCCGGAAATATGATCTTCCCTCCTTTACTTGGGCAAGCAGCCGGTGATAACGTAGGAATTTCTGTTATAGGTTTCTTAATTACAGGGGTTGGCCTACCACTCCTTGGAGTAATGGCCATTGCATACACAGGTGGCGACCTTCAAACACTAGCTAATCGTGTACACCCAATTTTCGGAATTGTTTTTACTATCATTATGTATTTAGCCATTGGGCCATTCTTTGGTATCCCGCGTACAGGTACTGTAGCCTTTGAAATTGCTGCAACACCTTTCTTACCTGAATCGGTTAATCCACAAGGCCTAGCACTTTTTCTCTTTACATTAGTATTCTTTGCTATTACGTATTATCTTGCATTAAATCCAGCAAAACTTGTAGATCGAATCGGGAAAGTCTTAACACCTATATTGTTGCTGGTAATTGGTATTCTGGTTGTCAAAAGTATTATCACTCCAATGGGCGCAATAGGTGCTCCAACAGAAGCATACCAAAGTTCCGCTTTCTTTAAGGGCTTCCTTGAAGGGTATCTAACAATGGACACCATTGCAGCTTTAGTTTTCGGAATTGTTGTAATTTCTGCAATAAAGGATAAAGGTGTAACAGATAGAAAGACGATTACTTCCCTTTGTTTAAAAGCAGGATTTATTGCTGCCATAGGATTGACTATCGTCTATGCAGGTTTATCCTATCTTGGAGCAACTAGTCTCGATGCAGTAGGAGCTGCAGGAAATGGCGGTCAAATATTATCAGGTGCTGCCGATTATCTGTTTGGTTCTATCGGAGCGGTTATTTTAGGACTTGCCATTACGTTTGCATGCTTAACGACATCTGTCGGACTTGTTTCTGCGACAAGCAAATTCTTCTCTAAAATTATGCCTTCCGTATCATATAAGGTATTTGTTGCAATCTTATCCGTCTTTAGTTTAGTCGTATCTAATGTCGGCCTAGAGCAGTTGATCACGATTTCGTTGCCTGTATTGATTATGATTTACCCATTAGCAATTGTATTGATTATTCTTTCGTTTTATCGTTGGAGAAATGAGTCGTTTGTGTATGGGTTTGCGCTGCTATTCACTGGTATTGTAAGTTTCGTGGATGGATTGGCTATGGCTGAGATCGAGGTAACTTTCTTACAGGACATTTTCAGCATACTTCCTTTTTATAATGAAGGGGTAGGTTGGTTGGTTCCTGCAATGATTGGTGTGCTAATTGGAATCGTTGTTGGTGCTTTAACTACAAAGCAGTCTAATGAAAGTATCGCGTAATACCATAAAAAGAACCGGGCAAAACCGTCCGGTTCTTTTTTAGTTGCTTGGTTATTCTCCGCTGTTGTTTTCCGCAAACGGCTGCGCTTTCCTAGGGGCTGACGAGAGCCTCTTCGGCAAGCCTGCGGGGTCTCCACCTAGCGCTATCTCGCTCAGGACAAGGAAAGCTTCGGCAGCGAAACATCGCACGAAGAAAATGCGTAGCATTTTCGAGGAGTCTTCGCCTTTTTCTCCAATCAACAGCTATAAATTTCGAGAACAATAAGTTAATGTACTATCAAATTAACCTGATCAATACTTTTTCTTATACCATAAGGTGAATGAAACCATCTTGTTGATTGAAGTGGAAGGCGCGTAGACGCCCGCGGGAGGAATGGACAGGTGAGACCCCGCAACGAAGTGAGGAGGCTCACGGACCGCACGCAGGCAAGCGAAGCGCATGGAACGGAAATCAACTGGATTTTATACTTTCTTTATTATTTAAAAAAAGGCTTGGATTTGAGAATCCAAGCCTTTTTTATGGTTTGTTTTTTTCTAGTAGAGATAGTAGGCGGTCGATGCTGATACGTTCGTCCTCTATGTTCCACTCATTGACCATTTGGTGAGTGAGTCCATTTTGATAAATGTGTGGGATAATAACTTTCTCATCCCTATCTTGATCTACAGAAAGAGGGGCACCTGTTTCTTCTTGTGTAGGAGAAGAAATAGAAGGTTGTGCAACCTCGTCTCTCTTTTCTTGAAAAGTTGTATAAAAACTGTACCATATAAAGGTCCCACTGATGAGTAGGATGGCTACAAGTAAAGTTTGCGCGTACTTCACTTGTTAGTTTTCCTTTTCAAGTACTTTTTCTATTTTCTTCAATACACCTGGTTCTACCTTTTCTAGCGAAGTAGCCGCTTCTTCCAACGCACTCTTATATTCATAATTTCTAAATAACTGCTCTGCTTCTATTAAGCTTTGATGCACGGTAGGGTGTTTGCTGCGGTATCTATTGCCATACTGGATAATACTTTCCGCTAAGTAAGCATGATCAAGGATATCAAGTGCTTCTTCATGGCATTTCTCAACACTTGTTACTGCTTCATATAGCACAGCATTTACTTCCACGATATTTAACGGTTTTTCTTCCAATTTCCCCGTTACAGTCTTCAGCTGATCATTCGCCATGGAAAGCTCCTGAAAAACGTTTTTTGGTAATCCAGGAATATTACTTTTTTCTATAGAGCGTTTTACTTCAAACAGCATTTTTCTTAAAGAGTTCAACTGCTCTCTTGCAGCCATTTCATCTTTCCGCAATGCCATCAAGCTTTCCGTATATTGTTGATGGATGTCCTGAAGAGAGTTAATTTGTTCAAAGATGTCCTCCAACTCTTCTTTTAAAATGCTGAAGGCAATGGTTTGATCAAGAAGGTGGCCACTTAGTTTTTCATAACGGTCATTGAGTGCATGCATGGATACTTCTATTTTCTGTTGAGTTTGAATGTCTTCCTGCTGTAGCTGATAGCTTTCCTGCACCACGTAGGTTTCTTGCTTTGTCTTTTCACTCGCAGATGACAAAGCGATTAAAATAGCTTCAACAGAAGGAAGTTCTTTTACGACATAGTGTTTTGCCAAGACTTCTTTTTCAATCTGATCATAAAGATCATCCATTTCCGTTTTAATAAGCTCAATGCCTTCTTTAGCTTCCAATACCTTTGTTTCCATAAGCAACTTCGTAGACTGCTTAAGTTTATCTTGAAGGCTAGCAATGCTTTTTTCCAGGTTAACATGATCTAGGATATACCCTTCTGCAAGCATTTCCTTATAGCCAGTTTCCACTTCGGCAAGTTGACTAGGAATGACAGACTGGCATTCAATTAACAGCCCTGGAATATGTTCTAGTTTGGCTTCAAAAACTTCTAGATCTTTTTCAATTTTCGCAATCAACTCTCTTGCAACAAGATAATCTCCATTGGATATAGATTGGTGAAATTCTGTGAAGTGCTGTTGAATTTGTTCCAGTTCTTTCTCCAATAAAGGGGTTGTGCTTCCGTATTGATGGCGTTGGTTCAGCAGTTGCTTTTTAAAATTAGAGTATTTCGCTTCCAATTTTTCATTTTCTTCAGCACTTTTTGCTTGGCTGCCGATCAGTTCATCTAATTCATCGTATATCGCTTTAATGTTCAATTCAATATCCTGAAGTTTACTGTCCGCTAACGACAACACATCTTTTGCTTTTTTGAAACGATATTTATCAACGAAATCTTCCGCATCAAAAAGATATTCTTCAATATTTACTAGTTCTGTTGATAAGATATTATCCCATTGATAACGCCAGTTCTCAAAAAGTTGTTCCGTCTGACCGGTCATGTTTAAATCTTTCACTTTAGATAGTTCCTCTGATACCGGTTTGTTCATGATCGATACTTTCCAGTTCTCTAAGCGGTCCACTTCTTGATAAATCTTCTTTCTTCTAACAAAACTAATGCTGATAAAAATAACTACTAGTGCTAAAATCCCAATAATATACTCCATACCTAGTCCCCTTCTACCCGGATGGTGATTCCTGTCTTCTATGTACATTTTTTTATCTCAATCAATTACTCATATATGTATAAAAAAGCTAAATAGGCTAATATATATTCCACGCCCATTTTATTTATATTTCAATGTTTTTATGATACCATGTAAACGACATTTTTTGACCAATATTTTTAATTTTTTTACATATTTCTTCTAGTATCGGAGGGTTTTTCTTGATTATCGACAAACATGTCCATACCCCCTATTGTCCGCATGGTAGCACAGATACGATAGAAAAGTATATTAAACATGCTTTACAACTAAAATACAAAGAGATTTCCTTTACAGAGCACGCCCCACTACCCAAATCATTTACCGATCCAGCCCCTGATAAGGATAGTGCCATGGATTGGGACAGCATTCCTGCTTATATGGAAGAGTTGAAGAAAATAAAGTCCTTTTATGCATCTGCCATAAAAATTAACATAGGTTTGGAAGTGGATTATATTGATGGATACGAAAAAGAAACACGTGAAGTTTTAGGAGAACTGGGACCCCTTTTGGATGACAGCATATTATCTGTTCATTTTTTAAAAAATGAGGAGTCCTATTATTGCTTAGACTTCAGTGAGGATGAGTTTGAAAGAATTATCGGGGTTTTCGGAGGGCTTTCAGCAGTTTATGAATCTTATTTTTCCACTCTCTTAACATCCATCAACTCTGATTTAGGCCCATACAAACCAAAAAGAATCGGCCATATTACTTTGGTAGAAAAATTCAAAAAACGCTTTCCACACACTAGACCTATTCAAGAATATGCCAATCCAATTCTGGATGCAATCGCTCTAAAAGGGTATGAACTGGACTATAATGGTGCAGGATTTGTTAAACCACTATGTAAAGATTCCTATCCACCAACATCCATTGCAAAAGAAGCAAAAAAAAGAAAAATCCCTCTCGTGTACGGATCCGACGCACACACAGCAAAGGGACTAGGTCAAGGATATGAATTCATGGATAAAGAGTTATTATAAGAATATCCATGTTGATCTGAGCGGAGGGCGCGAAGACTCCTCGAAAATGCTAGCACATTTTCTTCGTGCGATGTATCGCTGCCGAAGCCTTCTTTGTTCTGCGGGAGGAAGGGACAGGGGAGACCCCTGAAGCGTTGTGAGGAGGCTCCTGGACCGCCTGCGGAAAGCGAAGCGCCTGCAGCGAAGTTCAACAGTAAGTGGAATATTATAATGCAATTTTCTCTAACTGCTCTTGCTCCACAAAAATAAACTGCTCTAACCACTGAACAATCACCTTCTCATACTGATCCACCGCAGACGTTTCATACGGCATTATATGCCAAACCTCCGCCAAATACTGAGACTGCAAAAACGGCGTACTAATCATACTCTTCAATTGCATGACAGCCATCAGAACAGACGGAACATGAAACTCCTTCTTTTTATGCCCTTTCTCTAAAATTGCTTTATAGTAATACTTCTCCTTCGTCAAATACGTAGACATGATTTCCCTGACAAGAATAGTATCAAACGTAAGCTCCCGGTAAACGTACCTTGCCAATTGACGATTCTCACGATGAAACTGCATGGTTTTTTCCACACATTCCAAAAGGCATTCCTTTGCAGTGTAAGAGGACATTTTTTTGTAAACTTTATCTAAAATGGAAACATACTGATCAAAGAAACTAGATAGTAGATGTTCTTGCAGACCTGCTTTATTATTAAAATAATAGGAGATGTGCCCCACGTTTACATTTGCTTTCTTAGCAAGCTCCCGTACAGAGGTGCCATCAAACCCTTTAGTATTAAAAAGAATAATTGCTGCATCAATGATTCTTTGCTTTGTCTTTTCCATCTTCTTCACCCTTTCTGGTGATTTCGATTCTTAATTATTGATTTCGTGAAGATGAACGTATATCCTTTTATTAAATGTCGACAACTTCATTAGGTATTCTACTTTTGTTGTTGTTTTTCCACAATTAGCTATGAAAATGCGAGGGGATTATGATGTTTCAAGTCGAAAACTATAAAGGTACAAGAGAAGAAAACTACGAACTTGTGCTAAAACAACTGCAAGCTCTTATTGCCGATGAGCCTAATTTCATTGCCAACATTTCCAATGCATCCGCTTTGTTAAATGTATTCTTAACGGAAGTGAATTGGGTTGGCTTTTACTTAACAGATGAGTCTAAACAAGGCATGTTGGTGTTGGGACCGTTTCAAGGCTTGCCTGCATGTGTAAGAATTCCATTTGGCCGCGGTGTATGCGGAACGGCTGCATCTTCCATGGAAACACAACTTGTTGCTGATGTGCATGCTTTCCCGGGTCATATCGCTTGTGATGCAGCGTCACAGTCAGAGATTGTTGTTCCGATGGTAGTAGATGGGAAGGTTATCGGGGTTCTTGATATTGATAGCCCAATCAAGGATCGTTTTGATGAGCTGGATAAAGTCTATCTGGAGAAATTTGTATCTATCTTGCTTGCTGGAGCATAAGAAAGATCCAGTAAAAGAACATAAGTGAATAGTTAATAGCCGCTGTTCCTTTCCGTAAATGGCTTCGCTTTCCGCGGGACGGTGCTTGAGCCTCCTCACTTCGTTGCGGGGTCTCAAGCTACCGTTACTCCCCCGCTGGAGTCTACGCCATTTGCTCCAATTCACAGCTAAAAATAACGTAATCCTATGTAATACCTTTTCAAAAACCCTACAAATACATGAAGCCACCTTGTTGATTGGAGTGGAAGGCGTGTAGACGCCCGCGGGAGGAATGGACTGGAGAGACCCCGGAAGGCGAAGCCTGAGGAGGCTCACGGACCGCCCGCAGGCAAGCGAAGCGCCTGGAACGGAAATCAACCGTATTAAATAATTTCTTATCTCATGAAAAAAAGCGTCTAACCTCAAACAAAAGGGGTAGACGCTTTTTCTATGTTTCTTATAAACTATCTAATGCTTTTTTGAGGTCTTGCCATATGTCTTCTTTGCCTTCCAGGCCTACAGAGAGGCGCAGCAGGCTGTCTGTTATTCCCATCAATTCTCGGTTTTCTTTTGGTACAACCGCATGGGTCATCGTAGCCGGATGCTGTATCAAGGTTTCCGCATCTCCTAGACTTACTGCAATTTTAATCAGCTTCAATTCATTTAATAGTCTTTGTGCTTCCTCTTTTCCACCCTTAATGGTAAAAGAAATAAGCCCCCCACCTTTTTTCATCTGTTTTTGCATGATCGGATATGCTTCACTCTTCTTATCACCTGGATAAAAAACCTTCTCGACAATTGGGTGTGTTTCTAGTTGTTCAAAAATATATTCGGCATTATCACAATGGCGGTCCAAGCGGACGTGCAAAGTCTTCAGGCCACGAATCAGTAGCCACGCATCAAACGGAGACATGACGCCACCAATATCTTTTAATGTAGTCATGGATATTTCTGTAATCATCTCTTTAGAACCGACAATCAAACCAGCGATTACATCCCCATGTCCGCCAATGTACTTAGTCGCACTGTGAATCACAATATCACAGCCTAGATCTAGCGGCTTCTGCAAATAAGGAGAGCAGAAGGTGTTATCAACTACTACCTTAATATTTTTCTCTTTAGCAATGGAAACGATAAGTTCCAAGTCTATTAATGCCATGGTCGGATTGATTGGTGTTTCCACATAGATGCATGTCGTCTCTGGTTGGATGGCTTCTCTGATTTCCGATTCTGTCTGCATCGTACAAAAGCTATGTGACACATTATATTTATCTTTCAATAATTGTAATAGGCCAAACGTGCATCCATAGATCCCTTGTGAACAAAGGATGTGGTCGTTGCTTTTCGTTAATGCGATCAATACAGCGGACACTGCTGCCATACCCGATCCGAATGCAAGACCTGTTTCACCGTTTTCAAGGGCTGCTATCCGCTCTTCTAGCATTTTTACTGTGGGATTTCCAAGTCTTGAATAAATGTAGCCCTCTTCTTCTCCTGCAAATCTGTTTTCCCCTTGTTGTGCCGTTTGAAAGGAAAAAGTAGAAGTTTGAAAGATTGGCGGTGCCAAGCTTCCTTGATAAATGGAACTATCATATCCATGATGAATAACTTCCGTCTCAAACTGCTGTTTTTTCTGCTTATCCATAAAAATTTCTCCCTTCCAATTTCCCATCCATTACTAGCATATGGCAAACAACAGAAAAATGAAAGCGTTTTCTTCGGTGGTCGCTAAAATTAATTCCAGAATGTATAAACCCTTCATCTGTAACAGATGAAGGGAGTGTGTCATTAGGTTTTAACCTTTTTACTTGTTTCGGAAAAATCCTCTATAAATAATTGGTCTTTCCCTTGATCCTTCGCTTTATAAAGGGCATAGTCCGCTCTGTGAAAGAGGTCCCTTGGTGAATCCTGAGTATTCTTGTTCCAAAATGAAATTCCACATGAAACCGTTACTCCTGGATTCGTCTGTTCCCTAATCTTTTCTATAATTCTAAGGACTATACTCTCCCCTAATTTCAAATCTACTTTTGGTAAATAAATAGCAAGTTCTTCTCCGCCCCATCTTGCTCCGATATCGGTCTCTCTGATGTTTCCCTTTATAATATCGGCGACCTGGATGAGGATTTTATCTCCTACCTGATGGCCAAACGTGTCATTTACAATTTTAAAGTCATCGATATCCAAAAGAATGAATGTCCCATAGGAATCATTTTTCATTGATTTCTCTATTTTATCATCCAAATATTTTCTAGAATAAAGTTTTGTCAAATAATCGGTTATCACGTATTTCTCCAATTCCTCCCGTAGCATGGAGTTATTAAAAGCCAAAGTCGAATGGTGAATAAGTGATTGCAAGAGCTTAAATTGTTCAAAGCTGAAAAAATACGGCAAGGGATGTGCCACTACACAAGCCCCTCTCCCCCCATTTGGTATGAGCATGGGGATCACCATGCAAGAACAGAAGGGAAGGTCCGATAAACGTTTATGTACACGAAGATCTCCAATAAAAAGGGGTTCCTCATCGGAAAATATAAACTCCTTCATATGCAGCAGATATTCTTCTATGTCATGTTGCTTAAAGAATTTTGTTGAACCTGGCAAAATCTCCGTGCCTTTTTCTTGATAAAAAACGAATGCTACTTCTTTTGCATGAAAGGACTGAAGAATTTTTTTCACCATAAAGGAGGTCACTTCGGTAAGCCTTAAGTTCGTATTCAATTGATGGGAGGTTTCATTGATAAGTTGCAAATCAGATATAACCTGCTTGGATTGTTCATAAAGTTGTGTATTCTCAAGCGCTGCACCTGTTTCATCTGCAAGTAGTTTAATGAACTTGATTTCTGATTCAGGAAGGGTCGCAGCATCTAAAGAAATGATCTGCATGACACCATATACCCCTTGCCCGCCCTTTATAGGGATATAAATATTCGCTCTTCTATCTTTAATGCAATTTTCATATTGAACCTCGCCTGTCACATAGGCATTCATAGCACAGATATTGTTGTCATCAAAATCCAATTTTTTTATTGGCAGATGCTTTAGATCATCATTATCTGAAGTAAGTAAGAGAAGGTAAGAAAAATCCTCATACATTCTTTGTAATAGTTTAATCACTTCAGATAAGATTCCGTCTACCTTTATGGCCGAATGAAACTTGGAAGTGATGGTGTACAATTCTTGATATTGTTTTTCTTCATTTCTTTTATGTATGTATTGATTATAATGTTGAAAAATTATTGAGAGTTCTTTTGACATTTGATTGAAGCTATCTAATGGAAGAGGTACAGGAGATTGAAAATGCAGGTCAATTTTGCCGATTGCATGTTCCTCATCAAAAAGAGGAATGATAACATTTTCCACATCACTACCTTCACCTGAATGAATAGTATAGGAGGTTGCCTGTTCACAAATAATAGATTGGTTTTGTGAGAGAAGATTCCCTTTTAACGTTACAATAGCTTGTTCTGCTTGGAGTTCTTCTTTCAATAACAGCTGTAACTGTGTGAGAAAAGTAGTTTGTGTAAGATTGGAAGACGAAAGGAAAAAATCAAATATTCTGCTTTTAATTTCGAGCATCTTGTTATTGGATTCCATTTTTTTCACCTTTTATATTACTTATTACCTATATTATAACGCTAACAGGTAACAATTTCCTAGTATTATTTTATGGAACTAATAAAATCGTGTCTTTTTCAAATAAAACAAACCAAAGATCTTTCTGGTCAGATAGTCGAACAACGGAAACTGGTTCTTTATCAAGTTCCTTTTTTAGTACTGTTCCATCTTCATTATGAATCTGTAGTTCATACAGTTTAGAATCCACTTTGTTTATATCCACTGAAAATGTCGGCTCTTCCTTATTAATATGTTGTTCTTGCCTTTTCGTTTGCTGCAGTTGTGAATCATAATAGGTCCAGGTGTTGTCTGTCTTCAACCAAACCCCATCAGAGACTTCATCCCGCTTTATATCTGTCGGCGCCTCTTCTAAATTCACTGCGAATTGAGTTTCAAAGCGATAGTTGTTTTCAATGTCTACTTTATAAATAATGAGCATAGGTTGATTTTCATGTTCTTTTACCATGGCTAGCACTGGAGAAGGATGTTGTATATTGAATTCTTGAAGAACGACAGCTAGTTGTTCTACCTGTTTTTGTTCTGGTTGAACAAAAACCTCTTCATAAGTAGGAGTATATTGACTTACAAATAAATAGAGTGTTACCGCAGCAATTGCTGAAATAAGACTAAATCGGATCATTTTTTCCTTGCCTGTTTCTTTATACATCTTCATTCCACCTTGATATAATTCTGAAAAAATTATATCATAAACATCTGCTACTTTATCCTATTTAATAGTCCGCATTTTTTTATGTCCCCAACCTTTTCTAAACTATCCTTGACTTCTTATCCATTTTTCCGATATAATAGCCTTTGTGTAAAATATTGCAGCCTATGTGGTATGCTATGTTGATTCATTTTGTTCCCCGTAACATCTTTACGGAGGTGTATCGTGTAACTCTTTGCTGCAGAGCGAGGATACATGAAAACAAAATGGTCAAGTAGATGAGTCACATCTGTTATTATTTTACAACAAATAATAACACGAAGGAGGAGTCATTCATGGCTCGTTATACAGGTCCAAGTTGGAAACTCTCTCGCCGTCTAGGCATTTCATTAAGCGGTACAGGTAAAGAATTAGAAAAGCG
Organism: Bacillus sp. RO2; assembly: GCF_012911845.1. Classification (GTDB taxonomy): domain Bacteria; phylum Bacillota; class Bacilli; order Bacillales; family Bacillaceae_I; genus Sutcliffiella_A. The sequence goes on along the minus strand of NZ_JAAXCU010000014.1, from coordinate 25,718 downwards.
TCCTTACGCACCAGGACAACACGGTCCTAACCAACGTAAAAAGCTTTCTGAGTACGGCTTACAATTACAAGAAAAACAAAAATTACGTCACATGTACGGCGTAAATGAGCGTCAATTCCGTAGCATTTTCGATGCTGCTGGTAAAATGCAAGGTAAGCACGGTGAAAACTTCATGATTCTTTTAGAATCTCGTTTAGACAACCTAGTTTACCGTTTAGGTCTTGCTCGCACTCGTCGTGGAGCTCGTCAATTAGTTAACCACGGTCACATCACGGTTGATGGATCTCGCGTAGACATCCCATCTTTCCGCGTTAAGCCTGGTCAAGTAATCGCAGTTCGCGAAAAATCTCGCAACCTAAGCTCTGTTAAGGAATCTGTAGAAGTAAACAACTTCGTACCAGAATACCTAACTTTCACTGCTGACGCTTTAGAAGGTACGTTCACTCGTTTACCTGAGCGCTCTGAATTAGCTGCTGAAATTAATGAAGCACTAATCGTTGAGTTCTACTCTCGTTAAGTGATTCGCTATGTAAATAGCGAAAACAAAGTCCCTAAAACCCTTGTTAAATCAACGGTTTTAGGGATTTTTTATTTTTTCAGCTTAGTAAAACAACTTTTAATAATTGTTTAATTTGGGGCTGGATTGGGCTTGGTTAAAATCGTGGACAGACGCTTTCTCCAATCAGTTATCATAGGGAGTTTCTATTGTAATCAGCCCTTAATTCAAAAGGAATATTTTTCCTAATAGAAAGATAAACACCCTTGCCTCAACTAAATAATGGAGGCAAGGGATATCTTGTAGAACTTCTTGTCTTTTTTATGAGGCTTTCTATTTCTAATAATATAAAACATTTACTTTATTACACTTGATACATTTTTCATGATGTTGATTTCCTTCAAAATGATGATTACAATTTTGTTGAATCTCTTTTAAACTTTTCTCCAAAAAATCCAGCTGAATCTTGAGTTGATTAATTTCCTCTTCCATTTTTTCGACATTCACCCTAATATCCCCCTAAGAAAGTTACTGATATATGTTACCACCAGATTGCTTAAACTGTGCAGCTTTTTCCTTCATACCTATTTCAATAGCTTCCTTCGTATCAAGTTCTTTTTCTTTTGCAAATTTACGAATATCTTGAGAGATTTTCATACTGCAAAATTTAGGTCCACACATAGAACAAAAATGAGCTGTTTTTGCACCTTCAGCTGGTAAAGTTTCATCATGATATTCGATAGCACGTTCAGGATCTAAAGATAAATTAAACTGATCCCTCCAACGGAATTCAAAACGAGCTTTTGATAAGGCATCATCTCTTTTATGTGCTCCTGGATGTCCTTTTGCCAAATCCGCAGCATGTGCAGCAATTTTATAAGTGACAACCCCTGCACGAACATCATCTTTATTGGGTAAACCTAAATGTTCTTTTGGTGTCACATAACAAAGCATCGCTGTTCCATACCAACCAATCATTGCAGCCCCAATAGCAGATGTAATGTGATCATAACCAGGAGCAATATCAGTTGTAAGAGGTCCAAGTGTGTAGAATGGCGCTTCCTGACACACTTCCAGTTGTTTGTCCATATTTTCTTTAATTAGGTGCATTGGTACGTGCCCTGGCCCTTCAATCATCACCTGCACATCATGCTCCCAAGCAATTTTTGTTAGCTCTCCAAGAGTCTCTAATTCTGCAAACTGTGCTTCATCATTCGCATCTGCAATAGACCCGGGACGTAAACCATCCCCTAAAGATAATGCAACATCATAGGATTTCATGATTTCACAAATTTCTTCAAAGTGAGTGTATAAAAAGCTTTCTTTGTGATGGTGTAGACACCATTGTGCCATGATAGACCCACCGCGAGATACAATACCTGTTAATCGTTTAGCTGTTAATGGGACATATCGTAGAAGAACACCAGCATGAATGGTGAAGTAATCAACACCTTGTTCTGCTTGTTCAATTAAAGTATCACGATAAATCTCCCACGTAAGATTCTCCGCAACACCATTTACTTTCTCAAGTGCTTGATAAATTGGCACGGTGCCAACAGGAACAGCCGAGTTCCGGATTATCCATTCGCGTGTTGTATGAATGTTTTTACCGGTTGATAAATCCATAATATTATCAGCACCCCAGCGTGTAGCCCATGTCATTTTCTCAACTTCGTTTTCAATGGAAGATGAAACAGCAGAATTACCAATATTCGCGTTAATTTTAACATGGAAATTACGTCCTATTATCATAGGTTCTGATTCTGGATGATTGATATTAGATGGAATAATCGCTCGACCTTTTGCAACTTCATCACGCACAAAATCAGGTTTCATATTTTCCCTTATTGCAATAAATTCCATTTCAGCAGTAATAATTCCCTTTCTTGCATAATGAAGTTGTGTGACATTCTTCCCTTTTTTTGCACGTAATGGTTTTCGCTTTAAACCAGGAAACACATTATGATTGGCACGAGGATCTTCTTCATCCTGATACCCATTATCTTGAGGCTTAATTTCTCGACCTTCATATTCCTCAACATCTTCGCGTTCATGTATCCATGTACTTCGAATCGCTGGAAGACCTTTTGTAATATCAACAGAATAATTTTGATCCGTATATGGACCACTTGTATCATACACACGTAATGGAGGGTTTTCCTCTTCTCCAAATGTACCAGTTGTCGGGCTTAACTCAATTTCACGCATTGGTACTTTTATGTCAGGCCTTGAACCTGTTACATATACTTTTTTACTACTTGGAAAATTAGACATGATGGAAATGTTTTGTTCGTTTAATGAAGTTGTTGGCATAATAGATCTCTCCTTTTTTTATATAAAGGACGAGATACAGAATATAACAAGTGGAAAAGCTTGTAGATGTACATAGAAAAAGCCGGGACCATTTAAATGGTTGGACCCGGCTAATATATGTAGAGGTAGTGATGCATTGATGATTACTCTAACTTCCCCACGCTGGTATGATCCAGATCAGGTCCCAAGAGTCAAGAAACTTCAACGTGTTTCTTTCTCAGCCCAACTTATTGGACTCCCCTAGTTATTTTTATTCAATTTGGTTTTAGTATACAGGAGACTTCATTGTAATAAAAGGAAAATTTAGAAAATAGGACTAAAGATACTATAGTAAAATATCCAATACAATAAACAAGTACCTTTAGAGAATTAAGCATGTTCCGTTATCAGGGGGTGTCCTGTAACAAGTAGAAGAGTTAACTAGTGGCAGCTCTACGTCTTTACTAATTCTTGCACTTTTAATGCGTTTTCTTTCAGTTGTTGAGCTTTCTTGCTGACATAGTGTTCTTCTATATTACACATAGGTTCCAGGCAAGGAATGCTGTCATCATGATAGCTGCTACAAAGGGACGAACATACTTTTCTAAATCCCAATCTATATAAGACTTGATGGGATGTTTTTCCTAATAAGTCTCTAATTCTTCCGAGTCATTTTCCGATCTGTTACTTTGCCGATCATAGATATCACCTCTTCGCATCATCATTTAATCCATCAGAATCAATAAGTTAATAATTAAAAAAGCTCTGTGGTGCATTGGTTTCTATTTAAAGCATTATAAAAATTTATAATTAGTCCATACCCAAATCATTAATACTGAATATAATATTCAAGAGGTGTTTGATTTGGAAATTGATATCATTGATGAAGGAGTCCTTCCTCTTCTTGATATAATTACAATATTATTAGTTGAGGATAATCCAATCACCGGTATTGTTCTTTTAACTCTACTAAAAATGGTAACCAAAGATAGACTTGTTAGAATTTCATTTATCTTACTAATAATAGTTTTTGGATCATTTAATTCTGAATAATGTTGTTGCGCATTATCGGTTATTAAAGAATTACACATACGTAATGCGCACTTTTATTTTTTCCCTTCGATAGTATTCTTCCCGAAATCCTCCTTATTGGAGCAGAATTTACTACTCTTATACTTTAAAACGCCAGCTTTCACAAAAATGTTTTCCAAGCCCTGTCTACACTCTGTTTTTGACGGCGGACGAGTGTTTTGCCTAACCGCCTTTTTTGCGTTTGCTCTACCCCAATAGTGAACATTCTCCGAAACGGTCTCTTCGTCCTCTACCTCGTAATCATCCAATGTCAACTGGCCATCTTTAACCTTTACCGATCCAACTTTGTCCACTTGATATTCAATACCTTCATGAGCTTCGTTAAACACATCAATGCTCATCTGACAATCAACAATGTGTAAAGTCACGTCAAATCCAGCCTTTACGGTCATTCGTTTAAAGGTCTCGAAGAAGAATCAGTGATAACTTTTGATCAAGCATTAAAACAAATTGGGGCTGGTTTATAAAACAGAGCTCTGAAATACTGATACAATAAGGGTTTTTGAGTTAATTGAGTTCTACTCTTGTTAATAATAGTGATGACCTAAAAAACAGGACGGAATTTTCCGTCCTGTTTTTTTATGGTCTAAAAGGGTTTTTCCATTCCATCAACGTGGCATGGTTGCGTGAGTCTTCATCTTCGAGGTAGTTTTTGACCACTTTTACAGGGGTTCGGCCACAGTGTAAGAGGAAAGAAATAACGGGATCTTTGATGTCGCCGATAACTACTTTTTCTAGATACCCTTCTGCTGACATTTCACCCTCATACTTATGATAGTGCGGCATTCTTCCTCCACCCAATAAGCGATCCATTCCATGTTGAATGACCACTTCATACATGGATTGCATGAGCCACTTTCCAAGTCCAAGCTTTCTGTAAGTTGGACTGACGCTAATATCTACTACATACAAAGTGTTGCCTTCAGGCTCGTGGTTACGAATATAGCCGTTATCGGTAATTTGTTCCCAACTATGATCAGGGTCACCTGGAGAATAATTCACACGCAATCCCGTAATCGAGCCAGCAATTTTCCCGGCAATTTCTACACACAACGCCCCTTCCTGAAACAAATCTACATGATTCTTTAGCTGTTCCTCGTTCCACCACAGCTCTGATGGAAAAGGTGGCGGAAAACATTCCTGCTGTACTCGGATTAATTGAACAAAGTCCTTTTCCCGATAATTTCGGATAACAGCTTTAAACGGCTTGTCTTGATCAAAAACATATATTTCCTTTCGATACATTCCCCATCCCTCCTCTTTATTACCAAGTTTACCACCTAACAATTTGCGGGTGTAAAAAAGACTGCCCAAACGGACAGTCCTCACAAAATTTTAGTATTTAATAAGGAAGTATTTCTTCTTCCCTCTTCTTACAACAGTAAATTGCCCTTCAATGCGGTCGCTTTCCCCAAGCACATGAGCAAGATCCTGAACCTTTTCCCCATTAATGGAGATAGCACCATTTGTAATATCTTCACGCGCTTGACGCTTAGAAGGTGCAATCTTACTTGCAACCAAAAGTTCCACTAACGCAAGCTGCTCCTCGTTTTCCACTGTAAAAGAAGGAACATCTGCAAAACCTTGTTTAATTTCATCAGCAGAAAGTTCAGAGATGGAACCACTGAACAATGCTTTAGAAATGCGGATTGCCTGTTCTAAAGCAGCCTCACCATGCACCAATTTTGTAACTTCTTCTGCAAGACGTTTATGTGCAGAACGTTTTTCCGGTGCTTCTTGCAGTTCTTTTTCAAGCTCCAAGATCTCAACGCGCGACAAGAACGTAAAGAATTTCAAGTATTTCACAACGTCACGGTCATCTGTATTGATCCAGAATTGGTAGAACTCGTAAGGTGACGTCTTCTCTCGGTCTAACCAGATTGCGCCCCCTTCTGTTTTACCAAATTTCGTGCCGTCTGCTTTTGTTACAAGCGGAATCGTCAGACCAAATGCTTTGGCATTTTCTTCGGATTTACGGATTAACTCCATTCCTGCTGTGATATTTCCCCACTGGTCGCTTCCACCAATTTGAAGCTTACAATTTTGACCTTTGTATAAATGCAAGAAGTCCAAGGATTGAAGAATCATGTAACTGAATTCCGTGTAAGAGATACCAGATTCAATACGAGATTGTACGGAATCTTTTGCAAGCATGTAATTAAGACCAAAGTTTTTCCCCACATCTCGAAGGAAAGAAATAACGTTCATTTCCCCAATCCAGTCATGATTGTTTGCAATTACTGCAGGATTTTCTGTTGCTTCAAAATCCAAGAACTGAGAAAGTTGTCCTTTAATTCTATTAGACCACTCTACAACGATATCAGACGTATTCAATGTACGTTCCGCTTTCTTTCCACTTGGATCTCCTATTAATCCAGTACCGCCACCAACTAATGCTATTGGATGATGACCTGCCTGCTGAAATCTTCTCAACGTAAGTATTGGAAGCAAGTGACCAATATGCAAGCTGTCTCCTGTTGGATCAAAACCAGAGTACAACTTCACCTTTTCTTCCGATAAAAGCTTCGTCAATCCCTCTTCATCCGTTATCTGATTCACTAACCCTCTAAACTGCAAATCCTCTAATAAACTCATCGTAATATCTCCTTTTTCTTTAAATTGAACACAAAAAAACCCATCCCTCCTGTAAAAGAAGGGACGAGTTTATACGCGGTACCACCCTAATTGAAAAGCAGACAAAGCCACTTTCCCACTCAAAAATGTAACGGTTCTCACCGTCTCCTGCTACTAAGCCAAAGTAAGGCCGTTCCCAAAAGATGCTCGAGGAGGTAATTCATCCAAACAGGTGTACTGATTCTCACCAACCATCAGCTCTCTTTAAGCATGCCTATTTGTACTACTTATTCCTGTCTTAGCACATTCTATTACTAATCAAAAATTTATATAAAGTCTTTTTACCATAAAAAAGAGTATCATGTCAACACAAACATAAAGAAAATTTTGGAAGAAAACAAAAAGTTTGTCGCTATAAAACCTCAATATGCTATAATTAGTATGATTTGCCGGGGGGTAGATAAAATATGTCAAACTACGACAAGTTCAAAGAAAAATCACAGACCTTTTTTCAATTTTTCATAAATAATAAGACGAAAAAAGGCGCCAACATTACATATTTAGTAGTGTGGAATCTCATTCTTGTTTTTCTCGTTATCGGAGTAATCGGCGCGTCGTTCGCTGGCGGTGCAGGTGCGGGATATTTCGCAGCACTCGTCAAAGAAGAACCAATCCGTTCTTATGAAGATTTGAGAAAAAACATTTACAACTACGAAGAATCTACAGAAATGTATTTTGCCAATGACGTATATTTAGGAAAATATCGAGCAGATCTACTTCGTGAAGAAGTGTCCCTAGATAACGTATCAGAGCATTTAATTAACGCACTTGTCTCTACAGAAGATGAGTACTTCTATGAACATGAAGGGGTCGTACCAAAAGCCATCGTTCGTGCCCTTGTTCAGGAAGTAACAAATTCTGCCAACCAAACTGGTGGAAGTACGTTAACACAACAGTTGATCAAGAATCAAATTTTAACAAATGATGTCTCTTTTGATCGAAAAGCAAAGGAAATTCTCCTTGCCCTTCGATTAGAGAATTACTTCTCTAAAGAAGAAATACTTGAAGCATACCTAAATGTTTCTCCTTTTGGTAGAGATTCAAACGGTAGAAACATTGCCGGAGCTCAGACAGCAGCAGAGGGGATTTTTGGTGTTGACATCAGTGAATTGTCCATTCCACAAGCTGCCTTTATTGCAGGACTTCCACAAAGTCCATTTGCCTACACTCCTTTTACCCGTTCAGCGGAAGTTAAAACCCCTGAAGGACTGGAAGCGGGTCTTGATAGAATGCGATATGTACTTTATCGTATGCACGCAATGGGACATATTGATGATAATCAGTATGAAGAAGCGCTTGCTTATGACATCACAAAAGATCTAGCAGATCCTACTAGCAGTGCTATTGAGGAATACCCGTATGTAGCATTTGAGATTGAAGAACGTGCGCAGGAAATTATTGCAGAGCAACTGGCATTAAACGATGGCTACGAAAAAGAAGAATTGGATAACAACGAAGAATTGCTTAGAGAATATCTACAATTAGCCGATACAACGCTTAGACAAAAAGGCTATGTTATTAAGACAACGATAGATAAAGAAATTTATTCTAAGATGAGACAGATTACGCAGGAGTTTCCTTACTTCAATGAAACTAAGGTGTATTCTTATGAAGAAGAGACTAATCCTGAAACAGGAGAACTTGTAGCAAGAAACGCAGAGCAAGTTGGCGCCTTGTTGATGAATAACAAAACTGGAGCAATAATCAGTTTTGTAGGAGGAAGAGATTTCAAAATCAAGGACTTAAACTTCGCCACCAACACTTGGCGTCATAATGGGTCTACTATGAAGCCGTTACTTGGATATGCACCTGCATATGAATTGGGGACACTCCAACCAGGTAGCATACTTGCGGATACACCGTTGACCGTGCACCTTCCAGGGCAAGATCCGTGGTCACCGAACAACTGGAATAACCAATTCAACGGTCTTCAAACTGTGCGTCAATCTGTGGCACTATCCCATAACTTAGCGGCTATACGTGGATATATGGAAATTCTTCCTCAACGTCCGATGGAATACCTTTTCAAACAAAACTTTACAAAACTAACCCAAGGCGATGCTGCAAACATCTCCGCAGTTCTTGGGTCACCGTCTGTCGGGGTTAGCGTAGAAGAAAATACAGCAGGTTACGTAACATTTGCAAATGGTGGAAATTACGTTGAACCATACTTAATTGAAAGTATCAAAACAAAAGATGGGGAAGTCATCTATGAGCATAAGGTAGAGCCTGTCGAGATTTATTCTCCTCAGACAGCATATTTAATGATAGATACTATGCGTGATACTTTTAGAAGAGGTACTGCAAACGTAGCAAGAGACCATATACAATTCAGTTCTGATTGGGCTGGAAAGACAGGTACCACACAAGATACACATGACATATGGATGATGGGCTCTAATCCAAATATCACCTTTGGTCTTTGGATGGGGTATGACGAGAGACATGTATTAAGGGCAAACAGCGGTAGAACCCCTACCCAAAGAAGCCAAATACTATGGGCACAACTTCTAAACGGTGCCTACGACATCAATCCTGAACTAATCGGCCCTTCCGGACAGTTCCAAATGCCAGGAGGAATTGTTCGCCGCAGCTATTGTAAGCTCTCAGGTTTACTACCATCCACCCTTTGCCAAAAAGCAGGTCTAGTTGGAGAAGATATTTTCAATGCAAAATACGCTCCTACGAAAACGGATGATAGCTTAACAACAGGTAAATATGTTCAAATTGGGGACGTTGCTTATGCACCATTAAGTTCAACCCCATCAGAATTTGTTAAAGAAGGTCCGATGATTAAACCAGATTTCTTGAAGAAACTTCAACTGAATAGCTTGGAAGAACTCGCTAAATACATGAAAGATAAAACTCTCTTTGATGGATTGACAGTACTTTCTGAGGACCCTCTACCAGCTAACGGTTCGGCACCGAAACAAGTTGGAGGTGTGAACGTATCCGGTTCCACTTTAACGTGGGCAGCAAGCTCACAAAAAGATGTAATTGGATATTACGTTTATTATAAAGAAAACAGCGCAAGTTCTGCACGTAGAATTGCTTCCGTGCAAGCTGACAACAACATGAGCACCAAGATCTCTCAAAAATCCGGATTTTTCTATGTCACTGCAGTTAATGCCAGTGGTAAAGAATCTGCTCCATCCAGCTCAGCAAAGTTAGGAGACCCGGATAAAAAAGAAGAACCAAAACCTAAGCCAAAGCCAAAGCCAGATCCTAAACCACCTTCCAATGGTGGTGGCGGTAATGGAGATGGCGGTGGAAACGATAATGGAGGAAATGATGGTGGAGGAAATGACGACGGCGGTAACGGCGACGATAACTCTACAGATCCACCACCAGATGATAGTGGAGACGACGGAGAAGATTAATTCTTCTCGGCAATAAAACTAAAAGGCACTCACCCACATGGGTAAGTGCCTTTTTCATTATGTCAATGCTGTGTTTTGTCTTTTCTTGTTACTCCAGTTACTAGCTACAATAAGAATAACTAATGATGTCGTTATGAGAGTTCCGTGCAGGATAAGTACCATCTGCGGCATGGTAAGTCCTTTTAACAAAATTGGTGCAATGACAAACCCAAGTGCAAAGCCTAGTGACTTCAGCAGCATCCCTACGGCAAAAACCCTCCCCCTTATGTAATTATCCGATTTCTGAAGAATGCTTGCATGTAAAGTAGTAAAACAAGCATCAAAAATCCCTGTTAAAAACGCAAAAATTAATATAACACTTACCATTGTATTAGATAAAAAAATTATAAAACCGAGTGACATGAACATAGCCGATAAGAAAAATACGGAATAAATTTTTTCACTTCTTATAATTTTTAGTTTGGGTATGGTATACGTTGCAAGAACTGAACCTATTCCCCAGACACCCCAAATCATGCCGTAATAGAAGCTTTGACGATCTCCATCAATCTGTTCGGCCAATAAAGGAATCCCAAGATTATGCGAGCTACCTGCAAAAGCACCCACCAGAAATACCACATTTATCATTAAAAGCATTGGTGCTAACTTAAGGTAACTGTACACCTCCCTTGTATCCCTGAAAACGGACAAAATATTATTTCTAAATCCGCTGACAATCTCCTTGTTTTTCTTAGCTGCGGTAGCATCCCACTTCATTTTCCAAAGCACAAAACCAGATAACAAATATGTACCCGCATCAATCATCAACGTATACTGATATCCTAAAATTTCCGTAATAACCCCTGCACCAATAAATCCAGTAACAAGACTGATGGATGTCAATCTTGCAATAAGCGAGTTCGTTTCAAGAATGTTATCTTGGCCGAATATTTGTGGAACCTCCGCACTGAAACTGACCATAAAGAAACTACTGATAAATCCAATTAAAGCGGATACCACCAAAATCATTACAGGATCAGGAAAGGGGATTAATAAAAGAATCAGTCCCGCCCTCAAGATGTCCGTCACAAGCATGATGGTCTTTCTATTCCATGTATCTGCCGCTACTCCACTAACTAAGCTGGCCAGAACACCCCCAATTGTTCTAGCGGCCATCGTTGCAGCCAACCAGACAGGACTCCCAGTTGCTGCATATACGACTACATTCAATACGATCAAATCCATAAATGAACCGAAATCAGATAATGCCTTTGTGTATAAAAATAACTTGTGTTTTCCCATTACAGTTTCCCCTATTCTCTATATGTTCTGTATCTATAGTACTCTTGTAGGGGTTTATTTCGCAATACGAAATTTCAGAAAATTGTATATTTCCTTATTTTATCTTTTTTTGAAGGAGCTTCTACCACTTTTGTGCGACCTTCTACCTTTTCGAGATTACCTTCTACCTTTTCCAGATTACCTTCTACAACTTGCACGCAACCTTCTACCTTTCAACAAAATTCGACACAACCAAACCTCCCCAAAATAATCCCCCAGATCAAAAACAACAGCCCACCGCAAAAATGGCAGGCTGTTGTCTCCAAGCAAAACCTATTAATCTTCCATGGTAGACAAATCACCCGTAGGCAGATCCAGCTCCCAAGCTTTCAACACACGACGCATGATCTTACCACTTCTTGTCTTTGGAAGTTTGTCGCGGAATTCAATTTCACGCGGTGCCGCATGTGCTGCAAGACCGCGTTTCACAAATTGACGAATCTCCTCTTTGAGTTCGTCACTTGCTGTATGACCGTCACGAAGCGCAACGAACGCTTTAATGATTTCACCGCGCACCGGATCTGGTTTACCGATAACTCCAGCTTCAGCAACAGCAGGGTGCTCAACAAGCTTGCTTTCCACTTCAAATGGTCCGACACGCTCACCTGATGTCATGATAACATCATCGATACGGCCCTGGAACCAGAAGTAGCCTTCTTCATCCATATAAGCCGAATCACCTGAAACGTACCAGTCACCTGGCATGAAATAGGACTCATACTTTTCTTTGTTGTTCCAGATAGTGTGCATCATGGACGGCCAGCCTTTTTTAATTGCAAGATTGCCCATGCGATATGGCGGAAGTTCGTTTCCTTGATCGTCCACAATTGCCGCTTCCACTCCTGGAATAGGCTTACCCATGGATCCAGGCTTGATTTCCATTGATGGATAGTTACAAATCAATTGTGCACCTGTCTCTGTCATCCACCATGTATCGTGGACGCGGAGATTAAATACCTTCACACCCCAACGAATTACTTCTGGGTTTAACGGTTCGCCGACACTCAGGATATGACGAAGAGAAGATAGGTCATACTTTTTCACTACTTCGTCTCCTGCTCCCATCAACATACGGAATGCTGTTGGTGCGCTGTACCATACAGATACGCCATAATCCTCAATTGTCTCATACCATGCTTCCGGTCTGAAACGGCCTCCAACAATGACATTGGATGCTCCAACCAGCCAAGGTCCGAATATACCATATGCCGTTCCTGTTACCCAACCTGGGTCAGCGGTGCACCAGTATACATCTTCTTCTTTAAGATCCAATACCCACTTAGCTGTTTGGTAGTGCTGAATCATGGCATTATGAACATGAAGCACTCCTTTTGGCTTGCCGGTGGATCCACTTGTATAATGAAGCACCAAGCCGTCTGTCTTTTCCACCCATTCCACTTGAAGTTTTCTGCTTGCTTCCTTCATACGGGAGTTAAAGTCGATGAAAGGTCCTTCCTCTTTCACATTTTCCCCTACGAGTACAACATGCTTCAGTGCAGGCAGATCATCTAGTGGAATACGATTAAGCAGTTCTGGTGTAGTGATGATTACCTTTGCTTCACTGTCCTCTAATCGGTCCTTAACAGCGCCTTCCATAAATGCCTCAAACAATGGACCGACAATCGCGCCAAGCTTGATTGCGCCAAGTGCTGCAAAATATAATTCAGGCGAACGTGGCATGAAAATAAAGACACGATCTCCTTTTTCCACATCGCAAGTCTGTTTCAAAATGTTACCTGCTTTGTTGGACATATCTTTCATTTCCTTGAACGTATACTTTTCATCACGTTCTGGATCACGGTAATATAGTGCTACTTTATTTTTTCGTGCAGATTCTGCGTGACGGTCGATGGCTTCGTGTGCGACATTCACTCTTCCCGTTTCAGAAAAACTGAAGTTTTTTTCTACCTCTGACCAATCAAAATTTCTGTAGGTTTGTTCATAGTCTTCTAGATTGTAGTTCCCCTTCGTAACTGGTAACGCTTCCACTTTCATCCACAAACACCCCTTATGTATATTTCTACAATACTATTATAGTACAGATAGAATTTTTTCTCAATTTTTTAAAAATTAATAGTATTGCATGAATAATTTTGAGTTTTCTAGTAGACTAGAGGTAGAGTGAGATGAAAGCGTTTTATTCACTTGTATTTTTCTAGTAAAATGAGAAAATGTCATTAGAAGATTACTAATATTCTTGTAGGTAAAAGTAGGTGGAGAGTTAGATGGAGCACAAAAAAACGTATAATGCTAAAGAAATTAGAACCAAAAATAGCCGCTTGATCATTGAAGGACCAGTAACACCTGAGAAGTTGGCAAGCTATGAGTTTCATAAAGACCTTGTTGCATTTAGACCTCCGGAACAACAGCGTAAGGCCTTGATTGAAATTGCAGGCCTTCCAGAGGGACGAATCATCATTGCAAGAACACACGATACCATTGTTGGCTATGTTACTTATCTCTATCCTGATCCGATGGAGAGATGGTCAGAGGGGAAAATGGAAAACCTTATTGAACTTGGCGCCATTGAAGTAGTGCCGGAAGTTCGGGGTAGTTCTGTTGGTAAATCCCTGCTTCAAGTTTCGATGATGGATGACATGATGGAAAACTATATTGTGATAACAACCGAATATTATTGGCACTGGGATTTAAAGGGAACGGGACTTAATGTTTGGGAATATAGAAAAGTAATGGAAAAAATGATGAATGCCGGTGGTTTGGAATACTATGCAACCGACGATCCTGAAATCAGTTCCCATCCTGCAAACTGTTTAATGGCCAGAATCGGCAAAAATATTGACCAGGAATCTGTACAGAGATTCGATCAACTTCGCTTTCACAACCGTTTTATGTACTAGCATATAATGTGTTAAACGTAACTTGTTTTACAAGGAGGAAAGACCATGATTGTAGAAAGAATTATGAAGAAAGATGTTCATATATTACAGCCCACAGATACGGTGGAGCAAGCTCTTCATCTTATGGAAGAAAAGAATATCCGTCATATTCCTATTGTAAATAATAATCAGCAGTTGGTTGGGATAATATCTGATAGGGATGTTCGAAACGGACTCCAGTCAGCATTATATGAAAATAGTGCCCAAGAGGACCTACAACAGCCTCTTTCCAAAGTAATGAAAACAAATCTATTAACAGGCCACCCCCTGGATTTCGTTGAGGAGGTTGCCGCGACTTTTTATGAATATAAGATTGGTTGCCTTCCAATCGTACAAGAATCAAAACTCGTAGGAATTGTTACAGAAACGGACCTGCTCTATACATTTGTACAGTTAACAGGAGCAAATCAGCCAGCATCACAGTTCGAAGTAAAAGTCGAAAATATTGCCGGGAAGCTTGCAGAAGTAACCTCCATGTTAAAGAAACGAAAACTAAATATCCTTAGTGTGCTTGTCTACCCTCATCAAGATGAGCAGTTTAAAATTCTTGTCTTCCGGGTTCAGACGATGAATCCTACAGGAGTCATTCATGACCTGCAGGAAGAAGGCTATGAAGTGCTGTGGCCGAACTTGCCGGGTGTAACCTCATGAAAAAAGCAGTCTTTGTGTATTCGGATGATTTTCAGACCTATAAGTTCAGTGAAAACCATCCATTTAACCAACTAAGAGTTAAACTCACTTATGACTTGCTACAAAAGAGCAACCTGCTCTCTAGTCAAGATATTATTCCACCAAGAATGGCTACTGATGAGGAATTAGCGCTCATACATGATCCGCGCTATATTGAGGCTGTTAAATTGGCGGGAAAAGGGTTATTGTCTAAAGAAAAAGCAAACAACTATGGGCTCGGTACAGAAGATACACCTATATTTCCTAATATGCACGAGGCAAGTGCACTGCTTGTCGGTGGAACGTTAACAGCTGTCGATCAAGTCATGACAGGAAAATCCGAACATGCTTTAAATCTAGGTGGCGGGCTGCATCATGGTTTCCGTGGAAAGGCATCAGGGTTTTGTATTTATAACGACACTGCTGTGGCTATTAAGTATCTTCAGGAAAAGTATGGAGCAAGAGTTCTCTACGTAGATACGGATGCCCATCATGGCGATGGTGTGCAGTGGGCTTTCTACGAGGATCCAAATGTCTGCACCCTATCTATCCATGAAACGGGGCGATATTTATTCCCTGGGACAGGCAATGTGAATGAACGGGGCCAAGGGGATGGATATGGATATTCATTCAATATTCCCATCGACGCCTTTACAGAGGATGACTCTTTCTTGGAGATTTATGAACAGTCACTTACAGAAGTGGCCAATTTCTTTAAACCAGATGTCATTTTGACGCAAAATGGTGCTGATGCCCATTACTATGATCCACTTACCCATCTGTCCACTTCTATTAAAGTGTATCGAGAGATTCCAAAGCTTGCTCATAAAATAGCCCATCAATATTGCAAAGGTCGATGGATTGGTGTTGGAGGAGGCGGCTATGATATTTGGAGAGTCGTTCCGAGGGCATGGTCTCATATTTGGCTAGAGATGATGGAAAAGAATAATATGCACGGGTCATTATCAGAAGATTGGATAAACGAGTGGAAAGACAAGGCACCTGTTGCGTTACCTTCCACATGGGAAGACCCTAAGGATCTGTATAAACCCATTCCACGAAAACAGGAAATTACGGAGAAAAATAAACAGCTCCTTTCAAAAGCTCTATATCCCATAAGTCATCTGCGAACTGATAATAATTCACAGATTGGATAAAGAAAAACCAGCACTACGCCGATTAGCGTGAAGAGCTGGTTTTTTCGCATGTTTAGTTTACATTTTCTTCTTTTTGAGGATCGGAAATGACGATTTCTACTCTTCTATTCTTCTGGTAGTTAGCATCTGACGTATTTTCTACAATCGGCCTTGTATCACCATAACCTACGGCAATAAATCGCTCAGGATCCAAGTCATGTGAGTCAACCAAGTATCTAATGACACTACTCGCCCTCGCTGCAGATAATTCCCAGTTAGAAGGGAACTTTTCTGTTGAAATCGGCCTGTTATCGGTATGACCTTCTACTTTAACCAAATTAGGAATTTTTGTTAATAATGTTCCTACTTTATCAAGAAAAGGATACGCAATAGGAAGGATTCTTGCTTCAGCCGTCTCGTATAAAACTTTTTCCTCAAGCACAAGGACAATCCCACGCTCTGTCCTGTTGGCTACCACTACATCCTCGAGGTCATTTTCAGCTAAAAATGTTTGCACTTCAACTAGCAGTTCTTGCAAACTGTCTTCATTCTCCTGCGCTTCTTCCTGATTTTTCGAAACATCTTCTTGGTTATTGGTCGATTCTGTATTTACAGAGAAATCAGTCGGGTGCTCAAATGGTACAGCGGAAGGATTATAATCCAAGATGTTCACTTGCTTGAACGACTCTGCTACAGCTTTAAATTTCACCAAGTCTATTTGTGACATGGAAAATAATAAAATGAAAAATACTAAAACAAGCATAAAGAGGTCGGAAAACGTGACCATCCACTTTGGTGCACCACTTTCCACAGACACCTTTCTTTTACGGCGCTTCATTGAAAGTTCTCCTCCAAAGTTTCAGCTACAGGTTCTTCTTTTCTCTCCCGATCTTGATTGGAAAGGAAAGCAGATAGTTTTTCCTCCAAAATTTTAGGATTCTGTCCAGATTGAACGCCGATAACCCCTTCAATAATAATTTGTTTTAAAAACACTTCTTTTTCTGTCTTATTTGCAAGTTTACTAGCCATCGGGAGAAGTACAAGATTTGCTAAAAGTGTTCCATACAACGTTGTCAGAATAGCAATGGCCATATTTGGACCAAGGGTGGTAGGATCGTTTAAGTTTTTCAACATTAGGACCAATCCAATCAACGTTCCGATCATCCCCCATGAAGGAGCATAATCCCCTGCTTTTTCCAGGATGCTTCTTCCCTTCATATGTCTTTCTTCCATTGCTGAGATTTCAGCATTCATGATGTCATGGATCACTTCTGGTTCCACACCATCCACTGCAAGCAGGACGCCTTTTTTAATAAAATCATCTTCTACATCTTCAAGCTCCGCCTCCAGAGCTAAAAGCCCCTCTCTTCTGGCTCGATCTGATAATCGGACAAATGTCTCAATTAAGTTTGGCAATTCATTTTCTTGTCGGGAAAATGCTGCTTTAATCACGGTTGGCATTACTTTCAATTCTTTTAGGTTAAAGGTAATTAGTAGCGCTCCTAGTGTTCCTCCAATTACGATTAGAAAGGAGGGAAAATGTAAGAAGCTGCTTGCACCGCTGAAACCAGAGTTGCTTATGATGCCGTATAATATCATTGCTAAACCGAGAATGAGACCTATAGGTGTTAACATATCAAACTTTTTCATACTTTCTCCCCTGACCTTAAACGCTCTTGTTTGTGATTTTATTGACTTATCTCACTAACTTCCAGTTTCCTTTCGTTTCAGATGACCGCTTTCCGCGGGACGGTGCTTGAGCCTCCTCGGCTTCGCCTGTGGGGTCTCAAGCTACCGTTACTCCCCCGTAAGAGTCTTTCACCTTACACTCTAGTCAACTGTGGAAAGTTGGATTAATCAATTCATTGACATTTTCAGATAAAGAAAGAGGACAAACTTTTTGGTGGTTGTCCTCTTCTTTTACTATCTATATCGACAGTTTATTTATTTTGTTGAGCGTCTAAATTCAATTCTATGCGGAAGTACGACAGTTTGGTCTTCCACTTTCTCTTTATTCATGAATTTCGTCAATAGTCTCATTGCTACTGCCCCGATGTCATACATCGGTTGTACAACTGTAGAGAGTTGTGGACGGACCATTGTAGCGAGTCTAGTGTTATCGAATCCAATTACTTCAATGTCTTCCGGGATATTCAATCCGTTGTCCTGAGCACCATGAATGACTCCTAAAGCCATTTCATCCGTTCCAACAAAAATCGCAGTTGGGCGGTCTTTTAATGCAATAAGTTTTTCGACCGCTTCTATACCCGAATCGTACGAATAGTCACCTTCTAAAACAATCTCCTCATCATAAGAAAGACCCGCATCTTCTAGTGCGCGTTTATAACCAGTCAGTTTTTTCTCTCCATTGATTGGTTCTTCAAAAAGTCCTGACACGTAGCCCACTCGTTTATGCCCTTTTTCAATTAATGCGGTTACAGCATCAAATGAGGCTTGTACATAATCAATGGTTACGGATGGCACCTTATTGTCTCTTTCAATGGATGCAGCCAATACAATTGGAACTGGTGATCTTTCAAATTCAGCTGCCAACTCTTCTGTTATATTCCCACTCATGAAAACAATTCCATCTACTTGTTTGCCTAGCATCGTGTTTAACAGGTGTAATTCCTTGTCCACATTTTGGTCGGAGTTGCTTAGGATGATATTGTATTTGTACATCGTTGCAATATCTTCAATTCCGCGAGCTAACTCTGCATAGAAGATATTGGAGATATCAGGGATGATAACTCCTACTGTTGTTGTTTTTTTGCTTGCAAGCCCTCTTGCTACTGCATTTGGACGATATCCAAGTCGTTCAATCGCTTCTAATACTTTTTTTCTTGTGGTTGGTTTTACGTTCGGGTTTCCGTTTACTACTCGGGAAACCGTTGCCATGGAAACGTTCGCTTCTCTGGCAACATCATAAATTGTTACATTCATTCACACACACTCTCCTTCTATATACATGCATCTATGTAAGGCAATATTTAATAATATGTTTTGTAAAACACCGCTTTTGATTTCCGCAAATGACTTCGCTTATCTAGAGGGCGACCTTGATCCTCCTCGGAAAGCCTGCGGGGTCTCAACATTGCCGCTACTCTCCCACTTGCGTCTTCGCCTTTTGCTCCAATCAACAGCTAGGATACATCAACAAATTCCATAACACAGCCAATAAGATAAATTTGGCAAAATAACGCATTTATCTAATAATCATACGTTATTCTTAGCAGACAAGCAATGAATTTACTATACTCCTGCTTATATCTTTTGCTAAATGTAAATTTTTTATGAAAACTTATGAAAACAGACAAAGACGAGCGTTCTGTCCGCTCGTCTTTGGTGAAATCTTATTATGATTTGTATGCGTAGTGGCTGCGCAATTCCGTGATGAACTCATTGAACTGATCGATGTCCATTTGCTGTGCCGCGTCGGAAAGTGCCACTGCCGGATCAGGATGAACTTCAGCCATCACTCCATCTGCACCAATTGCAAGTGCAGCTTTTGCAGTAGGCAATAAAAGATCTTTTCTACCAGTGGAATGTGTTACATCCACGAATACAGGTAAGTGAGTTTCTTTCTTTAAAATTGGTACAGCAGAGATATCTAATGTGTTACGTGTAGCTTTCTCGTAAGTTCTAATTCCACGCTCACATAAGATGATTTGATCATTACCTTGAGCGATAATGTACTCAGCTGCATTGATGAACTCATCGATCGTAGCTGCAAGTCCTCTTTTTAGAAGAACCGGCTTTTTCACTGCACCAGCTGCTTTCAATAGCTCAAAGTTTTGCATATTACGCGCACCGATTTGAATGACGTCAACATAATCGCATGCGACTTCAATATCAGCTGGGTTGATGATTTCACTGATGATTGCCATATCATACTCATCACCAACACGTTTTAAAATTTTTAAGCCTTCCAATCCAAGTCCTTGGAAGTCGTATGGAGATGTTCTTGGCTTAAATGCTCCACCACGAAGAAGTTTTATTCCTTGTGCTTTTGCCGCTTGGGCCACTTGGGCAACCTGTTCATAACTTTCAACGGCGCAAGGGCCAATGATGAAGTTTTGAGATCCATCGCCAATTTTAACTCCTTTTACTTCAACAACCGTATCTTCCGGTTTTTTCTTACGAGAAACGAGCAAAGCTTTTCTGTGATCGTCTTTTTGCAGTTCAAGACCTGCTTTGAATATTTCTTTGAATATATGCTGTAAAGTGGATGTTTCGAAAGGTCCATCGTTATGTTCCGTGATTAAGTCTAACATTTTTCTTTCACGGACTGGGTCATATCGATTCACACCTTGCGCCTCTTTAAGCTTTCCAATCTCTTGGACAAGCTCACCGCGCTTGTTGATAACCTCTAATAGTTGTAAGTTTAGTTCTTCGACTTGTTTTCGCAAGGCGTCTAATTCGTTATGACTCATATAATTTCATCCTTTCTGTATTTATAACAGTACCGAGTTATGGTACATTTCTATTAATTAGTTATTATAAACGATGACTTTCTGATTGTCACGAATTTTTTCTTTATTAATTAAACGCTTTTAAGCGGTAAAGTATTATATGATGCTAGATAGGGATGGTGAATCTTTTTTGATTTTCGCATTAGATATTGGAACAAGATCAGTAGTTGGCCTACTGTTAGAACAGGATCAGAGTAAGTTCTGCATCAAGGATATAGTAGTAAAAGAACACGAAGAACGGGCCATGTTAGATGGTCAAATACATGATATTTTGGCAGTTTCTAAAGTAATTACATATGTGAAAGAAAAGTTAGAAGAAAAACATGGACCGTTAAAAAAAGTATGCGTCGCAGCAGCAGGACGAGCATTAAAGACTCAAACAGCTTACGCGATACAAGACATTAAAGGAAAGACCTTTTTTACGGAAGACGATATATTCTTATTAGAACTTTCTGCTGTCCAAGAAGCGCAAAGGAAATTACTCCAAGAAAGTGAAATTGACGCAGCAAATCAATATTTCTGTGTAGGATATTCGGTCCTCCGCTATTATCTAGATGAAGAAGAAATAGGCAGCCTTCTCGATCAAAGAGGGGAAAAAGCATCAGTTGAAATCATTTCGACCTTCTTGCCTAAAATTGTAGTAGAATCATTGATTTCAGCCCTCCAACGCTCTAATCTTCAACTTGAGGCCCTGACACTTGAACCAATTGCGGCTATTAATGCTCTCATTCCTCCTTCTATGAGAAGATTGAATGTTGCCTTAGTAGACATTGGTGCTGGTACATCAGATGTCGCAATCTCTATGGATGGGACCGTCACTGCATACGGAATGGTCCCTGTTGCGGGAGACGAAATTACGGAAGGGTTGAGTGATGCATTTCTATTGGACTTTCCACAGGCTGAACAGGCAAAACGAGACTTGCTCCATCATGAGGAAATTACTTTTACCGATATACTTGGCTTTCAACAAACTTTATCCAAACAGGAAATGGTAGATCAGATATTCTCATCCATTGAAAAACTCGCCACCTCTATCACAAAGGAAATAAAGAGGCAAAATAACCAGATAGCACCCAAGGCAGTCATGCTTGTGGGAGGAGGAAGCCTAACCCCTTCCTTGCCTTCTCTCATCGCAGAAAAACTGGGCTTACCCGAAAATCGAGTGGCGATACGTGGAGTAGATGCGATACAGCAATTGGATCAAACAGACATTCCTGTACAAGGACCTGAGTTTATCACTCCTGTAGGGATTGCCATTTCCGCAAAGGAAAAACCAATAGAATATGTTTCTGTTACTGTTAATGAGCTTCCCGTTCGTTTATTTGATGTAAAAAAATTGACCATTGGAGACAGCCTATTAGCTGCTGGGATCAGCATTAACAAATTGGTTGGAAAGCCAGGATTGGCATTAATGGTAGAAGTGAATGGAAAGAGTATGACATGTCCAGGAAGTTTTGGAGAAGCACCTAAGATAACAAGAAACGGACAAACTGCTCAAAGCTTCGATCCAATTGAAAACGGCGATGTCATTTTGGTGGAAAAAGGCGTGGATGGAAAATCAGCCGCTCTAACTATCACGGAGGTTGTAGGTTCAGCGTTACCTACCATTTCAGTAACTGTGAACGGCCACTCTAAAACAATCAATCCCAACATACTCCTTAACGGTCAACCTACTGCTTTAGAACAACCACTCGCAGACCGTGACAAGGTTACTTACACTTATCCGGATACCATAGGAGAGCTCCTTGTACAAAGCTGTGAAATTGCCGAGAAAGATCTAGAGCCGTTTTACCTATTCATAAATGATGAAAAAACTAACCTATCACCCTTTTCTATCCAAGTTAAGAAGAATGGGAAACAAGCGTCTTTAAATGATCATTTTTCAAATGATGACAGTATCATATGGGAAAAAGGAAGCACACCTACAGTTAAAATGCTTTCGATTGTTCAGCAGTATGAAACAAAACAAGAAATAGCAGTAATTTACAAAGGGAAAAAAATTGTTTTGAGTAAGGTGTTGCTTGAATTTTTTCGAAATGGGCAGTTGCTTATAGAAGAGGATATTTTAAATAGAGGCGACCATTTACAAGTGATGGTCAGACGCAAGGAGCCATTCATTTTCCAAGATATGTTCCGATTCGTAGACGTAGACAGACCACAAGGGGCTGGATCCTTTAAGCTAAAGAAAAATGGAACGGAAGCCTCCTTCTATGACTTTATCGATCATGGAGATGAATTAGACATCGAGTGGAAAAGCAAAGTTCTAGAAGCCAACATAAAAGATAAGGAATAAGCATGTATTAGTCCAAATAAAACGAACGTGCATAGTCGCACGTTCGTTTTATTTTACATTCTCTTGAAGGGAAGAGTAAGTTATCTTCCAGTGAGATGCATTCCAAGCAACTTTTCCATCTTTAAATAACAAAGCTTGGGGTGATTCATGCTTAATAGCAAATGTCTCAGCGATGTGATTGGAAAGCGGTCTAGCTTCTTGGACATTCAAATAGAAACATGGAACTTGATTTTGATCTGCTACATAGTTCTCGAATTCTTCGAATGCAGCATGACTGATTGGACATGTTGTACTGTTTTTGAAAAATAAGAAAGTCTCATTTTCTTGGACGATTCGATCGAATTCTTCTACAGATTGCACGATGGTTTTACTCATACTATTACACCCTTTCCTATATGTTTATGTAAATTAAAAACGGCGAAGTTATCATAACACTTCGCCGTTTTATTCTCAAGTTATGAGATTGCTTATTTTTCTTCTTTATCCTCTTCGCTTGCAGATAGCTTTTTCTCTACGTCTTCTAACGCAGCTTTTGTATCTTCTAGTCGCTTCTTCACTTCATCCGTCATCTCATCAGATTCCGTTTCAATAGCAGTAGCGGCTTCTGAGATGATATCTTGAACCTGCTCTTGCAGCTCCATGGATACATCCCCATTTTTATCTCGTAATTGTTTTACCTTATCCATCACTTGTTGTGTTTGATCAGTAATGGCCTTAGTCAACTGGTTTTTCTTATCTTTGGCAGTTTCAGCTAATTCAGTTGTATATTCAGTAGCTTGAACCTTCCAGTTATCTGTTCTTTCTTTTAATTGAGTCGCCTGGTCCGTGATATCTTCACGAAGCTCTCTACCGGATTTAGGAGCCAGGAACAATGCAGTTGTAGCTCCCACAATTCCACCAATAAGTGTACCGATTAAAAAGTCCTTCGTATTAATACCGTCAGTGTTCGTGTTCATCTCTTTCTTGTTCTCTTCGCTCATTTCCGATTCCTCCTCAAATTTTGTTAATTTTGTTTTTCTGTTTTCTCTCATTCCATTTGTCAACAAGCTCCATTGCTACATTGGACCACTGAACAACTTGCGACACCTTATCCTGGTTTTGATCTAGTTGTTGTGCAACATTATTAGATAAACGTGAAACGGAATGATTAAATCCTTGAATGGAAGTTCCAACATCCTTTACAGCAGTTACAACCGTATTAAGTTGTTGCGACTTGTCTTGAATGTCGTCCATTAATACATTGGTTTTATGTAATATCTGCTCTGTCTCGGATGTGATCCCCTGCATCTGTTTTTCAATACCACCTAATGTACCGGCAACTTGATTTAAAGTGCCTTGCACGGAAAGAAGTGTTTTTGAAACAAAAATAACTAATATCAAAAAAGCAATAGCTACAATAATTGCGCTAATGTAAAGCAATTCACTCAACGTGACACCTCCTGGCTGCTGACATACATACTTACTATTTACCCCACTTACTACAGTTTAAACATTCTATACTCTGTTTTATTCTAGGACAAAAGGAAAATCCCTTCAAAAATTTAAAAAATATTACTAATATTTTTAGACAAAAAATTCAACAAAATACGCGTAATCGGTTACAATAGTGATGTTATATAACCATTTTCTTAGGGGGCAATACAATGAAGGATCCTCGGATTCAAACACTTGCAAAAAACTTAATTAACTATTCTGTTCGTCTTCAAAAAGGTGAAAAGGTATTAATCGAAAACTTTGGACTGCAAAGAGAACTTGTCGTAGCACTTGTTGATGAAGCATATAAAGCTGGCGGATATCCATTCGTATCATTAAAAGATGTCCAGGTAGACCGCGCCCTATTAATGGGAGCTCAAGAAGAACAATATAGCATGAAAGCAGATTTTGAAGCAAATGTCATGAAAAACATGGATGCGTATATCGGACTTCGATCTGGCGACAACATCGCAGAATTGTCTGATGTACCTGATGACAAACAAAAAATCCAGGGCAGCACGGTAGGAAAGAAAGTACACCGTGACATCCGTGTTCCTAAAACGAAATGGGTCGTTCTTCGTTATCCAAATGCAAGCATGGCGCAACTTGCAAAAATGAGTACGGAAGGTTTTGAGAACTTCTATTTCGATGTTTGTAACCTTGATTACGGCAAAATGAGCAAAGCGATGGATGCTCTTGTTGAGTTGATGAATAAAACAGACAAGGTACGAATTACCGGAGAAGGTACAGATCTAACATTCTCCATTAAAGATATTCCTGCCATCAAATGCGCAGGTGAAATGAATATCCCAGATGGTGAGGTATATACAGCTCCTGTGAAGGATTCTGTTAACGGTACAATTACGTATAATACACCATCTCCATACCAAGGCTTCACATATGAAAATGTGAAATTGACTTTCCGCGACGGAAAAATCGTAGAAGCAACAGCAAATGATTCTGACCGTATCAATAAAATCTTTGATACTGACGAAGGTGCTCGTTTTATTGGAGAGTTCGCAATCGGTGTTAATCCTTATATCCAACATCCGATGCAGGATATCCTATTTGACGAAAAGATTGACGGAAGCTTCCATTTCACACCTGGTCAGGCATATGAAGATGCTTGGAACGGCAATAATTCCGATATTCATTGGGATATGGTAATGATCCAACGTCCTGAATATGGCGGAGGAGAAATCTACTTTGATGATGTTCTAATCAGAAAAGATGGGAAGTTTGTCATCTCAGAGCTTGAAGGATTAAATCCGGAGAACTTAAAATAATTGGGAACCACTCACATTAGATATGTGGGTGGTTTTTTAGTTTGAAAGATGCAAATAATTTGCAGTGGTAATTAGCTGGTGATTGGAGCAAAAGGCGAAGACTCATGCATGGGAGTAGCGACAATGTTGAGACCCCGCAACGCCTAGCTGGTGATTGGAGCAAAAGGCGAAGACTCCTGAGGGAGATAGCGCTAGGTGGAGACCCCGCAGGCGTAGCCGAGGAGGCTCCAGCAGTGCCCCTAGGAAAGCGAAGCCTTTTGCGGAAATCAACAGCGGTG
>NZ_JAAXCU010000013.1 GCF_012911845.1 Bacillus sp. RO2 | reverse complement strand
AGGTCAATGAGGACAATGTTTGGGTGTTTGTGAGGAAGGAGGTCGTCATACGAGGTCAATGAAGACAATGTTTGGGTGTATTTGTGGTAAGAGGTCGTCATAGGAGGTCAATGAGGACAATGTTTGGATGTTTGTGAGGAAGGAGGTAGTCATAGGAGGTCAATGAGGACAATGTTTGTGTGTATTTGAGGAAGGAGGTCGTCATACGAGGTCAATGAAGACAATGTTTGGGTGTTTGTGAGGAAGGAGGTAGTCATACACGTGGTCAATGAGGACAATGTCTGGATGTTTTTTAGTAAGGAGGTAGTCATATGAGGTCAATGAAGACAATATTTGTGTGTTTTTAGGAAAGAAGTAGTCATACGTGGTCAATGAAGACAATGTTTGTGTGTTTGTGAGGAAAGAGGTCGTCATATGAGGTCAATGAAGACAATGTTTGTGTGTTTTTGAGGAAGGAGGTAATCATACGAGGTCAATGAGGACAATGTTTGGGTGTTTGTGAGGAAGGAGGTCGTCATACGAGGTCAATGAAGACAATGTTTGTGTGTTTGTGAGGAAGGAGGTCGTCATACGAGGTCAATGAGGACAATGTTTGGGTGTTTTTGGAGTAGGAAGTAGTCATACGAATTCGAATAAATCCCAGACAATAAAATGAACTCCATAATGGAGTTCATATCAATAATATTTATATCATCGTCTAGCTTGCCCGACGATATCGATACTGCTGCCACTGAAACCTGAGAAAACATCCTACGCAAAACCCCATTAAAGCAACTCCTGAGGCAACACCTACCATAATGGCAAATGCAAAACCAATTACAACAAAACCAGAATAAAACCCGAAAAGCGCCAATGCCAAGCAGGTTACCGCAATGCTTTGATTAAACTGCAGCTGAGCAACATCCTCCTGAACATAAGATCCTGCAGGCTTAGAGAGGAATCTTCTTGCAACACTAAGAGCTGGATTCCACTTCAACAACAATCCCATAAGCCCTGAAACCAGAGGAAATACCATTAGAAAGTATAGTCCGGAAACTAGAGAAAGGATAACAGTCGTCAAAATGAACCATTGATTAAAAGTAACTAAGGGCTTTGGTATCGTACTATTTTTCATATACAATTAATCCCACCTGTATTATCGGATATTTGTTATTAACATCATACTCTAAACAAGAAGAGAAGTGCAATGAATAAAAACTGGATATTCTTGTTATTAGAAAATTATTAAAAAATATAAAAAACACTTGCAAAATTGAATGCGTTTTCTTATTATGTAGTTAAAGGTAATAACCTTTAGTTAAAGGTAACAATATTATTATCATTTTAGAAACATCCAGACATTTTAGGAGGGAATTAGAATGAAATATTTTTTAGATAGTGCAAAAATTGAAGAGATTCGTTATGCGTATAAGAACTGGGGAATTGATGGAGTTACAACTAACCCTAGACACATTATGAACAGCGGCAAGCCTTTCTTAACAGTACTAAAAGAATTAGGTGAAGAATTTAAGGGCGTAGAGAACTTTCCTATCTCCGTTGAAATTAATCCACATTTAGAAGATCCTGAAGAAATGGTACGTGAAGGAAAGGAGATTGCTAGTTTATCAAGCAACTTCATCATCAAGATCCCTTGCACGGAGCCAGGACTGATTGCTGCGAAAAGACTTGAGGAAGAAGGAATTCGTACAAACGTTACATTGGTATTCTCTCCTTCTCAAGCACTACAACCTGCTAGAATCGGAGCTAAATTTGTTTCTCCTTTCGTTGGCTGGAAAGAAAACAGTGGAGAAGATACAGCTCCATACATTCAAGACATTGTAGATATCTACAAAATGTACAATGTGAAAACGGAAATTATTGTTGCAGCTCTTCGCAATGGTAAACAAATTGCAGATGCAGCTAAAGCTGGTGCAGATATTGTGACATGTGGCTTTGATGTATATAAAGCAAGCTTTGCACATCCATTCACTGATTATGGTCTAGGAGTTTTCCGCGACGCATGGGATAACACTGCCAAAGAATTGGAAGAAGTGAAGTAATACAATTAGCTGGGCTCTTCGTCAAGAAGAGCCCCTATAATAACATCGCAATTTAGGAGAGTTGAAAATGTCAAAGCTTGAATTGTTAAGAGCACTTAATACAAATCTATCCATTTTCAATATAGATGATAAAGAATTCTTACCTTTTGGTAGAATAGTAGAAGAATACGATTTCACAAGTTATCTTAATTATATGAATGAAACGGATATTCCAAAGGAAGGCAATGTCTATATGGCATCGATTCCGGAAATGGAACAAAGAGCACCTTCCGGATTAATCAAAGAATACTTCTATGGTGGAATGGACATTCAAGTTGGTTATTGTAACGGTGTAAATTCCACTTTAAATGGACTGGAATATCATAAATCCAGCGAGATTAATGTGGCAGGTACCGATATGGTTTTATTACTAGGACAGGTACAAGACATTGTAGGTAATTCTTTTAAAAGTGATAATGTAACCGGTTTCTTCGTGCCAAAGGGCAAAGCAGTTGAACTTTACGCTACAACACTCCATTTTGCTCCTTGTAAATTACAGGATGAAGGGTTTAAAACGGTTGTTATTCTACCAAAAGGTACGAATGAACCTTTAAATGAAGATCTAGTAAGGAAGTCAAAGGAAGATCAATTGTTATTTATGAAAAACAAGTGGCTTTTAGCCCATCCGGACAGAGAAGTGCTCATGGATAAAGGAGCACATCCGGGGATTGATGGGGAAAATATTGAACTTTTCTATAAAATGTAAACGCTTAAAAAGTTGCTAGAATTGAAGGGGTGACAGATATGGGGATGTCTAATGTCCTTTTTACGTTATTATCTTGTATGTTTTTTATGGGCCTTGTTGCTTGGTTTTCTTATCTGAAGACAAGAGGAGAAGTAAACGATTCTACGGGTTACTTCCTGGCAGGTCGAGGATTAACGGGGATGTTTATTGCCGGCTCCTTGTTGCTGACTAACCTTTCAGCAGAACAATTGGTTGGTCTTAATGGGGCTTCTTATGGGAAGAACATGACCAATATGGCTTGGGAAGTTACGGCGGCGTTTGCTATTACAATTATGGCCTTATACTTACTTCCAAAATATTTAGGGGGAGCGTTTACAACGTTACCTGAATTTTTGAGCACCCGGTATGATGAGGGTGTTCGACGATACACTGTTTTATTGTTCATGTTAGGGTATATACTTGTCACTATTCCATCTACCCTTTATTCTGGTGCTTTAGCCATCTTAAAGCTATTCGATGTACCTGAACTATTAGGAATTTCTTACGGTCAGTCTGTTTGGTTAATTATTTGGGTAGTAGGAATCATTGGTGCGGTATATGCGATATTTGGTGGATTAAAGGCGGTTGCTGTCTCTGATACGATTAATGGCTTAGGCTTGCTTGTCATTGGATTATTGATTCCTATTCTAGGCTTTCTTGCATTAGGAAACGGCAGTATGGTGGAAGGAATGAAGACCATCGCCCTTACACATCCAGAAAAGTTAAATGCCATTGGCGGAAGCGATGATTCCGTACCATTTGGCACCATTTTCACAGGTATGATTTTTGCTAACCTCTTCTACTGGGGGACAAACCAATATGTCATTCAACGTACGTTGGGAGCAAAAAGTTTATCAGAAGGACAAAAAGGGGTTCTTTATTCTGGATTCTTCAAACTGGCAATTCCTTTATTTATGATGATTCCTGGAGTCATTGCGTTTCATCTATATGGAGGGAATTTCGAATCAGTAGATTTGGCATACCCAGCGCTTGTTGCTGACTTGTTGCCGACTTATATGTCGGGTTTCTTCTTAGCGGTTTTACTTGGAGCAGTGTTCAGTTCTTTTAACTCCTTATTAAACTCAGCTGCAACGATGTTTGCACTAGATATTTATAAACCAACAATGAATCCTAATGCAACAGATGCGCAACTTATTAAAATCAGTAAAATCTTTGGGGTGTTAATTGCCCTTGTATCGTTCTGTGTATCGCCGCTATTAATGGAAGCGTCTACAGGACTTTGGGATCTGATTCGTCGTTTTACAGGATTCTTTAACATTCCAATCATTACGATTGTGTTAGTTGGACTACTTTCCAAACGCGTTCCAGCACTAGCTGCGAAAGTGGTAGTCATTTTCCACGTTATTACGTACTACATGCTTGTGTGGGGAACCAACCATCTGTTTGGGTTTACAGTCGATCTGAACTTTATTCATATCTACGCGATTCTATTCTTTGTGGAAGTTGGAATCATGTTGCTTATTGGTAACGTTAAGCCATTGAAAACACCTTATGTATATAAAAAGAATGCAAAAGTGGAGCTTACACCGTGGAAATACTCCTTGTTGACAACGGTTATCTTATTAACACTTGTAGTGATGACATATGTTGTCTTCTCGCCGATCGGTTTAGCGTATGATTCAGCAATTGTTTCACCGTATTTCTGGCCAATAATGGGTGGTGTGCTCTTCCTATCAATTATTATGAGTTATCTATCCATGAAAGTTTGGAACAAGAAATATGAAAACTATCTTGATAAAAAGCAAGAAGAGCTTATCAAAAATAAAAAATCAGCTTAAGGGGGATATCCCATGGCAGTTTTCACTGAAAATAAAATGATGCAGGTAGTGACGGAGAATAATAGTATTACTGTTACGTGGAAAGGGGAGGAGATTTTTCAGCACTCTCCAGACGCTCCCTTCCTTTTTGTAGGGAAAGGACAAGAGAACGTTAAAATGTTTCGCGGAAACTTTGACATTAAAGATTACGTAACAGAACGGATGGCTCTTCCCTTTATCACAGTAAGAAACGAGAATGACTCAATTGAAATAGATTTTGCAAGTTATCCAAGTGGCCCTTCTGTTGTAACTGTTCAACTGCACCAAAATGCTAATGAAGTAAAGCTAGAATTTGTAGAAGCAAACAAGGACATCAATCGTTTTTGGATTCGTCTTAAGGCAAATAAAGAGGAAAAAGTTTACGGCTGCGGTGAACAGCTGACTCACTTTAATATGAGAGGGAAGAACTTCCCTCTTTGGACCTCTGAACCTGGTGTTGGCAGAAATAAGAGCACCTATGTAACGTGGCAATCAGATGTAACTGGAATGGCCGGTGGAGATTATTATCATACAAATTATCCACAACCAACCTTTGTATCTAGCAGAAAATATTATTGCCATGTGGAAACGACAGCATACGCAGATTTCGATTTTAGAAATGATTCTTTCCATGAACTTCAAATTTGGGAAATGCCAAAAGAGATAGTACTTGAAGGAGCTAATGACTTTTTAGGCTTGCTTGAAAAAATCACGGATCGCTTTGGCCGTCAGCCGGAATTACCAGAATGGACCTATAACGGAATTTGGTTAGGAATTCAGGGTGGTACGGATGTAGTAGAAGAAAAACTGGAAAAAGCCCTTGCTAAAGGTGTCAAAGTAGGCGGTGTCTGGTGTCAGGATTGGCAAGGTATCCGTATGACTTCTTTTGGAAAGCGTCTAATGTGGAACTGGCAGTGGAATCCTGACGTGTATCCAAACCTAGACACAAAGATTCACGAGTGGAAAGAAAAAGGTATTCGTTTCCTAGGATATATCAATCCTTATGTGGCAGAGGAAGGAAATTTATTTGCAACAGCCAAAGAAAAAGGATATCTGGCATTGAATGACGAGAATGAAGTCTACCTAGTAGATTTTGGCGAGTTTTATTGTGGCGTGGTTGATTTCACAAATCCTGACGCCACAGAATGGTATAAATCGGTCATTCAAGATAATCTGATTGGCTTTGGTTTAGACGGATGGATGGCTGACTTTGGCGAGTATCTTCCTACGGATGTGAAACTGCACAGTGGAGAAGATCCAATGAAAATGCATAACGCATGGCCAACCATGTGGGCAAAGGTAAATTATGAAGCCGTTGAAGAAGCAGGGAAATTAGGCGACGTTGTTTACTTCATGAGAGCAGGCTATACAGGTATACAAAAATACAATACATTACTATGGGGCGGCGACCAGAGTGTGGACTTTACCTTGGACGATGGGTTAGCATCCGTCATCCCGGCAGCACTTTCAGCAGGTATGCTAGGTAATGGGTTGCATCATAGTGATATTGGTGGATACACCAGCTTGTTTGGTAACAAGAGAAACGAAGAGTTGTTGTTACGTTGGACAGAACTTGGCGCGTTCACACCTGTTATGCGTTCCCATGAAGGTAATAGACCTTACGACTGCTTCCAATTTGACGATACAGATCGTTCTTTAGAACAGTTAGCAAAAATGACTACCGTATATACAACATTGGCTCCATATACAAAAAGCTTGGTAAAGCAAAATTCAGAAAAAGGTACACCTGTACAACGTCCTCTTTTCATGCACTATGAAAATGATGAATCAGCTTATGACATACAATATCAATATTTATATGGAAAAGATCTCCTTGTAGCACCTGTATATGAGGAAGGCGCTACAACATGGGATGTTTATCTTCCTGAGGATGAATGGGTCCATGTTTGGAGTGGAAAAGAGTATGCAGGCGGGGATATTACTGTGAATGCCCCAATTGGAGAGCCACCTGTTTTCTACCGCAAGAACTCAGAGTGGGCGGATCTATTCGATAAATTAAAGGATATAAAATAATAGAACAAGGGACTGATTTTCGTAAAAACAGTCCCTTTCTACTAAAATCAAAGGTTATGATATTTACAAAAAGGTAGTAACCTATGTTATACTCAATGTAAGCCTATTCATAAAGGGGAACTAATGATGCTAAATAACAATATTTTATATGTACCTATCGGAAGAAAAACATTTGATTTAGAAGCAGGGGAAGCATATCGTCTTCAAAGTTCTGAATGGTTGAATGCTACCTGTGAAAAGGTAATCGAGCCAAATGGCATATTAACCTCTGTAGAAGAATTAGAAGATTTCTTGAAAGAAGCAAAACATGAAAAGATTGATACCATCCTTTATCAAAGTGTCACTTTTGCAGATGGTGAATTTATGGTTGAGATCTTAAAGCATAGAACAGAGCCTGTTATTGTATGGTCTGTTAGAGAACCAAGTGTTGGTGGACGGTTACGTTTAAACTCCTTAACGGGAGGTAACAGCACAAGTAATGTTTTACGAAACCATAACCACACATTTGCTTTTGTTTTCGGAAATCCAGATGAACAAAAACTTCAGGATAAATTAACAAAACAATTAAAAGTAAATAGAGTCCTTGCGCAATTAAATGATTTAACCATTGGGGTAGTGGGAGAGCACCCACCAGGATTCTTCTTCTCAGATACAAACGAACAAGAACTAAAAGAAGCACTTGGTGTGAACTTATATAAAATGGACCTGCAAAAAGCATTCAAAGAATGTGTTGAGCTTCCAAAAGAGGAATGGCTACCTGCCATTGAAAGGGCTGAACAGCAGGTAATCGGCTTAAATCGATCAGACGAAACAGTTACGAAATTTGCGCAATTCTCGACTTATGTCAAAAAGCATATTGAAGCACACGACATACAGGCTATTGCGGTTAGGTGCTGGCCAGACTTTTTCAACGATTTAGGGGCTGCCGCTTGTTCCACCCTATCTCAGTTTACAGAAGACGGTGTCGTTTCATCCTGTGAGTCAGATATTCATGGTTCAGTATCCATGTTTGTTTTACAACAATTGAGCGGTGGAAAAGCACCATATCTTGGTGACCTCGTCCATGTAAATGAACAAAATAACTCTGTTGTATTCTGGCATTGTGGTGCGGGAGCGTATTCCTTAGCAAGAGAAGAGACTGGTGCAACAGCAGGTGTTCATCCTAACAGAAAACTTGGATTTACCATGGATTTTGGACTAAAAGCTGGTGGCGTCACCATTTTCCGAGTGAGTCATACACCAGAAGGATATCGTTTATTAATCATGAAAGGAGAAGCGCTTGACTCTCCGCAGCACTTCCAAGGTACTTCTGTAGAAGTTGCCTTACAAAAAGATGTAACAGAGACTTTATATGAGGTTATGAATGAAGGATTTGAGCCGCATTTTGCGCTTGTATACGATGACGTAGTGGAAGAACTAGTGGAACTTGGTAGAATGCTAGGAATTAAAACAGAGATCTATGGCTCTTAAAAAGAGTTTGCTTGTCTAAGGGGACAACAAAGGGGTTTTTTAAATGCACCAACAAAGCAACAAACAAATAGCGCTATATCTTCAAATAAAGGAAACACTTATTCAGCGGATTCAGGAGAAGATATGGCTGCCAAATAAATTAATACCAACCGAACAAGAGTTGATGAAAGAGTTTGAGGTTAGTAGAACAACCATCAGACAGGCAATAAGCATGATGGTTCAAGATGGATTATTAGAGCGTCAACAAGGAAGAGGTACCATTGTTAAATCCCAACAGCTTGTAGGGAGCTTAGGTAGGTTAAAAGGATTTGCAGAAGAAGTGTTAGAGCGTGGATTAACACCAAACTCTCAACTGATAAGAGCTGAATTCTCCACCGACTTGTATCACGAAAAAGCAATGCTCCAAACGGATGATAAGTCCATTTTGGTCATTGAACGAATTCGGTTTGCAGATAACTTGCCCATTGCTTATGAAAGGAGTTGCTGGCCTAAATCAATAGGCGAGAAACTCATGAAAGAAGAACTCAATCAAGCAAACTTTTATCAGATTCTCGAACAAAACGGTATCGCCTTAAGAAAAGCCAATGAAAAAATCTCTGCCATGAATGCTACGATGCATGAAGCAGACTTGCTTGGAATTAGGGCAGGGGAAGCATTAATTGAGATGACAAGACTTAGTTATGGGATTGACGACAAACCAATTGAGTATACCAGAACGAAATTCCGAAGTGATCAGTACCACTACAATGTGGAATTAACAAGATGATAAAGGGGCTGTAATGATGACAACAACAACTATCTCGACACACGGACTATATATCAATGGACAAACAGTAGAAACGAAAGAAACGATGGCAGTAACAAACAAATACACACAAGAAGCGGCATACCATGTTGCCGTTGCGGAACAGGCGCATGTGAAAGAAGCAGTACAAGCAGCAAAGGATTCTTTAAAAGAAGACTTTACTCCGTATCAACGCTACCAAGTATTACTTAAAGCGGCACAGCTTTTATTAGCAAAAAAAGAAGAGTTTGCTAAAGTATTGGCAACAGAGGTTGGAAAGCCAATCAGAGAGTCAAGAGGGGAAGTAGAACGCGCAGCACAGACACTCGAAATTTCTGCAGAAGAAGCAAAAAGAATTCATGGAGAAGGTGTACCGGTGGAGGCTGCACCAGGATCTGAAAACCGCATGGCATTCACTTTGAAAGTGCCAGTTGGAGTAATTGCGGCCATTACGCCATTCAACGTACCCCTTAACCTTGTTTGCCATAAAATCGGTCCAGCATTGGCAGCAGGAAACAGTGTAGTATTAAAACCTGCAGAAGTAACACCTGTATGCGCGTATATGTTAGCTGAAGTACTTAAAGAGGCAGGTTTGCCAAAAGGGCGTTTACACGTAGTTACTGGAGACGGCCCGAGCATTGGCGACTGGTTGCTAGAAAATGAAGATGTTAATATGTTCACCTTTACGGGAAGTCCACGAGTGGGGGAAGTTATCCGTCAAAAAGCTGGTCTTAGAAAAGTAGCATTGGAACTTGGAAACAATTCCGCTACAGTAGTGCACTCAGACGCGGATTTAGAGCTTGCTTCTTCCATGGTAGCTCAGAAGAGTTTCAATAATGCAGGTCAAGTATGTATTTCTGTACAACGTGTGTATGTACATGAGGATGTATATGAAACATTTGTCCAACAGCTTAAAGAGAAAACTGAAAAATTTGTGGTTGGTAATCCACTAGATGAAACAACCGATATCGGCCCGATGATCCGCTTAAGCGAAGCAGAGCGTGTGGAGGCTTGGGTGAATGAAGCAGTGGAACAAGGCGCAACGGTTGTAACAGGCGCTAAACGTGAAGGAGCTTTCTATTACCCTACGATTCTTACAGATGTGCATGATGATATGAAAGTTTGCCGTCAGGAATTGTTTGGACCAGTCGTTTCTGTTGCAACCTATAAAGAAAAAGAGGAAGTCATTGCAAAGGTAAATGACTCTGATTATGGACTGCAGGCTGGGTTGTTTACGAAGGATTTAGGGTTTGCGATGAAGGCTGCTAAAGAAATCGAAGTGGGTGGCTTGATCGTGAATGATGCGTCTGCATATCGAGTGGATAATATGCCATATGGTGGCGTGAAGAGAAGCGGTACTGGAAAAGAAGGCCCTAGATATGCGATGGAGGAAATGACAGAAGAAAGAATCGTTGTGTTTAATTTATAATAGTATGGTAAAGTAATAGGATGGCCTGGCTCTGGTTGATGGAGCCGGGGCTTTTCCATTTTTTATTAGAGGATAGAGGCGAAGAGGTTTGGGTTTTTTACAAGTACTACTACCTGTATTTATGATATTTGCCATAGGGTTCATCGGACAGAAAACATTGGGGTTTGATACCAAAACCTTATCAAAGATGGCCTTGTATTTGCTATCTCCCGTACTGGTATTTAGGACTTTTTATACGAATGCATTTAGTAGTAATCATTTATATATCATTTTATATACGTTTCTTCTTTGTTTTTCATTGATCGCTTTAGTGTATATTCTATCTTGGATAAAAAAATTTTCTAGGGCAGAAACTTGCGGGATGATTCTCGCGGCAAGTTTTATGAACAATGGAAATTATGGTACTCCTGTTGCACTATTGCTGTTTGGAGCGGCAGGCTTTGAGTATGCGATCGTGTTAATGGTTGTACAATCTTTGTTAATGGGTACAGTGGGTGTTTACTATGCTGCCAAAGGTAGTCCGGAAAATGACGGCGTAAAAACTGCTTTAAGAGCGGTGGTGAAAATGCCTATTCTTTACGGGGCGATTATTGGTTTGTCCTTCCAGTTTCTTTCCATCCCTGTTTCTTCTTCCGTTATGGAAGCTGTGGATCTTGTGGCAAATGCTACTGTTCCTGTAATCATGGTCATATTGGGGATGCAGTTGGCTAAGATATCTATTAAACATGCACCGAAGGAAAAACTAGTTTATGCTATTGGTATTAAATTATTTCTTTCTCCTTTCATTGCTTTTGGTTTAACCTTGATACTTCCTGTAGATCCGATGGTGAAGCAGTTGATGATTATTATGGCTGCGATGCCGACTGCTGCGAATACTACGATGTATGCGCTGGAGTTTAATACAGAGCCGGATTTTGTTTCAAGTAGTACGTTGATTAGTACGTTGTTGACTATTGTTAGTTTACCTATTATGTTTTGGATTGTTTTATAGGTCAGTTCCTTTTACGGGAGCTGGCTTTTTTAAGTATTTGCTAAACGCCTCTGTTACTTTCCGTTCCAAGCGCTTCGCTTGCCTGCGGGCGGTTCATGAGACTTCTGATGTGAACGTAACTGTCAAGGGCCCCACTATTCTAGGTGTTTTTCTCATGGGATGAGACGATCTTCAAGTTTAAGAAGGTTTGTTTACCCCTTTTTAATAATGATAGTAAGCAAAAGGCAGGTAGGCTTACTACCCCAAAAACAAACAAACACTGTCCTCATGGTCCCCGTATGACGACCTTCTACCCCAAAAACAAACAAACACTATCCTCATAGCCCTCGTATGACGACCTTCTACCACAAAAAGACACAAACACTGTCCTCATAGCCCTCGTATGCCGACCTTCTACCCCAAAAACACACAAACACTGTCCTCATACCCCTCGTATCCCGACCTTCTACCACAAAAACACACAAACCCTGTCCTCATACCCCCCGTATCCCGACCTTGTACCACAAAAACACACAAACACACTCCTCATAGCCCCCACATCCCGACCTTCTACACCACAAACCAACCAAAAC
>NZ_JAAXCU010000012.1 GCF_012911845.1 Bacillus sp. RO2 | reverse complement strand
GTAAAACGGTAGTAGAGAGCCTCTCTCTCCGCCCGAAAATCAAGCTGGAACAGGAAAACGGTAGTAGAGAGCCTTTCTCTCTGCCCGAAAATCAAGCTGGAACGGAAAAACGGTAGTAGAAAAACTCTGTCTCCACCCGAACTAATAGTGGTAGGAGCAGAACGGTAGCAGAGAGCCCCCACGCTCCAGAATCATCACCCCAGGGTTAAAACAGGTAACAAAAGCAGATTACTCAATATAACTTGGGTACAACAATTGGGATAGCACTAGGAAAAGTAAAATATCTAGGGTTTATAGAAAATGTTACATCCACCACTATCCCCGCTTCTTCCCTTTCCCCTTCCGCTTTATCTCCTCTAATTTTACCTCTTTAACCGACTCTGTCTCCTTATAAAAGCTAATCGTTACATTCACTCCGAACTCTTTGTCCTCTTCTTCTATCCATAGCCTGAATTTTTCCGTTGTTAATATTGGGCCTTCCTGTCTGCCCATATGTAAATAGTCGACAATCTCTGCTTTTGGATATGCCTCTTTTGTCCGTTTCATCGCGAGCTGTCCCCACTTTGCATAACTTGGTACTTGTTGAGTTGCCACTTTTGCGGCCTCTGCTGACGGAACAGGTTGATAACCAACTAATAGAAAGCATGCTATACAAAAAAGTAAGGTAAACTTCTTCATTTTTTATCCCTCCAGTTAAGCTTATAGTGCCCCAATCAGAGTATTTTAATTTGAATTTTGGAAAAAGAAGGATATCGATTGCGGCTTAACGAAGAATAGAGAATATAAATATAGGGTGGGTGAGGATCAGTCCCTTCAAGAAATCAGGAGGAGAAACTATGCGGCATTCGTTTTTCGTGTTAGTATTTTTTAGCATTTCGCTTCTTACTGCTTGTGGTAGTAATGCAGTTGGTGGTGAGGAGAACCCAAATTCTCATTATGACGATGAAAAAATGATCGGAACGGTATGGAATGTTAGTGGGGACAGTGTGGAAGTGGACATTTCGGAATGGGAAAAGCGAGATAGGAAAGGATCGAATGGTACAGACGAGGGTTACTCCTACCTAGCTAAGATTACGGAAGGAACCACGATCAAGTACGAGAATGGGAAAGAAGCATCTCTCAACGACTTGAGAAAAGGTCAAAAAGTGTTAGTAAATCCACCTAGGGGAGAAAGTTTTGAAGGAAAGCCTAAAGAACTCGTCTTATTAGATATGACCTTTGAGGAAAAGTATGCACGATTCCTATCACATGTAGATGGCTATAAACTAGTTGTTATGTATGAAGAAGGGGCTGTATTACCTCTAGAATTGCAAGACCCTCTATATGAAAAGGTTCTCGATCTGACAGAGGAGGAAGTGGTAGCTACTTGGATTGAGTATGATAAAGAGTATGTGGTGGATTATAAAAAAGAGTTCGGAGTCGAGCAATTTCCTGTAATTTTGGTCTTCAATCGAGAGAAGCTGGTCTTTAAGACGTATGAAGTAGAGGAATTGTATGCTTTTTTTGAGGAGTGACTTTGAGGATGCATATGCTGTTATTATTTTTCCATATTAAAATTTAAACAAACGTTTGTAGAAAATTATTTATCTTCGCTTTAGATTAAAGGTAAGAGGAAGAAGACAAATATCGACTATTTCAGCATGGTATATTGAAATAACGTTGAAAGGCCAGAGATGATGTGTTGGTTAGTGCGATATGCTCTCTAAGTTAGCCACCAAAAGCTGAATTAGTCAAAAAAAGAGACGAATTAGTCAATAAACGACCTAAAGTATACAAAAAAGCCGCCCAATTAATCAAAAAAACCATTCAAATTAACGACAATCCATATATTCACATAACCCGACTCCTGAATCACCAAGATTACTCCCCAATATGGGTCACGGTACCTACCCCCGCGACACCGCGGGCTCCATCACCGTTATCGTGTTATTCGTAGCGTTCATATTAACAGTAGCACCAATCGGTATTGCAGCCTTAAACCTCCCATGACCCGTGGCGAAGTTCGTAATCAAGGGCTTTCTTGTCGGCACGATAACTGAATTAATAAGATCTGCATAGGACGTGTTATATGCCACTGGACAATTTGTGCATTCTCCCATGATAATGCCGAGGCAATCCTTAAATTTTTCTGCCATGGACAGTTGGGTAAAGTAGCGTAGAATCATGTTGGCAGGTGTATGTGTGTCTT
This sequence comes from Bacillus sp. RO2, assembly GCF_012911845.1. Lineage (GTDB taxonomy): Bacteria > Bacillota > Bacilli > Bacillales > Bacillaceae_I > Sutcliffiella_A. The sequence continues at coordinate 34,781 of NZ_JAAXCU010000012.1, read as the reverse complement.
CTAGAAAAAGAATTTTGCCTTTTGTATCAATCTCATAAGGCGTGCCAAGCGTATTAACGATGGAAGTGATATTTCCTCCTACAATTGGCCCGGTCACATTTCCAGGATTTATCCCCGTACGCACCACTTCTGGTGGATTAATAAGAGCTCGCGGGGAGACAAAAGTGGAAGTCGCTGCAAAAAATTGATTAAAATTGTAAGACGGTGTTTCTGCTCGAAAATCAATAAGCATCAAGCTATGAAACGTAATGAGATCACTAAACTGATTTAGACTGTTCAACAGCACGGTGATATCGCTGTACCCAGAAATTAACTTCGGATTTTCCCTGATAATTTTAAAATCAAGATAAGGAAGAATCTCTTGAACACCTGTCCCGCCTCGTGTCGCAAGAATCATTTTCACATTCGGGTTCTTAAACATATCCATGAGATCCTCCGCTCTTTTGTCAGCGGGAGCGGAGACAATCCCATCGATAGAATAAACATACCTTCCAAAAACAACGTTAAACCCCATATCCCGCAAAAATTGTACCCTCGTATTTATCGTGGTCGCATCAAGAGGACTCCCCAAAGTAACCAAACCAATTGTATCTCCCCTTTGAAGCGCACGTGCTTTAATGGCCATATACTTCGCTCCTCAAAAATCATTTGTATTTCTATACATATGATGGAACTTCCTTTTTGAGAAGAGAGCAGACGCGACGACCCAAAACTCTTCATATACCTAAATCATCCATCACTAAAAATTTCCCATGTTGCAAACGCTATTACTAAGCCAACAGCTTTTAGGAGGTTTCATGATGGATGTATCCATTTTATTAGAATATACATGGGTTTTGCTTTTGCTTGTAGCACTTGAAGGCCTTTTGGCAGCAGATAACGCCTTAGTATTAGCAATCATGGTAAAGCATCTACCAGAAAAAGAACGTAAAAAAGCATTGTTCTACGGTCTTGCTGGTGCGTTTGTTTTTCGATTTGGGTCTTTATTTGTCATCTCGTTTTTAGTGGATGTATGGCAAGTACAGGCGATTGGGGCCATTTATCTCCTGTTTATTGCCTTGAACCATATCCTTCGAAAATATGTGTTTAAAAAACAAAAGGTAAGAAAAGAAAAGGAAAAGAAAGCTGGTTTCTGGGGTACAGTGTTCAAGGTGGAGTTAGCAGATATCGCTTTTGCTGTAGACTCGATTCTAGCTGCTGTTGCACTTGCTGTAACATTGCCTGATACACCGCTGCCTACAATTGGTGGATTAGACGGAGGAAAGTTTCTCGTCATCTTTGCTGGAGGATTAATTGGATTAATTATAATGCGTTTTGCAGCTAACTTATTTGTAGCATTATTGAAATCAAGACCAGGTCTTGAGATTGCTGCGTTCCTCATTGTCGGGTGGGTTGGGGTAAAGCTACTTGTGTATACATTAGCACATCCTCAATTAGGGATTTTACCTGAAACGTTCCCAAAATCCACAGAGTGGAAAGTAACTTTCTACGTTGTTTTGCTTCTGATTGCAGCAGGAGGCTGGTTTTTCTCCAAGGCAAAGGAAGAAGAAGTGATAAATTGATGGGAAGAAAACAGTTCATATTCTTTGGACTGTTTTCTTTAATTTTCCTCAAAACGGGGCTAACTACCTATCCCCACAACCTATACAAAACGTCTTCTGAATAAATACTTCAGCTGCAGCTTCCCGTTGGCCTACTTCGTCGTTGAAGCGGATGGCGAGGAAACTAAAGTTTTCTACTTGAAATGCTCGTGTGTTTCCTTCGTTGAAAAGTTCAGATCCTTGTACTTCTGCAATAATTGGAAAAAGACTGTCTTTTGTGAAGATGAAAACTTGAAGAGGAAATGGAGGAAAAGGACCGACACCAATCGATTTGATTTGAATGAGTGTTTTATTATGGTTGTTGGTTTCGTCAGAGAATATAATTTCCGTTTCGTTAGGACGAAGAGGAAAAAGAAGAGGAATGTTTCCGGTCTGATTAAGCCCACTTCCTTGAACAAAATGGCTTTCTATATGACTTTGTTTTTTCATGGTTAGTGACCTCCATTTTTTCTGCAGCAGATGCAAAATGTTTTTTCGATATAAACTCGTAATGTGCTAGCAGTATCAAATGGATTAGAGACAGTTAGGCTAGCAAAATTTTCAATCTGTATGCCCCTAGGAATACCGGTATACTCTGGCCCAATAGGGTTAGTAGAAAGTCGTATCTCAATTGGCTCTTTTGAATCTCTAGTGAAAATTTTTACATCTAAAACGCTGAATGTATTCTCAATTGGAGATGGTTCTGAAGAAAGCTGTAAATAAGTCTTATTATGGTTGTCCGTAAAATCCTCAAATACAGTTAACTCTTCAGCATTACCTGGAATATTAATTTGAAGGGGGATGTTTCCAGTTAGGCCCTGTCCGTTTCCTCTCACTTTATGGGTTTCCACATTGCAGCTGTCTTTCTTGCATTTATGATCTTTCAATCTTCCCGGTTGTTGGCTGGGGGAAGTTAGCGCCATCGTACAGTGCTTCATATGATTGTCCTTACATCCCATTTTCCATTCCTCCTTCTGAACATGACATACAAAATGTCTTTTCTAAATAAAAGCTAATTCTTCGTTGAAAAAATATTGGAAGATTATTAAGATGGACGGTTATTCGGCGTACATTTTCCAACTGAAATGCCCGCGTTTGAGAAAGTGGAATAGTGTATTCAAGCGGAGTTTCAGAGGAATCGGTCGTCACTCTTACTTGTAAATTAAATGCAAGATCTTCTGTCCCTAACGTAGGGCTGCCTATTTGAAAGTAAGTTTTGTTATGATTTTCTGTAAAATCCTCAAACAAAACATACTCTTGGGCAGCATTAATAATAAAAGTAAGCGGAATATTTCCTGTCTCGTTCTCTCCAACCCCTTGAAACTTATGCGTCTCAACAAAATTCTTCGGCTTGCACTCTCTAATCCGACTTTTCATACTGTTAACCATTGGCGATGGTCCCGGCAAATCCGTTAAATCACTCTTCATACTATATTTCCGTATCAAATCTATTTCCTCCTATTAATATATTTACTAGCAATATATTCTATGAAAAAGTTCTATGATTGGTGAAAAGATTGGTAGAATGGGGTTAGGGGAAAGACAATTTCGTTCTATCATCAATTAAATCGAAGGATATATGAAAGAGCTAAAATAACACTAAAAGCACAAAGGAGAATTCAATCATGAAATCCGAAGAACAATTTTTTCAAGAGGGAAAATCCATTCAAACATACATGGATGAAATGAGTATGTTAAAAGAGGAAAGCTTAACGGTCTATGATAGGTTCCAATTGCCTGCAGATGGATTAGTAGAAAAGCTGCAAGAGCACTCCCTGCATTTTCTCACGATTACAGAAGATTGGTGCGGTGACGCCATGATGATCAATCCAGTGATCCGTAAAGTTGCTGAGGCTGCTGACATTGATTTCCACGTTGCTCTGAGAGACGCAGACACCAGTCTAATAGACCGTCATCTGACAAACGGGGGACGGGCGATTCCCATGATCTTAATATTAAGCGAACAAGGGGAACTATTGGGGAAATGGGGGCCGCGTGCACCGGAAGTACAACAGATTGTCGATGAACTCCGCGGGGCGCTGCCACCTAAGGAAGATCCTACTTTTACAGAAAAGCAACAGGAAGTCATTGCTACTTTAAGGCAGAGATATGTCGGCGAGGAAGTCCTGTGGACGTACGTGTATGATAGTTTTAAGAATACATTAATGAATATACTGAAAGGAGAATAGAGGTAATAACCCAGACGGCACTTTTGTACTCCAAAATCAGTTACCAAACAGTGCAGAAATTTATAAGATCGACATTCAAAGTCTTAACAAATGGATTCCATATGAACTGGAAGTACCAGATAATGACCTGACTTTTAATGTCGATACACATTCATTCTTGTAGATATTTCTCGGGAAATTGTTGAATTATGATAGATGGAAACATCAAAATACGACTCAAAAAGTCTGCTTTAGTCAAAAAAATCGCTTATGATAAACTTGTATTTATCATAGGCGATTTTTACATAACATACCTCGTATCGTGCTCCGATATATATATAATATGTAACATTGTATGAGATATATCGCCCGGCGATACGCTTCTAAGGCGACCATTAAGCAACCCTTACTTCTTAAACAACGACAATAACCAACCCCAATTACCACTATCCCGCTTTTGCATTTCTTCTTCTAAACGTTTATTAAAATCATTCTGAGAAACCCACTCTTTTTTCTGTTCGTCGCGCATTTTTTGGATTTCCTCTTGTAGCATTTCCGTTCTTTCTCTTTCTTGTTCTAAAAGAGTTTCGTAGTGTTCTCTTTGTTCTTCTGTTAATTTCTCAATCTTGTTATTTGTTTTTTGTGCCGAATTACCGATACTTGAACTAATAAAGTGATGGTCCTGCTGAAGCTGAGCTACCGTCGTTTTGATTTGTGACATGTCTTGTTTTAACTGAATGTTCATTTCACGTGCTGCAGCAAGTTCAGTTGCTAAGTATTTAAAGAACTCCTTCACCTGCTCCGGATCACTTGGTAATGTTTCGCTCGTATCGGGTAGCGCTATGTCTGTTTGAACTGTGTTCTCCAAGCGGTCTTTTTGTTGCTCCACTAAATCGCGTGCCGTGCTGTCGAGAGGCTTGTCCGTATCGCGCAGCGCTACAAGTGCTTTAACATCCGATTCAACAAAAATACGTCTGTCCCCATCCTTTAAAAACTCGTACCCATTCCGCTCTAGTATCTGTCCATACTTCCTTACAGTAGGGGTGGCAATCCCCACTTCTTCCGCAACTTCTTTGGTCGAATATGCCCGTTCATTTGGTTGTATATCGTTTCGCATATCGCACCTCCTATCTTTAATATGAATGTTTTATAATCTTTTTGCAAGAGGTATATCGCCCATCATTATAGAGTCTGGGTGCGCTTTTTTTCGTATCTCGAAATGTTTTCATTGCTTTTCACTGGGAACGCGCCTACACTAAATACAAATATTCTTAGTAAAGAGGGTACAGCCATGAACCAAACAACAGGTAACAAAGAGTTTGCAATTGGAATCATCTCAGCAGGTTTATCATATATATTATGGGGGATCCTTCCTTTATTTTGGAAGCTGGTGGACGATGTACCGGCTGGGGAAATTCTTGCGCACAGGATTGTCTGGTCGCTCGTTTTTATACTAATTATTCTAGCTATGTTGAGGAAGATTCCTTCCTTTACATTGGAGGTTAAAGCTCTTGTCAGGAATCGGAAAAGGCTGATTGGAATCAGTCTTGCTTCTATTTTTATCAGCATTAACTGGGGTCTTTATATCTGGGCGGTAAATGCCGATCGTATCATTGAAGCGAGCCTCGGCTACTATATCAATCCTCTTGTAAGCATCTTACTCGCTGTCATTGTGTTAAAAGAAAAACTGTCTGGTCTTCAGACATTGTCAATTATTCTAGCAGGGGCTGGTGTGCTCGTGCTGACTTTTAGTTTCGGCACCTTTCCATGGGTCGCCATTATGCTTGCCTTAAGTTTTGCATTTTATGGGTTAATTAAGAAGATGGTTCAAGTGGGTGCTTTAATTGGTTTGGCTATTGAGACACTTTTAATTACGCCGTTTGCGCTGCTTTTTCTAACTTATGTGCATGCTAAAACTGATGGCGGAGCGTTTGGTGGAAACCTAAATGTGACGTTGCTTCTTTTGCTTGCTGGTGTAGTTACAGCCGTTCCATTGTTACTTTTCGCAAGTGGTGCAAAAAGAATTCCGCTATCAATGGTCGGTTTGCTGCAGTATTTTGCGCCAACTATTAAGCTGATTATGGGCGTTTATTTGTTTCATGAGCCGTTTACTGGTGCGCATCTTGTAGCGTTTATTTGCATATGGGTGGCACTTGGAATTTATACCTTTACGTTAATGAGAAGTTGGCGGGTAAAGCGTGTAGTTGTCCCAGCTAGAAGTTTATAATTATTGTTGGGTTCCCCAGCACCAGAAAAACTGGTGCTTATCTTTCCTTTTATCCAGACTCCTTTGCTTATTAGCAAATGGGTCTGATTTTCTTTTAAGATAGTGAAGGACTTACGCTAACAAAAGAAGAAGTTAAACATAAGCATTTAATCTCAAGTTCTAAAAGAAGTAGATGTTAGGGTAAGCGATTATTACATACATGAAAGGTTGAGTTGAAATGATTAGTAATATATACAAAGAAGCATCCGTCTCATTCCTCCAATTGGTTGCCTCCGGAAATATCCGTGAAGCATTTGAGCGCCACATTGCCACTGACTTCCGTCATCACAATCCATATTTTCGTGGTGACGCTGAATCGCTAATGGTAGCAATGGAAGAGAACGCGGTTCAAAGTCCTAACAAAACACTTGAAGTGAAGCATACAATAGCAGATGGAAATACTGTTGCTGTTCACTCTCATATTAAACAGCACCCGGAGGAACTCGGAGCGGCAGTAATTCATATTTTCCGTTTTGAAGGAGAAAGAATAGTGGAACTGTGGGATGTCGGCCAGGTAATTCCGGAAGAATCACCGAATAAGCACGGAATGTTTTAATCCTAAGTGGTGTCGAATAAAGGCGAGTGGGGAAAAAACCAAGAAAGCAGGGGGTTGACCATGGATTTCTTTGAGAAAATAAAGAACGGTGTCAATCAGATGAAAAATAGCAAAGGTATTCCTGTACCTATCACCTCTAACATGCTTAAAGAGGTGCTTAAGCGTAATGATAAGCTGCAGGACGTATCTGTCTCCATAACGAAAGGGGAATTTATTGTCACAGGTAAAGCGGAAGCTGACCTTAAGCTTACCAAAAAGGATCTTTCTTTTTCCATTTCGCTTGTGCCAGTTAAGCTAGAGGGGAGGCAGCTGATTTTTAAAGTTGCCAAGTTAAAACCCCTGAACTTGAACATCTTAAATAAACGAATATTTGATAAGCCACCGCATGTTAACTATAGCAGAGGTCATATTAATATTGATTTTAACAGTTGGGATATAGTAAAAATGATCCCCGTTGGTAAAATTACCAGATATGAGATGGGGGAGGGACGAATTACGATAATGGTAGGGGTGTAAGAAATAGAAAGGAAAGCAAAGCCATGGTGTAAATGAATGCCATGGCTTTGCCGTTTTTTCATACTAAAATTGTGCACAGCTTAGCTTTTATAAAAAAGGGGTTATTTCATCATACTAGGAATTTTCTCTATAGTCTCATTTTCACCCAGATTTACCGTTTCCCTCACCACATAAATCGGACGGTTCTTGCTTTCGTCATATATACGCGCAATATACTCTCCCACAATCCCCATTCCAAGCAATTGAATCCCACTGAAGAACGTAATTGCCACCATGATGGAAGCCCATCCTGCCTCAACTTCTTGCCCGAACAATTTTACCAGTATAGTGTAGGCAAGCACACCGAAAGAAACCAATACGGAAAAGAAGCCAAGGGACATTACTATTTTTAAGGGCTTTGTGGAAAAGGCGATAATTCCGTCAGAAGCGAATCGAAGCATCTTACGCAATGGATATTTGGTCTCCCCGGCAAATCGCTCATCACGTTCGTATTCAATAAAGGTTTGCTTAAATCCGATCCAGGAAAACATTCCGCGAACAAAGCGGTTTCGCTCGGTCATTTGTGTGAATACGTCTGCAACTTTCCGGTCTATTAATCGGAAGTCACCTGTGTCCTTGGGAATTTCAATATCTGCCATATAATTAAGAAACTTATAGAAATATTTTGCGGTCAGGAGCTTGAATTTTGTTTCACCGGCCCTCTTCTTTCGTTTGGCGTACACGACTTCATAGCCTTCCCGCCATTTCTCAACGAGAGAAGGGATGACTTCCGGAGGGTCCTGCAAATCGGCATCAATTATGATGATGGCATCTCCTCTGGCATAATCGACTCCTGCGGTAACCGCCGTCTGATGACCGAAATTTCTTGCAAAGTTAACAATTTTTGCCCGTGGATCCATGGCGGCAATGCTATTTAGTATCTCCATCGTCCGATCTGTGCTGCCGTCATTGACGAAGATAAATTCATAGTTGTAATAATGCTCATCCATAACACCCTTTAGCCTGTTATAGCATTCCTGCGCCACTTCTTCCTCAAAATACATCGGCACCACAATTGATATTAACTCTCTCATCAGTTTTCCTCCATTATCCTACTTGCTGTTCTTGACGAAACGTCCATTTGGAATTTATTAAATAATTTATTGCCAACCCTGCTCCTGTTGCGAACAAGTTGGCGATAATCGGTTGCAGTCCAGCATAGTCCACTAATAAGTATAGAAGAAACGTATGTATACCAAGCGTTACGATATTGACTACAACAAATTTATAAAAAGTGGATGCCTTATTCCTCTTATCTTGGAAAACCCATTTTTTATTCCAATAATAGCTATTTAGCATTCCTACTATATAACCCATCACATTTGCAGCCAGATAGTTTATTCCAATGAAGAAGAAAAACGTGAAGCTGGCGAAAGTGATCATCGTGTTAAAAACACCGACTGTTCCAAACTTAAGGAATCTTTTCATCCGATAGATCTCCTGAATTTTATTTTGAAATAACTCATACAACTCAATAAAATAACTAAAGGTGTGACACTTACCAGATAGCGTGAACGAGTCTCCCATAAAAGAAAGAAAAAGAAGTAGCCGATGATGCTTAGCATGCAGAAAGTGACAAAGGCTTTTCTATCCTTAATTAACGGAAATGCCAAAAGCAGCCCAATAAATAAAATTAAATGTTGAACCCTTGCAAAGCCTTGAAGGATATCTCCAGATTTATAGTCGAGTAGACTTGTAATGTTTGTCGGCTCGAGTGGATTCCTCTTAATTTTATTCAGGGAATAATACGTCCCGTCTGTCCAGGTATGAGTTATTTTTTCTAGATTAAAACTCAAATTTCCAAGCAGTCCTTTTTCCTGGAAACGGTGCTGAAGTTCTTCAAAATGAATATCCGAAACCTCTTCCCTAGGATGCGTTGTCAAAAGCTCCTGGGTCCACTCGACATCGCCAGCTGAATATTTCCCGAGACTCTCACTATTTTGTGCCATTACAAGCCAATGAGAAACAGGGAAACTTGTCTGTATCTGCTGCTCTTTATCTAGGATGTGGAGCTGATAAATGGAAGTGTTAAATACGGTCTTTACGATAAAAAGCATGATAAATGGTAGGATTATGTATGCCTTTTTCCATCCCTTCATATAAAGAAGTAGTGTAATACTAAATGCAATAATAAAAATAATTAGCGATCCTTTTAATAGCATCCCTAAAGAAAAAATAAAGGAAGCCAACAAAATATTAGGTAAACTGGTCTTTAATTCCCCATTTTTATCTAGCATCAAATACAACGGAAAAAGTAAAAATATAAGTGATATCGTATCCGTATAGACAACCGGTGAAAAGAAGATATATGGGAAGAAGAGTACGCTTACAGATAGGCTAATAAAGCCCACTGATCTTCCAGCAACTTTTGAGGCAATGCAGAAAATTAAGTACTGACTGGCAATGATAGTAAAGATATTAAAAAGAATGTAGACGCTGAGGTCTGGGGTGAAAACTTTCCCTATAACCACTAAAATGCAAAATAAAAAAATGTTATTGGGATAGGTGGAAAAGTAATTAAATACCTCTCCTGTTTCCAAATACAGCTTGGCTCCGTTCACAAGCGCTCCAAAATCCCACGACGGCTTGACTGCAAACAGTTTGACAACAATCAGCTGTAAAATAAGGCTGAATCCTAAAAATCCGACAACCCAAACGGCAATCGGAAGCTTCTCTAGTAAATTAGTTATACTTTTACGGAAACCAATTAGGGCCCCAATTAGCAACAATGCAATTACTAGTGTGAGAACCTCAAAATAATTTGGAGAAATCGTACTGATTGAATGGTGTCCCCTTGTTTCTAAAACATTTATGCCAACGATAAGAACAATCACGGAAAAAAAGATAACATAGATTATTTTCTCAAAAAAAACAAATATACTTTCGCTCACGGCCGGTTCTCCTTAGAAGAATAAAGCGAAAGCAAAATTTTCAAATCTTTCATTTTCATAACCATATACTTCCTTATCCTAGAAAATATTTGAACTTATAAGATTATATTACAGAAAAGAAGTTACCACAATGGGAATAGTAACAATAAAGCAGAAATTAAAATCTTCCCTGCTTTTTTTAACTAGTCACCAGACAGGGTGCCACGAACATTCTATTATCCTCTATTAAAATCCACTCCTCCTTCAGGACATCAGTCCATGCATCATCATCCAACATACATAGAATAATAGAGAAGGTAGCGGGACGGGCCTCAATTTAACCTGACAATCCGTCGCCTATCTTTAAAAGGAGGTGCAACAATATATGAAATGCTACTACTATCTTAGCTCGAAAAATGACCACCATACACACTGCAAACCAAAACACAAAGATAAGCACGATTGCAAAAAATGCGAAAATAAATTCAACATTAACATTTTCGGAATTAGCATTAATATTGGCGGGAAAAGTCATTGCTAATTTTAGGAGAATTGACTACATGATTGGAAGGGCAGTGAATACTGTCCTATTTTTGTGCCTTCGACAAATATTCTGTAAGATGGAAATAGGAAAGGGAGGTTTACAGACATGAACCTGACAGGTATACATCATATCGCCATTATCTGCTCCGATTATAAAATCTCCAAAGAGTTCTACGTTAATCTGATGGGCTTTCCCATCATCAACGAAGTTTACAGGGAGGAACGAGATTCTTATAAACTTGACCTAGCACTCCCAGACGGCACACAATTGGAGTTATTTTCTTTTCCGGATGCTCCTGTAAGACCAAGCTACCCAGAAGCACAGGGACTACGCCACCTGGCCTTTCAAACCCCGGATATTGTGGAAGCAGTACAGGAATTAGAAGGGGAGGGTATAAAAGTGGAACCTATAAGAATAGACGAACATACAAAGAGGAGGTTTACTTTCTTCTCTGATCCAGACGGGCTGCCAATTGAATTGTATGAATCTTAGATTTAAGGCAAGAACAGGTCATGTTAATAGATGTGCAGTCTATGTTTTAGAAGTAATTAGTAGAGTATAGAGTGTAATGAATGAGGCATTAGGAAGAGACCTGTTCTCTATTTGGAATTATGCACTTACCTTTGATTGGGACTGGCGGCTTACGGCTTTAAGAATGAACAATTTATCCTGGGTAGTTAGCATTCTCCAGCTTTTCACTTTAATTTTCATTAGTGTTTTCCCCTCTTTCGCATTTTTCTGCTATGTTTCTATACTATGAAAATACCTTTTTATAACTTGATATAAACAACAAAAATTCCTACATTTTCCGCGCTAGGATGTGCGTTTTAAGGGAGATTTTATCGAATCCTCTGAATAAGAGGGGAAGAGGAATTGAATATTTTGGAAATATAATATAATTTTTTACTATTTTATCCTCCTTTCTCCCGTGATAAAATTAGTTGGTAAAGTTTGAAACCTTAAGGAGTTAATCTACGTATAACTCATATAAGGTTACATAACAAGAGGAGGAAATAAGAATGAAACGTACAGCAGAGATAGTGATGACAGTCATCGCAGTGATTATTAGTGGATTGACGGCACTTTTTGGAGTCTTGATGAATTTGGGAATGTCCGATCCTGAATTTACAGAGGTAATGGAAGAGGAAATGGCAGCAGATCCAGCAATGGAAGGCATGGATATGGGTGGGTTCATGGATTTATTGTCTATGGCAGGTCCTACGTTACTTACAGTTGGAATCATTTCATTAATTTTAGGAGTTATCGGTATCATTGCCATTAAAGGAAACAAAAAACCTGTACTTGCGGGTATCATGCTTATTCTGGCAGCACTTGTCATCGGAATTGGAACCCTTGGTTTTGGAATCATTCCAGCAGTCCTATACTTGATTGCCGGAATCATGGCATTTGTTAGAAAGCCAAAAGTAACAGAACAACATATTTAATGAGCAGAAGGGACAGGCACCGCGACTGGGTCATGGTGCCTGTCCCTTCATAAAATGTTTACAACAAAAAAGGCCCCATAACCTGAGGAAGCCACTGAAAAAGACTGATTTTAAAATTTTACTAAACACCGCTGTTGATTTCCGCAAATGGCTTCGCTTTCCTAGGGGCACTGCTGGAGCCTCCTCGGCTACGCCTGTGGGGTCTCCACCTAGCGCTAATTCCCTCAGGAGTCTTCGCCTTTTGCTCCAATCACCAGCTAGGAAACATAAAAAACTTTACGTTATCAGTTTTTCAGTGGCTTCAACCTGAGGCCTTTTCTTTTTGTCTGTCTGTTTATCTTAGTTGTCTAACAAGATTTAATAAGTCAATTCTTGAATTTTCGTTCTGCATTGAATTGATTCTAGCCTATGGGTTTCCGCTTTTTCCACCAGTTGCTGCTTCATGATCTTGTCGAGGCAATCTTCAGCAATGACAGTGTAATAGTGGGATCTCATATTGTGCCAGAAGTACTGTAAATTTTTCACTGTTTTCATAGCAGGACCTCCTTTTCACTCATAAATCAACGGAGGTTGGTGCGGGTAACTGGCTAACTGGTCTGTTGTGAAAAACAGACTTAAGTCCCTATAGTTTTGCGTCACTAGCTTTCACTAGTTTTGCCTTTTTCCATTATTTATGAAAATTACATTCCTATTGTAGTCTTTTAGGCGGTGTAATGACATAGGACTTTAGAGGTATTTTGTCTCGTTTTGTTGGAGGAGAGTTGAGGGACAAGCACCTCAACCCGCAAGCGTCCCCGTGCCTGTCCCCAAAATCCAAAAAACCAATTGAAAATTATCAGAATTCATAGTATGTTATAAGTAGAATATTGGTAGCGTTTGCATAAATTTGTAGGTTTATAGTTGTGGGGCTGCTTAATGTGCAACATTGCGCAAACGGTTCCGCAATTCGGTTAACCCTGCCTAAAAGTGCAAACGCTTCCACAAATTAGCAAGTTAGTCATCACGATCAAGGATGTTGAGATCAGATTACGAAAGGGGCAGGAATATGAAGAGAAGGTTTCAAAGGGGAATGGCTTTACTACTTTCCGTTCTTCTGGTTGTTTCCATGTTTGCGGGCTATCTACCAACAAGAGCAGTGGCCGAAACGGGAGATAAGCGGATAGTACTTAGTTACGAACGGCCAGATGGAAATTATGAGGGCTGGAATCTGTGGGTCTGGGGAACTGGTGTGAAGGACGACCAGATAGACTTTACAGAAGTAAAAGAAGGCATTGCCTATGCTAACATTGCAGTAAGTGAAAATGCGGATAAAGTTGGTTTTATTGTCCGTAAAGGTAACTGGGAAGAAAAGGACTTTGATGGTGATCGGTCGATAACGGTCAATAAAATCGAAGACATCACCAAAGTACACGTTACAAGTCAACAAGAACAATTTGCACAAATCCCTGATGGCAGTGCACCTGTTGTCGCGGATGGCAGCGCAGACTTCTTTTTCCGTGATAAAGACTTATACGCAACTGGTGAAATGGACAAGGTCGAAAAAGTCGAGCTTTCCATCCTAGGCGAAAAATATGAAATGAATGCAGAGCCGGAAAATGAACGTTTTACTTATACAGTGAATGAACTCCCAACAGGTGAGCATGAATATACTTATTTGGTAACAGTGAATGGAGAAACAAAGGAAGTAACAGACCCATATAACACAGTGGATGGCAAATCCGTTGTCGAGTACTTGGCGTCAGATTTAAACGTGACAGGTTCGGTTACACCGGCTAAGGTCGATTACAACCAGAACGCTGTCGTGAAAGTGGACATTGAATCTGAAAATGAAACAAAAATTCGAGAGATGTCTATTAATCTATCAGAAATCGGTGGCAAAGAGAAAGCGCTGATCGATCCTGAACTGAATGAATTAACAGTGGCGGTTAAACAGCATGTAACAGCTGGTGTAAAGACCTTGCCAATCACAGCGATTGATGAATTCGGTAATCGCCACGAGGGATCGGCGACACTTGAGGTTCAGGCTCGCACCTTCACAGGTGAAGAGGCAGATTTCGATTGGGATCAGTCTGTGGTTTATTTTATGCTAACAGATCGATTCTTTGATGGAGATTCATCCAACAATGATCCGCATGGAATTGGCTATGACACAAGCAAGTCTGGTACATATCAGGGCGGGGATTTCAAAGGAATTACACAAAAACTTGATTACTTGGACAAGCTTGGAATTAATACTATTTGGATCAGTCCGGTTGTGGATAATATCAAGTATGATGTTCGACACAATGATGGGCCAGATACGCCTTATTATGCATATCATGGCTATTGGGCAGACAACTTCGGGGAACTGAACCCGCATTTCGGCTCCATGGCGGATTTCCATGCTTTAATTGATGCAGCACATGAACGCGGCATTAAAATCATGGTCGATGTGGTGTTAAATCACACAGGTTATGGGTTGAAACCAGGGGACAGCAGCAGTGTGTCGAATTTTCCAACTGACGAAGACCGTGCGCGATTTGACGGCATGCTTCGTAACGGTGGGTCAGATACAGTTCGCGGCGAGCTGGCTGGACTTCCGGATTTTCTAACGGAAAACGCAGAAGTCCGTGAACAGGTGGTTCAATGGCAGACAGACTGGATTGAAAAGTCCAGAACGGGTAAGGGAAACACCATCGATTATTTCCGTGTCGACACGGTTAAGCATGTGGAAGACACCACTTGGATGGCGTTTAAAAATGCTCTGACAAAAGAGATGCCAGAGCACAAGCTGATTGGGGAAGCATGGGGAGCAAATATTGATAATGACCAAGGCTATCTGAACAGCGGGATGATGGACTCTTTACTGGATTTTGATTTTAAGAACTATGCTCGTGACTTTGCAAATGGGCAACTGGATGCTGTTCAGAAAAAGCTAGAAGCACGTAACAGCAAACTGAACAATACGGCAACACTAGGTCAATTTTTAGGAAGCCATGATGAGGACCGCTTCTATGAGATGGTTGAGGGAGACCTAGGGAAGTATCAAGTGGTGGCATCCCTTCAGTTGACGTCAAAAGGGCAGCCGGTTATTTATTACGGAGAAGAGTTGGGCTTGCCTGGTAAGAACGATTATCCGTATTATACCAACCGCCAGAACATGCCATGGGATGATGTGGAAGGCAATGAAATTTTAGAGCATTATCAAAAAGTATTGGCATTCCGTAATGAAAATCCGAACACGTTTGCCAAAGGAGACCGCCAGAAGATAGCGGGATCTGACAGTGATGGATACCTTGTATTCTCACGAACGTACGGTGAAAATTCCGTTTATGTAGGTTTAAATACTGCCACTACTGAAAAAGAAGTAACCCTGAACTTCGGTTCCTCCGAAGCAGTGATAACAGACCACTATTCCGATCAAGAGTATCAAGCAAATGAAGAGGGACAAGTGAGTTTCACGATTCCAGCGATGGAAGACGGGGGAACGGTATTGCTTGAAGTGGTTGGCGGAGCTCCACCTGTTGAAGAAGAACCAACAGAACCAGGTGAAATCGGCGAAAATACGCTTCGCATTCACTATCAACGTACAGACAATAGCTACGAAAACCTTGGCCTATGGCTATGGGGAGACGTGGCAGCACCATCTGAAAACTGGCCATCAGGTGGTACACCGTTTGAAGATGAAAATGTCACCGAATATGGTGCGTATGTGGATGTAGAGCTTAAAGAAGGCGCGCAAAATGTCGGTTTCCTTGTCCTGAACAGGACAAATGGAGAGAAAGATGGCAACGATAAAGGCGTCGAACTGTTCAGTCCTGACCTAAATGAGGTTTGGATCAAACAAGGCTCTGACGAAGTATTTTTATATGAACCTGCTGACCTGCCAGAAAATACGGTCCGTATTCATTATGAAAGAACAAACGCTGACTATGACGGTTGGGGATTATGGAATTGGGAAGATGTAGAGTCCCCATCTGACGGCTGGCCAAATGGTGCTGCGGATGCAGCCGGTATTGGTAAATACGGAGCTTACTACGACATCAAATTAAAAGAAGATGCAAACAAAATCGGCTTCCTTTTTGTGAACAAACAATCAGGAGCACAAACGGGAGATATGACGTTTGAAATGTTACAACAATACAACCAACTATTTGTAAAAGAAGGGGAAGATAAGGTTTACACGAATCCTTATGGAACGGTGCCATTGGCGCTTGTGTCTGGAGAGGTCCTATCGGATAAGTTGATCACTCTTACTTTTACAAAGACAGAGGGATTAGATTTAGCAGAACTAAAAGATCAGTTGAAAATCGTAGATGTAGATGGAAACGAAGTGTCCTTTACAGATATAACGATTGAAGGCGAAAAGACCGTTCATGTTCACGGTGAGTTTGACTTAGAGAAGCTTCCTTTCGATGTTACTTATGGTGATGTGACGGTTTCTGCAAAATCAGGCTGGAAATTGATTGACGAAATGTATGCTTATGATGGCAAGCTAGGAGCAGAATTGCATGAAGACGGAACGGCTACGTTAAAAGTGTGGTCGCCAAAAGCGGACAATGTGTCTGTGGTGCTGTATGACAAGGATGACCAAAATGAAGTTGTGGATACAATTGAAATGGTCAAAGGAGACCGTGGTGTCTGGTCAGTTAAACTTTCTAAGGATAATACCGGCCTTGATAGTTTAAAAGGTTACTATTACCATTATGAAATTACACATGGTGATGTAACGAATCTTGCTTTGGATCCTTATGCAAAATCGATGGCGGCGTGGAACAATGAAGCAGGCGAAAAAGTAGGAAAAGCGGCGATTGTGGATGTAAGTTCTATCGGACCTGAGCTAGACTACGCTGACATCCCTGGCTTTGAAAAGCGCGAAGACACGATCATTTACGAGGTGCATGTACGTGACTTCACGTCTGACCCGAACATCGGGGAAGATCTGAAAGCACAGTTCGGTACATTTGCTTCTTTTGTAGAGAAATTGGATTATATTGAGGACCTTGGTGTGACGCATATTCAATTGCTGCCAGTGATGAGTTACTACTTTAGCAATGAATTGGAGTCTGGCGAACGCATGTTAGATTATGCTTCCACTGATACGAACTACAACTGGGGCTATGACCCGCACGGTTATTTCTCCCTATCTGGTATGTATTCGGAGAACCCAGAAGATCCGGAACTGAGAATCAAAGAATTCAAGAATCTAATCAAAGAGATTCATAAGCGCGACATGGGTGTGGTACTCGATGTGGTGTTCAACCATACGGCACAGGTTCACATTTTTGAGGATCTGGTACCGAACTACTACCAC
This sequence comes from Bacillus sp. RO2, assembly GCF_012911845.1. GTDB lineage: Bacteria > Bacillota > Bacilli > Bacillales > Bacillaceae_I > Sutcliffiella_A. The sequence goes on along the minus strand of NZ_JAAXCU010000012.1, from coordinate 17,504 downwards.
TTCATGGATGCGGATGGAACGCCTAGAACAAGTTTTGGTGGCGGACGTCTTGGTACGACACATGAAATGTCCCGTCGCGTACTGGTAGATTCCATCAAGCATTGGGTGGACGAGTACAAAGTGGACGGATTCCGCTTTGATATGATGGGAGACCATGATGCAGAAAGTATTCAACTTGCTTATGATGAAGCGAAGAAATTGAACCCGAATATCGTCATGATCGGTGAAGGCTGGGTAACATTTGCCGGTGACGAAGGTGAGCCGGTTCAAGCTGCGGACCAGCAATGGATGAAAGATACGGAAGCAGTAGGAAGTTTCTCTGACGAATTCCGTAACGAATTGAAATCCGGCTTCGGAAGCGAAGGGCAGCCTCGATTTATCACAGGCGGCGCGCGTAACGTGCAGCAAATTTTCGACAACATCAAAGGACAGCCGTATAATTTTGAAGCGGATGACCCGGGTGATGTAGTTCAATACATTGCCGCACATGACAACTTAACGTTGCATGATGTTATTGCGCAATCTATCAAAAAAGACCCGGAAGATCCGGATAACAGTTTAGAGATTCATAAACGAATTCGTATAGGAAATGCGATGGTGTTAACATCTCAAGGTACAGCATTCTTGCATGCAGGCCAGGAGTTTGGTCGTACGAAGCAGTGGAGAGCGGATGCAACGGAGGCGCCATATAAGTCTACTTATATGACAGATTCTGAAGGTAATCCTTTTGTATATCCTTATTTTATCCACGATTCCTATGATTCTTCGGATATCATCAACCGAATCGATTGGGAAAAGGCAACAGATGCTGAGAAATATCCAGTGAATAATGTAACACGTGAATACACAACAGGATTAATAGAGTTACGTCGTTCTTCGGATGCATTCCGTCTAGGTGACCGTGCGCTGGTGGATTCCAATGTAACAATGGTCGATGCACCTGAAATTAAGGAGCAAGATCTAGTTGTTGCGTTCAAGAGCGTTTCCACTGCGGGTGTCGAGTACTACACATTCATTAATGCGGACACTGCTATTAGAACACTGACGTTGGGGCAGGATTTGACGGATGGTGTGGTAGTGGTTGATGCCGATGAGGCTGGCGTGGTTGAGGTATCTGAGCAGAGCGGTTTTGATTTGACTGCAGAAGGCATCACACTTGAGCCATTGACGACAGTTGTAGTGAGAGTCGGGGAACAGGAAGGAACGGACCCTGGTGATGGAAACGGAAATCCTGGAGATGGTGATGGTAACACGCCTCCTGGCAACGGAAATGGTAATGGAAACAATCCAGGTACCCCGCCTGGTAAGGGTGGAGAAAACCCTGGCAAAGGGAATGGCAATGGGAAGACACCTCCTGGAAAAGGTGGAGAGAATCCTGGTAAAGGAAACAAGCTTCCTAAAACAGCAACATCTTCATTCAATTACATCATGCTTGGAACGGTGATGGTAGTGTTTGGTGGCGTGTTGTATCTGGGGAGAAGATTGAAATATAAGAAGTAGTTTGGTTTGGAAAGAGTGTGGGCTGGCGTGTAAACGCTTGGTTCACACTCTTTTTTGAATTCAGAAATGTCTTCATCCCTGACATCCTGTTATGGTACGATATGGGAAAACAATAAAGGAGTTAGCCCCACCATGCAAAACACCAAATATTATTTAGCGCTTTTCCTCATCATGATCTTCTGGGGCATGAACGTTCCTCTAGTGAAAATACTTGTGGAGAATTTGAGTCCGGTTACCATGACGGCTTTCCGTGTCATGACAGCAGGACTTGCCGTTTTCATCATCCTAGCAATATTTAAACTTGTAAGGCTACCAACAAAAAGAGAAGCCAAATATATCTTACTGGCTACTTTTCTTAATGTGGTCTGCCATCATTACTTTTTATCACTTGGTTTGAAAGGGACTACAGGTACTAATGCAGGAATCATTTTGGGAGCGGGCCCAATATTAACGGCCTTGATTGCGACCATCCTCATTAAAAAGAAAACAAATCTCCTAAGATGGACCGGTTTCATCCTTGGCGGATCTGGTGTTACAATTACCATCTTAGTTGGAAGCAATGGCATATCTGAAGTTAACATAGGAGATGTCTATGTTTTCCTGTCCATATTAACCCAGGCCTTTAGCTTCATCCTCATAAGTAAACTTGCCAAAACATTGGATCCCCGCCTGTTAACGGGATACATGCTGGTCATAGGTGCTGGGATATTACTGATTATTGGTTCGCTGACAGAACCGGGAGCGATAAGGGATTTTGTATCTTTACCTGGTGAGATTTGGGTGGCATTCTTCACATCTGCGATTATTGCAACCGCACTTGGTCATATGTCTTATAACTTTATCATTGGTAAAATTGGTCCGGCAGAAGCGTCCATTTTTCTAAACTTTACTCCATTTTTTGCCCTCATCGGATCTGTCTTTTTGCTCGGTGAAAAGGTAACCTATTTTCACATGATCGGTCTTGTGCTGATTGTGGCAGGTGTGTTGTTGGGGTCTGGGGCTTTGGAAAGGCGACAAACTGGATCAGTTAACCAATTTCGGGGAATTGAAAGGTAATGGGTCTTCTATATTAAACAGCCGGGCAAAGAATTAAATCTTCTGTCCGGCTGTTTTCAAACTATTAAAATGTACCTTATGCTACCACTCGACGTCTTGCAATCCAAATTCCAGCAGCACCAACAACCAACATAACTAATCCAATCAAGATAAAGCTCAATGTGTTCGTTGCAGTTACAGGAAGCTTATTGCCTTTTTCCGTGTGGGAAGCTGGTTGTTTAACCGTTGGGTTTTTATCCTTACCGTCCACTGGCTTCGCTGCAACTGGTGGTGTGTTTTTTTCTTCGGTATCATCTTCCTCATTTACAGGCTGTTCTTCAGCTGGTAATGTAGAAGCGTCAATTTCAAAGTAATCCATTTCCCAGCCATCAACATCTACCGGGGTGATAGCAATATTATATAACGTATCCGACATTAAATCAGTGAAAAGGTAGGAAGTATCGTTTGTGATATCTACCACTTCTCCGTCTAATAGAATTTGATAATGATCAACTTCGTCTGCCCACTCGTAAGTCCACTCAATTTCAATTGTACTGTCAGTAACATCTACTACGTCAATGGTAAGAGCAGATGGACCGTGGAATTCATCCTCTGTCAGATAAACAGTCACACCAAGTTCTCTAAGTTGCTCTACAATCGCAAGTTCTGGAGAACCTTCTTCAAACGTTAACCCTTCAATTTCAAAAAGTGTCACTTCCCACAGATAATCAAGTTCCAACAGGACACTGATATCTGTGATGTTGGTTTGATGTAAGTACAGCATTTCCAAATCTGCCAACGCGCTTAAGTCTGAAATATCAGAGATTGGGTTTAATGACAGATCAAGATAACTGATATATAAATCTTTTAATGAATTGATATCTGTAATAAGATTATCCGATAAATTTAGGGAGTATAAAGACTCCATGCCTTTTAAAGGAGAAAGGTCTTTTATCTCATTTCCGCTAACATCGAGATCAAACAAGTTCACTGCATGTTCTATTCCATCCAACTTTTTTATACCCATCCAAGATGCAAATAGGTATTCCAATCGTTCCATATCAGACTGATATATCTCACGATCAAGTTCATGGAGACCTAGCTGATAACGAACTGCTTCATTCAAGCCGCTGTCAGGAATCTTAACGATTTCACCTGTTGGCAGCGGAAGGGTCTGTGCCATATCAAAATTCTCATGAAGGAGAGTAGTTCCATCTTCATCATACATCTCTACTTTAATGTTGTAGTCTTTTGACGGTTCAAGCCCCAAAATGGTCATTTCATTCATATATGTTTCTTCATAAAGTACATCATTTACATACACTTTATAGAGGTATTCTTTTTCATAATCTTCTTCGTTCTCTGTGTAGTACCACCAGCCAAGAGAAATGCTTTGTTCCGTTGTGTTGTAAAATTCCAATTCAAACGGTTCGAAGTACCCCTCTTCTAGAACATCAACATATACACCTGCGTCAGCCCAAACATTAAGGAGATCCCAAACTGATGATTCCGGAGAAAAGTCGACGTTAGTATCTGCTAATGTTACAAATGTTAGATTGATCAAACTTGCCAATGCTGTGATATCGGAGATTTGTGTATTATGCAAAGCTAAACCTTCAAGGTTCGTTAATCCAGCTAAAGCATCAATTTTCGTTATAGGGTTGTTCCCTAAACCAAGAATGGATAGATTGGTTAAATTGCTCAGTGGAGTAACATTCGTCACAATGTTTTCTTCCAGTTCCAGCATGAAAAGCTTTGTTAATCCCGTAAGAGGAGAGAGGTCTTCAATGCTGTTCTCGTAAAGGAATAAAAACTCTAAATTGACTGCTTTTTCAAGCCCTTTAATACTTGTAAGACCTAGAGAACTTGCATCTAGCATGGTTAAGTGTTCCATATCGCTTTCACGAATTTCTCTGTCCAGGTTCATCTGGGTTTGGATGGCAAGTCCGAGGTTTGCATCCTCAAATTCCACCACTTTACCTGATGGTGTAGGAAGTGTACTTATTTCCAACGTTTCTTCTAATAACAAATTATTGTTTTTATCTAATGCCTTCACCTTTACTTCGTATTGCGTGTGCGGTGTTAAATTTGTAAATTCGTAATCTAATAGTCTAGGCCCCCCGGAAGTGATGAGGGTATCGTTAAGGTAAAGCTCATATTTTGCTATTCTTCCAAGGCTCTTATCAACGTTACCAAACCACATGATAGCAAAGGAATGTTCATTGACGAACATTTTTTCAAGGAAAAGAAAAGATTCCTCATCTTCGTCAAATAAGCTGTTCTTTAAAAGAGTTTCTTTTTCTGAAGGAACAAAATTCACTTCAGATCCTTCTACCTCTTCTATGGTAGTTTCAGAGACTTCCTCTTCCTCAGTAGAAGGAGTAGAATCTAAGGAATGGACAGATTCATCCTCAGTTGAGACAGTCTCGTTTTCTGAGGTCTCCGTATTACTCTCTTCTTTACCTGTTTCATCAGTAATATCTGTTGCGGCAGTTTCTTCTGCACTTTCTACCAAATCCACTACCATTTTATTACTTTGTAAAACTTGTCCATTTAAATTCCATACGACACCATACTCGATAGCTGTTAGGTTATCTACCTTGTCTGTATATGTATAGACTCTTGTGAATTCTGTAGCTGATCCACTAATTCCTCAGGGGCTACTTCAACTGCATCACCATCTTTCACTATCATAAAGCTTTGTTCGTCACTGCCTGATAAAGGATTCTCGCTAGTAGTCTCCAAAACTAAAACATTTCCATCCTCAGATGGCACTGCTTCCCTTAATAATACCTTTGACGCTCCTTCTTCGATTTCTTCCGAATAGGCATGTGCAGCAGGACTTACTAATGAAAGTAGTAAGGTAAATACAACAAATACATTTAGCCAAAAACTCATTTTCAACTAAAACAATCCCCCAATTTAATAATATAGAAATTTACTCAACAGAAAAATTATACTACCAAAGTTCGTTTTAGAGAATTACTTTTTTATGTAATTTTGTAGTAAAATATGGATATATATCCGAGAGAAATAGTGGCTGGAGCAGGAGGGGTTATTGCGCCGGATAATCACTCACCTCCAAATGGAAGGAATATAGAGTGAGTATCCGGCTTTCCTGTATATTAGTAACAGATTGGTGTAACCTTTCTCCACAATTAGGTTGCAGCAAGATCTTACTAATTCATGATGAAATCTTAGTCTTTTTACTTACGAGTTTTTGATGAGCGCTTTACTTTCGGGTTTAACGAAAAATTGAACTGTTTGTTTGAACAGAAACGAGTTAAAACAACAGAAGCTTTTTTTACCTGTTCATATATTGTGATGGCAGACACATTTAGAATCAAACGATCATGATTGTTAAAAACCACCACACATCTCGTGGAGGAAATGGCTTCAACATGTGACAAATGGTGAAGAAATAGCCAGCAACAGGCTTCCTGATCAGGTGAATGTGTAGGAATGGCAATTATCCCTTCAGCCTGATCAATAAGAATTGGCGTCTTTTGAATATAATTTGTAAAATGAATGGTGGCAATCCGACGACCGTCATAGGTACTACTGTCATCTAAACAACCGCTATGCAAAATATCTCTAGCGGTATCATCCGTCATATATTCTCCCTCGATATCCTTTATATAGGTTTGATATTGAGGATGCCTATGTGCTTGCAATGCCATTGTTGTAAGGCTAATCTGGTATTGGTAAATCACTTGAAACTCTTTCCCCATCGTTTTTTAACTCCCTCCCATACCCTTTAATAAAAAAATAAAACGCTTTCATCTCTATTATATAGTAAAATAGGTAATTTTTACTATATATTTTGCAAAAAAACTGGAATTTTGTAGAAAAATGAAAAAGCACCTCCACTTCGTTATGAAGGGAAGGCGCTTATAAGAAAAGCTTGTTTTATTCTTTGTACCCGTTCGGATTATTTTTTTGCCATTTCCAAGAGTCTTGGCACATTTCATCAAGGCCTTTTTCAGCCTTCCAGCCCAACTCTTCTTTTGCTTTGGTAGGGTCTGCAAAACATTCTCCGATATCCCCGGTTCTTCTTGCGACAATTTTATATGGAATGTCTCTATCAGAAGCCTTTTCGAAAGCTTTTACCATTTCAAGGACACTATATCCATTGCCTGTTCCAAGATTATATGCATTTACACCTTTATCTGTAAGTACTTTTTCCAGCGCTTTTAAGTGTCCTTTCGCAAGATCTACCACATGAATATAATCTCTTACTCCTGTACCGTCCACGGTATCATAATCGTTTCCGAATACCTGTAATTGCGGCAGCTTTCCAATCGCTACTTGAGTAATAAATGGCATCAAGTTGTTTGGAATACCATTTGGATCTTCGCCAATCAGCCCGCTTTCATGTGCTCCTATTGGATTGAAATAACGCAATAAGGAAATGCTCCAGTCTGGATCTGCCACATGAAGATCGCGCATAATCTGCTCTATCATCAATTTTGTTTGGCCATATGGATTTGTTGCGCTTAACGGGAAAGACTCAGAGATCGGTACACTTTCAGGTAAGCCATACACTGTCGCAGAAGAACTAAAAACAATATTTTTAACACCATGTTCCTGCATTACTTCACACAAATATAATGTCCCGGTAATGTTATTGTGGTAATAGAAGAGAGGTTTCTCCACAGATTCCCCAACAGCCTTCAAACCGGCAAAATGGATGACTGCCTCGATAGAATGCTCACGAAACACTTTATCAAGGCTTTCTTTATCCAATAAATTGACCTCATGGAATGCAAAATCCTTCCCGGTGATTTCTTTAATTCTATCTAATGAAACATGATTACTATTTGAAAAATTATCTACGATTACAATGTCATATCCGGCATTTAATAATTCTACGCTTGTGTGGCTGCCGATATAGCCGGCTCCACCTGTAACTAAAATTGCCATCCTTTTTCCTCCAATAACTCGAATTGAATTGATTATTCTGTATTAATCATAATAGAAAACTATGTAGCTTTAAAGTAATAATATAGGAAATTGTGATTTCATGCATTATGAATAAAATGTGATAGAATAGAAAAGAACTATGAAATAATTTCTCTTTACTAATAAAGGATGATTAAAAATGAGAGTATTACATCTTTCGTCGTACTATATAACAAACAAGCTGTATATGAATTTGTACAAGCAATTGTCTACAAAGGGATTGGAGCAGGATGTGTTCATTCCTGTAAAAAGTAGTAGCAGTATTGGCGTCAATCAATTGCCATCAGAGTACAAGACAGTTCACTATCATTACAGGAATATAGTCAAGCCACAGCATAAGATTATGTATTTTAATAAAATAAGTAAGCAAATGAAAGAAATCGAGCAAGAAATTTTGTCGAAGAATGATATCGATATCATTCATGCACATACCATCTTCAGCGATGGAGGGTCTGCATACAAGATACATAAAAAATATAATATTAATTATGTAGTATCTGTTAGAAGCACAGATATAAACTCATTTTATAAATATGGTTACCATCTTCGTCCTTTTATGTACAAAGTTCTATTAAATGCGAAGAATATTGTCTTCATTTCTAATGCCTATCAGAAAAAGGTTTTTGAGCTTTTACCCAAAAAGGTGCTAGATCAAATAAAGGATAAATGTCTTATCATACCGAACGGAATAGACGATTATTGGCACGAGAATGCTCGGAGGGAAGACAAACCGGTACCTGTAAATAGATTGAAACTAGTTTTTGTCGGGATCTTGGATGAAAACAAAAATATTAAAACGGTCATAAAAACATGCGGAATGCTCAATTCACAAGGCATTGACACCACTTTGGAGGTCTTTGGAAGCGGTCCGCTGGAACAAGAATGCAAAGACCTTACAAATTCCATGGACTTACAACAAAAGGTCACATTCCACGGCTATATAACGGATAAAAAAGTCATCGCAGCAACTATGGAACAATCGGACATCTTTGTCATGCCGTCCTTCAGGGAAACTTTCGGCCTGGTATATATTGAAGCCATGTCTAAAGGGTTACCAGTCATCTATTCAAAAGGGGAAGGATTAGACGGAATGTTTGAGGATGGAGCAGTTGGATATGCAGTTGACCCAACTAGTGCCACCAATATAACCGATACGATCCATAAGATCCTGGATAACTATGAAAGTATATCAAGCCGTTGTATGAAAGAGGCTAAACCGTTTAATTGGAATAATATTGGTGGAAAATATTTCAAACTTTATAAATAAGGTAGTCCCCTGGATTTGATATCCAGGGTTTTTTTCATTACATAAAACGTCTTTGTTATACCGATATATTAATTATTATTACAATTTGGGTAACATAAGGAGAAATAATGTTTAGAATGTTAAAATGAACAGTATTTGATTGGAGGGTCATCATGAAAAAGCAGATATATGAAATATATTGGATAAGGGCGATTGCATGTCTAAGTGTTGTATTTATCCATTCTTTAACCAGAACCTACACACACTATGATGTACCGCAGATTACTGTTCAATTGTTGCAAACAATCCAAATCTTACTAATGTTTGCTACACCGATATTTATTTTAATATCAGAGATTATTAGCTCGAAAGTGTATCCTGACACTTTACCTAAAAGTTTTTTTAAGAAAAGATTCCAGTTTCTATTGTTACCCTATTTATTAACACCGTTTTTATATGGTTTATACCATTTAATAATTAAAAATGCTTCAATAGAAAAGGTAAAAGGCAACATATTTGATGATATTTTTTTTGGTGCCTGGCACGGATATTTCATTGTTATAATTTTACAGTTTATGTTCATTCATTGGATTTATATTAAATGGTTTAAAAATATATCCGCATGGGTTATGTTGTCTTTGACTTTTGCGATAAACGCAGGATATTTATTCGTAGCCAATTACCAAACAGAATGGTTGCCCCAAGTTATGCAAGAATGGTTGCCATTTGTGAGAATGCCTTTCATAGGCTGGATTTTTTACTTCACAGTAGCTTACTACGTAGGAAGGTATTTAGCACAATTGAAAGAAAACCGAAGATGGGCGTTTCCTCTTTCTTTATTGGCAACAGGAATTACAGGCTATTATTTAGTGAAGATTTTCACCTCTGGAACTTATACGCTATTATCATCCGTTAGATTAGATATTATGTTTTATACAGTATCTTTATTTTTTGCACTGTTTTATTTGTTCTCATTCATTCCCAAAGTTCCAAGAGTAATTATGTTTATAAGTAAGTATTCATTTCAGATATTTTTACTTCATTATTTATCGTTTAATTTGATAAACCTTGTGCTGCCGGAAATGAACATAAAATGGTACACCATTTCTTTATTTTTATCAGGAGTATTAGGATCGATTTTACTTGCACGAATCATTAATATTCTGCCGTTTGGAAAATATTTTGTCGGTCCTATTAGGAGCACAAAAAAGGGTTAGTGGAGTAAGGGTTTTTTGAGCGTATGTTAGTTTCTGTAGTGATAGAGTAAGGATAGAAGATGTGCTATAATTGTTTAATATTCAGTTAAATATTAACAGTTTTTAGGGAGTAGTAGGATGCAGTTTCAGATTCACAAAAAAGTGATTGCGGTAGTATCTTGGGTGCTTGTGGTTGGATGGATGGCATTGATCTTCTTTCTTTCCTCCCAGCAAGGAGAACAATCAGCGGATTTGAGCGGAGGAATAACAGAGTGGGTTAATGAGGTGGTAGAGCAAGTCATGCCTGCTGCTGAATTTAAAATGGAGGAAATTAGTTTCTTTGTTAGAAAAAATGCGCACTTTCTTGCTTATATGCTGCTTGCGATCCTTTCTTTTAATGCGGTGAGAAGAAGCGGGGGACGTGGCTGGAGGAGCATGGGTGCAGCTTTTATTATTTCTCTATTGTATGCCATCTCTGACGAGGTTCATCAGCTTTTCGTTCCAGGTAGAAGCGGCCAGGTAAGTGATGTGCTGTTGGATAGCATTGGTGCTTTGGTGGGTATCGTCCTTTATGCTGGAATAAGCCACTTGTTAGTCGAGAAACGCAAACCGAAAAACGAAGAACAAGCAAGTTAAAACGGAAAATCAAAAGCCGAAACAGAAAGGGAAAACCCTACCTCTTTTCGGCTTTTTTTGTTTTTCTTTTGTGCTTTAACGCACAGCGGGTCAGACCCCTCTTTACCTCTTTACCACTACACCTCAATAAAGTTTCCCCTGCCTGTAGAGGACGGTGGAGAGTTTCATGACGGAGTGGATGTAGCAGTTTTGTCTTAGTGGGTGGGGGTCGCCGAAGAAGGCTGGCAGTATGGTGTCCATGGTGTTTTTCATTTTTTCGAGCAGGAGTTTGTATACCTGTTCTTCGGTATAGAATTGGGTTTCACGCCCTTGCATCCACTCAAAATAGGACACGATGACCCCACCTGCATTTGCCAGGATATCCGGTATGATAATGACCCCTTTGTCACTTAAGTATAGGTCCGCTTCGCTTGTTACTGGAGCATTGGCGCCTTCGACAATAATCCGCGCTTTAATCTTTTCTTTATTTGCATCATGTATTTGATCTTCGAGTGCAGCTAAAATTAACGTGTCCACATCAAAATATAAGATGTCCCCGCGGTCGCGAATGGTGGCTTTGATTTGAGCATCCTCTAATTGATTCTCAGTAGTTGGCAGATCACCGCCGTTGAGTGCGACGAACTTTACCAATGATGGGATATCAAGACCGTCCGAATTATATAAAGTTACATTACGGTCGCTTACTGCTACCACTTTATTTTGCAGATGCTGACATTGATAAGCTTCTAGTGCTGCAACAGATCCAACATTTCCAAATCCCTGAACCGCTATAGTCAGCGGGCTTCCGTCATAATCCAAAGCCGTCTTAGCAAAAACGTTTTCGTTGTTGGTCAGGAATTTACGCTGTTCTTTTAGGAAATCATGTAACAAGTAACGGAAGGAAAAGTAAACGCCCTTCCCAGTTGCCTCCCGGCGGCCAAGAGATCCACCGTTTATCACACTTTTACCAGTAAAACTACCTTTATACGGCTGGCCTGGGCGAATGCTTTTGTACTCTGCCATCATCCAGTCCATTTCTCGTTCACCGGAACCCATGTCCGGGGCGGGAATATCCTTGTCAGGTCCTAAGATATCGCTAAAATACTGAACATATTTTTTGCATATTAAATGAAGTTCCTTCACAGAAAAGGAACGAGGATCTAGTACGATACCGCCCTTACCGCCACCATATGGCACGTCATGTAAGGCATTTTTCAAAGTCATCAAGGATGCAAGATTAATGACTTCTTCCTCGTTGACGGTTTCATGAAAGCGTATCCCACCCTTATAAGGACCTAGAGCATTGTTGTGTTGTACCCGGAACGCGGGAATTCTGACAACGCTTCCATTTTCGAGCGCAATTCGCAGAAATGATTTATGTAGATGGTTTGGTGTAGAAAGGATCGCACCCAGGGAGGTAAACGCCTGCTTCCTGGAATCTCCATCAAGCTCTGGCAAAAAAGCAGAATCCTCCAGTAACGCATCCAAAGACTCCTGTACAATCATCCTCGTCTGATTAGCCATAACTACCACTCCTCATTATCAGTATATTTAAAAAGTATAACATACAACAAAAACAAGAACCCCCGAGAAGACTTCACTCGGGGGAGCGGGTAGCTTTATTGCATTAATGCTTTAATTGACTGAGGGTCAGACCCCTCTTTACTCCTTCATCTCTCCACCGTGCTAAACCGCGCTTATCCGGTAGTTGTTGCGGCCGGCGTTTTTGACGGCGTAGAGGGCTTGGTCGGCTTTGCGGAAGAGTTGTTTGACGGTTGTTCCATTGGCTGGGTAAGTGGAGATACCAATGGAGGATGTTGCATGTATTTGGTGACCGTGAATGGTATAAGGGTTCCCTAATGTTGTCAAAATCCGGTCAGCCACTTTGTTTACCTGTGTCATGTCTTCTATGCCGTGAAGCAAGATGACAAATTCATCACCGCCTAATCGTGCGACAATATCACCTTTTCTTATAGACATCATCAATCTTCTCGAGAACGCAATGAGCAGTTCATCCCCTATTTCGTGTCCGAAAGTGTCGTTTACTTCTTTTAAATGATCACAATCTAAGAAAAACAACGCAAGCATGCTTTGGTTTCTCTGCGCATTGATCAACGATTCCTCTAGTTTTTCTTCTAATAACCTTCTGTTGGGTAGCTCTGTCAGGCTATCATGATAGGCTTGAAAGGTAAGCTGTTCCTGCAGTTTTTCTCTTTCTTTTTCTATGTATCGTTTTTCCGTAATGTCTTGGGCAATGATATATGTACCCTTAACTATGCCTTTTACAATGATAGGTACATTTGTGACGGACAAGTACAGGTCGCGCCCTTTAGAATGAGGGAATAACAACTCATAGTTTGTCACCTCGCCACGCTTCGTCTTGTTCAGGTCTAAATCCGGAACAACCTTTTTGGCGTACTCTACAATATTAAATCCAATGATGACTTCGCTTGGATAACCTGTAATGGTCACACAGGCATCATTGATATTTTCAATAATTCCATCATCATTTACCATACATACAGCGTTCTTATGATAGGAAAATAAAGATTTATAGGCGTCATGGCTTTCTTCCAATTTTCCCTCAAGTTCTTTTAAATGCTGGATGTTGCGATAGATCATGGAAATGGCAACGACTTTGTTTTCTTCATTCAGGATGGGCGAATAGCTGACAGAAGTGTGAATGGACCTTCCTTCTTTTGTAAGCCGGACAGTTTCTTGTGGAGGAACGGATTGCCTTTTCTTTATAAGGGCCAACGTATCCAATGTTTGCGTTTTCAATTCACTTGGTGTAATGGGGAATGATACCCACGATTGTCCGATTAGTTCAGAAGCACTCCAACCAAATTGTTGGACAAATGCTCCATTAATTTTCAGAACAGCGCCTTCCATGTCGATGACAAGCATGGCATCCACTGTGTTTGCTACCAACGATTCCAGAAAAATATAATCCTCCGCTTTCTTTTTCATGGCACTTACATCTTTGGTGATCGCCAGCACAAATGTTTTTCCATCTTCCTCTATATAAGTGAGGCTGGTTTCAGAAGCAGGAAGATGACTTTCAAATAAATTCAAATCTGAGTAGGTTACAGGCTTCTTTGACTGTATGCACTTTGTATAATTCTCGTCCAGTAAGGTAAAAACGGAATGTGGAAGAACATCTACCAATCTTCTGCCCACCATATCGATCCCAAGCTTCTGTTGCGCAGATGGGTTTACACTTGTGTACCATAATTCGTTATTTTTCCACTCAACCAAAAAGACCATATCTGCCATCTGGTCAAAAAACAATGAAAACTGCTGTCTAATAGTCATCGTACTCCTACTTTTCCAATAAATAAATTTAATTAGCATATTTCTTCCATTATATCAGAATATTCAATGAAACATTAGGAATTGTAAATTAATATTAAAATTTAAATAAGGGGTCAGACCCCAGAAGGTATTTCTGTCCCTCTGTCGAAACCCCTACCTCTAATCCATCTATCAATCCAGTACCCCTATGTGGTCAATTGAGTGACCCTGAAATGGTGTGGAAGCGTTTTATAATGTAGGAAAGCGTTTACAAATAGGCGGTGAGTAACGATGGAGACTAAAATTGAACCGAAAGTGGATCCTGTTGTGCCGAATAGTTCAGGCAGGATGAAGTTGCATGATGTGAAGGGCGATCCGAAAAGGAAAGCCAAGCTTAAGAGCATATTAACGTACACAGCATTTGTCGGACCTGCACTTATTTTTTTCTTTGTTATCCAAATCATTCCGTTCCTTATGGGAATCTATTATTCTTTTACTTCCTGGAACGGTGTCAGTTCCGCGATTGAGTGGGTGGGACTTGAAAACTATAAGCGAATCTTCACGAATGACGAAGTATTCTTTAACTCTTTCATATTCACGACGAAGTTCATGTTCGCAGCGGTTATCATCAGTAATTTAATTGGTTTTGGGCTCGCGCTGTTATTAAATGCAGCATTGAAAACGAAAAATATCTTAAGAACCGTCTTCTTCATCCCGAACGTCATCGGAGGTCTATTGCTCGGATTTATCTGGCAGTTCATTTTCGTCAGAGGATTTGCATCAGTTGGAGAACTTACGGGGCTTTCCTTTTTCAAGCTTCCTTGGCTTGGAGATGAAACAACAGCATTTTGGGGAATCGTCATCGTATTCGCTTGGCAAATCAGCGGTTACATGATGATTATCTACATTGCAGCCCTTCAAGGGGTGGATAATTCCTTGCTGGAAGCGGCTAGAATAGATGGAGCCAACAACTTCACCCTTATCACCAAAATTATCATTCCGTTAATTTTACCAGCCTTCACGATCTGTTTCTTCCTGACAATCGCGATGGCATTCAAAATATTCGACCTGAACCTGAGTTTAACAGGCGGTGGGCCATTCAACTCCACACAGTCAGTGGCCATTAACATCTATCAAGAAGCGTTCCAAAATAACCGTTATGGACTTGGAACGGCAAAAGCAATCATCTTCTTTGTAGTCGTGGCAATCTTTACGACGTTCCAAGTAATGGCAACAAAGAAACGGGAGGTTGAGGCATAATGGATCAAAAGTATACCAAAAGAACCTTTGTGCTTGAAGTTATAGGAATCCTTCTGGCAATCCTATTCCTCATTCCCTTTTACTTTGTCATCATAAATTCAGTGAAAAGCTTTAGTGAAATACTGATTGACGCGGCAGCATTGCCGACAGAAATCCTTTTTAGCAACTATGCCAAAGTGTGGGAAATCATTCAATTCCCGCGTGCCTTCTGGAACTCGCTGATCATCACGGTTCTCAGCAACATCGGAATTGTTGTCATTAGTTCGATGGCTGCGTGGAAAATGGTCCGCACTCCCGGAAAGTTTAGTAAAATATTATTTGTCATCATTGTTTCTGCCATGGTCATTCCGTTCCAAACGGTTATGATCCCATTGATGAAGCTAGGTGGCGCGCTAAACCTTATCAATAGCATCCCGGGTATCGTCATCATGTACTTCGGTTTCGGCGTACCGCTTTCACTTTTCCTTTATCATGGGTTTGTGAAAACTGTACCGGTTGAAATTGAGGAAGCAGCGCGAATTGATGGTTGCAGTCAGTTTGGGGTATTTTGGAGAATTGTATTCCCACTCCTCAAACCAATTACGGTCACAGTAGTTATTCTGAACACACTTTGGATTTGGAACGATTATCTATTGCCGTTACTTGTTCTACAGACAGCGGAGCTTAGAACGATTCCGCTTGCAACAAGCTCGTTCTTTGCGCAGTACACGAAGCAATGGGATATGGGGCTTGCAGCATTAATGCTGGGGATTGCACCGATCATCATTTTCTTCTTATTTTTACAAAGGCATATCATTAAGGGGATTGCCGCAGGTTCTGTTAAGTAGACTTAGCATGGGCCGCAACCTTACTGTGGCCACTGTCAAGTTACTATAAAATTTTTCATTTAAAACAAGGGGGGCAATACAATGAAACGATTAGTACTTCTTTTATTATCGTTGTCGTTAGTGGTTGGAATTTTCGCAGGCTGTTCTAGCGATAATTCTTCCGGCAACAATGACAACAACTCCGGGGATGGAGATCAAGTTACACTGAATCTTTTCCAATTTAAAGTAGAAATCGCCGACCAGTTAGCTGAAATGATCAAAGAATTCGAAGCAGAACATCCGAACATCAAAGTTAAATTAGAAACAGTTGGTGGAGGAGCAGATTACGGTGCAGCACTTAAAGCAAAGTTTGCATCTGGTGAGCAGCCGGACATCTTCAACAACGGTGGATTTAAAGAGCTTGAGCTTTGGAAAGAGCACTTAGCAGATCTTTCTGAAGAGCCATGGGCAGAGCACGTTCTACCAATCGGTAAAGTACCAATGACAGATCCAGAAGACGGCAAGCTTTACGGAATGCCTGTAAACCTTGAAGGATACGGATTTATTTACAACAAAGACTTGTTTGAGGAAGCTGGTATCACAGAACCTCCTACAAATATTACAGAATTGAAAGCTGCTGCTGAAAAATTAGAAGCGGCAGGCATCACGCCTTTCTCTGCTGGTTATGCAGAGTGGTGGGTAATCGGGCAACATTTACTTAACATTCCTTTTGCACAACAAGACGACCCAGAAGCGTTCATCGCTGGACTTTACGATGGATCTGAGAAAATTGTTGGTAACAAGCATTTTGAAGATTTCAAAGAAGTTCTTGATGCTGAAATCAACTTTGGTAACGACAATCCATTAACAACAGACTACAATACACAAGTTACACAATTTGCAAGCGGTCAAACTGCTATGCTTCAACAAGGTAACTGGACGGAAAACATGATCTATGAAGTAGATCCAGATATGAACATGGGCTTCCTTCCAATTCCAATCAATGATGATGCGAGTGCAGACAGCCTTCCTGTTGGGGTTCCAAACAACTGGGCGATCAACAAAAACTCTGAAAATATCGAAGAGGCAAAAACATTCTTAAACTGGATGGTATCCTCTGAAACTGGTAAACGCTACATCACAGAAGAGTTCGCCTTCATCCCGGCATTCGATAACATCGAGCCAGCTGGACTTGGTGACCTTGGCCAATCTATCCTTGAGTACTCTACTGCGGAAAAAACGGTTCCTTGGACTTGGTTCATGTGGCCGGATGGAGCAAACAAAGAGTTTGCAGCAACAATCCAAGAATACGCTGCTGGAAGAATCGACTACGACACAGTTCTTGAGCGCTTCCAAACTACATGGGATAACCTAAAATAATCACTATTTTCGAAAAGCATGTCTCATAGCAGGCATGCTTTTCTGGTATAATTAAAAGAAAGATTTGTGTAAAAAAATAGTTTTAGTAGTTACTATGAACTGTTGATCTCCGTTCCAGGCGCTTCGCTTTCCTGCGGCGACTGAAAAGGTATAGATAGGTATCTGAATAGACACCGCTGTTGATTTCCGCAAATGGCTTCGCTTTCCTAG
>NZ_JAAXCU010000011.1 GCF_012911845.1 Bacillus sp. RO2 | reverse complement strand
GAGAACCTCTCTCTCTTACCGTTTTCCTTTTCATTTCAACATTTTGGGCGTAAAGAACAGCAATACCCCGCAGCTCTGTCTACTCACCCACTCCATATCCACTTAACTCCAAAATCTCATCCGCTCTCATCCCGGTCCATTCCTCGAGAGTAACCTCTGGATTCTTTTCCAAGAAATCTTCCATAATCCGATAACCAATTCTGTAATTAGACCATTTAGGAATGCCAGATGAAGGGCGGCCGAGATGTATCATTGTCAAATCTTCCACGTCATAAGAACCCTTGTTTTCTTCAATAAAGCTCCAAACTTTGTTGGTCGCTTCAGGACTTAAAGGTTCAATCCATGCAACATCATAATCAGGATAGACCATTTTTCCAAAAGTGTCTGCCTTCCCCTCCATAATCACCCTGTCCAAGAGATGCTGCTTTCGATAGGACCAGTCGGAAACCTCCATGGTTACTACATGATGGAATTCGTGTGCAATGGTTTGTTTAATGCTTTTTTCCGTATATTTCCTTGGATCAATTTGCAGGACCATGACATCCTTATCTGCTGCAAATGCCACAACACCACCCATCTCTATATAATTGAAATCCGGGCTGTGTGGCTGAAGATAGATTCTGACCGTTTCGGTGCCGGTCAATAAAGCAGTGGAGTCTTCTAACCCCTCTTTTATAAATCTACTAATCTCCTCATACTGTTCATCCAGCTGTATAATCATTTCTTTCATTTTATCCGTATTGACTGGGGCAACGTAGAAGGGATCTTCCTCACCGTAATATTCATGTCCATAAAGCTCTTTACTAAAAGGCTTAACGACATAGGTTGAAAACAGTTCCTCCCGATTACCTTTTGTCACTTCAAGCTCATTTATAAAATCTAAATAAGGTTGATGATAAGGAATAATTTCAAAAGTTTGACCATTGATGCTATATGTTTCCACGGTTCCATGATCTAGTATCACTTTTTCCAGATCTTCATTTTCCATCACGGCTGCTGAAGCATTTTCACTCTCTTGAAAGTCCTCTTCCTTAAACATTAAATTTGTATCTATTTCACCAAATCTAATTTTTATATTTTGGTTCTCCATCATATAATGAACCGCTTTGCTATCTCCTCTATCATTTTCAAAAATAAGACTAGCTAGTTCATAGTTGTACCATGGCTTTTCAGTACCTAAGTTCCGTGGACTTTTATTGATAGAATTAATGATATCCCTAATTCTTTCTTTCTCCTCAATGACAGCCACGCCTTCATTTGGCAATTTAATTGTTAGTTTAGAATAGTCCCCATCAATTACTTCATGATTATAAAACCAAAGGACGAAAAGTATGGGTACACTTACTACTATTAATATCTTGCTGACTACTGTTTTCAATTAATATGCAATGCCTCCTTGCTATTAAATGTTTATTCTCTGTTTTCTATATACGATTTTCAGATGAAAAAGTTTCCAATTTTACATAAAAAATAAAAGACCCAGAAGAATTTTAACTTCCACGTCTTTTTCAAATATCGTTAATTATACCCTTAGCATCCCACGGAATCCCCGCGCACCATAATAAGAATCAGCTCCATTGTGGTACACGAAAACGTGATTAAAGCGACGATCGCAGAATAATGCACCGCCAAGCTTTCTAATTTCCTCGGGTGTTTGCACCCAGCTGGATGTCTTTAAATCGAATTCCCCTAGCTTTTGTAATTCTCTATATTGTTCTTCTGTTAACATTTCAATTCCCATTTCATTTGCCATGTCCATTGCACTATTTTCTGGCTTAAACTTCTTTCTTGCTTCAAGTGCTGCCCGATCGTAACAAACACTCCTGCGCCCCTTCGGACTTTCTTTTGAGCAATCGCAAAATAGGTACTCATCTTTTTCTTTGTCATAAGCAATGACATCAGGTTCTCCTTCGGTACGTTCCATTTCGGAGAGGGACCAAAGCTTTTCCACATTACTTTCCAGCTTCGCTTGAACTTGATTCCATTCAAGCTCCTCATGACGATGCATGTTTTTCTCAAACCGCTTCTTTAATACAGATATTAATTCTTCCATTTGTTCTGATGATAGACTCTTTTCACTAGTAGTATTATTTGTCATATGATTTCACTCCTCTATATAAGTTGGTCTATACATTATACCGTTAGAAAAAATGTCTTGAATGGTTAAAGTTGCTTAAAGTATTTTTCTTTAAACTTTACACTCAGCTCACTCCACACATCAAACTTATTCCCATCCAAATCTTCAAATACAAAATTTCTTCCGGCATGCCCTCTGTTTTCAATCTCGCCTACCTTGATACCTCTCTCTATAAAGTCTTGGTGCATGGTTTTTAATGCGCTTAAACCATCTACTTCAAAAGTTAAAGAGAAACGAACCTGCCCGTTTGCATCCGTAAAATTTGAAGTTTGCCCTTCCTCTGCTTTTACAAGAAACATACTTTGGTCTGCAAAGTTGATGATCGCTTTGTCCTGATCCTGATAACTCAATTCCGCACCCAACTTACTTATATACCATTCAGCAGAAGCATCCACATTTGTAACGGGAATATACGTTGTTCCCACTCTCCATAATTTCTCTGTCATTTCAGCATCCCCCTTTATTCAATGGTATCTAATAAATTTACTACTATATTATTAGGGTCTTCCCAAGATTCAAAGATTTCCACATGCCATTTGTTTTTAAGTCGTTTGTACCCTTGCTCTGCAGCCCAGCTATGTAATTCATCATATGCATTAAAAATGCCAGTGGCTTGACCCTCATACTTTGCAGATACATACCTTTGTGCAGGAACTGTCAGCGTGATCATCCCCTCAGGTGTATCTTCAAACTCCTCCACCTCAACCGCCACCCAATATCCGTCTTCCTCTTGCGAAGGAATATCTACCATGAAAGCCCCAAACTGAATATCTTTATTCTTCACATTCTTAATTTCAAACAAGCGTGATTCAAGTAGCTTTGAAGCTTTGGGTATTTCAACTGGATACTCTTTCCCTGCGCATAATACCCGGAACCCTGTTAGTCTTAATTCATTCAGATTTTTGATAACTGGTTCTTTCATCTTTTTCACTTTCAATAACGTCACTCCTTACACAGCTTATATTTCTGATTATTTCAAATACTATCTGTAAATTCAATCCATTTTTGTATTTTGTGACAAAACCTTGCAGATTTTTAGGAGTTTCCACTTTTACGTTATTAACCTGTGTTGACGGGTAAACTAATACGGAAACTACTTTTGAAAGGAGCTTTTGATTATGTTAAGTAATGAAGTGCACCAAAAGTGTTTAGAGGAATGCCTTGCTTGTATGGAGGCATGCAACAGCTGCTTTGATGCTTGTCTGAACGAGGAAGATGTGAACATGATGGCCGCCTGCATCCGCTTGGATAGAGAATGCTCGGATATTTGTGGATTTGCAGCAAAAGCAATTCAATCCAACAGTCCTTTTATGGAACAGATTTGCAGCCTGTGTGCAGAAATATGCGAGGCATGTGCGGATGAGTGTAGTAAACACAGCCATGACCACTGCCAGAAATGTGCGGAAGCGTGCAGACGTTGTGCTGCTGCTTGTAGAGAAATGATTAGCCACTAATATAGAAGCTATATACGCGTCATATAGATGGCGCGTTTTTCATTTTTCTGCATACTTTCTCTATATTTTCTTGGTAAACTGAATACATACCTTTTAAGATACAGGAGAACTGTGATGAAATTCTCTACTAAACTTGGTTTATGGTTTTTTATATGTCTAATAGTTATAGAATCGGTTTCCATGTTAGTGTTGCACCGTCATGTGGTTGATTCTCTAGTAAAAGAGGAATTGAATTCTTTATTGTCGAGGGGAAATAGCCATCGGGATGTTTTGCTGACTTCTTCTACCACTGATACGCTTCAGCATATTGTGTTGATGGAGTCCAATACTGATACGGAAGTCATAATAATAGATGAGAACAATTCAATAGTTGGCTCATCCATGCAAAAGAGTAATCTGCCGCATTACATAAACATAGAAGCTTCACCGACTCAAGAAGGCGTGGTCCAGGGTGATTGGAAACACGAAGCATTCATTGCCACTGTCTCCCCTTTTCAATCAGGAGACGGATCGACAGGGTATGTTTATATGCTGAAAAGTACCGACACTCTAAAGAAAATCATTCAGCAATTAAATCACCACTTTGCCATAGCGGTAGTTATTATTATGCTTTTTTTATTAGTAACAAATATCTTTCTTATAAAATTACTGACCAAGCCATTAATCCGTATGAAAGATGCTACACAAAAGATCAGTGATGGTGACTTTTCGGTAAAATTACCAATAAAAACAAAGGATGAGCTTGGGGAGTTAGCAGAAGCCATACAATCCTTGTCCAATCACTTAAATCATTTGCAGAAGGAGAGGAAAGAATTCCTCGCAAGCATTTCACATGAACTGCGGACACCGTTAACTTATATTAAGGGTTATGCTGATCTAGGTAGAAAATCAAATCTTGAGGAATCATCCAGATTGGAATACCTGAATATTATCCATGAAGAAGCAACACGGGTATCAAATATGCTCGAAGATTTATTCGAATTGGCAAAGTTGGACCAGAATACTTTTTCCATTCAAACGCAAAGGATGGATATGGAAACATTCATTCTGCCCATTTATGAAAAAGTAAAGCCGGCCTTCAAAAACGCCGGGGTACAGTTAATGTTTGAACATAATCAAAACTTTGAAGTACTAATAGACCCGAGACGCTTCGAACAGATTGTGTTGAATGTATTGGACAATGCGCTGAAATATTCGTCAGCAGGCTCTACCACGACCATCCAACTAAATAAGAATGAAAAAGAATATTTTCTTATCATTCAAGACGAAGGAATAGGAATCCCAGAAGTAGACATCCCCCACATTCTAGATCGTTTTTATCGGGTAGAGAAATCTCGTTCTCGCTTAACAGGTGGAGTCGGTCTTGGATTGAGTATTGTAAATGAGCTAGTGGAAGCCCACGGCGCCAAGCTGACTATAAGTAGTGAACAACATGTCGGAACTACCGTCACCATTGCATGGAAGGAGAGCGAAAATGACAAGAGTTCTACTAATTGATGACGAAAAAAGAATGCTAGATTTATTAACACTTTATCTGACTCCTTACCAGATGGAGTGCATCCAATTCCAGTCAGGAAGAGAAGCCATAACTTTTCTAGAAAAGAAGGAAGAAGTGGATATTGTTTTACTGGACATTATGATGCCTAAAATTGATGGTTGGGAAACATTAAAAGAAATCAGGGGAATTTCCAATGTCCCCATCATCATGCTTACAGCCAGAAATGATAAGGAAGATATTGTACGGGGCCTTAAAAGTGGAGCAGATGACTATGTCTCAAAGCCTTTTAACGAGGAAGAGCTTATCGCAAGAATAGAAGCTGTGATGAGGCGGACGAAAGTGGTAGATACCCCTACTTATTCTTTGCGATTTAAAGGGCTGGTTCTTAACACTTCTTCTTTCCAAGTAGAATATAACGGAGAGAAAATCTCTGTTACACCAAAAGAGTTCGCGCTACTTGAAGCTTTTCTTTTAAACCAAGATAAAGTATTTTCCAGAGAGCACTTGATTATGTCATTATGGGAATTTGATTCGGAAACAGAGAACCGCACCATTGATTCGCATATCCGAAACCTTCGAAGCAAGCTGCGGAATGCTGGGTTTGAAGTAGACAAACACCTTGAGACTATCTGGGGAGTAGGGTATAGGTGGAATGATTAATAAAGCTTGGAGGAATGTCGTTAATCCGACTTCTACCTCCAAGCTTTTTTATGCTATTCTTCAGTGGATAGCTCACTTTCCGTCACCCATTTATGATTTGTTACTTCTTCCCCGCTGTCGGTGAGAGTGAAGTCCACCATATAAACCGTTGTTTGTTCAGCAGAATCAATGGTTGCCGTTGCACCTTGCATGCCCTCCATATGGTCAGCCCCCACTTCTACCTCATCGCCAACTTGATATGGCTCATTTTGTGCCTCTTTCACTTCCTCATGGATGATCCACTTATGATTCTCCACTCGTTCCCCGCCATCTGTCGGGTCATAGGAAATTGCGTAGACAGTTGTTTCATATGCTCCGACAATAGTTGCCTCCGCTCCTTCCATTCCAGGCATATGTGCATGTGTAATAGTAGCGTTGCTTCCCACTTCAAATGTTGGATTTTCCTTTTCCTTCAAGCCTTCTGGAACTTCACCTGAACCTGACATATCCATACCGGAGTGATCGCCATGGCCTCCCTGGTGAGAATCTTCTTCTGCACTATTATTGGCTTGATTATTATTTGGCGTCGCCTCATCATTTTCCCCTGCTGCACAACCGGACAATGTAATGGCCGCCGCCATTGTTAGTATTCCTAATAACTTTCTTTTTTCCATGCAAAATAACCTCCCTTTGGAACTATTTTTGTAGTGTACCCAAAAAGTTTGCAGAAAATATGAAGAAAGCACATCCATTGTGTTATCTTATAGCGAGAACCTGGTCTATAATCTTCGTGTATTCCTCCACAACAATATTCGCGCCCTTACTATTCAAATGAACACCATCAATTGTCAGGTGCAACCCTCTTTTCGCTGACAATCTGTCCACACTCTTTGGACTTCTGTAGAGAAAAACATCCTTCACAAGTCTTCCTAGACCTGTACTGAGGTAATCTGTTGACTGCAAGGTTTCTAACTGGTGGGTAAATGCTTGGTGTAGATCGATAAACGATACATTCTTATGTTCTTTTGACATTTCTTTCAGAATCATAGAAAGATTGAGCAAGCCTCTGTTGGAAGAGTTGAGGGTTTCCCCAATCAACCCTGGAGACACGACCACAACCTTTTTGGAAGATTGCTTGATTATTTCTAGTACATTTTCATAGCATTCCCGGAACTCTTCTGAATTTCTAGTAATCGGTTGTGCCTGGACTTTTAATAGTTTGGAATAAATATCATTGACTCCAATCCAGAGGAAGGCAAGGTCATAATTTCGATCTATCTTATTTTTGGAAATCCTTGTATGTAAACTTTTGACCGTTTCCCCTCCCTTTCCAAGGTTGACGAACTTAATGTCTGGGTATTTCTTTTTTAACATCTTAAAGTAGGAAACGCCTGGTTTACCTTCTGTTAAACTGTCACCAATGCATGCGATTTTCATAGAGTATTCCTCCACTTTACAGTTGGTCTAGGATAGCAAATTTCAATACGGTCAACAGAATTCCTGTTGCAATTAAATTACGCCAGTTCACAACAATTCTACCATTTTTCGGTTGTACAACACCCAATGCTATGAGATTCCAAAACCACTTACTATCTGACCATCTTTTCTTCACTGGAATAATACCAGCTTCTTGAGCCTCCCGTTTTCTGTTCTCGTTACGCGCCCAAAGGAGTATTATGACAATATCGAGTATGGATGCCATGATTAGAATTGGTGCAGCAATGTGATTTGGCACATCCCATAATGGCTCTTTTTTCGCTTTCTCTTCGTTCTTTTTCTCCGTATGCGCCATCCCTTCTTCAAAGGATGGTACGATATTTTCTGTGCTTCCTCCACCGGAAATATCTGCTGACGAAGAGAAAAAGATTAGCGCCACAATTAAAAACAAGTATCCACCGAAAAAATAGAATAAAAATTTCTTGGAATTTAGCTTAGCCTCCAACCATATCTCCTCTTTTCGTATGTTAGGAATTATCTTTATATCCTTATTTTACTAAATCAGAGGTAGTAGGTTGGTGAGAAGATGTGTCGTATTTATGGAAATTAATAGGATGGAAGGTTATGCTTTTTGCCTGCCAACTCCTCGATCGTATTGAAAAGCTCCGATTATTAATATGGTGAATAGAAACATAGGAGTCAAGTATTCAAGGATGATATCAAAAAAAATGAAAATATCATAAACGAGTATATACCTGTTCACACGGAAACTTATAACTAGCACACTCAGTATGATAAACGGTAAAAGCACACGGTTTATTTTCGGGGCAACTTTATAGAAAATTATACTAGCTGCGACTAACAAAAATAGAGTCGATATGACTAAGGAAGGAAACCAGAGGAGGATAATAATATTCCAATCAAACTCAATCCCCATCCATATTCCCGTTCCCCAAGTCACCAAAAAGAGACCGACCGTAAATAGATTTAGATAGCCAATCTTCCTTTTTCCTAATCGGAAATATAAGATTGGGCTTACTATAATACAGAGTATAACGAGAACAATAATGAAGTCTTGCATATTGGTTCACTCCTTTTTTAAATCTACTCTCTCCAACAGTTCTTCAACAGTTCCCATAACCTTCTCAACATTGTCTAGATGATAAAAAGTGCTTGTCGTTTCAACGTTATTTATATCATCATTCTCTGAATACAAAAATATTTTCTTACCTTGACCAAGGGCAATCCCAAATTCAATATGACTGCCCTTTCCCCCAGGCAGTAAGACAATTAGAAAGTCTGCCTCTAACACGGCAACAAGTTCCTTCTCGCCGATTTCTTTTAGGTCTTCTAAAGTAGCGGCGCGCTCATTTTTAGTCCAATCATAGGTATGGATAAAGCCTTTATCTTTGAGACGTTTACTCACTTCTCGTACTTTTTCTATATTGCTTAAGCTTGATGCTATGTAAAATTTATGCATGCCTTTCACTCCTTTTTTTAAAAACCCATTCCGGATACGGCAACGCGAGCTTTGGTATATTCTCTTCTTTAAAATACTTTAATATCTCCGACTCTCCATCCATCGCTTCCAACGTACCACTGATTATTTTGCATTCATATACTGTTACTTGATATTCTACTCGATCTCCATTTGCGTAGGTGTGTCGAAATTCCTTTCCTCCAAAAACACCAATTATATTTATTGGCTCTACCTCGAGCCCTGTCTCTTCCCGGACTTCTCTGACTACCGCTTCGGCTGGCGACTCTCCAGGCTCAATGGCGCCAGCTGGAAAACTCCAGTCATCACTGTTCCTAGGATATTGAAACAAAATTTCCGACTTATCGTTTCTGATGACTGCGGCAACACTCGGGAGAAGCAAAAGGTCGGTCCCCACTTTTTCACGTAACTTACGATAGTAATCTGATATAGGCATTCCTGTTCATCCCCTTATCTTCATTTAACGCTCGGGAGGGTCTTTTTTGTCAGAAGGTCATCAATGATAACTCGATGCACAGTAAAGATATTTCCTGGCAAACTATGCAGGTGGAAAAAATCATCTTTAAGTGACTCATTATTACTGGTGACCAGTTGTCCGCTATATTGCTTACAAGTAAAAAGCACTTGCACTAGGGATAACCTGGTCTCCGTTAGCGAATGTTTTATCGTGCTCTGGCCCTGAATAGATTCCGAAAAAACTCGAGTTGTTCTAAGTGGAGACCGGTTTCTTCTTGACTTCTCTTCGTGCAGTATCACTTATATTTTCTCCAATCTCCATGAAGCCTCCTGGCAGACCCCATTGTGCATTATGTGAACGTTGCTGTAATAGCAGCTTTCCTTGTCCATCGAAAACAAATGCTCCCGCAACCACCACAATTACTTTTTCGTTGCCTACCATTGATCTTAGTTGAGTTATGTATATGACGTATAGGATGGGGGATAAGTTTCGGAGGGGTGTGTCGAATTTTCGGAGAGTTTGTCGAACGGTTCGAATATCTTTGAAACGGAAAATAAATTACGAGATTTGGCTCGTATATTTCCGTAACGGAAAATAAAGTGTGTGTTTCGGAAAATAAAACTCGTGTAATGGAAAATAAAGTTTCAAGGAAGCACCTTCCCCCTCCATTCCACCCAAAAATGCAAATAACGCTAACCTCCTAAGAGATTAGCGTTCTCAATTCTAGTATTTCTTCCTTCTCATCCACTGCGTTGCTGCCCATTTATCCCCCACTACGACAGGCGAACCGCCGTGTAAAGTCAATTCATTCAATTCTTGATCATCATAAAAATACTCAAAATAAACTGCCATTCCCTTTTGAGGAGAAACAGAGAATTTGAGCTTAGGAAAATAAGTTTCCCCGCCTTCTTCTACATCATTCAGGTACATAACTAGCGTGCTAATTCGTGGATTGCTTATCGGCTTGTTTGAAGACTTGAAGAAATCAAAATGTGCCTTGTATTCCTGTCCTACTTGATAGTTCAGGATTTGCAAACCTTCCCCATGTTCCACAGGTACATTCATAATCTGCGAAACTCTTTTTTCAATCCTAGCTACAAGCTCATTTTCGCCTTCTTGGAAAAAAGTACTGCTGCTTGTCCTAATGGCATCCACTTCCATGCCATTAGCAACTTTCGAACGTTTCATCTTATCCTTGGACAATTGAATCAGCGCATCACATTCCTCATCGCTAAGTACATTTGCAAGCACAACCACCAGCGGCTCTTCCATACGTGCAATTATCGCAATTTCTCTATCTTCTGTTTTTATTTTATTGCCAACATGAGGGAAAATAGTCTGTTCCTTAACAGTTAAATCCTTTGTATCCATCGCCAACTAACATCAACCTCTTTTATCGTGTTATTAATATTCTGAAAAAATAACCTGTACCTGTGCAACGATAGTCAACTGTATTCTATTTGCGTGCATTTCCCCCTGTTAACATTAATTAAATCGAATTGATTTGAGATAATTTTACACTGTGGAGAGGTTTATTGCTATCTCTTTTTATGGCAATTTCATGTATTCTATACTTATTTATTTAACCGTCAGTTCATAATAAGGCTCTTCTTGATTAGTATCCTCAAACCACTTCATGCCTTTATAATCAAATCCTACTTTCTCTAGCACTTTTAGGGACCCCTTATTATTTGGGTCTGCTGAAGCAAACACGTAGCTTACAGCTTTATGCGCTTTTGCAATTTCCACACACGCCCAAGCCGCTTCGGAAGCATAACCCTTTCCCCAAGCTTCTATCGCAAAATGGTAAATGAGCTCCACTTTCTCCATTGATTCCTCCACATTAAAGCCAGCAGTACCAACGACATTTCCAGAAATTTTTTCTACCACCGCATAAACAGACAAACCTTTGGCCGCTTGGCATTCCTTGTAATATTCAATAATTCTAGGAAACTTTTCATGAGAGGTGGCACCTGTGCATAATCTCATTACTTCATCATCACCCCAGATTCTTTCAAGGTGTTGAACATCTTTAGGTTCCAAGACTCTTAAAATCAATCGTTCAGATTCGGAAATTTTCATATTCTTTATCACTTCCTCTATTACTAATCTACTTGATGATTGCTAAAAAAAACGCAGGTTGCACTATAATTTACCACCTGCGTTTTTCTTTCTCTATTTCACCAAATAAACCACCAGTTCTTCAAACCAAATCCCATCTTGTTCGTAGTGATTCAAGAAAAAAGCGTCAAAGGAATAGGCATCATTTTCGAAATGAATACTGTTTGATTTTTCAATCGCCATCATAAGTCCACTTAAATCAGATGTGTGAGTTTCATAGATTAATTCACCGTCGCAATAATATTTGACGTCCATAAAGTCACCTCAATTTTTGAACTTAGAACTACTTAACATCCACCAATTCGAACCGCTCACAAACCAACATCATATCCTCAGAAAATTCCCTACCAATTTCACGCAGCTCTTTTGTAAAAAAGCGCTCATGTGCGTCCCACCAATACTTATAAGTACGGTCTCCTTCTCCCTCTGAAATTGCAAACTCTTCTGGCACTTCGTTCATTGGCATAATTTGAACATCCACCGTCTTAATAATGGCAACCGGTTCGTCATTACTGTTCAGAACAACACTATAATCTTCAGTAGTTGGTAGAGGTTCATTTTCCACTTCATAAAAGACATAACCAGAACAGGTCGCTGTTTTCACTCCATCTATTACTAACTGTGCCAGATAGTCCGGACTGCCTCCGAACTGCCAAGCTGTTACTCTTTCTGGTTTATCTTGATCTCCCCAATAATTAATCCAGTACTCTAAAGATGCTTGATTCATGATTATGCTCCTCCATAAATAAGTATTTCATTAATCTATCCGAATCTTCTGTAGCGACATTTTCAGAAAGCCTTGCTGCCGCGATGATTGGTGCCCATTCCAATACTTCTTGTTGACTCCAACCACTTTTCTCACAATATAGTTTCAAATACAATTCTGCGATATCCCTTGAAACCTGGGAATAAAGTATGTATGTACGACAAACGTCTGCCCGTGGATTACCTGTACTGGCATCTACCCAATCAATGATGAAAACCTCTTCATCTGATTTTATCAAATTATAGAGGTGGAAGTCCCCGTGGCAGAGCTTGTTTTCTACAGTCATCGACTCCAGTTTCTTTAGCAATGACGTTTTTACTTGCTTATCCAATCCTTCAACTGCTTCTATTTGACGCTGAAGTTTGAAACGCATAGGTTCCAACGATTCAGCTAGCACCGTATGAATCTCCATCTGAATATCAACCGACATTTCCAGAAAAGACTCTACTTGATCCATGTTCTCTTTCACGAGTTCACCTAGCGTTTTCCCTTTCACATATTCCATGATGATTGCCTGTTTTCCGTTCACTATTGTGACTTCGAGTAATTTAGGAACCCTTAGACCACTTTCAAAGGCAACCTTTTGTTTACGAGCTTCATATTCAGGTTCGGTCTCTGGAAGATGATCCTTAAAAATTTTGATGATTTTATTTTTATAAAGATAAATATTGGCAGTGTTGCCAGATGCAATTGGCTCTCCTAGCTTCATTACACATTCCCCCTTTTAAAAGTACTCATAAAGGTTGATGAAATAGTCATAATCCTCATTACTCAAAATGCTGCCTCCATACCCTTCAAAAAAACATAACTTATCCCTTTCCCACTCAAAGATGTGTGGTTTCGGTCTAATAGCCAAAGATACATCGTACCTTGGATCGCCAAATGCTCCCCCGCTCCAGTCAATGATTCCTGTGACCACGTCATTATGTACTAAAACATTATCAACTGTTAAGTCGCCATGGATAAGGGTTTGTTTCGTTTTACTAGGTCGGTTTTCCTTAATTTGTTCCAACAAGTCTTCCGAACCATCCACCTCGTAGTTTTGTAGATTGTATACTGCTTGATTCAGCATATCATCCAACCAAATTTTTTCGCTCTTTAAGGCTTCCGGACACGGGGTAGCATGGATGTCAGATACGACTTTACCGAAGTTTATTAACAACTCTTCCCGTTTCCCTTTATGATGGGTTTTGCTTAACGCAGCCCTTACCGTTTCCCCTTCTAGAAACTCTAATAATGCCCAAGACTGTCCATCTGCCTCAACAAATTGTTCAACTTTCGGAACAGGCAGTGAGGTTTCCTGATTCAAGCCTCTTAATACCTTTATCTCTTTTTTTAACCACGCATTGAATTGCGGTTTCTTGGTCCGTTTTAGAGCATATCTACCAATGTCACTTTGAATGATGCCAACATCAGATGTACACCCTTGGCGGGGGAAGGTGATGGAATGAATGTTCTTCACATAATCTTTTATTACAATTGGAACTTCTTCAAGTTGAATTGGTTTCATCGTGACCACTCCAGTTAATTAAACTCTATGTAAAAAGGAATCATTTCTTCTTTTAAACAATATTCAATCCGCTCTCTAAAATTCATATAAGTCACCATTTCCAACGCTTGCTCTACAGGATAGAAACCAACTTCCAAACTCTCTGGTGAGGTAGTAGGTGTTCCGCCAACCGCTCTAGCCAGGAACAGCGTGTTACATATGGAGCCACTGACATTTTGGAAAACTCCGCAGAATTTCACGATTTCCACATCGATTCCCGACTCTTCCTTCGTTTCCCTGATGGCAGCATCCTTTAATGATTCACCCTCTTCCACTTGTCCGCCAGGCATCTCCCATCCACGGCGTGGACCCTTAATTAAAAGGACTTCATTCTTGTCATTCAAAACAACTGTCGCTGCCGAAACGATGTGTTTAGGAGTCACTCTTTCTTTTTGTACCATTGTTTATTCCCCCTTGTTAAATCTGTACTGAATCAACTGACTTTCTATCCCCATGTATTCTTCAGACCCAATTCTGCTAATCTCGGTGAATCCTAGTTTCTCTAACATTTTTCTGGAGCGTGTGTTGGCTTCATGCGTTTCTGCACCAAAAAGTTGAGTGCCAAACTTTCCGGTTGCATAGATCATTAATTGCTTCAAAGCTTCCGTATCGACTCCATGTCCCCATACTTTGCTTTCTCCTATGGCGATGCCAAGCTCTGCGCTATTACCATTGATGTATGCCAAGTCTGCATAGCCAATTAATCTTGATTCATATTGAATTCCTAATCTTAAAAAGTCATGGGGGTGGTTATGTACACAATTGTGCCACCATGAATAAAGTTCATCCTCGTTTCTACCAATTTCCCAGCCATTCGCAAGGCAGAACGCATTATCTTTGCTCCATTTTTCCACCACAGGGAAATCTTCCATTAAAAGGGCTCTTAGTTGAATTGGCACGTACCCGGTTTCGGTAGATTTCACTGATATCACGCACCTCTCGATTGAATTATTGATAAATCTCTAGATTTCTTGATATATCTCAAAATTTCTTGATAAATCACTAGATTTCTTGATATATCCTGAATTTTATTGATAAATCTCAAAAATTATTGATATATTGCCAAATTTCTTGATATATTTCCCTGACACCCTGCTGCCTCATCAAGTTGAGGTAATCTCCTTCCGCTTAAAGGCTATTTTCACTAATTATTTACACCAACGACGCTATATTTCTCCAAAAACCTGTTCAAAATCTGGTTATAGACCTCTGGCTGCTCGGAATGAACTAGATGTCCGGCAAACGGTATAACTGATACGTGTATTTTCTTATTTAACTGTGGGACAATGACGGCTCCCTTCGCTTCATCCGCGTTTTTTTCTCCAACCATGAACAATGTTGGCATTTTTAGCTCACCCAAATCGTCAATGTCTTCAAATGGATAGGAATCCTCTTGCCTAGCCAAATTGATAAACTCCCTCCATCCATCACCATGAAGCTGGTCAAAGTAGGCTACAACTTGTTCATTTTCCAAAATCCTAGATTGCTGTTCTACCATATTCTTATGTATTTCCGACCAATTAGCAGGTTTCTCCGGCATCATCCCAGAAAGTGTTAAGGTCTTCACTTTCTTCGGAAACCTTTTCGCCAAAAATAATCCAACCAATGCACCGATGGAACAGCCAACAACATGGGCAGATTCCACACCTAAGTAATCCAACGTATCTTTTAAGTCTGAAGCACTATCCTCATAAAAATTAGAGTAATCTCTTGATAAGGACTTCCCGTGCCCTCTTAAGTCAGGCAAAATTACCTTAAATTCCGAATGAAAATAATCCCTTTGTTCTTCAAAATCAGTCATCCCCGACTGCAAGCCTGTATGTAAAAATACGATTGGTTCTCCATCTCCAAAAACTTCAGTATGTAATAACATATATCCCTCACACCTTCCCCGATTTTATTGACAAGTTTCTTTGCTTGTATCGAACAGGTACCAACTTTTCTCTGTTGTCTTATCACTATTTGTGGTAGAAGTTCCACTCCTATAAAGTGCTGTAACGTCCATCATTTCTTGGATTGCTGCCCCTTCATCATTGGTATATTGAACATAAATTTTATGCCACCCAAAATTAACTAAGAAATTTTGAGGAGACGATGTCAAAATCCTCCCATTTTCAGGGACCTCCCCTGAAACCCTTCTGGCAGTAAAAACACTTCATCAACGCCTGGAGTTTTACGTTCATCCAGAAAAAAATAACTTAAAAGTCCTCCAAACAAGATGACTATAAACAGTAGTTTCTTTTTAACCATGTCCCCCCTCCCACAACCGCCTCACTCCAACTAACACATCCCCATCGAACGTTAACTTGTAGATGTCCGGCATATCTAAACTATTCCAAAACGAGAAATCATACTGCTTGTCAAAATAGTTCATAATTAAAACCATGATGTTTCCGTGCGTTCCGATCGCCACATTCTTTCCTTCGTACTTTTCCAATAGGTAATGGATAACCTTCACACCCCTTGCTTGTGCCTCCAAATTGGATTCGCCGCCTTCCCATGCGAAGTTTGGTTCCTCCCAAACTTTTCTGATGGCTGCTGTGAAATCTGCGGCAGGCTTAGCTGTCAACTTGCGTTCTTTCATGTCCTCAAAAATCTCAATCTCCAGATTATAGTGTTTCGCCACGTCTTCCACTGTTTGAACAGCTCTTTTATAAGGGCTGGAAACTACCACATCAATATTGTCAGGTTGAATCAAGGCTAGTATTCTCTCAGCATCTTTGTAACCTTTTTCTGATAAGGGCCGCTCCAATTCATCAGTTGTGTAAATTGAATGGGCATGTCTAATGAAATACAGATTAGTCAACATATCTCCCCCTTATTAAACGGACCTCTTCGCTAAAATAACTTGCTTTCGACGGTCTTAAAATAGTAAGTAATAAACCTAATGCGAAAAGAGTTGAAACACCCGAAAATATCAAGCATACAAGTTGTAAAGTGAACACCTCAGCTGCAAATCCCAGGAGCAAGGTCAGTGCTATTTGCACGATACCTTGAAACATTTCTGTTAAACTCGCGAATCTTCCCATGATGTCAACAGGGACAGTGTTCTGGAAAAATGTCGCGTATCCTGCATTGGCAAATGCCATAAAGAAGCCGAGGAAAACAAAGGCAGAGGTAGCGGTCAAAAAATCATAAGATGCATAGAAGGCTACATATCCTACTGAGGTTAAAAACATGCCGACTCCCAAATAAACCTTTAATGGCACTTTTTTTGCGACGAGTGCCGACACAAACGCACCGCCCAAGGCCCCGAGTCCTGTTAAACTAACAATTAGTCCATAATCACGGTCGGACAATTCCAGGACTTGTTTGACAAAGGTCACCTCTTGTGAATCTAATGCAAATCCAAGTAGCATAGCAGATTGAAACAAGAGATAGACGGTTATGAAAAATGTGGCTTTCTTGGAGAAATCCTTGACTACATTCCAATCTCTCAACAGCGTTGCAAAACGGATGGGTTCCCGCACACTTTCCATCTTTTCATCTACATCCGGCAGCAAGAAAATGAAAAATGCACATACTAAAAACGTTACAGCATTGATTATGATACATATGTCTGTACTCACATACATGATTAAGAATCCGGCAATGGCCGGTCCCAAAAGGAACGCCCCAGAACTTGTCATGCTCATGAATGAGTTAAATCTTTTACGTTCGGTGACTGGAATAAGTTTCGTTATGTATACCGAAGAACTCGGTCCAAAAAATGCCCCGACCATATTGATAACTAATAAAATAAAGTAGATAGTCCAAAGAGAATCAATGAATGGAATGAGGAACACCAATCCCCCACGAGCAACATCCACCCAGATCATCAGCTTCCTTTTGTTCACCCTATCAATGACACTTCCAGCCCACGTATTGGTTAATAAAATCGCGATGGGCCTGATTATGTATAATCCCGCAACCGCCGCTGCAGAACCAGTCATATTTAAAATGGATATATTTAGTGCGATTAAGTAAATCCAACTCCCCAAATAAGATATACCGATTCCGGAAATCAATAAGACGGGGTACTTCCAAGAAGACATGTGACCACCCTTTTCTAATAATCACTCAAAAGAAAAGCATCGGAGGTCCCCCGATGCATATGTTTCTCATTTTACATTTATTACTATATCATATTAGTTTCAAAAATTTACCAGTACTTTTCAATTACCCACCTACACTAGCAAAATTAAAAAATACGATTAAGTAAATGGTGATTAAACTGAGGAACAAAACAGCAAGCCCCATAAATCCGGCCATGGCATATTTCCTGCTGCCCCGGTCAAGGAACATCCCTACTCCAAATGCCAATATGGCGGCAAACATCGGATACCGCCATGGAATTCCGAGACTATAATAAACACCTTCCATTTTGGAGGAGAATTCACCGACAAATTCAAGTATGAAAAGAGATAATAATATAAAACCAATACCCACTGATACCGTACTAATGATGGTTAGAGTATATTTCATAAGGTCCCCCTATTCTCTAATCAGCCAACGGCAACTTTAACCTTGCTCCATATCTCTATCTAACTTTTACACTTCCCCAATAAACTCCACATAGTGAAAAATACCAAATTTCCGGACAAGATAATTCCTCAATTCTCCCTGTGTCGCCTTTTCAATAGGCGGTTTGGTCAAGGTATATGCTCTCCCATTTAATTCTTTAAATTTTTCTTTATCCACTCGGTTATGATATTCATCATCCACAATATTTGTTGTCAGAGCGATGATTGGGTAGCCACTGAAAAAGACATAGGTTCTTAGGGCGATGTGGGGAGTAGAATGCAGCAATAGAACAACAGCAATAAGAGAGATTAGTATGATTAGATTCTTTTTCATAAATGAAATTCCCCCAGTTATTAAACTGCCTTCCGTGAAGTTGACTTTAACAGTAATTTTGTAAAATTAATTATGCTTAATAGTAATGTGGATAGCCCTGCAATAAAGAACCCAATCGCATAAATTGGGATGTAGACTTCTATTACTCTGTCGTTAATCTCCAATCCTAGGAAATACACTCCAATACCTCCTCCATCAACAGCTGATCCGTATGACCAAAGTTGGAGACCTTTTGAAATAAATAAGAATGTGAAAATGACCAGTGCGATTGAGACTAACCAACGGATTTTAAGATTCAATTGTGTAATCCCTCCCCTATTCCCTATTTATTTTGTTTATCAGAGTTTGCACTTCTCTCATTGCCTCTTCTGAAATTTCCTGTTACTTTTGCCATTATCAATTGCTTAGCTTTATCATCTTCGGCAGCTTCCACCCTCTCAAGAAATTTATTCGCTTCTTTCCCTTTTAGAATTTTCACTTGGCGGTTTTCATAATCAAGGAAAACGGTATTGTCCTTGGAAATGCGGTAACTGAACGGTGATTCATCCAAACGGTTTCTTTTATCGATATTTTTCATTTTTTCATCCTCCCTCGGACCATCATTTTGTTAAATGTCCGAAGATTTGGGAAAGTTGACCGAACCAAATTTTCAAATGACCGAAGGCCCCAAAATAATTGTCCAAACCACCTTTTAAAACGTTGACTAAATGTCCGAAGCTGCCTCCAAAATGTCCAAACCATATTTAGAGGAGGATTTGGGCTAGAATTGGTGCGACTATCAATAAATCCCCCTACAGGTTCTCCCCCGTCACCTTCTTATACACACCAGCACCTACCATCCCAACTCCTATCAAAAACAATACCGGAAACATTAACCACATAACTGCCACTCCGGCGAACCCATCTCCTGCATTTACTGCAACTATCATCGCCACAATCCAGCTGAAAAATGGTGCAATGGAAAGCATAGTAATAACTCCCCAGATAATCAACGCCTTATTGTGATACTTCCGGCTAAGGAATACTCCCACCCCAATAGACAATGCCAATACAATCACTATGAATGGCATCTATACAACAACTCCTTTTATATTTATTTTCACTGCTTCGCTAATTCTAAAAAAAATCCAACCTATATAAATTCCATATAGTGGTTTATTTTTCCTGCAATTCGCCATTAGATTTATCTTTCCTCCGCCCATCGCTTTTGCCCATGATTTCTAGTAGTATAGTAAGTAGATAAAAAAAAGATATAAAGGGGTGATTACTTGAAAAGCAGAATGAACGATCTGTTTAAAGAACAAAGGAATATCCATGTTCTTTTTTCCTACAAAGGACGGGAAGAATACTTGGAGAAGCTAGTAGATTTTGTTCAATCAGGGGTATCAGCGGGAGATTATGTTATCGTCATTGAAAATCAACGGATTTATCCAATGCTAGAACAGAAGCTGAGCAATCGTTTATCAGAAGAGCAAATGAAGTTAGTTCGATGGGTGAACAATTTCGACTTCTATTTTTCTAGTGGAAGTTACCATCCCCCGGCAATCTATGATTACTTTGTAAACACTGTTCAGCATTTAGTAGATAAAAAGCTTCCGTTCCGCTCATGGGCACATGTAGAGTGGGCAACAATGGACGGTCCTTTGCATATTGTGGAAGACCTTGAGCGTATTGTGGATAATGCCGTGCATCAGCTTGATTTCCCTTTGGTATGTGCTTATGAAGGAGCTAAAATGCCTGATTATCTCAGAAATATTTTATTAGAAACACACCCCTATATATTAATGGAAGATAAATTGGTTGTATCAGAATTCTACCAACCTACTATAAATGGGTGAAAAAAGAGGGCTTACCGAAATGATAAGCCCTCTTTTTCATACTTATTCCCACCACCAAGATTGTGTACCATAAGGATATTCCACTCGGCTATCCATATGTGTAAAGCTGCCTTCGCTGTAGATCCCGCTAAATCCCGAGCTTTTTGCCGCATTTCGAACAGTAGTAGTACTCACACCTGATACGCTGATGTCTGCCGCAATCCCATACGTGTGCTGGCTATTGGATGCTCCTCCTACATTGCGATTGTGAGAGATGCTTCTAAAACCGGAGTTAACATTCATTGAACGGTTTCCAATTTTCACTCGGATTGCCTCAAGCTTGTACATCATTCGACGCACATTCTCTTGTACAGTCGCAGCCGATACATTCCCTCCGTTAAATCCGCTTCCGTCTTTAGAATAAAATTCACTGTAACTGAAGTGTTTCGTTCCATTTGGTGATTCCAACTCATTTAACTTGGCTTGCGTCTGCGGTCCGACTACTCCATCCGCCGTCAACCCATAAGCACGCTGAAAACGTATGACCGCAGCTTTTGTTCCAGCCCCAAACTGTCCATCTACACTTACAACTGTTTGTTGAGGTGAATCCGCTGCCCATCCGGCTACACGAATCTGCAACTCCCTTACATCCGACCCACTGGAACCTTCACTTAATGTTCTTGTCCAGTTATATGCTGAAGCCTCTTCTGCCGTAACCAAGGACAATATCATACCAAGCATCAAAGTAAAACTGAAAGCCAACATCTTCTGATACACTTTAACCATCTTCCCATCTCTCCCAATCACAATAGTTTTTTGAATGACTTGTTCAAATCAAACTGCAGTTACGACAACGATTGATTGCTAGAATTAGAGATTATTTAAAGTATGTAAGTAGTCCTCCTCTACTAGATTCTTAGATCACTCACATCTTGATGCGGTGTTCTATTAACATAGTAAAGTATTTCAACTCAAAAAGATTAGTTTATTCCTATAAGAATGGAAAATTATTAGTGCCTCTGTCGTGTTGAACTTAGAGAGCTAGATTGTTATATT
The DNA here is from genome assembly GCF_012911845.1 of Bacillus sp. RO2. Classification (GTDB taxonomy): domain Bacteria; phylum Bacillota; class Bacilli; order Bacillales; family Bacillaceae_I; genus Sutcliffiella_A. Next base: position 14,340 of record NZ_JAAXCU010000011.1, on the reverse strand, counting down.
GGTAACATTCCAACAAATTGGAATTAATCAATAATAGAGGGAGATGATACTATGAAGAAATTCGGTCGAATTGCAATTGCTACTATGGCAGTATTCGCACTGACTTTTGGAAGCTTTGTCGCATCCGACTCTTTACATACTGCAGAGGCGGCAAATGTCAGCAGCACAATCGGTTCTACTTCTACAGGTAGCAATTGGAAGAGTGGAAATACTGGATTTACAGCAGGTTGTGCACTTTCTGAATGGCTTGGCATTTTTAAATGTCACTCTTCTCAAGTACCTTGGTAATATTAAGGGGACAGGTACCGCGACCCACATTGTAAAATGTGGGTCAGCGTGCCTGTCCCCTCGATTCTTTTAATGATGATGGTCATGGTCTCCATCATCTTTATGTTCTTCCTCTTCCACTTCACTTGCCAAGATAGTGTCAATTTCTTCTTGACTCAGATCCCCAATCACCATTTGCTTGGTAGGCATCACATGCATGTCACGAGCTGTCACATGAGATTGCACTCGGTAAACTCCTTTATCTTCAAAAGAATGCTTCACTTCGTAAACCCCATCACCAACATGTTCTGCATTAAGTAGTACACTGTTTTCTTTTCCTTTTTCCACATTCCAAATCTCAAATTGCACTTCTTTGGCATCTTCCACTTTTTCATCGCCTTGTGTCACGAGGGTCTTAACGGCAACTTCCTCTTGTTCTTTCACATTTTCCGGAAGTTCCATTTCAACCTCAACGATTTCCATCGATGTTTCTTCTTCAGGAGCACTTGTACAGCCGACCAACAATAATAAAAACGGAACAACAACTAACAATAATTTCTTCATTTTAAACAAGACACCTTTCTTACCCTAACCAGGCTTTTAGACGTTTTATTCTAACAAATACAAGCTTATCTAATAAAAGTACCACGATTATAGAGATTCCAACCAACGGCATGACAAGTCCCAGAAGCAGCATGATAATGGTAACGGCCCTTTTTATTTTGATATCTACATGTCGACCTGGAGCACCTAGCCCGTTTTCTGGCTTTCTTTTTCTCCACATAATCAGGGAGCTTACCATCATTCCAATCAGTCCGATACACAGTAGTAGACCTACCAGCTGGTTAGCCACTCCGAATAATTTACCTTCGTGGAGGGCGATTCCGAGCGTAATTGCCTTCCCCATCAATCCATAATCCTCATACCTGACATCTGTCAGTACCGCTCCACTATATTGATCTACATGCAACGTGGCATTATCAAAAGGCTTGGAGTGGGAAGTGGAAATCGTAAACACTCCAGTTTCTCCTTGAGGCATGGAGATGGAATATGGCTTTTGTACATCTTTCATTTCCGCAATTCCTGCGGCGTCATTTAGAGTTAATGGTATATATTGATTATTTTCTGATGCAGGAACGGGAACATTCTCAGTAGCCCATGGTACATCTTCTGCTACATCCTTTGTCACGGTAACGGATTCTGGCTTCGGTCCAAAGCTAAAAGAGAAAGCGGGATATCCGGTATTCGTCGCTGTTGCGACTCGATTAATTTGCTCCCCCATGACACCTGACCATGGTAGTCCTGTCAAAATTAAGACTAAAAGTCCAATAGACAGCCAGAATGCTGGTACCGCATGCATGTCACGCCAGAATACACGGCCTTTGCTTTTTAATCTTGGAAGAAATGTTCCCCAAATGGAGGCACGGTTGCGCGGCCACCAAATATAAAGCCCTGTTAAAATAAGGATAATGGCCCAGCAAGCAGCAAGCTCCACAATACGGTTTGCAACAGTCCCTCCTACTAGTAATTCACTGTGCAGTTTCACAAAGATAGTCATCAATTCTTTTTCAACAGGCAGATCCCCCATAACCTCTCCTGAATAAGGGTCTACAAAAACACTAACAGGTTGACCATCTTGCATGGTAGAGAACTTAGTTGTACGGTCTTCTTCATCCAAAATGGACACTCTGCTAATGGAAGCACCAGGATATTCTTCATGTACTTTTTCAGCCTGTGCATTAACAGATAAGGTTGTCGCCTTTGTTTCTTCCACATAATAAAGATCCTTATAAATATAGGATTCAATCTGAGGTTTAAATAAGTAAACGGCACCACTAAATGCCAGGATGATTAAAAAAGGAGCAAAAATGATTCCAGCATAAAAATGCCATCTCCACATGGTTTGATAGAGGCCATTTCTGGTCTGATTTTTGCTTTTATCTTGATTTGTCGTATTCTCCATAAGCATACTCCTTCAATTTTTCTTCGTATGCTTACATTCTGACGAACAATTGTGAAGAAAGAATGAAGGATGATTAAAAAATGAATAATGGAATTTCTACTGTGACAACCGTGCCCTTACCAAGCTGTGAATCCACGCTAATGCTTCCATCATGCTTACTGACAATCTGTTGCACAATGGAAAGTCCCAACCCTGTTCCACCACTTTTCCTAGTCCGGGCTTTTTCGACTCGGTAAAACCTTTCAAAAATATATGGAAGGTCCTCTTCAGGAATCCCTATGCCTTCATCTTCTATTTTCAGGACTCCCATCGTTTTTCCTTCTTTGAGTGAAATTCGAATTGTCCTGCTATTGGCGGTGAATTTTATTGCATTACTCAAAAGGTTTTCTATTACTTGATCGAGTCTCCGATAATCGCCATTTACGACTACCCCTTCATCGAGTTGAACTTCTGTAGCAAGATTTTTATCATCAAGCTTTAAACGCAAGCGGTCCAGCACCTCTTTAACCAGTTCGGCAAGTATGACCGGTTCTTTGTTCATCGGATACGAGTCCCCCTCCAGCTGAGCAAGATCCAACAGATCATGAACAAGGCGATCCATTCTATCCGTTTCTTTCTTTATCGTTTCTGCAAACTTTTCAGTGGGAATGATGCCAACTTCCAATGCTTCACTGTATCCTTTAAGGTAGCTGATTGGAGTCCTTAATTCGTGGGATACATTGCCCAAAAATTCACGTCTGTTCCTGTCAACTTCATCAAGATTAGATGACATCTTATTAATGGACCTGCCAAGGCTTGCAATCTCATCATCGCCTGTAATAGATAATTTTTTAGAAAAATCCCCTTGGGCAATGTCTTTTGCTACTTTCTCCATTTGCTTAATGGGGCGAACAATTCTATTGGTCATCTTCGTTCCGACATAGGTAAGAAGCAAAATCAATAGGAGCATTCCCATCAATAGTAAATTTCTAATTGGTTGAAAAGCTTCGGTAATTGCCGTTAGAGGCATATATAGGAAAACAACTGCTTCCAGTCTATCATTTATTCTTAAGGGAATAACTACCGCACGAATTTCCTGTTGCAACGCGGTATGGTATTTCGTAAAGGTTAAGGTCTCTCCCTTCATCAATTTCTGCCTTTCACCAAAAGTAATAAGGTTCTCATCAGTAAACGAATCAAAAGGAGCCCCACTAGCAAGCAACATAGGATCATCTGAAAAAATTATAGAAGTTTCTGAACTGATCTCCAACCAGTCCAGCCGATCTAAAAATGTCTCCCTACTCTCTTCATAATAAACCTGTTCCAAGGTTTGACCTTGCTTCATCAACATATCTGTCTGCTTCTCAATATATAAGGTTTGATAAAGATAGTAGGAGACTCCCCCTACAAGGATGATGGTTAGTAAAGATACAGATAGGATGGTTAACCAGATTTTATTACGAATGGATAAGGCCTTCATGCATCTCCTCCATCAAACTTATAACCAATACCCCATACTGTTTTTATTTTCGCTCCTGCATCCTTAAGCTTAAATCTCAACGTTTTCACGTGAGTATCCACCGTACGGAAGGAGCCCTTTTCAGTATCTAGCCCCCAAATGACATCATGCAGCTGTTCTCTTGAAAATACCTTTCCTTCATGCTCCATTAAATATAGTAAGAGGTCATATTCCCTTCTTGCAAGGTTCACCCGTTCCCCTCCATTAAGCACTTGCCGAGCGCTTTTCTGAACGGTTATTTCAGAATGGGAGACCACATCAAAGAATGCTTGATTGGATCGGCGAAGCAATGCCTCCACCCTGGCTAAAAGTTCCTTAGGACTGAAAGGTTTCATTACATAATCATCCGCTCCGAGCTTCAAGCCTCTAACCTTATCCCATTCATCACTTTTAGCTGTCAGCATCAGGATCGGCATCATGTATTTTTCACGGATTTTCTTACAGGCAGTAAAGCCGTCCATGACTGGCATCATTACATCAAGGATGATTAGATCTACCTCCTGATCGTAAAGCAAGTCAAGCGCCTCTTCTCCATTTTCCGCATGAAGTACTTGATAGTTTTCCTTATGAAGATACATATCTAGCATTTCCCTCATATCTGCTTCATCGTCCACCACCAATACTTGAAAGGCATCCTTCATTCTCCCTCGCCTCCTTTAAATAAAAGATAGGGACCATTCGTAATTGCATACTTGTTTACAACATCTAAGCTATCTTGATCTAGTACAAGTATTTCATCTCCATCTAGACTTGAAACATACAAGTTGGTTCCATCAGCAATCATATAGCTTGGGTTATCCCCAACAGTTATTTTCTTTTCTACCTCATAGGTGTCTTCGTTAAATTTTGTCAAGCTGTGGTCCCCATGACTAAGTACATATATGGAGGAATTTTCGTTAACCTGTGTAATTTGAATGGGCATCAGTCCGGTTGCCACAGATTTTACTTTCTTGCCTGTTTCCGGATCATAGGCGAATACATTTTCATTCATTTCACCTGTAGCACCATGTCCGCCTGTCCATATATACTTTCCATCAAAGTGCAATCCTTCTGGCCTCTCATTCACCGAAAAAAAGTTCGTAATTTTATGCGTAGAAGTGTCCATCACATACACTTCCCCGCTTCCGGCAGCAAGCACATATAAACGCTGACCTTGGTGTACCATTTTTGACGGATAGTCTCCCACACTTACTTCGTCAATAATTTCTTTCTTTTCGACATCTATCACTTGTATTTGATTTTCCTTTCCATTTGATGTGTAAAGAAGTCCATTTTTTTGATCATAAGTTAGTTCAAGAATTCCCGCGTCAATTTCCATATATGGAGAAACTTTATTTTCATTAGTATTGATAACATAAAGGTCTTCTTCTTCTTTGACAGAAGCCACATACACCCCTGATTTAATTTCCACAATTGCTGAAAACCTGATTGGCAAACTTACTTTCTCTTCACTACCTGTAGATAGATCCAGGGCAGTTATAGCATTTTCTTTTAAATGGCTGATATATAGGACTGAATCTTCGTTCTTCATTTTTGGCAATCCAATATCAGAACTTGTACATCCTGATAACGTCATTATCATTATTAAGGCCATTATGCTAAAAGGATTTCTCAATCGTAACACTCCTAAACAGAAATATTAACCTTTATTTTACTTCAAAAATGTGAATAAAGTGTGAGTAAAGAAAAAGATGATTCCGTTTTATTAGAATCACCTTTTACACTTGCATCATTCAGTTTCGTAATATTTATTCCTATAGTGGCTAAGTGCATGCAATGGCCAGATATATTTATAGCTATGGTAATGGATATAGTACCCACCTGGAATTCCTGCACCTGTTGGATAGGAAATTCTCCAATCATCGGCTTCTAGTAAACTTAATAGAGAATAGATTCCCTTTTCTATATTAGGAGTTGGAATTTCTGACGCGGAGATGAGAGCATCTAAAGCCCAAGCGGTTTGAGAAGGAGTACTGTGATGCAAAGGAATATAACGTTTCTTGCTATCACTCTCACATGACTCTCCCCAGCCACCATCCTCATTTTGTATCGAAAATAGCCATTTCACAGCACGGCTGATTAAGGGATCATCACTTGATACGCCGATAGCTTTCAAACCTGTAATGGCCGCCCAAGTTCCATAGATATAACAATTACCCCATCTCCCGTACCAGGAACCGTTATCTTCCTGATTGTGCTCCAACCACTCCTTTGCTTTTCGAAAAACATCGGATTCCTGAGGAATGGTTGTATACTCTCCTAGAAAATATAAGGTTCTTCCTGTTAAATCAGCAGTTGAAGGATCGAAAAGCACCCTGTCTTCATATTGGAAAGGGATGAAAGATAATAGATAGTTATCCGTATTCTTTTCAAATGCGGACCAGCCACCATCATCATTTTGCATGGTCAAGACCCACTCCACTCCCTTGTTCCAAGCATGTTTGAAGTGATTTTCTGTACCTACCAAAGGGGTGATAGCCCTCAAAGCAACGGTGGTATCATCAATGTCAGGGACAAAGGTGTTGGTGTCCGAAAAGCCCCATCCACCTGGTGTGACACCTGGATTTTTGATAGCCCAATCCCCGTATTTCTGTTGTTGTCTAGAAAAAAGATAGTTGCTTGCTTTCATGATGGAAGCATGTTGATGTGGAACTCCAGCTTGCTGTAAAGCTACTGAGAGCAGGGCAGTGTCCCAGACAGTGGAGGGAGAATTTTGAATAAAAAGTTGGTCAGCATTTCTGCAAAGATAAGCTTTCATCCCTTGAAATGCGTTTTCTATGAGAGGGTTCTTTTTATCGTAACCTAGTGCAAGAAGCGCAAAAACCATAAAGAAACTTGCACTGAAATAACTATACAGCGTTCCATTTTCTTCAATTCTTTCTAGAATATAGTCTTCTGCTTTGATAAAAGCTTTTCGTTTCAGAATTTCCGGTGAGCCTTTGAGCTTTTTTAAGGCATTTTTAAAATAAAGTTGAAGGTTCTGCATCTCTTCTAAAATCCGTTGATCCTCAGCATCACTTCCTCCTCCCTGTAAGTGAGTGAGATTCGGGGTTCGTGAATGGACAAAGGAATAGTTCAGATTACTGCAAGTTAGTATTGGTATCCAGTGTGCTCTTGCATACCCAACAAGCTGATAGATGGAGATAGGGGACCAGCTTGGCAGGAACATGATTTCAATAGATATTGATTTTATGATACTTGGCCACTTGATTTGCCCTGTTAACGCAAGCATCATTTTCGTCAACCAATCACTTTTTACCAGCCCTCCACTTTCTCGAATAAAACGCTCCGCTTTGCGCATATAGGAAGCATCCTTGGCAACGTATCCTGAGTACAATAAAGAAAAGTACCCTTCTATGGTCGCACTAAGGTTTCCTCCATCCTCATCTGGGTACACTTTCCAAGCTCCGTTGGAATGTTGCTGTGACTTGATTCGTTCCACTAGTCTCTTAACCATTACTTCCTCGTCCGTCAGTTCAAGGATTCTAATCAAAATAATCATATACGCATCCGTCATAATGCTTCCTTCAAAGCAAAAATCCCAAGTACCTTTATCCGTTTGCTTGTTGAGAAGGTTGGTTATCATATCTTTAAGCTTCTCGTTTATTTTATCTACCGGGTTCATATGTCCCTCCACTATGTTCACGTCATACTAAAACTTATGTACGTTAACACAATTTAGAAGACTAATCGGCAATCTACTTTATATCAACATTCCATCATTGACTCTTCCCGTTCTCTTATTTGCTTCAAGGATTAACGCATCGATTTCTTTATTGATTTTTATCAATCGATTATGTAATGTGGTGACATCTTGTTCTCGTTTCAAATTTTCCAGCCTCTTTAATTCTCTTTCTAATTGAACCATTTTTAACTTTGTATCTGATATGGAATTTTTATAATTCATTCTTTCCGTCCCCCCTCTTCTGTTAGTTCTAACTTTGCTACTAATTTGCTAGAAAAACAACTATTAATGTGTTGTTTAGAAACCCCAAAAAATCACATTGCTTTGAAGCAATCATTCCAGTATAATTTGGTGTGGAAATTGAATAATAAAATGATGTATTGTGGATTTTTCTAGAGATATCTCTATTTTCGCCACACAATTGTCTTCGGGCACTTGTGTGGCTTTTTTGTATTTCACATCAATGAAAGAGGGTAAATAAGATGAAAACTTGGCATTACGCGTTAATGGTATTTTTGGGTGGCTGCTGTCTTGGCATTCTGTCAACATTCGTGAAGCTCGCATATGCTGCCGGTTATTCTATGAGTGAGGTAACAGGTAGCCAAGTGTTAGTTGGTACCATCATAATCTGGATCGCCGCTTTGTTTATTAAAAAGAAAAAATTGCATTTCATGCAAACATTGAAACTTGTGTTAGCAGGGATACCGATGGGGCTAACAGGATTGTTTTATTATCAATCCTTACAAACACTAGAAGCTTCCCTTGCTATCATTTGTTTGTTTCAATTTATTTGGATTGGCACATTAATGGAATGGATTTTTTATAAAAAACGTCCTTCATCAGGTAAGATTCTCTCCATTGTGATATTACTTTCCGGATCAGTTTTAGCTGCAGGACTTTTGGAGGACAAGATAGAGTCAATTTCATTACAAGGAGTTCTATGGGGAATACTTTCCGCTTTCACATTTTCCATTTTTATATTTTTGAGCGGTATCATCGGTAAGGACATTCCTGCCATTCAAAAAAGTGCTCTTCTTTCCACTGGGGGCTTAATTGTTACGTTTATATTGTTTCCCCCTTTCTTTTTAGTCGATCTACCAACAGTATTAGGCATAGCTCCATATGGATTAATTCTAGGCATATTTGGTGTAGTGCTTCCCCCATTTCTCTTTTCCATCGGTATGCCGCATGTGGGGCCAGGCCTTGGAACGATTCTAACAGCCTCCGAGCTCCCTGTCGCAGTAATCATGTCAGCCTTGGTATTATCAGAACATATCAGTATGTATCAATGGGCTGGGGTAGGTATTATATTAGGAGGGATTGGGGTAAGTAATGTGAAACAAAAAGAAATGTAAGGAAGCTTACAGCATTAGTAACCTTTATTTTATAAAATAGAAACATGAAGCTTGAGAGGAAGGATTCCATGACGAAAAAAAATTGGATAAAAGGAATAATTTTAGCAATATTAGTAGGCTCCTTATTGTTTATCAATCACAACTATCTAAATATCAGCCCAGAAGGAATTCGACAATGGATTCTATCCTTTGGTGTATTCGCACCTGTTATCTACATTGTCTTGTATACGATTCGGCCACTTATCTTGTTCCCTGCCTCTATTCTCTCTCTAGCAGCAGGACTTGCATTTGGAGCAATTTGGGGAACAGTCTATACAGTCATTGGTGCTACATTAGGAGCTATCGTATCTTTCCTGGTTGCAAAGAAGTTTGGCAAAAGTATTGTTAGAAGTCAAACCTCGAATGTAAGAGTCCAAAAGATCCAGTCGCAAATGGAGGATAATGGATTTTTCTATGTACTCCTCCTTCGTTTAATACCCCTATTCAACTTCGATCTAATTAGTTACTTAGCTGGGCTTTCTAAAGTGAAGGTGTCGCATTTTATTTTGGCAACCGTTATTGGGATTATTCCAGGTACTTTTGCTTACAATTTTCTAGGATCCAGTTTTGTCGGCGATAATAAATTAGTCATTATCCTAGCAGTTATCGTCTTTGTTTTAATTAGTGTACTTCCATTAATTTTCAGTAAAAAGATCCGAGGGAAATTAGGCTTTACCAAAAATGGAGGGTGAGAGGTGAATTTTCATCATGAAAAAGTATGATCTTATAGTTATTGGAGGAGGAGCTGGCGGATTAACGGTAGCCGCTGGTGCCGCTTCTTTAGGAGGAAAAGTTGCGTTAATTGAAAAAGAAGAGCAGCCTGGCGGTGACTGTTTACATTTCGGTTGCGTTCCATCCAAGGCCCTTATTGAAATTGCAAATCGTATAAAAAACTCCCGTTCCCTTAAAGAGTTCGGAGTTCACGTTTCAGAGAATATTCACATGGAAGCTGTCATGAAGAAAGTGAAGGAAGCAATTGACCATATTCAAGTGCATGATGATGCCGATCGTTTTCGTAAACTAGGTGTCGATGTATACATTGGAATGGGGGCTTTTCACTCTAAGAACCAAGTCATAGTTAATGATAGTGAAATTATTTTTGGTAAGAGAATTGTCATTTCAACAGGATCAAGACCCTTTGTTCCACCAATTCCTGGTTTGAAAGAGAATGGATATATCACCAATGAAACCATCTTTTCTTTAACCAAATTACCAAGAAGACTTTTAGTGTTAGGTGGTGGGCCCATTGGAATTGAAATGGCTCAGGCGATGGCGAGATTAGGAAGTGATGTGACGGTTGTCGAGAGGTCTGATGGTATTTTAGTAAAAGAGGACGAGGAAGTACAGCATCTCATGAAGGATGTCCTTTCTAAAGAAATGAAGCTGCTCTTCAAGACTACTGTCAAATCTATTGAAGATGGTCAAAATGGGAAAGTTGTTCATCTCACCATGGAACCAGATGAAAAGGAAATATCTCTTGAAGTCGATGAAATACTGGTTGCAACAGGAAGAACACCTAATTCTGACAAACTTCAATTAAATAATGCCAATGTACAAACGGATGACCGAGGGCATATTAAAGTTAATGAACGCCTACAAACAAACATCCCTCACATCTATGCCATAGGAGATGTAAACGGAACATTGCCCTTTACTCATGTAGCAGGAATGGAAGGCAAACAAGTCGTCCAAAACGCACTTTTAGGATTAAGAAGAAAAATAGACTATTCTAATGTTCCATGGGTCACCTATACTTCACCGGAAGTATTTCATTTAGGTTTAACCGAAGAAGAAGCAAAAGAAAAAAAGCTGGATTATGATGCTTATAAGGTGGATTTGTCCGAAGTTGATCGTTTCGTAACAGATCATCAAACAACTGGATTTGTAAAAATCATGACAGATAAAAAAGGCTATATAATTGGGGCCCATGCCGTTGGGAATCATGCTGGGGATTGGATGCAAGAGGTAGTGTTTTCTAAACAGTTTAAAAAGAAAATAGGCAGCATATCCAATGTCATTCATCCATACCCAAATCATAGTGCAGCGGTTCAACGTACAGCAGATGCATTTTGGAGGAAGAAGCTGTTTGATGGGTTCTTGCCAAAGGTGATGGAAAAGTATATTAGGTGGTTTAGATAACTTTAAGCGTAGGACAACGAGGTTGCCTACGCTTACCTTTTAATAACGATTCAATAGTTCTAAGGCTTTATCCACATGAACAGAAAAAAGTATAGTTTTCTTGACTATTCCTTCTTTTTTCAACTGACTTATAACAGCACTTGTGGTCTCTCGAGTTGAACCAATCATATTTGCAATATCTTGATGAGTTACTCTCATTTCTATCGTTTGCCATTCTTTTTTTCTTTTCCCCGTCTTTTCACGATCTTCGGGTTATTTTCAATGAATTCCTCAAATTCCTCCTTACCCAATATGCATAAATAAGTATCTGTCATCGCTTCCGCATAGACTTGATCATCAGTAAGAGACATGGTAGAAGTTTCACCAAAGATATTACCATCTACCAGTATATCCACCGTAAACTGTTTGCCTTTCGAATTCAGTCGATATAAACGGACCTGTCCCTTTTTCAACAAGAAAAGTGCCTCCATGTGTTTTTCGGGAGACAAGATGATAGTCCCTTTTTTAACTGGTTTCATCTCGCTCATTTCATCAATCACTTTTAAATCATCCATCGGTAGCTCATCCAATAAACTTATTTGTGAAAGTAAAAACAATTTATCATCCATTTTCTCACCTTCCTCAAATATTACATCTAATATTTTCCAATACTAATAATATTATTTTTCTTTTCATTATACTGTAAGCTAACTTACAGTATATATTTCTATTTCTCATTATAGTAAAAACACGGATATTACTATAATAGAGGAGGTAAGTTTGTACCACATGATTTTATTTTCCATGCCAGGATGTCATAAATGTCATGCAGCAAAACTTTTCCTTAAATCCTTGGAAGTTCAATTTAAAGAGGTTGATGTACTTGAAAAACCTGAATATGTAGATATCATAAAGCAAAAAGTAGGAAAATTGTTATTACCTGTTCTTGTAGTGGAAGAAAAATATTTAGTTCAGAAGGAAATATTTTCTCTAACTATTACAAAATAAAAAGTTAAAAATAAAGTAGCAAGTTCTGAACGTAATCCATCTTACAGTTTTTCTGTATAATGCCCAGTATAATCGAAAATGAAGTTACTATTTGAAGGAGGAAGATAACCATGGCAAAAGCAACATTTAATGTAACGGCAGAATCAGCTGGAATGAGGTCAGATATAAAAGCAGGTAAACACACAATTATTATTGATGAACCTGCATCAATGGGCGGTAAAGATACAGGCGCTGATCCCCTTTCCACTATGCTAGCGTCTTTAGCTGGATGTGAAAATGTTATTGCTAATTTTGTTGCTAAAGAAATTGGATTTGACTTACAAGGTATGTCATTTACCATTACCGGCGAATTAGACACACGTGGTCTAATGGGAGAAGAAGGGATCCGACCGTACTTTGAAAAAATCTCCATCCAAGCTCTTGTCAAAACAACGGAATCTGATGAACGCATACAAGAATTAAAAGAGATGACAGATAAACGCTGCCCTGTATACACTGGCTTTAAAGCTGCAGGAGTAGAGCTATTGACTGAGTGGAAAAAGGCATAACTATTAAAAACAGAAGGGCGTGTCCCTTCTGTTTTTGTTTGCATTGGAGAAAATTTTTTTAGTCCCTCTGTATCATCATAAAATTTCTATATAAACTAATACTAATTCTAAAGCCGGTGGAAGAAGGAGTTGAAACAAATGAACACCTTGGAAAAAATTGATCAAATAATTATCCGTCAATCTGAGCTATATGATAAAATCATTGATTTATGGTTTCAAGAAGTCTTATTTACTTGGCGTTGGTGGGTTGGGGTAGGTCTAACCGTCTTCTCTTGGCTGTTTTGGGTTGTCTATCACCAAAAAGAAAGTAGGTATCGATTATTGAATGCTGGGTTCTTTGTGATGACTGCCTCACTAATTTTGGATACAATCGGAGTCCAATTGGGCTTATGGTCTTATCGCTTTGAAGTGATTCCGTTCATTTTAGCTTATCTTCCTTATAACTTAGCACTGATGCCAGTAGTAGTAATGAGTTTAATCCAATTTAAACCAAATTCATCTCCACTAATTAAAGCAATCGTATTCGGCTTATTGACTGCATATGTAGGAGAGCCTATTGTTCATTTCCTAAAAGTTTATAACCCATACAATTGGCAATATATCTTCTCTGTGCCGTTTTATATGGTGATTTATCTAATAGCGAATTGGCTAACAACAAGAGAGGATTATGGATATATAAAAACTTGAAACAAAATTATTTAAGAAGGTGCAGAGCGCCTACATTACTCTTTTAGTACTCCCATCTAAGACGATCTAAATCTTTTAAACATCTTACTTCTTTTTTAAACCATTCTAAATTTCCAGCAAACCTATCGGAGCATTCAAATTCAATTCTTGCAGCCTTTTTCCACTGAACACATCGTAGGTTTGCAAGAAACTTTTGCTTACCATTTGGTTTATCAAGGGATACACCAACATAAGGGAGTAATTCATAATGATACCCTTGTTCTAGGCTATCAAAATAATTACTTTTAATAATTTCTATAATTCTTAGGTAATCAATTTCATCAAGTCCCCACCGAATTACAATAGTCCCATCAGGAAACGTAACTTCAAGTTTAAGGTGGCTTCCAAAATGATCTTTGGAAGCCTGCAAGATTTTCAAATTTTCATGGTTTCCTTGGATGTCGTAATCCATATTAATTTGATCCTCCGCCATCGCTTCCTCCACCGTGGTTGTTAATTTGATTGAACTGATATCTAGTTGTTTCTGATTCAATATTTTGATTGCCTCTGTTTACATCTGGGGGATGGTTCATTCCATTATTCTTTTTGTCCATGTAGAGCGTGATTCCGATTAGAAGTAATATTGGTACAATGATGAATAACCAGATCATGAGAGGTGCCCCCTTTTCCTTATGTTTTTATATATCTTAAATACGTTATTGAGGGCTGAAAAGTTCCGTTGTTTTTAAAATATTCTGTTATTTTAATTGTAGAAACCAATTGTCTTGATGCTTCGGGCTTATAGCGCCTCTCTATTCGACCGTTCACTCAATTTCTCCGGTGCTTCGGGCTTATAGAGCACTTCTATTTGACCGTTCACCCTATTTTCCCGGGGCTTCGGGCTTATAGAGCACTTCTATTTGACCGTTCACTCGATTTTCCCGTGGCTTCGAGCTTATAGAGCACTTCTATTTGACCGTTCACTCGATTTTCCCTGCGCTTCGGGCTTATTGAGCACTTCTATTTGACCGTTCACCCGATTTTCACTATGCTTCGGGCTTATAGAGCACTTCTATTTGAACCTTCACCGGATTTACGCTTGGCTTCGGTCTTCTTGATCACTCCTATTAGTCCCTTCACCCCCTTTCCGCTTCGTTTCGGTCTTATGAGGCCACTCTATTACTCCGTTCACC
>NZ_JAAXCU010000010.1 GCF_012911845.1 Bacillus sp. RO2 | reverse complement strand
CCAAAAATCCTGAACATTGTCCTCATTGCGACCCTATGACTACCGGACAACACCAAAAATCCTGTACATTGTCCTCATTGAACCCCTATGACTACCGGACAACACTAAAACTCCTGTACATTGTCCTCATTGCGACCCTATGACTACCGGACAACATCAAAACTCCTGAACATTGTCCTCATTGCGACCCTATGACTACCGGGCAACATCAAAACTCCTGAACATTGTCCTCATTGCGACCCTATGACTACCGGACAACACCATAACTCCTGTACATTGTCCTCATTGCGACCGTATGACTACCGGACAACATCAAAACTCCTTTACATTGTCCTCATTGCGACCCTATGACTACTGGACAACAACATAACTCCTGTACATTGTCCTCATTGCGACCGTATGACTACGGGACAACACTAAAACTCCTGTACATTGTCCTCATTGATCCCCTATGACTACCGGACAACACTAAAACTCCTGTACATTGTCCTCATTGAACCCCTATGACTACCAGACAACACCAAAAATCCTGAACATTGTCCTCATTGACTGCTTTGATTCTCTGTACTCCCCAATAATTCTCAATGATCAGGGAACTAAAACTTATCATATAAAAAACCCTGGTATATACCAGGGTTTTAAAAGATATTAAGCAGAGAAAACAATATCTACATTTTTCTCGACAACTACTTTTTGTATTCGATGCTTTTTTACTTCTTCTATGTGAATGACGAAGCTTTCACACTCCACTCTTTCTCCTTTTTTCGGGAGATAGCCGAGCATATCAGAAATCCAACCACCTAATGTGTTAGCGGTGGATTCTGCTACTTCAAGTTGAAGCAGCTCCGTAAAATCTTCCACAGGAAGACGTCCATCCATACGGAATTTCAATTCATCGAGGACTTCCACCAAGTTTTCATTTTCATCATGCTCATCCCAAATTTCCCCGACAATCTCTTCTATAATATCTTCTATCGAGATAATACCCGCAGTTCCACCATACTCATCAAGGACGATGGCCAGATGATTTTGTGAAGTTTGCAGTTCTTTAAGAAGGTTAGATATTTTGGCAGAACCGATGACAAAAAACGGACTGCGTGCAATTTCTCTTAATGAAAAGTTCGGGTTCTGGACATATTGGGCAAAGAAATCTCTATGTGAAATCACTCCGATTATATTATCAATGGACCCTTGATATAAAGGTAAGCGTGAATATTGCTCTTTTATAAAAATGTCTTTAATTTCTTCAATAGACGTATCCTCCGAGATGGCTACTACATCAGGTCTTGGCGTAAGGATATCTTTCACGACAATATCATCAAACGCTATGGCATTGTGCAGTAATTCTCGTTCTTGTGTGAGAAAAGTCCCTTCTTCTTCCCCAATTTCCACCATCGCTATGACGTCTTCTTCTGTTACAGTAGGCTCCTCCTTATCTGCACCAAGAAGTTTTTTGATACCTACTTTTAATTGGACGAACAACCATGTAATTGGATAAAAGAGTTTCATGACTGTCATTAAAGAAGCAGATATTATTAGTAAATATTTTTCTGCATATTGTTTTGCTAAAGATTTCGGCAAAATCTCCCCAAAAACAAGGACTATTATCGTAATAATTCCTGTCGTGATTGCTAATGTACTGCCACCAGGGCCGTATAGTTGCGTAGCAATGTTTGTAGCTATAGCTGCCATTGCTATGTTGACAATATTATTACCTATTAGAATTGTAGAAACACTTTGATCAAAGTTTTCTGCCATGTTTAATGAGCGTTTTGCTCTTGCATTGTTGTCTGCCTGATTACGTAGTCGCACTTTGTTCACGCTCGTAATAGCCGTTTCAGATGCCGAAAAATATCCTGATAATATTAACAATGCCCCTAATAAAATTATCGAGTCATAGGGTATACTATCCAAGTTCTCATCACTCTCCTACATATATATATAATAAATATATTTTGAAACGGGAAATTTAGCAATAAAAAAGCAGAAAAACACATAAAAATTTTGTATTTTTCTAAAAATTCATTTCTATTGAGAATGCGAAAAAACCATGTTATAATTATCTTGAATTCGAGATATTTTAAATGAAACCATTTATTATAAAAGGAGTGATAACCTATGCAACTGTTAGGTTTACACCACGTTTCTTTATTAACTGCCAAAGCAGAAAAGAATTATCATTTTTTCACAGAGGTTCTTGGAATGCGACTTGTAAAAAAGACCGTCAATCAAGATAACACATCCTCTTATCATCTGTTTTATGGTGATGCAGAAGGAAATCCTGGAACAGAGATTACCTTTTTCGATATTCCTGGTTTAGGCAGAACGCATGAAGGAGTTTCAAGTATTTCTTCCACTTCCCTGCGGGTGGCAACAACCGAATCACTTCGCTTTTGGCAACAGAGATTTCAGACATTCAACATCAAACAAGAAGAAATAAAACAGCGTGCAGACAGGGACACTTTAGCGTTTGAAGATTACGAAGGAACAAAGCTATTATTAGTTGCTGATAACGGAGAAAATGGTGTACCAGCAGGTGTTCCATGGGAAAAGAAAGACATTCCGACAGAACATGCCATTATTGGACTTGGACCTGTAACGTTGACTGTTAAATCTGCTCTGCCAACCACAAGCATCTTAACCAATGTGCTTGGCTTTCAGCATAAAGGGTCATATCCTTCTCTTAAAGGGGATTTCCCTGCAATTGAAGTGTACACAACAGGGGCAGGCGGGCCAGGAGCAGAAGTTCATATTGAGACAAGGCCTGATCTTCCACCTGAAAGAATAGGACGGGGTGGCGTACACCATGTAGCATTCCGCGTTCCAAACAAAGAGGAGTTCCAAAAGTGGGTGCAACGAGTAAGGGAAACTCGCCTTCCGAACTCAGGAGAAGTAGAAAGATACTATTTTAAAGCACTCTACTTCAGGGAGCCCAATGGGATTCTTTTTGAACTATCCACAGACACACCTGGGTTCAGTGCAGACGAGCCTTTAGAGACAATGGGAGAAAAACTTGCACTTCCTCCATTTTTAGAACCAAAAAGAGAAGAAATTGAAGCAAATTTACGCCCACTTGAAATAAACTAAATAGAAAATGGAGTTGAAATCGAAGAGTTGATTTCAGCTCTATTTTTTTTTGAAAAATAAATTTTTGAAAGCGCTGACAAGTTTAAGCCTATACACATATAGTGTTAGCAAAGGGAAAGGAGGGTGTTATATGGAAAGAATCATTCTGTTTTTCGCTGCCATGCTAGCAGGTTTTGCGCTTCTTAGAGTACCAATGACAGGAACGTTTGCTGCTCTTGAGCCGATCACTAGTATTCTAGGCGTCATTACTGTTCTAGTATTCTCACTTGCCTTAATCTATAGAGGGGTACGAAACCTCATAAATCGATAAATATTTGTGTTATTATTTTTAATAGGTTAACAAATCTCGGAGCCGTGCACACTCCGGGATTTTTTATATGGGGAGTGATGGAATGAAAGAAACAATAATTTCTTGTCCTTCAAGGGACTTAATTAAAGAAGTGGCCTCTTTTATTGCTAGACTAAATGGACAATCCAGCAGCCATATTGGATATTGTGGCAAGCAACAAAAGGAAATCGCTAGTTCCTTGCAAAATGATCTCACAGATGTACCGTTCGAAAAGGCATTCGTATTGGCCTATAAGGAAGAAGATTTAGTTGGGGTAGTTGGGTTTGATGCTGATTTCACTCAAAAGACTGCAGAGGTATGGGGGCCGTTTGTAGAAGAGAATCACCAAGAGCAAGCAATATTTTTATTCCAACAAATGATGCAACTTATCCCTTCAGAAGTGGAAAAGCTCTTCATGTTTCCAAACAAGGAGAATAAATTAGCAGTCAAAACTGCAACAAATTTTGACTTCATCGAACAAAGCAAACAGGCCATTTTGATTATGAGGCGAAATGAATTTTCTTCCTCCCAAGATGCAAAGCTACACTTGCTTACAAAAGAATATAATAATGAGATGATCCGCCTGCACAACCTGGCCTTTCCTGATACATACTATAATGGAAAACAAATCATTAACCGAATTAGTGAACACCGGAAAGTATTTAGTTATATGAGAGATGACAAATTAGCAGGGTATATTTATGTGGAAGTAGAACCTGAATTTTCTGAAGCAAGCATTGAGTTTATTGCAGTGGATGAGAGTTTCCGTGGACAAAACATCGGTACAGAACTTTTGAAAGGTGCGGTTTCTTGGATCTTTTTAATTGAAGAAATAGACGAACTTCAACTATGTGTAAATACGACCAATAATCAAGCAATACGTTTATATCAAAAGGCTGGTTTCAGGCTTGCAGATGAGCTTATTTATTTTAAAAAGAAGCTGAAGGTTCTCACGTAACCTTCAGCTTCTTACTCTTGTAATTTTTGACGATCTATTGATTGCGGAGGCTGCTCCATCCATCCTCTTCTTATCAGGATCTCCAGTCCATCCTCCCCATATTTGGCTACACCCCACATAATGGTGGAGTAGTATTATATATACGACATAAAAAAACAGACTCCTTATTTGAAGTCTGCTTTGACGATTAATCCAATTTTATTCTATTGCCAGAAGGATCCATTGCAAAATATAGGCCATCTAATACCTCTACTTTATAGCCTAATGATGTTAGCCTATCAACTGCAGACAGCTTCTTTTCTTCACTAGAAAACACCAATGAGAACCACACAAGACCTACCGAATTACCTTCAGGTGCCGGTGCTCCGACACCATTCCATGTGTTCAGTCCGATATGATGATGATAACGTTCTGTTGAAATAAACAAAGCCTGGTCTCCATAGCGAGTGACAACTTCAAACCCGAGTCCTTTCGTATAAAATTGCTCGGTATCTTTTAGTTCAGAAACGTGAAGGTGGATATGTCCCATAACTGTTTCTTTAGGTAGACCACCCCACGTGTTATCTTGACCCTCTTTTAACAAGTCTTCCACATCAAGTGCTATTGATGCCATCTCCACTGCTGTTCCATTCCAATTCCATTCCTGAGCCGGACGGTCTCTGTAAATTTCAATTCCGTTTCCGTCTGGATCCGACAAATACAATGCCTCACTTACAAGGTGATCTGAAGCCCCTTGGAGACGGACACCATTGGCGATAAAATGATGAATGATGCTACCAAGATCTGCTCGTGAAGGTAAAAGAAGTGCATAATGATAAAGGCCGGTTGTTCGCTGGTGCTTTGGTTTAATACCCTTTGGTTGGACTATAGTCAACAACGGAGTCTGGCCATTTGCCGAAAATACCGCTTGGGATTCTGTTTGTTCTAATAGAATAAAACCGATTACTTTTGTATAGAAATCAATGGAGCGTTGAAGATTTTCTACATTTATCATGACATCCTGCACATAAGTGGCAGGACTTTGATGGAAGTGTTTCATATATAGGTTCCTCCTTGTGTTTTTTATTTTGAAATTAAATATCTTGAATTAAAGATATTTTACCCCATTTGTTTCTAGATTGATACAATTACTTCTATTCATTGAGAAAATAGGGTGTGACTATATAAGCCACACCCTACTTAATTTTCTTTTAAACGAGCTGGTTTTTCTCTGTCACTTTGCTCCAAAGGTCTTCTGTCCCAGCTGCCCGCTTAATTGTATTAATTGCACCTTGATGCAACCCCTCATGCCAAATGGCGAAGCTCAGCAGCTCCCCAAGCGTTGTAAGCTCATAATCTCCCAATTTGAATGGCTGTTGAATAGGTTCTTCCAGTTTCCCAGCGAAGTCCTTTTGAACACGAGAAGGCTGTTCAACTAAATAGTTCCTGATCTCTTTCAAGGTAGGTGGATTCGTCTTCCATTGATGGGGGCTTGAACCTCTTGCAAACAATTCAAGATAATCCTTTGGTACATGGTGTTCCTCCCCAAGGAACGGATAGAGCAGTGTATCTTGAGAGACGAAAATATGCCCCAAATTCCACCTGACTGTATTTTTCACATTTCCCGGCATCTCATCTGCTAATTGCTCTGTTGTGGCATCAAGAGCCGCGATGGTTCTATTGCGCACAAACTGCATTTGCTTAAATAACATATCTTCCATCTTTTCATCCCCTATGTGATTTCTCCCTTATACTCTTCTTCATATATCAATAAAACCCTTCTTAATTGGATTTATTAAGTATTGACGATTTTTAGCAGGAAATGTCGAACGGCATGTATTTTTTGTTTTTGGAAAGTATTTTCTGTGTTTTGGAAAATAAACTAGTGGTTACTCCTCGTATTTTTTGTCGAATGGAAAATAAAACAGCCACTTTGGAAAATAAATATTTTTAGTAGCCAATATTCACGTTGTTATTCAGCTAAACAAAGAAAAAAAGCCACAGGATTACATAGATCCCGCAGCTACATCTAACATTTAAGCACCTTTTTCCTCAACATTTGGTGATTCATCTTCCCAGCATTCCGTATTTTCTAATCCCTCAATATTACTCGCATAGAATACAGGATCTTTTCCTTCTTTCCGTTGATCCAGATAGTCCTTTAATACAGCAAGAGCAATTTTTCCGATAAAGGCTAATGCTATAAGGTTGGTGATAGCCATCAATGCCATAAATAAATCTGCGAGGTTCCAAACCATGCTCAGACTAGCTACTGAACCAAAGACTGTCATACCAAGAACTGCAAAACGGAAGATCATAATCGCTGTTTTGCTTTCTTTAATAAATTCTATATTGGATTCTCCATAATAATAGTTTCCGATAATGGAACTAAAGCAGAATAATAGAATCGCAATCGCTATAAAGATGCTCGCCCAAGGCCCAACATGTTCAGCCAGCGCCACCTGTGTCAACTCAATTCCTTCCATTTCTTCTCCGCCAGGAATTCCTGCCAGCAGTATGATGAAGGCTGTTGCACTACAAATTAAGATAGTATCCACAAAAACTCCAAGCGTCTGAATGAAACCTTGTTTGGCAGGATGACTTACGTCAGCAGTTGCCGCTGCAACCGGAGCACTACCCATACCAGCTTCATTCGAGAACAGTCCGCGTTTTACACCATTCATAATGGCAGCACCGATACCACCGGCTACCGCTTCGTTTAAACCAAAAGCACTGGAGATAATCACACCGATTAATCCTGGAATTTCTCCGATATTGATCGCAATGACATATAACGCCAACAACAAATAAGAAACAGCCATAACTGGCACAACGACTTGTGAAACTTTGGCAATTCTCTTTACTCCTCCAAAGATTACCATAGCTACAATTGCTGTAAGTACTAATCCAAGTACTAAGCGATTCACGCCAAAGGCTTCGTTAAATGCGACGGCAATCGTGTTCGCCTGAACCGAGGTAAATGCCAACCCAAAACAGAACGTAATTAAGACAGCGAATAAAACACCCATCCAACGTGCTCCCATTGCTTTTTGCATATAGTAGGCTGGTCCACCTTTGAATCCGCTCTTATCCTTTACTTTGTATACCTGCGCAAGCGTACTTTCAATAAAGCTTAAGGACGCACCGAACAGCGCAACCACCCACATCCAAAAAACAGCACCAGGACCTCCAAGCGAGATAGCAATCGCCACACCTGCAAGGTTACCTGTACCTATTCGAGTTGCCGCACTGATACAGAAGGCACCAAAGGACGACACTCTCTTTTTCGCTTCATTTGATGTCGGGCTCTCTTTTAATAACCGAAACATCTCACCTACCTGTGTAAACTGAACAAATTTTGACTTTAAAGAAAAATAAATCCCTAAACCAACCAATAATGCAATAAGAACATAAGACCAAAGAATTTTATTACTCCATTCAATAATTATGTCTATCATGATGTTCGCACCTTTTCTTTAAGATTCAACACTTGCGATATTGGTAACGCTTCCAATATTTGTTTATCAATAAAAATATTTAATAGAAAAGCTTTAAAGTTTTCCTATTAAATACTTTTATCTATCAGACTGTTGTTATTACAGACCAGTGATAATTAAAAACAAGTGTTATATAATACTTTTATAACTTTATCACTATACTAAAATAGTTTCAACAATTATTATTGAATTAAATACTTTCTCTATTTTCAAAATTTTATTCATTCTAATTAATCCCAGGAAATTCTTATTACCTTTCTTTGCTGAAATGGTTTATACTAAATCTACTAATATGGACCACTAGGAGGAAGCTATATGACAGAAAGTAATGAACCTAAAAAAATCAGTCTGCAAGAAGCGATGAAAAAGCAATTGGAAAATAAAAAGAAACAGGCAGCAGGCGGCAAAGGGAACTTTAATAGTGCACAAGGATCACAAAAAATGAAAAGCCAACAAACGAAAAAACCTAGCAACACCAGAAGAAAAATGGGTGTCTAGAGAAAAGTTTAAGTATTATAGACTTCCGTTGATTGAAGTGGAAGGCGCGTAGACGCCCGCGGGATAAAGCGACAGGTGAGGCCATGCAACGGAGAAGGCCACTAAAAAACTGATACAGTAAAGTTTTTAATGATTCCTAGCTGTTGATTGGAGCAAAAGGCGAAGACTCCTGAGGGAGATAGCGCTAGGTGGAGACCCCGCAGGCTTGCCGAGGAGGCTCTCGTCAGCCCCTAGGAAAGCGAAGCCATTTGCGGAAATCAACAGCGGAGTCTAAACAACTTAAAAAAATCAAAGACTTTTTCAGTGGCCTCCAATGGAGTGAGGAGGCTCACGGACCGCCCGCAGGCAAGCGAAGCGCATGGAACGGAAATCAACCCTTTAAAAAAGGCAGTAAGTGGATAAATCATTCCACTTACTGCCTCTTTTTCATATGAAAAGTTTTTTCTCCGAATACAGTCAGCTTGGTCCCTTGTCTCCCCCGCTTTTTCTCAATTAACCCCATTTTTTCTAGCGTTTCAAGCCTTGACCTTACTTGCTGTTCAGTTAAGAATCTCCCACCTCTTCTTGTTGCTTCCGAAATCTTCATCCTGCTAACTGTTTCTCCAGACGATTGTAATTGATAGATAATTTCTACTATGTTACTCAATTCCTCATTTAAATCTTTTTGAATGTGGGGAAGTTCAGCAGCCTTCACCTCCAGAGTAGTCGCTACCTCTTTTAGATTCCTTCTGGCCTGCTGAAAGAATCCTTCATTTGGTATATCTTCCACCTTGATCGTATTTTCTTCGCACACAGCAAGCATATAATCTAGTGTATTCTTTAGTTCACGGATATTCCCATACCAGTCATACTCCTTGAGTTTCTCCAATACTTCAAATTCCAGTTTTATAGATGATTGATCGCTTTGTTGAATGAAATGTTGAATAAGGTGTGCGATGTCTTCCTTTCTTTTACGAAGCGCAGGAAGCTGTAAGAACAAGACTTTTAAACGGTGATATAGATCTTCTCGGAATTTCCCCTCTTCCATTAAAGAAAGCAAGTCCTTGTTCGTGGCTGCTACTACCCGGACATCCACCGGAATAATTTTATTTCCTCCTATGCGAAGCAGTTCTTTTTCTTGCAGCACGCGAAGTAATCTTGCTTGGACCTTCAAGCTGATATCTCCTATTTCATCTAAGAAGATGGTACCCCCGTTTGCTTGTTCAAATAGCCCTTTTCTTCCTCCTTTTTTCGCACCTGAGAATGCACCTTCTTCATACCCGAAAAGTTCACTTTCTACAAGATCTTCTGGAAGAGCACTGAAATTAACTGCCAGAAATGGACCGTTACTACGTGGAGAAGCATTGTGGATAGAGCTTGCAAACAATTCTTTCCCTGTACCACTTTCCCCTTGTATGAGAATGGTTAGTTCGGTTTTAGCTAGCTTACGGGCTATTTCCTTAGTACGAAGTAATTCTGGATGGCTACCCACTATATCCTCGAAATGATACTTTCCATAGAACCCTTTTTTCACTAATTCTCTTTTTAATTGTTTTTCCATTTCAATGGTTTCACTTGCATCCTTAAACGTAACAACTATCGTACCTTGTGGATCTATCATGAAACGATGTACCATAAAGCTCATCGCATTGATGGTAAAATAACCGTCTGCTTCTTCCTCTCGTTTGTTCATAATGAAATCATAAAGATTGCGTTCGGTAATCACATCGCGAACATGTCTGTCGGCCGCTTTCTTCATTGGTATTCGGAGAAAACGTTCCATTATTTCATTAAAGACTGTAATCCTTCCCAGCTGATTAATGGCCAAAATCCCGTCATTTACTCCGTTTACCACCTTTTTCAGGTGATCACTGATCTTATTCGCTTCCTGATTTGCGTCCCCTAACCTTTTACTCAATCTTGTAATGGTACTTATGTATTTACTAGAAACCTGATCCTGTTTTTCTTCTAAAAGGCCCAGCCTGTTTAATATCGTAATAATGGTCGTAATGTCGATAAGCCTTGGACCTATATTGATTACTTCTTGCACATAGGAAGGTACGAGGTCAAGTTCACCTGGCGTAATAGCAATCTTTATTTGTTCTTCGTCCTTTTTGCCAGGGAAATAGGGGATTAACTGAAGGTGATTAATTCCAAGAATTTCGAAGGAAGAGATCGCTTCCTGGACCGTTTCCGGAAAGTCGTTCACATATAGTACTTTTTCGCCTCTTGCAACGCTGTATATTTTATCAATATTAAGAAAGTTAACAATTCGCCTCGCTACTAGTACTGTACAATTGTCTCCGATATATTCTTTGGCCTCCTCCTCTATTAGATGAGAGGATAAAATAATCAGTTGATTGTGTACCTTGGTTACTTTGTGGGCATCAACGGAATAACTGCGAATTCGAATAAAATCGCCGATGATTTCATTCAATTGGTTATCAAGTGTTCTCCTTGTTTCTTCCGATCCAGCTAACAGCGTCAGTTCCCTTGCTTTTATCCCCAACCCCACACACCTCCATCTATAGAAAAACACTGTCCTTTTAGGCAACAGTGTTTTTCTACTATTATAACTTACTCAAATGTTCCTTTTACAAGCAGTTTTTTATTCCACATCATTTTTTGTCCAAGTGCGATAACAGACTCCACCTCAAATGACGAGTCATTTAAGATTACAAGATCGGCGTCCTTTCCTACTTCAAGTGTCCCTTTCGAAGCTAAGCGCAATACTTTAGCAGGGTTCTCTGTAATAACTTTCAATGCATCCGCGGGTTGTAGCCCTTCATCTAGAATGGCGTCTTTCACTTCTTTATATAGGGATGTGACCCTTCCTAATTGCAAACCGATGAATTCTCCATTTTCATCAAACTCCGGCAAGCTTGCTTGACCGTCTGAAGAGAAAGTAATTTGCCCTATTGGCACGCCTTTATTGAGCATCTCTTTTAAACCAACACTGCATTTCGTTTCACCTTGTTCAAGGAACTTCGCTATACTTGAAGTGGTAAAATCTACATAGCCGCCTCTTTTCGCATGTTCTATTCCCGCTTCAAACAACTCTCGATTGCGATTGATATGTGTAGGCAAGAATTGACGGATTGGGATATCTGTTTTTTTAATAACCTCTTCTAAAATAGATAGTTTGCTAACACTGTCTCCCAGGTGCATATTCACGATTCCTGCTTTGCCAGAAAGCATTCCACCTACCCGTGCAGCTGCAGCAATTTTTGCAATTTCCTCGTAACTCGGTTGAGAGGAACGGTGATCGGCAATCGCTATCTCCCCAACTCCGATAATCTCTTCTATTAAAATGAGGTCATCTTCAACCATTCCTGTCAGTGTTTTGACGGGAACTTGATAGGACCCTGTGTGAACATAGCAACTAATTCCTTCTTCTTTTAACGCTTTTGCTTTAGCTACAAGGCTTGTCATTGTCCGTGTAGTTCCATCTGTCCCAATGACGCCAACAAGTGTGGTGATTCCACCTTTAATGGCATCCGACAACACAAGTTCAGGGGTGCGGGTACGATAACTGCCTTCACCACCGCCGCCCATGATGTGGACATGGTTATCAATGAATCCTGGCACAACTAACTGGCCTGTAAGATCGAGCACTTCTATATGGGCTGATTCTTCAAATTGTATGCTGTCCTCCATTGCCGCAATTCTTTTATCGACAATTAATATATCTTTTTTCCCTAGATAATCAGGACTGTAAACGGTCCCGTTTTTTAATAACTTAATCATGTAAGAAGTCTCCTTCAGTTTTTCATCCTATTCCACCCTTAGTGATAACCTAACATTCGTAACCGTTCCTTTTTTAAAAGAAGCCAAGGCTTTAGGCTCATAGTTTACATCACTTTGGTAGTATTTAGAAATAACTCCCTTTTTCCATTGTAACGCAAAAACCGGATCAGATGCATCACCTTTTACAGTGGTCACCTGTTCTGTTTCTGTACTTTTAGCAAAAGAGAGCAGGGATTTCGTAGATTCATATTCTCCGCTGAATAGGTTAGGGCTTTGATAAGGAGTGGCGTCCCTACGATCCACTTCTTGTTTATTTTCCCCAGGGATGACTTCTTTTGTGACCATATTGAAGGTATCTCCTTCAGTCAAGTAATGCACGATGATATCTTTTACTTCAAATCCTGGGGATGTCCCTTTTTCATTGAAGGTTGCACCACTCGCATCAAGAATCCACACACCGTTCTCCCCTACCACTTTACCAATAGCACCTTTAATCTCAAGAGCAGTCCCCTCATCCAAGCCCACACCGATTTCATGGCTGGTGTCTCGCATTGCGACAAGCAAACGTCCGAGTCTACCACGCATATCGAAGTGCGTGTCGGTTAAGATGTTTTCAACTAGTCCAAGCCCTGGTATCTGAAAATTATTGTCTTCTATGCTAGGATCCAAAAAACCAGTCAATGGTACATCAGCGACGCTTTTCACTTCCGTATCATTGATGACTAACGCTTCAAAACTTCTCCCCACACCAAACATCGGGTTACTCATGACATGCGCGCCTGCACTTGTACCGGCTACCACACCGCCATTTTCATACACATACCGGATTGCTTCCATAAGCGGAGTCGCCGTTCCATCATCTTCTAGCAACGACCTTGCATGCTTCATTTGATCTCCTCCCTGAAGCATTACTGCATGGCTGCTTTTCACAAGATTTATGAAATACTCATCATTAGCGACAAAATCAAATGTGTCTACTGCCAAAGGAATATAAACCGGCTCAAAGCCTCTGTTCCTGAACTCGGTTTCAAGTGCCAAATAAGGTCCATCGTCAAGGTGAAAGTGGTCGTACGCAACGTCTACAGAATCTCTGGAACTATTAAAAATGGCGATTCTAGGACGTTCTACACCCGCAGCTTTTCTAATTGCGTTGAAATATTCATCCGTATCCCCTGTGGCACCCCCAGCAGGAAGCACCGTGCCTACACCGTCCCCGATTGTTTCCAAAGGTACAGGCATAGAATTGGTATTTATCACCTTAAGAGATTTACTAGAGCCAAGCACTTTTTCTTCGCTCACTGCTGTTACATAGGCATAATACAGCCCATTGCCTAATGTGTCTCCCTCGATTGTCTTTTGATTAGGAGTAAAGGGAACGGGTTCATTTCCAATCTCATTTAGAGAAAGTAATTTCCCTCTATTTTCCCGCTCTAGCTCTTCAAGAGACTCTAAATTCTCTGCACTAATAATGGGCTCCACCAGTTCTGTCAGTCCTTTTGAAGAGTAAAATAAGAAATAGTGAGTGACTTTTTCGTCATCTGCTTGTTCAAAAGTCACTGAATAATTCTCAATCTCTCCTCCGCTACCCTGTAGTTCTACATTAGTAGGGTATGGGTTAATGCTGATGGTTCGGTCTGCCTCTGTCATTCCCAATACTCCATCCTCTCCAAGTGTTGCTGCATATGCATAATAATCGCCTACATTTAAAGGCTTACCGGTTATTACATCCAACTGATCAGAGCGAAAGGTATTCCCTCCTCCGTCTGCATAGTTCAGATTGGTAATTTTATAGAGTTTATCCTTATTCTCCCCTTCATCCTGTGAGGTTAGATGCTGATCTATTTGTTCAGGGGTTAATCCATCCATATAGTTCCAAACTTCGTAAAAGTCTTTTTTGGAATAGAACATCAAATAAGACTTTACACCATCCATCACTTTCGCCTTTTGAAAGCCCAGTTGATAATCTTGAATAACGGAGCCATCTCCATTTTGAAAAAGCATAACATTTTTTAAATCATAATCCTGACCTTTTTCAACAAACAGAGTGTAAGTATCTTTTATTCCCTTAGGAGTAGCAACATCGATTTGTACCCTTACCTTACTTGATGGCATCTCTACCTCCACTAGTTTACGATGGTTCACTCTTTCTCCATTAACCGCCACCTTGGCATTGACAGCTTTGGGGGTAATCGACAACAACAGTACTTCATCGTTAGTTCTTACTGTGTATTCTTTTACCTCCGTGCTAAACTCACCTCCGAGCTCCCCGTTATGCACGAGCAATTCCTTCAAATCTGTGTTATGGACATGGGAAGGATTTGCATAACCGCTTGTTGCAGGAAATAATAAAGCACCACATAGCAAAACAGCAAGGATCTTCGTTAACCGTTTCCACTGCTTTCTGAGCATGAGGATACCTCCATTGTATTATTTTCCAGAGAATACAAGTGACAGGCGACATGGTGACCATCCGAGTGTTCTAACAGCTCAGGACGTTCAGTATGACATTGTGTCATTACTTTCGGACATCTCCCTACAAACGCACAGCCTTTGGGCGGGTCTACCGGAGAAGGGACATCGCCTTGAAGAATGTTTCTTTCCTTCCGCTCTCTCGGGTTGGAAATAGGAATGGCATCAATCAAAGATTCTGTATAGGGGTGAAGCCTTTTCTCAAATATCTTATCCGCTTCTCCTATCTCTACGATTCTACCTAAATACATCACCGCCACCCGATTACATAAATGCTGAACAACACTTAGATCGTGGGAGATAAATACATAGGTCAGCCCAAATCCTTCTTGTAAATCTTTTAATAAATTTAGGATTTGTGCTTGGATGGATACATCTAGAGCCGCAACCGGTTCGTCGGCAATAATTAATTTCGGCTTTAAAATAAGCGCCCGGGCAATTCCTATACGCTGCCTTTGACCTCCTGAGAATTCGTGGGCATATCGGTGAAGATAGTTCTTATTTAAACCACATACCTCCATGATATCTTCCATTAATTTTCGTCGTTTGTTTCTTTCTACTCCGTGTGCCTTTAACGGCTCAGCCAAAATCTGTTCGACTGTCAGACGAGGATTGAGCGATGCATATGGATCTTGAAAGACCAATTGCATATCTTTGCGTCTGCTTCGCATCTCTTTGACGGAGAGTTCGCGCAAACTCTCCCCCTGAAATTGTATTTTACCTTCTGTCGTCTTCAGCAGCTGAGCAACTCCTCGTCCAGTTGTTGATTTCCCACAACCGGACTCCCCTACCAAACCTAGCGTCTCCCCTTCATTTATCGTAAAGGAAACACCGTCTACTGCTTTTACATAAGAGGCAACCTTTTGTCTTATCCCTTTTTTGATCGGAAAATAAATCTTAAGGTCTTTCACTTCTAACAATGGTTTATTCATACAGTTACACTCCTATCCGCATGAAGCCAGCATCGGCAAGAATGACCTTTGTTTATTTCTAACAGCTCTGGGTCCTCTTCTCTGCACAATGGAATCGTCTTACTGCAGCGATCAGCAAAACGGCAACCTTTCGTAATGCTCCCAGCCAATGGAACCTGTCCCGGGATGGAACGAAGTCTCTCCCGTTTTTCCCCAAGCTTTGGAATTGACTGTAACAGTCCAATCGTATACGGATGTTTAGGGTTATTGAACAATGTATCTACATCCGTCTCCTCCACAATTTCTCCTGCATACATAACAATGACCCTGTCACACATTTCTGCAATCACTCCAAGATCATGGGTGATCAGCATAATGGCGGTATCGGTTTTCTCTTTCAAAACCTTCATTAAATGGAGAATTTGCGCCTGGATGGTTACGTCCAATGCAGTTGTCGGTTCATCTGCAATTAATAGCTTTGGTTGACAAGCAAGACCCATGGCAATCATCACGCGTTGGCGCATTCCACCGGAAAGCTCAAAAGGATACGCTTCGTAAATTTGTTCTGCACGCGGAATCCCCACTAGTTTCAACATATCTATCGATCTCTTTCGTGCCGCTTTTTTTGTTATATCATTATGTAAAAGCAACACTTCGTCCAATTGCTTTCCGATTGTAAATACAGGATTAAGCGATGTCATCGGTTCTTGAAAAATCATGGAAATCTCATTACCTCTAATTTTCCGCATATCCCTTTCTTTTTTTTCTAACAGATTTTCTCCTTGGTAATGGATGGATCCACCTGTTATCTTTCCTGGCGGCGAGGGCAAAAGCCTCATGATAGATAGGGACGTGACACTCTTCCCACAACCAGATTCCCCTACAATTCCAAGCGTTTCTCCCTTGTGAACGTCAAAGGATATCCCATTTACCACCTTCAACTGTTTTCCATCGCTTTTAAAGCTAACCTCTAAATCTTTAATTTCAAGCACTTTTTCCATCTATGTTGCCACCTCCTACTCTTTTAACTTCGGATCAAGCGCATCTCGCAATCCATCTCCTAAAATATTAAAACTTAGAACGGTAATAACAATCGCAAGCCCCGGAAAGAACGTCGGATGAAACACATTTCCACTATTGTCCTTTGCTGCACTTAACATAGAACCCCATTCTGGAGCGGTAATGTCTCCTCCGAGTCCGAGAAAGCTTAGTGCTGCACCAATCAAGATCGCTACCCCAATCCGCATCGTTAAGTAAACCATTACCACTGACAAGGTTCCCGGGAAGATATGTCTCATGATTATCACGCTATCCTTAACTCCAATCGATTGGGCCGCTTCCACATAAGTCATTTCTTTTAAAGCAAGCGTACTTCCACGGACAATCCTGATAAAAATAGGAATGGTGAAGACCGCCACGGCAAAAATAATATTTGTTAGTCCTGCACCAAGGAAGGCTATTACAGCGATTGCGAGTAAAATCCCAGGAAATGCGAGAAGAATGTCGGTAAAACGGGTAATCAAACTATCTGTTTTGCCTCCATAATAGCCAGCTATCAAGCCCAGTGCCGTTCCAATCACAGCACCTATGGCAACCGAAACGAAACCGATAATAAGCGTTTCTCTTGTCCCCATGACCACTCTGCTGAATATATCTCGGTTCTGATGATCTGTCCCAAAGAAATGGAGAGAAGAGGGCGGTTGATGCTTGTAGATGTCTACTAAACTCACTTCTGCTGTTTCCGGAATAATGGAAACCAACTTAGGTGTAATCTCATCAACCCCTACCGGAAGATGCACAACCGAGGACACTGTACCTGCAACAACTTGAATTAGCGCGTCGCCCTGTCCTTTTAATGTGACAAGCCCTTCTTTGGATACAGTTGCAAGCTCCTCATCAAGTGACAGGAATTCGACTCCCCCATCACTTTCCTCAGAACTTCTCGCCGACACAAAGCCACTTCCTTGATTGTTATTCTCTTTTTCATCCTTACCATCCAATAAAAAAGTATTTATTTCATCTAACCCATTGATGGAGCTTCCATCGGAAAGAATCGCCTTTAGGTTAATGGAGTATCTGTCCCCACTATCCATTATTTCATTCGGCTGCTCGGCTTCTATCCGAATAATGCTTGACTCTATTTTTTCCGAGTCATCTGATACACTGACTCCTATCTGGGACCGAACTCCTTCACTTTCAATGGTTGTGTTGGTAGTCCCAGAAGTATTGGCTGTTATCGTGACACCATCTGTCATTTTTCTGATGGAAGCAATTCTTCTATCTTCACTTTCAACGTTAATCCTTAATAATTCGGAGCCAGCAATGGTACTCCCATCACTTAACACCCCTTTAAATTCTACCTGTTGACTTGTTAAATTCTCTGAATCGATGCCTTTTTCTTCATATTGAAGTGTGACAGGGCGATACGGATCAAACGGTGCAATGATAGACCCAAAAACGCCAACAAGTACGATGAAAGCAACAATGATAAACGCGACAAAAGCAAATCGCTGTTTGATGAATTTATGAAGGAACACCTTAAAAGGAGAATACGAGGTGTGCATTTTTTTGCTCATAGTTTTGTCTCCTTTACTATTAATCGTATCTAATTTGAGGGTTCAGAAATCCGTAACTAATATCCACTAATAGATTGACAACTAAAAACTGAAAAGAGAACAGTAAAATCAATGCCTGAATGACTGGATAATCCCTTGCGAGAATGGAGTCGACAAGGTATGACCCTAGTCCAGGCCAAGCAAATACTTGTTCCACTACTACCGCTCCCCCAATGAGGAATCCAAACTGAAGTCCTGTCATGGTCACAACTGGGATGAGTGCATTCCTTAACACGTGACTCCACGCAACAACCGATTCTTTCTGGCCTTTTGCTCTGGCAGTCCTTACATAGTCCTCTCTCATTACCTCCAGAACACTAGATCTTGTAAACCTTACAATCGTCGCCGCAACTCCAAATCCCAACGTGATGGATGGGAGGAAAATATGAGCGAATGTTCCGCTTCCACTTGTCGGAAACCACCCAAGCTGCACAGCAAATATCTGCATGACCATCAGGCCGAACCAGAACTCTGGAACACTTAGCGCTGTAATCGCAGATACCATTCCAAGTCGGTCCCACACCGTATTTCTTTTCGTAGCGGAAATAATCCCGACAAAAATACCAATAAGGATTGCCCAGAACATCGCAAGCATCGTTAAGGTAAATGTAAAACCAAACCGCCTCATAATTTCAGTAGACACTTCCGTTTTTGTCCGGTAGGAAGACCCAAAATCGCCATGTACCAACATGTTATACATATAGGTACCGTACTGATAGATGAGTGGTTGATCGAATCCTTCCTTCGCTCTCAACGTTTGGTATGTTTCTTGATCCAACTCTGCTCCGTACATGATGCGTATCGGATCTCCTGGAGTTAAGTGCACAAATAAAAAAGCAATAATCGTAATGATAAGTAAAATAGGAATCATGCCAATAATTCTTCTGATTGCAAATTGAATCACGCAGTCCACCTCTTCTTATAAAGAGTAGACTCATAGGTTTCTCAGGACCTATGAGTCTATTTTCTATTATTGTTTTTCTACTAAATTAAGATGTACTCCCCCTGAAGGAAGAACATAAATACCATTTACATCTTTCCCTTTTGCAATGATGGTGTCTGGAATATGCAAGAATACCCATGGAGCGTCCTCATAAATTTTCATTTGAATATCCGCATAGATGGATAATGCTTGATCCTGGTCAGGAGTACGAAGGGCATCGTCAAACAGACCGTCCAATTCTTCATTAATATAAAAGCCGGAGTTATTGAAGTTTGGCGGTACACGATCAGATGCAAAGTTTGGTCGTAATCCATAATCAGCCTCACCTGTACCCGGTGACCAACGGCCAATCCAAAGATCCGTCTTTTCCCCTGCATCTAACATTTCAAAAAGGGTACCACTTTCAAATGCCTGTACTTCCACATCAATGCCGATCTCTTTCAATTGAATGGCAACATACTCCGCAACAGAAACAAATTCTGTTGTATTTCTTGTCCATAATGTTGCTTTGAACCCTTCTTCCATTCCTGCTTCTTTCAGTAATTCTTTTGCAAGTTCCTTGTCATGTTCATATACATTTTGCCCTGCATATCCATAAACAGCAGGAGCGATAGCGGAATCCGCCACTTGTGCATATCCATCAGCAATCTGCGCGATAAGCCCATCCTTATCAACTGCATGGTTCATCGCTCGACGAACTTTCAGGTCTTTGTATTTCTCCTCTTGAAAATTCATTCCGATATAGAAAACGTTTGTAGATGATCCCACATATAAATCAACGTTCTCTTCCTGTTCAAGTTCTTTGGCATTAAGCGTTGGGATTGGGAAGATTACATCCACCTCTCCTGTTTTCAGCTTATTGACACGAGTACTTGCTTCAACAATTGGCAGGAAGGTAATGCTGTCGACTTTTGGTTGTTCTTGGGTGTTCCAATAGCCATCATTTTTTGTCACAACAATTTGTTCGCTGTCTTTCCACTCTTGGAATTTGAATGGTCCAGTGCCGACAGGATTACGGTCAAGGTTATAGTCAGGATCTTCTTTTTTCTTTTTCAGTTCTTCCGGTGATTTGAAAGATGCGGAAGAATGCGCCATATAAGATGCCATGGCGGAGTTAGGCTCTTCCGATTTAATAGTGATGCTGTATTCATCATTAACTGTCACTTCACTGATAAAAGAGAAAAAGGATGCACGAGCTGAGCCGTTTTCCGCATCACGGACAAAGTCTAAATTTTCTTTTGCTACTTCTGCATTGAAATCTGTCCCGTCATGGAACTTGACTCCCTGTTGGAGAGTGAAAGTAATTTCCGTTGCATCTTCATTAAAGTTATATTCTGTTGCAAGAACAGGTATAAGGTTCATCTTTTCGTCAAAACGTAGGAATCCTTCAAACATGGTGCTTTGAACGGTTGCAGAGTTACCGTCTGTTGAGTTGAACGGATCTAAGGATGTTGGTTCGGCTTCAATACCGACTGTTAACTCGCCACTAGCTTCTGCTGTTTCTTCTGGGGTATTGTTTTTATTTGTGTTCTGGTCTGGTTGATTATTAGTGTTGTTGCTTGTTGTGTTTGAACTACACGCTGCAAGAAAAAGTAGACAGAAAATTAATAAATACTGCATCATCCATTTTGCTTTACTCTGTTTTCGTAATTGCCATTGCATACGGTTGATTCTCCCCTTTGTGAATTATGTTTTTATTCTCATTAGTGATAAATGCAAGAAGCGTGCCAAGAATGGAATATTCAAAATATTTATATGAGAGGTGCAGTATGGTGGGTGTTTGGGGTGGGAGAAATCTTTTGGTTGCTTTTATTGGGGTTTATTGGTTTTTTTGTTGTGTTTTCTGGTTGTTTTTGGTGTTTTTTGGTGAAATAGAATTCGGACTGGAGATATGGAAAGCATGTTATAGGACTTAATATAGCTTCTATGATGTCTGCTCCTTTGTTTTTTCACTTTTTCCTGGCGTCATACGCCTTCTATGACGACCGGTCCAATGTTTTTTCACTCTTGCGGGGCGTCATACAACTTCTATGACGACCGGTCACCCGCTATTTTGCTCTTTCACGTCGTCATACGCCTCCTATGACGACCGGTCACCTGCTTTTTCGCTCTTTCACGTCGTCATACGCCTCGTATGACGACCGGTCACCTGCTTTTTCACTCTTGCGGGGCGTCATACACCTCGTATGACGACCGGTCCCCCGCTTTTCGCTCTTTCACGTCGTCATACGCCTCCTATGACGACCGGTCACCTGCTTTTTCGCTCTTTCACGTCGTCATACGCCTCCTATGACGACCGATCACCTGCTTTTTCACTCTTGCACGTCGTCATACACCTCCTATGACGACCGGTCACCTGCTTTTTCACTCTTGCCCGTCGTCATACAATAAAAAACAAACACAAAAAACCACCCTCAACAACCCGCTGAGAGTGGCCCTTCCAAAAAACTATTAATAATTCGCCTTCAATTGAGAGAAATCAACTGCTCCGTCTTCCACCAAGTGGCATGCAGATTGCTGGTTTACACCAGGAATCCCATGAAGCTTTGGTTCTTCCGTTCTGCAACGATCGAATGCATAAGGACAACGTGTATGGAAACGGCATCCAGCAGGTGGATCAATTGGAGAAGGAACATCACCTTTTAGAATGATGCGCTCTTTCTTCTTCCCAAGATCAGTACTTGGTATCGCAGATAGTAACGCTTTTGTATAAGGATGCTGTGGATTAGCAAAAAGGGCATCCTTATCAGCAATTTCTACAATTTTACCTAAATACATTACGATGATTCTATCGGAAATATGACGTACAACCCCAAGGTCATGGGAGATAAACAAATACGTCAAGTTATACTCACGTTGTAATCTTTTCAACAGGTTCAATACCTGCGCTTGGATTGATACATCCAATGCAGATACAGCTTCATCACATACAATCAACTTCGGGTCCACTGATAATGCCCGCGCTATACCAATTCGCTGACGTTGCCCTCCACTGAATTCATGTGGGTGACGGTCAACCTGGTGAGCACCAATTCCAACCGTTTCAAGCAATTCAACGATTTTTTTGCGACGGTCTTTACGAGGGACAACATTCTGAATTTCTAATGCTTCCTCTAAAATTTGGCTAACTGTTTGACGAGGGTTTAATGAAGCATAGGGATCTTGGAAAATAATTTGCAGATCCTTACGTTTTTTTCTCATTTGAGATTTATTTAAAGCAAGTAAATCTTCCCCTTGGAAACTTACTTCTCCGGAATAAGGATTGTCCAGACGTAGGATTGCACGACCTGTTGTGGACTTTCCGCAACCGGACTCTCCAACGATACTTACTGTTTCCCCTTCCTTCACGGAAAAACTGATGTCATCTACTGCTTTGACATGGTTAATCGTTCTTCCGAAGATTCCACCTTTAATAGGAAAGTATTGTTTAAGGTTTTTCACTTCTAATAATGTTTGATTACTCATGGCTAGCAGCAACCTCCTCATCTTCCCACTTCTCTGTATAGATCCAGCAACGAACCTGATCGCCATCTTCTGTTTCTTTCAGGTCCGGCAAACTGCTGTGACAAATGTCTTTCGCATGCGGACAACGAGGTGCAAAGCGGCAGCCCTGTGGCAGGTTGAAAGGACTTGGCACTGCCCCATCAATAACAGACAGGTCCCCTTCCACATCCTGATCATGCTTTGGAACAGAGTTTAATAGACCAACCGTGTAAGGATGTTTCGGGCTTGAGAAGATGGTTTGAACATCTGCGTATTCTACCACTTTTCCGCAATACATTACCGCTACCTTGTCACACATTTCCGCTACAACACCAAGGTCATGGGTAATTAACATAAGCGACGTCCCAAGCTCATCTTGCAATTTTTTCATCAAATCAAGAATTTGCGCTTGAATGGTTACATCCAAAGCAGTAGTAGGTTCATCGGCAATCAACAGTTCAGGGTTACAAGCTAGCGCAATCGCAATCATGACACGTTGACGCATACCACCTGATAGTTCGAAAGGATATTGTTTTGCACGTTTTTCAGGAGATGGGATACCAACTAAGCGGAGCATATCCACCGCTTTTACCCATGCAGCCTTGCGACCCAGCTTTTGGTGAATACGAACGGATTCCGCAATTTGCTCTCCACAGGTTAATGTCGGGTTAAGTGATGTCATTGGTTCTTGGAAAATCATTGAAATATTATTCCCTCGAAGGTTCATCATCTCTTTTTTCGATTTATCCAAAAGGTTTTCACCTTTAAATACGATTTCACCACCGATAATTTTCCCAGCACCAAGACGCATGATAGAAAGAGAGGTAATACTTTTACCAGATCCTGACTCTCCTACAACTCCTAGTGTTTTCCCTTTTTCAATAGAAAAATCTACACCATCAACTGCTTTGACTTCTCCTTCATCAGTGAAAAAGGAAGTTCTTAAATCTTTTACTTCTAATATGTGCTCGCTTTTAGCTGTTGTCATTTTTTTCACCGTCCTTTAGTTAAGGTCTATACGCTTGTTAATCATTCGGTAGGTTATATCTACAAGGAAGTTCACCAACACGAATAACAATGTACAAACAAGAATGGTTCCTTGTACCATTGGAAAATCTCTCATTGTAATGGAACTGATGATTAAACGACCTATTCCATTGATTGCAAATACCGTCTCTGTTATTACAGCTCCACCAAGCAACGTACCAAACTGTAGACCTACTACTGTAACTACAGGGATTAATGCATTTCTTAAAGCATGTTTATATATGACATATTTATCACTTACACCTTTTGCATAAGCAGTCCGGATGTAATCCTGATCGATAACATCAAGCATACTAGAACGAGTCATCCTTGCTATGATGGCCGCACCACCAGTACCTAGAGTAATTACCGGTAGCACCATCTGTTTCCAGTCATTTCCCCACCCTGCAACAGGTAACCAGCCAAGGTTAACTGAGAATAAATAGATCAACATGATTCCAAGCCAGAAGTTTGGCATGGAAACTCCGAATAAGGCCACAATCATAAGGGATGTATCGGCAATGGAATATTTTCTAGTTGCAGATATAATTCCTGCAATCAGACCAAGAAACACAGAAATAATAGTTCCCCAAATTGCAAGTTCAACAGTTATCCAAATTCTATCTGTAAATATCTCTGAAGTAACATCACGGTTTGTTCGTACAGATGTACCAAGATCCCCTTGTACTGCATTACTAATATAGTTTAGATATTGAACATGGTAAGGGTCGTTTAAGCCCAGCTTGTCCCTCATCGCTTCTATCTGTTCCGGACTTGCTTGTTCCCCTGCCATAATCTGTGCAGCATCTCCGGGAATTAAGTGCACCATCATGAAAACTGCTAATGTCACCCCAAACAATACCGGGATTGTTTGTAAAAGTCTTCGTATGATAAAAATCAACATGTTAATTCACCTTCTTCTCCATTATTTTCTCGATTTTGGATCTAATGCATCTCGCAGTCCGTCACCCATCATGTTAAATCCAATAACAACGAGCAAGATGACAAGTCCAGGGAATAACGTAATATGCGGAGCTTGCGTTAAATAAGCACGTCCTTGGCTTAGCATCGCTCCCCATTCAGGAGTAGGTGGTTTTGTTCCCATTCCGAGGAAGGATAGAGCACTTGCAGTAATAATTGCTGACGCGATATAAAGAGTTGCTTGTACAATAATTGGCGACATAATATTTGGAAGTATATGACGGAAAATAATTCTTCCATCTTTTGCTCCCATCGCTTTAATTGCATCTACATATTCTAGTTTCTTCACACTTAATGTAGATCCCCGTACAATTCTTGCGAAAGACGGTACCGCATAGAATGCTACTGCAATAATTACATTTCTCGTGCTGGCTCCTAGTACACTAACTATTGCTAATGCCAGTAATATTCCTGGAAAAGCAAGTAATACATCGCAAATTCTCATTATTAGACTATCAACCCATCTACCATAATAGCCTGCAACAATTCCTAGAGATACTCCTGCTATCGCCCCCAAGATTGTCGAGACGAATCCAATTCCTAAAGAAATTTTTGTTCCATACAGTAAACGACTGAATATATCCCTACCTAATTCGTCTGTACCTAAATAGTGCTCAGAAGATGGCCCTTGAAGCTTATCCATTACATTCGTTGTATTTGGTTCATGGGTAGCTAGTACTGGGGCAAGCGTTCCGAGTATTACGACAGCTAATATAATTATAACCCCTGCCATGGCGGCTTTATTTTTAGCCATTCTTTTGTAGAAAGTTTTCCATCTTAGTGATTTTGCACTTTCCACTTTAACCGGAACACCCGTTGTCGTTTGAGGTTGTGGTTGACTCATGGTTCTTCTCATCCCTTCATCTGTTTGTAACATTCTTAATAATTCTAAATTTTCAACACAGCTAGCTACTATAATAGCGATTATTTTGTAATATTACAATAGTTTTAAAGAGTCTCATCATACTTAATTTTGAGAATCATTGAAAATAAATTTAATAATATTCTTCATTATATACATGAAAAAATTAACAAAAACGTAATATTAATAGAAAACTAGCCCCACATTATTACAAAAATAATAAATTTGTTAAAATTTCTTGCAAAAGAACTCTTGTGAATTTTCAGTTTTTAGATTATTATAAAAATCAATCGTGGCTTATCCATTGATTACAAACTTGTATCAACAAAATATTTAGGGGGTAATTTTACATGAAAGCAAAAAAGAATGTGTTTTTCTTGCTTCTGCTTTCACTTATGCTAGTTCTTTCGGCATGTAGTGGCGGAAACAACAGCAGCGGATCCACAAACAACGGTGGTTCTGGTGACGGTGAAGAAGTTGCAGGTCAAGAAGGTGGCGAATTATCATTCGTAGTTGGTGCGGATGCTCCAACACTTGACCCTCATGGTATGAATGATACTTCTACAACAAACGTAACAACGCAAATTTTTGACCGTTTAACTGCATATGAAGCAGACGGAACTGTAGTACCTTCACTAGCTGAGTCTTTTGAAGCTATTGATGACACTACTTGGGAATTCAAATTACGTACAGACGTTAAATTCCACGATGGATCTGATTTTACTGCAGAAGCTGTTAAGTTAACACTTGACCGCATTTTAGATCCTGAAACTGCATCTCCACGTGCAGTCGTAGTTAATATGATTAAAGAAGTTGTCGTAAAAGACGACCACACAGTTCATATTATTACTGATAAGCCTTTCGCTCCACTACCAGCTCACTTAGCACATAACGCTGGTTCTATCATCGCTCCTTCTGCGATTGAAGAAGAAAAGAGTGGCGGTAAAACAGTTGACGAAAACCCAGTTGGTACTGGTCCTTTCGTATTTGACAACTGGAACCGTGGTTCTGAAATCGTATTAAAGAAAAACGCTGATTACTGGAATGGCGCGCCAGCACTTGATTCCATTAAATTTGTTGTAGTACCTGAACAATCTACTCGTGTAGCAATGCTTGAAACTGGTGAAGCAAACGTTACACAAATCGGAGCTTCTGACGTTGCTCGTGTAGAAGGTATGGCTAGCGCTGGTATTGAATTAACTAACGTTCGCGGTACTCGTATGGACTACTTAGGTTTCAATATGGATAAAGAGCCTTACAACATTAAAGAAGTTCGTCAAGCAATTTCTATGGCAATCAACAAAACTGATATCG
Organism: Bacillus sp. RO2; assembly: GCF_012911845.1. Taxonomy (GTDB): domain Bacteria; phylum Bacillota; class Bacilli; order Bacillales; family Bacillaceae_I; genus Sutcliffiella_A. The sequence continues at coordinate 8,102 of NZ_JAAXCU010000010.1, read as the reverse complement.
TTGACGGTATCTTAGACGGTCAAGGTGTACCTGCTGTTGGACCACTTGCTCCTACAGTTGTAGGTAACTACCAAGATCTTGAGCCACTTGGATATGATGTAGAAGCAGCAAAGCAACTACTTGCAGATGCTGGCTTTGAAGATGGATTTGAAACAACTCTTTATGTAAACTCTGCAAACGCTGAGCGTGAGCAAATCGCAACACTTGTACAAGATCAATTAAGCCAAATCGGCATCAAAGTAAACATTGAAATCATTGAGTGGGGTGCATTCCTTGATGCAACTGCTAATGGTGAGCACGAACTATTCATCCTTGGATGGACTACTGTAACAGCTGATGCTGACTATGGTCTATACGCTCTATTCCACTCTTCAGCATTCGGAGCTCCTGGTAACCGTTCATTCTACGCTAACGACCGCGTGGATGAGTTACTTGACCTGGCTCGTTCTGAAACTGATCAAGCAAAACGTGACGAAGCTTACAAAGAAATCTCTGAAATCCTTGTAGACGAAGCTCCAATGGTTTACTTGCAACACCCTGACTTCAACTATGGAACAAACGGTGCAAACGGTCTATTCGTAGACTTCAGTGGTACACCTTACTTCCACGGTGTGAAGCTTAACTAATTAAATATGACCCCCGACTAGTGATAGTCGGGGGTTTTTATGTTGTAGCACTGATCAAAAAAAAGAAACTAGCTGCTAACACTAGTTTCTGACGGGAACTTAATAGTAAATGTAGTTCCCTTCCCAACCTCACTTTGCACTTCTATTTTTCCTTGTAATAACTCAATAATTTGAAAAGATATAGTCAAACCAATACCGGTTCCCTTATCTTTAGTGGAATAAAACGGTGTTCCCAATCTATCCACTTGTTGTAGTGTCATCCCCACACCGTCATCGATAATCTCTATTAATATTGTTCCTCGATTGCTAGAAGCCTTAACGGTCACCGTTCCATCCTTATCTATGGCTTCAATCGCATTTTTTATCAAGTTGATTAAGACTTGTTTCATTTCATCTTTATTAGCTTTTATGTACAACTCTGCTTCAATCTCATGACGTATTGTGGTGTTATTGATAGCCGTATAAGTGGACATGAGTTGGACAACGTTTTCTAATTCTTGAGATACATTTACCCTGTCCATTCCTTGTTTATTTGGTTTGGCAAGTGAAAGATAATCTTGTATAATCGTCTGGGCCCGGTCTAACTCTTCAATAGAGATATCAATATACCTTTTTTGAGAACTATTTAGATTATCATCTTGACTCATCAACTGCAGGAATCCTCGTGTTGATGTCATTGGATTTCTTACTTCATGTGCAACTGACGCTGCAAGCTCACTTACCACTTTTAATTTTTCTGAACGTTGCAATTCATGCTGCAATTGCATTTGCATATTCAAATTTTCAATAATCATAATAGCTGTTACTAAAGAGACCCAAGTAATAAAAGAAACCAATACATTTAGAAGAACCTCTTCCTCTTCATTCAGATAAAACAACCTGATTGCTCTTGTTGCTGTAATGACTAAAAATAAGAAGGAAATGATTGAAATCTTCTTTTTTAAGCTCAAACTTGTATACCTATTTCTAAATGCTATCAGTAGTCCTGCTAAAATTAAGTAATTTATCACCATGACAACAATATGGTTGTCCCCGATTATATACAGATAATAAAGCATCGACACCATTACAGCAGCCCCTGTAAACAAACCACCATATAAAAAGGATAAAATGACAGGTATCACCTTTTGATCATAATAAGACCCCTCGGTTACCTCAATCGGAAAAGACATCGTACAAATGACCATAAAAATCATTATAACTAAGAATCGATAATTCACTTTTCTTGTTGATCCTATAGCACCTTTATTTAAAAACTGGTAATAAACCAAAATGGGAAACAAAATAATTAATACATGATATAGAACATGACCTAGATTTCCAACCATATCAACGCACCTACCAACATTTGCTCTCAATTTTTATTGTTAATACTTCGCTTTTCGTACCATTTATTCCTCCTTTTATCCCATAAGAAAAACCAGCCCCTAGGCTGGTTTTATTTAAGCAAATTTTTTATTTTGCTCTTTCTTAAAGAACTCTTTCATCGCATGGAAAACATCGGGCTTTTGCTTCAAAATGAAATGTCTGAACTTCTCGTCATTTACATTTTTGTAAGCTGACATCAATGTAGAATGCCTATTATACTGATTTACTTCCCCGTACCCGAACATATTGGAAACCTTCATTAGCTCTGCCACCAATTTTACGCAACGCTGATTATCTGATGTCAAGTTATCTCCATCTGAAAAGTGAAACGGATAAATGTTGAAACGTGTTGGATTGTATTTCGTATCGATTAGCTCCAGTGCTTTCCGGTAAGCGGATGAACAGATCGTACCTCCACTTTCTCCCTTTGAAAAGAAGTCCTCCTCACTTACAACTTTCGCCTCAGTATGATGAGCGATAAACTCAATATCCACTGTCTCGTATTTCGTTCTAAGGAATCGTGTCATCCAGAAGAAAAAGCTACGCGCCATATATTTCTCCCACATACCCATTGATCCGCTCGTATCCATCATCATCAATACAACCGCTTTTGAATCTGGCTTCACCACTTCATTCCAGGTTTTAAACTTGAGATCCTCCTGATAGATTGGATGGAAACTCGCCGTACCTGTCATCGCATTCCGTTTATAGGCGGACATCATCGTGCGTTTTTTATCTATATTCCCCATAAGACCTGTGCGTCTAATATCGTTAAATTCATAGTGCTCGATGATATTTTCATCGCGCTCTTTCTGCTGCAGGTTTGGCAGCTCCAGCTGATTGAAAAGTGCCGCTTCAAGATCCATTAAGGACACTTCCGCCTCATAATAGTCCTCTCCGGCCTGATCTCCCGCTCCTTGCCCCTTACCTGGACCCTTCTGCTGACCCGACCCGTCCCTGGCTACAACATCCCCGACCTGACTGTCTCCATCTCCTTGGCCAACATGCTTGTTTTTGTCATAATTATAACGAATTCTGTACTCATCTAAAGACCTGATTGGGATCTTAACGACCTCTCTGCCATTGGACATTACAATGTTCTCTTCAGTAATAAGATCTGGTAAGTTATTTTTAATAGCCTCCTGGACCTTTTCCTGATGGCGTTTTTGGTCGTCGTGGCCTTTTCGATGGAGGGACCAATCCTCTTTGGACACTACAAAATTCGTATCATCTGACATTGTCATCGATATCCCTCCCTATTTAATTCATTTTACGTTTCTAGGAACCTTTTCATCACTATTTTCATAAAATATCTTGGTGAAATTTAATGAATCCAACCTTCGTGACAATTAGGGTTGGTTACTCTATCCTATGCACATATCTCAAATAATTGACAGATTATTTTGATAATTGGGCGTGCGTTTCTATTAATGAGACAAGCGTGTAATCGATTGTTAGTAATAATAATTTTATGCTGTGAGAAGGTCGTACTATACGATCAATTTCTTTTTATACAACAAAAAAACCTCCCAAAAGTTGCTGGAAGGTATGTTTATTCCTTTTCATTTTCCTTGTTGTTTTTATGCTGCTTAGGACTGCGCTCTCTGTCGGTTTTATTTTCCTTCAGCTGCTCCATTTCCTTTGCCAGCTTTTCCATCTCTTTTTCATTAGGGGCCATTGTATTTTCATAGGTTTTTTCTTTACTCATTGTCATCACCTCTTACAATTAATTTCCCCTTAATTTCACTTTACAAACCTATGAACGGAAAAAAGCAGCGGACAAGAGCTCCGCTGCTTTTTTGTTATCTATTTAATAGACTTCCTACATATCTTAATAAATCGTTTGCTGACGTGGAGTTATATCCATGTTCATCTATCAAGCGGGCCACCACTTCATTTATTTTCTTCAGCTGTGTTTCATCAGGAGTCTTGGATGAAGTTGTAATCTTCACAACATCTTTCAGGTCAGCAAATAGTTTCTTCTGAATTGCTTCTCTTAAGCGTTCATGGGAGTTGTAGTCAAATCGCTTACCTTTACGCGCATAAGCAGAAATTCTGATAAGGATCTCTTCACGGAATGCCTTTTTCGCGTTTTCTGAAATACCAATTTGCTCCTCAATGGAACGCATTAATTTCTCATCAGCACTCATCTCCTCCCCAGTGAGAGGATCTCTGAGTTTCGCCTTATTACAATAAGCCTCGACATTATCAAGATAGTTATCCATCAATGTTTTAGCAGACTCTTCATATGAGTACACAAATGCTTTCTGAACTTCCTTCTTCGCAATGTTATCATATTCTTTTCTCGCTACTGAAATGAAGTTTAAGAATCTTTCTCTATCTTCATTAGAGATGGAAGCGTGTTGGTCCAGTCCTTCTTTTAACGAACGCAGAACATCTAGCGCATTAATGGACGGAATTTCTTTACGAATGATGGTGGACGAGATCCTGTTAATCACATAACGCGGATCAATCCCACTCATCCCTTCATCAGCATACTCTTTCTTCAGTTCTTGAACGTCAACAGAATTAAAGCCCTCGACAGATTCTCCGTCATACAGGCGCATCTTTTTGACTAAATCGATATCGCCACGTTTTGCCTCTTTCAATCTGGTAAGGATCGTGAACATCGCTGCCACCCGGAGTGTATGTGGTGCAATATGAACATTCGCCACATCACTCTCATTGATCATCTTTTCATAAATTCTCTCTTCTTCAGAAAGCCTTAGGTTATATGGAACCGGCATCACGATAATACGCGAATGCAAGGCCTCATTCTTTTTATTGGAGATAAAAGAACGATACTCGGTTTCATTCGTATGAGCGACAATCAGCTCATCCGCACTGATTAACGCAAATCGTCCTGCCTTGAAATTCCCTTCCTGCGTTAAAGACAATAGATGCCACAAGAACTTCTCATCACATTTCAGCATCTCCTGGAACTCCATCATCCCGCGGTTCGCTTTGTTCAATTCCCCGTCAAAACGATATGCACGAGGATCAGACTCGGAGCCGAACTCAGCAATGGTGGAGAAGTCGATGCTTCCGGTTAAGTCCGCAATATCCTGTGATTTCGGATCAGATGGACTGAATGTACCAATTCCGACACGTTGATTTTCTGAAAGGAAAATACGTTCCACCAGCACATCTTCAATTCTTCCACCGTATTCCTTTTCAAGCCTCATCATATTTAATGGCGACAAATTTCCTTCAATCCTAACACCATACTCATTGTAAAAGTCATCTCTTAGATGGTGAGGAATTAAATGTAACGGGTCCTCATGCATTGGACAGCCTTTAATCGCATAAACTGCACCTCTGGCAGTATGAGTATATTGCTCTAGTCCGCGTTTCAAGATAGTGACCAGAGTGGATTTCCCCCCACTGACAGGACCCATTAATAAGAGGATCCTCTTTCTGACATCCAATCTTTTCGCAGCCGGATGAAAATACTCCTCCACCAACCGCTCCAACGCTTCTTCTAAACCAAAAAGGGCATTGCTAAAGAAATTATACTTCCGCTGCCCATTGATCTCTTCTACCCCAGCATCTTTAATCATATTGTAAACCCGTGAATGTGCGGATTGAGCTACCCATGGTTCCTCTTTCAAAATCTCCAAGTACTGCCCGAAGGTTCCTTCCCACTTCAGCCTCTGTTCTTCTTCCCGATACTTTTCAATTTTACGTAAAATATCCATAAGGACCTCCCCTTTTATTACAGCTTCAAGAGTCGTGATTGCGTGATTAATATACTCTATGCGCCGTGGGAGTGAAACATGCTTTTTTTACGTGCGCAAGAAAAATTCCTAGTGTCAAAAATTATCCACAGATTTCATTCACATAACTCGTCCATTGGGCTATAATATAGATAGTATGCTTACATGAACTAAACCTACATAAGGAGGAACCAAACATGGGTACATCTGGATTCTTAATCTTAGGCGTATGTCTTGCATTCCTAACAGCAATTTTCACTGCTGGCTATAATGAGCGCCCTGGTACACGTAAAAAGTAATTCGTAATTCGTAATTCGTATAAAATAAAGAAGCCCTCTGCCTTTCAACTTTTGCTTGAAAGGCGAGGGCTTCTCTTTTTTTCTTATTCTTCCGGAAACTCAATGGATAAGTTCGGATAGTCCTGCTGTCGCAATGCTTCATATATTAATATCGCTGCAGTATTGGACAAATTCAATGATCTTACATTCTTTGTCATCGGTAAACGCAAACATTGATCCAAATTACTCTGGATCAAATCTTTAGGTAACCCTGTCGTCTCTCTACCAAACACAAAGAAGTAATCTTTATCCAGGTTGCTGTAGTCAAATGAAGTATGCGGCTTCATACCAAACTTCGTAATATAGAAGAATTCCGCTTGTTTATTTTTTTCAAACAACTCATCCAACGAGTCATAATAAACAACATTAACAAACTCCCAATAATCAAGCCCCGCACGCTTCAACATCTTATCGTCCGTCGAAAATCCAAGCGGTCTGATCAAATGCAATGTTGTGTTCGTAGCTGCACAAGTTCTAGCAATGTTTCCTGTATTAGCTGGAATCTCTGGTTGATATAATACCACATGTAATCCCACAATCGTCACCTCATATTTCTTTCACTTTCATCCTATACAACAATACCTTTTTATCGGAACGGAATCAAGTATCTACTAACGGTCAAGGACGTGGAAAAATTTATATTTAATATTCGGGGTGTACGCAGTGGAATCTTCATATTTCCAATATCTCATCCTTGAATTATAAGTATTGGCATTGACTAAAGGCTCCCCATTCTCATCTTTTGCCACCACAATTGTATTATGATCAAACCGGCCATCCCCCTCAAAATCATAGCAAATCACATCACCCGGCATAAGCTGTGACACATTGCTAACTTCTTTCGCTTTCAGACCTTGTTTTGCACTTGGTAAATACCATCTTAACGCATGAGCTACTGCCCACGTATAACTCCAATCATTATTCCGCATCCACCATCCGCCAGATTTCTTTGGATACCCGACCATCGGCGCTCCACCAGCATACAAACACTGCGAAATATAATTCGTACAATTCACCTCAAACTTCTTAAACTGCGGGTTGTAGCTGTTCCAATATTGCTCTGCATACCTGACCGCTTCCATACGGCTATACTTAAAACGAAGAGGCTGCTGTTGTTCATCCTCTTCTTGTGGCGGAATGAACCGAGGAGAAGTCCTGTCTCCCTCATCCTGAATGGAGAAGTCTTGTGTGAGTTCCCCGTCAACCCATTCTGAATAACGCTGATCAGCTTCCTCTTCTAGATATAGGTTTCCTTTTTGCTTTATCAGATACCGAATGTGAATCTCATAAAAAACATTAGCCTCCCGCTGTTGTTCATCCTCATGTATCGAATGTATTCTCGCTGTCGCACTACACTTAACGATCTCCGCTCCTCTACGCTTATGTGCTTCTTGTTTTTGTTTTATCGTAGCATCGTTCATAATTGTTCTGCTGGTTTGCTTGCTTTTGTAGACATAAGTATCAAGGCGGTCTTGAATATGTGCTTTCAGCTTATCTCTCATGGGCTTGCCCCTCTCTCTGGGTAATAGTCCTTGTTGATATGTTTATGTTGGGGGCTTGGGATTTGTGTGGAGGATTTTTGGTTTTGATTTTGATTTTTGTATTTTTTAGAAGTGCATGTGAAGAATGTGATTTGGTTTGGTCTTTGGGAAAAGCTTTTGGGTAACTGGGTTTTGGTGACGAAAGTATTTGTCTAGTATGAGGACAATGTTTCTCATTTTCCCTTTGTGGAGGGAGTCATTCCCTTCGTATGAGGACAATGTTTCCCACTTTCCCTTGGTAGAGGGAGTCATTCACTTCGTATGAGGACAATGTTTTCCACTTTCCCTTGGTGGAGGGAGTCATTCACTTCGTATGAGGACAATGTTTCCTACTTTCCCTTATCTGAAGGAGTCATTCTTGTCGTATGAGGACAATGTTTCCTACTTTCCCTTATCTGAAGGAGACATTAGTAACGTATGAGGACAATGTTTCCCACTTTCCCTTGTCTGAGGCAGTAATTAACTTCGTATGCGGACAATGTTTTCCACTTTCCCTTGGTGTATGGAGTCATT
>NZ_JAAXCU010000001.1 GCF_012911845.1 Bacillus sp. RO2 | reverse complement strand
CTCATAACCCGAAGGTCGCAGGTTCAAATCCTGTCCCCGCAACCAAATGGTCCCGTGGTGTAGCGGTTAACATGCCTGCCTGTCACGCAGGAGATCGCCGGTTCGATCCCGGTCGGGACCGCCATTTTCTTTGAAAATAGAATTAGGCTCGGTAGCTCAGTTGGTAGAGCAATGGACTGAAAATCCATGTGTCGGCGGTTCGATTCCGTCCCGAGCCACCATGATTTTTTCACCAAAATGAAAGAATCACCATATAATGCCGGTGTAGCTCAGTTGGTAGAGCAACTGACTTGTAATCAGTAGGTCGTGGGTTCGACTCCTATCGCCGGCACCAGGAATATGGAGGGGTAGCGAAGTGGCTAAACGCGGCGGACTGTAAATCCGCTCCTTCGGGTTCGGCAGTTCGAATCTGCCCCCCTCCACCATTTCTTTAAAAGTAGTAACAAATTGTTTTATAGGGGCATAGTTTAACGGTAGAACAGAGGTCTCCAAAACCTCCGGTGTGGGTTCGATTCCTACTGCCCCTGCCAATTTAAAAATTATGGCGATTGTGGCGAAGTGGTTAACGCACCTGATTGTGGTTCAGGCATTCGTGGGTTCGATTCCCATCAGTCGCCCCATAATTTACTTATTATCGACTTTCATTTAAGTCTTTTTTATTTCTAAATTTATTGGGCTATAGCCAAGCGGTAAGGCATCGCACTTTGACTGCGACATGCGTTGGTTCGAATCCAGCTAGCCCAGCCATTTTTGCGGAAGTAGTTCAGTGGTAGAACACCACCTTGCCAAGGTGGGGGTCGCGGGTTCGAATCCCGTCTTCCGCTCCAAATATTTTAGGTGGCATAGCCAAGTGGTAAGGCCAAGGTCTGCAAAACCTTTATCACCGGTTCAAATCCGGTTGCCACCTCCAATTTTATTGAAAAATAATTATTCATATATACGAGACAAGCCGGGGTGGCGGAACTGGCAGACGCACAGGACTTAAAATCCTGCGGTAGGTGACTACCGTACCGGTTCGATTCCGGTCCTCGGCACCATTTGAATAATTATGATTGAGTAAGCCGGTGTGGCGGAATTGGCAGACGCGCACGACTCAAAATCGTGTTCCTCTGGAGTGCCGGTTCGACCCCGGCCACCGGTACCAATCGCGGGTGTAGTTTAATGGTAAAACCTCAGCCTTCCAAGCTGATGTCGTGGGTTCGATTCCCATCACCCGCTCCATACATAACTTTTCAAGACTTCAACTTATTGTTGGGGTCTTTTTTATTGGTGTTAAGTTGAAATCTATAACTAAAAGCCACAGAGCATTAATATGTTCTGTGGCTTTCTTATGTGCCTCACTCTACTCAGAAAGCATGCTAATTCCTTTTTCAAGTTCTTTTAACACTTCAGGATCTTTTTCTGTTGTTTGATAATGGTGAAGTGTTTCTAATGCTTGCTTGTCCCCTATTTTTCCTAATGCCCAGGCTGCCGTTCCTCTTATTACTGGACGAGGGTCATTTTTTAAAAGACTTTGGAGATCAGGTATAGCCGAAGTATCTTTGTAATGAGCGAGCGCGATAATGGCATTTCGTTGTATAGGCTTTTTCCCACGCCATGATCCAGAGATTTTACCAAAGTTCTCTTTGAATTCTCTGTTGGAGATGGTCAATAGAGGTTTTAGCTTCGGTTTTACGATTTCAGGATCGGGCTCCATTTCAGGATGAAGGTGAAAATCTTTTCCTTTATTTTCAGGGCACACTGTCTGGCAAGTATCACAGCCGTAGAGTCTGTTACCTAATTTGGTGCGATATTCTTCTGCAAGGAAGCCTTTTGTTTGTGTCAGGAAGGCAATGCATTTATTAGAATCGAGTTGTCCACCTTGAACGAGTGCACCTGTAGGACAGACTTCCACGCATTTATTACAGGTCCCACAGTTGTCTTCAAGAGGTGTATCTGGTTCAAAGGGTAATGTAGTAATCATTTCCCCTAAATACACATAAGAACCAAACTCAGGCGTTATAATGGCACAGTTCTTTCCACTCCAACCGATACCTGCACGTTCTGCAACAGCCCGGTCACTTAGCTCACCGGTATCTACCATAGATTTCGTTAGAGCGTCTGGACGCTTTTCTTTTATGAACGCTTCTAACAATCTGAGTTTCTCTCTTAAGATATCATGGTAGTCGACTCCCCAGGATGCACGGCAAAATATCCCTCGTCGCTCTTCACGGGTGCTTCTTGGTGCGTCTTTCATTTTGGAGGGATATGCAAGAGCAATGGCAATAATGCTTTTAGCCTTGGGAACTAGTAGTTCCGGGTTTGTACGTTTCTCAATATCAGGTTCTTCAAACCCAGATTGATAGTTAAGTTCCTGGTGAGTGATTAGTCTTTCTTTTAGACCAGTGAAGACTCCGGCACTTGCAAATCCAATCTTATCAATGCCAATCTCTTTACTATAGGCAATGATTTCTTCTTTTAGTTTTATGTTTTCCTCATTCAATGTGAACACCTCCTTTAATGTATTTTAACCAACCTATATTTTAACATATTTAAAAGCAAGAGGTAGTATGGAACAAGTTATATGATACAATTACCATAATAATGAAAGGAAGGATGGGCTAGATGAAAGTATTGATTGATGAAAGTGTAACTCTTAAGAAATACGGTATCATTATGTATAACGATATTAGTGTTAGTTCGTCACCTCAGATGTTAAAAGGAAGAATTCGTCTTTTCCAGGAATCGCTTCACTTGGATTTAGAAGATAAGGATATGAAAGATATTCCGGGAGTGGCAGAGTGGCGCTCTGTATTCAAGGAAACAGGGATAGATCCATCTAGGTATCGCCCATCCGTGGAGGCGTTATACCGTAGAATAAAAAAAGGTCAATTCCTTGAGCCATTCAATTCTGCTGTGGATTTGAACAACTTTTTTTCAATGAAATATGAAATCCCCTTTGGAATCTATGATGCTGAGAAGATTGTTGGTGATGTAACGGTTGCGGTTGGAGATGAGACGGCAAGTTATGAAGGGTTAAATGGACGAGAAATTAAATTAGCTAAGATGCTTCACACTCGTGATGAGGTAGGTCCTTTTGGAAGTCCTTTTGTCGATAGCCGCAGGACAGCGGTTTCTGAGGAGAGCACTTCTGCGATGCATGTTGTGTATTTTAAGCCTTCTATGGAAAATGCTGAATGTGAGGAGATGCTTGCGGCAATCAGCGAGATGTTTCTACAGGTTCATGGTGGAACGAGCGAGTATTGGGTTTTAGATGAAAAGTAGGTAATTAGGTTTGCCTGCTTTTTATAATTTTTGTAAGGAGTGTTGTGGATGAGTTTTATGATGAAGGAGCGTATGGAGTCAGAGGAGCTGAAATTATTAAGAATGATAAAGGCACGAGAAGGTCTCGTGGATGATAGCCGATATTGGAATCTCGAAAAAGGTTATCAGGGGGAGATGCTTTTTGATAAATGGTTTTCTGGCTTGGAAGGCGAGTGGATGGTGGTGAATGATCTGCTACTGGAGTACGCAGGCAGTTTGTTTCAAATTGACTCCCTTGTGATTGGAGGGGATAGGGTGTACTTGTTTGAAGTGAAGAATTTTGAGGGTGATTTCTTATTTGAGAAAGACAGGTGGTATTCCGGCAGTAAAGAAATAAAAGATCCCTTATTACAAATGCAACGATGCGAAACCGCGTTAAGACAACTCCTCAGAAGCCTCGGATATCAACTCCCCATAGAATCAAACCTCATATTTATTAACCCCGAGTATAATCTATATAATTGCCCACCTAAATTACCAATAGTATTTTGTTCCCAATTGAATCGGTTTTCTACTAAATTATTGAAGCAATCTTCTGGATCTGCAAGGTTAAATACTCGTCACTCTCGTTTGGCAGAGAAGCTGTGTGAACTGCATATTGAGAAGTCACCATATGAAAGACTGCCTGAGTACAGGTATGAGGAGCTGCGGAAGGGGATTGTTTGTGTTGGGTGTGGGGGGATGGGGGTTCGCCATAAATATAGAACGATTGAATGTAAAATGTGCGGCAGTAAGGAAGATTTGGATATAGCTTTGGTAAGGGCTATAAATGAGTGTTGTAGTTTGTTTCCACAGATGAAGATCACTACAAAGATCATTCATGATTGGATTGGGGAAATGGTCTCTAAGAAAGTAATTCAAAGGGTTTTACACATTAACTTTTCATTAATTGGACATGGAAAGTCGGCTAATTATGTTAAGGATAAACAGAGAATAAACGGATCAGGTACATTAATGTTGAATGATTCCCTCGGTCGATGATACGTAGGAAACATTGTCCTCATACGAAGTGAATGACTCCCTCCACCAAGGGAAAGTGGAAAACATTGTCCTCATACGAAGTGAATGACTCCCTCCACCAAGGGAAAGTGGGAAACATTGTCCTCATACGAGACGAATGACTCCTTCAGATAAGGGAAAGTAGGAAACATTGTCCTCATACGAAGAGAATGACTCCCTCCACAAAGGGAAAATGGGAAACATTGTCCTCATACGAGACAAATACTTCCGTCAACAAAACCCAGTTACCCAAAATCTTTTCCAAAAGAACAAACCAAATCACACTCTTAACATGCACTTATAAAAAATACACAAATCAAAATCAAAACCAAACATCCTCAACACAAATCCCAAGACCACAACATAAACATAACAA